>CALOFE010000051.1:0-37055 GCA_942492455.1 uncultured Planctomycetaceae bacterium | reverse complement strand
ATCAGCGGAAAGCCAGCAGCGCGCGTTGGATGAGTTGCGTCAAGAATTGGAACAGCGCGACGTCGAGTCGCAATCAACGCTCGATCGACTTGCCCAACAGCAAGAGGCATTCGAGACGGAACGTGACCAATTGGCTGCGCAGCAGAAGGCGGCCGAGGACCAGCGTCACGCCTTGGATCGTGTGCGTGAAGAGCTAGATCAGCGCGATAGCAAGTCACAGTCGCAACTTGATCGTTTGACGCAGCAACAAGAGTCGCTGGAAGCGGAACGCATTAAGTTCACCGCCAAACAACAGGACTTGGCTGCGGAAAAACAGCGGCATCAAGAGGAGGTCGCAAAGTTCGAGACCGAATGGATGCGCGTTGAAGAGCAAAAAGGCCGGGACCAAGCCAACGGCGAAATGCTACGAATGCGTTTTGATGAGCTCGAAGCGAAACGCGCCAAATTCTTAACCGAGCAAGAAACTTTCAGCGCGGCCAGTGTCGCATTCGAAGCCGCACAAGCTGCCGCTCGCAAAACGCAGGATGAAGAAAAACTCAAACTGCAAGAACAACAAACGCTCATTGAGTCGCGCGAGGCCCAAATCGCTCGCCGCGAACAAGCTGCCGAAGAAGCACAAGCCTCGCAGGAATCAGCAGTCGCCGCGCTGCAACAGGATCAAGAAAACCTGGAAACGGCAAAACAAGAGTTGGCGCAGCAGCAAGAAACGCTCGACGAACTTCGCAGCCAACTTGATGATAAAACCCGGAAACTCGCCGAGCAAGAACAAGCACACGACGCGCGTCACGGCGAACTACAGCAAGAAGCGGAATCCTTGCGTGAGCAGCAACGAGCACTCAAGGAACAACAAACCTCCCTCGCGCGACAGGCCACTGATCAAGACCGCCAACGGGAAGAGCTAGAGAACCAGCGGCAACAACTCCTCGCCAGCGAGCAAAGCCTGCGGGCAGAACAGGACGCCCACGCTCGCGAAGCCGACGAAACCAGCGCCGCACGTTTGGCGTTTGAGACCGCTCAGTCGACAGCAAAAACTTCTGCCCTCGAAATTGAGGAGCAGAACCGCGAAACAGCCCAGCGACTTGGAGAACAGCAGGAACGGTTGGCAGCGGACCAACAAGAGATCGCCGAGCAACGGGCGGAGTTGGAACAACAGACCCGTCAGTTCGAAACCGAGCGGCGGGAATTGAGCGAACTCAAAATCGAATTGGAAGAACAACAAGCGACGCTCAAGCAGAAGACAGACTTGTTGGAACAATCCGCCGCCGCCCACGAAACAACCGTGCAAACCTTCGCTGCACAAACTGCCGAACACGATTCCGCGCAGCAAACGCTCCTCGAAGAGCGGTCGCAGTTGGAAACAGCCCAAATGGAATTCCTCCAGGCGCTGGCGGTATTGAAATCGGACCAGAATGAACTCCAGCAGCAGCGCGAAGCGGCCGTGCGGGCCGAAGAGGTTATAACGCTTGAACGGGAAACACTGCAGCAAGTCCGTGCGGCGCTCGATGTAGAGTTAGAGGCACTGAGTCAGCAACAGGCCGAATATGCCCAACAGGTCGCAAGACTGACTGAAGAAGCTGCGGCTGTCCAAAAAGCTCAACAGCAACTACGCGAGGAAGAGGCGCAACTCGCACAACAACGCGACAGCCAGGCGGACAAACAACACCAATTGGAAGTGATGGCCGGCGAAATCGAATTGCAGAAATCAACTCTCGAAAATAACGAACGCGAATTGGCCGAAGCCCGCGCGGCTTTCGAAGCCGACGTGGCGGCGTTCCAAAATGACGTCGCGGAACTCGAGACACAAAAAGCAGATTTCGCCCAGCAGCAATTAGAAGCGGCCTCGAATTTGATCGACGAGTTTCGTAACGTCTCGGCCGAGATGGACGAATTTCAGTTAGAGATTTCTAACCCGCCCGCCAACGGCAATAGTCACGACAGTCGACGGCCTGCTGAATCGGGCGATGCTTCGTCGGTGGTCGCTGTCTCCACCACTTCACTCGCGGGCGGCGGCATTGGCCGCACGCATATCGACTGGTTGCTGGACGGTCGCCGCTACCGCGGATTTTTCATCGGACATTTCCGGATTCTCGAACTGCTCGGCACCGGCAGCACCGGTTGGCTGTATGAAGCTGAGGATACCCGTGACGGCAGTACGGTCGTCCTCAAAGTGCTCTCCGCCCAGCACCTCGCCAATGCCGGCATGCGGGCACGGTTTGATTTGGAATCCCGTGCAGCACTGGAGTTCGATCACCCCAACATCATTCGCGCGATCGAGTCGGGCAGCGCCGACGACGCCCAGTACCTAGTGATGGAGGTCGCCTACGGAGCGACGCTGCAGGAACTGATCGAACTCAACGGACCGGTCCCCTGCGCACAGGCTTGCGACATCATCGCTCAAGCAGCGCGGGGGCTGCAGCACATTCACGAAGCAGGCATCATCCATCGCGACATTAAGCCGGCCAATTTATTACTGCTGCACGACGGCGAATTGAAGATCATCGATTTCGGGCTGGCGCTGATCCGTGGCGACGCTGATGAGCTAACGTTGAAAGTCGATCACGGCCACGACTGCATGGGCACGCCCGACTACATTCCGCCCGAACAAGCCCGCGACAGCTTCTCTGTCGACGCCACCGCCGACATCTACAGCCTCGGCTGCACGCTGTATTTCGCACTCACCGGCGAAGTCCCCTTCCCACACAACGCCGTGAACGACAAGCTCAAGGCACATAGAGAACATGCTCCGCAGCCAGTCAGTGAGTTAGTCTCCGACGTTCCGCAGGAGGTCTCCGACATTGTCAGCTTGATGATGGCCAAGGACTGTAACGAGCGCTTTCAAACGGCGGCTGAAGTCGCGCAAGCACTCAAGCCGTTCGCACAACGTGGACCGGTTTACTTCGACTTTCACAAACTCCTGGCCGGCCGTGCAGCCACGGCAAAAAAACGGATGTTCCTGCTCGCCAACCACGACATCAGCCGCCCCGTGACGAATACCAACGTCAAAAGCAAAACTGCCAATGCGAACGAGTCGTCCCCCGCCATCGAACCGGAACTCGCCGGCTCGTGACGGGACGAAGCTCAACCGCTCGCCAACTCATTGCTTCTTGACCAACTGCGCTTCCAGCCAATCGGCCAGCACGGCGACCTCTACGGGAATCGTTGGCCAGGGATGTCCGCCGCCCGGTTTGACGATCAATTTGACTTCAACCCCGGCGTTTTTCAGGGCTTCGACCATCACCTCGGATTGTTGCAACGGGACCGCTGGGTCAGCGTCGCCATGAATGAACAAAAACGCCGGCGCCTGTTTGTGGACCAGCTTCGCCGGTGATATCGCCTCGATTTTCTTGGTGATTTCTTCGTCGCTCAGGCCATCGATGCCATCGCGAAATGCCAAGGCTCGCACAATTTGAGCGAACCGGTCGTCCCCCTTGGGATCGACGGCTGTCGTGCCATACATCGTAAAATCGGTCGGCGGAAAGAAGATCGCTGTGGCTTTAACATCTGTACCGTCAGACTTCTCGCCGTCGTGCGCGGTCACCGACGCCAAACAAGCCAAGTGCCCGCCCGCCGAGGCGCCGGTCATTCCCAAATTGTCCGGATCGACGCCATACTCTTCCGCGTGCGCCTTCACCCAGCGGACGCCCTGCTTGATGTTTTGGAGCATTTCCCCGGCGGAAAATTTCGTAATCGAACCAGGCCGCACGGCAAAAACCGTGAATCCCTTCTTGGTGAAGATGTCGTACATCTGCGCCATTTTGTGCTGTCTGATCTTACCGCGGTCAGAATGCCAAGCGCCGCTCACAACGTCGACAATTCCCACGCCGTTCTTTTCACCGGTCGGCACAAAAATATCCATCACCAGCGCCACACCGTACTCTTGGCTATACACCACATCTTCGTGCTGGACGTACGGCCCTTTTTCCGCTGCGCTTGCCGAAGTCGTGACCACAGCCAACACAAACATCAACGCCAATATCAACATGCGATTTTGAATCATCTATCCCATCCCCTATTTGTCGAGATCACTCGTTTTCAAAGACCGTCACAGTTAGTTATGAAGCAGATTTAAGCACCCATGCCTATGAGCCCGTTTCACAAAAAGGGTGCCACTGGCGGCTTGTCCGCCAGTGTAAACGGTGTGCCCATCAAGACACTGCTGGACAAGCCAGCAGTGGCACCCGACTCTCGTATGTTTTGATTTTCCAGCGAACTGCAAAGCGTTTTTTTAAGAGTATCACATCATGCCTCGACCGGCGCGGGACTCCAACCGCGCAGCGCGTTTTTCCCCGCCGTGCGCCCCGTGTCGATCAATTCCTGCGGCGTGGAAAAATCGAACCACTGAATTCCTGAGACATCCGGACGGATCACCAGATCCGCCGCGTCGCGTACCTGTTTGCGAAACAGACTCTCGCCAATTTCGTCCATCCGCATCAACACGTCGAGCGCCGTTCCGCAATCTTCAATCCGCTGCATATCGGAACTAACGTCGACCGCAATCACCTGATGCATGCCATAGGAACGGGCCACCGTTGTGGGCAAGGAATAAAACACACCCACGTCGCTGAGCAACATTCCCTCGAATTCCACCGGTGGAAAAATTCCCGGCAACGATGACGAAGCACGCACCGCTTCGCGCACCGACCCCCGCTCCAGAATCACCTTGTGACCGCTCCGCAAGTCGACAGCAACAATACTCAAGGGAATCACCGCGTCGGCGATGTCGGCATCGGGGAGTAGATTATCAACCACATCCCGCAACACCAGTCCCGGCAGAAGGGAAGGGTGGCTAATCACACGATGAAAAATGCGATTCGCGCGCAAGTAATCCTTGGCCCGGCTGTACCAGGCAAAAACACCACCGGTCGACTCGGCCGCACCGTCGGAACCCTGCGTGCCAAACATGATTTTTTGATGCCGCTGAAATTCCTCGGACAGCAAATACTCCAGCCCCGACTTTTGGGCATAGTGAATGTCCGGGTTAAACGCATACATGGCGCCGGCCAAACTGCCGATGCTCACTCCCACGATGCGATTCAGCGAGATCTCCGCCTCCAACAACGACTCGATCACGCCGAGATGCGCCAAACCGCGGGCGCCACCGCCGCCAAGTGCCAAAGCTGTGCTGCACGAATCCATGTTCCCTGTCCCAACACCTCACACCCGGATCAATCCAGTACGTTCACGATGTTGTTTATAATGACCGATGCCGGGCGTGCGCGTCCACCGATAAACCTACGAGCAACCGACGAATCCCATACTCCTCAGGCCTATGTCGCCTGAGGCCGCCAAAGAATAAGAAAGGCCGCGTGGCAGAGGTTTGTTTTCCACCACGCGGCCAGGTTCGTTTTATTTGTAAGGCATCATGATTTCGTCAGGCTCCAAGCCGGAGATCGACTTGAACCCGCCTTCGACGATCGCCTCGCCCACAGCAGTCACGCTGCGGAAATATCGATCGCTGGGACGACGCCCCAAAAGCTTGGCCGTCAAATGCTGACAGAAGCAATCGGCCGCATCCTGCACCAAAGTGTCGGTTTGCCGGGCGGCGTACAAGGCCGTGCACAACATCGTGGTGGCATCTTGAACCCGCTGCGACAATTCGGACATGCGGCATTGGCGGTCCGCCAATTTCAACTGGAACTTCCGCATCGTTCCGGTAATTTCCAAGCTGGAACGTTGCAGCCAATCGGCAGCAAATTCCGCATGCACCTTGAGATTCTTCGGCATCCGCGGCCAATCGGGCGTTTGGCTCCGCTGCAATTTGCGAGCGGTCAGCCATTTGCCGTACTGCATCATCGGTCCCGAGAGTGCCATCAGATGCGACGGGTTCATCATGTTCGGCTGTTTGATGCCCGCTTTTTGCAGAGCAAAACCGATCGGCTCGAAGAACTGCTTGCCGTGTTGCTTGACCAACGATTTGAAGTAGGCCATGCCCAGCATTTCCCCTTCGCCTTCGTAAATACACGGCGCCAAAAACTCGTGGATGTTGTCGCCCAGAATATGCCCTTCCAGGAACGAACGTCCGCCGTGCGTCTTCATGAACAACTCAATCGCCGCATCCTTCTGGGCTTCGCTGCCGAAGATCTTGGCGATAATACATTCCATTTCGCCGCGATATCCTTGGTCGATCAGATTCGCGCACCATTCCGACAGTCCGTCGGCGGCACCGATATATCCGGCCAAATGCCCCAGGCGGCGTTGCACCAATTCCCGCGTAGAAATGGTCGCCCCATAAGTTTTGCGGTACTTGGCCCAAGGAATCATGCTGGCCATCATGTTCCGCATGTTACCCGAAGCTGCCGCACACAATGCCACGCGGCCCAGGTTCAGACCATGATAGGCAATCGTCAAACCATCGCCGCGCCCCGGCTTGAGCAAGTTCTCGGCCGGCACGCGCAGGTTGTTGAACTTGATCCCCATGTTATACGTGTGCTTCATCGCATAAATGCCGTAAGGCACGAGCTGGAAGTTCTCGTTTTCCTCATCCGGCAAGTCGACGATCAACACCGCAGGTTTGTCTTCGATCAGGCAAACCAACCCGATGGTCCGTCCCGGTTGCACGTTGGTGATGAACAATTTTTCGCCGTTGACGACGTATTCATCACCTTGCAATTCCGCAACGGTGCTCAGCGCCGTCAGGTCCGAACCGGCACCCGGTTCGGTCAGGGCGAATGCGGAAAGTCGTTCGCCCGAGGCGAGGCGCGGGAGAAAGCGTTCTTTTTGTTCGGCGTTGCCGAAGGTCCGCACCGGATCGACTGCTCCGATACAACCATGCACCGACGCCAACCCGCTGATCGTGGGATCCAGCATCGCCATTTGTGTCAGGAACTGCGCAAAGTTCGCGAACTTCGCACCCGATCCGCCATGTTCTTTGTCGACCAGCAAGCCCCAATAGCCGGCGCCGCCCAACTCCTGCAAAATTTCGGGACGGATCTTTTTCTTCTCGTTGAGAATGTTGCCCGCTTCACGATGCTTGCGCACGATGGCCAGCGAATCGTCCATGACCTTCGCTACGCCCGCTTCGGGAGAGCTGGTCGTGAAGTCGAACAAATCGACCGGAACCTTGCGATCCCAAACCGCCCGGTGCGCTGGACTGTTGGCCGTTTGATACTTCGGTGCAAACATCTTTTCGACTTGATCGTCGGCGCTATCCACAGCCCCGGTGCGACGCGCTTCATCGTCGCTCTTGCCGGCCAGCTTGAAGGCGGTTTCAGCGAAGGAAACTTCCTCGCGTTCCGTTTCGTCGGATGGCGAAACCGGTTTGGTCTCCGCATTGGGGGTTTCGGTGCTCATGTTCTACTCCAGTCTCCTGGTTCCATGCCCAAGTCTGCTGGGCCGATAATGATGGTGTCAGATTCCCGGCGATCAAACATCGCACTGGGCGAATTCCGTCCGCGCCAAGTTGTACCCAAGAACGTTGAAAGAAGCCGCAGGAAATCCCGGCCGATCCAGTCACCTAGAAAACCGACCGACCGTTCGGTCGGGGTCGATGTTAAGACTGTGTATTATACACGATCATCTTATTACAGCAATAATGGTTTCGGCGTTTTTGCTAGGGTCGTTCCCTAGACCAAATCACGGCGAGGCAGGTCTCACCCCACAGTCACAAGTGTTTGACGCAACTCTTTCCAACCAAGCCATCGGATTGCCACAGCAGGTCAGACGCAAATATCCCGATACCGGAAATTTTCGGGAACCGAATTGAACTGATGCTTGGCAACCTAACTCTTAAACCGAGTCCACACCAAACTCTGACGCTCCAAGGTGACTGGGTGCAGCAGTTCAAGAATGACGACCTCATTGCCCCCCAAAGGACCATCTGCCCAATGTGTCATATTGATCAATTCATCGCTGGGTAATTCAACAAGATCGATGGTGACGCCATCGGCGGTCCGTATCGCCGTCAATTCCCAACCGACAATTTGTTCCATAAGCAATGGATTTGACACCGGCACCAAAATCGATCCAATCAGGTACCGACCCCGGCGTCGCTCAAGGGTCATCCCAAGAGAATAATGATACCGCGATGCCGATTCACTAAACATTCTTATCGTGTCAGGGCTGAGGTACGACGAGTGTGGGTCATAACTGGCAGTGAGGGCATTTAGATAGATGTTGCACAACCGCTCATCAGTCATGTCTTCGGCCTGTTGAGCGATACGGCGATAGCGCGAGCGAAGACGGTCCGTCACCTCTTGCAGTGGAACGCCGTGCAACTTTTCGATCAACAACTCCCCCTTGATTCGCAATCGCCAACGTTCCCTCAGTTGGTTATCGTCCGTTGCGAAACCGGGGTCACCCAATGGTAATTCCTCATCCTTGGTATATTCTTGCTCACGCACAAGAAATTCTTCGGCCCACGTTGCTGCCTGTTTGACACGTATTCGATAACGCTGGCGAACCAATTTTGGAAATTCAAATCGGCCTTGCTTTGCTACATCGTCGAGACTTTTTTCGAACGGACGAAACTCTGCAAGGTCTGTCTGCAGGAAATACATCCGCCGCGGATCGAGCCGATCGAAGTATGCCTGAAACCATTTCGAGGAGAGTTCGTCGTTCAGGGGCTGACCGGAAACATGGGCTTCCTCAAGGATCTCAACCGCACGTTGAATTGTTGCGGCCGGAGAGAAGCTGGCTTCGGCGGCGAAAATCTGCGCCGTTGGCAATTGAGCCAACATAAACGAAGCAACCACGAGCGGCATCGATGCTAGAAACGTCGACCACATCTCGGCACCTCACGTGTCAGGAACAGCCTCTCGAAGCGGGTATGCCGCACGAGAAACATCCAGAGCCTGCTTCAAAACCTGAGTGAGCTTGTTCTGAAAACTCGCCATTACGTGCGAGAGGGACGCGTCAGTGGGTTTTGTAACGACTCACAAGGAGAAAACAGAGAAGTGGAGCGGAGGGGACTCGAACCCCCGACCTCTGCATTGCGAACGCAGCGCTCTCCCAGCTGAGCTACCGCCCCCTGTTCTCTCTTCGTCTTTCAACCGCGTCTAACCATCCGCTTTCGTTCAGCCATGGTCGCAGCGAAACTGTCACTGCCGTGAGCTGACAACAAGCTGATGGGTGCCGTTTGTCGTCCTCGCCAAGCGTTGACATTGCCGAGGCGTTGTCTCTCTGGACGGAGGGCGAAATCGGCGTTCATTATAGAGACCGATCAGGGGCTGGCAAGCCTGTCGCGGCGGCAACCTTCGCCCAAAATCCACAAATCGCGTTTACAACAAGATTTGCAGAATGTCAATTATCGCCAAAGGAGTGCTTGACACCTATTTCTGGTACAATCAGAATCAGTAGGTGTAGACAAATTTATTTCGCAGGTTGTGACTGCTACGGCGAAGACCAACGCAGACGCAACCCTAATGAAATCCGAGGATAAGGTAGAGCGGCTGGTTCTCAGCTCCGTTTCCTCTCCTCAATACTATCGTGAAATAACCGTGACGAGTTGCCTCTTTCCCCCAAAGGCCCGCCACCGGCAGGTCTCGTGAGTGGGTGACATCCCGTTGCAGGTTTTCGTTTAAGAGTTTGTTGGTCTCCTTGAGACCGTGCCTGTCGATGCATGTTTCGCATCTGCCGGCCGGCGGAGGGGGACCGGTTTTTGGCCGTGGCGGGAGAATCAATGCAACAGTTAGTCGATTCGGGCAAAATCTCAGCGGACCAGCTTGCCGAGGCGCAGGGCATGGCGGCCAGTATGGGAATTAGCGCCGACGAGGCATTGGTCTCGTTGGGGTATGTGACCGCTGAAGATATCGGTCAGGCCCAAGCATCAGAACATGGTTATGAGTGGGTGGACATCGAGGGCCGGCAAATTCCCATGCAGGTGATCGAATTGGTCCCTGAATCGGTCGCCCGGGAAAACACCGTGATTCCCCTCGCACTGGAATCAGAAGCGCTGATCGTCGCCATCCACGACCCGATGGCTTATGAGGTGTTGGACAAACTGCGATTCATCCTCGACCGGGATGTCGACGTAGTCCTAGCCTCGAAAGAAGCGATCCAAGCCGCCATCAACCGTCACTACGGTCAAAGCGAAACGGAGTCAGTTGACTCCATGCTCGCGGAATTCACCGAAACGGCGATCGATTTCACCGAAACGGACTACGGCGACGGCATTGACTCCGACGAGGACTCAGAAGCCCCGATCATCAAACTGGCCAACCTGATCATCCACGAAGCGGTCAGCATGCGGGCCAGCGACATCCATATCGAGCCGTTCGATGACCGCATCCGCATTCGCTACCGGATCGACGGCGTGCTGGTGGAACGGGACAGCCCACCCCGCCGCCTGCTCGGTCCGTTGATTTCCCGTATTAAAATCATGGCGACGATGGACATCTCCGAAAAGCGGCGTTGTCAGGACGGGCGGATCAAGACACGCGTCGCCGGGCGGGATTTCGACCTGCGGGTCAGTATTTTGCCCTCCAACCATGGCCAAGCCATCGTGATGCGGATTCTAGACCGAGACAACATCAAAGTCGGTATCCGGAATCTGGGATTCGGCGAAGACAACTACCGTCGTTTTCAGAATATCATCCGTCGTCCCAACGGAATTTTCTTGGTCACCGGCCCCACGGGTAGTGGGAAAACCACCACCTTGTACAGTGCCTTAGGTGAACTAAACCGTCCCGACCGAAAAATCATCACTGCCGAAGACCCGGTCGAATATTACCTTCCGGGGATCAATCAGGTCGAAGTGAAGAGCAAGATCGGCCTCGATTTCGGTCGCATTATTCGCGCCATGTTGCGGCAAGCCCCGAATGTGATCCTCGTGGGAGAAATCCGCGATACAGAGACCGCCGACATGGCAATCCAGGCTTCACTGACTGGACACTTGGTATTCAGTACGCTACATACGAACGATGCGCCTGGATCTGTGACACGCCTAATCGACATGGGAGTGCAACCATTCCTGGTCGCATCGAGCTTAATGGCGGTTATGGCTCAGCGTTTGGTGAGGGTCAATTGCGTGAAATGCAAAGTCCCCTATGAGCCAGACCCGGGCGAATTGCAACACCTAGGAATTACCCCCGAAGAGGCGGCGAACGCCAACTGGATGAAGGGGAAAGGATGTTCACACTGTCAACACACAGGCTATCGGGGCCGGTTGGGTGTGTTTGAATTGATGTTCATGAATTCTGTTTTGCGAGACATGACCTTCCGCCGCGAACCGACACAAAACATCCGCCGCCAGGCACGCTTGTTTGGCATGGAGACGTTAGTGCAAGACGCGACAAAGAAGGCTATTGAAGGACTTACGACGCTGAACGAAGTTTTCCGCCTCCACTCAGGCGGTCATTGATCTCCAGCGATGCTGATCTGCAAAACCTATCTTGGGCAGGTCGCTGCAACTGGAGAAACAACGCAGAATCGCGGTCCCGGCTCAATCGCAGCCGGACTGAGATTCGAAGGGAACTTTGGAGCCGGATCGTGCGGCCCAGCAAGTCAGGCGTGGCTCGCCTACACAGGCGATACTGGGGAGAAGTGGTGAAAAATGCTGCATCGCGTGCCAGGCGGGTCAGAGAGCCTCGATATGCGGGGAATTCACTCGCAATTCGAGTAGACCGCCTCAAATCCGCTGTTTTGGCGATTTGGCGTTTTAGGATAGAAAAGCCAGCAATTCGAGGGATTTCTTGAGTGAGGCGAAATTTCTGCTTAAAGTTCAAAACCTGTCCGAAAGCAGAGGCGGACGCAACGGCCAATTTGCTCAAAAACAAATCGACACCCTGGATCGGCCCAGGAAATTTATTGACAGACCTGAATGAATTTCGAGGTCACGATTTTCTAAGCAGCAATTTTGACGGAAACGGTTTGAGAGGATTGATAGAATGAATTGCGGGGACGGGCAGAATAAGTTGACCCGCTGAAGTTGTGGGGCATTGCCCGCGCCGGTTGGTGGTTGCATCGACTGGATTGATTTTCGCGTTCAAGCGTTTTAGCGAGTTGAGGAGCAATCGCCATATGGCGACGATTCAAATTGATAAATTGCTGCAAACGGTCGTCAATCAAAAGGCGAGTGATTTGCACATCACGGTCGGCCAGCCTCCGGTGTTGCGGATGGGTGGGCGGATGGTGCGCCTGGACACGAAAGTGTTAGAGGCGGACGATTGCATGTCACTGATGAAGAGTGTGACGCCGGAGCGGAATCAACAGGAACTGCAAGAGGTCGGGGGGACGGACTTCGGTTTTGCCTTTGGCAAGCTGGCCCGTTTCCGTGTTGCGGTCTTCAAGCAGCGCGGCAACATCGGCATGGTGTTGCGGCGAATTCCGAACGAGTTTTTAACCTTTGAGCAATTGGGACTGCCGCCGATTGTGCGGGATCTGATCATGCGTCCGCGGGGGTTGTTCTTAGTGACCGGCCCGACGGGTAGCGGTAAGACGACCAGCTTGGCGAGCATGATCAACTACCTGAACGACACTGTCGACCATCACATCATTACGATGGAAGACCCGATCGAGTATTACCACGAGCACAAGAAAAGCACGATCAATCAACGGGAAATCGGCGTCGATGTGCCGGACTTTCCTGAAGCCTTGCGGCGCGCATTGCGGATGGATCCCGACGTGATGCTCGTCGGCGAAATGCGGGACTTAGATACAATTCAAGCGGCCATTACCGCTGCCGAAACCGGGCACGTGGTGTTTGGCACGCTGCACACGACCGGGGCGGAGGGGACGATCAACCGGATCATCGACGTATTCCCCACAAGCCAACAAGAACAGATTCGCACACAGTTGTCGGTGGCCATTATCGGGATTTTGAGCCAGGCCCTGTTGCCGCGCAAACCCAAGGGATTGGTGGCCGCCTACGAGATGCTTGTCGTGACACCGGCGATCGCCAACTTGATTCGTGAAAACAAAACCTATCGCGTGCCTTCGAGTATTCAAACCGGAAAAAAGTACGGCATGCAATTGCTCGACGACAATCTGTTCGACCTGTGGAAAAAAGGCATGGTCGAAGAGCACGATGTGGTGAATCGCTCGAACCAACCGGGCGAAATCAAGGCCAAGATTGCCATGGCCAAAAAGGGATTGCTCTCTGAAGACGAGGAAGAGGACGAATTCGATTTTGAGTAGCGTATTCTCGCCGGATTTGGACACTTCTCGTGTTCCCGGTTGTGCCTTGGATCGTGTGGAATTGCCCGCACGCATGACTCTAACGAAAGATTGACAATGGCTGCCCGACGACTGGGACAGATTCTGGTTGACCTGGGGTATCTCACCGAGGACCAATTGTGGGATGTCCTTGAGGAGCAAAAACAAAGCCCGGGTGAAATCATCGGCCGTGTCGCGGTCCGTATGGGCCTGGTCACCGAAGACCAAATCAGCGAAGCTTTGGCCGAGCAGTGGGGCATGCAGGTCATCAACCTGCCGGAGACGAACATTCCGGCCAAGGTGCTGGAATTGGTCCCCGAGACGATGGCCAGTATCTACAAAATCCTGCCGGTCTCGCTCGTTGACAACACCCTGACCGTGGCGATGGCGGATCCACAAAATGTGGGCGCGCTGGACGACTTGCGAAACTTTCTGGGATACGACGTGCGCGGAGCCGTCTCTTCTGTCGAGCATGTCGAAGAAGCGATCAACCGGTACTATGCCGACAAACAAGACAGCATCGAAGATGTCATCGGCGAGTTGGAGGGGGGAGAGCTCGGCGAATCCAAGATGTCCGATCAGGTCTTTGACTTAGCATCGGTCGAAGAATTGCAGGATGCGGCTCCGATCCGCAAGCTGATCAATATGGTTTTGCTGCTGGCCATTAAAGACCAAGCCAGCGACATCCATTTTGAACCTTTCGAAGATGAATTCAAAGTGCGGGTGCGGGCCGATGGCGTGTTGTACGAAATGGTTCCGCCGCCGCGGCACTTGGCCAGCGCGATTGTTTCGCGGATTAAGGTTATGGCGGAGCTGGACATCACCGAACGGCGGATGCCGCAGGATGGTCGGATTGAATTGAACGTGGGAGGCAACTCGGTCGACTTGCGGGTGAGTGTCTTGCCAACGATGTTCGGTGAGTCGGTCGTCATGCGGGTCTTGGACCGTACCGTTGTGCAGTTGGACCTCAACAAGATCGGTATGGATGCGGGAATTCTCACGAAATTCCGCGAGGTGATCCGGCGTCCCAACGGAATTGTGCTCGTGACAGGGCCGACAGGTAGCGGAAAAACAACAACGCTTTATTCGGCGCTCAATGAACTCAACGACATCGGCACCAAGATCATCACGACCGAAGATCCGATTGAATACGACATTGATGGCCTGATTCAGATTCCAATTAATCCGGACATCGATGTAACCTTCGCTACCGTGCTACGAGCGATTTTACGGCATGATCCCGACTTGATTCTGGTCGGCGAAATTCGTGACTACGAAACAGGCGAAATCGCCGTACAAAGCGCGCTGACCGGTCACTTGGTCTTTAGCACTTTACACACCAACGATGCGCCGACCGCGATCACGCGTCTGCGCGACATGGGGGTTCCTCCGTTCTTGATTACGGCCACCGTCGAAGCTGTTCTCGCCCAGCGGCTCGTGCGGCGGATTTGCACCGAATGTCGCACGCAATTCGAGCCGAGCGACGAGTTGCTGATGGAATTGCAGATCCCGATCGAGACGGCGCGGAAGTACAACTTTTATTACGGCAAAGGCTGCGCTCGTTGTAACAACACCGGCTACAAGGGCCGCGTGGGTCTCTATGAATTGATGGACATCAACGACGATATGCGGGATTTGATCGTGGCAGACGCCTCGATCGATGATTTGCGAATACTGGCCCGCAGCCAAGGCATGACAACCTTGCGCGAAGCAGGTTTGAAATTGATTTTTGACGGGCTCACCACGATTGATGAAGTTGTGCGTGAAACCGTGATGGAGAATTTGGATTAATACGGCCCGCTGAATCGGGATGCCATGGGCGACTTGCCTGTCTGTGTGAACGGCGAGACCGGCAAACAGTGCTGGTCAAGTCAGCAGCGGCATCCGAGACGGGACGTTTTTGGCGAGTAGTCCGGCGTACGGCGCGGCGGACCGAATGACGATTTCGTGTTCAAGCCGCTTGTCTCAAGACAGAGTGGGGAAACTTCTGATGCCAAAATTTCAGTTTGAGGCGATGGACCACAAGACGGGTGCCGAAGTCACGGACACCATTGATGCTCCCTCAGAGGCTGAAGCGCAAAGCCTGATCCGGGAAAAGGGTCTACTCGTCACCAAGATCACAGAAACAGGCCGTAAAAAAGCGACCAAAACGGCGACCAAACGGCGCGGCGACGGCAAGAAGCGCGCCTTCACGCTTGGAAAAATCAAAGCCAAAAAACTTTGTACCTTCACTCGTCAACTCTCGACGCTGCAAGATGCCGGCTTGCCGATTTTGCGGAGCTTGAGAATTTTGGAAGGACAATCCAAGCCGGGTGTCTTGAAAAACACGTTGATGAACGTGATTGAGGATGTCGAGTCGGGAAACACGCTGTCCGAGGCGATGTCCAAAAACCCCAAAGCCTTTGACAACCTGTACGTCAATATGGTTAAGGCGGGTGAAGCTTCGGGTGCCTTGGAAATCATTTTGCAACGCTTGGCTGACTTTAAGGAACGCGCTCAAAGCCTGAAGCGGACTGTCCAAGGGGCCATGATTTATCCGGTGATGGTGATTTTGGTCGCCACCTTGATCGTCGGCTTCATCATGTATTGGATCATTCCGAAGTTCGCAAAAATCTTTGAAGACTTCGATACGGAACTCCCCGGCATCACGATTCTGTTGATCACGATGAGCGAATTCGTGGTGAACTATTTCTATCTGTTCCCGGCGATTCCATTCGCGCTTTGGCTGCTGAATAAAATCATCAGAAAAAATAAGACGGGCGAGTATATCTTGGACTATATGCTGCTCAAGATTCCTGTACTCGGAAAGATTATTTCTAAGTCCACCACCGGACGGACCTGCCGGACTTTGGGAACGTTGATCGCTTCGGGGGTGCCGATTCTCGAAGCCTTGATCATTGCCCGCGATACTTCGGGCAATGCGGTCTTCGTCAAAGCGTTTCAAAACATCTATGTGGCGATTCGCGAAGGGGAATCGATGGCGGTGCCGCTCAAGGAGGCCCGCATTGTCGATGATATGGTGGTGAACATGGTCGACGTCGGTGAGGAAACCGGTGCGTTGGACGTCATGCTCTACAAGATCGCCGACACCTACGATGAGGAAGTCAAGATTTTGGTCGACGGCATGATCAGTTTGCTCGAACCGTTAATGGTCGTCGTACTTGGTTTCATCGTCGGATTTATTGTCATCGCCTTGTTCATGCCGTTAATCAAACTGCTGAACGACCTGGCATGATTCTTCATGCCGGCGGCACGGACGCACAACTTTATCACCTCAAAATTCGAATGTTTATCCAGCGGGCCTGCTCATCCCCACGCGGCTACGGCGGAGACTCCTCACCCCAAAAGACGGCGAGGTTTTCGTAGCCCGACCGGGAGTGGCGGCAATTTTTCGAACCGCGATTTTCTGAACACATCAGCCTTATCCAGCACTAGCTTGGAGCCAGAACGCCATGCACTATCCCCTTCGCCGACGGAACTCGCCGCAACAGGCTCGCCGCGGCTTTACGCTTGTGGAACTGTTGATTGTGATTGTGATCATCGCCATCCTCGTCGGGCTATTGGTGCCGGTGGTGATGGGCGTTATGCAAAACGCACGCATCGCTCAGGTGCGAAGTGAAATCTCGCAGTTGGAATCTGCGATCACCGCTTTTAAAACCACCTACGGCGTCGAACCACCCAGCCGGTTTGTGCTCTATGAAAATTTGGCCGACTACCTTGCTACCGATGCCGACCCAGTTCGAGACAGCATTCGCATCAAAAGCGTGACGCAAATCAAAAAGATGTGGCCACAGTTTGCTTTCAACGGCACGGTCGATTGGGACAACGGGGGCAGAACGGGACCGTATGTGTTAAACGGCGGTCGGAATGTTTGATGTTCTTCTTAGGTGGAGTGATTGAACCAGCTTCGAATCCGCCGCGACTACTTGGTTTTTCTAAAAATCCCGCCGCACCGTTTCTGGGAACGGGTGAATCGCGTGAGGGACCGTTCCTGGAGTTCGCCGCTTCTCGAATTCAGGACAACCAAAACGCGAGTGCCGACGAAGGCTTGGATGGATTGGGCGTGCTGGGAATCCCCGAATATGTGGATACGCTGGCCGGACAAACGACGCCTTACTACTACATCCACAATGACGACTACCGGGCACACGATGACAATGAGTTTGCCGCCTTGTCGCCGCCGCTCCCCGCCGTGTTGCTGCCCCGCGCGTATAAACAGGGGGATTCGGCACGCAGTTACTACAAAGAGAAGACCTTTCAAATCATCTCGCCGGGATTTGACACCAGTTATGGTGCCGGTGGGTCTTACGAAATCGACGACGCCGATCACGATGGCACAGCCGGACATATTAACGTCAACGGTGCGTCGGATCCAAACCGCGACAACATCACCAATTTTGCACAGGCTGAACTGCGGCCGTAAGTGTACTTTTTGTAACGAGACCCTGGGAGACATCGGGACTCATGACAAGCGATATTCCTCATAAGCGACGGCGCGGATTCACGCTCATTGAGCTGTTGGTCGTGCTGGTGATTATCTCACTCCTAGCTGCGCTGGCGATCAGCGTTATCGGCGCCGTGATGGTCAACGCGCGGACTGCTGCCACGTCGGCCACCTTGACCAAGATCAACGGGCGCATCCGGGACCGCATCCAGACGCTCGCCGAATTGGACTATGAGCAATATGAACTCCTGGCGGAAAACGATGGCTTTCAACGCAGCAACGAGAAGAAAGTCGTCGCCCGTAAAATCGCCATGCTGGAAGCCTTTCCTCAGACGTGGAGTGAGTTTGACACGCTGTTCCCAGAATTGGCTACCGAAATCACGAGCAAGTACGGAACAAACACGTTCACCCCCGCCACCGAAAGCGCGGAGGTGCTGTACTACATTCTCACCGAAGGGCCGATTCCCGGCCGAGGCCGACGCAAAGTCATCTCCGGCGTCGGGCAAGTCCAGGCGGATGAATTCAATAGCTCTGACACTTCCGATACCGATGGCGACGGACTGTTGGAATTCGTCGATGGTTGGGGGAATCCGCTGCGGTTTTACCGCTGGCCGACGCGGCTGGTTCGTCCGGATGGCGCAGGGGCGACCATCACTCCCGCTCAGCTGGCCAATGCCAAGGTAATCATTCCTTCACTAACGGCCGCAAATGCAGTCAAAGATGCCGACGACCCGTACGATGCGATGGCCGGTTCGAATGATCCGGACCAGTTTGAAAGCGCCTACTTGACACCTAGCACCTACAACGTGCCGTTGGTGGTTTCTGTCGGCGAAAATGGTTTGCTGGGTCTGTATGAGCCGACTGACACGTCGAATTTTGGACACCTGGGAAATTATGAACAGACACCCGGCAATGCAATCGATCCGGCAAATTTCGAAAACATGCAAGACAACATCACCAATTTGAATAACTCCGCCGCCGGTAACTAATCCGTCGCATCGGCGACAGAGCGTTTGAGACTAAGGTAGATCAAACTATGCGTAACAAACATCAGACCAACAACGGCGACCGCCGCGGCGGGTTTACGCTGGTTGAAATGCTGATCGTGATTGCGATCATCGCCATCTTGGCGGCGGTTACGGTGACGGCAATCTACGCCACTGCCAACAGCGACCGCATCCGCGGCGCCGCCCGTCAAATGCAATCGGCCATGCAAGGCGCCATGGCCAAAGCCGCCCGCGCCAAAAAACCGATCGGCGTGCGATTGCAGTTGGACGAATTCGACCCCACGACCGTCAGTAGCATGATTTTCATCGAGCAGTTGGAAGATTTTGAGGAGGGGACGATCACGTTTTCATTAGAGGCTTGCCGCCCGGTCTCAGGGATATTGCGATACATCAACACCAACGGTTAGCCGTTCCCATTGGCATCACTAACGAAGTGGATATCTGCCCAACATCACGCGGATCAAAGTCCCTGATGACGGTGCGGAACGAATCTACATCGTGAATACCACGGAGTACCAGTACTGACGGGGACAATTCGACTAACTGGTAGCATCTCCCGCGTAACATTCGACCACAGCGATCTCCCGGAGGTCCAACATCATGATGATCTGGGAGGCGTTCCCCCAAGCCGAAAGCATATAAGCTCGAAATGGGATACGGCCCGCTGGCCAATCAAGACGCCTTGGAGTTGCCCAACGGCAATGTGATTGATCTTGAATTTAGCTAGTTGCCAAATGAATTGGTTTGAAGTCCAACAAGTCACCGGCACCATTCGCAACTACCGATCCGCTTTACACGCCGCTGGCTACGCCAACCACGTCTCCGCTCCGGCTGCCGGAATGTGGTCGATCATCGCTTCGGTGAAGCCACCACTCAAGGCACATATGGACATCATGTTTTCGCCGCGAGGCGTGGTCGCTGGTCCATTGGCAGCATCAGGCAAGATTCATCTGATGTTAGCTGAGATCGAAGACACCTTGCAGAAACGCCCGCCGGAATTGGCCGAAGGGGAGAATATTATCACCTCGATCTACACCAACACAGGGAACGTGGCGGCAGCGCCGGTGGATAAGGTCAACGCGCACGGTACTACAACTTTGCGGAAACTGGAGAGGTGGCCGGACGATGAATAGACGTACGAACCAACCCATCCGCTCGGCCATTTCGCCCTCCGCCCCTCGTGGCGGTGTGACGTTGGTCGAGGTCTTGATGTCCCTGCTGGTCGTGGGAGTTGGCCTGGTGAGCGTAGCGGTCTTGTTTCCGCTCTCGATCCTGCGAACCATCGAAGCGACACAACTCACTTCGGCGACGATGGTACGGTACAACGCCGAGGAATTGATCGACGCGTTTCCTGCGATTGTTTTTAATCCCGATGGGGACACAGATGTCGGCGAACACGCAAACACAAATTATATTGTTGATCCGCTCGGCTTCGACGTGCTGACCACGCTTTCCGGAGCGACTGTGCCCGCCAGTGAGGAATCCCGGTCCCGTTCAGGCACGGCTTCTTAGAGCGTTTTCCCGGTTCGATTGCCGCTGGTACGAATCATTCCGGACTTGACGACGCCCAATCCGTCGGCGGCGGCGAATTTCGTCACGCTGCCCGATAGTTGGGACACGCTACTGGATGAAACCAGTTCCATTCCTGCAAATTATCTCCCGGCGACTCCATCGATCGAATTTCCCGGCGCTGCTGCGGCGATCGGCCTGACGGCGGACTACGACGGGACGGTGCTGGGCGTGCCTGTGTACCGCGCCATCTTTTTCGATGCGACGGGCGATCGAAGCCACACGCGGGTGTTAACCGGCATTACGAATATCACCAACAGCGTCCTGACCTGGAACGACCCATTGCCAAACGGTTTCACCCCCGCAACGGCGTGGTTGCAGGTGCAGGAACGGCATTACTCCTGGTTACTGACAGTGCGGCGTGGGACCCATCAAACCATCCGGGCCCAGATGGCCAACCGGGCGAGGCCGGTGTTGATGATAATGGCGATACCTTTATTGATGACAACGGGGAGTTTGGCTGGCCCGGGACGGACGACCTATTGAGCGAAAACGCGCAAATTGAAGTGGTCGTCTTTTTCAACCGCACAGCAGAAAACGGCGACCCGATGTCCGATCCCCCGACCGGAGCCAATGCGTTGGCGGAAAGTACCTATCCATTGCTGGCACCTGGGTTCCAACGCGGCAGTGCTTCGGTTTCGCTGGATTGGGGGACGAATCCGGAACCGTTCCTCAAGGAAGGGAAATTTATTTTTGATCCCGAAGGGGCGCGGTGGTCTCGAATTTTGAAAATCACCAGTCTCGGCGCCACGAGCGCGCAACTCGACCTGGACCGCGGAGCTGAAACGAACAGCGTGTTCAGCGAGGACGCGGCGGAACAAGGATTGGGCGTCTTTCTGCCCGGTATCGTGGATGTCTATCCGATTGTTGGTAAATCGGCTGAATTTTGAGACAGCGTAGACTCTCTATCGATAGATTGGCCAAAACGTGCCTCTCTCGCGAGGTTGCATTTTAAACACGAATAAAGTCAAACAAACCATGAATCCGATCTCCCGCACACCCAGAGCCGTCACGCAACCTCGGCGTGGTTTTACGCTCGTCGAACAGCTTGTAGCGGTGGCGTTGGTCTTGTTGTTGATGACGCTGTTCGCACAAATTTTTGCCACGGCGACCGGTGCGCTGAGTACCCAACGTGGGCTTGCTGAAAACGATCAACGCGCGCGGCGACTGCAAACGACATTGAGTAATGATTTGAAATTGGGCACCTATCAGGCGCGTCAGCTTGCTGACGGAATCGTCCCGCTCCTGGCCCTACCAAACGCTGATGCAATTGCAAATCCTCCGACCACTGAGGAGAGAGGGTACTTCTACATTTCGGAAAATGACCCCGATAACGACACAGATGACGTTTTACAATTCACGATGCGCGCTGAGGACAGCGAGTCGCCGTTTTTTGGTAAAGCTACCTTCGTGCCGACAAGTACCGACCTCAATCAGCCTGAAGCTGACGATGGTACGATCGATTACATTGACACGGATGCAGATACTTTCCCCGACACCTTCGTTGTCGTAGCTAACTCTCAAGGTAGCTCCCCGTTTATGGAGGTCGCATATTTCCTGCGTGGAAGCAACTTGTACCGCCGCACACATTTGATTCGCGAACCTTTGGATGATGGTACAGCAGTTCCGGCCCCATTGGATGGCAACAACGATTATACTTCCCCGCCACCGGCCCCTGCTCGCGTATTTTGGAACGACTTTGACTACAGTGCGTTTTATAAACCCGCAGGTGGCGTTGTCCCACAAGGGCTGCATATCCCGATTGGGAATACAGGGCTCGCAGCAAGCATCCTATTGAATAGCGTTAAAACTAACGGAGCAGAGACTGTTTCGATGGGTCTGCCAAAATACCGCTTCGGTTTCTGGGGTGACTTCAACACGGCCTCTCCCGGCGCGCCGCGTGAATTTTTAGACTCGACGGAGACGCTGTTTTTCGGTCGATTTACGCACCAAGAAACATCAGATCCTGATTTTGGATATCCCGGCATTGACGTTACGGGTGTTACGGGTGGTCCCGCCGGCACAAATTATTATATGAATTCACTTGTAACTGATGGGACGGTCGACATGGCCGACGCGAACAACGATGCGGTGATCGATGGTCTTGAAGATGGAACCCGGCGGTCGGAGGACATTGTTCTCAGCAATGTGCATGCCTTTGACATTCAAGTCTTCGATGGCGGCTCGGGTGATCAATTGAATGCTGCGGGTGAAGTCACGAATCCCGGCACAGGCGCCTTCGAGAATTTGGGGCATAGCCGCACGGATGACGTCGGTCCGAACGACATCGGAGATTACAATATAAATAACAACAACAATGTCGCATACGGAAATCGCTTTGACACGTGGCATGTCGATCAAGATGCAATCGGCGCGAATCAGACCCCATATCGCCCCGCCACCGTTGGTCCGGACGGACAGAATGGTGTGGTCTAGTTGGTGTCGATGACGATGGAAATGGCATCTTGACGATGCCGGTAGGAACTCGGCTGGACCGGGGACCGATGACGTCGATCCCCCTTCGGGCGATCAAGATCACGATTCGTTACCGCGATGTCTCCAGCAATCAGATGCGGGACTTGACGATCATTCATTCGTTCGCCGATCGGGATAATAAGTAATCGGCAAATCGAAAAAAATATCGCAGACCACGGCAAACCGACGCGGCAAAACGCGTAATAAGAAGTACAGCAGTCAAACAAGCCGGGCCTTTTCAGGTCTGCGGACGTTACAGCAAACGCAGGAGTGATTCGATGCGATCCAAACTCGCGAACAACCCAACCGGCCGCCGGGGCATTTTGAGCGGCCGACGTATGCCGCAAGTCGCTGCCGACCGTGGCGGATCGGTGTTGATTGCCGTGCTGTGGCTGATGGCCCTGTTGTGGGTCTTGGGAATCTTCTTTTTCCTGTTCGCCAACACCGAACAAAACGCCGCGCAGCACTACTCCGATGCGGCCAAGGTCAATAATCGTTGCGGCGTCGATCCCGACGTGCTGTGGGACTGGGCACTGCGGCAGTTGATTGTCGGCGCGAATTTCGACGACGACGGCGACTTTGACATTTCGGCAACGGCAATCTCGATTCGGAACGCGAGAGCGCTCTGTATGTGTTCGACAATCGCAACCGGTTCAAAGTGACGCGGCACTCGATCTTGGGGCATGTGCTGGGCAACGATTTGCACGCGTACAACGGCGAAGGAATCCATCTGATCACCGACATCAATGGCAACCCCGCCGTCGATCAGGACCGCGACGGCATCGCCGATGCGGATCAGTCGTTGCTGGAGACCAACTATTCGGCCGTGACCAATGGGGGAACGCCCTTCGACGTGTCGAGTTTGTCGAACCCGCCGCCGACGTTGGATGCCGGTTACACATCACCAGACATCAACGCACCGTTTTTGGCCTACCTGGGGACCACCCCCGATGGCACGCAAGTGTTGAAGCCTTCGTTTCATCACCCGCAGTATCTGATGGACTCCAGCGGCCCTCCCCGGTTTACCCCCACACGTGACGGACTGGGACACGGAACACCATCGACTACAGCCGCCGCGTCTTTCGTCCTCATCTGAATCATCAATCGATGGATACCCCCCCCCCCCCCGCGCAAGTGCAGGAAGCCCTGTACGCGCGTGTTACCTGACCTCCCAATTCACCAAACCGGACGGGTCCGTGGTCGAACCGTTTCCCTTTACGAACAACGCCACGAATATTTTTAACCTGAACGAAGGCGTCTGGACCGGCGCCGGAACAATCGAATATGACGCGGACCCGGATGGCGATGGGGTCAAAGAAGCGATCTGGATGGATTTAGGATTCCCATTGCAAGAGTGCGACGGCAAGCTCTTCAAAACGTTGTTCTCCGTGACGGTGTTGGACGCGGATGGTTTGTTGAATCTGAATGTGGCGGGCAACACGACAGGGACGCGGTTTATTCCGTCGGGTGATTTTGATCCCGCGGCGGGCTTTCGCTTCAATCAGTCCAACCAAGCATTGTCCCCTTCGGAATTGAACCTGCACTATGCGTTCTCAGCGATGCCCTCGAGCGTTGCGGACACCGACCCGGCGTGGATATCGGACCGGGCGATGTTTGGCATCAACCCGGCGGCCATCGACCGCGACACGTTGGCCAACATGGAGACCTTTAAGTTGCTGCACGGCAGCGCGAAATATACCGAGCCGACCCCCGGCACGTATGTTTACGACTCAGCGCTGGCAGGACGTTATGGCGACATCAATTTGTTAAACGATCCGACCAACGGCGTGCTGTTGAATGTTCCGCCCAATCCCAACCCCAATTTGTACCCGCAGCCGGGGACCCCGGGGGCCGATGACGACGGCGACCAGAATCAAGTCGCATCCAACGATCCGTACAATCCGCTCACGCTGGCGCAGCCGCTGGACATCTCCGGCGGAGGCCTGACGATCGACATCTCCACCGGTTTCGGCACACAGCCGGTTCGCCCCACAGGCATCGCCGATCCGTTTCGCTGGCTGCAGTACAACGACTATGCGATTAACCCCGCTGCAATTAGCTACGAGGATCTCTTTCCAAATCTAGCGATTTGGACGGCGCCCAACATCGCCTCCATCCCCTTCCAAAGAGACGAAGCGGACGAGATGTTTGTGTTGCCGGGTTATGAAGACACCCTAGGACTGGCCAGTCGCGACGCCGCATTTTCGGTGGAGGAGATGGCTGGGTTGCATAAGAGCGACAACGACCCGGATGCCAATTTGGTGAATTCACGATTGAAAGAACTGCTGCCAATCACCATCGGGGCAACGGTCAACGCCGACTTGCGTAAGCAATTCACCACATCAAGCTGGGACATGCGCCGCTTTGGCCGGGCGATCGGTGACCCGACGGCAGCCCCGGCAGTGGCTCGGCCTTGGGAATTCAACGACGTCGACATGGTGAGCGCTTCGGATACGTTCCGTAAGTTCCCCCCGGCGTTCAGCCTCATTGCTCCGCCGTCTGTATCGCGGCACGAAGAGGGAACGGTCAGTGCTTCGGATCCTTTCCGACCTGAAGTGCGGCGGCTGCTGACGATCGAGATCCCTGATTCTGGAAACTTGAATGTCAGCTCCCGTGATGATTGGCGGCAAGGCCGGTTGAGTCTGAACCAAATCTTGGTTGGATTTGACTTAGATGGCACACCCATTTATCGAGATTTGACGCCGCATCCGACCAACCCCACCGCAGGCGGCTCACAAATTCAACCGATCGTGCATCAAAACTTGGCGCCGATCACACAAAGCGATGTTTCCAGCGGCGACTTTAATCCGGCGCTGCCGTACCCCTTTGGGACCTACCCGGCAGACGGAGTGGCCCAGGAATGGTGGGCGCGTTACGACCGGCAGCGTCTTGCTCGGGATATTTATGTCTTACTGTACACGTTGGGCGGCGGAACCGACTTCGATATCACCTCCGGTCCCCCCCAGTACTCCGCCGAACAGTTAGAAGAGATGGCGCAGTTTGCTGTGAACTATGTGGACAGCATGGATGCGGATAGCGTAATCACAAGATTTGAATACGACGGCGATCTATCCGATGGTTGGAGCCCTGGGGCCGGCCTGCAGGTCTATGGCGTCGAAGCCCAGCAATTGACGTTTAGCGAAGTCTTGGGCATCCGACAGCCACAGATTCTTTCCAACCATACGGCCACGCTGCACGATGAGTTGAACAAAGACCACTACTCCCTGCACATCGAACTACGAAATGCCAGCCCCTATCCGGTCGACTTGAACGACGGGACCTGGCGGATTCGTCGCAATGATGAAGGCAGTCTCGACAACGGCATAATCGATGTGGGGGCAACGAACGAAAACGCCTTGATTCTTGGGTCCGGAGCGGGAACCGTTTCGGCGGGTGGGCAGTATACGATCGCCATCAATGACGGTGACAACCCATTCCCCATCCCCAACCAAAACGATCAACGCCCGGCCGATTTTCGCGTCGATGTCGATCAAAATGGCGAATACGATTTGATCTGCCCGAACGTCGCCGATCCCGGACTTGGCAATGCCACGGCAATCGCCGACCCCACGATGTTTCCTGGACCGCTCTCCAATCTCGACACTTCACACAGCACACACGATGACGGCCGGTTTAGCTTGGCTTGGGAGGCTCCGAACCCGGCGACCCCCGATCCGAATTTCCGCGGCGATTTTCTCAACCCGCAGATGACATCTCTGGGCACGCTAAACATCAACCAGTTTGAGCTGGTCTTGGAACGTCGCCAAAATTTGGATCCTCCCACCGGTTTGGCGGACACCGGTCCGAATCCCAATCCGGACGATTCCAGAAACAAGTGGGTCGAAGTGGACCGCATCGTTGTTGAGTTCAAGCTATTCGGACTCGAACAAGGCGACACCGCACCGCAGATCCCCGGTCGGTTGGAAACATTGAAGAGTAGCGAACGGATCGAGCCTTTTGCGCAAGACAATCCGCTCCCCACCAACACAACCGCAGCGCCTTCGCCGAACAACCGCTACAACTCAGTTGGACTCGCTCTGAATTCGGTCTCCCCCATGAACTTCGAAATGTGGCAGCCGCATTTTGATCGCTATTATTCATCGGCCATGGAATTGCTGTCGGTGCCGTTGTACGGTCCGGATAAGGTCATTCAAAAACTGGCGCAGCCGATGACTCTGCCGCTGCGTTTGGGATTCAGCCCCACAGGATTGGGCGACCCACCCGGCACGCGGCGACGTATTGCCCAAGAAAAATTCCTGTTCCCCGAATTGGACAACAACCCCAGCAACGCGCCGGTTGTCGGCGACAATCGTTGGTACCGGTTGTTTGAGTTTGTGGAAGTCCCCACGCGGATGCACGAGGTGCTCGGCGATCCGGAGCGTGTGCCTGGAAAAATCAACCTGAATACGATTCGGCACATGGGGCCACTGGGCGCCATGATCGACGGTCCGCGCGTACATGGTCTCGATTTGCTCTCGCTGGATCCGACAGACAGCACGAGCATGGTTATTCCCGGACAACGCGACTGGTGGAGAGAGTTCCTCGCCGCTCGTGACGCCGTGCTGTTACCCGATGGAACGCCTGTTGCCCCCAATGGGCGTGACCCGATTACGGGTGAATACCTGCCGGGGCTTGCCGGATCGCGGCCGTTCCGTGATTTTGCACACCTAGGTGCTGGGGATGGCCTGGCAATCAATGACACATTGTTGCGGTCGCTGCCTGGTGACGATTTTGGCGTCGATCAGACCGGCCGACGATTGTTCGAGGTGGGCTCAAGAGCTCAGCACGATGGCAGTGCCAGCCCCTCGACAGATTATTACATGCGACACCGCTTGCTCTCCAAGGTGGCCAACCATGCCACGACACGCAGTCATGTCTATATCGTGTTCGTGGAGGTCGGTTTCTTCGAGGTCGTGGAACCGGTTGCTGGACAGCCTCAAATTAGCGGAACGACGACTTCTACCGGTCATCGCGGATTTTTTATTGTTGACGTTTCCGATCCGCTGGGAAATGACGCGTATTCACCAGGGACCTCTGGTTCGCGTGGTCGCTTCGATTTCCGGAAATTCGTGAAATACCGCCGCACTATCGAGTAGCAATATGCATTTTTTCATGAATTCTCTGTTTGGTACACCAATTGCATTGTGAATAACTCAAAATTTACGCGTTTTTAGACTATGACAGGCTACAACATCATGGCAATAATGGGAGGGGCGTGCCTATTATCGAGTTTCGACTGAGAATAGCAGCTCATCGAGGAAAACCCCTTCGAATGTCAGCAGCTATTGTGTACCAATGTGCGGGACGATCCATTGGCGATTCCTAACCCCGCATCAATGTCCAAGTCCTTGATTATTAAGGATGTTACGACAACAGCGACCAGGAAATCGCAATCGGTTCAAGAGACGTCAAAACCGAGTAATTCGAAACGGAAACGGCTCCGCTAGCTGATTTGGGGCGGGCCAAACGGGACTCAACTTCACACACCACCAGTTCATTCAAACGGAGATGTTCACATGAGACGAAGTAGCCAACGAAATGTAGCAAAATGCCGCAAAGGTTTTACATTGATCGAATTACTTGTGGTAATTGCGATCATTGCCATGCTGGTCGCCTTGATCAGCCCGGCTGTCCAAAACGCGCGTGAAGCAGCCCGCCGGACACAATGCATCAACCGCCTGAAAAACTTGGGCTTGGCGATGCACAACTTTGCCAATGGCCGTAACGGAGCCTTCCCGGATCTGCACAGCACCTTGTCATACAACGACGGGTCCGCCGATGTCGAGCGAGATGTCGCCTGGACGTATGCCCTGCTGGGTTACGTTGATCAACGCCCGATCGCGGACAACTTCCAAGGTTTCTATGACGGAACGAGTGGAGTGTTGACAACCGATCCTGGTACGGCACAGTTGACCATTTTCACCTGCCCGGATGACTTGAACAATTCCAGCGCACCGGGTGGTTTGTCCTATGTCGTCAATGGCGGTATCGGCGCGTTCTCGCTGGCTGGTGGAGTTGGTCCTGGTTCTGGGGAAGACGGTTCGGTGTATCCCGGCTACCGGCTCCAGTGTTGGCCTGCGTGACGGCGTGACTGACCCAACCTACGGTCATGATCCGGCTTCCTCCAATAACGTCGACTGGAACGGCGACGCAGCCTTCGATTCGATCGACCAGACGACTGCTTTCAGAACAGGTGTCTTTTTCCGTCCGAACAATTTGGTCAAGATGACGATCGACCGGATTTCGCGTGGTGACGGTCTGCAAAACACGATCCTGATTACGGAAAACGTGAACGCCGGTGCTGATGGCGATTGGTCCAGCCCCCGCTTTGCCAATATGGCCTTTGCCGTCAACGCCAATGTCGACGGGAGCAGCATTCCGCAAAACTTTGGTGCCGCCGGTCGCGGATTGCTCGACATGCCTGGTAGTGCCGAGGACTGGACGGGTTCGCAGCTGAACGATGCGAATGAAGGAATCTTGCCGGGAGCCAGCTTCGCCCCCAGTTCAGGACACCCCGGTATTGTCGTGGTGTGTTGGGCTGATGGTCGTGTCAAAGCTCTGAACGATACCATCGACCATGCCGCGTTTATGTTCGTCTTGTCACACCGGACGGAACCCGTGGCGGTCAGTTGATTCTGGACGACAGCGCCACCGAATAAGCAATGACTGTTCCCGTTTGAATGCGGGTGCTGTGAAAATCGGATCCCATGGTTTCCTTTGCCGGAAACCATGGGATTTTTTTGTTTGCTCTCTCTGGATCTCATCTACGGCACCAAACGGCCCGTTGACCACAGACCAACCGACACCTTAGCCTGCGGCAACGCCGTAGGGAGCATGTGCGACAACACGAAATTTGGCCGTAGGCCATATTCAACGCGGATGCAGAAATCAGCGGGTGATGTTGGCTGTTGGCCAACTAGGGAATTCGCGGTTTCTGATTCCAGGGGCGTTGCCCCTGGCTATGATGGCAACAGGCCTTCGGCCATGTATGTGCGCTTCGCGCTCGGTCAGATGTCTACTGGGCTACGTGTGTCCCACCGGTCGCTACGGAAAGGCAAGTCTTCCGCCCGGCACAATGCCCACCTAGCCAAACAACCGACCGGCGGCTAACAACGGCGGTGCCGTCTCCAACGATGGTGCGACCAAGTCCAGCGGCTTTGTGGCAGTGGTGGTGGGGTGTTGTCGTTTTCGGAGGTGGCTTCTCCGCCGAGCCCGTCGAGCACTTTGTGGGTTTGACTCACAAGAGCTGCGTGCTCTGCTTCGCTGATCTGTCCCCGTGCCTCGGCCCAATCCAATTGGCGGATGTATTTGGTTAGCAACAGCGTCACCGCTTTCGTATGGCCGTTGCCGTGCTCGGATAACCTCAAAGCGAAATTCAGCGTGCAAGAGAGCCGGAATTGCAACCTGCGAGAGAGGTTGAGTTCATTCGTAGCAGTCTGCAGATCCTGGATCGTTGGCGGGTCGGTTTCCACATCAACGGTGCGATCGAAGTCGGCAAAATGGTCGCCGTTGGCTAGATGGTTGCCGGCAAGATCGGTCACACCACCGTCACCGTTCATGACCAAGCGGAAATTGTCGTCGTAGAGTTGATCCAACGCATTCACAACGATTTGGTCGGTCTCGGCATTATATTGTACGGACGCGATGGCGACTTGGGTCTCATCCCCATCGTTGAATGGATCGCCGTCGCCGTTGGCATCGCCATTGGCCTGCAGGATTGTGTAATTGGCGACATTTTCAGCGGCGATCACGTCGAGATCGTCATCATTCATTTGCACGACAAACGATTGACCATCATCGCTGAGTTCGACCGATTCAACCACCGGAGGATCGGTATCGGTGACCACGGGGACTTGCGAGTAGCTCAATTCCAGCGTGACGCTGGTCGGGCCGTTATTGTTCACCAATGCGGAGGGGGTCACGGTAAAACTGATCGTGCCATCGGCCGCTAAAGCTTCCAACAATGATTGCGGGAGAATGATCGTCGCCGTCGATTCGTCGTAATCTACCCCATCGGCGAGGAACAGTTGGTCAATGTATTGTCCATCAGCACGCAGAACCACGTTTTCTAAAAAGCTGCTCAGGTCCCCGTTGGCGCGGATAGTCAATGTGGCATCGCCGCCCGGTTCGGGCAGCTCATCGAAATTGAAAGTCAACACGGAAGGGAAGAAAAGGCTGTTCGTTTGAGTCTGACTGGCTGTGAACCAGCTCCCTTCTGTGGCGTCCAGCGACCGCATTTCGACGTCGTCGACGAACCAGTCATCGGTATCAATCGCCGTGCTTCCGCCGGTCATCATGAAGCGGAATTGGAAGTTGGCGTGCAAAGCCTCGATCGGCAACGCGACCGTCATGTGCCCAAATTCCTGCATATGGCTGCCGCTGCCGAGCTTGCGATCCATCTCGACCCAATCTCCAGCCGCGTTGCGATATTGCAGTACGAGATCGTTACCCGCTTCGACAACGTTTCCTCCACCGCCTCGCTGGAAGCGATAGGTCAGCGTCACGTTCGATTCGCTGGAGAGATCGAGAGAGACCGATTCCAGCACATCGCCCGTGCCGGCAGCTTTCCCTGATGCGTGCGGCGTAGGGTGCCGAGGGTTCGTCGCGACCGACATCGTCAATCGTTGCATTTTGAACTGCCGACCAGTTGGCGGCATCAAACTCGGTCGAATCGAACGTGTCGCTGAACAGGGTCGCGGACATCACGACTCGTTCTTCGAGCGGTTCAAGTCCGAGCGAGTTCTTCGGCCGTTTGAGCTGCCTGGAAGGGGAGGGGGGACGGTTAGGAAAGTGAAATCCATCAAGCAGATTCGACCAAGGCGACATGATAGGCCCCGACGTGCGTAAAGCACGGTTGCCGCGCTACATGGTCCCTCGAACAGGTTTTCCAACCGCTGTTTGAAACTGAACCGAGGGTGCAACGCGTTGGATTAAATGACCATCCCTGAAAATCCTCCACGAGCTCCATAGCGAGGGGCCTGACTGTTGACTTCATCCGTCAATTCAACCGTAGCTCACGGTATTCAGCGAAGCAAATCGTACTGCGGTTTATTTATTGTCGCTGTCCAAAATTCTTGTTCGGGGGGGGCGATTCCTAGTCGTCCATATGTGAGGCGCATGGAAGACGCGTGCGAAGGTGATTACGCCAAAGGCGTTGAACATCATAGCCCAGGATCGCGAATGAAGTGAGCGCATCCTGGGTCGGCGATGGAACATTAATAGGCAACCCTGAAGGGGTTGTTCACGCGTTGTTTACCGGCATCGTTGGGCCAACTATTGAAAAACCCTTTCAGGGTTTGTTTGACGTCGGCTTTCATTCTCGCAAAAAGTGGCGCGTCTGACTCGCTGCTCCTCCTGGGCTATTCTGTTATCCCCCTTCGGGGTAACCGCCCGTTGAAAAAACCATCTGGACAATTTTGAATTGGCTCCAACGGTCAGTACAACCGCCCCTAGGCCGCTGTATCAAAGGGGTGAGGTTGGAGTGAGACATACGGCGAACGTAACTTCGCCGATAGTTGTCGGAATGCCGTCGGGCGCTTTGCCTTTCTGCTTTAAAAGGTTATACGATTAGGGGCTTAACGGTTGCACTAGCCAACCGGCAACGATGGTCCAAATGGCCGGCCGCTGCTGATTCGCTTCTTCGTAGACAATGTCATTCTATTGATCGCCAAATGCTCATGACTAATTCTCGCCGCAGCTGTCTGCTGTTTCTGATGTTGGCGGCCCTGGGTTACGGGATGCGGCTCTGCCAAGTATGAAGAACGTCTCGCGGCGACGTCGACGATGTTTCGGCACAAAAAGGAAAAGTTGAACAAAAACCTACGGGGCATTTCACGACGAAGCGACTGGGATTCAAATACGCCCGCTTGCTGGATTTGACCGCATCCTGCCCCGAAGCGGTCGAGGGGCCAGATGGGGAAATCATCGTACCCGAGTTGGACGATCGCCAGCCGCCGTTCTTTCTCAAAGAACTCCACGGCATGATTGCCGCTTGGAAGACTCAAGGTGACCGCGGTCGTGGGAGGATTCACAAACGTCGACGGCCTATATGTACGTACTTAGCAGCCTGGGGCCAATGAATCCGGAAGCCGACGATTCGGGTTTCCCCACCCTCGTACTGGATATACTGAATCGCGAACTGGATACCGACCTGAGTAGCGGGTCACTCCACGAATCGACTTATCCGCAAGACAGTCAGGACGGTTTTGTTCCCAAGGTGGCCTACCTCGAACGATCCGTGGTGCCCGAACAGTTGATCGATGATTTGTCGATAAAATTTTCCGTCTACTTCCACGAATCCGGTGCGGATATCGTCTGCGTGATGTTCATCTTTCCCAAAAACGTCTCGGGGCTCAACGATTATCTGAGCAAGATCGAACTCAGCCTCCAGACGTTGGCGATCAAATCCCGCAAATCAAATTCGGAGAATTCGAGCGGAGACGGATCCAAACCGGCCCGCTCCGGCGGTATGTAGCCCGGCGACGGCAATTGGCAAAGGCATGGTGCCTGCCGGTCAAGTCTTGTCGTTGCCTGTAATTCCATCAGCCAATCGCTCGGCCAGTGCGGCGTTGTTCTCCTCGACGAACTGCGCGTAGATGCTCGTCACCATCGGATGCGCGTGGCCCATTTGCCGTTGCAGAAACAAAAGGTTTCCATCAGTTTTTAAGTAGCCTAGATAGCCATACGTATGTCGCAGCACCTGCACGCTTGCTTTGGACCCTAGTCCGGCTGCCTTCAGAATGCGTACCACACGGCGGTACAAACCGGTCCGTTCATAAGGCCGTCCGCGTTCGTTGATGATCAGCGGTTGTGAGGCATCGTTGGCGGCGACTTCTCCTTTCAACAACGCGGGCCGGGTTTCAGCGATATATTCTTGAATCCGGCGACTGATGAATAGTGGGATAAACACTGTGCGGTCTTGCCGGGGCGTGCCAACGACGTCCAACACAGCTTCAACTGGTCCCAGTTGCGCATCCCGGAGGGTTAAGCGGCAAAACTCGCTGTTGCGCAAACCGGAATAAAGCAGGCCCGTGATGATCACCCGATCCAGGACTGCTGTGTTTAACGCTTTACCGGTCGCGTCGACGGCTTGATCGTCGAGATAGCGATTCAACTGTTCAATCTCTGGCAGAGAAAGAAAATTTTCGCGTGTCAGTTCCCATGCCGCCCGTTCCATGCAGCCACTCCTCTGCTCGGTTCGGGGTGCCCAATCATGTCCTCGAAGAGCTTATCGCAACAATTCCGATACGTAAAGTCGCTCAGTTATAGCCAGCGGGGAATAGGGCGCCATTCCGCTACAAGGTGCATTTCGACCGTTTTAAGGCTGACAGGCAGGCCCAAACGTGATAATACCCTCTAAGACAACAAGACATCCCAAAACCGCCGGACCGGAATTCATGCTCTGCACCGTATCCGCCGAAAATATTCGATCATGCAAGGAGGCGTGAATGGGTGTTCCCATTTCACAGATGTGGACCGTGGCGTCCTACGTACTGGGTAAAAAAAATTCGCGGTGTGCGGCGATATCCCATCGTATTGATGCTGGAACCGCTCTTCCGCTGCAATCTCGCTTGCGCCGGCTGCGGGAAAATCCAATACCCCTCTGATATCCTCAAACAGAACATGCCGGTCGACAAAGCCCTGGCAGCTGTCGATGAATGCGGCGCGCCGATTGTCTCAATCCCCGGCGGCGAACCGTTGTTGCATCCGCAGATTCATGAAATCGTTGAAGGCATCGTCGCTCGCAAGAAAAACGTCACCTTTTGCACGAACGCGATTTTGCTGGAAAAACATCTGCACCACTTCAAGCCCTCAAAATATCTCAGCTTCTCCGTGCATGTCGATGGTTTGCGCGAGGAGCATGACGAGGCGGTCTGTCGCGATGGGGTGTATGACGTGGCCATCGCCGGAGTCAAAGCGGCGATCGAACAAGGCTTTCGCGTCACGACCAACACCACGCTGTTCGATAATGCCGACCCGGTCCGCTACCGCGCGTTCTTCGATGCGATGACCGACTTGGGCGTCGAGGGGATGATGATTTCCCCCGGTTACAGTTATGAAAAAGCGCCTGACCAGGATCACTTTCTCAAACGAGAAACGACGAAGAACATCTTTCGTAACCTGTTAGATAATCCCGATCGCCGTTGGCGGTTCAACCAATCGCCGTTGTTCTTGGAATTTCTCAAAGGGGATTGGGACCTCACCTGCACGCCGTGGGGGCAATCCGACCTATAACGTTTTCGGCTGGCAAAAACCGTGTTACCTGTTGCAAGAAGGTTATGCCGAGACGTTTCAGGAATTGCTGGAGACCACCGAGTGGGACAATTACGGCATTCAAAGCGGCAATTCGAACTGTCAGGACTGCATGGTGCATTGCGGGCACGAAACCGACAGCCGTCGATCAAACGTTCGGCAGCCTGCGTGGATTTGTGCGGACCGCGCAGCGGACCCTCTTCGGGACCCCGCGCCGTAACGACCGCACCCCGCCGCCGGAGAAGACGATTCCGGCGCCGCATCGACAACCGCAGGAGTTGGTGCAACTAGAAGTATCGTCTCGCTGATTGCCCTGGGGGCGGACTGCGTCCGACCCCAGCCACCCTGGATTGGTATTTTTCCGACAAGCCTTTACCGGCCGCGACCGGTGATTGGATAGGCGGAGTCCTGAAACCCCTTACCGGTGTGACAGCCGGGGGGGACGATGCTATCGATGAATGCTTCGTCCTCGTCGGTGATTTCCACTTCTAAGGATGCGAAATTATCGGTGTACTGCTCCATCGTTCGCGGGCCGATGATGATCGAGGTGAGAATCGGATTGGCTAAACACCAACTGGCTGGCGAATTGACTGGGGGCGACGCCTTTACGCTCACAATGACCGGTGATTTCCTGGGCGGCAACAAAACTTTCTTCGCGCAGTTCCGCTTGTTGCATCCGTTTGTCGTTGCGAGACGCCCGGCTTCCCTCGGGGAACGGTTCACCGGGACGGTACTTGCCGGTCAGAATTCCGCGTGCCAACGGACTGTAACTGACAACGCCGATGCCGTGTGCTTCGCAGAGCGGAAATAGCTCGACTTCGATATCGCGATTCACGATGTTGTACAGCGGTTGCACACAAACAAAACTACTCAGATTCAAAATGTCGCTGGCCCAAAGTGCTTCGCTCAGTTTCCAGGCACGGAAATTGGAGCAGGCGATATGACGGACGCGGCCGGAACGGACCATGTCGTCTAAGGCGCGTAATGTTTCCTCGATGGGTGTGTCATAGTCGGGCACGTGCACATAGTAGATGTCGACATGATCGACCGCCAAACGTTTCAAACTGGCATCCAGCGCGTTCATCAGGTGGTAGCGACTCGCCCCGCGATCGACAGGGCCGGTTCCCATCGGCTGGCCTCCTTGGTCGCCAACACGACCTCATCGCGACGCCCGGCGATCGCCTTGCCAACGACCTCTTCGGACTTGCCGGCGCTTGTACATGTCGGCGGTATCAAAAAAGTTGATGCCGTCGTCCAGGCGCACGATGCATAATCTGGATCGACTCTGCCTCATCGGTCGGTCCACCGAACATCATGGTGCCTAAACAGAGCGGAGAGACTTTGACGCCACACGCTGCCGAGATTACGATAGTCCATGGTGTGATTGCTTTATAAAAATGGAAACGGTTTGACAGATCCAACAATACCGGATGGGCAGCACAGCATCAAAACCGGGGTCGGTTGACATTATTGGCGGATCGCCCGGAAAATGAAACCGGCTTGCCCCATTGTCATGCAAAAACGATTCACTTCGCCCTTTGAAAAGGAACCTGATGAACCTGCGATTTCTTAGGGCCGTTCTTGCCGCGTGTGTGGTCTTCTCGCTGGAGGCTTCGTTGAGCGCTGAGGAATTTCAGCTCGACGTGCGGCAAATCACCCATGGTCCCCAGCATCATTTTTTTGGCTACATCGGCCAAAGCCTCACGATTCCTTGGAATCAAAGCGGGCGATACATCTTGGCGCTGCGAACCGATTTCCACGACCGTATGCCGCGGCCCGACGATGCGGCCGAGATTGTGTTGATCGACACCCACAACAATGACCGCGTGTTGCCGATCGAAACGACACGGGCGTGGAACTTTCAGCAAGGGACGATGTTTTACTGGCATCCCCGGCACGCGGAGACGCAATTCTTTTTCAATGATCGCGATCCACGAACCGGACGGATTTTTACGGTTTTGTACGACATCGAAAAACGGGCTCGCGTGCGCGAGTATCGGTTCGACGACACACCGGTCGCCAACGGGGGGGTGTCGCCGCAGGGGGATTTCTTTTTGGCGATCAATTACGGACGCATGGCGCGATTGCGGCCGGTAACCGGTTATCCCGATGCCGCTGACCCCACCGCTACAGAATTGGCGCCGGCCAACGACGGGATTTTTCGCGTCGATATTGAGAGCGGTCGTCGCGAACTGCTCGTTTCGTTTCAGCAACTGCGC
>CALOFE010000050.1:0-89167 GCA_942492455.1 uncultured Planctomycetaceae bacterium | reverse complement strand
TTTAATTCCGGCTTGGCCTTCACGACCGCCGGGACGCGCTGCAGGCAATATATCACCTGCGTATACATGGGGTGTTCGGTCCAGAGCGTGCCATCCTGGTCGAAGGTGGCGATCCGTTGTGCGGGCGGCACGAACTGCGGACTGGACTTGTCTGTGGTGACCTGTACGAAGTTAAGAATCGCTTGCTTAGCCGGTCCGTCGTTCCAGGACGGCAACGGATCCTGTGCCTGAACGCTTGTGAAAGTAATGAGGGCCAGAGTTACAGACGTGATGGCGGCGATAACTGGTTTCATAGTGACCCGTTCTTGTGTATTCCTTGCGGAGCTGTGGAAAAAGCGGGCGGTTCGCATTGAACCGCCCACTTGCCCTGTTCAAAATAACCAAAATGGCGATAGCCAGCAACGATCAGTCGCTCGGATGACCCGAGCCATGAATCGCCCGCTTTTGCGCTTCAATCTGCTCCATCACCTGAGCCAGATTGTACGAAGGGGGCGACTGCATCGGTGGGAACTCCTTGAAACTTTCCAAGTGGCGCAGCGCGATTCCTTGGCTGATAGGCAGGAGATTCCAGTCGTAAATGTAGGCGGTGCTCGGTGAGGCGAGGGCACCCTGAATTGACGCCGCTGTCTTCTGCCACGCACCAACTGCCTGCTCGAACGGATCGCGTTTAATGTTGTTTACCAACGTGAAGTTGTAATTGATCAGCGGGTTCAACCAACCGTCGGGCCCTGGTCCGGCCATTGAGTAGTAGAACTTCCAATTCTTATACCGTACCGCGGATAGCGTCGCACCGGAATAGTAGATGAAGACCTCACGTGCGGACTTGTCAGTCTTGTTGGTGAGATAATCGATCTGGTTGATGCCGGCCAACGTGGTTTTGACGAAGTCCGGATATTTACCAGCTTCGATCTGCTTATTCAACTCGTCTTCCTTGGGCCCACCGGCGATCTCCGCCAACGTCGGCATCCAATCAAAGGATGCAAACATTTCCTTGTAAATCGTGCCGGGTTTGATATGGCCGGGCCAACGGATGACGCACGGAACGCGATAGCCACCTTCCCAGGCTTGACCCTTCTGTCCTTTGAACGGAGTGACTCCGCCATCGGGATAGCTGATCGCCTCAGCACCGTTGTCTGTCGTGAAGACGACAATCGTGTTGTCCAATTCGCCCATCTCTTCGAGCTTTTTGAGGACATAGCCGATATTGTCGTCCATTTGCTTCATGCCCGCTTCATTCGCGCCCCAGTCCTTGCCCCCCTTGGTGCCGATCATGTCCTCATATTTTTTCGACAGCACCGTGGTGACGTGCATGCGTGCCGGGTTGTACCAGCAGAAGAATGGTTTGCCGGTCTTATCCGGATCGTTGCGTCCGAGCCAGTCGATGACCTTGGCCGAGATCTCCTCGTCCACAGTCTTGGAACGCTCGAGGGTCAATTGACCTGCGCTTTTGACCTTCTGATTCTTAAGTGTTCCATCCACTGACGTGCAGTCGAGAATCGGACGCGGAGGAATGAGCGAGATGGTCGTCTTGGGATCGACCGATCCGGGAGGGGGCGTGAGACCTTCGATGGGCGTGTTCAGCCCCGGAGGAGCTACAGCCTGCTCGGTCGGTGACTTGTTAATATCGGGGAAGCTCACCTGCTGCATCGCATCGAGGTGATAAAGATAGCCCCAGTATTCTTGGAAGCCCTGCGCGGTCGGTAGAGACTCCGCATGGTCGCCCAAGTGGTTTTTGCCGAACTGGCCGGTCGTGTACCCCTGGTTCAAGAGTACCTTGGCGATGGTCGGCGTGCCGGGACGCAGCCAGGCCGGGCTTCCCGGCAATTGCGGGACGGTGAGGCCCACGCGGATGGGATACATGCCTGTGAAAAACGCGCAGCGACCGGAGGTGCAGCTTTGCATGGCATAGTAGTCCATGAAGCGTCCGCCTTCGCGCGCCAAGCGGTCGATGTTGGGCGTTTCCCCGACCATCAAACCTTGGTGATAACAACCCGGCTGCATGATGCCGATGTCGTCACCCATGATGAAAAGGATGTTCGGTTTTTTATCCGCCGCCACCGCTTGGGTCACCCCCAACAGTGCAACGACAGCCGTCAACACGAACAATCGGCTGTACCGGATTTTCTGCATCATAATCCTTGTTCCTCGTTCTCAGGTGTCAATAAACTAGATTTTCGAACAGATGCTCTCTACCTAACCATCGTTTGCAGCGCACACATTCATCTCATACAGGTAGCCCATTGAATGCGGTTGATACACTTCCTGTCACACAGAAAATGCGCCCAAACCATTCTTAGGAATGCCCCTGCCCCTGTGTACAGTGAAATAGAGATTTCGCTGCCGAGTGCAATTTCCAAACAGAAAGCGATTGTTTGTGAAGTGCTTCGGTGAAATGCGCTGTCGGAATTGTATCAAGCGGTTTGTCGAAATACATGCCGGAAATTTAAAATCGGTACAATCCCCTCAACAGCAGTCAATCACAGTGCCAGGCGTTTTAGAAACCAAGCAACATCCATGCCCGTTTATGCGTGCTCTTTACCTGGTATGATATGATCTCTCAGCGTTCACATGGCGCGGAACGACGCCTAGCCGTTTCGGAGTCTTTACCGCACACACGGGCGGACGTTTCAAACATCGAAGTGTTTTTCGACAATCTGACCTACAAGGCTCGGAAGTGATTTGATGAATGACGAAACCCCAAAACCGCGGCTGGTGGACGCGGCTCCTCCACCGGCCGGGCTGGCTGATTGCTGGCGGTCTGTTTGTTGCTCACGGCGGTGTTGGTGCCGTTTGGTTGGCGGTACTATCGCACGCGGCAGTTGGTGGCGGGATGAAGTTGGTAGGCGGGTGGGATTTAACGTCGTCCGATTTGAAGGAAATGTACTGGGAGATGAATGGATGAAGCCGTTCGACATTTGACCCAACGAACTGGCAAAGCTACTTGCTTGTCGACAACCCGTCCACAAGTCAATTCGGGAGCATCGTTCGACGACCGTATTTCTTCGTGATTTCGTGATTCCCGCTCAATGAGCTGCACGAATTGACCAGTGTTGCCATTTGGGAATCTTCCAAGATTCGCATCAAGTTTGAAGCTTGTTCGCAATTCGAAGATTTAGACGCTTGCAATTTTCGGTGGACAAGATCGATGACGGTTCCTGAGTCACATTCGGTTCGCTTCCAAATCTGCGGTATCTTAGATCTCGACACATTCACGTCAGCGACGAAGGCCTACGGCACTTGTCAGGGCTGAAGAACCTCCTGAAATCACTGTCGCTGTCCAACACCGACGTCACCGACGAAGGGGACTCGGAATTGCAACGGCATTTGCCGGTGTTGGATGTTTCCGACGATTAATTGCCATGCACGACGGCGAAGCCGACGGTTTGGGATTCGGTTTAGCCCAACGGCGGTTGGCGGTGGTGCCAGGCGGTTTCTTGTTGGTATTGGTGTGCGACCCGCAACAGCATGGCTTCGCTGAAGGGGCGCCGACCAGTTGTAGGCCGATCGGCAGATTGTCGTTGGAAAAACCGCAGGGGACCGTCAGCGCCGGTTGGCCGCTGAGGTTGAATGGCATCGTCATGTCCAGATAGGCGTTCAGCAACGGCGTGTCGCCGCCGGGAAGTTTGACCTTCGATTGTCCGTAACTTGTCGCCACTGTTGCCGATGCTGGGGTGGCCAGGCAATCGAAGCGTGCAAATTCCTTGGCCCAATCCCGCCGCACAATCCGCCGCACCCGCTGGGCTTTGAGGTAATCGACCGCCGGAATGAACTGTCCCCCTTGCAGCAGCGTGCGAATATCGACCGAGAAATCTTCCGGTCGATCGCGCAAATACGGTTCAAAGGCACTGGCCGCTTCGGAAAGGATTATCGCCCGGTGCGCACCGAGGACTTCGGGGAGGTGTGGCAATGTGGCTTTCACCCGCTTCGCTCCCAGCGCCGTCATCCGATCAATCGCCGTTGTGACCGCTTGGGCGACCTGTGGTTGCAGCGAATCGAAAAACCAATTGCGGGGGACGCCGATTTTTAGACCGCGAATTTCTTTGGCCCAACTCGGCCGAGTAATCCGGCACCGCGCTTGGAACTGCTCGATTCATCGAGACCATCCGCCCCGGCCATCGCTCCCAACACAACCGCGGTTTCCTCTGCTGTGCGGGCGAGTGGGCCGATGTGATCCATCGACCACGACAGCGGCATCACCCCCGCGCGGCTGACGCGGCCGTAGGTCGGTTTGAGGCCCACCAGATTGCACAGCGCCGCCGGCATGCGGATCGATCCGCCGGTATCGGACCCCAACGTGAATCCGCAGATTCCCAGTGAAACGGCCACCGCCGACCCGCTGCTTGATCCACCGGCGATCCGCTCGGTGTTCCACGGGTTGGGGCAATTGCCGAATATCGCATTTTCGCCCGTGAAGCCGAACGCGCATTCGTGCATGTTCAACTTGCCCAACAACACAGCTCCGGCGTCGACCAGTTTCTTAACAACAGTGGCATCGGCCGTCGCTTTGTGGTTGGTAAACGCCCGCGAACCACACGTGGTCGGGACGCCGGCGACGTCGATCAAATCTTTGACGGCAAACGGCACGCCGGCCAACGGCAGGTCGTCCCCTTTGAGCACGCGGGCATCGACAGCTTTGGCTTGTTGCCGCGCCAGCTCCGGCAAGATGGCCGTAAACAAATGAAACGGTTCTTGAAAACGGGAGATGCGTGAGAGAGCTTCGTCAATGATCTCGCGGGCTAAGGTCCGCCGTTCGCGTACGGCGGTTGCAATTTCAATCACGTGGGGAGGCTGGAATATCATGCGTCCCCTTCTCCCGGCCCGTCCCCCGGTCGATAGAGCGTTGCCGGTTCGGACGTGGTGATGTCCAACTGCCGCATCGCCCGCATGTCCTTGTGGAGCGAATTCAGCAGTCCGGCAACCATCTCCTGTTCGGATTCGTCCAGCGGCAGCGCGAGCAATTCAGCTGCCATCTGTTTCACTGTTTCAGCAGTGGTCTTGGGATCGTCGGCCATGGGAATCCTCGCTAGTGGCTCGGTTTGTATCGACCGGAGAACTCGGAAGGCTCCTCCGGGCTGCCCGCTAATTTAGAGGAAGAGAATCCTCGGTGCGAATCGAAACAATAACGCGATACCCAGGACAAAGAGTAACAGCACGATAGCAATGGCGTACAACCAGCCGGGGGCTTTTTTGGGGGAGCGTTCATTCATGGCAAGATTGTACCATGGGGCGTCGGCGCTGCCCATCATTCCGCCGGCGCTTCGGCACAGGCAAACTCAACCCGAGCAGCAACTTTGCCGGCAACGGTCGCCTTGGCGGTGAAGAAATACGCGTTGCTAAGCTGTTCGGTCAATTCCGCTTCGATATGAAGCGTGTCGCCAGGACGGACCATTTGGCGGAATTTGACGTTGTTCACACGGGTTACCACCGGCACCATCCCCGCATCGATTTCAGCGGTGCGGCTAATGAAAATCGCCCCAGCTTGAAAACAGGCCTCCAAAATCAACACGCCCGGCAACACCGGAAAGTGGGGATAATGCCCGCGAAACACATCCAGCGCCGGATCAATCGCTTTGGTCGCCCGAATCCCCGTCTCAGTGATCTCCGTCACATGATCAATCCACAAAAAAGGATCACGGTGCGGAATAAGTTTTTCAATCTCAGAGCTGTCCACGGGGGTAAGAACCTCTGTGTTGGGGGAATGAGGCTGTGGGAAGATTGGCGTGAGGCGTGAGGGAACAGGCTTGAGATCCTGGAGGGATCGCCCAACCTACACCCAGTCACTTCTTTTCTGCCTACTGCCTACCGTCTACTGCCTACTAATTCTGGCCACCGGCCACTCGCCACCGGCCACTCAAATCACGTCATCGCCGGCGTCAAATACTTGTCGACTTCATTAGACGTAATCACGCCGTAATTGACCGCGCCCAGCCAACCGGACATGATGATGCCCACGGAGCCGGCATGGTACAGGCCGCTGATTTGTTCGGGCAATTCCTTGCTGGCTTTGAGTCCTTCGAATTTGGTCCCGAACGACGCGCCCTGCATATGCCGGGTATAGTGTTCGAAGGTCCGCGGTGTCGAGGCTTCGATGTGGGCGACTTTTTCGTGGATGCCCGGCACGTATTGATTCAGACAGTCGAGCGTGGTGTCGCACAGGTCCTGCTTCGCCGCTTGGTATTCCTCTTCCGACAGTTCTGCCCAATCCTTGTAGTTGGCGTTTGTGGAGGAAACAATCAAATGCCGGTCGCTGCCGGGACGGGTTTCAGGATAGTAGAACGAAAACGTGCGACTGCTGACATCGCGGCTGAGCATGGCTTCGACGTCGAATCCACGATGTTCGGAGTGAAACAACAAATCCCCACACGGTTCGAATCCGACACCCGGTTTCAGGGCGATATAGACTTGGCAACTACTGTTGTTCAGACGAACCGCTTTGACCTCTTCCACATAGGACCGGTCGAAATGTTCCTCGCCGACCAGATTAAGGATCGTCGATTTGACGTTGGCATTGGAGACGATTGCGTTGCAGCCAATGCGTCGCCCGTTCACAACGACGCCGGTGACTTTGCGGTCGGGGGAGACTTCGATTTTTTCCACCAGACAGCGAATCCGCAAATCGACGCCGTTGGCCAACATCTCGGCCTTCATTTGATTCACGAGGTGGTCGGTGCCTCCTTGGAAGGTGAAGACCCCTTTGCTCATGAAATTCGAGAAGACGATGCCGTAGGTCAGTGCGGGATCTTCGAGCGTGGAGCCGTTGGCGTAGGTGATCGGCTCCATCAGCAGCCGGACGACATCATCCCGTCCGGGGAAAAACTCGTTGAACAAATCACGCGTGGTTCTGGCTTGATCGTCGAAGAAGTTCATCTTCCGCGCTGTGTCGAAGAACCGCGTGACGGTCTCGGGAGTGATTTTGAATTCTTCGATCAGCAGTTTGGTAAAATCTTCGCGATTGAAGGTCGTCGTCAATGAGAATTGCGGATTCTCAAAGCGAATGCCTTTGAGCTGCACGATCGAATCGGCGATTTCCTGTGTCCAATATTTGCGGCAACTTTTGATCATGCCGACGGGAAAGCCGTGCAGTGAGATATCAAAGATGTGGCCGCCGGCACGTTTGAACCAGGTGGCCATGCCGCCGAGTTGGTAGTGATGCTCGAGCAACAAGACCGAATGTCCGGCGCGGGCCAGGATATTGGCAGAAGTCAAACCGGCGAGCCCGCTGCCGATGACGATCACGTCATAATGATCACGGGCGTCTTTGAGAAAATCGCGGGCCATACGTTGCGTGTACTCTCTGTGAATCGACGGTCGGCCGCCGACTCCCGGATTAAGGGGGTTGATTCACGGCGGGACATGGGCGCAATGCGATCCAGCCTCGTCCGGAATACGGTTTTTGTTCGGTAGTGAATATTTCGGTGGTGAATAAGCGACAAGCTTAGCGGCTGACGGGAGGGCTGTTCAACTCTGAAGGGCACGATTTCAGCGGACCACAGCCGATTCCACCCCGTTTTCACTAGAAATGCCGCCCTGGCAATGGTGACTGGCACCTCCTTAATTGTTCTCACAAGCGAGAACCACCGTCGCGTTTCTGCCACAAGCCTCACGCCGGGACGAACTTGACGTCCCCTTTACCTGCCCGCTAGGCTGCCTGGGCTATGTCAACACGCTATCCATTATTTGTCCGCCGCGATCTTGATGGCTTCTTCGGGTTGTTTGTCGACAACCTGGTGCAGTTGTTGTTGATCATCAGTCTGTGTACCGGTCTGTGCGGAATGTCGGGTGAGGATGCCCGGTATTTGTATCAACATATCCTCCCCGGCGCAGCTGTAAGCATTGTTTTTGGTAATCTGTTTTATGCCTGGCAGGCACACCGACTAGCAGCGCGGACCGGCCGCGATGACGTCACCGCTTTGCCCTATGGCATCAATACGGTCTCCCTGTTGGTGTTCGTGTTCTTTGTGATCAAACCGGTCTACGACGACACGCAGAGTGCCGAAGCTGCTTGGCAAATGGGATTGCTCGCCTGTTTGGGGAGCGGGTTGATTGAATTTTCGGGTTCACTTGTGGCGGATACCGTTCGCCGCAACACGCCTCGTGCTGCATTGTTGTCGACGTTGGCGGGGATCGCCATCGGTTTTATTTCGATGACCTTCGCGCTGGAGATTTTTCAATACCCGCTCGTGGCGATGCTGCCTTTGGCGGTGATTTTGATCACCTATTTCTCTAGGATCTCATTGCCCTGGGGTCTGCCCGGCGGATTTATTGCGGTCACGCTGGGAACGGTGATTGCCTGGGTGCTGCCGGCCGACATAACGGGAGTGACTGTAGGCCTGCATGAGACAACCCAGGCGTGGGAGGCGCGCGGTTGGTGCCCCCCGCAATTTGCCGGCGCGGAGATTTGGGGGCTGCTGACGGCCGACAGTCATTGGTTGAGATATCTCTCGGTCATTGTGCCGATGGGGCTGTTCAACGTCATTGGTAGTTTGCAGAACATTGAATCGGCCGAAGCCGCCGGCGATTCGTACGACACGCGCTCTTCGTTGGCCGTCAACGGTGTGGGCACGATGTTAGCGGCGGGGTTTGGGAGCTGTTTTCCGACGACGATCTACATCGGACATCCCGGCTGGAAAGGGCTCGGCGCGCGAGCGGGTTATTCGACGCTCAACGGCGTGGTGATTGCCCTGATGTGCCTGACCGGAACAGTGGCGCTGGTCAATAGCCTGATTCCAATGCAAGCGGGGATTGCGATCGTATTGTGGATCGGCATCATCATTACGGCCCAAGCGTTTCAAAGCACGCCGCGTGAACATGCACCGGCCGTGGCTGTCGGACTCTTCCCGGCCATTGCCGCCTGGGGCGCCACGGTCGTGCTCGGTGCGTTAACCCTAGCGGGAGGCTCGGCGCAAAAAGCACTGGAGGCCAACCCCGCAGTCGCCGTCAATGGTTTTTTGCTGCATGGCATGTTCGTGATGGAACGCGGATACATTTTTACCTGTATGATGCTGGCTGCGATCTCCGTGTTTTTGATCGAGCAACGTTTTTATACGGCGGCCATCTGGTCGCTGTTTGCCGCAGCGTTTGCCTATTGCGGTCTGACACACGCCTATCAAATTAGCGGCAATGCGCTCGATTATTTGTTCGGAGCAACCCAACCGATGCAGGGAGCTTTGGCATTTCGCGCCAATCAGATTGCGGTGGGATATGTGTTGTTCGCAGCTGTATTCTTTATCATCGGATTATTACAAAAACCCCAGGAGACCGTGGAATGAGTCGTACCGTCGGCGTGCTGTTCGCTTTGTTGGTAGTCGTCGGAATAGGACGACCGGATTCCGTCTGCCGTGGTGAGGACCCATTGCCCATGCTCGAAAAAATATCCGTAACCAGCTCACTCGACAAGACGCCGCAAACATCCTTGTTGTGGGCGCCCGAGTCCGCCCGCGAGCAACCCACACCGTTGTTGATTTGGTTGCACTCCTGGAGCGCGGATTATCGGCAGGAAGCATCGCTTGAGTATCAAAAGCAAGCCGTCCGTCGCGGGATGGATTTTGTTGTTGCCCAATTTTCGCGGACCCAACAAACGCCCCGAGGCATGTGGATCGAAATTGGCACGGACCGACATCATCGATGCGATGAATTATGTCGAACAGCACTACAAGGTCGACTCGCAGCGTGTTTACTTGGCCGGTGCCTCCGGCGGAGGTCATATGACGCTGTTGATGGCTGGATATTATCCGCAGCGTTTCTCAGCGGTTTCGGCCTGGGTGGGCATTACGGATGTGGCTCAGTGGTACCGGGATCAAGCCCCTGCAGGCAAGCCCTCGAAGTACGCGCTCGACATTCTGGCTGTCTGCGGTGGAAACCAGGGGAGTCGCAGGAAATTGACGCCGACTATCGTGCACGGTCGCCGATTCATTTTCTGCATCAAGTGGGCGACCTGCACGTCGACATCGCTGCGGGGGTCAAAGACGGGCATACCGGGTCGGTCCCGATCGCGCATTCGCTGAATGCCTTCAATCGCATTGCAACAACCAACGGCGACGATGGGGTTTCCGACGACGAGGCTGAGCAATTGTGGACGGCACAAAAGTTGACCACGCCTCAAGCGAGCGATCAGGTGACTGACGAGACTTATGGCCGCGAAATTATATTGCGGCGCAAATCAGGCAACGCACGGGTGACCATCTTTCAAGGTGGGCATGAAGGATTGCCCGAAGCATGCTGCGCCTGGCTGGCCAAACAACGCCGGGCAACGACCGAATAGCATGCGGGGCAGGCAGGATGTCTTCAGCAAAAGCCACAAGGCAAAGATGTCCGTAGTCCCGTTTACGGGACTTTCCCCGCTGCAAGCGGGATATTAGGCCCGCCGTTTACGGCGGGTTGGACTTACGCCCCGCCGTAAACGGCGGGGGGCGGACCGCTGCGTAGAGGGGCCCGATAAACTGGGGGGGGGAATACTCGTCAATAGCTTGTCGCATCAAACTACGCGGCTTGAGGGAGCAGCCGTTGGCGGAGTTTGACTTTTAGGTAACGGATGCCGCGTGCGTCGTAGAAATAAATGATATTGTGATCAGAAGCCCAGATGGCTCCCAAGCGGACGCTACGAGGGCCTTGCAGCGAGCATTGCAATCCGCAGTCGCGGCCCCGGCGAGTGAGTTGCATCTCACTCATGGAAAATTGTTCGAGAACCAAGTTTTCGCATTCACACAATTTGTGATGGATAAAGTTTCGCAAATCATCCAAACAACGAATCTCGTCAACGCATTCTAACATCGTGTATGGTACCTCTGAGTCATTCGGAGGGGCGTGTTTCTCAAACGCAAGGAGAGTGCGGCTTTTCAACCGACATATCGCGCCGGCGTGCATGCCGACTGCGATTCCTCCCCGTCGCGTTTTGCTGTGATCGTCTTGACTTAGCGATACCGGTATCGGCGATTCTGTGACCCGGCCTTGGCGTTGATGGCGACCGGCGTTTCGACCGGTACCCGTTGCGCGGACGTTGTGGTTTGCGCACTGGATCTCTGGAATTTTAGTTGCAGGAAGCCGCTGTCGGGCGCGCTCAACTAGGATCACCGTTGACTAGACTGCACCAATCGCACAAATTGCCCTATACTCTCATTAGGGGCGGAAGTATTACGAATGGAAAAGGGCCGCAGCACCTGTGCCGTAAGCCCTTCAATGCATCTGGTTGTCTGGATTAGAAGAGTTGTCGAAGTTGAGAGTCCGTTTCTGATCGTGCTGATCTTGGCGGTCCGCGCGAGAATCAGGCGCTTCGCTAGGCGCCGACGGGTGCGTTTTGAGATGATGACATCGGCAGAACCAGTTGTAGAATTCTTCGCCGCACAATGGCATCGATTTATTTCGGGAGTGAGGCATGGCTGACAGCGACCACGACGGAATGGTTCTCGCGGATACACAACCGGCAGTCGACGAACGTCTGTACGTGCCCTACTCCACAGGCTGGTCGGCGCACATCAAGCATTCCGGCGGCACCGAACGCTGCTTTGCCCAACACCCCGGCCAGGATTTTTTCCATTTACTCATTACGGGTGAAATCTATCTCGAAAATGGTGGTGAGCGATTTTGCCTAACGTGTGCCATGCGTCGCGGCATCATCAACCGTGATCGAAAATTTTTGAAAAATGATTCCCCGATGCCGACGATTCAGCCGTTGGATGATCTCTCCGACGTGCCACTGCAAGGCGAATCTGACGATTCATGAATTATAAAATTTAGCAGTTCGCGAAATTGATTCCAACTTATGTGGTCGGTGTCAACTTTCGCCAGCGGACACATCTTGACCCATTTCACCTTCCGCCGTAGGATTCCACCGCGCACTCTCGCCCAGTTGTGGCGACGCGCGGCAACGCACATCACTTTTGACGAACTTCACAGCACGTTGCTATTGTATTTTCCGGTGTCCGCATAGGCGTGCACCCGTTTCTCATCGCAATCGATCATAAGTTCAGTCCCCTCTTTTTAGTTGAGGCATTCCCGCCTCACACGACAGCCGCAAAGTCATCGGTGATGGGGCGGTTGGCGTTTGTCTCCATTTCGTGATCCCTCAATCGTTGGATTTTCGCGGAGTCCCCCGAGTCGTCTTGCCCAGCCAATCTGGGCCTCGTTGTGTTTCCATGCGCTAACCGGCGTGTGGAAGCGATGGTCTCCGCCCAAAATCAAATTCGGCAACAGGGTGCAAAGCCTACTGAGTGAGTTTCGGCGATAGCAAGATACCGCTGATGTTGACACTTGCTAGGTAGTTTTGACGACCGTTCGACGCGGACTTCATTTTGACGTGGTGTCCGACGGGAGAATTGCTCATGAAACAATCACATGCATTGATCGGCAGTGGTTTGTTATTGCTGTTGCTGACCGCTGTCGCAGCGGCCACGGGCTGGTCTTTTCACCAAGTGCCCCGGTTTTACCGAGACGCCTTGGATCAACAGGCCGATCCCCGTAAACGGCAACAACAAGCCCAACATCTGGAGCAGCGGACGCTGCGTCTGGTCGACGACATTTATCACGCCGATGAATGGTCGCAAGAATTCACCGCCACCCAAATCAACAGTTGGTTGGCCGAGGAACTTCCTCGACATCGCGCGCACTGGCTGCCGATTGGTGTGAGCGAACCGCGGCTGCATTTTACTGAGAATACGATTCACTTGGCGTTTCATTACCGAGACGAATACTGGGACGCGGTCATTAGCGTGCAGTTGAAGCCCGATATCGAAACACCCGATTGTCTAGCAGTCGAATTCGCCAGCGCGCGCGCCGGCGGAATCCCGCTGCCGATGGACGATGTATTGGCTGAGATGTCGCGTCTGTTGACCGAAGCGGGGTGCCTGCATGTCTGGACACAACGCGATGGAAATCAGGTGATTCTTGTGGAATTAGGCCAGTTTGGTTTTCAACAGCCTGTCTTGGAGTCGCTGCAAGTGCGACCCGGATCACTCTCAGTCGCAGGTCGGCGACTCATGTCCGGCAACATCACATTGGCGGAATTGTTTCTGGGGCAATCGGAGCGGGAAGCACTTTCTGGCCGCTAACGCATTCTCCCCCCCCCTCCCCTGTTAAACAGCATTGTGACAGCCCAGCTTGTTCAGTACGATTGAGAATCGTTGTGCCAACAGCGATGTCGCGCGGTCGATCGACCGCTGTCGCTGACTGGTCTTGCAAGTCTAGGTGACCAGTGGGGGGAGAGATTGGGCATGGAAGATCCGTTGGCCGATTCGGAGTCCGCGCTCGCACAACAGATATTTCTTGAAGCCGTTGATGAGATTCCGGCTGAGCAATGGGACCAATTCGTCCGCGATGCCTGTGGGGAGAATGCTTCACTTCAAGCGCGCGTCGATGAACTGCTTGCGGCACACAAGATTGTGTCGGGATACTTCGACAAACCTCCAACGATTTTGGCGTCCCTCGGCAAATCGCAGTCCATGGGCAATCTCACGGGGACTGTTGTCGATGGTTATCAGTTGGCGGACCAGCTTGGCCAGGGCGGGATGGGAGTTGTCTACATCGCCCATCAGTCTAAACCAGTCAGACGGCAGGTGGCATTCAAAGTTGTTAAACCAGGAATGGACACCAAGCAGGTGATCGCCCGTTTCGAAATCGAGCGACGGGCGTTGGCGATGATGGATCACCCCAACATCGCGCATGTATTTGATGCGGGTGAAACCGAAACAGGCCGACCGTATTTTGTCATGGAGTTGGTGCGGGGGAAGCCGATCACCGATTATTGCGATGACGCCAAGCTGCGCGCACGGGATCGATTGCGACTATTCATCAAAGTGTGCTACGCGGTCCAGCATGCGCACCAAAAAGGAATTATTCACCGCGACATCAAACCCAGCAACGTGATGGTCACGCTTCACGATGGAACCCCCGTTCCTAAGATTATTGATTTTGGCGTCGCCAAGGCTATCAATCAGGAAAATAGTGAGGAAACTGCACATACGTTGTTCTCGCAACTTGTGGGGACGCCGCTTTATATGAGTCCCGAACAGGCGGAATGGGGAGGGGCGGACGTCGATACGCGGACCGACATTTATGCGCTGGGCGTCCTGCTCTACGAAATGTTAACCGGCGCCACGCCGTTTGACCGGCAGGCTTTGTATCAAGCGACTCAAGACGAAATGCGGCGGATCATCCGCGAGGACGAACCGCTGCGACCCAGTAGTCGCCTTAACACGTTGGATGAAGCAACTTTGACCGATGTTGTGGAATGTCGCCGGACGGATCGCAAGCGATTGGGCCAAACCCTCAGCGGCGATTTGGATTGGATTATCATTCGTGCGATCGAAAAAGATCCTCCGCGACGGTATCAAACGGCGGGTGAATTTGCCGACGATGTGCAACGGTTTCTTAACGATGAGCCGGTCGCCGCGCGGCGCTCCCTCGGCTTCGTATCGCTTGTGGAAATTTGCCCGTCGGCACCGGACAGCTTTGGGATCCGCAGCCGCGATTGCATTGAGTTTAATTCTAGGCATTGCCGTCAGTACCTGGCAGGCATTGGAAATGCACCGTGCCTGGAAAATTGCTGACGAACGCTCAGAAACTGCCGATTGGCAAAGAGCGCGGGCAGAAGAAGCAAACAACCGCATGCAACGACTGCTGTATGTCTCAGAAATGAAGGTCGCAGCCGACGCGCTGCGCCGCGAAGATATTCCCTCGGCTGCTGAGTTATTGAATCACCATCAGCCAAAAACCGGTGAGGAGAATCTGCCCGGTTTTGAATGGTACTATATGAATCGACTCATCGAACTCCCCAGCCATGCTTCGATCAGTTGTCCCGATGGCATTTTTTGTGTGCAACCCTCTCCCGATGGATCGCTCTTGGCGGCCGCTTGCGGCGACGGCAATATTTACATCTTCGATGCGCAGACGGGCCAGGAGGTCCGCACTATTCCGACCGGGGCGGAATCCGCCAATTACGTCTGTTGGACTAGCGATCAAACGGAGGTTGCGACAGCCGATTCCAGCGGCCGTATCCAAACCTGGAACGTCTCCGATGGAATGCAAGTGCGGTCGATTGATGCACATGATGGAGAGGTGTACTGCCTGCATTATCTGCCTGATGATACAGCGATCGTTTCCTCCGGCGATGACGAAATGATTTATCTGTGGGACCGCGCCACCGGCAATAAACTCAGGACCTTTGCCGGTCACGAACGGGATCCAGAACAACTTGCGGTCTCTCCCGACGGTCGATATGTGGTCTCTGCTAGTAGTGATCGCACTTTGCGATTGTGGGATCTGCAGAATCAACAAGAAGAACCAGTCATCTGGAATCTCAATGATTCACGTGTGATGTGTGTGGCCTATTCCCAAGACGGTCGCCATATTGCCGCCTGCACAGTCCACGGGGGGGTGTTCTGGTCGATACAAAAACCATGGACTTCCGTAAGCTGGGCAGCCAACCCGATGGAGTGGAGTCGGTGACGTTCTTGGCCGACGGCGATTGGCTAGCGACCGGCGATCGCGGCGCGACGATTCATCTTTGGCCGGTGACCGCAGATGCCAGTCAGGATAACTCGATGTCACCGAGGAAAATTATGCCCTACTGGATAGCGCATGAAGATCGCATTCAAGCGTTGGCTGTCAGCACCGGGAGTAATTTACTGGTCTCCGGCGGGCTAGATGGTGTTATCAACATGTGGACGCCCAACCCACAGTCCGCCGAATGGAAAATCGCGACACCAGGACTGAACGCTAGAGATATGGCGATCGGAAAAAACGGTCAGCTATATCTCGCTGATAAAGACATTATTCAATACGATTTCGCCCGGCGCGAAGGGACTAGCGCCTTTTCAACCCAACAGCCGCGTTGGATGTCGATCGCGACCTCGAACGACGGTCGCCGGATGGCGGCTACCGACCACAAAACATTAAGCATGTTTGATCTCGATTCACAACAACTCATCCAGTCGTGGCCGATTTCTCCTGAGCTTGATGACCCACAAATGGCTGTATCGCCCGACGGGCAAAAAGTTGCCACCGCTTGGTGGTCAAGCGTTGACTATGTCGAGATCTACGATGTGGAACGGCCGGATGAAATCCTGCGCTTTCCAGCCACGCAAAGCCACGCGATCGATTTCTCTCCCGATGGAGATCGCTTGGCGTACGGATCAATGAATGATCTGGTCGTTAGAAACATCGCGCACGACAAGGAACTATTTCGTTTGACCGAACACTCCAGCACATTGGCAGACTGTGCCTATCATCCGAGTGGCGATTTGATTGCCACGGTCGGCCATGATCGTCATTTAAAACTCTGGAATGCCCACAACGGCAAGAAGCTGTACTCGGTGATCGCTCATGGCGATAAAGTCAAATCCGTCGCATTTTCGCCGGACGGCAAGACGATTGTCACCGGCGGCAGAGACCAGGTGGTGAAACTGTGGGACTGCCAAACCGGTCAACCGTTGTTTGATTTCGGCACCGAAGCCGATGGGATTGATGACGTCCAGTTCACACCCGACGGCCAGCGGCTGGTCTGCCTGTTAGGCAACGGGACGATCATCGTTTACGACATTTCCAGACCCGCTGATAAGGATACCTAAGAGCGTGTTCTCAAACTGGGAGGGCGAGGCTCCTGCCGAGCCGCGATGAACCCTATTGCTTGCCTTGGCCATAGAAATCTCCACACTTCCCCACACCGAACGCCACAATGCGGCTCAGCAGGAGCTTCGCCCTCCCGGGGCGCTGGATGGCAGTTGTAAAACGTTAATTTTAAAACTCGTTCTAAGAGAGAACAGCGCTTGATCCCCGCTGATGAAGTATGACCAATGCCACCTGATCCGCGGCGGAACTCGCTCCAACGATCCTCTTCCCGTTCCATCCCAAAGCTCAGAGGTGAAAAAATGAGACGCGCCCTCATACGATTTCCGGCAGTTTGGATACCGGTGCTGCTGATTGCAGGAGTTAACCTCCCGGCACACGGAGAGGATGCCGAGGTGACAAACCCTGACGTCGCCGGCGATGTCAAAACGTCCGTCGACGAGGTCATGCACGTTGTCAACTTGGTCTTGGAGCACCACATCGCGCCGCCAACCGGCCAAGAGATGGTGTTGGACGTGATTCGCCAAGTGTATCAAAAAGCACATTTGCAGATGCCGCCTGACATGCCACAACGGATTTCCCGTCGATCGCTAGAACAGGTTCCTGATTTTTTAAACGATACTCTGGACGAAGTGGCTCGTTGGCTCTCGAAGCCATTTCAACCGCTCGTTCGAGAGTCCTTGACCGACATGGTTTCCAACCTGCCCGGCGGAGCCCGCATCACCGCTGTGCGAAAGCATACCGTGGACGAACAGATCGCCTCAAATCGTTATGTGGGGACAGGGATCGCACTTAGAATGTCAAGCACGGGCAATCGGCCGACGATCGCACAAGTCGTTCCCGGCGGACCCATGGAACAGGCGGGCGGAGAAAAGGGCGATCTGATTATTGAAGTCAACGGCATCAGCACGAAAGGCAAAATGCTGTCCGAAGTTGTGGAGATGATTCGCGGGCCGGAAGGCAGCGATATTACGTTTGTCGTGCATCAGCCGGACCAACCGCTGCGAACGCTGGCATTTCATCGAGGCGTGATCAATATCCCGTCCCTGGCGAAACCGGAACTCCTGCAACTTCCGGGACCGAAGTTGATCGGATATATGAAAATCAAAAGGATCTCCGCTGCCCTCGTGCATGAACTACGACAAGCCGAAAAAACGCTGCTTGAACAGGACGTCGACGGAATCGTTTTGGATTTTCGTATGGTTCACGGGGCAGACGTACACCAGTCCCTGTTACTCGCCAATGCGCTTCTTGATGGCGGTGACATCGGACAGGTGCGTTCGCGCAGTGGATCACGCGGTTATCAAGCCGAACGCGAGGCATTATTCGCGAAATTGCCGATGGCCATCATCGTCGACCGCCACACCTCCGGAACGGCCGAATGGGTTGTGGCAGCGCTGCAGGATCACAAGCGTGCCTTGATCGTTGGTGAAAAGACTGCCGGGCACGGTTACGGAAAATCGACGCTTCCGATTCCCGGCACCGATCAAGTGCTCACCTTATCGACGTCTGAGTTGTTGCGTGCCAACGGCATTTCGCTTGTCGGAACCGGTAAGCCAACTAACATCACGACATTAGTCCGGAGGACTCCGGATGGGCGACGGGAAAAAATGTTGTTTCGGAATGGCAAAAGAATTCAATATCCTCCAGGACCGATCGTGCCAAACAAACACATCGACTACAACTCCGCTCGGACATCAAAACAAAAGCGGCGGAGATTTTGACGAATGTCATTAAAAGAAGAAAAGCGGAAGAGGTTTTGTTGAAGGGATTCAAAAAAACAAAACCGACCGTCGACTAAATGTTAGGCCAAACAGACATGCTGAATATGAATGCTCGCTGCATTTTCCTGATCCCCTTTTTAATTCTCAGCGCGTTGTTACCTGCCTGGGCTGGGGAGCCGCAGGAAGTCACGACCCCATTGCCGTCGCAGTTGCCCACCCAACTGCGCCACCCCGTCGCCTTGGGCTGGCTGAATGACGGATTGCGGCTCGTCGTTGCCAACCGACGTAGCGGCACTGTCAGTCTGCTCAACACCGACTCTTGGAGCGTGATCAACGAGTTTCCGGCGGGCAAACAATTGTCGGACATGGCCGTTCTTCCCGATGGAAAACAACTTTTCGTTACCGACGAGGCAGGGCATGAATTGATCGCGGCGCTTACGGCAACGATGCGCTGCAGGGGACCGCGCGCCTCCCCGTTAGCCCGTCTCCCGTGGAATTGATTCTCAACGACGACGCAACGCGCTGTTATGTGGCATCGCTGTGGTCGCGGCGGTTGACGATTGTGAGTGTCTCGACGCAAAGCGATTCGAATGTCGAATTGCACATCCTCAAAACCGTCGCTTTACCATTCGAGCCGCGAAAGCTGCTGTTGTTCGGCGATGCCGGGATGCTAATTGTCGCCGACGCGTTCGGCGGACAGCTTGCGTTGGTAGAGACCGAATCCGGCGAAGTCGCATCCGTTCGTGACCTCCCCGCCCACAACCTGCAAGGCTTGACGCTCAATCACGCGCAAGATGCGGTGTTGATCACGCATCAACATCTCAATCCGTTGGCCCGTGCGACGTTCAACGATCTGCACTGGGGCATGCTTTCCAATAACGTCGCTCGCCCGATTTCGGTCCAGCGGTTGTTGTCGCCGACGGCCAATTTGCTCGACGGGCGAGGGGCTGTCCGTTTGGGAGACGTGGGCCACGGCGCTGCTGACCCGGCGGATATCGCCCTGTTGGACAAAGGACGCATTGCCATTGCCTTAGCCGGGACGGGCGAAGTGGCGATCACCGATATTGCCGGCCGCGACATGCGGCGCTACAAGACGGGGCGACGACCCACAGCCCTACTCGCGACCGTCGATTCCGGTGAGGTGATCGTGGCCAACACGCTTTCCGATTCCATTTCAGTGATCGACCCCGCCGCTGATCCGCCCGTGCAAGACATTTCCCTCGGTCCGACACCCGAGCCATCTCCGCAGACAAGAGGCGAATTGTTATTCTTTGACGCCGGCATTTCGCACGACAGTTGGATGAGCTGCCACAGTTGCCACACCGACGGACACACGAGCGGATTGACGGCCGACACATTGGGGGATGGTTCGTACGGTGCCCCGAAACGCATTCCGACCTTACTCGGTGTTTCGCAAACTGATCTGTGGGCCTGGAATGGCAGCATGAAGGAACTCCATGATCAAATCGATCAATCGATTCGCACCACGCTGCACGGCGATCCGCCCAGCGGAGAAGCGGTGAACGATCTGGCCGCCTACTTGCAGACCCTCAACCCGCCGCCCCCCTTACGACCGCAAACAATTGACAAAGAAGACGAAGCCAGTCTCACCCGCGGCCAGTCGCTGTTTCATGAGATGAACTGTATCCAGTGCCACGTCCCGCCGGTGACTTATACGACTGGAGGAGTCTTCGATGTGGATCTGGTCGATGAGGTCGGCAACCGAAAGTTCAATCCGCCCTCCTTGCGCGGTGTGGGCCGACGGCGAGGATTTTTTCACGACAAACGTGCCAAAACGCTCGGCGCTGTGTTCACCGATCACCAGCACCAATTGGATCGCGACTTGGGTACTCAAGAGTTAAAAGATCTGGTTCGGTTTTTAGAAAGCCTGTAGTTTTCAGGCTGCCTTTCCTTTTCCCTGGAGACTTCCCTAGAACCAGTTTCAAAACCCGGTTGCGCCTGTTCAGGAATCTATAATACAAGAGATTACGTGACGCGTCAGAGGGTTTTGAAACGACTTGTAGTCGAGAAATTCAAAATCATGTTGGTGCAATTTGGCGAGAGTCGCTTGGAACTCACGCAAGGGGACATTACCACGCAGCAGGTCGACGCTATCGTGAATGCAGCCAATAGTGGGCTGCATGGCGGCGGCGGGGTCGACGGTGCGATTCACCGCGCCGCCGGGCCGGAATTGATGCAGGAAACAGACCGGGCTTATCCCGACGGTTGTCCCACTGGTGCGGCGGTCGCCACGGCAGCCTACGGATTGCCGGCCAAGTTCGTTTTTCACGCAGTCGGTCCGATCTGGCGGGGCGGCGGACAGAACGAGGCTGATTTGCTCGGCGGAGCTTACCGTCGCTGCCTAGAACTGGCGGTCGAGCACAATTGTCGATCGATCGCTTTTCCCGCCATCAGCACCGGCGTCTATGGTTATCCCATCGATCTGGCGGCCGAAACCTCACTGGCCGTTGTCCGTGACTTTCTGCAAGAGCAGGGGCGACCGGAGTTGGTCCGGTTTGTTCTCTTTGACGGTGGGAGTTATGGTGCATTTGCCCGCGTGTTGGAATTGATGGCCAATTGAAACGCCGCGCGTTTCTTGCACGCCGTCCCGAGCCCGTTAGAATGCGCGGCACGCACGACCTCACCTGAAATGAAGTATTGATATTCCATGACGACTGAATTTGCCGTTGGCATCGACCTGGGTACCACAAACAGTGTATTGGCCTATTCCTCACTGGACAGCGAGGATGCGGAAATCCAATTGCTGCCGATCCCACAACTCGTGGCGGCCGGAACCGTGGATTCGAAAAAAGCGTTGCCGTCGTTTCTGTATATCCCCACCGAAACCGAAAAAGCAGGAAAAGCATTCGCCCTCCCCTGGGAGGACCACCCAGCGGTGACGACTGGCGAATTGGCCCACAAACAGGCAGCCGACCTCCCCACGCGGACCGTCGTCTCGGCGAAATCTTGGCTCTGCCATAATCGTGTGGACCGCCACGAGCCCATTCTACCCTGGGGTGCGGGGGAGGACATTCCCAAAGTTTCGCCTGTCTCCGCCGCAGAGCAATACTTGGCCCATCTTGTCGCCGCATGGGACGCCGCCCATCCCGATGCCCCATTAGCCCAGCAGCACGTCGTATTGACGGTGCCCGCCTCATTCGATGCCAGCGCGCGGGATTTGACCCGCGAAGCAGCCTTGGCTGCCGGTTTGCCCGAAGACTTTGTGCTGCTTGAGGAACCACAGGCAGCGCTGTATGCCTATCTGGCCGCTGCCGGCGATGCCTGGCGTAAAGAATTGTCGGTCGGCGACATCTTATTGGTCTGCGACGTCGGCGGTGGTACGACCGACTTTACGTTGATTGAAGTCAACGAAGAAAACGGCGAGCTAACCCTGGAACGCCGCGCGGTCGGCAATCACCTGCTGGTGGGGGGCGACAACATGGACCTTGCCTTGGCGCATCAGGCAGCCGCCCAGTTCGCGAAAAAAGGAACCCAACTCGACGCTTGGCAGTCCGTGTCATTATGGCACGCCTGTCGCAACGCCAAAGAAACGATCTTCGCCGCCGAGGGCCCCGACACGCATCCGGTCACCGTTCTGGGACGCGGCAGCAAACTGATTGGCGGCACCGTTTCCATCGACATGGACCGCAAAAAATCGGCGTCGCTGTTACTGGACGGTTTTTTCCCCAAGTGCGACATCACGGAAAAACCGCAAGCGGCGGCAACATCCGGATTTCAAGAAATCGGATTGCCTTTCGAAGCAGACACAGCAGTAACGCGGCACTTGGCGGCATTCCTCAGCGCGCAGGGTGATGGCGAAGCAGTGCAACCGACGCGGCTGTTGTTCAACGGCGGTGTCTTCAAGGCGGCTGAGCTGCGCAAACGTCTACAACAAACCATTGCCGGCTGGTCTGAGGTGAAGCCGAAACTGCTCGATGGTGAACACGATCTCGATTACGCCGTAGCACGCGGTGCTGCCTACTATGCCCGCGCCAAACAAGGCCGCGGCATTCGCATTCGCGGTGGGACGTCGCATGCGTATTACGTCGGGATCGAAACTTCCGGCCCGGCGATTCCCGGCGTGCCCCGTCCCTTACGCGCGTTGTGCGTCGCTGCACTGGGAATGGAAGAAGGCACCGAAGTCGACGTGCCCTCAGCAGAAATCGGACTGGTCGTCGGCCAGCCCGCGCAATTTCGCTTCTTCAGCTCCGCCACGCGCCGCGACGACCAACCAGGTAGCGTGATCGCCTCCTGGACCACCGACGAAATCACCGAGACCGATCCGCTGGAAGCCACTTTACCTGCATCCGCCGAAACCGACGAAGGCTACGTACCCGTCAAATTCCACGCCAAAATCACCGAACTCGGAATGTTCGAATTATGGGGCGTCAGCACCACCAACGACGGACGCTGGAAACTAGAATTCAACGTCCGCGCCAACTAGCGGCGGCACTGCCGCTTGGTGCGAGCTTCTGCTCGATGGGCGATTGTCGCTCCCGTTGGTCGCTGCGATTTGGGAATACAGCATTCCCGGGAGGGCGAGGCTCCCGTCGAGCCGCGCGCTACCGTAACCTGTCATTCGTTCAACAATTTCCCACGCCATGCCCAACGCAACGATGCGGCTCAGCAGGAGCTTCGCCCTCCCAGAAACACCTCACCACCTCTCCCAACGCGCAGCGACCAACGGGAGCGGCCTATACAAATTGAGCGGAAGCTCACACCAGGCGGCTACGCCGCATTAGAATAGGTTTGTGTGTCCTGTGCCGTCGTCTGCGGGGGTGGCGAGGCCGAGGTGTTGGAAGGCGGATAGGGAAATCATTCGGCCGCGGGGGGTGCGTTTAATGAATCCGCTCCGTAACAGAAACGGTTCGATTTCATCCTCCAGCGTATCGGGGGGGATGTTCATGCTGTGTCCCAGCGCAGCGACACCGGCCGGGCCGCCGTCGAAGACGCGGATCAGCGTTTCCAGGTAGCGGCGGTCTTGGCGATCTAGACCCGTCACATCGATTTCCCGTTTTTTCAGTGCCTCGACAGCCACTTCGGTGGAGATGCGGCCGTCCGCTTCGCTATCGGCGAAATCCCGTGTCCAACGGAGGAAGCTATTCGAGTTGCGGGGTGTCCCTCGGCTGCGGCGCGCGATCTCGATTGCGGCTTCGTGTGTGATTTCGACGTTTAGCTTTTTCGCATTGCGGGTGACGATTTCCGTCAGTTCCTCGACCGTATAAAACTCAAGGTGTTCGCGATTGATGAAACGATCTCGCAGCGGCGCTGTCAGCATGCCGCTCCGTGTGGTGGCTCCGATTAGGGTGAAGCGTTTGAGCTTCATGTTAATCGTGCGCGCATTGAGCCCTTCGCCCAGTGTGATGTCCACGCGAAAGTCTTCCATCGCCGGATAGATAAATTCCTCGACCGCCGGGGGCATGCGGTGGATTTCATCGATGAATAAGACCGAACCGTGACTTGCATTCGTCAGATACGGCAACAGGTCTTTAGGCGCACTGAGCGACGGTCCGGAGGTGATTTGGCATTCTGTTCCCAGTTCGCGGGGGAGCACGGTCGCGAAGGTGGTTTTGCCCAAACCGGGAGGACCGTCAAGCAACAAGTGACTGAGCGGCTCATCCCGTTTTCGAGCGGCGTTGAGCATAATCTGCAACCGCTCGACGACAGCCTGCTGCCCCACTACGTCCGCCAGCCGTTGAGGCCGAAGGTCGTCCAGGCCGTCCTCGTCAAACAACGGGGTCCCTAACCCACCGCTGTTGTCTTCGCTGAGATGATTGTCTTTATGAACGTCGTGTTGATCGTCATTGTCGCCGCCGATGATCGGTTTCCGCACCATCCGTGACCTCGCAAGTAAAACAGGCTGCCCGCTCCGATTTTGTCAAAAGGACCTGGATCGGGCGTTTTTCGCCAACAGTGTTGCACTCGCGAAAGTATACCTTTGTAGAGGGGATCACCATAGCCCCGTGCTTTGTGGGTCGAAATGAAAATCAGAACAGATGTGTTGGAGCCGTGATTTTAGATGTGATGGCTGAAACTCGATTGACTGAGTTATCAGCAAGATGGGTGAGACGCATTCCAACCAAAAAGGTTGGCACCGCGACTCAGACGACTCTTAATGACCATTTGAACGTGACAGAAATATGCCGCAATAAGAAAAACTCTTATCGGCCAGCAAGTTTGTAGAAATTCCGCGTTTCCTCGTGGAAAAACGTGGTGAGAGCAGGGTGCGACGAACACGTTGCAATCGTAGTTTTCTTCAAATAGAAATCGGGAGAATTGCTGTATTTGCATCGATTGCGCTATTGCAATAGGTTTGCGGTGGCGGCATAATCAGTGAGCGGCGAGTCGTTCGCGAAGCAAAAACGTAAGCCGCAACGAATCGTATTTTTTACCAATGGGATTTCAGTGATGGTCCTTCGCTACGTACGCAAATGTATTGCAATCGTCGCGGTCACCGCCTATGTCGGGCTGGCCGTGGGCGGGCATGCATTGCATGACGTCACCTGCGATCACGACCATACGGCCCATTCGGCAGCTACGCCGGAATCGGCCACGCAATCGGCCCATCATGGGCATCACCATGGTCATCATCATCACCACGATGGCCATGTGCACAAGACAGCTCAGCACGAGGCAAACAAGACATCGTTGCCTCACAGCGATCATGACCATTCGCCGCATCCTCGGCACGATCATGATTGTCTCATTTGCCATTTCACTGCTCTGACTATGGCCATTGTTGCCGACGCGGTGGAACTGCCCGAAGCGCCCCGGGATGCAATGTCGGTGGCCACAGCGGTGCCGTTGCAAACGATCTATCAACCGTTTGGCGGCAACCCCCGCGCACCGCCAGCATAATTTCGCCCGTTGAATCAGGGTGCCACTGGCGGCTTGCCCGCCAGTGCCTAAATGCGACCTGTGCAAACATGGGCGGACAATCCGCCTGTGGTACTCCCTTGATCCAGCCTGCGCTGGATTTTCAACAGGCGACTCCGCGCGAGCCGACAGCGCCAGGTGCGTTGCGTCGATTCTCTAATATGCCCGCGTTTCTGCCATCGCCCCAACAAGGGCGGGCTGCCGCGTGACGTATTGAGTCTGCACGCATTTCCTTCGCGATGTTCGGCAGCAGCAGCGGTTGGTTCAGACCATCAGTCATCATGCTGATATCGGTTCGCGCCTGCGCGAAGCGGACTTTGATGCGCGGCTCTTCCCACAAATGATTACGTAATTATTTTCTTATAAAAAATCTTCATAAGGTACGTCACATGCATTCCAAACGCCTACGCAGGGGTTTTACCCTGATTGAACTGTTGGTGGTGATCGCGATCATCGCCATCCTCATCGCACTGCTCCTTCCCGCTGTGCAACAAGCCCGCGAAGCCGCGCGGCGGACCCAGTGCCGCAACAATCTCAAGCAAATCGGCTTGGCGCTCCACAACTATCACGACATCCATTTGACATTGCCCTCAGGTTGGATCGGCGTCGATGGTTCCACAAACCTGCCTTGGGTCGAAGGGGATGGCGGTTGGGGGTGGGCAACCATGATTTTGCCGATGCTCGAACAAGACCCGCTGTATAAAGCAATCGACTTGCAGGCTCCGCTACTGGATCCGACCAACGATCCGGAGCGTGTGTATACGCTCAGCGCCTTTCGCTGTCCAACCGACCCCGGCCCTCCCACTTGGACGATCAATAACGAAGGAACCGGCATGCCGATTACGGAACTGGCGACATCCAATTATGTCGGCTGTATTGGGACCGTTGAAATGGAGGACTGTGAAGGAGAGGCCCCTGGCTTTATCTGTAGCGGAGACGGGACCTTCTACCACAACAGTTCGGTCCGACTGAGGCACATGACCGACGGGACCAGCAATGTGCTTATGGCCGCTGAACGGAGTTCGGAAATCGATATGTCCACTTGGTTGGGGGTCGTGCCGGAAGGGGAAGAGGCTTTTGCCCGGATTTTGGGGACAGCCGACCATACCCCCAATCACCCCGACGCGCATCTCGACGATTTTAGCAGTATGCACACGGGAGGTATTTTTTGTGTCTTCGGCGACGGCCGTGTGAAGTTTATCTCCGAATCGATCGACCTGGGCGTCTATCAGGGACTGTGCACGATCTCCGGCGGAGAAATCCTGGGCGAATTCTAAGCCTTAAAAATCGTCTATCATGCGAGGATTCGATGTGCCCGCCCTCCCGGCTTGGTTCCGGGGGGGCGGGTGATTTGTTTGAGCCTTGATTCAAACGCCCGAATCCGCGTTAATAAACAAGCGATTGCGTCATTCTGCCCCAAGGAGTAGCCCCATGAGTGAATTCACAAACGATCCCCAAAGTCGCCGCCGTTTTTTGAAACAGGCAGCGTCGTTAGCGACTGCGTCCAGCATTGCTCTGCCGACAGTCATTCCCACAGCCTGCGCGGCATCGAATAGCCCTAATGAGCGGCTACGTGCCGGAGCCGTCGGCACATTTGCCCGCGCCCGTGCCAACATCAACGGCATCTCCAAAGCGGGTGTCGATATCGTTGCCATGGCTGATATTGACGCCAATCGCATGGCGGAAACTTCAAAATCGTTTCCCAAAACCAAAACCTTCGAGGACTTCCGCCACGTTCTCGATTACGAAGACCTGGACATCTTGATCGTCGGCACCCCCGACCACACCCACGCGATTCCGGTCGCCGAGGGATTGCGGCGGGGCATGGCGGTCTACTGCGAAAAACCGCTGGCACATTCCGTGCATGAATGCCGCGTCATCCGCAATCTGGCCGCCGAGAAAAACGCGGTCACGCAAATGGGATCACAGATTCATTCCGGCGACAACTACCGCCGCGTGGTCGAAGAAGTTCAAGCGGGAACCATTGGCGATGTGAAACGCGTGCATGTTTGGCTAGGCAATGGGCCAACCGTCGTGGGGAAACGTGTCAAAAAAGCCGAAGTTCCTAAGGGCATCAATTACGACTTGTGGCTCGGACCGGCACCTTATCGTCCCTTTCACGTCTCGCACTTCCATTTCGATTGGCGGTATTGGTGGGATTTCGGGGGCGGCTGGTTGGCCGACTTCGGCTGCCACTACATGGACCTGCCGTTTTGGGCTCTCGATTTGCGCTACCCGACCAGCGTGGTTGCCAAAGGAGAAAAGGCGCACGAAGGCGACAACGAAGTGCCGCACAAAATGCAGGTCGATTACCAATTCCCCGCCCGCGGCGACCAACCCCCGGTACACCTCACGTGGTACCACGGCGGCTGGATGCCCGAAGGGGCCGAGGTGTACAACAAAAAATCGGCTGTCCTCTTCGAAGGAGACAAAGGCCGCATCCTCGCCGATTATGGTTCGAAGAAAGTCTTTCTGGATAACGGCAAGGAAGCGGAACCCGTTGAACAAACGATTCCCAACTCCATCGGCCATCACAAAGAATTCGTCGAAGCTGTCAAAACCGGTGGACCGACCACCTGCAACTTCGACTACTCCGGCGCACTGGCCGAAGCAGTCCTGCTGGGCAATGTCTCCTACCGCACCGGCGGCAAGGAACTGCAATGGGACGCGGAAAACCTAAAAGCCACCAACGCCCCCGAAGCCGATCAATACATCCAACGCGAATACCGCAAAGGATGGACTCTTTAAAAAGAGTGGTCAGTGGCCGGTGGTCAGTGGCCAGTCTCCGTAGTTTTTAATCCATTTTCAGGCTGCCGGTTTGCGACCAAGCCACCCTCCTGGAGGTGGCATTCCGCAGCTTTTTTTCTGGCCACCGGCCACTCGCCACTGGCCACTACTGTCAACTGGAAACCAATGAAAGCCATCGCCGTACGTCCCGGTCAACCCAATAGTGTTCACATGGCCGAGTTGCCCATGCCTTCTGTCGCGGATGTTCCCGACGGGCGGGGGGTGTTAGTCCGTGTACTGAAAATTGGCGTCGATGCCACCGACCGAGAAATCAACGACGCCCTGTATGGTGCCTCACCGCCAGGATACGACTTTTTGGTGCTCGGGCACGAATCGTTCGGCATCGTCGAAGAAGTCGGCCCGGCCGTCAAACATGTGCAGCCGGGCGATTATGTGACCTGCACGGTGCGGCGTCCCGGTGGCTCAATCTTCGATCAAATCGGCCGCAGCGACATCACCAGCGAAGAGGTCTACTACGAGCGGGGCATTAACCTACTGCACGGTTATCTGACCGAATACTTCGTTGACGACGCGGAATTCATCGTCCGCGTGCCGGTCGGACTCAAGCACCTGCACGTACTGGCCGAACCGATGAGTTGCGCCGCTAAGGCGGTCGAACAGGCGTTCGAAGCGCAAAAGCGATTGCAGGTCTGGAAACCGGAGCGGGCATTCGTCACCGGTGCCGGTCAGATTGGCCTGTTGGCCACATTGATCCTGCGACTGCGCGGCATGGAAGTCTACACCATCGCCCGCAGCGGCAAGCCCAGCCTAAAAGCCGAAATCGCCGAAGCCTACGGCGCAACCTACGTCAGCACCCGCGAGACATCGCTCAAGGAGCTGGTCGAGCAGGTCGGCAAGCCGGACTTAATCATCGAAGCCACCGGCAGCAGCCAAGTCGCCTTTGAGGCGATGGAAGTGCTGGGCCACAACGGAGCGATCGTCTGGACCAGCATCACCGGCGGCCAACGCAACATCCAAATCCCCTCCGACCACGTGAACCTCAACTGGGTGTTGGGCAACAAGCTACTGTTGGGTTCGGTGAACGCCAACTACCGCCACTTCGAATCGGGCATCGCCGACATGGCCCTGGGCGAAGTCACCTACCCCGGCGTCACCGAACGAATCCTCACCAACCCGGTCGACGGTTTGGAGAACTACGCCGAAATGATGCGGCTGTTGGTGGAAGAGAAATCGGCGCTGAAGGTGTACGTCAACGTCGCCGAAGGCTAACGGGTCCCTCAGCCCCCGGCTCCGCCGGGGGATCGCAATCTTGCGAATGGACGGCTATGGGAATCAATGTCAGTTACTTTGCGGTAGATGTCAAACCGTTTGAAGAATTTGTTAATCAAACAGTTTGGGACGCGTTACATTTCGTCGCTCAACATCAAGACTTCAGCGTTGCCCGTGGATTTGATGTTTATGCTGAATTGCCGCCGTATTCATTACGCGACGAAACGTATATGACGACGGCCTCTCGGGAGGTGGTGTCGACAGGCCGTCGACCCTTGAGCCGCGATTGCGATCCTGTCCTTCAACGGCGAATTCGCGATTATTTCAATTCGGAAAACGGGCGTTTTGGATTCTTTAGCTTTATGCACGCTGTTGCCGCATGCGAAGCAATACCATGTGTTACGGAATTATGTGTGGTGAGCAAACGCTGGTGGATTGGGGGTTTTTTCCGTTGGGCAGAAGCATCTCCGAACGTCACTCAGACTGATCTACACCGCCTGACCACAATTTTCTGTAGGATTCTGGACGCGTGGTCTGCCGGATACATCCCTAAGGGAGAAACAATCGCACACGTTGCGGTTGATTTCCCGTTATTGCCGTACAGTGCCCCAATAGACCCAGGCGAATCCATGGATATTATCGGCAACGATGACATCTGTTTTCTGACACACTTTTTACGAACAGTGGTCCCCTCGGATAAGGCCGTTTTTAGAGATTCGCCCAACGCACGAGAGCCGAATCACGAACGTGTCGAGCACGATGTCCGTTTCTCCATTGCGGGCCTGCTGCAGATGGACGACTTAAACTACAAAGACCGCGTTCTAATGACGATCGTCGGCTAAATCGTAACCCGACCACAGGTCACGCAGAGGCGTTGGTCAGGCTGACGCCCCTCCCCGCCAAAATTTCCCGTGATCTCCGCAGCAAATTTCGCTACAGTCTGTTGAGCGAACAGCAACGTCTTCGCTCCGCGTTCACACAAGGCAATAACAGGGATTGGGATTTCGCATGGGTATTTTCTTCCTGCTGGTGGTATTGGCGATTTTCTTCTACGAATGGTTCCGGCGGTTCATCACGTTGATGCTCTTGCCCGACGACTGCTTTCCGGGACGATACGACAAACTCATTTGGGGACTCGCATTCATATTTCTGTTTTTCGTGACCCCGATGACGTTTTATTATTGGCAAAAAACGTACCTACAAGTGAAATCAAATGAGACGGATGCCGCGCGTCAAACGGCTTAGATGCAGCCGCATTCTACGGGGGCGCTGATTTGATTTGTGATGTATTGAATCTTTCATCAGCAGCGGGAGGCGCTTCCCATGCAAGTTCGTAATCCTTGTTTGATCGTCTTGGTGGGAGTCACGTTTTGCATCGGTTGCAACGAAGCACCGGAGAAACCAGCAGATAGCCAGCAGCCCGCACCAGCACCTCCCGTAGCACAAAAAGAGACGCCGCCAGCAAAGTCCGAATCGCCACAACAACGGGGCTGGGTATCACTCTCGGCGACATCGCAAGGCGTTGAAACGATCTCCGCCCTACCAGTTGCTGTTCCACACCGATTTTGGTCTAAAATTGATCCGGACCAGGGAATTGAGTGGTCGGAACAGAATCTACAATTGTTCCGCCGCACCTTCTCGATGGACCAAACAACGTTCCTGCTGGGGGAACCGATCTTGGTACGATTCCAGATTGAATTTTCCGGCGACGGCGAATGGGAAATCGACGATTGGTGTTATACTAACAATCGTGATGGAACGTTCCTCATCCTCATGCGCGACGAGCACGGCAACTGGCTGCCCGATCGTTACGATCCCATCAGTCGGTTGGGCGGAGGGCATGGTCCGAACGGCGTTTTTTCGTCGCAGGTCCCGGAAATTCACTATCTACCGGTTCAACAATATCGTGCAGTCATCGAGCCTGGACAATATGAAATCTTCTGTATGAAACAACGTACCGATATCGGCTGGAACGATAATTACCCTCCCTCGCCACTGTCTAAAGAGATCCCTCGCGACGTCCTCAAAGAAGTCAAAAAGCGGAATTTCGCCGGTGCAAATTCAGTCACGGATTTCGCGAAGTTCAAGATCCACATCAAGCAATGGTCGCCCGACGAATATACGCGCATGATTCAAAAATGGACCAACCTCGCTGCAGCCGAGCGAGGATTCAACCCACGAGAATCATCGTGACCAGAAGCCGGCGATTCGCCGGGCGTGGCGATACTCCCTGCAAAATGATTTTCTGCCGCAAATGCAGGAATGGAATAGACAATACACGATTTACGACGGACATCCGTTTCAGCGGTTTTATATCTGGGAGGCAGCCGATTCTTGGAGGTCAGACCCGACAACGCGAGCCGAAGCGGCCGAATACATTCCCCAATTCATTGAGGACTTGACGGCTGAATCGGACATCGTGCGGTCGACCGCAGAGTTTCATTTACGCGCTTGGACAAAACAATCTTTTCTCCACGACTGGCAAGGCCATCGCCCCGATCGGCCAACGTCCCAGGAAGGTGAACAGATGCAGGTCGCTTGGAAAGAGTGGTGGGAGAAAAACCGAGATAGTTTCGTCAAACAGGTCCCATAGAACAGGCAGCCGCCTGACAAGAGTTGCTATCAACACCCAACGCGCACCAGCAAACGTGCTGCCGGCCAGCGCCGCCCATTGAGATAGGCGTTCGGGGTCGCTATTCGCCTTGACCGGTTTTGACCGCCCGGTTAAATTCCCGCCCCTCTCCTCGCTCTTACTCCAAATTGCGCCTCACCTTTCTCAATGCTGCGGAGTCGATCCATGCGTCCTGCCTTGCTGTGCGGAGCGTTGTTGCTGTTGAATTTGCTGATCGGTTGCTTGGCCTTAACGATCGGTGAAAAGACGACCGTCGTTCCTTCGGTCGGCGAGCAATTGACGCATCTCAAAGCGGCCTTTGACTCCGGTGCGCTCACCGATGCGGAATATACGTCGCAAAAAATGGCTCTGCTCAACAAGTCCACCGAGCTGAACGAATCGCCGACCCAACTGGCGACGTTCGAAACCGAATCGGCCGAGTAGCGTTTTACGGTCGGCTGAGGCATTCCACAGATCATGCGGCGGACGTGAAGGTGAACGTCCAATCGTCATCATCCGCTTCCCGCGATAACACCGCTGTACCGGTCAATCGCTCGCCCTCTAAGCGGATTTCGATTCGCAGGTCCGTATCGGAGACTAATTCGTACGTACCACTGTCCCAGCGGGTGACGGTTCCCCGGTTACCGCTGACCTCGCCTTCGTAGTCTAGGTATACTTTTCGGTGGTCCGCGAGCGGCTCCGCGACGACTGCGCCGGGGTGATCGGGCGGGTGGGATAGCCTGAAAGTGCGCAAAGATGCCTGTTTTTCGAGCATGAAGTCCCAGTGCAATTCGGGCCAGTCATGCACGAGTACCACAAATTTTGCCTTAAAATTAGGCATTTTTCGATTTTGGCTCCAATTTTTTCGTCAAAGGGCGCGTGTTTCGCTCTAGTTCGGGTATTCTGGTGGGCTATTGTCCGGCCTCGCAGGAGGCCACAGATGACATTGGGGTCTCCCCCGCAATGATGTTGTCGCCCGAATAATTCACCCTGCGATCATACATGTTGACGTAACCGACTGTCAGGAATAATTCCATGACCCCACGTGAAGTTCTCGCGCTCTGCCGCGAACGGGAAATCAAAGCTGTCGATCTGCGGTTCATGGATTTTCCAGGAATGCAAAAGCACTTTACCGTGCCGATGCAAGCACTCACGGAGGAAAGCTTCGAGGATGGATTCGGTTTCGACGGTTCGTCAATCCGCGGTTGGAAGGCGATCAACGAAGCGGACATGCTGCTGATCCCCGTGCCGGAATCGGCGATGGTCGATCCGTTCATGCAAAGCACGTTGGCATTGTATTGTAACATTCACGATCCCGTCACCGGCGAAGAATATGCCAAGGATCCTCGCAACGTTGCTCGCAAAGCCGAAAACTACATGAAGTCGACCGGTCTGGCCGACGCCGCGTTTTTTGGCATTGAAGCGGAGTTCTTTTTGTTCGACGGCGTGCGATTCGAGCAAAACGAACATGAAGGCTATTATCACATCGACAGTAGCGAAGGCCAATGGAATCGCGGCCGCGAAGGGGCAGGGGGCAATGCCGGTTATAGCATCCGTTACAAGGAAGGTTATTTTCCCGTCCCGCCGGCCGATACGCTGCAGGACATCCGTACCGAGATGATGCTGACGCTGATGGATTGCGGTGTCGAGGTCGAATCGCAGCACCACGAAGTCGCTTCCGGCGGCCAGTGCGAAATCGACATGAAATATCAGCCGCTGGTCAATATGGCGGATAATCTGCTGCTGTATAAATATATCGTCAAAAATGTGGCAGCGCGACACGGCAAGACAGCGACCTTTATGCCCAAACCGATTTGGAACGACAACGGGTCGGGCATGCACATCCACTTCTCGCTATGGAAAAACGACGAACCGCTCTTCGCCGGCAGCGGCTATGCGGGTTTAAGTCCCGTGGCGATGTATGCCATGGGAGGGATTTTGAAACATGCTCCGGCATTGTTGGCCTTTTGTTCTCCGACGACCAACAGCTACAAGCGGCTGGTGCCGGGGTTTGAGGCCCCGGTGAATTTGGCTTACAGCAGTCAAAACCGTTCAGCTGCGATCCGCATTCCGGTGTATAGCCCCAGTCCGGCCAAAAAACGCTTTGAATTCCGTTGCCCCGATCCTTCCTCCAATGGATATCTAGCGGTTTCCGCCATGTTGATGGCGGCCTTGGATGGCATCCAAAACAAGATCGATCCGGGTCCGCCGTTAGATAAGGATATCTACGACATGCAGGCGGATGAGTTGGAGACGGTTGCCAAGACACCGCGATCTTTGGAAGAGTCGTTGAATGCCTTGCGGGAGGACCACGAATTCCTATTGCGCGGCGACGTGTTCACTGAGGATGTTATTGACACGTGGATTTGGTACAAAACAGAACATGAGGTGGAGGCGCTCCGTGCCCGACCCCATCCATTTGAATTTGCCATGTATTACGACGTGTGAACAGAAGCAGTTGGCCGACGGGCGGACTGTGTTTGCCCTGCGGGAACGAATCTCACCATGCCCAAAGCCGCCAATGGCCGCACGCGCGATGCGGTTCGCGACTTGCCGATTTTGGCCAGCCCCGTCCCTGAACATCCACTCGATGCGCAGATGACCGCAGAACGGGTCGCGCGGTATCGCCAAGTGCTGTTGCGACGGACCGGACGAATCGCGGTCGTCGTTGAGGACTGCCACGATCCGCACAATGCCACAGCTGTCACGCGAACCTGTGACGCGTTTGGCATCAACCGGCTGCATGTCGTTGTGGGAGAGACGCCCTATCGTGTGAATCGTCGCGTCAGCGGTGGCTCGCATCATCATGTTGATATCCGCACGCACGTGAATATCGAAGAAGCGTATGCGGAGTTGCGCCGCGATGGCTTTAAGATTGCGGTCAGCGGGCTTTCAGACGATTCCTTGCCGGGACCGCAACATCTCTTGCCTGTCTTGGAGTCGCAACCGTTGGCGCTGGTATTCGGCAACGAACATACCGGAGCGAGCGAGTTCGCCGATTCGCAGGCGGACATGCGATTTCTGATCCCCATGGTCGGATTCGCACAAAGCCTCAACGTCTCGGTCTCCGCAGCGATTACGCTCTATACACTGCGGCAAGAAGCGCTGACGAGCGCCGCCAAAGGGGATTTGAGCGACGAAGAACAACGACAGTTGTACGACGAATGGGTGCGACGCTATCGCGGAGAAGCGGGCGAGAAATACCTGCGCCGCCTGGGGCGCGGGAATGAGCCGTTGGATGTCTATCACCCATAACGTGCGCTGGAAACTTACGTCAGCGCGTTGATGTTTGTGATGCGGCTACTGTAGTAATGGCACAGCGCCACGGCCGAGGCATCGGCAACGTCGTTGGGTTCGGGAATCGCATCCAGACGCAATTCGTTCTTGATGGCGTGCTGCATCTGTTCCTTCGAGGCCCGTCCGCTACCGGTAAGCAGACGTTTGATCTGTGTCGGCGTGTAATGCACAACCTGCATATTCCGCTCGGCAGCCGCCAACAAAATCGCACCGCGGGCGTGAGCCATCAACAGCGCCGGTTTGGGATATTTGCCGGTGGAAAAAATCTGCTCGATCGCCATGCAGCACGGCTGGAATTCATCGAGCACTTCTTGAAGGCCGACACTCAACTCATGCACGCGTTTGTGCAGCGAGTTCTCCACAGTCGAGGAGATCACCCCCCCCTCAAGCAAGCGGGGTTCGCGACGCCCACGTTCCAGCACCGCATAACCCGTGCGATGCAGTCCAGGATCAATCCCCACATACCGCTCGCCCAGTTGCGGAATCGTATGAGTCGGAACACCATCCATAGTGGAATCCTCAGTTAACGCGACCGCCGGTTGGCTCTACCCAAGAAAAGCTAGGGTTGAACAGAAACGCGCTCCCTCATTTCTGGCCACTGGCCACCGACCACTAGCCACTCTTTCTAAGACCGACTCCATTGCACACCGTCCGGCCGGTCCTCAACAACAACGTTCAGTGCCGCCAGGCTGTCACGGATTTTATCAGCGACACCCCAGTTTTTGGTTTCACGAGCTTCGCCACGAATGTCGAGGATCAAGTCCATTAAAGCAGCCGCGAATTCGTCGTCCGCGCCGCCACCTATTTTTTCCAGCGGTTTGATAAACACGCCGAGCAGGTTGGCCAATTCCTTGAGCATGGTCAGTGCGGTGGTCAGCGTGGCGATTGACTCCTCATTCGCGCCGCCGTCGGCCAGTTTGTTGGCATTGATATAGCCGTTGATGGCTTTGCGCATTTCAAACAACGTGCCAATGGCGCCGCCTGTATTGAAATCGTCATCCATCGCATCCAAAAACCGGCGACGCAACTGTTCGAGTTCTTCGAACAACTCCGGCGGCCCCCCTTCAGGGGCGTGGCCGATTCCCGTTTCGTCGGAGCTTGGATGTCATAAAAGCTTTGTCCGCTGATTCGCTCGTAAGCTTCAAACAGCCGATAGAAACTGTCGAGCCCTTTGCCGGTTTCGGCAATCCGTTCATCACCGAAGTCGATCGGGCTGCGGTAGTGCGTTGCCAAGAGGAAAAAGCGGACCGTTTCCGGTTGGTGCACGGCGAACAATTCCTTCACCGAAGCAGCCCCTTTGGACCCGGCAAGTTTATTGGCTTCTTGCGCCGCTTGATCGGTGGCATCGCCATGTCGATCGTGTCCGCCGCCAACTTTCCCCGGAGCGCCGCTGGCCTGCATCAGTCCGTTGTGCAGCCAATAACGGGCAAAGGGTTTTCCGGTACAGCTTTCCGATTGGGCCAATTCGTTTTCGTGGTGCGGGAACATCAAGTCCAAACCGCCGCCATGAATGTCGAGCGTCTCGCCCAAATATTTCATGCTCATCGCCGAGCATTCGATATGCCATCCCGGTCGTCCCGGTCCCCAGGGACTTTCCCAAGCGGGCTCGCCCGGCTTTGATTTTTTCCACAAGGCAAAGTCGGCGGGATTGCGTTTGCGATCGTTGGCTTCAACGCGGGTGCCGGCCATCATTTCTTGGACGTTGCGGCGGCTGAGCTTGCCGTAATCCTCATCCGCATCGACTGAGAAATAGACATCTCCTTCCAGCGGATAAGCAGCATCCTTTTCGATCAAGCTGGAGATGATATCCAACATCTCTTGAATATGCTCCGTCGCGTGCGGAAACAGATCGACCGATTCGACGCCCATGGTTTTCAGGTTGTCGTAGTAGTCTTGTGTCATCTCTTTGGCGAGGGCTTCGACGGTTGTGCCGTTTTCATTTGCCCGCACGATCAACTTATCGTCGACGTCGGTGATATTGATCACGAAGGTGACTTCGTAATCGACGTAGGTCAAATAGCGTTTGACCGTGTCGAAAATCACCGGCCCAACCATGTGTCCGATGTGCGCCGGTTTATAGACCGTCGGCCCACACAAATACATGCCCACCTTGCCGGGCACGACGGTTTGGAAATCTTCTTTTTGACGGGTCAACGTATTGTAAACGCGCAGTGTCATAGGTCTTCCGTGTCGTGTCGTTTTAGGGAACAGGATGCTTAATATTACGATTGTCTCAGTGACATGGGGGGAGTTAAAAAACTCAGGCTCGCTGTGAACGACGGCAAGCCGTCAGTTTGGGACTTTGTACTCCGACGCTCTCGAATCCGTGATTTATCTGTGTTTCATCTGTGGCTAAGAATTCTCTCGCCACAACAAGACCACCGCCGTTGCATCCATCGATTCGCCGCGACCGATCGGCCCCACGTGTTCGCCGGTTTTGGCTTTCACGTTGACCACCGCTTCATCAATGCCCAACAGTTCGGCCAATCGTCGACGAATTTGTGGTTTGTAGGGGGCGAGCTTAGGTTGTTGGGCGTGAATCGTGCAATCCAAGTTCATGACTTGCCAACGCTCAGCATGGACCTTTTTCCAAGTCCGCTTTAATAACTCCGCCGAATCAATTCCGGCAAACTGGGCATCGGTGTTGGGAAATTCTTCGCCGATATCGCCTAATCCGGCTGCTCCCAGCAGGGCATCGATGATGGCGTGCAACAATACATCGGCGTCGCTGTGTCCGGCCAGACCGTGATCGAATTCGATCGACACACCTCCGAGCACCAATGGGCGTCCCATTTCCAGTCGGTGCGTGTCGTGACCCATCCCCACACGGAGATCTGGCGGATTCATGGAGAGCCATTTCTTGCAAAAACGGTTGTAATCTTGGCGGCAGATAATCCGCGCAACTCCGGCGGAGTATACCGGTTGCGCATCATAGCGAGCGGGCCGGGTCAGGGCAACGTGACCTGCCTGACTCCGGCCGAACGAAATGGCGGCGCCGCGATTAGGCCGACAAAAACGCCTCAAGCCGATCAAAGCCCGCTTTGAGCGTTTCCAGATCGGTCGCAAACGACAACCGGACGTATCCCGGAGCACCAAAGGCGTCGCCGGTCACCAGGGCGACGTGAGCTTCTTCCAACAACGCGGTGCAGAAATCGCTGGCATTGTCGACGACTTTACCGCCGCCCAACGGCCGACCGAAGTGTGCTGCGACATTAAAGAACGCGTAAAACGCGCCTCCCGGTTCGGCGAAGGTCACATCCGGCAAAGCACGCAGCCGCTCAAGCACATAATCCCGCCGCACGGCGAATTCCTTACGCATCTCTTCCACGCACTCTTGCGGTCCGTTCAAAGCGGCGATGGCTGCGTACTGGCTGATGCTGCAGGGATTCGAGGTTTCCTGGCTTTGTAGCTTGTCCATCGCTTTGATGACCTCCGCTGGGCCCATCGCCCAACCAATCCGCCAACCGGTCATCGCATAGGCTTTGCTCACACCGCTCACCACAACCGTTCGATCCCACATTCCTTCACGGAGCGTGGGCAGTGAGCGGAATTCGGAGCCTTCGTAGATCAGTTTTTCGTAAATCTCGTCGGACATCACCAGCACGTCGCGTTCGACGGCGACTTGGGCAATGGCCTCCAACGCCTTGACCGGATAGGCGGCGCCGGTTGGATTGCAGGGGTTGTTGAGCATCATCAGCCGCGTCTTTTCGGTGATGGCAGACTCGAATTGCTCAGCGGACATGCAAAATCCACTCTCCTCGGTGGTCTCGACCATCACCGGTGTCGCGCCGGTCAGTTCGACCAGGGCGCTGTAGCTGACCCAGTAGGGGGTGGGGATGATGACTTCGTCGCCCGGTTCGCAGGTGGCGGTGAGCAGATTATGGATCGAGTGTTTGGCACCGTTGGAGACCAAGACCTCGCTGGGTTGATACTGCAGACCATGATCCCGTTCGTACGCGTTGCAGATCGCTTGCTTCAATTCAGCGATTCCACCCGAAGGGGTGTAGTGCGTATGGCCGGCCTGCATGGCGGCGATGGCCGCGTCTTGAATGTGCTGCGGGGTGATGAAGTCCGGTTCGCCTAACGTGAATTCATAGACCTTAACGCCTTTGTTTTTCAGCTCTTTGGCCTTAGCAGCTGCAGCAATTGTGGCGGATGGTTTCAGTGAGCGAATGGACGCGGAGATCTTCATGGCGATTCTGAACTTCGTTTTAAGATAGCGTGAAACACAAATCGAGGGCACGCTGGAACCCAGGGTCGATTGTTCTCGCCGGGTGTCAAGGCGTCAAGTGCCTTGGCCATCTCACGTGCCAAAATCCCAATTTTTCACATCGGTCGGCGGTGGGGTGCGAGGGCCTGATCGAGTTACGTCAATCTCCGCGTTGCGCCACTACGCCGGTTACGGGCAGGTGAAATTCAGCAACGGCTTACACGGCAAGAGATTCCGCTTGACGGATTTTTTGCAAGCTATTATAAGTGCGCGCAGATGGATCGGGTTAAATGGCTGTAAAAGAAATAGTGTAAGCATCGCACGCTTTGCGATGAAGTGTTTTAACCGTCGCTTCTCTTTGTATTGGGCGCCCAAGGGAAGCACCTCTAAGACAGCCGGTGCCTTCTTTTTCAAGTCTAGGAGCCACGGAATATGGCAACACGTACAGCTGCGAAGAAATCAAAGTCCCCCGCAAAACCGGCCGCCGCACGTAAGACCGCAACCCGGTCGACGAAGGCCAAGACCGGCGCAGCTAAGACAACCGCCAAACGGGCGACAGCTGCAAAGTCGACGAAAGCCAAAACAGGAGCTGCGAAATCCACGAAGGCCAAACCGGCCACGGCCAAACGGGCTACAGCTGCCAAATCGACCAAGGCCAAAACGGCAACAGCCAAGCGGACCACCGCTGCCAAGTCGACCAAAGCCAAGACCGGTGCTGCAAAGACCACCAAGGCCAAACCAGCGACGGCCAAACGAGCCACCGCCGCCAAGTCGACGAAAGCCAAAGCCGGTGCCAAGAGCACGGCACGTAAAACGGCCACACGTTCGACAAAAGCCAAAGCTGGCGCCAAGTCCACCACTCGTAAGACGGCCACACGCTCGACCAAAGCCAAACCGGCTGCGGCCAAGAAACCGGCCACGCGCACACGCAAAGCTGCTAAGTGAGCAGTTGTTGCCGATCGGTAACGGTCGCAATCACGGCGAACAAAAAACAGGCTGGACCCCCAATGGTCCAGCCTGTTTGCATTGATAGTTCGTAGCAGCTGCGCGTTTCTTGTCACGCAACTTTCAGGACGGACAGTTCAAAACTGAACCATGTATTTTTCCGTCATGGAAAGTCGCAGCTTGGCCATCTCTTGAGCGATGGCATCAAGCGTATTGAACGTGGCTGTTGCTGCCTGGGATCGTTGTTCGACGCTGATCATACGTTTCTGGGTGCCGCGCCGGGCACGGCCGGCAGCTTCGGCATTGGCATTGTACAGGCCACCTCCACGGTAATACCCATAACTTGATCCGCCGCCCCAGCCACCCCAGCCGCCACTCCAACGTGTTCCACCATAGAACTCACCGTAAGAGCCGCCGCGGCTGAGATTCACACTGGTTTGTTGCAGCACCTTGCGCGACGACGTTCCTCGAAGTGTGGCAGCCGTCTGCCGCAAGCTGATGGCGACATTCAGTGCGAAGTCGACCAACTGCGGATCGACGCCCAGTGTGGGAAGGGCCTCTAGGTCGTCAGCGCGTTCACGGAACCAACGAGCGTACATCGTCGCATTGGCTCCGCGATAGTCCCCAACCTTGGCCACGATGTCCTCAATATCACGATAGTAATTCAGAGCCATCCGCGCCTGTTTGCTGGTTTCATCCTCGGGTTCTTTGCCGCCGGGGTATTCCCCTTCTCCATGAATTTTTGCCTGGAACCGTGTGTCGACCATCGCAAACAAGCGGTCGATCGTTTGGCGGCTCAGTTTACCTTGCAACATCCATGTCTTACCCGAAGCACTGGCGTTCCATTCGCGGAACTCATCTGTGGAGATGCCCATATCAGCCAGCACATCGATCATGAGGTCCTTATAGTCCTTCAACGGACCGGCCGGTTTGTCAAAATCAAAGCGTAAGGTGGCTGCGGCGTTTTTTGAAATCTGCACATCGAATGACAACCCCTGGACACTGGCCAGGATCTCGGCGATTTCGTTGACCTTGTCTTGACTTTTTTCGAAGCTCTCATGGTCGGCGATATTCACGCGGATGACGTCAGGAGTGGTAATGTCACGCAAGTCCATGGCCATGACAATGGGCGTGCGGTCGGAAACCCGCTTCAATGCATTTTGCAGGTACTCACTGAGTGAATAGGATTTTTTGTCCCGTAACCAGCGCGCCACTTTTTGCCGGTTGGCGGGGTGCAAAATCGCCCCCTGTTTTTCCCCAATACGAACAACGTACGACTCCCCACCGGTTTCCACAGCAGGATTGCCCTCGATGTTGTCGACGTTCGAATCAAGCTGGTCGGCCAAATCTTCCATGTTTGGCGCAGAGTCCATTTCAATCAGCGTGAGTTCCCACGTCGATTCAAGTTGCAACGGCTTGATCGATGCGCCCAAGAGGATATGTTTCCAATCCGGACCTTTCCTCCCTGATTGTTCACGAACCGTTTGCCGTTGTTCCTTCCACTTTTCGGCCTGGGCCATTTCCGTGGCCTCCAGCGCTTCGACATCGATCGCGATCACGGCATTCGTGTCAGCGGGCAGATGCATCGAGAGTTTATTCAGTTGTGCCTCGGCTCGATGGGCCGTGCAAACCAACGACGCAACAACAACGGCCGCCAGCGGGATTCGGCGGAGCAGTTTCAATCTCATGGATCACGATCCTTTGGAGAGGTGAGAATTCCGGGTTGAATAACCAAGGGAGAGCAAAATTTATGCTACCGTGGGCGGACCCCGAACGCAAATGATGACCAGCTCACGCCAACATCATTTCCCCTGAAACTGCTGCCAAATCGCGCTGACTGGACTATTTCTTGAAATCCAGCCCTGGATCATTGGGGGCTCCGCCCGTCATCCGAAAGTTGAATCCTTCGGGGCCATCCCATGACATATCGCCGACCATTGCTCCGCCTCCGTCACTGGGAACGAGAGTCAGTATCCCGTTGCCGGCGGTGTAAGTTCCGGAAAACTTGTCGGTCTTGCCTTGGCTAGTGTAGACCCAAGTGAACTTGCCATCCTTGGTTAGGTCTAAGTCAAACCGATCGTCGCCACGCGCCGCATACCATTTGCCGTCGACTGTCGCGCCTTCCGGTTGTGGCTTGCTGGGTGGTGGTTCGACTGCGGCAGGAGGATCCTCTCCGTCGCCGCCTTCAGTCATGCCGGCTAACAATTGGGCGGACAACTGGTCATTTGGGTTCAACTCAACGACCTTTTTGAGTTCTTTCACTGCGGCTTCGTTGTGACCGCAGGTGATGTACTCATAGGCCAACAAGAATCGCACGTTGGCCGAATCGGGATGTTCGTTGCGATATTTTTCCAGCTTCCGCAGTTGCGCGGTATAGGTCGCCGGATCGGCATACAGGCCACTCAACGTGGTCCAATCCCATCCCGGCCCTGCGGAGAGCACGGCATAAATCACACCGGCCGCTTGGTCGTAATCCCCCATCGCGAACAAAACCAATCCACGGAATTCATGCAAGACCGCGTCGTTGGGCATTTCCTTGAGCGATGCATCGACAAGTTGCAAAGCCCGCTTGTAGTCCATTTGCTTAAAGGCTTCACGGGCTTGATCAAATTGTTCCATCGCCGGATCGGGAGCCGAATCTGCTGGGATTTCACCGTACTCATCGGGGGCAGCCACTTCGATCGGTTGCGAGTAGTTATAAACGACAGAAGTGGTAGGTGAACTGACGTAATACGGATTGCTATACGGGGCGTATCCCCAGTTGTAGATCGCGCTGCCCAGACCATAGGCGGCGAAACCCCATGCAACTGGATACGCGCGCCAGCCATAGCCCCGGTGTCCGTTCCAGTATCCATGGTGCCAGTTGTTGTAATGATTGTTGTGGTAGTTCCAGTGCGCTCCTCCATAACCGGGACGGTGCCCATAACCCGGGCGATTCCCGTACCCTGGACGATTACCGTATCCCGGTCGGTTGCCGTATCCCGGCCGGTTGCCATTGCCCGGGCGGTTTCCGTTACCTGGACGATTGCCGTTACCGGGACGATTCCCATTTCCGGGGCGGTTGCCGTCACCTGGTCGATTGCCATTCCCAGGGCGATTCCCGTCGCCAGGGCGATTGCCATTTCCCGGTCGATTGCCGTTCCCGGGACGATTGCCGTTGCCCGGTCGATTTCCGTTGCCGGGTCGATTTCCACTGCCGGGTCGGTCACCGATTCCAGGGCGACTTCCTCCGGGACGATTGCCATTCCCACTGCCTGGTCGACCGCCACCTGGGCGATTGCCATTCCCAATGCCGGGACGGCTTCCACCGGGACGGTTGTTATTTCCTGAGCCGGGTCGACTGCCACCGGGGCGGTTGCCATTTCCAATACTGGGGCGACTGCCACCAGGACGCGTACTGGGACGTGATGAACCTCCAGGGCGCGTACTTGGACGTGAACCACCGGGACGTGAACCCAGGTCCGGGACGCGAGCTCGGACGTGAACTGGGACGGCTGAATGAGCCACTTCGGTTGGCACCGCCACGCGATCCACCGCCGGCACGTGCACCACCACTACGTGCGCCACCGCCACTGCGTCCGCCTCCCCGTCCTCCTCCACCGCCGCGTCCTCCGCGACCGAAGGCGTCACCGCTCATCAGCAGGGGGACCAGAATGATGACCATGGTGATCGAGATGTATTTCTTCATCGAACCTTCTCCTCAAACGGAAAACTCGCTTTGAAGCGGATTGTGAGTCGCCTCAACGGTGAGGTGGATATTCATGCGTTGCGGGAAGCAACGGGACGTTATTTTCAAGCGCGTCTTTACTGTCTACTTGTCTATTGCGGGGGCGGCGGCTGGCGGACAATGGTGATTTCTTCAATATTCGGCATGACTTCGTCGCCGCGAACCCGATCCATCGATTGCCACGTGCAGGTGTTGGCATCAATGAAAGTAAAGATGTTCGTTGCCGATGCAGTTTGTCCATCATTGACAATGCCGTTCATCTTTACGATCCAGCGATCCCCGTCGTTTGTCCAAAAACCTTGAGCAAATCCACCAGCGTCGTCGAAGGTCCAGGAACGGATCTTCTTTGCCTCAGGATCCCAACCAATGCGGGTCGTCCCCTCCAAAGCATCCCGTCCAGCCATGCGAACTTTGAATGAGCGCAATAGAAAATTTTTGTTCTTCGACCAGCGGCAGGAGGTGACGACTAAGGAATCGTCCCCTTCATCAACCCAGTCGCCGACCATCCACTCCAGTTCCTTCAATCGATGGTAGTTCGAGGGCTGTGGGACTGCGATTTCACGCACGTGGGCGATTTGCCAACCTTCGCCGGTATTGACGTGCAGCACGGCATAACCGCCTTGAATCGGCTCGTCCCCCTCCTTGCGGGTGACCCACGTCGTCCCTTTTTCGATGGCCACCCCTTTGCCGAGAAAACGAATCGACTCGATGGTCGTTTCGATTTTCAAGCCGGGCGACTGCTTAAACGTTTCTGTGAAATCCTCGAGAATCGCCTCGCGGCCGGCGATGACACTGCCGTCCTCTGAGAGGTATTCCGCATTCTCTGTGAACTGCGCAGCGATAGTCGCTGCGTCGCCCGCATTGTACGCCTTCGTGAATTTTTCGGCCGACTCTTGGATGGCAGCATGATTCTCTTGCGGATTGGACGGTTCGTCCGCAACAGATGTGAGACAGCATGCGGACAACCCCGCCGCTGCCAGAACCAAGGCCGGGAATAGGTATTTCGACATAATGATCCGATCCTTTTCTTTAGATGTAGTGTCCACGTCTCGCGCGAGCGCAGATTTATAGCGGAATCGCGGGGATTCAAGCGTTGTTGCAACGGCTCATATGCGTCATGAGGATTAGGGGACTCGGTACGCAAACGAATCGGAAAGTTGTTCGCGCTGAGATATCTCAACCTAACGCATCAGGAATTGATGGCATTGACGTATCCACGGAACGGAGATCGCTTCGCTGCCGTGCGAATTCGTATCTCGAAGATTACCCCACAGGCCGGCTTTTTGCCGCGCCCGATCCGAATTCCCCCCTAGCAGTTGGGATTGTAGTGGCCACGATCCACAATCCACAATCGTTGCAATGCCCTCGGCCGCATTATTCCGGATTTTGCGGCCTGCAATTTTTATTCAGTTTTCTCCTTTCACGCGGGTGAGTCACCGATTTTTCGCAGACGCTTTAGCCGCACGCCGCCGCACATTACACTCAGAGGCGATGCCGACCGAACGTAGTTTCCTAGAACCAGTTTCAAAACCCGGTTGCGCTTGTTCTCGAAACGTTCAGATCAGTGTCAGTGAGACGCGTCAGAGGGTTTTGAAACTATTTGTAATACTTTGCGGAAGCCCCATGATGACCGATCACTATCCGCTGAACTGGGATCTTGACGTATTATACCCAGAACCTTCCACCGCTGAGTTTGCGGCTGTCTTCGATGCCTTTCGGGCCGACGTCCAAAAGGTCGCTGAGGAATCAGACCAACTTCCCCCGGTGAGCGGGGCAGCGGAGGGGGTCGCGGTTTGGGTGGAGTTCTTTCAGAATTTCGAGGATATCTCCAGCCGTGCCCATGAGTTGCAGTCATTCATCGGCTGTCACTGCGCGGCTGATGCGGAGAACAAATGCTATCAGCAGTTCGAAGCGTCGCTATCAGCATTAACGCCGTACCAACAACGTATGGCGACGAATCTCGAGTTTGCACTCAAAGATGCCACAGATGCCGAATTCGAGGCATTCTTAGCAGCGGCCCCTCAGTTGGCTGACAGCGCGTTCTTTTTTGGCGAAGCTCGCCGGCATGCGGCTTTGCGGCTGCCCAAGCCCCAGGAAACGCTCTTTGCCGATTTGTCGGTCGATGGTCTCCATGCCTGGGGGCGGCTCTATGACCGGATCTCGGGCGAATTGCGCGTGGAGGTCATGCACAAAGGAAACGTCGTCCGGAAATCGCCAGGGCAGATCCGACTCGACGCACCGCTCCGCGAAGTGCGCGAAAACAATTTCTTCGCGGCGACCAAAGCCTGGGACTCCATCGCCGGCAGCTGTGCCGACGCCTTGAATCACATTGCCGGAACCCGATTGACGCTCTACGACCATCTCGGCTTGGAAGACCATCTGGTCGTGCCGCTGCACGAAAATCGCATGCAGCGCGAAACGCTGGATGCCATGTGGTCAGCCATCGATGCCCGCAAAGAGGTTTTGGTGACCTACCTACAGAAAAAAGCCGGCGCGTTGGGTTTGAAAAAACCGGCCTGGTATGACCTGACTGCCGCCTATCCCACCAACGTAGCGGCTAAGGATGTCACGTATGATGCGGCTGTTCAGAAAATTGTGGAGACGTTCACACGCTTCAGCCCCGAGTTGGGGGAATTCGCCGAGCTGGCTTGCGCTGGGGGATGGATTGAGGCAGAGGACCGTGGCGGCAAACGGCAAGGAGGATTTTGCACCGGATTCGAGCGACACAAACAGTCGCGGATCTTTATGACGTTCACCAATTCCGAGGACGCGCTCTCCACGTTGGCTCACGAACTCGGACATGCCTATCACAGTTGGGTCCTGAAGGATCAGCCGGTCATGCTGCAGGACTATCCCATGAATCTGGCAGAAACCGCATCGACGTTTGCCGAAGCGATTGTCGCCGAACAACGTTTAATGGGGACCGACAGTCGCGATGAAAAAATTGCGATTCTCGATTCCATGTTGGGGGATGCGGTGACGTTTCTCATGAACATCCATGCGCGATTCCAGTTCGAAAACGAGTTGCACATCCAACGCAAGCAGGGAGAACTTTCGCCGGAGCAACTCAATGACTTGATGCAGTCCGCCCAACGACAAGCGTATTGTGATGCCTTGGCCGATGATGGTTGGAACCCGAATTTCTGGGCCTCCAAACTGCATTTCTATATCAGCGAATTGCCGTTTTATAATTTCCCCTATACGTTCGGATATTTGTTGTCGTTGGGCGTCTACAAATTGTCGCAGGATTCGGGAGGGGACTTCCCCAAACAATACCGAGAATTCCTCATCGCCACCGGTTGCATGTCCGCAGAGGACGCGGTGCAGTCGACCTTTGGCTATGATTTGACGCAACCTGATTTCTGGAACAAGAGTCTGGATGTCATTGAGCAACGCGCTGAGCAATTCCTGGACTTGATCGCCGCTACGTAGTACTACAGCTCAATTTGAAAAATTAGGTCATCCCGATTTAGGGTGCCACTGGCGGCTCGTCCGCCAGTGCGAACAAGGACCAACGTCGCTGGACAGGGGCAACCTAGCCTGACAGGCACTGGCGGGCAAGCCGCCAGTGGCACCCAACGCCCTAACGTGATAAGACGATACAGGCATTTCGAAGATTTAACTTTGCGTTGTCGGTTTAGGTTGCCGCCGCAATCATCATTTACATAGCTGTCCGACTCTGCCGGGGAGCATTTCACATTTTGCCTCGATCCCTCTCCCCAAAAATAAAATCATGAGCGAATCCGTCGGAACCTGGAAACAAGTCGAAGTCGCCGGCAAAGCGGTCGATGTCTACGAGCCGTCGCAACCGTCGGAACACAACTACGTGGTGTTGCATCTGCATGGTCACGGTGGTCGGACGCTGCGGGACAATGCGGTCTATACCGCGGAATTTGAAAAATACGGACTCCGCGCCGTCTGCCCGCACGGACAGCGTTCGTGGTGGGGGAAACGTATCTGCTCTGAGTTCGATGCGCAGATCTCGCCGGTTGAATATATTCGCCAGCACCTGATGCCTTACATCAACGAACAGTTCGGGGCGGAACCGCCGGCAATCGCCGTCAGTGGAGTGAGCATGGGCGGGCAGGGGGCGTTGCGACTGGCGTACTGGTACCCGCGGGAGTTTCCCGTGGTCGCCGCACTAGCACCGGCCGTCGATTTTCAAAATTGGCTCGGGCAGGGCATTCCGCTCGACGAGATGTACGAGTCGGCGCTTGATGCTCGCCAAGACACGGCGACGCTGCAGATCCATCCGCTGAATTGGCCACCGCAACAATTCATTGCCTGCGACCCGCGCGACGCGGATTGTTTCGAGGGGACCGACCGTTTGATCAGCAAACTCTCCTCGTCGGGCATCATCTACGAAAAGGACCTGACGACGTCAGCCGGGGGGCACAGTTGGGAGTACTTCAACCACATGGCGCCGGCAACGGTGGAGTTTTTATTCCAACGGCTAGAGCGGGAACGATTGAAGTTTCGCGACTAACCAGCCCACCGGTCAGTACCCCCCACCTAGCGAGGCACCGTTGATAATCCGAGCCTCTCCCGTCAACTCATTGACGATAACTTGCTGTCCTTTGTAATAACCGTCGCGTTTTCCCTGATAGCGTTCCCGTACCCAAACCTCTGCGAATCCATGTTTGGGGGCTGTTCGCAGCGTGTATTGTCCGCTGGAACCATCATAGGTGACTTCGTCGGCGCGTCCCCAATATTTCTGTCCGTCCAGACGGGTATTGCCAGTCGCCAACAGGGTGATGTAAGGCTGGGGCGATTGATCCGAGGCCGGCAATCGCCGTAATCGCAACGTATCGGACGCTAACATCCCGCCCATCTCAGGCAAGTCATCGGGATCGATAACCTGTGTGGGCCGTTTGACAGGCCCATAGATCACGACAACGTCGTCGTAGAATTTTGTCATTGCCGCGCTATTGGAATCACTGAAACTAGAGACGTTGCCCTCCATGCGCCCACGGAAAGTGATCTTTGTGTATTTCCATTCCTGCACGTCCGCCGAACGGACGGAGCGATTCGAGGATGCTGAAATTCCCGGACCCAACGCCCCACCTTTGCCGTTGTCCCGCCGCCAAGATTCCATCCAACCCCCGCCGGAACTGGTCATTTCTCCGGTCACTTGATTCATAGCCAGTTCAAAGATCTCACCGTGATGGGTTCCGACGAGCAGGTTCCCCTCGAATTGTTTGCTATCCATGCGGACTCCGTCGCGGCAGATGACCTTGCGAATTTCCGCCACCTGTCGCGGGGCGCCTTCTCGCTCGATGAGCGAAATGCGATTGGTCAGTTCAACGTCCATCTGTCCGCACGTCAGTTCGCTGTCCTCAAGAACGATTCGCACATTGTCATAAAACCGTGCATGCAACCCATCGAACGTCATTCGTTCTTTCCACCACACGGTGAGCAATTCCGGCGTTTTCAGTTCTTGGCCATCCAACCGGTTTGAAACCGGTCGCTGCATCAGCCCCGCTCCCCCCACCTGGATACGATTCTCGCGCCGATTGGTAAAGATCTCCAGTCCTTCGACGTGCATGCCTTTGTCTCGAAGGTGAGCACGCATTTCCGGCGTGTGCTCGTCCGCAGGTGTGCCTTGGATCCAAATCTTCTGATGATCATTGGTCAGATCTTCATTGAGAATCGTCATCTTGTGACAATCGATGGTCAGCGGCTCATCACCGTTAAAATGCTCCTGGATGATGGAGACATGCCCCACCGTGCGCACTTCAGAGACATGATGTTCATCGCCTTCGCGGATAACGCGTATTTGAATACGGTCGGCATCGATACTATAGGGTTCTTGATCGCTTGCGGGCGATTGCCGCAGTTGTTGCGGAGGAGCGGCCTTGTCAGGACTGGCTTGAGCATCGAGCGCGTTGGCGGAGATCTCATCTTCTGTGGAGGCCAATGCTTGACCGCGACCGCGGCTAGCTAAACGGCGTGGCTCCTGCGAGGTCTTACCGGCGAGTGTCGTCCGACTGCTTGGTCTACGCTTCCGGTTTTGCGGACGCTGGTAATTTAATTTGACGAGTCGTTCCCGTGGTACGGGATTGATCAACATGGTTTGGTCGACTCTGGGGATCTTGCCTTCCTCGAACCAGACCTCTAGCTTTTTGGTACTGCCTAGACATTTCCGGTTGGTTTGCCGCAAAGACCACGTTGGTGCGCGCCAACAGTCGCTGGATTTTCATATTTCGACTCGCACCGAATGCGTCATCGTCGACCCTCGCTGATTTCGCTGTGCGCGGAATCTTGTCTTCTTCCAACCAAATTCGGATGAGTTCAGCTTCAATCCCCATTTCCCCGAATTTAAGCAGGCGGGCACCTTCCTGGAATTCCAGGATGTCTTGGTCGGACTTCGGATCAGGGCGTTTCCAGATCTGCTTTTGCCATTCGGCACGATAAGCGACTTCGTGCGTGTCAGGGTCACTGGATGTCATATAGCCGACACCCCGGCCCAGAATGGAAATGATTTCGTTGTTCTCGTCTTGGTTGATCGTCAATTCCGGACAGTAGAAATCGTTGTTTTTCTGGCGAACATGGACTCGATGACCGTCCCTCATCACGATTTGTTTTTCGTCGCCGTCGTATGTCAGTTCCTGCATCGTCGCATTCACGTTGTTGTGTTGCGACTTCAGTAAGACGCGTTTGCCTGTCGCTAACAGTCGGCTGAATTCCCGCTTCGAGGATTTCTTTTTGCGCGGTGGGTCAGAGTCCGATTCCTCGGCAGGTTGTTCCACAATTTTTTTGACTTCGCGGAACACGATATGCAGCATATCGCTGTCCAAAGTGTCGTTGCCTTCCACCGTGCGGCGGATGACTTTGACGACTTCGCTAAAAGAGACCGTGTTGGAGACCATGTCAAACACAAACGGGCCGTCGCTGTTGATTTGCACCCGTTCGTCCGGTTGCCCCGGGCGGCTGCCCTCTTTGAGCAAATGCATTTCGACATGATCCCGCAAGCGGATCGTATGGATTCCGGCGATTGCCGGTTTATCGCGGCTGTTCGACTTTGTTGTCGGGAATCAGCTTCAGCTCCAACCCGTGGCCGGTCCCGCGATGCCCGTCGTATTCAAAGACGACTTTCCCATCGCTCCACGCCAACGGTGAGGCTTCGCCCCCGTTGGCGAACTGTGGATTCAGCGGCGGGTTTTCTTGAAAGAAAAAGTTGCGTCCTTGCGCCCACAACCCTTGGGGCCCGCGGATTTCGTAGACCCCTTTCAACGCCCCGCCGACAATGCGGCCTGGATTGTAATTGGTCGATTCAAAACCTTTTTCGAATTGCAGCACGGCTGAACGGCTCACCAGTGTGTAAGGTGGCTCGCTCGGGTCGTCTTCGTTGACGATGACCATCGCAAACGGCGTGAATTCAATTTCCCCTTTAGTGCCGTTCGTGCCGGGACCGTTCGAATGTGCTTCGGGTTTGCGTTCCCATTTTTCCGTGAAGATATACCGGTTGCCATCATGGAATTGGTACAGCGCATCCCACGCCCATTTTGAATCCGGCAAATGCTTTGTCGAAATCTCATTCTGCTGCCCGCGTTTGCCGGGTTCATCAACCCTGGGCTTGACTACTTGCTGTTGTACGACCGGCATCTCACGCTGCACCATCGGCGTGACGCACAGCGCATACAAACCGTATGCGCCGCACAGGCTGCCGGTGGCCAAGATGGTGATCGCCAGACGTTTAAACAAAGCAGTTCCTACATGATTCTCTAAGGTGTGTTTGTGCGAATAAAACTATCAGGCGGGGCGGGAGGCGACATCCGGCAGCAAACCGATGACGTCCGTAATGTCGATGAGTCCCACCGGCCGACCCGCTGGATCGACGACCGGCAATTCGCTAATGCGTCGCTGCGAGAGTATCGCCAATGCATCAGTCAGCATGGCATCGGCGGCTATCGTAACCGGTCGCTGTGTCATGACCTTGCTGATCGGTTGATCAAGTTGTTCGTCGGCGCGTCGTTCTAACAGTCGCGCCAAATCACTATCCGTAAAAATTCCAGTCAAGCCGCCGTCGGCATCGACCAACATCACCGCACCGGTGCGGCGTTCCGGACGACTGAGACCGACCAACACGTCGCGAATCGAGAGCGTCTCGTTGGAAATCCGCAAATCGGGACCGTGTCGCATGGTTTCTGCGACTGTTTTAAGCCGATTGCCCAAACTTCCGCCCGGATGAAACCGTGCGAAATCTTGGGGGGTGAATCCTCGTTCTTCGCTGATCACAAGCGCCAGCGCATCGCCCACGGCCAACATAGCTGTTGTGCTATTCGTCGGAGCAAGTTTGAGTTGACCTGCTTCGCCCAGCGGACCCAACGACAGGGTAATATCCGCCGCCGCTGCCAAGGTGCTGGTTTCTCGCCCGGTGATTGCAATCAAGCTGCTTTGCATTGATTTTAAATGGTGAATCAACTGACAGATTTCATCCGTTTCGCCGCTATTGGACAAAGCTAAGACGACATCCCCACCGTGCAAGCATCCCAGGTCGCCGTGTACCGCTTCGGCGGGATGTAAAAACTGTGCGGGTGTGCCGGTCGACGACAACGTGGCGGCAATCTTTTGCCCGATCCACCCCGCTTTGCCCATGCCGGTCACCACGACGCGACCGGTGCATGCCAATATCGTCTCGACCGCGTGCGAAAACTGAACCGACAGATTCTCGGCCACACAACTGAGCGCAGTAGCTTCCTCGCGAATAATCTGTTTTCCCGCGCGAAGCCGCGCCACCTCGACGGTGGGGATGACTGATGCGGGTTGTAACGCGCTCATGCGGGTCGTCCTTGACCAAAAATGAGAGCAAGCCCAGCGTTGGATCGCTCGGCGAGGGATAGTTGAGACGGGGCGGGAGTATATCGGTCGTGCGGAAACCGGTCAATGTGGTCTTGCTAACGATCCTGTTTTGTAACACCTGTCTGTGAAAAGGTTTGTAGCACGCGTCCGTTCGTCAGCCCTGACAAGTTGTCCGATCCCGCGCTATCTCAATTTCGTGACTTCGTCTTAAAACTTCTCGCCAGTCCTAACGATTTTTCTGCACAGGATAAAAACGAGCCGTTCATTCGGTCCCCTGCGGCACGATTTCAGAGCGATTCTTACTCATTGTAGCCGCAATTTTTGGTTCGACTTTCCACCCGCACGTATGCCTATAATAAAAGTGACGCTGCTCTCAACTCCGTCATTTCTCAACGCCTCAAAAACCGGTGAATCTCCATGGCGACGAAACCATCCCCATCCGAATCCCAACAGGAAAACGGCGCGCCTCGGGCCGATGAAGAAGTCCCGCAATCGCAGTCCGCTGATGGTCCCTATCCCTACGACAAAAAATTAAAATCCAAACAGTACGAGAAGACGTTGCTGGCGCTGCAGATCGAATTGATGAAGGTCCAGAAATGGGTGCGGGAATCGAAGCAAAAGATCGCCATCGTCTTTGAAGGTCGCGATGCCGCCGGCAAAGGGGGGACCATCAAGCGGTTCCTGCAGCACCTCAATCCCCGCTTGGCCCGCGTTGTTGCTCTGCCCAAGCCAACCGAAGCCCAACTGGGGCAATGGTACTTTCAACGTTACGTGGCGCACCTACCCACTCGCGGAGAAATCACGTTTTTTGATCGCTCCTGGTACAACCGCGCGGGGGTCGAACCGGTGATGGGTTATTGCACTCCCGAAGACTACCAACGCTTCATCCACCAAGTGCCGGAATTCGAAGCAGCACAAATTGCCAGCGGATTGCATCTCTTCAAATTCTGGTTTGACGTCAGCCGCAAAGAACAACGCCGTCGCATCGAGTCCCGCCAAGACGACCCGCTCAAGCATTGGAAGCTTAGCCCGATGGATTTTGAAGCGATGCAGCGTTGGGACGATTACACCAAAGCCCGCGACGGTATGTTTTTATTCACCGACACCCACCACGCCCCCTGGACGATCATCCGCTCCGACGACAAACGCCGCGCCCGCATCGGCGCCATGCAAGAGTTTTTGCACCGGCTTCCCTATCCCGACAAAAACGAATCCATCGCCGTAGCACCCGACCCGCTTATTGTCGGTCCCGTCTCAACCATGCTACCGCTGGAAGGCCGTTTCATGTTCGCCGATCAGAAGTGAATAGTAGACGTGAGGCGTGAGAGAACAGGCATGAGGAAAAGTAGGGTGCGTCGCGACGCACCTTTCTATGCAGGACAGTGGATTAGCCCTACGCACCAATACGCCGCACACCTGTTGCTGAAATGGATTTAGCCACAGAGCATGGGTGGTCGTTCCCCGTTTGTCCCTTGTTCGCTAGCTGGATTGCGTTTACCGTGCGCGATTGGGAGAACGCACCTTCTTATGCGAGAAAGGTGCGTCACGACACATCCTTCAAAACTGAAACTCTTTCTGGAGACGGTGGTCTATGCCGACGTTGATCAACCAACCGACCGTTGTTGCAGCAGCAGGGAATTTACCCAAGGAAATTCAGGAATTCGCCGGGCGGGTGAACACCGGACAATCGGATGTGAGCGTCGCCCGGATGGTTTCGCCGACCGGTTGGGTGGAACCGGGACAGCGGCCGCAATTTCAAGAAATCTCCGTCGTGATTCGCGGTACGTTACACGTCGAACACGAAACCGGGGAGTTTGAAGTCCAGGTCGGCCAAGCCGTGGTCGCGCAACCTGGGGAATGGGTACGGTATAGCACACCGGGCGAGGGCGGAGCGGAATACATTGCCGTTTGCCTGCCAGCGTTCTCTCCCGACACCGTCCACCGGGACTCGGCTTGCGATTCACCGCCGCCGTCTTAGAATGCCAGTCGCTTTTGATCTCTTTGCATAGATTTTTTAAAGAGGCGAATCTTTTGTACTACGCTACAAAGGTGCGTCGCGACGCACCCTACACGCGTAGCACAACATACTTGAGGGAACGACATTGAGAACCAAAATTACCGGTCCGTTGGTGCGGCTATCTGCTGGGGAAGCAACGATTGCCGTGGGGGCCTTTGAATACGAAGTCTTCATTCCCGAATTCGTGCGACGTCAGTTGCAGTCGAAAATCGGTGAAGAAGTCAGCTTAAAGACCATCGAATACATCGAAGGCAATCCGCAAAAAGGACGTCTTACGCCGCGGCTGATCGGGTTTGCCAACGACGTCGAGCGAGAGTTCTTCGACGCGATTTGCTCTGTCGACGGTGTGGGCGTCAAAAAGGCGTTGCGGGCGATCGTCCGACCGGTCCGCGAAGTAGCGACCGCCATCGAAGAACAGGACGTCAAACAACTCAGCGCACTGCCCGGCATCGGCCCGGCCGTTGCGGAACGCATCGTCGCCAAACTGCGCCGCAAGATGGCGAAATTCGCGCTGATGATCGAACGCGATTTCCCCGACGACAAGAGCACCGATGGCGACATTCTCACCGAGGCCTACGAAGCCCTGCTCAGCCTAGGACACTCCACCGCCGACGCCCGGCAGAAAATCGAAGCCGTCGCCGAGAGCGGCAAGAAGTTCAAATCGATCGAAGATTTGCTGGCGGAGGTGTATCGGCAGCAGAAGTAGATTCAATATAAAGAGGTGAGTGTTCAGTTGCCAGAACGCTGATGAATAAGGTGATTTCGAGAGATCTAGACGGATTAGGCGAACTGAGGACTCACTCGCCTACTCTAATTTGCTCACTCAAAGGAGCCAGCGCTTGATGGATAACACAAATGACAAGAATGCGGAAACCGAAACGCAAGTGATACCATCCAACCCGATTCAAGTATGGCTGGCCCGGATCGGCATCCTGATTGCGTTCTCTTTGCTCATTGCCATCATTTTTTTCGGACGCACAACGGTCGCGATAAAGACGAATGGCGACGAGACGATTTACACAGCTACTTCCACATTAGGCTATGTCTTCTACATAATGCCAACTCTTGTGGGGATGGGGGCAATCGTTTTATTGCTGCAGCGGCAAGGAGTTATTCGTTTCCTTGGTGTTTTTATGGGATCGATTTCCGTTTGGTTGTTGTATACCGTTTTCACGATGGATACTGGCAATCATCAGGTCATTGTCAGTCCATCGGTTGTGATAAGTGAGATTGGTACGAGAACAAAACCAGTCCTGCACGGAATCCATTTTCCGACGACGGGGAGACTGTCTATCGATCAAATCCCGGGACAAAGGGGACCCGAATATGAATTGGTGGCAATTTCGAATCTCGATGGCGCCGAATCTCGGATTCCAGTCCATACCATTATGCGGGCGGCCTTGCCACAGATATTCAGCATCGCCCGCGAACATGAAATCTCGATCGAGAAATCTGCGACAGGTGAAGAGATTCCCGCCGCGCTTCGTGACGAAGACGGCCAATGAGTTTTTGGCATCCGGGCCATTTCGCTACAGGTTGCGATCGTTAAGGAAATGTGAACAATGAAGGCTGGTTTATATCCAACCCTGTAGCATTATTCGAGTACGGCGCGTGTGGAGCGTCTCAACATGATTGATCGACGTGAATTTCTGTGGCGGTATGGCGGTGGCTTGGGGGGGATTGCGCTGGCGTCGTTGCTGGATCGCGACGGATTGTTAGCGGAAACCTCCACCGGACGCCGCGAACCGATCGTGCATCATCCGCCGCGTGCGAAGCGGGTCGTGCAGTTTTATATGTCGGGCGCTGCCAGCCAATGCGATCTGTTCGACTACAAGCCCGCGCTGCTCAAGAAAAACGGCGAGCCGTTTGATCCCGGCGAAAAGGTCGAGCTGTTCCAATCCAGCCCCGGCAAGGTCATGCAGTCCCCCTGGAAGTGGCGGGCGCATGGTGAGTGCGGCAAGATGATCAGCGACATTGTCCCGCACATCGGCTCCTGCGCCGACGACATTGCCTTCGTGCATTCGATGGTCGCCAAATCCAACATTCACGGCCCGGCCACGCTGATGCAGGCGACCGGTTTTGTACTCCCCGGATTTCCCAGCGCGGGATCGTGGGTGCAATATGCGCTGGGGAGTCTAAACGACAATCTCCCCGCATTTGTCGTGCTGCCCGACAGTCGCGGCTTTGCTCCCTCGGGTCCGCAAAACTGGTCTGCTGGATTTTTGCCGGCATCATATCAAGGCACCATGATTCGCCCTTCGGCCAAAAACCCGATCTCCGATTTGTTTCCTCCCGAAGCAGGCTACGTGACCGCCGATGGTGATGCCGCCGGGCAGGATGTACTTGCCAAACTCAATCAACGGCATGCGGACCAACGGCCGGGCGATTCGCGTTTATCGGCCCGCATTCGTTCCTACGAACTGGCAGCCAAGCTGCAAGTCAGTGCTCCGCAAGTATTGGATATCACCGAAGAGACCGCAGCGACCCAAAAACTCTACGGCGTAGACCAAACCGAGACAGCTGAAGTCGGTCGGAATTGTCTTGTCGCCCGGCGGATGCTGGAACGAGGCGTACGGTTCGTACAGATTTGGAGCGGAGCAGACAACGGACACCCGCGACGGAACTGGGATTCCCACGAGGACGTCGAGCGGGATCACGGTATCCTGGGCACCAGCATCGACAAACCGATCGCCGGGCTCATCAAAGATCTCAAACAGCGCGGCATGCTGGACGATACGATCATCCTCTGGACCACGGAGTTCGGTCGCATGCCCTGCAGCCAAGGCAACGTGGGCCGCGATCACAATCCGTTCGGCTTTACCAATTGGCTGGCCGGCGGCGGAATCAAAGGGGGCGTAACCTACGGAGCGACCGACGAATGGTCCTACAAAGCGGTCGAGGACCCGGCCTATTGTTACGACATCCATGCCACGTTGTTGCACTTACTAGGCATCGACCACGAGCGTCTCACCTTCCGCCACAACGGCATCGACCGCCGACTCACCGACGTCCACGGCAAAGTCATCAACCAAATCCTCGCCTAGGCGGCGTGGCCGCTTGGTGCGAGCTGCCGCTCGAGGTGGGGTAGGCCGCTCCCGTTGGTCGCTACGGGTGGGCGATCGTTTTTGCGGAGTCGCGCACGAGGGGAGCATTTGCCCAATGCCCATCGAGAGTGCAGCAGCGTCGCCCGACGCCTTATACTCTCCATGCAAGCGACCAACGGGAGCGGCAATTCCCCCTTCGAGCGGCAGCTCGCACCAAGCGGCCAGCGCCGCCGCAGAGCGGGCGATGGGGATCGAACCCACGACATTTAGCTTGGGAAGCTAACGCTCTACCACTGAGCTACGCCCGCAAATCAGCGTTTATATTACCAATTCGAAAAAACGTCGCAACAGACTCTCACGATCCATCGGGCTTTGCAGGGGGATCCTCCGGGATCAAAGCTTCGCGAATTCGTTTTAATGGTTCTTGGCGTTGTTCTTCGGTCATATAGTACTGATACCCATAATCAGAAAGTTGGATGCCCAACATTCTTTCCAGGCCGATACGCGCAAATTGACGATTTGTACGGAAAGGATCATCGAGTGCGCCTAGCAAATCGGCCAGAGCCCAGGTTGAGTCCTCGCGCGTCAAGGCATCAGTAGCGACCTGTCGAACGTGCTCTTTGTCGCTCTTCAGCCAGCCGATCGCCGCGGGAGCTTCACGTTCTGGATAGTTTCTCTTCAAAGCGAATTCGTTAAACGATGTGTCATACCATTCTTTCAAATGCTCAAGCGTCCAGTCGATCGGGCGATCGACATGACACATGTTGCAAGCATTGGGTTCGTTGGCCTCGATCATTTCAGAGTTTGTGGGTGAGAAAATCGTGTGGGTACGAACAACGTCTTGAAGCCCTTCGTTGATCCGTGGCATGTGGCAGTTCATGCAGCGGCTTCCTTCGCTGTCGATCGGATGGTGCGTATGAGCTTGCCGAGATTCCGTTGGCACGAACTGTTCGTGGCACTTCAGGCAGGACGCATCATCCTGGGCAGGAGTATGTGACCATTTCGGACCGGTCGCCTCGTGCGGGTCATGGCATTCGATACAAGTCAGCTTTGTGTAGCAGCTCCCCTTCATCGCGTCGGAATACTCGGTCGAGTTCCAGGTCGAACTGCCTGAGGCGAATGAGGGACGCGGGCCGACATGGCAGCGACCGCAAGCCCAATTCACATTGTCATGGGTACGGCCAAAATCCATCTGGCCATCGGCGGTATGAATTGCGAGGTCGGGGCTTGCGGGGAAAAACTTGGGTTTAATGGATTTGTTTTCCGCATGTTCTTTGGCCCCCAAATGGCAAGCCTCGCAACTGACTCCGAGGGTCACTGCTTTGTCTTTGGCTTCGAACGTACGATATTTTCTAAGAATTGAAACAATCTCGTCATTTGAGACTTCCCACGGCTGCCGTTGAGAATCCCACAACTCTGGTGTGGCTTTCGCCACGTAGTCCGGTAGTGAAAGATTTAAATTCACCGGCACAAACAGCCCGATCTTCTGCTGATCGCGCATCAGCATATCACCCACCGGAAACGTTGTGTGGCAGAAATTGCACTGCGCCCGGTATAGATCAGTTGCCTGGTCGCAATAGGTATCCCAGTCGTTCCAAGGCGGTGATGCTTGCAACGGGAAGGGATCGTAGTCCTTGCTTTCCCTGTCCGGTTCATGTACGTGAACAATCGGAACCCATTCCTTGCGATCCAACCAGTAACCAAATGGTAGGACATGGTCCTCGGTATAACGAGGATGGTCGGCCGGTTCTGGCCCTTCCAGTTGTCGACCCACATAGTACTGGTAAAAACGCGATCCAATGGTTTGGTTAATCTCGGACACGTGCCGCACGCCGTCACGTTCGAGTTGCATGCAATACTTTTCGCCATCGCGGTAGAACGTAGCCGTTCCACCCAAGTACTCGATTTTGGCGTTTCCCGAGAAATCGCCTTTGACGGTTTCAGCGTCCGCGAGCGCATTCATCCAATGGTGGGGGTGCTTTGACCACGAGTCGTAATTTTCCTCGTGGCATTTGCGACACGACTCGGGACCGCTGTAATCAGACGGGTAGATGTTGGTATGTGCCCCGGTATCCACGCGATCCGCTTTGACTTGTTCAGGGATGCCATCCCACCAAAGTGCGTATTGGCCAAACTCTTGAACCCGGACGGGCCCTGCGGGGCGGGTGGGGGTTGGCGGTTTTGCGACTTCGGTCGTCGCTGGTTGAGAATCCTGCCGAGAGTAGGCATAGACAATCAGACCAGCAAACCCGACGAGAGTCAGTAGGAACACAAGATGATCTTTGATCGATCCATTAGGCCGGGACATCGATCGGTTCTCCACATCGCAAATTGGGGTGAGTCCACTTGAAACTGAGCGACGTTCGTACCGAGTCTATTCCTACCAGCGGTTTCTACACCGCTGATTGTCTGTAGGCAACTGCTAAGGACCGATCAAAAACTGCGACGGTCAGGGCGTTTCTGGGAAATGATGAGAGAAATCTCAGAAATGGTCGGTTCACGACTTGGTTGTGAACCTGCGTGCAGAAATTAATAACATCTTGGCAGCTTTGCCCTTGCGCCTCGTTTGGCTTGGGAAGCCATCGCTCAGCCAATGACGTGTACCGGCAAGGGCAAACCCAATCGTGAGAAGGGGCTTATCTCAATTCTACCGTCAGTTGAGCCTTGTTCAAGTCTAAACTGTCCGGTGTTGACATAGCGTTGATACCGAAATGACTGGCAGATCGCATGATGCATCCACATTGCGACCTGGGGGGGGCAGAATCCAGCGGCGGCGTGCGAATTTCGGCAACTTTGCAGGGTACCAACGCCAAATGCCGTCGATAGGCTTCCTGCCCGTCGACGGCATCAATGCCGTGTGTTCCGCCTTCGCGAGACATCCTGTCTCAATCAATTGATGGCGGCGGCGAATTTTTTGGCGAATTCTATCCGTGAACGATCGCTAAAACACATCCAATTTGAAGTGGTTCCCCGAGTGGTAGGGGCGTTCGGTCGGGTAGAAATTGTGCCAGGCGGGATTGTAGACCGGGATCCGCATTTCCGGCGGATAACGGTGATACAAGCTGTCATAGGATCGCATGTGCGCGCTGTAGTTGCGGGGGTAATACACATACGGATAGTGGTAAAAACGGCCCCAATCATTGGGTTGCCCAACACCGGCGGCGTGGACTTGGGCCGTGCTGTTTGAGCAATCCATCGTGGGAATGCCAATAATGGTCGACAGGAAAATTAATCCTGCCAATAGGGTCCGACGCATGGGGATCTCTCCTTAGTACCCAAAACGGCTGATGATGTTTTTATCGTGCGTTGACGGAATACGGGTCCGGCACGACTCAAACCGCGTCCCTGCCAAATTCTAGGTCTTACCCGAACCGGCTGGTCCTCCGTCTCGTAGGGCGGGATGACGCTCCGTTTCATCCCCCGAACGATTGGTCTTTCGTCTGTAATCTTTTGTGGCCCGAATCAACGGAACCAAGCCGAGCATGAGCGGCGCGACCACACTATTCATCGGCGCCCTACCGTCCCTTGCAACAGGAATAAACGGGAACTTCGGTACCATCGGTTTGCGAAGCCGATTCGTAAGGCCTCTTGATCTCGAGACGCGCGGGCATGATGTCCGGCTATTCGGTATTGCCCAAATTCAAACAGCCCACTAACTTAACGACTCCTCGCCAACCGCCGTTTCGACGGAAATTCCGGGAGTATTGTGCATGTTTTTGAGCCGTAAATTATCCGGATTTTTGCTTGTTTTACTGCTGTTTTGTGTGTCGCTGCCACCACTTACAGCGGCCGAAAAACCGGCAAACTCTCGTCAGTTCACCAGCTTTAACGGCCCCATCACAGCGGCGCAGGTTGAGCCCCACGTACGTTTTCTGGCCGACCCGCGTCTGGAGGGGCGCGGCAATGAGCAGAGCAAACGGTTGGCCCGTGACTATCTCATTAAACAATATGCCGACTGCGGGCTGAAACCACTCTTTTCCGGCGGGAGTTACCTGCAGCCGATTCCTGGATCGACCACCGCTGACGGTCAGCCTACGGTTCGCGGATACAACGTCGGCGCTTGGTTGCCCGGAAGCGATCCGCAGTTACGCGACGAGTTCGTGATCATTAGTGCGCATTATGATCATCTCGGTGTACGGCGGGGCAAAGTCTATCCCGGGGCGGATGACAATGCCTCGAGCATGGCCATGGTTTTAGAAACGGCGCGACAGTTCACATCCGCTGCCCAGCCGCCGCGACGTAGCATTGTGTTTCTCAATTTCGATCTCGAAGAGAATATGCTTTGGGGATCGCGTTGGTTTGCATCGCACCCTCCCTGGCCGTTGGAACGGGTCAAGCTGTTCATCACGGCCGATTTGCTCGGACGTTCGTTGGGTGATCTTCCCTTACGATCGGTGTTCGTCATTGGTAGCGAGCTTGCGCCGGGTTTGCGAGATCACATGCAACAGGTGGGACAGCCCGACGGATTGAAGGTGCATCGGTTGGGAGTCGATTTGATTGGTACGCGCAGCGACTACGGGCCGTTTCACGATCGGCAGATTCCGTTTTTGTTTTTCTCCACCGGGGAACATCCCGACTATCACACGCCGCGCGACACGGCTGACCGCATCGATTATGAGCAACTGGCCCGCATTTCCAGTTTGGTGTTCCGGATTTCCCAAAGCGTAGCGGATGGGGACGAACCACCGCATTGGACGTCGCAAACGACACCCGACATCGAGGAGGTGAAAACGCTCTACGAAATCACCTCAAAAATCCTCGCAGCGGCGGAGGAGGGCACGTTGCAAATGGGCAGTGTCCAAAAATTCTTCGTCTCGAACATCCACACCAAATTCGGCAGCATCATCGAGCGGGGGGATCTCCGTTCCAGTGAACGTCCCTGGTTGATCCGTTCCGCCCAATTTCTGCTGCTCACCATTTTTTAACGGCACCAACCGCTGTTACTTGGCAGCCTGTGGTTTCTCGACCATCTCGTGCGCCTGTTTCCAGGTGATGACTTCGATGCCGAGTTTTTTGACCTCTGCGATGACTTCCGGGTCTTGGAAGATCCGGCGGTCGTCGTCCCGCAATTTGTAGCTGCCGGTAATCGCCTCAAGCTCCGGTCCGTCGTATCCGCAGTGGATGATGATTTCGCTGAGCCCCGGTTTCAGATTGCGAATCACATTCATGTAATGGGCTTTGCGAACTTCGTGTGGGCCGCCTTGATAATACATGGTCACAAAATCCAATACCGGCAGGCCGTTGGACTGCAGCAATTGTTTTTTGGCGTCGAAGTTGTCCTTGAGTCCTGGGTATTGTTTCAAACGTTCGGGAGGCACATTCGCCATGAACAAGACTGGCAAATTGTACTCGACTCCCAATCGCACATAGATCTCAAACAGGTCGGCCCGCATCAGCAGCGTTCCCATGTGGGTGTCGAGATGTGACAGCGGAATCCCCATTTCCTTGGCCCGGTCGATTTGCGCACGCAGTTCGATTTCAACCTCGTCCGCCCGCGCATTGGCGACAACCGCTTCGGCGCCGCGATATAGATAACCATCTTCATCCAACAAGCTGGGAACCTTCTTTCGCTCAGCCACGGGGCCCCAACGGTAGTTTTTGAACTCCGAATTGACCGTCAGGTGAATGCCGTAATCCTTATCCGGGTTTTCGCGGGCATAGGCGGCGAATTCCGGTAGCCAAGGGCAGGGGACCATGATGCTCGCCGAGGAGACGATCCCATTCTCCATCGCTTCAATCGTCCCGCGATTGACCGAATGCGACATCCCCGCATCGTCGGAATGGATAATCAAATAACGCTTGCCGTTGTTCTCGTCCCCCGCAACAGCTGCGGTGATGCTGCACGCAAACACGCAACAGATCGCCAGAATTCCTCGCATACCATTCATTTCGCCGCACTCCTCACGCGTTGATGATGATCTATGAAAATTTATGTATGTGTTGTGCGCTCGCGTCGCCGTTATACGTCGCGCCGCCAATTTGTGCTGTCGAGCAGTTTCGTCTGACTCGCATTTGCCCTGTTTAATCCTTGATCGTTTGGATCAATTCACGGGCTTCTTCGGCCGCCGGGGTCTCTGGGAATTCATCAATGATTGCTTGCAATCGTTGCTTTGCTTTCTCTGGGGATCGCTTGATCAAGGATTTGGCCATTCTTAAATCGCCTGCGGCTTCAGTGTCGGCGGTTCGTTGTGGCGTTTCAGTATCGCCATCGCCAGCAACAGATGCTTTTCCATTCACCGGACTGGCTTTCCCGTTAGCGCCCACCTTGATGTTTGGCAACGTCACATCCGGGTCGGGGACATCCATGCCATAAACCTGTTGTTTGTCGATCCGCATTAACCGGCATTCCCATTCGTCCTGGTCATTCAGGTGCACAAAACATTCCACCGTATAACGGGGAAGATTGGGATCTTTACCTTGCAGGATGCCGAAAGCGGACCATTCTTCGGTCTTGGTGAAATACTTCATGAGCGGGTCTCGGTAGTCGCCGTTGGCGCGATATTTCTGCTGCACAAACCGTTTGACGAAAAACTCCGCTGCAATCGACGCGTGATCTTCCGTTCCAACGCGTTCCATCGATTTGATCTCGACGGCAGCTTTTTCGACCCGCTCGGTTTGCGGTTGGTGCCTCGGGTCGACCTTGGGAGGGGCGGGGACGGCTTCGGCGGGTTTCTCGACTTCCTCTTTAGTCCCCAGGCAGGCCACCATAGAGGACAACCCGGTGGCCACTATCAATCCCAAGATTAAACGGTTCATAGCAAGACCTTTCAAAATCAGGGCGTCCGCTGTTTCTTTTTGATGATTTGGTTAATGCAACAAGAAAACAATAATTGACTCCCTATCGTCACGACATTCATGACCTGCTGCAAGGCAGTTTCCCTGTGGTTTTTAAAAAAAGCGGGGCAACATCCCTCAACGAGTTATTCCTCGATGATTCTTGCGGATGAATAGTTGTCTTCATCCCACTGCTGCCTAAAATCCTCTCAAACCCCCGTTAGCCATTCGCATCCGATAGAGCCTTTGATTATGCCCTTAACGATCATTCCTGACCCGCAACGCGGTGGGTTTTTGCTCCAATGCGAACAACGTCTGCCTGCCCCGCTGGAGGAGGTATTCGACTTTTTTTCCGATGCTAATGCACTGGAGTCGATCACGCCCCCATGGCTGAATTTCCATGTGGTGACCCCATCGCCGATCGAAATCACCGCCGGCACGCTGATCGATTACAAACTCCGCATGCGTGGAATTCCGATGCGTTGGCGGAGCGAAATCACTGTCTGGGAACCCCCTTATCGGTTCATTGATTTGCAGCGCAAGGGGCCTTACAAGCACTGGGAACACGAACACACGTTCCGCACAGATAATGGCGGAACGATTGTGGGCGACACAGTCCGCTATTCCGTCCCTGGTGGCGCATTGGTCCATCGGATTTTGGTGAAACGTGACCTGGAACGAATTTTCTCGTACCGACAGCAGACAATCCGCCAACGCTTTGCCGCCGATCCGATCACGACCAATTAGCGCGATTTTTTCGATGCGGCAATGAAGCGTGCTAACGTGACAATGTTGTCGGAAAATGTCCGGCAATTGATGCATGGGGCTTCGGCCGGGATGTGGCTGCGATTTCGCTGGCGAGCGGGTTCAATCCATGCGCCGTTTTCCTTTTGGGCGACAATAACAGCGGCTGCCTGCTGTTTCAATTTTGTTGACAAGCGGGGTGCTCGTTTGGGGGACGTAAGCGGCTTCGCTGCGCCAGGGGACCCGTTGGTTTTCCGTTTGTCGTATGCCTTGGCGATCTCGTCCAAACTATTGCCGGTTTTGAATCCATAATGCGTGGGCATATCATCGTCGCTGTACGTCAACTGATAATCTTTGGTGAAGTACAACGGCGTGTTGGTCCCCATTTCATAGAACCGTGCTAATCGCCCATCGGGCAAGACGCCGGATTGATAATAAGCTAAGGCGCGCGGGATCGGTTGAAGATACTTTGCCTTGCCGGTCCGATCATACAACCACAGTAGTGTCCGCATCACACCCTGCGACTCGGCGCCGGTGAGTGCGGGGGGTTCGAATTTGCGTGCCCAAGCGGGATGCATCTCGGCGTCGTATTGTTGAGCCCAACCCGGCTGTGGTTCGGGCAGTTGCGCTAGCAAGATAAAATCACCCGCCCGCTCCGCAGCCGCCATGTATTTAGGGTCATCGTAGATTTCCGCTGCCCGAAACATGAGATCAACCATGTCCGCGATCGTGTTGTCGTTGAATGTGTAGTAGCTGCGATAATCGATCGCCGGGTAGGTCCGTGACCACTCGTCTGGAAAACTTGCCTGTTTGACAGGAAATTTGTCCGGGTCAGGCGCTTCCGAAAACCGTTGCGGCCATGCACCGATGGGGTATTGCGCATCCAACAGCGATTGCAGTGCGAACTTTGCGGATTCATGAATCGATTGATCCTGAAAATTCAGCGCACGATCAATCCGCATCAGAAACCGCAGCGCAGCTTGTGTCGTATTGTCGTCCAGAGTCGTTGTATTCCGCGGCGGACGTTTTTTCTCTTTTTTATCACGCGTATCATCCGGGTTGGATTGGTCTTGGTCGTCGCTTTGGTCCGTATCGGCCCGGTAGGCGTGCTTTTTTCGATCTTCCGGCGAGAATTCGATCCGATAATCCCAACCGCCCGACTTCAGTTGTCCCTTCACCAATGCGAGCGCCGTTTCCCGGGCTGCTTCGAGATAGTATTCATCCCCGGTCAGTTCATAGGCATCCAGATAGGCTGCTCCGACCGATGGCGTCCCCGGTGGTTGCACCCAAGCGGTCGTTGCGGATGCAGGAACTTCTCCTTCGCGCTCGCTAAAATCGGCCGCATACCGCCACAGGTATCCCCCTTCGATCGACACGTGGTCGCGAAAGTATTCCACCCCGCGTCGCAGGGCGCGTTGGGCTTCGTCGACGCTCAGGTCGTCCGCCGTAGCCGTGGAAGAAGTCATCACAGCGATCAAAGCAATCATCATCGTAGTGCGCCGCACGAAATCTCACTCCTCAACCAACACAATATCGTGTCTCAAATGATTTCAAAAATTCGCAAACCCGCGACCCGGGAGGGCGAAGCTCCCGCTGAGCCGCGCACAACAAGTTGCGTCCCCCCATCAGACAGGCAACACACAACAGAAATTCACGCCAACAGCTCGCGCACGATCTTCCCATGCACATCCGTCAGCCGGAAATAGCGGCCTTGGAATTTGTACGTCAACTTCTCGTGATCGATTCCCAGGCAGTGCAGCATCGTGGCGTGCAAATCATAGATATGCACCGGATCAGCGGTGATGTTGTAGCTGTAGTCGTCCGTCTCGCCAAAGGTCAGCCCCCCTTTGATGCCGCCGCCGGCCAGCCACATCGAGAAGCAACGGGGATGATGGTCGCGACCGTAATCGTCGGCCGTCAGTTTGCCTTGGCAATAAACCGTGCGTCCGAATTCTCCGCCCCAGACCACGAGCGTATCTTCCAGCAACCCGCGTTGTTTCAAATCCTGAACCAGCGCCGCTGACGCTTGATCGGTGGCAGCGCACTGCTTGCCGATATCTCTGGGTAAGTTGAGGTGTTGATCCCAACCGCGATGGAACAATTGAATAAACCGCACCCCGCGCTCAGCCAACCGCCGCGCTAACAAACAGTTCGCGGCGAATGTCCCCGGCTTCTTGGAATCGGCACCGTACTGGTCAAAAATATGTTGCGGCTCGCTGGAGACATCCGTCAGTTCCGGTACCGAGGTCTGCATGCGATAGGCAAGTTCGTATTGGGCGATGCGGGTGGCGATTTCGGGATCGCCGAATTCGTTCAGCTTAAGGCGATTCATTTCCGCCAAGTCGTCCAGCACGCGGCGTCGCGTGGGATCGTCGATTCCTCGTGGATTCGACAGGAACAACACCGGATCGCCAACGGAGCGGAACTTGACGCCCTGGTACTGCGTGGGCAAAAATCCGCTGCCCCACAATCGGTCATAGAGGGGCTGTCCGCCATCGCCGGACACCATCGTCACAAACGCCGGCAAGTCACGGTTGTCGCTACCCAAACCATAAGCTAACCACGAACCCATACTGGGCCGCCCGGCGAGTTCCGCTCCTGTTTGAAAAAACGTAATCGCCGGGTCGTGATTGACCGCTTTGGTGTTCAACGAACGGATGATGCAAATATCGTCCGCGATCTTCGCTGTGTGCGGCAACAGCTCGCTGATTTCCTGCCCGCTTTCGCCATGTTTGTCAAAACGAAATTTGCTCGGCGCGACCGGAAAATGGGCTTGCCGCGAGGTCATTCCGGTCAGACGCTGCCCTTGGCGAATCGAATCGGGTAAATCGGTGCCGCGGAGTTCGCCTAAATTTGGCTTGTGATCGAACAGGTCCATCTGCGAGGGGCCGCCCGATTGGAACAAATAGATCACCCGTTTCGCACGCGGGGCGAAATTAGGGAACCCCGGCAAGCCCCCTCCCTCGGCCGCTTGTGCAGTGGGAGATTCATTCAGCAGCGATGCTAAAGCTGCTACGCCGATGCCGCTGGCCGAACGGCCAAAAAAATGCCGTCGCGTTAACATCGATTTCCAATTGGCCGGAGTCGGCATGAGATCACTCCTGAAACGTGTCGCCGCAAACTCAAAGTAATCCCGCGATCGGTTCGCCAAACGGCAAAATGGATATCGGGCGTCCTCCATAGTCGACAAACTGCTGCGTATAATCAACGCCCAAATGCCGATAAACGGTCGCCAACAAATCCTGCGGCGAATGCGGCGACTCAACCGGATAGGCGGCCTTGCTGTCGGTGGCCCCAACAACGCGTCCCATTTGCAAATCTCCGCCTGAAATCAACGCCGAATACGCATTGGGCCAATGATCGCGGCCGACGGAATCGTTCGGGGCTCCCTTACGGATCCGCGGTGTGCGGCCGAATTCGCCGACCACCACAACCATGATCCGGCGATTCAAACCGCGGTCCCAAATGTCTTCGATCATCGTCGTCAACGCTTGGTCCAGATAGGGCAGTCGCGTTCGCATGAAGGTCGCAAAATGTCCCGGGCGGCCGGCATTGCCGGGATGGTCGTCCCAGTTCGTGAATTCCTCGCCGTTCTTAGGCGAGTTCATCATCAGGCTCACGACCCCCGTCCCCGCTTCGGCCAAACGCCGCGCCAGCAAAAACGATTGCCCCCACATATTGCGGCCGTAGCGATCACGTAGCTTGTCGGGTTCCTGGTTGATGTCGAAGGCATCGGCCACTTGTGGAGTGGTCAGCATATGGAAGGCGCGTTGGCGAAACTCGTCCGTCCCGATCAGCGCCTCGTTGAGATCTAAGTCGCTACGAAATTGATCGAACTGTGCCAGCAGTGCCTTGCGGTCATCCAGTCCCCGCTCTTGGAGTTGCGGCGCGATCTTCAATTCGGGCGGGGCGTAATTTTTGGAAGCCGGATTGCCGACCACGAACGGTTGTTGTGCAACACCCAGATACGTCGGTCGTGTGAAATAAAACGAAGAGGGAGTCGCCACATATTGCGGCATCCCCGACCGATGCCCGCCCCGCACGCGGCTGACAATACTGCCGATGTCAGGATGTTCGCTTTTGGATTGCGATGTGGGATCGAGGACCGCCGGCCGTTTCCCGGTGCAAACAATAATGCCCCCGTCGCTGTGGATGCCGACGTCATGGTTCAGCGACCGCACGATCGAAAACTTATCCGCGATCTTCGCCTGCAGTGGAAAATATTCGCAGATATCCATCCCGGGCACCGACGTGGAAATCGGCGAGAAGACGCTGCGTGTTTCCACCGGCGCATGCGGCTTGAGGTCGTAGGTTTCCAGTTGCGACGGTCCGCCGTGCAGATAACACAAAATGACCGATGTGTCGCTGCTCAAGGTTCCCGCCGCCGCGCGCCCTGCGGTAATGTCGGATAACGTCGCTCCCCCCAGCGCAAGCGATCCGATACGCAAGAATTCGCGGCGATTGACCGGACCGGGGCAACGAACAGGGGCCATACAAAAATCCTGGTGAAATTCGGAATTCTGCAAATAGAACGAGGCCTACATCGTACCGTATCGCTACAAATATCGGCAACCCTTTATGGGTTTTGGAGGACCTGGGGTTACTCGCGTTCGCACGCCATTTGACGTTATACTCCCCCTTTCGTAGGTCATGCTGTGCATGACGTTGCTAAAACAAACGCTCAAGGCTGCCCGATTCGTCATGCACAGCATGACCTCCCAATAGAAATTGCGACATGATTAAGGCGCAACAACATATGAAATACTCACGACGCGGATGGATCGCGCTGTTGACGACGCTGGTCGTGACGTCCGCTGGGGGTTACGCCGCCGGATGGTTTTCACCGACCGAAACCACAGTCACAGAATTGGCGCCCGGCGTCTTTTTCCGCAAATCGCAAACCGAACCAGTTTTTCTAGGCTGCAATCAGGGTTGGGTTGAATTCAAGGACTTCGTGTTGGTTATTGATGCCAACTTCCCCAATCAAGCGGCCGAAGTGGCGAAGTTGATCAAAAAACATACCAATAAACCGATCCGTTACGTCTTCGACACGCACTACCATGGCGATCACGCGGATGGCAATATGATTTACACCGCCCAGGGGGCGACCGCCATTGCTTCGGAGAATAGCCAACTGTTATTCGATACCAAGGGGCTCGCTGGATTTCGCAAGTCGCAACAGAGCAAACCGGATGAATACGGCCCGTTGAATTACGAAAAACCTTCGATACTGTTCCCCCGTAAAATGGTGATTGACGACGGCACACAGCGTGTGGAATTGTTGCATTTCGGTCATGCCCACACCGCCGGTGATGCAGTGGCTTGGTTGCCGAAACAGGGGATTTTGTTCAGCGGCGACGCCGTCGTGAACGGAGCCTTCAATTACACCGGCGACAGCAACACTGCTAGTTGGATTGGTGTGCTTACGGAAATCCAAACGCTCCCCATTCAAACTGTTGCTCCCGGCCACGGGGAAGTGAGTGACGAAAAACTGGTCCCCCTGCAGAAACGTTACTTCGTTGAATTGCGAGAATACATCCAGCAGGCGATCGATGATGGCAAATCGCTCGATGAGATCAAAGCCGATATCGAACTCCCGTTTTATCAAGAGTGGACGGGTGTTGATGTCAAAGAACGGACGGAGAACATTGAGTTCGTCTACGGTGAGTTGACCTCTCGCTAACGCAATTTCTCTCCTCAATTATTCCCCACCCCCGGTTTTGCCGCGGGACAGTCCCCTCCGCTGAATATGAACGTGCTTGATCCTCTATTCGAATCTCCGTTGTGCAACGCCGCTGATCTGGGGCGACCGATCCCCAATTCGGCGCACGCCGTCTCAGTCTGTTTGCCGACGTGGGCTGACAATATTGGTTATGAAGAGAAAACACCGCGCGTCATTGAGCGATTGAACAATGGCTACCCCCGGTTTGTCTTCCATCATCTCTGCCAACAATTGTTTGCAGAATGTCATGCAAAATTTGCCGCTGCGGACGAATCCTGTTTGGCCTTTCCGTCGGTCGTCGCTGCCGAGCGATTTGCCGAGTTCTTTGCTAAACAGACCGGGCAAAAACCTCGGCTCTGCGACTTTGGCCGACACGGCGTCCAAGCGGCCTGCTTCCCAACGCGATTTGCAGACACCGCCAAAGCAGGTTGGCAACACCTCGGCGAAGGGATCTCCTCCCGACACGCCGAAGCCTGTCTCGAAAACCGTTCCGTCCCCGATGCGACGGCGGAAAAACAAATCCTCCGGCAGCGCCTCGCCGATGCTGCCAGCGCCGCTGTGGAGGACGTGTTTCTATTTCCCAGTGGAATGAATGCGATATTCTCCCTCTATCGCGCCTTGGAAGCGACCTTTCCGGATCGCAAGTGCGTGCAGTTTGGGTTTCCTTACGTCGATACGCTCAAAATCCAAAAGACGTGCGGCACGGGCGTGCATTTTTATCCACACGGAGAATCGGCAGACTTGGATCAGCTCGCTGAGGTTTTGGCGGACGAACCGATCAGCGGGATTTACACAGAATTTCCTTCGAATCCGTTATTGAAAAGCCCCGACCTGGCGCGGCTGGCGGAACTGGCGCGTGCCCATCGTTGCCCACTGGTCGTCGACGACACTGTCGCCACATTCGTCAATGCCGATGTCCTTTCGGCGGCCGACGCTGTCTGTTCCAGTTTGACCAAATTCTTCTCCGGCGCCGGTGACGTCACAGCCGGTTCGGTCGTGCTCAATGCCAATGGCCCGTTTTACAATGACCTGAAAGCAGCTCTCGGCCAAGAGGATGATTTACTGTGGTGTGAGGATGCACTCGTCCTGGAACAAAATTCCCGCGATTTTGAAGCGCGAGTTCGGCAGATCAATCAGAACGCCGAACAATTGGCCGATCATCTACTGCAGCATCCCCGTGTCACAGCTGTGAATTACCCCAAATTCCAAACGCCTCAGCGATACAGCGCGTTTCGAAAACGAAACGGGGGATACGGCGGGCTATTGTCGGTCGAATTAGCCGACCCGGCAAATCGCGCCCCCCGCGTCTTCGATGCCCTGCGCGTCTGCAAAGGACCTAACCTGGGAACCAATTACACGCTCGTCTGCCCCTATACGATCCTAGCGCATTACGGCGAACTCGATTTCGCCGAAGACTGTGGCGTCTCCCGCTACCTGCTTCGCGTCTCCGTCGGACTGGAACCATCTGCAGACCTGATTGCCCGCTTCGACGAAGCCTTAGCAGTCGATTGAATGGCAAATCGGGTGCCACTGCTGGCTTGTCCAGCAGTGCTGAGAAGCCCATGCTTTTGCAGGAGGAATCCTTCCATCAGCCGCAACGTCGCGCAGCATATTGCGCCGCACAGAGAAATTGGTTACACTAATTGAACCACATTTTCGCGGCTCAGCCGCAGGCCGGTGTTTCATTTCCTAGCTAGGCAACTCTCCATGGCGCGGCTCGTATCGCTCATTGTGCTGACGGTGTTGATCGTCTTCCTTGGCATCACCTTTTTTCAGGTGATCGCTCCGTTTTTGCTGCCGCTCTTTTTGGCCGGTGTGGTGGCCTTGCTCTGCCAACCAATGTTCCGCTATTTCCTTACCCGAACCAACGACAAGACCCATTGGGCAGCCGGACTAACAACCGCGGCGATTCTGGCAATCATTTTCGTGCCCTTAGCAACCGGCACGGTGATCGCAACGGCCGAGTTATACGCCTTCGCGCAGAAGCGGCTGGAGCCGGCGCAATGGAAACCCGCCTATGGACAATTTCGCGAACGGTTCGACGCCGACGAAATCATCGACAGCGTCTATGACCGCTTCAGCCCTCCCCCCACCGACGAAGATCAAGTCGTCGAATGGAAAGCTCGCCGTGCTCGGTTTCACGAACAAGTCGAGACCAACATCCGTGCCAATACCAAAGCGGCGCTCGACCGTATCGCAGAGCGGACGATGGGATTTGCAGCTTCCACCTTCGGCGTCGTAGGCCGGATTGTCTCGGGCATCGTCGGCGGATTGATGTTTATTATCGGGCTGTTTTATTTTCTGGCCGATGGTCCGGTGTTGCTTGCAGCAACGCGGGAATTGATACCGGTCAATCAGGACTATCAACAGCAGCTCCTACACCGCTTCAACAAGGTGATCCGCGCGGTCGTGTTGGCGACATTCGCAGCTGCATTGGGGCAAGGAATTGCCACGGCGGCAGTCCTCTATTTTTTCGTCGGCCATTTTTTCCTGTTGAGCATTGTCTGCACCTTGACCGCCATGATCCCACTGATCGGCACGTGGTTGGTGTGGGGCCCGGTGGCAATCTGGTTGGCAGCCGACGGTCATTGGGGCAGCGCACTGTTTGTGACCGCATACGGCACCGTGTTTATTGGCACGCTGGATAACATTATCCGTACCTATGTCCTGCATAGCGATGCCAAACTGCATCCGCTGTTGGCCTTTGTCAGCGTGTTGGGAGGCCTACAAGCAATGGGGTTATGGGGCATCTTCGTCGGTCCCACCGTGGCCAGTTGCTTGCATGCTTTGGTCAAAATATTCAATACGGAACTCAAAGCGTTCTCCGAAGAAAAATTCGCCAACATCAAAGCCAAATCCGCTAGCGACATGACGCACAACACGATCCCCCCTGACATCGCCGGCGAGAAAACACCACCACCGCCCACTACCCCGGAACAACCGGAATCGAAGTCACACAAAAAAGGCCCCGCGAAACGCCGCCGGAAACGATAACGAACTACTTTTCGAATCACTCCATTTCTCAACGAGAAAATACCATGCGCGAGAAACTCCATTTTGCGATCAGCACCGTCATCGCCACTCTGCTTGTCTCGTGCTGCCGCGCCACTGGCAATCGCCGCCGACGGGCCGTTGACAATCTATTTCATCGATGTCGAAGGGGGCGCCGCGACGCTGTTTGTCACCCCCGCGGGTGAATCGTTACTGATCGATTCGGGATATCCCGACAACAACGGCCGCGACCGCGATCGAATTCTCAAAGTCCTGCGTGACGAAGCACACTTAAATCATCTGGATCACGCCGCCGTCACGCATTGGCATCTGGACCACTTCGGCAACCATGCGTCGCTCGCATCGGAAATTGAAATCAAAAATTTCTGGGACCGCGGCATTCCCGAAACCTTGCCGGAGGATCCCAATTTCGAGGAACGGATCGGCTTTTATCGCGCTGCCTCCCAGAACGATTCCAAAGCACTCGCCGCCGGCGATAGCTTGCCGCTCAAGTCGGGCAAAACGCCGCTAGCGGTCAAGATCATCACCTCCAGTCGCGAAGTGATTCCCAACGACGGCCCGCCCAACCCGTTTGCAAAAACAAACGAACCCAAGCCACGCGACGAAAGCGACAACGCCGCCAGTTTGAGTTTTCTGCTGAGTTTCGGTGACTTCAAGTTCCTCTGCTGTGGCGACCTGACGTGGAATGTCGAAGCGAAGTTAATGACCCCCAACAACCCAATAGGTCAAGTTGACCTATTTATGGTCACGCACCACGGCCTACCGGTCAGCAACAACCCCGTCTTGGTTCACGCCGTCGATCCGATCGTGGCGGTCATGTGCAACGGCCCGGTCAAGGGGGGGCATCCCAATACTTTGAAAACGCTGCGAGGCGTGAAATCGCTACAGGCGCTCTATCAACTGCACCGCAATATCAAGGTCGCTGCAGAAGACCAAACCCCGCCGGAATTCATCGCCAACTCCGCAGAATCCTCCGACAACTGCGAAGGCAAATTCGTCAAAGCCACGATCGCACCGGATGGAAAAAGTTATACCGTGCAAATCGGCCAGGATGGCAAACCGGCAACCTACAAAACGCGGAAAATAAAGACGAGACGCCTGTGGTCCCCGGCTTCACAAGCATTCCTTGAGTCTTGCAGCAGGTTGAATTTTCAATGTCCTACGCGGTTCAAAACTTGATTGCCGAAACGTGGAGCGATGCCGATGGGGAACAATCGGTCCCCGTTTGGAATCCGTCGCTGGGAATCGAACTGACGCAGACGCCGCTGCAAGGGCCCGCGATCGTCGACCGTGCTGCCGAAGCGGCAGCGGCCGCGTTTCCCTCCTGGAGCACGACGCCTCCTTTGGAACGGGCACGCTTGTTTTTTCGCTTTCACGAACTCCTCAAACGGGACTTTGAACAACTCGCGCAACTTGTCTCGTTGGAAAACGGCAAAACACTCGACGAAGCGCGCGGCGAAGTGCAACGGGGAATGGAGGTCGTCGAATTTGCCTGCGGCGGGCCGTCGCTGCTAATGGGGCAATGCCTCGAAAACGTCGCCGGACATTTAGACGGTAAGACGATCCGACAACCCCTCGGCGTCTGTGCGGGAATCTCGCCGTTTAATTTCCCGGTGATGGTGCCGATGTGGATCTTTCCGATCGCATTGGTCTGCGGAAACACGTTTATCCTCAAACCCTCCGAACGGGTCCCACTCGCCGCGCAACGACTGGCGGAATTGCTGCTCGAAGCGGGTTTGCCTCCCGGCGTGTTTAATCTCGTGCATGGCGGACGTGAAGTCGTCGAAGCCTTGGCGACGCATCCGAAAATCGCCGCCATCAGTTTCGTCGGCTCCTCAGCAGTCGCCCGCGACGTTTATCAACTGGCCACCTCGCACAACAAGCGTTGCCAGGCGGGGGGAGGAGCGAAGAATTTTACCGTCATCCTACCCGATGCCGACCCGCAGTCCGTCGCACGGGCCGTGATTGGATCATCCTTCGGCTGCGCGGGCCAGCGCTGTATGGCCAGCTCGGTACTCGTCGGTGTCGGGGCTCGAATTTCCGAGCACCTCGATTGCCTCAACGAACTCACCGCCGCTGTTAAAGTGGGGCGGACCGACATCGCCGGCGAAACGGAAATGGGACCGGTCGTCGGTCCCGAAGCGCAAACGCGGATTCAAGCCGCCATCGATCACGCCGAAGCGGGGGGCGGCACGGTGACCGTCGATGGTCGTGGCGCGCAGGTCGCTGATGCACCGGGAGGTTTTTTCGTCGGGCCGACAATCATCGAGCACGCCCCGCCGGAAACGAATCTGCTGCAACAAGAAGTTTTCGGTCCGGTCCTGGCGGTGGAGCGCGTCGACCAACTCGAAGAGGCCATTCAGCTCGCCAATCGCAGTCAATTCGGCAACGGGGCAGTCATCTTCACGTCGAACGGAAACGCTGCCCGCGAATTCGCCTCGCGCGTCAACTGCGGCATGGTCGGCATCAACGTCGGCGTCCCCGCCCCAACCGCCTTGTTCCCCTTCAACGGCTGGCACGGCTCCTTCTTCGGCGATCTGCACATGCAGGGGAGCGAGGGAGTGCAATTCTTCACCCAACAAAAAGTCATCCTCAGCCGCTGGGAAAACTTCGGCCACCGCAACCAAGGCTGGTAAAAAATATACCCCCTCTCCCTCTGCAACAAATTGCATCTACGAGATAAGTAATCAAGCAAGTGTTCGGATGGTAAAGAGTTCAGGGTAGCCGCGATTGCGCCAGCAATCGGGGCGGGCGCAGCCCGCACGAAGCCGCAATTCCCGCGCTCTTAATCGAGCAGAATCTCGTCGGCAGGGACAGCTGAAATTGCTGCGTCTTGTGCCTGCGGCACACCGATTGCCGTTGGCAATCGCTGCCACCCTATGATTATTTTCCCACGGCTCAATGCAATATTTTGCTCTGGGAGAGGGCCGGGTGAGGGTTTTCGCTTTAGCGAGCAACAACCCATTCAATAAAATCGTTTGCCGACATTTACGAACCCATGCCGCGCCGACAGGGCAAAACTCCTGCTGACCCGTTTTCACAATCGATCATCAGTCACCCTACGAAGAAAGGTGCGTTAATAACGCACCTTTCCATATCTTCGGCCACCGCAATCACGGCTGGCAATTTATCTGTCACCCTCTCCCAATGGGAGAGGGTGAACAGTTTCTTGATCCGCTCGCAGCGGGTTGTTCAGCGATCAATCCTTCTTCTCAAACTCCGCGTCGATCACTTCTTCGCCATCAGCGGCGGCCGGTTCTGAATTTCCCGACGCCCGTTCCGTGGCCGCATCAGGACCCTCTTGTCCGTCACCTTCCTGTGCATAGATGTGTTGCGACAATGCGTGTGACGCTTGCGTTAACTCATCAATGGCTTGATCGATGGCTGCGGCATCGTCTCCCTTGGCCGCTTCGTTGACCTTGGTGATTGCCGTTTCAATGGCGGACTTCGAAGCGTCGTCCATTTTATCGGCATGCTCCTTGGTCAGTTTTTCCGTAGCATAGACCAACGACGACGCCTTGTTTTTCGCCTCGGCCAACGCACGCTGCTTTTTGTCCTCATCAGCGTGTGCTTCGGCATCCTTCTGCATCGCTTCGATTTCCGATTCGGACAATCCGCCCGATTGCTCAATCTTGACGGTCTGTTCTTTGCCGGTGCCTTTATCCTTGGCGCTCACCTGCAAAATGCCGTTTGCGTCGATGTTGAACGAAACCTCAATTTGCGGCACTCCCCGCGGTGCGGGCGGAATTCCGTCGAGATTGAACTCAGCCAGCAATCGGTTGTGCTGCGCGATTTCGCGTTCGCCTTGGAACACGCGAACGGTCACCGCCGACTGATTGTCGGCCGCTGTCGAAAACGTTTCGCTCTTCTCGGTCGGAATCGTGGCATTGCGTTCGACCAGTTTGGTCATGATGCCACCCTCGGTTTCGATCCCCAGCGACAACGGTGTCACATCGAGCAAAAGTACGTCTTTGACATCACCGGCCAGGACACCCCCCTGAATGGCGGCGCCGATGGCGACGACTTCGTCAGGGTTGACACCTTTGTGCGGCTCTTTGCCGAACATCGAGCGTACCAATTCCTGGACTTTCGGCACCCGCGTGGATCCACCGACCAGGACCACTTCATCGATGTCGGCAGGCTTCAATCCCGCGTCATCCATCGCTTGTTGGACCGGTTTGCGGCAACGTTCGACCAAGGCGTCGATAATTTTTTCAAATTCCGCCCGGGTGATGTTCATTTGCAAGTGTTTCGCGCCCGATGCATCAGCCGTGATGAACGGCAGGTTGATGTCGGTTGTTTGCGAGGTCGACAATTCCTTCTTGGCCTTTTCGGCCGCTTCGCGCAACCGTTGCAACGCCATCGGATCTTTGCGGAGATCGATGCCTTGTTCCGATTCAAAGCGTCCTGCAATCAGGTTGATCAACTCTTCATCGAAGTCGTCACCACCCAGGTGCGTATCACCACTGGTGCTCAAGACCTGCACGACTTGATCGTCGACTTCGAGGATCGAAACGTCGAACGTTCCACCACCCAAGTCGAATACGATGATGCGTTCTTCGTTTTTCTTATCCAACCCATAAGCCAAAGCGGCTGCCGTTGGTTCGTTGATGATCCGCGAGACTTCCAACCCGGCGATTTGTCCGGCGTCCTTGGTCGCCTGCCGTTGGGCATCGTTGAAATAAGCCGGAACGGTAATCACGGCCTTTTTCACTTTGTGCCCTAAATAACTCTCCGCGGATTCTTTGAGTTTTTGCAGAACCCGTGCTGAGATTTCCGGCGGCGTGTAATCCTTGCCGGCGACTTCTACTTTCACGTAATCACCCGAGCCCCCCACGACTGTGTAGGGCACGATCTTTTCTTCGGACTGCACTTCGTTGTGCCGCCGTCCCATGAATCGCTTGATGGAGTAAACGGTGTTCGTGGGGTTGGTCACGGCTTGGCGTTTCGCCGGTTCGCCGACCAACACCTCGCCTTTGTCCGTGAAGGCGACCACACTCGGGGTGAGCCGGTTTCCTTCCAGGTTCGCCACCACCTTGGCTTCGCCGCCCTCCATCACCGCGACAACGGAGTTGGTCGTCCCCAAGTCGATGCCAATAATTTTTTCGCCTTCCGCCATGTCCAACTCCTTATACTACGTAATTCAATAGTTAGTTTTTGTGTTCCGCGCGATTTCCTCATACGTTGAAGGAATCATTGCGCGTGCAGCAATAAACAGCTGCGTGGGATATTTCTGTCGTTTCAAAATCAAAGACTGATCGGTTTCATTGAGCGGCAAACCAGCGACGAAATTTCTACGGTAAAATCGCCCGCCGAATTGTGAAATCGATCTTTGTACTTGATGCCCATGTTAATAGCAAAGTGTGCGCCAAGCAGTGCGATGTTTTGAGGAAAACCACAACCCGTTTTTAGCAAAAGCGTTACGAACCAACAATCAACCCGCTTTCCTCGTGCTGTCACCTCAGGTCTGCCATATTGGCACCATCTCGACCGTTTCGACACTTTCCCGGCAACTGCCAATTTGACACGCCTCAGACATTGCGATTCACTCACCAAAACACTGTGACAGGACGCCTTCGCACGGTCGGGTTTCTCGTAACCTGTTTGTGGTAAATGGGTAACTGCAAAGCTTGCCATCCGGGCGGTTTCACGGGCCATGGAATATTGCATTTGTTAGACTTGATGGTTTGGGAAATGTGTACCGCACTGCCTGGAGTTGTCAGCCCTCTTGGTGTCTCCCGCAACTTGACACTTGGCGCACCGAGAAGTACAACAACGACTTGCGAATTTTGGGTAAAAATCCGGCAAAAACGGGGGTCAGCGTATTCCCCTTACGCATTCGCATGGAGACTTGAGCAACGTTCGGTGATAGCCGAACATCGCTCCCCCCACTTAGTAGGACGGCCACCAGGACGGCATTTACGACTCAAGATGAGCGACCAGACACAACAGTATTCACAATAATGACTTACGCCCGCAGTCTTGTCGGGCGGCCGGCACCCTCTGACCAGGGGCGTTAGACTCCGCCCGAAAGGCTCGCATGGCAAAAGCTAAAAGACCTGCGAAAAAACGCACCGCAACCAAGCGCCCAGCCGCCAAACGGCCCGCTGCGAAAGCTGCGTCCGCGAAACGCAAAAAACCCGCGGCAGCGCCAGCCACCCGCAAGGCCCCCGCAAAACGGGGCGGCGGAACGATTGACGTGCAGTTGAAAAAACTGGACCGCGAAATCCTCAAGCTGATTAACAAGCGTGCGGAGCTCACGGCCAAGTCGCTCAACAAGTTGCCCAACCCCCAACAAGCCACGTTCAATCCCGCCATTGACGATGAAATGTGGCAACAAGTTCAAAACGCCCATAAAGGTCCGCTGCCAATCCAAGCCGTCCGCAGCGTCTTTCGGGAAATCATCAACGGTGGGAAAAGCTTAGTCAAGACTCAGCGGATCGCTTACCTAGGACCCGCTTTTAGCTTTACGCATCTCGCCGCCATCGAACGTTTTGGCAAGACCGCCGATTTCATTCCGGTCAATAGTATCGCCACGGTGTTCGAGGAAGTGAATCGCGGACTGGCTGATTTTGGCATCGTTCCCATCGAAAACAGTACCGATGGGCGCGTGGTCGACACCTTGGATATGTTCACGCGGTTGCCATTAAAAATCTGCGCCGAAGTCCAGATCAGCATCCATCACAATCTGATGTCACGCTGTCCTCGCGGCGAAATCACGGAAATTTACAGCAAACCGCAGGCACTGTCTCAATGTCGCGACTGGCTCAGCCGCAATATGCCGCAAGCGCGGTTGATTGAGGTCACCAGCACGTCGACAGCCGCTCAATTGGCGCGAGACAAGCAGGGTGTGGGAGCCATCGCCAGTTGGCAGGCCTCGACCGAATATGACCTGCAGATCGTGGCTGAGGACATTCAAGACAATAAGAACAACGTCACCCGCTTCGCCGTGATCGGTGATCACGTGAACAAGGCGTCGGGCGATGACAAAACAGCGATCCTGCTGCAAATTTCGCACAAACCAGGCTCATTGGCCGACACATTGGCAATCTTCAAGCGAAACAAGGTCAATCTCACCTGGATCGAGTCGTTTCCGTTGAAGGGGCCGGAAGGTGGTTATTTGTTCTTCTTGGACTTTGAAGGACATGCCAAAGAAGTCCGGGTCAAACGTGCATTGTCAGAACTGGAACGGCGTGCGGTACGGATCGAAGTGCTAGGTTCATATCCCCGCAGCCCGTCGATTGAATAACCACTTTCCCTCGACAGATCGCTGCGTTGTGCACAGAACACTGGGTTTTGCACAACAATCCTGACCGTTCTCGGCAAACTACGGGGATTTTCCAGTCTGCGTCCGCCTTGACGTTTCCCGGCGTGGGCACGAGAATCGCGACGGGGCGCTCCCTCCCCCGATCAGAGTCGTCTCCCGATGGCGAAGGTCCGCATTTGCGTCGCTGCAGTGCTTGATGGCAATCAACCGGCCGGTGGGGGATCGTTGAACATACAATTTGTGCCGCAGTTGCTCAATGTGCAGTCTGGCGGCAAATTCTTAGAGAGCTAATTTGAAGGATATGGTGTTATGAGGCGGCTATTTGTTGCCGGGAACTGGAAAATGAATCTGCTGGGAGCCTCCGCAAAGCAACTTGCCGAGGGGGTCGCAGCGGCTGTTCCGGCGGATGAGTCAGCGATTGATGCGCTGGTTTGTCCTCCTTACCCGTATCTACGTGCCGTGGGCGGGGCCATTGATGGCAGTGGTGTGCAATTGGGTGCACAGGACGTTTACCACGAACCGGAAGGGGCATTCACGGGCGAAGTTTCGGCCGACATGCTCGTCGATGTTGGGTGCAGCTGGGTGATTTTGGGGCACAGCGAACGACGTCACGTGATTGGCGAAACGGATGAACTGATCAACAAAAAGGTCGCGGCAGCACTCAAAGCGGGGCTGAAAGTGATGCTCTGCGTGGGGGAATTGTTGAGCGATCGCGAAGCCAATCAAACCGAAGCGGTCGTCGACGCACAATTGGCCGGATCGCTGCAGGGAGTCAGCGACGCGGATATGGCGCAGGTCGCAGTCGCCTACGAACCGGTGTGGGCCATCGGCACCGGGGTGACGGCTTCCAAAGAACAAGCGGAATCCGCCCATGCTCACGTTCGCAATTGGCTGGCGGGTCGTTACAATTCAGAAGTCGCCGAGGCCACGCAGATCCTCTACGGCGGCAGTGTCAAACCGGACAACGCTGCGGAATTGATGTCGCAGCCGAATATCGACGGTGTTCTGGTCGGCGGCGCGAGTCTGAAAACGGAGTTATTCGTGCCGATCATCGAAGCGGCGCAGCAAGTTGCTGCGTCTTAAATTGCATTTGACCTATTCACGACCACCGGGACCAACGCCACGGGGCACGTCCATTTAATTTGCTGACGCCGATCCGCGGCGGCGTTGAAAGGAAGTCATGGGAACTTTCATTTTAGTTTTGCTGACCATCACCGGTCTGTTCTTGATGTTTATTATCCTGCTGCAACGGGGACGTGGCGGCGGGCTGGCAGGTGCCTTGGGTGGGGCCGGGGGGCAAAGTGCCTTCGGTACCAAGGCGGGCGACGTGTTCACACGAATCACGGTGGGACTCGCCGTGTTTTGGGTCGTGTTGGCTTGCGTCTCGATCTTTGTGGTCAAGCCGAACGATTTGTACAAAGGTGAAACCCTCGGCAATAATCCGACTGCCGGTGTGAGTGCCGGTGAGGACAAAGGGGATGAGGAAGGTCAGGACGCCACCCCGAAAGCCGACGGCGATGAAGCGGCCGGCGAGCTGGACCTCGGTTCACTCGAAGAAGAAACGCAGCCGGCAACTTCCCCGTCCGATACGACGAGCGGCACTCCCGAAAAGCAGGAATAGTTTCGGGACGGACTCCCCACAGTTACGCCGCAATCGGCGAATGGCCATTGATATGAACAACAAGGCGTAATCGACGTGCTGTTGAGTATGACCGGGTTTGGCGAAACGCGCCACCAAGACGACCGCATGAGCGTGTCCGTCGAAGTACGTACCGTCAACAATCGCTACCTCAAATTGTCTATCAAATGCGCCGATGTCTACGGTGCTTTTGAAGGAGAAATCGAGAAGATCGCGCGCGAGTATATCTCGCGGGGAACGGTGATGGTGGCGGTCCGCGTGGAACGGGTTGCCACAGCTGCCGATGTGCGGCTTAATGAAATGGCGCTGCAAACTCTCAGTGAACAGTTGCAAGGACTCGCGGCAAAAATGGGTGACGTGGCGGTGGGGCCGCTCACCGATTTGTTGGCCCTGCCCAATGCCGTGATTGATGACAGTAAACGCAACATCGACATCGACGCCGACTGGAAAATCATTCAAGACTGCCTGCACGGAGCACTGAAGAACCTTCAACTGTTTCGCGAAGAAGAAGGCCGGTCCATGCGGGAGGATTTGCTCCTGCAAAAAGACATTATCGCCACACAGTTACAAAAAACGCGGGAACGCGCCCCGTTGGTGGTCAGTGAATATCGCGAGAAAATCCTGGACCGCGTCAGAAAGACATTGGCCGAAACGGATGCCAAGATCGACGAATCCAACCTGATTCGCGACGTCAGCATTTTTTCCGACCGAGCCGACATCAACGAAGAAATCGCGCGTCTGGAGTGTCACCTGGATCAATTGGCTGCGTTTCTGAACGAGAAGTCGTCGTCCGGACGGAAGCTGGAGTTTCTCAGCCAGGAAATGTTTCGCGAGATCAACACGATCGGCTCCAAAGCGAACGACGTACAGATTGCCCACAGCGTGGTGGAAATGAAGGCCGCCATCGAAAAAATGCGGGAAATGTTGCAGAATATAGAATAGGCCCCCCGAACGACCGGCAAAGCTGCCGTGTCGCCATGGGAATTGAATTCACACGATTACCACTTAATCCATTTTGTCGAACCCAGCTTGCACCGTGACCGCACCGGAAACTCGCTCTTTTGTTGATATTCGCGTCTTAGTGCTTTCCGGACCAAGTGGAAGCGGAAAGTCGACGATTGTGGACCGTCTGGTGAACGTGGCGCCGGTACAATTGGTCAAGGTGGTCTCAGCCACAACGCGGCCACCGCGCGCAGGTGAAGTCGACGGGCGGGATTATTACTTTTTGTCGCCAGAGGAATTTGAGCAAAAACGCCAAGCCGGAGATTTCATCGAGTGCGAGGAAGTGCACGGCAACGGAAACTGGTACGGCACACTGCGTAGCGAACTGACCCGCGCTCAACAAGCCGGGGCGTGGGCCTTTTTGGAAATCGACGTCCAAGGCGCCTTGTCGATCATCAAGGAATACCCCGACGCCGTGTCGGTGTTTTTGACGACCGCCTCGGAAGGGGACTATGAACAACGCTTGCGCAACCGCGGGACGGAGTCGGAGGATGCGATCCAGCAGCGACTGGAAACGGCTCGTCGAGAATTGAAACTGTCTAAAGAATACAAACATATCGTAGTCAACGACGACTTGGACCGAGCGGTCTCCGAGATCTGTCACATACTTGCAAGTGCGGAGGGTTAAGACATTGTACGATGAACTGATGGAAGAACAGATTGTCAATAAAGTGGGCGGCCGTTTTAAACTGTCCACATTGATTCAAAAGCGAATGGTGGCGCTCAACCGCGGTTCCCGGCCCTTGGTGGAAATCCAATCCAAAGACGCCATGGAAATCGTGATTCGCGAAATCATGGAAGATAAAATCTATCTCGACAACACAGGCAACTTGGCGATTGCCGCCGATGAAGGTCCGGATGCCGACGGTGACGATGCCGGCCCCAGCCTGGAAGATCTCTAAAACCCGTTTCAAAAAAACGGTTGAGCCTGTTTCCGAACTCAAAGGTCAGTGTCAGCAGGACGCGTCTGAGGGTTTGCAAACGGCTGGCAGTTTTTTTCGTCACGCATCATGCTCGGTGGATAGGTTTTGTATTCAATGACTGGGAAGGACCGGTTGATCCCGCCCTCCCGGTCAGATTGAGAACGATCCATGAAAGACCGCGAAGTATTATTGGGCGTGACAGGCGGCATCGCCGCCTATAAGACGGCCGAACTCTGTAGCCGGTTGGTTCAAGCCGGCGCGGGGGTTTCGGTGGTCATGACAACATCCGCCGAGAAATTCATCGGTGCGACGACATTTGAAGCCCTGACCGGTCGCCCGGTGCATCGGCAACTCTTTCAGCCGCAAGAACACCATATCGGCGAGCACATTGGTTTAGTTCGCCGTGCGGATTTGCTGGTCGTGGCCCCCGCCTCTGCAAATTGTCTGGCAAAATTCGCACACGGCCTCGCCGACGATTTGCTCTCCACCATCGCACTGACGCACACCGGCCCCATCTTGATGGCGCCGGCGATGAATAGCGAAATGTGGCAAAAGCCATCAGTGCAGCGCAACATCGCACAACTGCGCGAGGATGGCGTGCTGTTCATCGAACCAGGCAGCGGCTGGCTCAGCTGCGGCCAAGTCGGCCCCGGCCGCATGGCAGAAGCGGCCGAGATCTTAGACCGCGTGCGGGAATTGCTGGACTTGGCGGGTTAGCTACAATTCACAGCGTCCAGGACAGCCATTTCTCGAAGAGCTTTTTCACCAACGGTGTGAGCCGGGTGCGGTTGTAGGCGTCGGCGGTGCGTTTGATGGCTTCGGCTTGGGTGGGGTAGGGGTGGATCGTTTTGGCAATCTTGCCCAGGCCCACGTTGCCGGTCATCGCTGTTGTGATTTGTGAGATCATCTCCCCCGCATGGGAGGCGACAATGGTGGCGCCGATGATTTTATCGGTACCGCGCCGCAAGTGAATTTTAATAAAGCCATCCGTTTCGCCGTCTAAAATCGCCCGGTCGACGCCGGACAGTTCCTGCGTGAATGTTTCGACCTTGATGCCCTGTTGACGGGCCTGGTGGTCGGAGAGCCCGACGTGGGCGATCTCCGGAACGGTGAAGGAGCACCACGGGATGTTGAGCGACGATGTTTTCGCTCGGCCTTTGAACAGCGCGTTCTGAATGACGATACGGGCCATCGCATCAGCGGTGTGGGTGAATTTGTAGGGAAAGCAGATGCCGCCGGCGGCGAAGATATTGCGATTCGAAGTGCGCAGATGGTCATCGACGACCACGCCGGTTTTTTCGTCGTATTGAACGCCGGACGCCTTCCAAGCCGAGCCCTTCGACGTTTGGCCGCCGGCCCGATGCCGACCAGGATGGCGATCGCAATCAATCCGCCGCATTCGCCGCCCGAGGTGAGGCGATCGATTTTTTCAGTGCCGGTCGTCGCGGACGGAATCAATGCGACAATTGACGTGGAGGTCTTACGCCATCGGCGATCAAGGCCTGCTGAACGATGGCTGCTGCAGCGGCATCTTCTCGGTGCAAGACGTGCGGGGCGGATTGAATAAGGTGACCTGCGAGCCGAAGCGGCGAAAGCCTGCGCCATTTCGCAGCCGATCGGCCCGCCGCCGATGACGGCCAGTCGCCGTGGAAGTTCCGTTAAGGAAAACAGCGTCTCGTTGGTGAGATAATCGACCTCGTCGAGTCCCGGAATCGGAGGGCGTCGCCGCCTGTGCTCACCGGTGGCGATCACGGCTTTTGAAATTCAGCGTTTGCCCGACCGACCTCGCATCGTATCCGACCGGTGAATCGCCCTGACCGAGAAAGACGTCGACGCCGTTGTCGCGAAATCGCGCGGCCGAATCGCGCGCACTGATCTCGGCCCGCAGGCGCCGCATGCGTTGCATCACGGCGGCGAAGTCGACGGTGACTTCGCCAGAGACATCCACGCCGAATTCAGCCGCACGGCGGATGTGAGCGGCGGCCGGCGACGAGACGCGGCGATTAAAGCCTTCGAGGGAACGCAGCCGACGTTGAGACAATCGCCTCCCAGCAGATGTCGTTCCAATAATGCCACCTTGGCTCCCAATCCGGCGGCGCGATGCCGCCACCAGCCCGGCAGTGCCCGCTCCGATGACCACGAGATGATCGCGGCTGCGGTTGCGGATTAGCGCCAGTCCGGCGGCACGTTGTCGACGAGGTCGGCGTTGCATTCGTCGGTCGGGAGGACTGTGAATCGGAGTCAGACAACCGGTGGGTCTCCATCAGCGGGCAGGATTGGTCGGAGCTATGCTTGGCTTAGTGGTGTTCGGTGGGAGCGTTGGCCGGCAGAGCATCTCGCAGTGATCTTTGTGCGATGCGCGTGATAAAAATCGTGGCGACAACGGTCATGATCAGTCCGAAACCGTACAGCAGTTTTTGCCCCAGGCCGCCGTCGTAGATTGCCCGTGGAGAAGATCGGCCAAAACTTTTCAGTGTCGAACCGATGTAAACGTACATCGCCGTGCCGGGCAGCATGCCGATCCAGGAGGCGAGAATGTAATCGCGGAAGGAAACGCGCGTGAGGCCGAAGGAGTAATTCAAAAGATTGAAGGGGAACACTGGCGAGAGTCGGGTCAACAGCACGATTTTGAATCCCTGTTCGCCCACGGCGGCGTCGATCAGGGCGAAACTTTCGTTTTTGGCGACCTTGGCGGCAATCACGTCGCGTAACAGCGTACGCCCCAACCCAAATGCGGCGGCTGCGCCGAGCGTACTGCCCACCGAAATCGTCGACAATGCCGATCGGCACACCCCAAAGAAAACCGCCCCCTCAGAGTGAGAATCGATCCTGATACGAATAATACCGTCGCCACCACATACACCGCTGCCAGAACCCACTGGGCCCCAGGACCCCATCTGCTGGACGGCATCGATAAATTGCAGCAGGTACTGTTTCGTGGGAAGAATGGCAACTCCCGCAAGATCGACAACGGCGAGCACTACCACAACGCCAATCAGGATCGCCGACGATTTCATAGTGGGAAAGATTCTTCGCTGTAAGGCGGCACGAGCGAACGATGGCCACCATAGCGATCGTTGCACATCACCACCATTCTACGACCAGGATTGGGATTGTTATATCTGCGGAATACCAGGGCAATCCACACCGATGCGCTTATTGCGCTTTCTCGCCCGGTGCAGAAACCGACGTTTTTAACGGTTAATAACCGTTAGTGACATGCACGACCTGCGGTTGAATGAGCACCTAACTCAGTTCGCCGAGAATTGCCAGCCATTACCGTTCGTTGAGATTGGTTCGCACATTCGGCAACTCCAGGGTCGATAAGAAAGCCTGTGATGTAATTCTTGGCGTCTGCAGACTTCAGAGGAGACGACATGGTAGCGGCAATAGCCGAAGTGCCAATCCGGCAGCCACCCTGCCAGTGAACGGCTATTCCGTGCCATTTCTACCGGCGTGGAAGACGCACTGTCAATGTGCGGTTTGGTCGCTTCATGCGTGGGAACCTCGTCGTTGCCGATCCGGGCAATGGGGCGATCACCGGTCTGATCGGCGTGCGTGGGGAGGGTGCTTTCGGATTTGTTACGGTGAACTCCTCCGAGACCTTGTAATGAAGGTCGTCGGCGGGTTACTGCCGGATGATTTTTCTACGCTCTCTGCCCAAATCATCGATGGATTTGGCGAACTGTGGAACATCATTGCCGGGGGTATTAAGGGCTCGACTTTCAAAATCGGAGTTTCAATTCTCAAAGATCACCTTCCCCTCGGTCATCATCGGGGAATCCTACCAGATCGCCTATGCTAAAGGGCTGGAATTCATTTGCGTGGTGTTCGGGTTGAACGATCCCAATGCCATCATGCTGGACCAGGGACTCTTGCGGGTGAGCGTGTCGTTGCTGCGGCTTTAGGGGGACCTCCTCGGTTCGATCTTGTCTTTCGTGATGAGCAACCCAAGCGTACTTCACTGCTCGCCCTTGTCGATCTCGACATCATAGACCTGCCAGATCTGATCCAGCTTGGTGACTTCTAAGACCTCGCACTGTCGTCGCTGGGATTGCAGACGTGGACTTCGACATTCAGTTGTCTGAGGGAAGCCAATAGCCCCAGCATGCCGCTGGGGACGAGTTTGACTCCCGTCAGGTCAAACGGCATTTTTTCCGTGCTGTGTTCTTTCACCAGCGCATTGATTTCGCTGCGGCACGCAATATCCATTGATCGAATTTCACGCCCGCCGAATCCCAAGATCGTCATCGGTCC
>CALOFE010000049.1:0-204584 GCA_942492455.1 uncultured Planctomycetaceae bacterium | reverse complement strand
ATGCCAAGGGAGGGCGTAAGCGGCGTCCGCTGAGGATTTGCCTTTGGCGCGGGTGCTGATATTTCCCGCCTTGAGTTGTTGTTGCACCTGTGCTGTGCGGAGCTTGGAAACAACCTTTTTGCCTTGTGAATCACGGTACTGCACGTACCACCATTCTCCCGATGTGGACTTTTGGCTGCCGGAAGTCACGGGACGCATAGAGGACGAACTACTTGGCTTAACAGGACGACGCCGTTCGCGCGGTGCCGGGGTTGCTGAACCTGGTGGGGGCGTCGGGCTGGGCTGCGACGATTGAGCCGACGATCGCCGCGCACGCGGAGTATGCCGAGCGGACCGGGACGTGGAGGGCGAGACAACCGCCTCTTCGGCAAAGCTGAGGATCTCCACATCCATTTGCAGGCTGTCGAGGTCGTTGATCAGATCGGAACAGGTTTGATAACGGTGACTGGGATCTTTGGCCAACGCTTTGTCGATGATCAAATCCAACCGCTCTGGAACAGCCGGATTGACCCGCCGCGCCGATTTGAAAATGCCACGTTCCTTAGCCGTGATAATTTCCAGCGTTGAGTCGCCCTCGAAAGGGTGCGCGCCGGTGACACAATAATAAAGCATGCAACCCAGGGCATAGATGTCGCTTCGGCCGTCGACATACTTGGCGTTACGCGCCTGTTCGGGCGGCATGTAATAGGGGGTGCCCAAACCTGTGCCGCTTTGCGTCATCGACATATCATCGTCGAGCGCCTTGGCTAACCCCAGATCGGCTACTTTCACAATCCCCGACTTCGTGACCAGCACGTTGTCCGGTTTGATGTCGCGGTGAATGATGTTCAATTCGTGCGCGTGTTCCAACGCTTCGGCGCACCGCAGCGCGACGTGTACCGCATCGCCGATCTCGATGCGGGCGAGTTTTTTCATCCAATCGTGCAGGCTCCGCCCATCGATGAATTCCATCGCGACATAATGGATGCCATCCGCTTCGCCAACGGCATAACCTCGCACAACATGAGGGTGATCCAACTTGGCCATGCTGCGAGCTTCTCGGTAAAACCTTTCGATGAAAGATTTCTTAGAAGCCAATTGCTTGGAAAGAGTTTTAAAAGCAACTTTTCGGTCCAGGCTGACCTGATGGGCTAAAAACACTTCGCCCATTCCGCCTTTCCCCAACCGCTTGAGGAGCTTGAAGTCGCCGATTTGGGTGGACTTCTTTTTCTTGGGCGTTGGTTTGTCCGCCATTGCTGGGGCCGGCCGTTTGGATTTAGGTTTGTTGATCTTACGTGGCGTATTCGCCTCGTCTTGCCCGTGATTCGTGTCGTCCAATGTGCGTTCAGCGGTCTGGCGAGCGGCGACATCATGCGCCGCAGCCTCCGCATCCGATCGCCCGGAGCGTGAAACGCGGTCTCCCGGTGCTCGGCGGCAATGATGATTATTTCGCATGAGTCCCTCACTCGACGCCACTCATTGGACCGATCAAAAACGCGGCACCTTCCCCGCGCCGGAAGGCGATTCGAAAATGATAGACTCGGAAATGAACAACGGTCAAGATGATATGTACCGCGACGAGAAAATGTTGACCGCACCTATTATCATGATTTCACCGGTATGTTGCAAACGAATTTGATGATCGATCACCATTTCGGAACCAGGTTTTCGATTTGTTTACCAGTATCCCCTCAACTGCCCCGCCCCATTCCGCCGCCTTTACGATACACTGCAACGTTTTTTTAGCTGCTGGAGAATTCTCCGCACATCATATTCTGTTATATTTGCAACTTCGAATTGTCCTCTGTCCACCAACGACAACGCCCACAACGGGAGATTGCACGCAATGCCGGCCACGAGCCCGCTCACTGACGAACAAAAACGAATCGTCACCTCCTGCCTGATGGTCCTGGCGGCGGTCGCCATCGCCGGCGTATTGATCTTTACCCGGTCGGTAATGGTCCCCTTTGTGATCGCGATCTTTATCGTTTCGATCGTTGCGCCGATTGTGGACTACCAAGTGATTCACCTCAAATTTCCGCGTTCAATCGCTGTTACGGTGGCGCTGTTGCTCGTGCTGGCATTCGTGTCGATCTTTAGCTTGTTTGTCTTCGGTGCTGTCCAGCGCGTCGGCACCGCTGCCTCGAACTACAGCAGCACCGTCGAAGGGCTAGGCAAGGAATTTGGGAACAATATTGCCGAGATGTTTGGTATCGAAGAACGGCGAGTCACGCAAATCATCAACGGGTTGGCTGCCGATGTGGCGAAAAGTATTCCGAACATGGCCCAGCGCACCGCTGGAACCGCCGTCGACGTGCTCTCGTCAGGATTTTTTGTGTTGATCTTTGTGATCTTTCTCTTAGCAGGCCGCAATCCACACGTCATTCGCAAAGGCATCTATGCCGAAATTGACCAAAAGATCCGCGCGTACATTTCCACCAAGGTTGCCCTATCGGCTTTCACCGGGATTGTGGTCTGGGGCATTCTGGAATACTACGAACTGAAGTTCGCCGGCATCTTTGGGTTATTGGCTTTCATGCTGAATTTCATCCCCTCGATCGGCTCGGTGATCGCCACGCTGTTGCCGATCCCCGTGGCCTTCGTGCAATTTCGAGCCCCCGAAGCCCCGCACCCACTCGAATGGGCGCCGTTCCTGGGTGTCATCCTCTGGCCCGGTCTGGTGCAAATGCTGGTCGGCAACGTGGTCGAACCCAAATTGATGGGGCGTGGCTTAGAACTGCACCCGGTAACCGTTGTGCTCATGCTGGCGTTCTGGGGCCTGCTCTGGGGAGCGATCGGCGCGATCTTGGCCGTGCCGATGACCGCCGTGCTGCGGATCGTGCTCATGCGGTTCGATGCGGGCAAACCGATCGGCCGCCTCTTGGCGGGCGAGTTACCGGGCTCGACGCTGACCGAGAATGCCTAATCTGCTTTGACATAACCGATCGTCGACATAGCCGGTCAATTCGACCGCAGTCGCGGGTCGGTGGCGTGCTGCAAACCTTCGCCGATGAGGTTATAGGCCAACACAGCCAGGAAAATCGCCATACCGGGATAGAACGTCATCCACCACATATCGAGATTGTTTCGCCCGGTCTGCAACATCGTGCCCCAACTCGGATTGGGGGGCGGTGTGCCAAACCCTAAAAAGCTCAGCCCCGCTTCGATGAGAATCGCCGAGGCAATCCCGAACGAAATGGGCACCAACACCGGCGCCATAGCATTGGGCAGAATGTGGCGGAAGACAATCCGCATCGGCTTGTAGCCCATGGCCCGCGCCGCGGAGACAAACTCGGTCTGTTTGAGTTTCAAAAATTCCGCGCGCGTCAATCGCGCAATGCCCGTCCAACCGGTGCAGCCAATCACGGCCATGACATGCCAAATCGTCGGTCGATCAATGATGGCAATCAGCGCCAGAATTAACACCAAGGTCGGCACACACATGACGACCTCGATGAGCCGACTGACGATCATGTCGGTCCAGCCGCCCAAGTAGCCGGCCATTGCGCCGACGGTGATTCCGATGGTGGAAGCAATCCCCATGGAAACGAATCCCACCAACAGTGCGATTGTCGTGCCATGCACCATCTGAGCGAAGATATCCACTCCGCGGGTGTCGGTGCCGAAGATGTTGTATCGATTCGGCGCCCCTTCATCGCGCGACGGATTGGCCGGCTGCCCGGGCATTTCCCCTTCGCGGATCCGACGAAACGGATCTTGATACACCAACGGCCAAATTGCCCAACTGAGAGGATCTTTTTCTTTCAGGTTCACGGGATACCGTTTCCGAAAGCGATCCTTTTGAAAGACTGGGTTCTCCCAAGTGTTTTTGAAATACCCCATCGCTGGGAAATAGATGTGTCCTTTGTATTTGCAGACAATCGGTTTGGTCCCGGCGATCGCTGGGGCAAACAGTGCGACGAAGGCCATGAAGCAGACGAAATAAAACGCCGCCATCGACGTTCCCCGTCGACGGAAACGAGACCAGGCCTCTCTCCAAAATCCAACCGATTTGGAAATCTTGATTTCCGGTGGCATTGACGTCGGTTCACTCATGGAAACGCAATTGTGCTCAAAAAAATGAAATTGAAGCCGTTTAGTTCAACCGAATCCGCGGATCGACAACCGCGTACAAGATGTCGGCCAATAGTTGCCCCGCTAACGTGAGAATCGCGAACATTAAGGTCAATCCCATGATCAAGGGATAGTCCCGCGACGTCAGCGACAGGAAATACAATTGCCCCATGCCGGGCCATTGAAAAATCCGTTCGAGGATCACCGCTCCGCCCAGCAATCCCGGCAATGTCATGCCAATCATGGTGACCAGCGGAATCAATGTGTTGCGAAAGGCATGATGCAAAACAATCGTCGACGGGCCGACCCCTTTGGCTTTGGCGGTGCGGACGTAATCTTGTCGAATGACCTCTTGCATGTTGGCGTTGATAAATCGCGAATAGTAGGCGAGCGAACCGTAGGTGTAACAAATGATCGGCATCGCCGCATGCATCATGATGTCTTTGACTTTGCCGAACGTGTCCAGCGTGTCATACGTCTCCGTGGTCGTCATGCCGTACAGCGGCAGCCAGCCCAGTTTGACGGAGAGATAAATCTGCAAAAACAGAGCCGCCACGAACGCCGGAAACGAGTACAGCATATAGAGCGATATGCTCATCACCCGTTCGTCCATTTTGCCGATGCGGACCGATCCGACCAGCCCCATGGGGATGGACAACATGTAGGCCAGCATCAGTGAACTGATGGAGAGGATCAACGTCGGCGCCACGTGCTGGCCGATCACAGTGGTCACCGGTTTTTTCCACGACAGCGACCGTCCCAGATCTCCCCGCGCCAAATTGCCCACCCATTGCACATAGGCTTGCGGCCACGGTTTATCGAGACCGTAGGACTTCTTCATCCGCTCATACTCAAGCGGGCTGATGACTTTGCTGGGATCGACCATGGACAGGTCCATCGTCAATGGATCGCCCGGCATGTTGCGGATCAACGCAAAAATAATGAACGTGATCAGCACCAACGTGAGGGCACCCAGCAGCAGCCGTCGGATGATGTAGCTTACCATACAACTTTCGGGGGACGATAATCTTTGACCGAAGAGAAACAGGGATTCAGAGCGCAGGCGAGCTGCGTGGGGTCAATGCATGGCTGGTTTATAGATGCTGCTGAAACCCGGCCCGTAGTTATACGGGCCGCGCGGGCTGAAACTATAGCCCCGCAGTTTCTTGTTGAACCCGTAGAACGAATTGCGGTAGTACAACCAAGTGTAGGGCTGGTCCTCCCACAAGATCTTGTGAATCTTGGCGTAGATCGCCGCACGTTTTTCAGGGTCGAACTCCCGTTTGCCCTCTTCGAAAAGCTTGTCGATTTCCTTGTTGGAATAACTGCCGTAGTTCCGACCGTTTTTGATGGCGTTTGTCGTCCAAATGTTACTGCTCGTATCCGGATCGGCACCGGTGCCCCAACCGGCAAACGCAGCTTGGTAATCGTGTTTGAGCATTTTATCCATCAATACGGGGAACTCCAGCGGCCTGACATGACAAATGATCCCCAACTGATCCAAGTTCTCCTTGAGCAGTGTGCACATATCGATCCGTTCTTGTGCAGTCGCACACAAGATCGTGAACTCAAACTTCTGCAGCTTGCCGCCAATCATCTTGTCGCGGATACCGTCGCCGTCGTTGTCGACCCAACCGGCCTCCTCCAACAGGTCTTCGGCTTTGTCGAAGTCTTGTTTGTAAGGCGTGAGTTTTTCCTTGGGATACATTTTGGAATCGGGGTGAAACGGTCCCAGGCAGGGAGTGTTCAAGCCGTACAGCAGCGTGTTGAGCAATTCTTCGTGGTCGAACGCATAGGACATCGCCTTCCGGACTTTTTTGTCGCTAAAGAAAGGGGTCTTCGTATTCCAGGTGAAGTGAAAACTGACCCATTCCACGCCGGTGACTTTTGTATTGCGCTTATAAAAGTCATCGCCGTCGGTTTGCGTCATCCACAGTTCGGGCAACAGTTCCATCTCCTCGATTTCGCCATTTTTGAGTGCCAACAGTGCTGTGTTCGATTCCTCCAAAATCCGGAAACGAATTTCCTTGAAGTACGGCTTGGGGCGAACCTGTTTGCCTTTGTACATGTAGTATTCTTCGCGGCGGGTCAGGACGATTTCCCGTTTGGGTTTGCGGTCCGAAATCACGTACGGTCCGCCGGTCACCGGCGCGTTTTCATATTTCACATGATGCTTGCTATCTTGCAGCGTGTAATCCTCGTGCAACGACTCATCATAGATGTGCTTGGGGATCACGCTGAAGTTCAAATTCCAAGTGTTGGTTGCCAACGGCTCTTTGTGAAAATAGACCAGCGTGTGATCGTCATACGCCTCGATCCAACGAATTTGATCCGTTCCCGACCGCTGAGCGGGGACGGGTACTTTGGGATTCATGATGGTTTGGAACGAAAACACGACATCATGGGCGGTGATCGGCACGCCGTCGGACCAGACGAGGTCGTCGCGCATCACGACTTTGTCGTACTTTCCATCCTCGCTGGAATGCCACGACTTGACGGAGTCGGAGGAAGCCAACGGATTGAAATCCCAATCGAAACCGAACAGCCCGAAGCTCGTTAATCCCACGACGTTGCTCTCAATCGTCGAACTGATCTGCAGCGGATTCGTCGTTTTGACATCCCCGCGAGCGTGGCGGTAGATGGACGAGTCCCAATCGACATCGGAGTCCGATTCCGGCAGACGTCCCAAAGCGCTCAAGATTTTGGCGTTGTCTTCTTTGGATTTATTTTTCAACGCCAGTGCTTCTTCGGTCGTCGCCAAGACTTCTTCATTGGCCTGCCGCAGTCGCAATAACTCCAGCGTGTCCAGCACCGGGCGTTCGACCCATTTGACTTTGGCGTCGAGTTCTTCCAGCGGCGGGGCATCGAAGGGCTGAAGCAGGACTTCCGGTTCGGCTTCGGTCTCAGTTGCTGTCGTGTCACCGGTGGTTGAAGCGGAATCCTCATCGCCACCCCAACAGCCGACTAAGCACATCGAGCAAACCGTAAACGCAAATAGCCACCCCAAGGAAAATCGTGAAAGCCTACTCATGCCTGCCAATCCTTTATCTACGCGGGATTCACCGCAACACGCGCCAATCGTGCGGGGTGCGGGTCGATCTCTCCATCCGGTCATTCGTTTTGAGACCGGCAACCAGTCTGGATTCTGGCAGAGACGTGGGATTCGGGCAACCCTAGAATCTAGGGAACCTGTAACGGCCATTTGCCCGCCACCGCTTACATGATAAAAACCGGATTCCCCTGCGATTCAGCAACCAATTCGCCTCCCAACCTTCGGCCGCACCGCGAGGTGCTTCACATGACAAAAACCGCACCCAACTGCGTCAAGGAATCCGCATTGCCATTGCCCCACAAATTTGCCGCGCAGCGTTCCTGGGAGGCCGAAACCGTCCTCAATTTGAGCGAACACCCCACACTGGATGCCGCTTGGAAAAATTCCCAACAACTCTTGCAGCAGATTAGCGACCGACTGCTTGCGGCCCCACTTGGCTCGCGGATTCTCGCCGTAGTGGCCTCGGGCTCCTTAGGCCGCATGGAAGCGGTGGCCGGCTCCGATGCGGATTTGATCGTCGTTTTAGACAATGGCATCGTACTGATTCGCCGTTGGCCCAACGGGCCTGGGATTCGGTCTGGGAGGCACTGGAAGCATTGCAGCTCCCCCACTCGCGGCGCGGCGGAATTTTTGCCATCCCCACCACGCCCGCCGCCCTCTGCAACGTCGACGCCCGCGGAAAAATCGACGAGGACATTCCCACGTTTGGAAAACGGTTTCAATTGCTCTGTGACGCACAACCAGTTTACGGCACAGCTGCCTATGAGCAATTGCTGTCTGATGTGATCCGCTGGTATACGGCAACCACGCCGGGTGACGCCACAATTCCCTGGTGGCGGTATTTGTTGAACGATCTGCTCCGGTATTACCGTTCGATGTGCGTCGCCGCTCAGTGGGATCGTACGCACGGCGTTGGTTTTCAACGGATGCGCAACTTCAAACACGCGCATAGCCGCACGGTGATGTATGCGGCGCTGCTGTGTCTGTTGGGAGAATGCAGCAGCGTTCAGCAAAACCCACTACTTCAATTTCAGTCAATGTTGCGTCTCACGCCGCTGGAGCGATTGGCTTGGTCCTGCCCATCAGCCCAGGACGCCGACATGACGGAAATCGCGACGATCTATGCACGCTATCTGGAGAAGTTAGACGATCCGATATTTCGGCAAACGCTATTGGACGACGACCTCACCGAAGCACATGCCGCTGAGTGGACGCGATCGGGTCACGATTTGCGCAACGCGTTGTCGCGATTCCTTGATGAGCGACGGCAACAGTGGGACCCCGAATTTTCCGCTGCGCTGTTGTTATAGATTTAAGAGCCTGAATGCACACTCACCGTTAGGCATCGGTCCGTTGGGCCACCATCGTAATGTGCCGTGCCTGCGCTGGGTCTGTGTCGGGATAATCGTTGCGAAAATGGACGCCGCGACTTTCGGTGCGTTGCCGCGCTGCTGCGATCATCAATTTGGCAGCGAGCATCATGTTTTGTAGTTCCCAACCCTCGGGAGAGGCAAACTCACGGCTGGCGACGTAGCGGTTCCAGAACTCGACATTTTGTCCCGCTTCGATCAAGTCGGTCTCATCGCGCTGGATGCCCACCTTGCGCCACATTTCGCTGGTGAGCGAATTGCGGAGGTCTTTCAGATCGAGTTGATCTTTGTCGTCGATACTCACCGTCGGCCAATCGCTCTCCAACGGCAGTGCGCGGTATTGATCGGGAATCTCCGCTGCTTCGGCTGCCGCTCCGTGGCCCGCCAACCGACCGTAGACCACCCCTTCCAACAGGCTGTTCGACGCCAAGCGATTCGCACCGTGTAATCCAGTGGACGTGACTTCACCGGCGGCCCATAGTCCCGGCAGTGTCGTCCGGGCATCTCGGTCCACGGTCACACCACCGACCATGTAATGCGCACCGGGGCGGACGGGAATCAGATCGTGAGCGATGTTCAATCCAAATTCCGCACAGACATCGCCGATATGGGGGAACCGCTCTTTGATCAGTTCCGGCGGCAAATGCGTGAGGTCGAGAAACACGTTGGGGTGTTTGGTCTTTTTCATCTGCAGCGTAATCGCCTGACTGACGACGTCCCGCGGCGCCAGTTCCAACCGATCATCGTAGTCGGCCATAAAACGATGCCCGGTCGCATCGCGCAGGTAGGCGCCCTCTCCGCGGACCGCCTCAGAAATCAGGTGCCGCGAACTTCCGGCGATGTACAACACGGTGGGGTGGAATTGCATGAATTCCATGTCCCGCAGTTCGGCGCCGGCGCGAGCGGCGATCGCATGTCCGTCGGCCGTGGCGATTTGAGGATTGGTCGTTTCCCGGAACAGACACCCCGCGCCACCGGTCGCTAGAATCGTCTGTTTGGCCCACACAAACGTTTTACCGTGATGCGGGTTCCACACCAGCGCCCCGCGGCAAACGCCTTCGTAGGTCAGCAAATCGATCGTAAATGTTTCGGGCCAACATTGAATCCGTTCCGACTTATTGACCTCGGCAATCATCGCCCGCATGATCTCTTTGCCGGTCGCGTCTCCCAAAGCGTGAGCGATGCGGCGATGGCTGTGCCCTCCTTCACGCGTCAGCGCTAGTTCGCCATCTTCAAGATCGAATTGAGTCCCCAATCGGATCAATTGTCGAATCCGCTCTGGAGCTTCGCGGATGACCATTTCGACAACATCCGGATCGCACATTCCTTTGCCGGCGGTGATCGTGTCGGCAATATGATTGGCGATTTCATCCAAGGGATCCAAGACGCCGGCGATTCCCCCCTGAGCATAGACGCTATTGGATTGCACCAAAGCATCTTTCGTAATCACCGTGGCTTGCAGCGGCGCGGGGACTTCCAACGCTGCGCTCAGCCCGGCGATTCCTCCCCCGAGAATCAAGACATCGGTGAAGGCATGCGGAATCTGTTTGGGATGAAACCGCACCAAATAACGGTGCAACGGCGAGAAATTGATATCGGCCACGGAGATCGCGTTCTATCAAAACCGAGGGAACGGAAAAACGACTGCAGCCGCAATATACCCGATCACAGCGACTTTCTCACCTTCTCCGGGCTGTCGCCTCAGATCGTCATTGCCGTAAACCCACCGTCGACGGCAATGTTGGCGCCGGTGAGAAAACTCCCGGCGACCGGCGAAGCCATCAACAACACGGCACCGGCCAATTCTTCAGGCGACCCGAAACGATCCATCGGCGTGTGCCGCATGATGCTTTCCACGCGGTCGGGGGTGAGCACCTTGCGATTTTGTTCCGCTGGGAAAAACCCGGGCGCCAGCGAATTCACGCGAATCCCTTGCGAGGCCCATTCGCGGGCCAAGTTTTGCGTGAGGTTGATCACCGCAGCTTTGGTAGCGGAATAAGTGAAGACGCGCGACAAGGGGATCATGCCGCTCAGTGAGGAAATATTGATGATCGAACCGCTGACTTTGTTTTCCAACATGTGCGCGCCGAAGACCTGACAGGCGAGTCGCACACCGCGAAGGTTGACGTTGAAGATATTATCCCATTCGTCGTCGCTGATCTCCAAAAACGGCGTGGCCGAATTGATCCCAGCGCCGTTGACGAGCACATCCACCGTGCGATTTTGGCTGGTGACATGCGCAACGATGGCTTCGAGATCCGCGCGGCTGGTGGAATCGGCCGCGACGAATTCGGCCGAACCACCCAACTCCGTAATTCGTGCGACGCACGCTGCGCCCAATTCGGCATTACGCCCCACGATCAATGTGTGAGCGCCGGCTTGCGCGAGTGCGGCGGCAATGGCTCCGCCCAGTACACCGGTGCCACCAATGACCACGGCCGTCCGATCCTCAAGACCGAAAACGTGTTGCAAGTAATCCCCGGGCGTGTGCGATGTCATTGCGTCAAGCGAATCCAAAAAACTGGCCAGCGTAAATGAATCAACGCCGAGCCGAAAAAATATCGTCGTTTCTCAGCCACGGCAAACAGATGGCGGCGCCACACCGCGAACTCAGCCGATGAATTCGACTTCCACCGGCTTGGGGATCACGCCCGCTTCGTGTCCGCGGTTGAGCAGCAATTGCACTGCTTCGCGACCACGGGGACCAAAATCGAGTGTCCAATCATTGACGTACATGCCGACAAACTTGTCGGCCTTGCCGTGATCCAGATTGCGACCGAACTGCAACGCATAGTCCAAGGCTTCTTGGCGGTGATCCAAACCGTACTGGATGCTCTGCTTGAGCAAGGCAGTCACTTCATGCATCGCCTGTTCACCTAGATCCTTGCGGATGGCGTTGGCGCCCAGCGGCAACGGCAACCCTGTCTCGTCGTGCCACCACACGCCCAAATCGACGATCAGGTGCAAACCTTGTTCGCCATAGGTCAGCTGGCCTTCGTGGATGATCAACCCTGCGTCGACTTTGCCCGCTTCGACCAAATTGAGAATTTCGTCGAAGGGGTGAATCTCGTATTCAAAGGTATCTCCCAGCAATAACTTCAGCGCCAAAAACGCCGTTGTTAGTTTTCCGGGAATGGCAATGGTTTTGCCTTTGAGGCTGTCGATGCTGCCCGCTTGCCGGGCGACGACCATCGGTCCATAATTGTCGCCAATGCTGGCGCCGCAGGCACAGATTGCGTAAGTATCGGTGAGATAGGCATATCCGTGCAGACTGACGGCCGTCAATTCCAGTTCGGCCTTGAGAGCGCGTTGGTTGAGCGTCTCGATATCCTGCAGGGTATGTGTAAACGTATAATTGCCCGTTTCGATCTTGTCATTCGCCAAGGCATGAAACATAAAGGCGTCGTCGGGATCGGGACTGTGTCCGACCTGAATCAAAGTCTTAACCTGAGACATGAATGCGTTCTGCCAATTTTTCGTGTCGAGTTGAGTAAAAACTGCTATACCGTGAACCAACCGAGCTAGCTCGCGATCCTTAACGGGGGGATGTCGAGATTGTCGAATGGATGCCGAATCGATACACTTCGGGCGCCCACAGGCGCGTCGCCGAACTGAAGTGCAGCCTAACTTCCGCGCCGGACCGCCGCAAGGGTGACAGTCGCATTGCCGCCCCATCCGCCACCAGAACCAAGATTGGGCTAAGTTTCGAACAGATCGAAGACACGATTTTTCATGTCCGTCGAGTTCAAAAAGATTGACGATGACCAACTGCAGCGGATGGCGGCCGAACCAATTCGTCCGCTATTTGCCGTCTTCGACCACGCACGGGCCATGGTCCCCTGGGTGGTGTTGTTGGCCTGTTTACCGGCGCTGATCGCGGTGATACATCGCCCGTTGACCGACACAAATGCGGCATGGGGGCTGAAAGCGCTCAAACTCTCCTCCGCACCGACCGTCAGCGAGTTTGTAGCTCCCGGGTCGAGCGACGATTCAATCCCTTATCGTTGGCAACCACCGTTGATTAGCTGGTTGGCTGCGTGGGCAACAAACCTGTTCGGGCCGTGGACACCTTCGGCTTTGATGCTGGCTCCCTTTATCGCGAACGCCTGTTTTTTAGGAGCGGTTTATGCGCTGGCATTTCGCATCGGCGATGCCAAACTCGGACTATTGACGGTCGGCTTGGCCGCATTTCACGTAAATATCCTCACCAACACACAAACCGTATCGCCGATTCCGGTGGGCCTTTTTTTGCCGTGCTGACAATCTGGGCTTTTGTGGGACATCTCCACAAATCGAAAACAACCCTCTCCGCCAATTTGTTGATCGGAGGAATTGCGCTGGGGTTTTGTTTGTTGTCCGGCGGCATGCTGGCGATTGTGGTCGTCATCACGCTAGCTCTGCATGCAATCCTATTAAAACGTCCACTACGACGGGCTGCCGATCTGCCACCTGTGCCTCGCAGCCAAATCGTCAACCGTGCACCCACTCTGCGCTCACTGAGCGTGATGTCACTCACGGCCTTTGCCGTGGGAGGCTGGTGGGAATTGATGATGGGATATTCGCAAGGACAGCCGTTTTGGCGCGCCTGGATAACGGGCGACGCTGAGTATACCGCCGCATTAAAGCCGGTGGCCAAGAATTCGCTGTTTATTCTCCCCCGCGATGCCAGCGAACTCATGCTCGTTTTGGCGGGACCGATATTGTACGGCTTATGGATGGCGGTCCGTGAGATCCAAATTGGTGAAAAACCCAAACGATGTCGTGACCTGCAACTGCTGATTGTTTGGACCGTTGTCGCTGGAATCTGTTGGCAACTGGCCCGCACCAATCAATTCACTGCCGCCTCTGGAGAGATGATGTGGCAGGGGTTTCTACTTGTACCGCTGCTGACACTCGGCGCCGGGGGGATACTGAGGATCTTGGACGGACGCGCGTCAACGTGGTCCGTGGCCCTTGTCGGCTTAATCACCGCCGCGAACCTTGTGTGGCACGCACCGGCGCATTTGGCGAAGACGGGATTGATCACGATGTTCATCATGATTGTTCTGATCGGCGCGTTGGCATTGATCGCCTCATTTCGGACTGAACTTCGATCAGTTTCTCCTTATGAACGACGTGAATCCCGACTGCTGATATCATTATTTATCGTCATGCTAGTGATCGGGCATTGCCTTTCCGGATTCACAGCAGTCCCTCGCGCCGGTGTTCCGGACGACGAGTTGACGCGCTTATCCCATGCGCTGTCAAAACTTGAACAACCGGTCGCAGAATTCACAATCGTTTCGGCCGATCCCAGCGACGCAGCGCCGATTCAACTCGAATACCTAGCGCGGGCCACATGGCCGACGGCGCAAGGAAATGTATTCACCAATTGGAACGACGTGCCCAATTGGACCGAAGTCGGTACGGTAAAAAAAGACATCGCCATCACCAAGCAAACACCGGCGCATGTCTATTTCTTATGGCAAACGCCGCTGATTCCGTTTGCCGCCGCGGGAGCTCACAGTGACATCATGCGCTTTCAGGAATATTACCAACAGCGTCAGATTTCTGTGTTGGTTCGTCCTGCAACCGGCAATTGATTTTAGAGAATTCGCATCTTAAAAAGCTGTCCACGCCACAAAGACGGTCAGCAGGTTGCCTCTCAAATCCCGCCTGCCACTTGCCCACAAGCGTTTCCCGCTTATCTCAATCTCGAACCGGTCATCGCTTAAAAAAATTCTGATCCAGGTCGCGATTTCCTTCATTATCCGGCTTGACGCGTTTTCGGGAAATCCATATTGTTCCGCCTCGTTTGGAGCGGAGCACAAGGATGTGCCCGACGAAAGCAGAAACGAAGACGTCAGCAAGGATGCGGACGGTTTCTGTTTTCCTCCAGACGGGAAATCACTTCTCAGTTCATTCCTACAAACATCGCGGCTCACCTCAGTTTCAATACCGATTGCAGTTGTCAAAACTCATCGACAACTGAACACGGCACACCTAATCAAAGGCAGTTGAAACAAACTAGCGGACAATTGAATATCCGGAGCCAATCGCCCCGGAAGTGGCTGGAGTCTTTCGCCCCCCTGGGACCCGCTGCTTCCGGGCATTTTTTTCTTTGCGGATGAAGTCGATGCCCGTCGGGTGCAACCGCAAGATTTGACGATGCCTATTGATGGTCCGACAGCCATCCGAACAACCGTTGCCGCGCCGCCTCGTCAAACGTCCCTGCGTATTCGCTGATCTCGTAAACTTCAGCAAATTCAATCGCGCGGCCGCGCTGCTCGCCGTACGCGGCAAGCAATTCATTGCGATACCGGTCCGCCATCGGCCGTAGATGCTCGCGGTACCAATCGGACAGCCACTGCAATTGTTCGGCCGGGTCATCGCTCAACTGGTCGCTGATTCCCAAATTATACGGCAGCCAGTCGAAGACCTGCGACTTATGGCAAGCCAGCATCGCCACGATTATTTCGACCTGTTCCCCGACATCAATCACAACATCGCCAGCGAGCGGATTCGGTTTGGTGAACCGGTCGGGCATATAGGCCACAATCGGATCGTGTCGCAGCGCAGGCACCTCCGGCACAACATGCGGGACGGTGACCATATAAGACGCGTCCTGCACGGCTTGGCCCACGGCGCGGTGATCGGGGTGATAATCATTCACGCGATGCGTGAGCACCAGATCGGGTGCAAATTGGCGAATCTCGGCAATGATTTTTCGCCGCACATCAAGCGTGGGTTGTAGCTCGCCGTCGGGGAATTCCCAGACGTCATACGTAGCCCCAACCACACATCCAGCGATAGCAGCTTCTTGCTTGCGTAAGGCGGCCAATTCATCGGGCGGAATGGCCTGATGCCCGGAACGGCCATCGGTCACCGACACCATTTTGACATCATGACCAGCAGCGCAATACCGCGCCACCAAACCACCCGCATGCCATTCAGCGTCGTCGGGATGCGCGCCGAGAATCAACAATTTCAGTGATGCATTTTTCATAGTCGATGCATCATCGCGCAGCGCATCGCAAAAATCAATGCGGCTACAATCAACGAATACCCCACAACAAAAGGGTGGCCGCGATAGCTCCGCTATCGGGGCGGGCGCAGCCCGCAAGAAGCCGCAATTTACGCTTCTTTGACCAGGGTGGTCTCATTGACAGGGCAGATAAACAGCAGGGACTTATGCCTGCGACGCGCAACCGCCGTGCGGTCGGCCACCCCTGCGACTTGGTATCATTCACTTGCGTCATCATCAACGCTGAGCAAGATTTCAATTCCTACTAATCGTTTGTCACCATCGAAATCTAAGTAAACAAGCGGGCCTTGATAGTCATCAATAATTTCGTGAAGCCCGATCGTTTTAGAGACAGAGCCTGGCGTCTCCAAATTATCAGGTAACGTCACGTATGCACTACGGGCTCATCCTGTCCGGAACTAAATTGAATCCGTTGATTGACACACCCCATGACCTCTCAAAATAGCTATGGATGATATGCGTGTATTCGGCCCAGTCTGAATTGGCTGAGATACGCAGCAATTCCCGGGTGCCGAGATGACTTTGATATCGGGACTGGCAAAACCCACGAAAAGCCGCCGCTTACAATCGCCTAAAAAGAGTAAGCCGACTTAGCAGAGGCCACTAAAACTGCTGCGCCTTGTGCCGTCGGCTATCATTGCCGCACAACGAACGATCGGCGGATCCCAACTTCAATTCCGTGGAGCGTGTTGCACGCTTACCCGATTAAGAATTCTTCTTCGCCGCCGCGGCCTTCTTAGCCCGTTTCTTTTCCAACCGCTCTTTGGCATCGGCGATAATCCCTTCGGGATCATCCAAAAATGCTTCGCGGCAACCGCTGCAGCACAGGTAATACGTCTTGCCTTTGTAGTCGATCGTGCTGGTTCCCTTACCACCGGTCACGATGCACTCAGGTGATCCGCCACCGACTTCGGCAAGTTTTGTCCCTTCGCGCGTGTAGCCCACTTCGGCAACGCGACCAAAGCGTTTCTGCTTTTCGCCCCGTTTTTGGAAAAGCACCAAGGTCCGTTTTTCATTCAACCGCGTTACGGTGATCCGATACACAGTCCCGTCGGCGTCCGCTGGGGACTGGAGCACGAGTTTGTCGTCTTCCACTTGCCCGGCATAATTGCGTTTGGCATCGTCGGGCAGTACTGCTTCGAGAGAATAATTCTTCGATTTGGGATCATACGTGAGCTTGGCTGTCTTGAGTTGGTTGCCTTTTTCGACAACGTACCGCAAAGCGGGCTGGTCCGATTTGAGTTGCCAGACCCATTCGGCCTGCTCCAGCCAGGCACCACGATTCGATCCCCGCCGGACTTGTCCCACACCGCGCCAGCCACCGATCAGCGAGTTGAATTCCTCCAACGCCGCACGGGCAGCGGCACGATCTTCGGGCGACAATTTGACAGGCTGTTGCTCAGCCTCATCAGCCGCAACCATCCCGGCAAACAAGAGACTGGTTAGCAACAACAACACAGCAGAGACAGGAATCCGCATAGCAGACACTCTCCTCAAGCACCGGGAGCACAAGGCAGAAAATCACAATCGCGGACCGGGGAAGCCCGCCTCTGCTCTATTGAACACCACCGACCGTGAAAAGTCCTGGTCAAAAGGTGGTTTTTCCCGATCTGCTGCGTAGAAACAACCGGAATTCACACGTTTTTCTGGTCGCTGCAGCTTTTTTCGCAAATTCATCGGGCCGAACCGAACGCGGATTCTGTCCGACAAGGCGTCTTAGGACGGTTCTGTTTCGCGAAAGCGATAGCCCACGCCGCGGACGGTTTCCACCAAGTCGGCATAGGTGCCCAATTTTTGCCGCAGCGAACGGATATGTACGTCAATCGTCCGTTCCAGCGACAAAGCATCTTCCCCGCGGCAGGCTTCCATCAGGTCGGCCCGTTTGAACGGTCGTCCCGGTTTGCGGACCAGCGTCCACAACAAATCGAATTCCGTGGGGGTCAGATCCAACACCGTCTCGCCGGCCACGGCACGGTGATTCAGCCGATCGACTTCGATGCCGTGCTTGGAGACGAGTTCTTTACTCGGTTCACCGGACTTGGACCGCCGCAACAACGCCTTGATCCGTTGAATCAGCGGCTTGAGTTTGAAGGGTTTGGTGACGTAATCGTCCGCTCCCATGCGGAAGCCGACGATTTCGTCCACCTCTTCGCTCTTGGATGTGAGCATCAAGACTGGGATGTCGCTCGTACGAGAATCAGCTCGCAGTTGCCGACAAACTTCCAACCCTTCCATCACAGGCAACATGACATCCAGAATAATAATATCCGGATGATGCGCCCGCGCCTGATTCAGGCCGTCCATGCCATCGGTCGCCGACAACACTTCAAAGCCTTCGTTTTCGAAGTTATAGGTGAGGACGTCAACCAGTGACTTTTCATCCTCAATGATCAAAACTCGTTGGTCCGACATTGTGCTCTGACAACGCCCTCGTTCTGCGACTTGTGATAGTTGAGTTATTTTTCCACCACCCAAAAGTTGCGAAACCGCACCGGATCACCATGGTCTTGCAAAAACAGGCTGCCGGGAAGTTTCTCGTCATTTTGACCGCCGCCTGGAGTTGTGTGCGGCAGTTTTAATTTGTCGTGAATCACCACCCCGTTTTGTCGTACCGTGACAATAGCCGGAGTGACTTTCTTACCTTCGGAATCGAACTTGGCGGCTTGGAAATCGACGTCGTACGTCTGCCACGACAAGGGCGGCAAACACATATTCACCTTTGGCTCTTGGATCTGATAAAAGCCGCCGCACTCGTTGTTCTTACCTTCCAATCCGAACGAATCGAGAATCTGACATTCATATTGATCGTTCAAATACATCCCGCTGTTCCCGCGACCTTGCCCACGTGCTTCGGGCATGTACGGTGAACGGAATTCGAGGTGTAATGTGTAATTGTTAAATTTTTGTTTAGAACGGACGGGAACACCCAATAATTTTCCGTCCTCAATTTTCCCTTCGGCCAATGCGTCAACATTTGTGCCGTCAAACAACACAATCGCCCCCTCAGGCGGCTTCAGCCCCATGGTGGGGGAACTGCGATGAATTTTTCGCAGTTCAAATTTCACATCATCTTCGGCGATCCCCGCAAAAATGCCGTCTTTAACCGCGCCACTGAAATTCAACCCCGTAAACTCGACGATATCGTCGTTCGTTTCCCCCTTGAGGTGAATTTTGGGCTGCTTAGGATCCCAACCGGAACCTGGCAAACCATTTCCAAACACCACCGCGTCGAATTTCCCATCGCCCCGCGCAATGACTTGCACACCGACTTTGGTGTCCTTGCCAATTTTGCCTTCGTATTCCCCTTGAACCTTAAAGTCGGGGCCGGCTTTTTCGCCGTCAAGATAGGCCGGACCTTTATCCGCCGCTTCGGCTGCAGTCATGGAAATCGCCATCACAAAAAAGAGGGAAAGGAATGCGGTCAATCGAGGCATGATATTCTCCGGAGGAACGGTGGGGGGAATGAGTATCGGCAGTCGCGCTGTCAAACACAGCGGCGATGAAAATCTATGCCTAATAGGGTAACCGTTCCCCGCCGGATGATCCACCGAACGAGAAGTGCCCTCGGTGTCGGATTTCTAGTTTCCTATGGGTCGATGAAATCACCGAACTGATCCCAGGCGTATTGAAGTGAGGGAAATAGCGTTTCCAGCAATTAAGAACGGAATGATGAGATGACCGGCGTTTCGAAATCGCATCCTATTCTGGCTGCCGACGTTCATGTCGATCAGCATTTTTGTTATCTAACGGCCGTGCAGTCGGACCAATTGATCTATGCGATGCTCAATAAGACGGAGGTCGATGCTGTTCACGATGCTCTGAGTATGGAAACGGACGGCTTGGAGACGCTGCAAGCGATCCCGGGTTTCACGGACCGCGCTGATCTCATTCCGGTAGAAAAGATTCAATCAATCGAATGGATTGAGGGTGACCCAAGCTTACTGATCGTCTTCGATGACGAAAACAGGAAACAGCCAGCGAAAACGAGGGTTCTCTCTAGCTGTCTGCCAGCCAGGGACTCGATGATCGCTGTCTTACAGCAGACGACAGGTGTACCTTTCGAGACATCGACAGCCAAGGAGGGCTTGTGGCGTGTTGCCAAGAAACCGCTTATTTGGGGCGGTATTTTCGCATGGGTATTTCTTGGTCTTGGGATCTCCGGATTGATGGAGGGTAGAGAATCCATGGAGTTGCCAAATGGAGGCCGACGGCGTGCCCTGAAAGAGTTAGTTGCCGGACTCTATAACACAATTGGGCCAGTGGGTATGTGCGTCATTGGCGCCGCAGCTGTGTTATTCGCAATCTTCAGCATTGTGAACAACTACCGACACGCACCGCATAAACACATTGCGAAAGCCCAACGAACACCATCACCTTAGGGTCCGCTGTTCAGACCGTCAGCTTAGGTCGTGATCTGCCGATTCCACACCACACAGCGGAACCTACGACTTAGCATCCAACCGAAACACCGGTTCCGCTGTGCCGTCGGCATCCACGCGCCACGGGGTCCACAGCAACGCGACTTCGTCGACGTCGATGTCACTTTTGCGGGGACGCATGCTCAATTCTTCCAGCTCCAACGCATCGACCTGAAACGCCTCTTCGAGTTGGTCCACGTCTTCCTCGAATTGACGTTGCAAGTCCTCGACCTGTTCGTTGAGGTTTTCGACTTTTTCTTCGGCGCGGGCGACGTCGCTGCGTTGTTGTGCGGCGCGTCCGGCGCTGCGCATTGATGTTCCTGCGCGGCCGACGTTTGTGCGGCTGGCGATTTTGCGGCCGAACAAGGCACCCAATATCGTCGAACCGATCGAAATTACAGAATCGGTCGTCGCCCGGGTCGCTTGCGATTTCTCGCGCGCAACGCGTTCTTCAGCGGTCTGGATTTTCCCCTGCAGCCGCTGCAATTTTGTGGTAAAGCGGTCACGTATTTTTTCGACCTGCAGGTCCCGTTGTTCCCGCGCCGTCTGTGCGAGGCGAATGCGAAAATCGCCTTCCGGTTCTCCAGCAGCGGAATACGTTTTTAGCGCCGCGCATTTCCAAACAGACAGTTCTTGGCTTTGGTACAGATGTTCTTTCAGTTTTTTCTGCCACGTCGGATAGCTTTTCGCCTGCAAGCACTCCGCCGGCACTGTGGCAAAATCGGCATCGATTTCCGGTTCGCTTTCGGTCTCCAATTGCGCGGCATCGATGGCTGTTGCCGCTTCCCACACATCGGACGGCATTTCTTCTCCGAGCCTCGAGAGCAACGTCAGGTCTTCCCATTGATCGACCTTATAAGTCGATTTGACGAAATGCAGTCGCGCTTTGCAAAGCAGTGCCGGTCGATACGTCAGTCGACTATCACGCGGCACGGCATGCGTGCGGACCAAAAAGAGTTCGTCGACCTTCGCCGGTAAATGCGGACGTTTCTCAGCAACCTCGGCGGTTGGCCCAGCTGTTGCGACATCCGTCGACACAGCGGCGGCTTCAGCTGCCAGTTGTTTCTTATCCGCCATCAACGTTTCGATTTGTCCCCGCGTGAGCGGCCCCCGGAGATACGACAGTGCCCAGCGGGTTTGGAACACCACCGGTTCGTCGTCGTGTACGTTGTTCATCAAGAACACGCGACTTCCCAAACCGGCGAGCGTCGCCTCCATTTTTTGACGGTCAAACCCCGTGCCTGCTTGTGCGGACGCTCCTTCCAAACCTTCCAAGACGCGAGCCTTGTCCCGCTCGGTCTGCAGCCGTCCCAAAAACCACGTGCCGGTGTTCGACAGGCCTTTATAGTCCAGGTCGACCGGGTTTTGTGTCGCCAGCACGACTCCCAATCCGTAAGCCCGTGCCTGTTTCAACAGCGTGAGCATGGGAGTTTTCGACGGCGGATTGGCCGTCGGCGGGAAATATCCGAAGACTTCATCCATGTAGAGCAGCGCGCCCGCAGACTCGATGTCCCCGGTTGCGTGCGGACCCAGGCGAGCACTTCGTTGAGCAGGATCGTCACAAAGAACATTCGTTCCGCATCGGAGAGATGCGCGATGGAAATAATCGACAGCCGCGGCTTCCCTTCGGCCGTGTACAACAGGTTGCGGATGTTGAGCGGTTCGCCTTCCATCCAACTTGCAAACGACGGCGACGCCAACAGGTTATTGAGGTTCATCGCCAATTCGTTGCGGTTCTTGGCGGGAAAGAACGTTTCCAGATCGACCACGCCGACGGTTTTAAACGGAGGATTTTGCACGCCGCGAATCAGCGAAGCGACATCCAAATTCCGTCCGTCGCGCCATGCCTGTTCAAAAATGTTGGACAGCAGAATATGTTCGCGACTACGGATCGGATCGGCATCAATCCCCAACAGTGCCAACAGACCAGACGTCGCCGAACTGATCCGCTCGCGCAGCGCATCACTATCGTCGATGAGTTCTTGCGGCGGCGCGTCGAACGATCGCAGGATCGTCAACGGTAACCCGGCATTGCTCCCCGGGGTATAAATTCCGATATCGACCGCTTGGCGAAACTTGGCAATCCGCTCAGGCGTTTGCCCCCACTGTGCCAATCCGTCGCGCCATTGATCGGCGGTCTTGGCGGCGAATTCATCCGGCGTGAGACCGGCGCGCGTTGCGGCGCTCTCTTCGATCCAGGGGCGAAAATCGTCGGGCGCTAAATCGGGAAAGGTGAGCAACAGATTGCCCAGGTCCCCTTTGGGATCAATGGCGATCGCCGGAATGCCATCAATAGCGGCTTCTTCCAACAGCGACAAACACAGACCGGTTTTCCCGCTGCCGGTCATCCCCACACAAACTGCGTGTGTGGTCAGATCCTTGGAGTCGTAGAGCAACAATTCATCGCGCAATTCCGCGCGAGTCATGTCGAAGAGTTTGCCGAGATAAAACGCTCCCAGTTTCTCGAAATTCTGCACGACGATTTGCTCCGTGTCGTTGCGACTATGATTTCACGTTTTTTTAATGACTGTCACCGTAGCCATCCCAGACCAACCCGTGTGAAATTTTTTCCTCTTTGCCCGCTTCTAGAGTCTTGAGCACCTCTTGCACGGTCGTCAATTTGGGCAGTTCGCGAATCAGTGCTTTGATCACAGCTGTGTCAACGCTTTTACTTCCAGGGCCGGGCGCCCCTTCGACGAACGCCCGTTTTTGGTCAAAGACTGCCCAATAAATTGTCCGCTGATGATTTTTCGCACCGTCCCGAATGACGTCCGCATGTTTCCCTTGCGCCCGATTTCCATTGATGCGAAAAAGATCGTGTCGCTCAAAGATGACTGCGACCACGTTCCAGTCTTTTTTACTGAACAATCCCATGCTGTACTCCCGGCTCGACCGCGAAATCGGTACCCGCCCACTCTTTAGCACAATGGTTTTATCAATTCCACCAGCTGTCAGCCAGGGAAACTTGTAGTCCCATGTCGCCCAGTTTCGTACAAATACAACTTGATTTGAAAAAGGCGAGTCATACACGTCTGGATTTGGCCTCGATTTAGTCGAATTGTGTCATATTCTTTAACAGGCTGAGCATAATAGACTTGGCTCATTCTGAAGACGAGTCCTGTCCTTTTCGCGCAGCATTGAAGGCTGCCACTAAAATAATTAGTTCGTCGCGGTGCTCATCGGGAACTCGCGAAAGGTGGTCTTCGATCGCCGAGTCTGTGTCGTCCCCAGGGAAGCAGATCATCAGCATTGAGACCGCTGCGTCGTGATATTTTTGCATTCGCTTATTCGCGAGAGACTTGAGCAATTTATCCTTTCCTTGCTTGCCTTGGTCGTAGATCTCTTCGAGCGCCCAGTCAGCTCCCCCGCCACCTTCAGAGAATTCTTGGAGGATCTGACGAATCGTCGTTGATCCATCGTATGAATACAGTTCAACAATTTGAGAAGAAATGGATTCCAAGAATGCCACGCACTCCACGACGCGTTTCGGATAGTCAAAATTAATTTTGCGGCGGGATATTTTAATATCGCCCCATTCATCCGTTTCAATCGACTTGCGATCTCGAACGTCAGTGATATCCCAGACGAGATTAGTCTTCTCCTCATTTTGCACTCGACGCCTCAGATAGCATTCGCCGTTGCCTCCTGTGATTGAGTAGTTTTCTCCATCGATTTCAAAGCCGCTGGTTGTCCCCGCCCCTTTGGTCTTCAGGTCGTCGCGCCCCATCAACCGAATCGTGTACTCATATCGATATGGCAAAACGTCCTGCTGTTCCTGGAAATAGCGTAGTATTGCTTGCGACGCGTGGAGAAGTTCATCGCGAGTGAATGATTTCTGTTTTTCGTAAGCGGAACCAACGTATTCAAGGAATTTTGAACACGGAGCGCCGCGTGGAACGGGGAGCATTGAACCACGCTGTCGCAAGATATGCTGGGCACTATTGGCGGTGAATCGCGTGTACATTAGGACCATGCTTTTCTGGACATTGACCTACATCCGATCCCTAGCAAGGATACAAACAAGCAGGAAATCGGAAGAAAAGGATTATCAAATGCAATGTGACGGCGAGATTTTCATGCTGAACGTCCTGTGGTTCCAACCCGATGGCGGTGCGGCGCGTTATCGGGAATACCTGAAGGCCTCGTGGCCGGTCGCGAGAAAGTACGGTGGAGAAAAGCTGGAATCGTACATCCCCGAGGCGAACGTCATTGGCGAATTAGATGCTGACTTGATCTTTATGGTCCGCTGGCCCGATCAAAGCAGTTTTGACGGCTTCATCGCTGATCCGGAATTCCAGGCGGTCCGGCCACTTCGCGAGGCGGCGATCACGAATTCGCTATTGATCCGCTGCCGCCGTGACGATTAAACAATGACTCAGCTGAGGCAAGTTAGGTCTCGTAGCGTTTGCGGAGAGTGTTGGCCTTGTGAATTTCCGTTAAGATATTGCGGCATTCCGCGCCCCGGCGGTAACGCTCCTCGTTCTTTTCGCTGAGCCGCAGGGCCAGCTTGGAGCGGATGGCTGAGGTTTGCGATCTGGAGAGCTGCGATGTTACAGGCGACTGGGCGGGGATGGGCTGATAATCGTAACGGGAGATAAAATACCGCAGCACCTTGGCATGTAGTTTGCTCACCCAACCGGTGTGCCGCGGATTGTTTTCCAATTCCTGTAGGTCTCGTAGCCGATAATGCCAATCTTCAAAAAATTGGGACGTGCCGGACATGAAAACCTCCTAGGTCGAGAAACCAATTGCGAGCAAGAATGGGAGAAGTGCCGTCAGCTGCCTGTAGTCACCGGGACAGGCAACGAAAAATAGTATACACTTAGTCGGGTAAACCTTGCAAAACAATAGGCCGTTACCAGGATCGGATTTTCCGAATTGTGGCGGTCGCAACGGCCTAAATGCGGAGACCACGGCAACACGATGACTGGTTTTAAGGTCGAACCGTTCCAGCGCCCGGAATTCATGGTGCGCCTGGGACTCAGGCCCCCCTATTCGCCGTCTGACATCAAACAGGCGTATCGCCAAAAGGCGAAGACTGCGCACCCCGATGCGGGGGGAAGCGCCGCTGAATATACGGCTCTACACGATGCCTACGAGCAAGCGCTCGATTTTGCCAAATTCCATGCTGGACGCAGCCGATGGATTGGCGAAGAAATGGAACTCTATATCGCGCGACTGGCAATTGTCACAGCTGTCGAAAGCCGTGGTGGATATGTCACCATGCAACGGATCGAAGGTCTCCGCCCTTGGGTCGGGGAAGATTTTGGTCAGATCAAAGACAAACTTATCGCCATTCAATGGCGCGGCAAAGACGTCAACGATGAATCGCTGGCGAGTTTGATCGAAAATCAACAGGTTCTGTCCGACCTGCAACACTTGGATTTGGCACACAGTAGTGTGACCAGCGATGGCTTGTTGCAACTGCACGGAATGACGGGCTTGACCGCGCTGGATCTGCATGACACGCCGATCGACAACCGGGGACTCGAAGCGATCAAACAATTCGACCGCCTGGAGTGGTTGCACATCGGGGGAACCAAGATCAATTGGCGGGGCCGAATGAAGCTCAAACTCGCCCGCCCACAACTGCATGTCGCCACCGGTACATCAAAGCACAAGCACCGCCGCTAGTCACGGTGACCCTTTCGTGCGATTGGGCTTGGGCGTGAGTGTTGTGATTGATCCGCCATTCAGCGGGCAAAATGCAGTGCGGCGTATACCTTGGGATCCACCAAGGTCGTTGCGGGCGAGAACGACGCGAACCAATCATCGATCGTCGCAAGCGGCACGGTGTGGACGACAATGTCCTCTGACGCGTCGCCGCCACCGGCATCAACTTGGCGCACCGGCCCTGCGCGGAAAAATGAAATCACTTCGTTTGTTAAACCGGCCGATGTCGGTCCGCGAAAGAGAAACTCGAACTCCTCAGCGTCATAGCCGGTTTCCTCACGCAATTCGCGCTTTGCCGCCCGCTCTAACGGTTCCAATTCTTCACCGGCAATATCCCCCGCCAGTCCCGCTGGTAAATCAATCACACGGCGCTCCACCGGGTGGCGGTATTGTTCCGTCAAAATCAACTGTCGGTCCTCGGTGACAGCGACAACCGCCACTACTCCGCGACAGTTTGTGCGTTCGGCGAATTCCCAGCCATCGACCGACACAAGTTGCAGATGATTTCCCGCCGCCAATATTTTTCGCTGAGGCATAATGCGTTCCGCTTGCTTGAGCATCCCGTTTTGCTTGCCATCACCCTGCGGTGCTGTCGGCAGGTGCGGCTGATTCCTGTCGGCGCAGATGTTGGACCCATGCCGGGGGCGCGTTGACGAAAACCCAATCCCGCGCGATGCGGTGATTGCCTAAATGCGTTCCCAAAATTGTGTCCAAGTCGGTCAAACGTTGCTTTTCATCTGGTTTAGAAACCAATCGTCGCATCGGCCGGACGTACATATATTCAAAGTAGGAGAGCGTTCCGCCTGGAGCCAACAACCGCCAATAACTCTCGAAGATTTCCTCGACCAATGCTGCTGGAAAATTGTTAAGCGGCAGACCGGAAATGATAAAATCAAACGGCTCGGAGGCTTCAAATTCCTGCAGCGGGCAAAGATGCACTTCAGAAAACTCGGCGACGGCACGAAACAGATCCTCTTCGCTGAATAACCGATTCAGCGATTCGACAAAGTTTTCGTTGAGTTCCACAAGGTCGAAGCGATCCCCCGGCTTGAGATGCTTAACGATTTGACGCGTCACCGCTCCGGTACCCGGTCCGACCTCTAAGACCCGTACCGGACCGTCATGCTTCTTCAGTGGACCACTCAGCGCCGCCGCCAAAAAACGGCCGCTGGGGGCGACGGCTCCTGTGGTTTCGAAGCGACTGCGGAATTCGCGAAAGAAATCCCGATACTCTTTGAACATACGTTTCATAATGTTGTCGACGATTTTATTTTCTGGCTAGTACCAGTTTCAAAACCCGGTTGCGTTTGTTCTCGAGACATTCAAATCAGTGTCAGGGGAACGCGTCAGAGGGTTTTGAAACTACTTGTCGTGTGATTCAATCACGGATTGCTCAACGGCCTGGGCGGCAATATCCAGCCCGGCCATCATACTCCATGTTTCCAAAATTCGTTGATACAACGCGCCCGGTTGGCCGTTGCCGATGGGTTGTCCATCGATTTTCGTGACCGGTAACACACAATACCCGGTGGACGAGGTGAACACCTCATCGGCGGACAGTGCATCGGCCAACGTAATGTCCTGCTCTTCGTAACTCACACCTAAAAATTGAGCAATATCCCGCACGACCATGCGACTGATGCCCCCGAGCGTGGCTTCAGACCGCGGTGTCAGGATTGTGTTCTCGCGGACGATGAAAAAATTACCCGTACTTGTTTCAGTTAGATGTCCCTGTAAATCCAACAGCAACGCTGACGCATCGGCATCGATTTCTTGAGCCTTTCGATCAGCGAGATACCAATGCAGACGGTTGCGGGATTTGATTTTCGGATTGAGACATTCCGCGGGAATTTGTCGCATTTCAGGAACAACCAACTGCTGGCCGTATTGATATTTGGCCGCCCACCGCGAAAATCGTAGCGGAAATGTTCGCACGTAGATCGTTGGCCCCCGATGATCCGCCGCCGCATTCATCGTATTGAGCCCGGCGGTGATCACGTGGTTGACCATCATTTCACCCGATTCACCGAGCAGCGACGCCTGGTGTTTGACGACGGTCGCTGTGATTTCATGCCAGTCGTCACGGAGTAAATCGACGGCAATTCCCAAGTGATCGGCCGAAGCATTCAAACGGTCCAGATGATCGTCCAAGCGAAAACAACGTTGGCCAAACGTCCGCGTCATTTCCGTCACCGCGACGCCATGTAGGCCCCAGTCCGCCAGCGATACACTCGCCTGCGACGCAGCGAGGTACTCTCCGTTGAGGTAGACAATCGGCTCGGCAGACATGAATAGATTTCGTTTCTCTCGTGGAACACAGCGGGCGTTTAGAATAATCCAAACAGCGACGCCGCACCAGTGGCCCGCAAGCAGATCCCCCGAGCAAATTGTAGATGCGGCCTGCTGGACGTATTGAAGGCTCGCCGTGCCATTGCGCGTTGAGCAGGGGGGCCGGTGGCCGAATTATTGGACTACGAGACTTGAGAAGGGGCAGGGGATCGCCCCAAACAAACAAACGGGAGGAAACGCCGAAGGACGATCGCAAGCACCCCCACACTAGCTGCTGAAGGACCGCTGGCTCATTCGTGCGTTGCGGAAAGCAGCCTGGACCTGGTCCATTAGCGGCGGAAAGTGACGTCGATCAGATCTTGGAAACGACTCTGTTCGGTTTGGAAAGCCTGTTGTCGCGATTCCAATTCCGCCTTGAGTTTTTCCAACTCGGATTGCTGCATCGCGAACCGTCCCTGTTCTTCGGTGATGCGGACAAGTGCTTCTTTGAGAGCTGCTTCGTTCTCTTGGAACGTCAATGCGCGTTGCTCCAGTTCAGCTTGCGTTTGCTGGAGTTTCTTCCGCTCCGCTTCCAAGCGACTATCAGTTTCGGCAGACGCCTGGGTCAATTCGGTGCGTAGTTTTTCAACTTCCGCTTGCAGTCTCGCGTGGTCTTGACGTAATGCTTCTTCAGCCTCCGCCGACATGCCACCAGATCTTTCGCCTTGCGCCACATCAGCAATGCTTTGTTGCAGGTCTTGCAATTCCGACTTGAGCGTTGCTTGCTCCTCGTCAATTTCCTGCAATTCCCGTTGCACGGGCTGCAGTTGCTGCCACAACGCCGAACCATCCATGTCAGACGAGGTGAGGTGAGAGCGATGCTCCCTGAACATTTGAAGTTTCAGTCTCAACCAGTTGCGATGCTTTTCAAGACGGGCGCGTTCGATGCGCGTCTCTTCACGCTGGGGCTCGAGTTTCTCCCGCTCGCGTTGTAACCGCCGTTCTTCCTGCTGGAATTTGGCACGATCAATCTCAAACTGTTCCAACTCCTCAGTGAAGGCCGCCTGATCGTCTTCCAACACTTTACGTTCAGCATGAATCTGCCGGCGTTCTTTGGCCAATTGTCGCAGGTCGGTATCAATCCCTCCCTCGCCGCGATTGTTGGAAGTTTTCTTCAAACGGGACTCGAATGATTCGCGTTCCGTTTGTAATTGAATGCGTTCTTCATCCAGCGCGGTCTTTGCGGCCAGCACGCGCTCCAATTCTTTTTGAAGCCGCTGTTGCAGTTGTGCAACCTCTTTATCGTCCACCGCCCCCGTTGCGGCAGCTTTCGAGGATTGACGTGGTTGCCCCATCAGTCGTTTTTTGGCGGCAGCCTCGGGATCGTCCTCTTCGATCTCCATCCGCAGCGCGTCAATGCGTTCCAGCGCTTGCATGGCACGGTTCGGAGCCGCTGCTTTGGCCGTGTCTTGCTTTGTCTTGGAAGCGGGAGCCTTCGTTTGTTTGAGGCGATGCTTCGGAGGGACCAGCGGACCGAGCGGGCCGTCCTCCATTGGGTCGACGGTTTCACCCCACTCAGGAAATTCACCGAGTTCTAGTTCCGCCAAGGTTTCCAGATCAAATGCCAACGCCCGTGACGCAGTTTCCTCATCCGCCATGGCGGCAATCATCGATTCGCCGGCAATCTCTACAGCCACCCAGACTTCTTTGTCCATGCCTTGAGAGGCTTTGACAGCAAAGCAAATATTGGCAGCCCCGACAGCGGCCAATGCAGCCTTGGCGGCGTGAACCGCCTCGGGTGAGGCAAATTCCGGATCTTGGGCAGCGGCGTAGGCTTCTTCGGCATCGCGCGTCGCAGTGGCCGCTTTTTTCGCATCGACCGAGCCGCCCATGGCGAACTCTTCAGCGACACGAATCGCCGCATTGATAGAATCTGTGCTCGATTGTTTGGTGGGGTGGTCATTCTCCAAGACATACTGAGACTGAATCCTCCGCGCGCAGCGGGACGCAAATGCGACCAGCGCACGCAACGGCAATCGCCTCAGTTGCTCTCCGTTGGAAAATTCACCCATGACACCTGATTGTCCACAATCCGTCTGTTGAGGGGAGTTAACGGCAAATATCGTCCTCAGCTAAAACCCGCGTTACAGGGGTTGGCAGCTCCTCCAAGTAGGAGCCGTTGAGGGCGTTTCCCGATCGATTCAATCCGTTTGAGCAGGCACACTATTCTAGACAGGCGCGCGACCCATTTCTCCAATTTGGCCCGAAGGTCATCTGGAGTGAAGGGCTTCACCAAATAATCGGTCACACCGGCTTGAATGGCCGTGACGACTCGCGCCCGTTCGGCTTCGGTGGTGATCATGATGAAGGGCACGTCCTTGTTGGTCTCGCGGACCTTTTGCAGGAACGTCAGGCCGTCCATATTGGGCATATTCCAATCGCTCAACACAACATCGAAATTCGCGGATTCAAATTGTGTCAGCGCCTGTTGTCCATCTTCAGCTTCCGTGATATCCGTTTCGGCCAAACCCAATTTCAACAGGCATCGCTTTTGAATCGTCCGCATTGTTCCCGAGTCGTCGGCCAGAAGTAATTTCATTGTTTGGATCCCTTGCTCATTTCGCAGATCAGAAATAATTTGTTTCAACGAACCACCCGGCAACAAAGACAACACGACTAAATAAATCTGTCGAATCTTTGGTCACGACTCCCAAGTCGCATAACAGCAAACTGTTATGGGAACAGGAAAGTCGTCACGATTGTCCAGGTCGGGAGCGCATCGTCTGACGAAATATAGCTCAAGAATTAAACAGCGTTGGAGAATTACGTTCGTTCCACGCAGAACGAGACCGTCTGTAACGAACAGGGCGTTTATGAGGATTCGCCGACTGGGGCTTTCCACCGCTGCCCGCAGGTTTTGCAGATTTACGCCCTTAGTTTGATATCGCGCAGCTTCTTTCAAACCCAGCTAAGCATGCGATCACAGTTCCAACGGATACCCCGTCAATCGCTCCACGCCGGTTTCCGTGACCACGTAATTCTCTTCCAGGCGAATCCCCGCGCGCAGTTCCGGTCCGTAAAGTCCAGGCTCCGCAGTAAAAACGTCGCCGACGGCAAACGTGTCCTCCCAGTGCGGATTCAGATGCGGGCCTTCGTGGGGGAACAAACCGATGCCGTGTCCGAGATGATGAAAGAATGCCTCCGGACGGTATCCGTCAAGCATCTCTTGCGCGCGATGAAACAACTTCTGCGCGCTCAAACCAGGACGGACCGTTTCCTCGACCATTTGCAGCACGTCGACAATGGCTTGCCAGGCATGTTGCTGTTCGTCACTGACAGTTTCGCCGACGCGCATCGAACGGCAATTGTCGGCATAGTACCCCCGGTATCCCGGTCCCAAGTCGAGTACGAATAACTCCCCCGCCTCGGCAGCGCGGTTACGGGGCGGGCCACCGGGGGAATTGCATTGAAAATCGTTCCCAAAACCGGTCAGCGGTTCCCCCGCCACCTCCACCGCAGCGGCATGCAGTTGGTTATAAACCTCGATTTCCGTCACGCCCGGTTCAATCACCTCACGAGCGCGGGCATACATGGCTTCGGTGCAAGCGACCGCACGTCGAATCATGGCCAATTCGTCCGGATCTTTTGCCCGCCGCAAGCCCCACAACTCCGGTTCGACGTCGATAATGGCAACATCCGCAAACAATGAATCTAAATGCCGCCCCGTATTCGCGAACTCCACTCCCACGCGGCTCGCAGCCGACCGCCCGCTCCAGGCAGTACGGAGAATCGCTGCAATCGCCTCACGTTGGTCCTGCCGCAACGTGCAATGCCATTGTGCTTCGAATGTCGCCACCTCATCCGCCGCCGCATGCTCAGGCACGCTATTGGGTGCAACCAACAGACAATGCCCATCGGCGTCCAAACTCACCGCAGCGCTTAATAATCCTCCCGGCCGAAAACCGGTGAAATACTGCACATGTTCCGGCTGAAACAACACCGCCCGCTGGATATCGAGACGTTCCATCACCGCCAACAAACGTTGTTGCCGCTGACGGCAGTAGTCCAAATCGAGCGTTAAAGGTTCGTACAAATGACTCATCGACAGTATCCCTTGCATGGTTGGTTGTTTTTGCAGCCTTGTTTCCTGAAAGTCTACAAAAAGAATGCCGCAAATGGCATGCGCCCCGCTCAGTTCTCTGCGAAGCTGCGTAGCACAACCAAAGAATCACCATTTAGGGGATCGGTTACGGACCGTTGCAAATCGGCCACTCGACCGGCAGGAATTCGTCGTCGTGCTTGCCAGCGCCGGTGCGAACGAAGATGATGAGAGACCATCACGCCATATATTTTTATTAACTTCAATCACGCCGCGCCCCGACCGGCGTAATTTCAGCGAATCCTCAAGGAAGTTCACGATGAAACGAATATTTGGGTCCCTCTGGGTCGTCCTGTTGGCAGCAACAATCGCTGCTGTCGATCCCGCGATTACGAATGCCGCTGACAAAAAAATCGTCGACACTCCGTTTTTGCAAGATTATCGCGGCCCTTTCATCAAAGCCGCCGTTGCCAAAGGTCAAGACGTTCGAAAGTCAGGGAATAATATCCGTGCCATTGCGGTCGATACCAACGATACTATTTGGGCAGCCACAGCCGCTGGGTTAATGCATGTCCAGGAGAATCAATTGGTCCCTCCGGACGGTGCGACCGTCGATGGCTCCACGTATGCAGTTTTGGCAAATCCCGACGGCTCATTGTGGGTCGGTGCATGGAATGGATTGTTTCGGGTCGCTGACGGTCAGGTCACACACGATACGGGGATCGAAGGGCCGGTCACGTTGCTCAGGCGAACAGGCAAACGGCTATTTGCAGCCACGCCCCGCGGGCTGTTTGAAAAAACTGGCGATACCTGGAAGAAAGTGGAAGGGCCGTGGGCCACGAATATTTATGACGTCGTGGTAACAGGCGACGATCTGTATGTCGCTGCTTGGTCCGGGTTGTATCGCCAATCGGCCGGAGAGACGCAGTGGTTGCAAGGCAAAGAACAGGCGCTAAGCCGCCGCGTCAATTCGCTGGCTGCGGATCGCAACGGGCATGTCTGGATCGGTTCCGCAGCGGGGATCGACATCTATCGCGACGGCCGCCGTGTGGCTGCCATCACCCCCGAACAAGGACTCCCCTCGACGAGCATCCAGTGTCTGGACTTGGGGCATGACGGACGACTCTGGGTCGGTACGGCCATCGGTGCCGCTCGATTTGACGGCAAGAGTTGGTCGTTCCGGCACAGCCTGCGTTGGCTACCCAATGATGACGTACGCGATATTGAATTTTTGAAAGATGGTTCGGCAGTTATTGCCACCGCGGACGGAATCAGCATCATTCGCCAACGAGAAATGACACTCGAAGCCAAAGCAGATTTTTTTGATAAGCTCGTCCGCGCGCGACACGTCCGTCCCCCCGGCCTGATGGAACGCTGCCGACTGCCGATTCCTGGTGACATCTCAACCTTCGAACCGATGGATACCGACAACGACGGCATGTACACCGGCCTGTATATGGCAGCCGAATCCTATCGCTATGCTGTTACCAAAGCAGCTGATGCCAAAGCGAACGCCACCGAAGCGTTTCGCGCCATGGAGTTTCTACAAACCGTAACCGGCACTCCCGGATTCGTGGCCCGCACGGTGATTCCTGTCGAATGGAACCGCATGGCGGACGGCAACCGGACTTATACCGACGAAGAAGCCGCTGATCACTTCGCAGGTGAGGCACGTTGGAAAAAAGTAGAGAATCGTTGGCGAAAAAGCGACGACGGGAAATGGCTGTGGAAAGGGGACACCAGTTCCGACGAAATCACCGGCCACTTCTTTAGCTATCCGATCTACTACGACCTGGTCGCCGACGATGCCGAGAAAAAACGTGTTGCCGCTTTGGTCGGGCGGATTATGGATCACATCATCGAAGGCGGTTACGTTCTGCGCGACATCGATGGCGAAGCAACGCGTTGGGGCGTTTGGGCCCCCGAAAAACTAAACGACGATCCCAACTGGTGGTTGGAACGAGGCGTCAATTCAGTCGAGGCACTGACCTACCTGACGATCGCGAAGCATGTCACGGGCGACGAAAAATATGATCGCGAAATTGAACGACTGCTTTACGAAGAGCACTACGCGGAAAACATCCTCAAGCCGCTCAGAACCGGCAACGACTATTTCACTTACATCGGATATCAGTTGTTGGCGTTTTGTTATCCGGCGCTGCTGACCTATGAACAAGACCCCGCACGTCGCGTGCTCTATCGCGAAAGCATGGAAGCCTGGTTCGCCCCGGTGCGACGGGACGACAGTCCATTGTTTGGTTTTGTCTATGCGGCCTTCTCCGGCGGGGACGCAAAGCTCAGCGCGTGTGCTGAGCTTCTACGGGACGTGCCGTTGGATCAGATTCAATACACCATTCACAACTCGCAGCGGGAAGATGTGGAGGTCGTGGGAATCCCCGTTGAGGGACGAAGGCAAACCCGCCGTCTGCTTCCTCCCAGCGAACGGGCGGTGTTTCGTTGGGATCGGAATGTCTATTTCGTTGACCATGGGGCCGGCGGACAATGGGAGGGGAGCACGGCATTTTGGTTAATGCCCTATTGGATGGGACGATACTACGACCTCATCACCCCGCCGGAGAAATAGATTCCTGCACGGCGGCACGGCTATTGTCCATTTCCAGCTTGAATCTCGCAGCCTTGAGGCTGACAATGGCGAGCGGCGTTCTTCGTACGACGATCCATCGTGTATTCAAGGCAAGGAACTTCGATCATGCTCCAAGTCAAACGGTTTTTCCAGGCAGCAGTTTTCGTAGCAGTACTATTCACTGGATTCACGACGAACAATGCCACTACGGCGGCTGAGGGAAATTTCCCCGAGTTCATCGCCGTAGAAAAACAACCCTTTGTCGCTGCCACCGACCGCTTGCTAGAGGGGCTCGAATACGTTGGCGTCCCGTTGAGTGAGGACGATTTGCAGGCGATCGAAGCGGCAAAAAAACTCCCCAACGATCGCGACTGCGTGGCGGAGATTCAAAAAGTCCTCGACAAACGCGCACTGGCAGCCGTGCGTATCAACGACGAAAGCCGCGTCTCGGTGGGCGAAGGGCCGGCGCCCAAAGAATTGATCGAACAAGGTTGGCGGACGTTTCTCATCAAGGTGCATAACGAAGCAGGCATCACCGCCAAACTGGTTGCAGACAGCCCCAACGCCCAACCGGTCTATATGCGCGGCAAGGGTGCGCGTCAGCGACCACAGACCGAGCAAGAACTCGTCCCTGCCGGTGCGGGTGAATCACGATTCCTCGACATCAACATGTTCGACAAACAACCGCTCAAGCCAACCCTCTCAGGATTGGAAGCAGAGTATCGGATCATCCAACTTTACAGCCGTGACGTCGGCAAACGAGAAGCCAAGTTGGCATTCAATGTCGGGCAGGGGACCCAGGACCTCGGATTCCGTAATGCTGTGCCAATCCTGTTCGACAGCTTGCCGGCGGTCGAGGTGACGTTGGGGATCAAGGACTTCGATGGCGAACCGACCACGGCGTCGCTCATCATTCGCGACGAAAAAGGACGCGTCTATCCCAACCCCGCACGACGCATGGCGCCGGACTTTTTCTTTCACGATCAAATCTATCGCGCTGACGGCGAGTCGGTCCATCTGCCACCGGGCGAATACACGGTCGTCCTCAACCGCGGCCCGGAATACTATGTCGACACCTTCCCTTTGACCGTCAAACCAGACGTAAAGAGCCAACAGGCTGACTTCAAATTGCGACGTTGGACGCATCCGGCCAAACAACGCTGGTTCTCCGGCGACCATCACGTCCACGCCGCTGGTTGCGCGCATTACGACAGCCCGACCGAAGGGGTCACCCCGGCCGATATGATGCGACATATTCTTGGCGAAGACCTCAACGTCGGCTGCGTACTCAGTTGGGGGCCTTGCTGGTACACACAAAAGCAATATTTCGAAGGCAAGACCTCTGCCTTGTCGCGGCCCAACTATTTGATGCGGTATGACGTGGAGGTCAGTGGATTCCCCTCGTCCCACGCCGGTCATCTCTGCCTGCTGCGTTTGAACGAAGACGACTACGAAGGGACCGAACTGATCGAAGAATGGCCGAGTTGGACGTTGCCCGTGTTGGCCTGGGGTAAAAAACAAGGGGGCGTCGTCGGCTACAGCCATAGCGGTTGGGGCTTGGAGCTGCCTGATTACGACGATCGCGGCAACCGCGTGCCGAACAAAAAAGGCAAAGCGGCGGACAAGCTTCCCGATTATGCGATGCCTCCCTTCGATGGCATCGGCGCCAACGAATACATCGTGACCGTCACCCACGACGTCTGCGACTTTATCTCCGCTGTCGACACCCCGTCGATTTGGGAATTGAACATCTGGTACCACACACTCAACTGCGGGTACCGCGCTCGTATTAGCGGCGAAACCGATTTCCCCTGTATCTACGGCGACAAAGTCGGACTGGGCCGCATTTATGTCAAACTCCCCGAAGACCAAGAACTGAATTACGACAACTGGGTTGCCGGCTTGAAGGATGGACGCAGCTACTGCGGCGACGGGTTGAGCCACATTGTTGATTTCAAAGTCAACGACGTCGGCGTCGGCGAGCCGGGCAGCGGTGGCGAAATTAGCCAGTTGGATATTCCCGAAGCGGGCACGGTCAAAGTTGAGTTCGACGTCTCCGCATTACTGGCCGAAGAACCAACGCCCGAGACCGAACGCATTCGCAACCGACGCCTCGACGAGAAACCGTATTGGCATCTCGAACGTGCACGGGTCGGCGAGACACGGACCGTGCCGGTGGAAGTCATCGTCAACGGCTATCCTGTTGCGACAAAACACATCGTGGCTGACGGCGAAATGCAGCATTTGAGCTTTGGCGTCAAAATCGACAAATCGAGTTGGATCGCCGTACGAATCTTGCCCTCGGTGCACACCAACCCGGTGTTTGTGCAGGTCGGCGACAAACCAATTCGCGCCAGTCGCCGCAGCGCACAATGGTGCCTGGATGCGGTCGACGTCTGCTGGGACCGCAAAGAAGGCCGCATCGGTGTTCGCCGCCCGGAAGAAAAACAACAAGCCGCCGACGCCTATCAAAAAGCAAGAGAAAGTTACACAAAAATCCTGGAAGAATCAGTCGCCGACTAATTGCGTTTCTCGTCGTAGGGTGCGTCGCGACGCACCTTTTCTGGAGAGAAGAGTTGATTAACAATGACAAAAAAACCTCACGCCAAGGCGCAAAACTTGCAAAGTTAAAGAACTGCACAACCAATTGAAAACCCATGTTTGATCTGTGCTACGAATTGCGTTTCTTGCGCAAATTCTTACAAAATCAACAACTCTCTTGTCTCGCATCGGAATCTACTGTGGTGCGTCTCCTGGCGTGGCTTGCCGAGTGCGACAGCAAGCCGTCGGTTTGGGATTTACGTTCCGACTCCCGCCAATCTGTGTTTGATCCGTGTTTAATCTGTGGCTAAGAATTCAACAAACGGCAAATCAACCGGGCCTTTGTATTTCGAGTACGAATCATGATCTGTATTCCCATCGCGCCGGAATCGCACACGTTGGCTCGGGCCGACTTGTACAATGCCGAGCCACAGTGTGACGTTGTTGAAATCCGGCTGGACTGCCTGCACAAGACGCCCAACGTGGCCAAGCTGATCGAAGGCCGTCGTAAACCGGTGATGATTTCCTGCCGCCGCCAAGAGGATGGTGGTTCTTGGAACCGCGATGAGGCCGAACGCGTGACGGTTCTACGGCAGGCGATTGCCGATGGACCGGAGTTCGTGGATATCGACGTCGATATCGCCGGCAAGATTCCTCGCTACGGACCGACGATGCGGATCGTCAGTTTTACGCATTCTCAAGGCTCGTTGCCCGATCTCAAGACAATCTACCAACGCGCGTGTGATGCCGATGCCGATATGGTGCGATTCACCGCGCCCACGCCGACTTTAGAGGCTGCTTGGCCGTTGCTGTTGGCGCTGAACTTCCAAGGCAAAGCACCCGTCATCGTCAGCGGCACGGGGGATGCCGGGTTGACCTTGGCACTGACGAGTTGCAAATTGGGATCGCCATTTATTTATGCAGCGCTCGAACAGGGCATGGAGGTTCAAGAGGGACAAGTCAGCGTCCGCATTCTCGAAGAGACATACCGCTGGCGAGACATTTCGCAGCAAACCCACCTCGTGGCTGTGATGGGATTTGATGTGCCGCAAATCAAGACCGTAAGAGCCTTAAACGCAGCCTTTGCCTATTCAAATCTCAATATCCGCTGCCTACCGGTCGAAACACAATTGCTGGAACGGATGATGCAGATGCTGGAAAAACTGCACATCAAGGCAGCACTGCTCGACCCGAAAAATCGCGAAACGATGCTGCGGCTCGCCAACCACATTGAAAAATCGGCTGAGATTTCACAGCAAGCCGATATGCTGCTGAAGTCCGACCAGGGTTGGACGGCATACAGCACGCTCTGGCGGTCCGCACTCAAGGCATTAGAAACGACGCTCGGCCCCGCCCGCGGCGATCAAAAACCACTCGACCACCGCAACGTGCTGGTTGTCGGCGCCAATTCCACAGCCCGCGCAGCTATCTACGCCAGCAAGCGCCGCGACACAATCCTCAGCATCACAGCCGGAGACGACAAACGCGCACAGTTGTTGTCGCAATTATTCAACCTCCGCCACGTCCCCACAGCCAACCTGTTCTCCACGCTGTGCGATGTGATCATCTCCACCGAAAGCGAGTTTGAACAAGGCCGAAAAACCAAACTGCCCGCCAGTTTTCTGCGAGACTCGATGGCCGTGATGGACCTCGACGGTATGCCGGAAGACACACCGTTTATCAAAGAAGCACGCTCGCGGTACTGCAAAGTCGTCGAACCGGTCAAAATTTCAGTCGAACAACTCGCCTCACAATTCACCGCCATCTCCGGCCAACCCGCACCACTGGAAGTCCTCGAAACGGCATTGAAGGCGGAGTGATTTGTGGGGATAAGCGGCGATTTCTATTGAGGAACAGGACGTAGAGTGCCGTCGATCATACAAATCACCGAACGATATGCAGGTGAGTTAATTTCTGCCGAAAATTTTGCGACGGTGGAGATGAAGCCACCATTTCGTTACGAACGAGTTCAAGGAAGACGTGGTAGTTTTCACCCGCCTGTCGAACCCAAAGGTCGTCTTCTCCAAACCGTTCCGTCGAGACTTAGGTGCCTATTGGGGCGCGAACGCGCAATTCGTCGATGACATTCATTTCAAAGGCTGGGTCAGGACGAGCCAAGAGACAGATCGTATTCCCGATATTTGCGTCTATCTGTGTGACCCAGACGGCCAAGAAATAGTACCGAAGCGCGTGCCGGATCTGATTTTTGAATTTGTCAGTGCCCATCGCGGCGACCAGGAACGGGATTACATTGACAAACGCGGGGAGTATTACGCCATAGGTGTGCGGGAATACGTGATTGTTGATCGCTTCAAACAATCTGCGCTTCAACTTACTTGGCAAGAGACAGACTTCAGCGAACGTGTGCTTTCGGCGACTCAGACTTACACGACGCCGCTGTTGCCTGGTTTGCAAATTCCGCTCAACGAAGCCTTTGCCTAGCAGCCCATCGAAAAGGGTGCCACTGGCGGCTTGTCCGCCAGTGCGAACCGTGCGGCCGTCAAAACACTGCTGGGCAAGCCAGCAGTGGCACCCAATGACCGGGTGCTTTTCGATAATGCAACGGTCTAAAAACGAAGGCTGATTCTACAACGTGAGCACGCCTCTTATTTTTTAGTCTTGCGAACCTTCGCAGCGATGCGCGCGAGCACCTGTTGTGCCCGGCGTTCCCCATCGCTGACCGCGCTGGCGTGGGCTCCGTTCATATTGACGAACAATGTCTGCACCATCTTGCGATAGCCTTCGAACTCGCGCTGTGCGTGTTGAATGCCGTCAAAGACTTGTTTGGGAACAATATATTGCTCGTACGTCTGCTTCATCCAATCCCGCTTGGGCGCCGACGTCGTGTCTCCCACATCACAATCCTTCAGATATCGTGATACCCGCGAAGCGGTTTCGCGCAACCACCGCCGCGCATCCATCCACGCCGCCTTGTCCGCTGTATCGGCGAACAGTTGCTCTTCATGGTTTAAGTCGCGATTCAGCGAGCCCAAGCGAGTCAGGGTATCGACCAATTTCTTGCGGCAGAGCCCCAAGTCACGCTCGGCTTTGACGATCGCTTTCCAATCGGTGTCGATGTTTTCAAACAGATCGCCGATATCCGTCGGCACCCCGCCACTGGACATCGGCGCGAATGGCGGCGCGGCGGGGGGCGCAATCGGTGGTGCGACCGGCATGGCCGGAGCGAGTAACGAAATCGCAATTCCCGAATCCGTGCCAGGGACCGGATCGGTCAACGGTTGGTCGAAATACGTCGACGCCCCCTGCTGAGCGTCATAGGTGACCCCATATTGTGTCCATTGCCAAACGCACCCCGGCTCCAGTCCCAACCAACTCAAGACCGTCCGCAACGTCAACTGCTGCGCGTTGCGGATAGCTGCGGAAGGTCTCGTCAGGGATATTCACCACCACACCGAATGGCAAATGGGGCGGCTTGTACCAGGCCCACAGGATCTGCTGCGGCGAATCCCCGCAAGGAACCTGTTCCCAACTCTGCGATGCAGGCCGGGCCGAAAAATTCGCGATCATGGATGAGAGACGAGCGCTTCCCTCCATATCAATTTGGCTCATCGGCTTATTCGCCCTTGCCCCTGGACCTCTGAAACTTGGTAGCCAGCTCAAATATGGGTGCCACTAGCGGCTTGTCCGCCAGTGCAAACCGTGTGGCTGTCAAAACACTGCTGGGCAAACCAGCGGTGGCATCCAATGACCAGGTGTTTTCGATATTGCAACAGGTTCCTGGTAACGGAATTCATTCCGCCGCCCAATTCATAGATCCACCCTACGGCGATATTTGCTTCAAAAAATCGGAGATTGCGCGACCATATTCTGAAAATTCAGAGCGGTCGATGTTGTTGTGCCCGATATTTGGAAGTTCCACGAATTGCTTAGGCACTCCGGTGTGTGAGGCTTGCGGCGCTCGCGCAAACAGCTGTTGTCCCAACTGAAAAGGTACGACCTCATCGGCCGTCCCGTGCAAATGCAACAGCGGACAATTGACCTCGGGAACCACCGCCTGCGAATCGAAACGATCCAATAACAGCCAACGCACCGGCAACCAGGGGTAGTGGTATCCAGCCGCATCCACCAAGGACGAAAACGTCGCTTGCAGCACCAGCGCCCGCGGTACTTCGCCACTGCGACAGGCATGGGCGGCCAATTGCGTCGCAACGCCCCCGCCTAACGATTCGCCGAAAATGATCATCCGCTCCGGCGCAACTTGTTTCTCCTGGGTCACATGCCGCCAGATGGCGCGGGAATCGGCCAAGATCGCGGATTCACTCGGCGACCCTTGGTTGTCGCCGTAACCACGATAATCGAAGATCAGCGTGTCGACATTCAGCGCTGAAAACAGCCGCAGCACATCGTCACGATGCCCGCGATGCCCTGCGTTTCCGCAAAACACAATCACCACCGGCCGATCGCTTTGTAGGTGCTCGGAATACTCGGCGTCGCTGACGCAACTCCGAGCGCCGGCGGGATGGTACCAGCCATGCAGTGCCGTTCCGTCATCGGCCAGGACGGTCACTTCATGCACTTGCGAGTCTACAAACCCGCCGTCGATCGGCCGAACGGCTTCCACTTGGTGTGGATGATAGATCAGCGATCGTTGAAATACGGCTAGCATGACAAGAAGCACCAGATAGATACGGACCGGCATCAGCCAGTGAGACCGCCACCAGGGTCGCCGCCGCGGTGGCTCGACCGGCGTTGTGTCGTTGTTTGTCATCGCCTCTCCACGAGAGCATAGTTTCGTAGCGATCACTGACGGCGCGGGTTGCTCCGCACGATTGGCAGAAAACTGTTAGCAGAAATCAGTACGCGAAGATCATGGCGAAATTCATTGAGTCGAAGCTGCGTCATTCTCGCCCGGTCGATTCGGCACTCCGCCGCCATCGACTTCCAATTGGCGGTCCCGGGCCCGTTGTACTAAGGGAGCCAGTTCTCGATTGTCTTGATACAGGGCGATGACCGACTTCCAGACCCCCTTGGCCTTGATGGTTTCGCCGTTGAGATAAAGGTTGTCCGCCCGGTCCAAGGCGTCGCGGACCAACTCCGCACGGTTGTCATTCGTGTCGCCACTTTCAATCTTGGCGATTTGCCGGCGCGACAAATTCACAAAGGGGCGCGCCGTTTTATCGTTCTCATCCAGTACTTTGACGATGCTTTGGTATTTCTCCAAGGCAGAGATACGGTCGCCGAATTGTTCGAACTCGTACGCCCGCACGTACAGTCGTTCTGCTTCGCTCTTGGGTTCGGTGAGTCCAACTTTCGATCGTGTTAGAATACTTTCCTCGGCTTTGCGCATCTCGACTTCATCAATATACACCTGGACTTGAGGTGCAAATTCCGCATCGGGGTAATCCTCAGCCAAGGGAAGCAAGTAATCCTTGAGCGCCTTGCGCTGGTCGACACTCTCACCGGTCTTCATCAACGCTTCAGCTTTGGCAAATTTTTGCGCCGGACTATCGGGCCATACCGCATACGTCACGACCAACAACAGCAGGGCCAATGCGCCGACTAGAAACTCAGTTTTTTCATAAATCGGAGTGTCTAACTGCGGCTTGCGTTTTTTCTTCTTCTTTCTCCGCAATAAGATCCTTGGCCACCGCCGTATCGACATCGCCGCCGGCGACAGTCGCTTTTTCCGTCGCCTGATTTTCCAGAATACTGGTTTGCTTAGCGACCTTTTCTCGGACCATTTCCAGTTGCGTCGCCACGGCCAGTGCGTCAAGCGGGCGATTGTCGACCGGCTTGGCCAACAAATCCTGCACGACCGACTCCAACCAGATGGGACAGTCCATATTTTCCGCCCGCACCCGCGGGGGTTGTTCACTCAGATGCATGTGAAATAGCGTTGCCGGGTTGTCTGACATGAACGGCGGCTTGCCGGTTAGCATCTCAAACATCACGCAGCCCATCGCATACAAGTCGGTCTTGTGCGAGATCGGTGGCTTGCCGCAAATTTGCTCAGGCGACATATAGGCAAATGTCCCCATCGTCTTGCCAGCGGCCGTCAGTTGGGTCGCGTCGTTGGTTCGCGCCAAACCAAAATCGCCCAGCTTCAGCGTCCCTTTTTTGGTGAGAAACAAATTCGCCGGTTTCAAATCGCGATGAACCACACCATGGTCATGCGCGTGCTCCAGTGCAGCGCACAGCTGCAGCGAATAGTCGATCGTCTCTTCCCAGGTCAAGCGGCCTTTTTTGCGGATCAAGTCCGCCATTGATCCGCCGTCGACGTACTCCATCGCATAGAATTTTTGCGCCCCTTTACGGCCGCCGCCGTAGCAGAGCACGATGTTTTTGTGCCGCATTTTCTGCAGCACCTTCAATTCCCGCTCGAACCGCTTCACTAAGCGGATATCTTCGTTCAAATCCGCCGGTAATAGCTTCAGCGCGACTTTCTTGCCGTTTTTGGTGTAGATGGCGCTATAGACAACGCCCATTCCGCCGGCGCCAATCTGTTTTTTCAGCTCAAACGGACCAAGCCGTGTCGGGACGCCTGCCATAGAAATCTGTTTCCCTAAAACTCTCATCCACAGCGTGCCGACATGAAATGCCGCCGCTTGTGCTCAGATGCACTCGGGAGCGGAATCGTGAAACGCATCGGCAGTAACATCTTGTGCCAAAAGCGTTTATGGATGTGCCACCAGGAATGTTGCCCGCAAAAACACCCTGATGTTTCTTCACCAAACATTATGCTAACCGTGCAAACAAACTCTCGCTACTCCAATCAACAGAGATCGAACATTCCCTCTCGCTTTTTTCTGCGGAAAATAACCAGCAAACCCGTCCGAGCGAACCTATTTGAAGCCCGAAATGTCCCCTAAATCATCAGTCGACTCGCGACCGCCATTTTCGATCCCCAGCAGCATTCTTGGCCGGAAACGGCCTAACAATCCGTTCTGCATCTCGCCATCGGTGGCTGAACCGGTTAGAATGGGAAGCGCTGAGGATTGGAGGGGCGATGCTCGTCGAACCACGATGTTTCCGAATCGGTCTCGACGTGCGCCGACTTCGCCGGCAACGGAACGCCATTGTTCCTGCTGAGTGCGGCAAGGGAAAATAGTTTTCCAATTCGCACGTCCAACCCAATCTCGCCCATTTGTCGTTTTTTGAATTACACACGCCTTTTTTAGTGAGTTGAGGAATTCCAGTGTCCCTCGCAGAAGAACGCCCCCAGACCCGCAGTACTCCCATCAATGGAGCGGACATTCTTGTCGACGCGTTGATTCGCCAGGGAGTAGAAGTGGTCTTCGCGTATCCCGGCGGGGCCAGCATGCCGATTCACCAAGCACTCACTACGCGGGCCGATCAGCTGCGAACCATTCTCCCCCGACACGAACAAGGGGGAGCATTCGCAGCCGAAGGGTATGCCCGTAGTACCGGACAGGTGGGGGTTTGCGTCGCCACCAGCGGTCCCGGGGCCACGAATCTGGTCACCGGACTGGCCGATGCCAAACTCGATAGCTGCCCCATCATCGCCATCACGGGACAGGTCCCCTGGTCAGTGATCGGTACCGATGCATTTCAGGAAACCCCCATCGTCGAAGTTTGCCGCGCGATTACCAAACACCACTACTTGGTGACCGATATCGCCGATCTGCCGCGGGTCGTCAAAGAGGCGTTTCATGTCGCCACGACCGGTCGGCCGGGGCCGGTGTTGATCGACATTCCCAAGAATGTCCAAAACACCACGCTGGACGAAGAACCCGATTACGATCCACCGATGCATCTGCCCGGCTATCGTCCGGAAAAACGCAACATTGCGCCGGAGCAAATCAAACAAGTTCTCGCCGCCATTCGCCGTTCCAAAAAACCGATTCTGTATGTCGGCGGCGGCGCCATTCATTCGGGCGCTTATGAACAACTAAAAATCTTCGCCGAACGGACCGGCATTCCAGTCACGATGACCCTCATGGGGCTCAGCGCGTTTCCCGGCACGCACGAACAATCGATGCACATGCTGGGAATGCACGGCACCGAATATGCCAACTATGCCGTTGCCGATGCCGACCTGTTGTTGGCATTCGGTGTTCGTTTCGACGACCGCGTAACGGGCAAGTTGGAAGAGTTTGCCAAACACGGCAAAATCGTTCACGTCGAAATCGATCCGTCGGAAATCCACAAGAACAAAGAAGCGCATATCCCAATCAATGCGGACCTCAACGCCACGTTGAGCGCCCTGAATGATGCGATGACCGACGACGATATTCCCGACATCTCCGTCTGGCAAAAACAGTGTGCGGATTGGAAGAAAAATCATCCGTTGCGTTACAAAGACGCCGGCGACTTCATCCTGCCGCAATACGCCATCGAAGAACTGTGGCGACAGACGCACGAAGAAGATACCTACATCGCTGTCGGCGTCGGGCAGCACCAGATGTGGTCGGCACAATACTACAAATTCGATCGTCCGCGGCGCTGGTTGAGCAGCTCGGGACTGGGGTCGATGGGATTTGGTTTGCCGGCGGCAATGGGCGTGCAAGCTGCACATCCCGGCAAGACCGTCATCGACATCGATGGCGATGGATCGTTCCAAATGAACATCCAGGAACTGGCAACGCTGCACTGCGAAAACTTGCCGGTCAAGATCCTGTTACTCAACAATCAGCACCTGGGAATGGTGATGCAGTGGGAGGACCGGTTCCATGCCGGCAACCGCGCCCATACGTATCTCGGCCCGGTGCATCATCCCGAAGCGACCGGCAAAGGTGAAACCGAACGGGTCGACGACTCGTATCCCAACTTTGTCAAAATTGCCGAAGGTTACGGCATCGCCAGCCGCCAAGTCCGCAGCAAAAAAGAATTCCCCGAAGCACTTGCCGAAATGCTAGCTGCCGAAGGCCCCTATTTGCTCGACGTGCTGTGTCCCTACCAGGAACACGTGCTGCCGATGATTCCCACGGGCCATTCTGTTGATGGCATGATCACCGAATGATCATCGCAGGATGGCATGTTCGTCCAATGCGCGATGTCAGACGACCATCACAAGCCCCGGTTCCGCCGGGGCATTTTTATTGCCCCAAGCGCTGCTGTTTCCGCTGTAGTGCATAATCCAGGTCCCCCGCCAAATGCCGGTTGTGATCCGCCAATCGTTTGCGGATCTGCTGCACGGTTTGCACCAGCGGCGCCGATAGCCGGTCGACGATTTCTTCGGGGCCGAATTTTTCGAGTTCCTTCAGCGACGAGACGCCCAGAAACGTAAAGATTTGCCGGGCGTGGTAGTCCTCCTTGAAGACCTGATCCAGCGCCGCTTCGCCCGTAAATTTCGGCCGGCCGAGCGAGGCGGCCCGTTTGGCCTTTTTCTTAGCCGCTTTGCGTTTGCCAACCGGCTTTTTGGCAACCTTCTTTTTCTTAACCTTCCGGGCGGCCGCCTTTTTCTTTAAAGGTTTCTTCAACGGTTTTTTAGCGACGCTTTTGCGTTTCGCCACCGGCTTGTGTGCGGCGGCCTTTTTTTTCGTCGCCTTACGCTTGGCCGTTTTTTTCCGCGCCTGCTTCTTTTTGGCCATGACAATCTCTCCAAAGAAGAATGCCCGACACGCCCGGTGAAACCCTGCTCAACAACAGAGAGATTACTGAATCGATTCGATCATCTTGACGATCTCTTCTTCGTTGTAATCCTCATCCGGCATTTGGATCATCAGAATGACCAAGCCCTCACCGCTAGGAAATGCGCCGCTGATTTGGTGGATCGTCGTTTCGCCATCTTCTCCCATCCCCGTGGTGAATTGAAAATCGACCGGCTGGCCACGAACGGTCAATGACTTCGTTTCAGTTTCAGCGTCTTGAAGCTCTTGTTGATCAAATTCGCCACTTTGCCCCTGCTGCTCCATCTGCCTTTTGATTTCTTCCATCTGTTCTTCGGGCGACGCCGCGCCCGGCTGCGTGGTCTGGATGATCATCAGTTGCGAGTCACTGGTGACACCCTCGTAGACGGCCATCTCCATGGAGAACACAATGAAGTTCAACTTCATACCCATTTTGCCGGTGAACTGTTCGGGTATATCAATCTGAATGATCTCTTTGGTCAGCGCGTCAACTTCCGCCGGCGTTTCCACAACTTTGAATCCGTCGGCCGCTTGTTTCCCCAAGTAGATCATTCCGCCGCAACACAGGAGACCCAAGATCCCGCCGCCGACTAATAGGCCGATCAATACCTTGACCCCGGTGCTCATTCCCGGTTTCGCTGCGCGGCCGTCATCAAACTCATCGTTGAAGCTGTCATTGGACATTGGCTATGACTCTCTGTACTAAAATTGGCATTAGTTCAAATAAGCGGCTGTGCGGCCGGACGAGACGTATGAGTCTACAAAAAAATCCAGGCTGTGTATTCGCAAACAGAAAAAAACGTGGGTTGGATCAAAAAAAAATCTCGCCAAGCATGGTTCGCTCAAATCTCGCAAATCTTGAATGACATGCACGCACAACGACTCATCAACAAAAAAAGCCACGAGTGAACGAGTCACTCGTGGCTTGATTGGTACTGATTACTCGGTGCGTCTTAGTACTCGCGGCGGAGTAGTCCCGGCAACGGGATGGGGTATTTGCCGTTGCTGTCTGCGACCAGCGGGGCTTCGCCTCCCAGAGCCAATTGATCGACCACCGGGGCGAATTCGTGATCGCTATTGAGGATTTGGTCGCGGGTAATCACTTTTCCGGTGTGTGCCGCCATACGGCCCATGGAGGTGACCAGCGATGCCTCGACACCCCGCTGCACTTCGTTGTAGGGCTTATCGTTGCGAATCGCATCGATCAAATGATCCCATTCGAGTTGATAAGGGCTTTTCTCCGGCTGCGGATAGGCCCAGACGAGGTTTTTCTCGTCCAGATTCCAACCCTTGTAGATGCGGCATTTCGCCGGTGAGTGGGAAGCGGTGGAAATCACCGCTGCCCCTTTGGTTCCGTGGGCATAGCTGGCGAATTCATGATGGCAACCGGGGATCGTCCGGCCGTTGAGCATCAACTTCGTCCCGTCTTCGAAGGTATATTCCACTGAATAACTGTCGAAGTTTTGATCGACGTCGTTACCGCGATATTGCCGCCCCCCCGAAGCCTTCGCTTCGATCGGGAACGCGTTCTTCATCCAGCAACATTCATCGATGTTGTGAATCAAGAAGTCGCTGAAGGCACCGCCGCTGGCCCACAGAAACGCGTGGAAGTTGCGGATCTGGTATTCCAGCTCATTCGTGTCGGCCGGTTTGGGACCAACAGCGGCCGATCCGGTGGGGCCTGCCATGCGGTAGGCTCGCAACTCCAAGATATCGCCGATTTCTCCCTGCTCGATGCGTTCGTGCAATTCGGCGCGAGCATCGCAGTGACGGCACATCAGACCGACACCCACTTTTAGGTTTCGCTTCGCCGATTCTTCGCCCAAGGCGAACATCTTCCGCGAAGTGGGGCCGTCGACCGTGACCGGCTTCTCCATGAAGACGTTCAGGCCCTTTTCGATGGCATAGGTGAATTGCACCCAACGAAATGCGGGAGGCGTAGCGAGAATCACCACGTCGCCCGGCTTCAGACAATCCATCGCCTCTTTGTACGCTTCGAAACCGATGAAACGCCGTTCTTCCGGCACATCGACTTTATTGGGTTGATCAGAAAACTTGGCTGAGAGACCGTTGTAGCTATCTGACTGCCGATCCTCGAATACATCAGCCATGGCGACCAACTTGATCGGTCCGTTTTGCACGGAAAGGGCATTGGCAGCCGCTCCCGTTCCCCGTCCGCCGCAACCGACCAACGCGACTTGAATCGTGTTGTCTTCCGAGGCGAACGCCCGTGGCGACATTCCGGCGACCAATGTCGACGCAGCTGCAACGCGGCCTGTGTTTTTCAAAAAGTTTCGCCGCGAAGTCTCGGCGGTATTGGCATCGGTCATCGACAGGCCCTTTGCAAAAAGGAATTAGCGGTTATATCAACGGGTTCCGTTACGTTCAGCATACGCGGTTATTACGTATTGTTGCAAGAGTTGTGTTGGAAAATAGGCTGTAGTCAGTCGGCGAGAAACCGCCATAAAACCGGCAATATCGTTACGGTATAAACTGCCAGACGGCGAGATTCCGCACAGCAGTTCGAGAATCAACTCGGTACGGGGTGGCCGCGATGGCGCAGACATCGGGGCGGGTGCAGCCCGCAAGAAGCCGCAATTCCCGCGTTCTGAAACGAACAGACTCTCGCTGGCAGGGACAGCTCAAATTGCTGCTTCTTGTGCCTGCAGCACACCGATTGCCGTAGGCAATCGCTGCCACCCGATGACTGTCCCCCCTCAAGCCTGTCCCCTCAAGCCTCACGCCTACTCAGCGTCGATGCGGTAGAGTTGGCTGCGTGAACGTAGGAACAGGGAGTCGCCCGAAACCGCCGGGGAGGCCATGAAACCGTCCCCCAGCTTGTTGACCGCCAATTGGCGATATTCGCGGGCCGCTTCGATGACCGTGGCTTTGCCGTCTTCATCGAAGAAATAAACTTTCCCGTCCGCATAAATCGGCGAGGCGGAGAAGTTCCCTCCCAGCCGTTTTCGCCAAATCCCCTCGCCCGTTTTGGCATCGATGCAGGCAGCAATGCCCCCGTCGTCGACGACGAACAACAAATCATCCACCAACAACGGCGAGGCTCGTCGGGGGACCACTTGTTTGTATTCCCAGGCGATGTGATCCTGCGAAAGTTCCCCGCTGCCGTTGGGATTGACGGCCCACAGTTTTCCGCCGGACCCCATCGGCATGTACACCAAACCGTGCCCCAACGCCGGACGGCACGACCCCGAATGCACGCCGGGAGCATTCAGCCGCCAAAGTTCCTCTCCCGTTTCCGGATCATAGGCATATAGCGCCTTGGATCCCAAACTGATCAACATCGGCCGGCCATCGACGTCGGCGATCATCGGTGTCGAAAACGCTTTGCGGAAATCCCCGTCGCGTATCGGTTTGCCGGTCTTTTCTACGATGTCGTCAAAATCAACCGTGCGCTCGGTTTCCCAAACCGTGTCGCCGGTCTGCTTGTCGAGCGCCACGACATATTGGCGGTCACTGCCATCAAAGTGCAAAATGAGCAGATTTTTATACAGAAACGGTGACGAGCCGGGACCGCGGAAATGATTGCAGACAAAATCATCCCGTTCCCAAATCACCTCACCCGTTTTCGTGTCGAGACAGGCGTTGTAGGGCGAACCGAAACTGACGTAAACGCGTCCTTCTTCAATCACCGGCGAGGGAGATGCATACGAATTAAAGGGATGACAGTACTGCGGTCCGGCGACAGCATACAGCATCTTATCGTGCACGATTTTGCCGGTATTTTTATCGACACAAATCGCTCGCAGCCGGTTTCCCTCCAGCGGAGCGGAGGTCATCCAGATCTGGTCTCCCCAAATCACCGGTGTCGACCAGGCTTTGCCTTCGATCGGCGTTTGCCAGGTGATGTTTTTATCTTCCCCCCAGGTCAACGGCAGGTTCTCGGCATCGGTCAAACCTTGTTCGGAGGGGCCGCGATAATTGGGCCAATTTTCGCCGGCCCAACTCGTGACACAGCACGCTAACGTCAGGCAGGCACACACAAGGACGCGTTTCAATGAAACCATATTCGAACTCCGCAGGTGGGGGATTCAGGGGAGGGCGCGTTGCGTCGGGTCAACATCACTGCATTCCATGTTGGCGACAGCGGGTGATTTTCGCAAGCGCGGCGGTCCGTTGGTCGTCTGTAATATGGAGCGCGGGTATTGCACGGCGGTCGTGGGAGTGTTACACAGTGACCGGGACGCCGGACACGATTCGGCACATTTTTCACCTTGGAATGAACTTCACGAAGCCGCATGTCATTATTGAGCTTAAACCGCGTCTCCTTTGCCTTTGGCGGGCCGTTATTGCTGGACGAAGTCAACCTCGAAATCGAACCGGGGGAACGGATTGGTCTGTTGGGACGCAACGGCGCTGGCAAATCCACGCTGATGAAACTACTGGCCGGTGAACTCGCCCCCGAAGATGGCGAACTGAACCGCGCCGGTGGGTTGAAGATCGCGCGGCTTATCCAAGAAGTCCCGCAGGGAGAGCAGGGGACCGTCACCGAAGTCGTCGCTGACGGTTTCAATGACGACGTGGAAGAGTCGGCTGCGGCGAATCATCCACCGATCGAAGATTGGCAAATCGATCACTCCGTCGAAACCGTGCTCTCTCGCATGAAACTCAACGGCGAAGACCGGTTCGCGTCGCTCTCGTCCGGGATGAAACGTCGCGTCTTGTTGGCACGGGCCTTGGTCCGCGAGCCGAACATTTTGTTGCTCGACGAACCGACAAACCACCTCGACATCGAAGCCATCTCCTGGCTCGAGGGCTTTCTCAAGAACTACAACGGCACGTTAATCGTCGTCACGCACGACCGGGTCTTCCTGCAGGCGATTGCTACGCGGATCATCGAGATCGACCGCGGGCAACTCTTCGACTGGACCTGCGACTACGCCACCTTCCTGGATCGGAAACAAGCAGCGCTCGAGGCCGAAGAAAAACAAAACGCCGCTTTTGACCGTAAGTTGGCTCAGGAAGAAGTCTGGATTCGGCAAGGAATCAAAGCCCGCCGGACACGCAACGAAGGTCGTGTGCGAGCGCTGAAGAAACTGCGTGAAGAACGCAGCCAGCGCCGCAACCAAGTCGGCAACGTCCGCATGGAAGTCTCTGAAGCCGAGAAATCGGGACGGATGGTGATCGAGGCCAAAAACATCTCGTTCTCCTATGGCGACACACCGATCGTCGACGATTTCTCGACGCTGATCACGCGCGGCGACCGCATCGGCATCATCGGCCCCAACGGCGCCGGCAAGACGACATTGCTGAAACTCCTGCTAGGCGATTTGGAACCCCAGCAAGGTAGCCTACGGCATGGCACGCGGTTGGAAGTCGCCTATTTTGACCAGTTGCGGGAAACGATCGAAGAAGACAAGACCGTCGCTGAAAATGTGGGCGAAGGTCAGGACAAACTGATGATCAACGGCCGCGAAAAACACATTTACGGATATCTGCAAGACTTCTTGTTCACCCCCGAGCGTGCCCGTCGACCGGCACGGTATCTCTCGGGCGGCGAACGCAATCGGCTGATGTTGGCCAAACTCTTCAAGCGGGCCGCCAACGTGCTGGTTTTGGACGAACCGACAAACGACCTCGATACCGAAACGCTGGAACTGCTCGAAGAATTGATCGACAACTTCGGCGGCACACTGTTGATCGTCAGCCACGACCGCGCCTTTCTCAATAACGTCGTCACCGGCACGTTTGTCTTCGAAGGGGGCGGACAAATCAAAGAGTACGCGGGAGGCTACGACGACTACATCCGCCAACGCGACTTGAACCTTGCCGCTGCACAACCCGAAAAGCCGTCGAAAAAATCGCCTAAGAAAACGGAACGGACGCCGCAAAAGAAACTGACGTTCAAAGAACAACGCGAATTGGACGAACTACCCGAAGAACTCGGCCGGTTGGAAAAACAAATCGCCGACCTACACGATGCAATGGCCGACCCCGCATTTTTCAAACAAGACGGCGCAGCAATCACCCAAGCCACGAGCGAATTGGAAGCACTGGAAAAGCAACTCGCCGAGACCTACGAACGCTGGGAATCCCTCGAAGCCCGCGCTTAAATCCCCCCGCTTGGGGTGCCACTGCTGGCTTGCCCAGCAGTGCGAACGACCATAGACGAACATCAGCATGGAAAGCGTCCCGTAACCCAGCACTGGCGGACAAGCCGCCAGTGGCACCCCCTTATGAAGTTCTATCCCGGCAATCGATACGCTTAGTACGCCAGCGCATACCCGTCGCGGCGAGGGTCGGCGGCTGCCATTCGTGCGCCGGACTCCGGGTCGATCATCACCCCTTGCCCGCCACCAACCAGCGGAGAGTAGTCTCCGACCGGTTCCAATGCGTGGTGCCTTCGCGTGAGCTGATCGCGAACGGCACGGGGAATCCGTGTTTCAATTTGCATCCGCGTCCGTTCCCACACGCGAAACCGTGGCGCTTCGATCGCTGCTTGCAAATCGGCACCGAATTCGGCGACGTTTAAGAACATTTGCATCGTCGTCTGCAGAATTCCCCAGCTTCCCGGTGTCGCCACCGAAAACCAAAACCGCCCGTCGCGAAACGCGTGCAGCGGCGCCATGCAACTCGACCAGCGTTTGCCGGGAGCAATCAAATTCGGGGTGGGACAAGTCGGATCGATTTCGCACCACCAGACAAAATTATTCAGCACAATTCCTGTACCGGGAATCATCACCCCGCTGCCAAAACCGTTCCCCAACGACTGCGTGATACTGGCCACATTGCCCGCCTCGTCCACCGCCGCCATGTGCGTCGTCATGCCGTTGATCCGCCCGGGACTGACCATCGTCTCATCGCGCGGACCAAACCAACGCTCTCCTTCGCTGTGCGAGGCCCACGTGCGATTGATCAGACTGCGACGCTCGGCGATGTACTCGTCGCTCAGCAATCGCTGGAGCGGAATTTCACATAACTTGGGATCGCCGTTGTATGCAATGCGATCCGCGACAGCCAGTTTGATTGCTTCGCTAACCAGTTGAATGTAATCAGCCGAATTGTGACCCATTTCGCCTAGGTCGAACGATTCCAACAATCGCAGTTGCTGCAGTATCTGAAAGCCTTCATTGTTCGGCGGACAGGTCTTCACCTGCGTGCCGCGATAATCGACCCCAATCGGTGTTTCCCACTCCGGGCGATAGTTCGCCAAATCCTCACGGCTGAGCAGGCCGTCTTGCGATTGGATATGATCGGCGATCTTACAGGCCAATTCGCCTCGATAAAAAGTCTCCGCTCCTTCGTCAACGATCTGCCGATAGCTGTTCGCCAAATCGGGTTGTTTGAGCACCGCGCCAATACGATGCGGTACCGCCGCAAAAACCGCTTGCCCCGCATCGTTGAGCCGTGGTGTGCAAATCTTCAAAAAGTGCACGTTCGTCGGATGCAGCGGAAACCCATCCTCGGCATGACGAATCGCCGCAGCAAAGATGTCGCTACGTTTTAAGGTCCCCTCACGCTCAACCGCTTCCAGCCAACCAGCAAGGTTGCCGGGAATCAAACAGGCGCGGGGACCGCACTCCTGTGTTTCCGCAGTGAATTGATCGGGCGTGCCGGCAGCCGGTGTATTGCCGCTGAAATTCAACACCCGCGTCGTGCCGTCCGCTTTGTGTAACAACAGAAACCCGACGCCGCCCGGTCCGCTCATATACGGCTCGACGACAGCCAGCGTCGCAGCCGTCGCGGCAATCGCATCGACCGCGTTTCCGCCGCTGCGAAGAACATCTAAACCCGCTTGCGAGGCCAAGGGGTGCGCTGAGGCGACGGCGCCGTGCAATCCGCTGATCGTGGGACGCGTGCGCGCCCATTTGTCGGCATGGGACATCTGGATGCGTATTTCGTCAAGAGCGAATCAAAACAAAACAGCGCTGTGCGGCGCGGCTTATTCTTTTTTGAGCGGATGCAATTCGATTTTGCGAAAGAAGATCTCGGCGCCTTCGGATTGGAACATCAGCTTGCCGGATTCCGGCTCCGCCATCTCGCCATAGTTGACGACTGTTCCGTTCACAATATTGGTGATCTTCCCGCCGTCGCAAATGCATTCCAACCGAGTCCATTCTTGACCCGGGCTGTCTTTGTCTTGCTCAAAACGAATCCCCAGTTCGTCTTTCCAATCGGGGTCGCGACCGTACCAATTGATGCGTCCACTTGTGAAAGCTTTCTTCTCGCTGCCTTTTTTCCAAACGGCTTCACCGTCACGGTCCTTGGTGAATTCGCAGGTCAGTTTGGGGACACGTTTGGTCCCGTCGTTATCGGTCCCACCCAACACGAGAAAATCGCCGACGCCCCCTTCGATGATCTGGCACTCGATACCCGCCATCCAGGGTGAGTTTCCGCCACCCTCGTTGTAATTGCCATCGTCGCCGTTGCAGTGCAACAGGACGCCACTATCCTTCGCCGCCATTTTCCGGCGGCCCCAGGTCAGCTCGCCCCAGCGATACTCAACCACCAAGCGGTAGTTGGAATATTTTTCCGTTGTCACGATTCCACCGAATCCGTCTCCCGACGCGCGAATCACCGGAGTCCCATCCGGTTCCTTCGTGACGGTGAAAACCTTGCGGGGATCTTCACGTTTCGTATCCTGCAACCACGTATAAAAATTCGTCAGATCCTTGCCGTTAAACAGCACGATGGGAGCATCCGTCGGCGTGATGACCTTTTCGGTCTCATCTGCGCCGGCGGCAATTCGCACCGAGAAGCAAAGTGCGAGTAACGTACAAATCCAACAAGCCAATGTGTGTTTTTTCATGGTGATCGTTCTTTAGCGGGCGCTGTGTCTTTATATCTTCCACAGAGCGTTTCACAGAAAAACCGTCAACAACTCATTCAGCGTAACAAGTCGCAACTTCCGATGCCAGATACCGAGCACTCCCGGCCATGGTTTCCTGGCTCCGACTGCGGTATATGTAGAGCCTGCGACAAGTCAACATCCTCGCGTACCGTGACCGGGGAGGCAACCGAAATCAGCGGGAAATTTGCGAAACGTTTGCTCCGCTTTCGCAGGCAAAGGCTTAAATCAATGGCTCGCCACCTATTCCGATCGCCGGTTTCAACCACCGCACTCATGGTTTTCCTCACCGCTTCTTTCCTCGCATGCTCGCAACAGGTCGCCATGACTGAAGAACAAAATATCCCCGTCGACAAAGCACTGCTGAAACAAATCGTGACCGCCGTCAAACAAGGCAGCGACACCTATGCCGCCATGGCCGAACTGGAAGCCACCGGTGAACCAGCTGTGGTGGCCGAGCATTACTCGCAACTGCTCCGCCAATTCTATTTTCAGGAGAAGAACGTCCCGCAAATGGTCATGTTCGGCCGCGGTGGGATTGGATATGCGCTCTCGCAAGCGAAGCAACTCGAAACCACCGATCCGAAATCCGCGGAACAACTCCGCAGCACGGCCAAGACGATCGCTTATAACCTTGGCGTGAATTGCTGGCCCGGTTGGCGGGACGAGGGAATTACGATCACCGCATCGGATCGGGCGGCAGGCTACGATGCTGCGTTATTGAATCTTCGCTTGGCCCGTGAATTAAAACGCGACGCCGAAATACTGGGTAATGCCCATTGGCTCGTCGGCGCGCATCATCTGGCAGCCCATCGACATGCCGACGCGATTGCGGAATTCAACAAATCTTCCGTAGAATTTACGAAGGTGGACAAGACCGATTATCAATTGATGGCCGCCGGATATTCCGCGCTTGCACACAATCTATCGCCAAACGCAGCAGCCGACGCCAAACAAAAATACGAAGCCGCCCTCGCCGCCCTAAAATCCCGCAACACGGAGGACGCGAAATTCTTCGTCGAACAAATCAAAACAGCGGCCGAGGTATTTGCGGAGCCATAGTCTCTCAACTCAATCAAATTTTCTGCAACCGCTGCCGAAGGGAACTCATGCACTTACGATCCCCACTCTCAACTCTCCTATTCCTGGCCGCGCTTTGCACCACGCACGAATTGTCGAACACCACGCTGCGGGCTGCTGATAGCGAAGCGGTACAAAATGCCACGACGCTGTTTGAACTGGGCGAGGGAAAAGGGAGCGAATATGGTTTTCGTATCCCCGCGCTGGCGCGGACCAACTCGGGCACTTTGTTGGCGTTTGCCGAGCGTCGCCTTGGTCTTCACGACCATGCCGAAAACGATATCGTGTTGCGCCGCAGTCTCGATGGCGGTCGCAGTTGGCAGCCGTTGCAAATCGTCGCCGAAGCGGGGGGCGATTCGCTGAATGATCCGTGTGTTGTTGTACTGGACAGTGGACGCATTCTCCTGCGCTACACGCATTTCCCCAAGGGCGTACATGCCCGCACAACCAAACACACCGTTATTGCCGAACCGGGGTACGGTGGGCCGAAAAACGTGCGTCTATTTTTGACATATTCTGAGGATGACGGCAAGACTTGGTCGAAACCGCGCGACGTCACGCGAGACATGCGGCGTAAAACGGCGATCTCGGTCGGCAGCCCCGGCGCAGCTTTGCAACTGACCCGCGGCCCGCATCAGGGGCGCATCGTGTTCCCCAACTACGAAGTCTATCACCTGGGTGGCGACAAACGAAAATCGGTAAATAGCGTTTCGTATAGCGACGATGGCGGCGCCACTTGGAAACTCTCAGAGACGATTGCTGAACCGGGGCCGAACGGTTTTGGAAACGAAGCCCAGTTGGCTGAACTGGCCGACGGCGGCATCCTCCTGTCGGCCCGTGATCAAGAAGGCGGGACCTTTCGGAAACTTTCGGTGAGCAGCGACGGCGGAGAAACCTGGTCGCCGCACCGGCTGGCCACCGATCTGCTCACTCCGCAATGCATGTCCAGTGTCATGCGCTATTCCTGGCCCAACGACCAGCAAGCGGGCGTGCTCTTGCACACCTTGCCGCACACCAAGGACAAACGTGCCAACGGCACGATCATGATTAGCCGCGACGAAGGCCAATCCTGGAAACCGGCCCGCGTAATCGTCCCGGCCGGTTTCGAGTACAGTTGCCTAATCCGCTTTCCCGACGGCGACATCGGCTGCCTGTACGAAACAGACCACTGCCGCTCAATTGATTTTCAACGCCTGAACGCAAAGACAATCCTCGGCGACTAAACAGACCTCAAGACTGGTTAAATCGATTCATCCTCGCGATTCGCCAACCAGAGCGTTCCATGCTCATCCGGATTGGTCGATGGTGTTCTGCTACGTAGAAAGACAACGCATCCGGCCAAACGTATATCCCATCCGTGTATAACCCCGTGACATTGTGAACAATACTTGGATCAGTTTGCTCGCCCGGGCCACCGGGGGAAAACCCCACCAAATGCCCCTCTGTCAGATACCGAACAATTTTCTCTTCGTCCTGGACGGCGTGGCTGCGGAACAGACTCTCCATGGGAACGCCATCATTGTTTCCCAATCCAAACTCTCGAAAGAAGCCCTCTTTACGTAGTTTCATGAGGCACCCTTTGGCAACGGCAAACTACACGGCGTCGTTGTCTTGCAAAGCGGATTCAAAGGCGGTCCAGAAACTGTGGTCGCGGGCGTATTGATCAGGTGGCGTTTGACTTTTGAAATATTCAAGCGACTCGATCGCCTTGCGGGCTTTATCCAAATAGGAATAGTCGGAACTGGCCATCGGATTGACGAAGTCCGCATCACCCGGTTCGGAGCGACTGAGGAATCGGCCGTTGTCATCAACTCGTATGTTGGCCAGCAGAATCTCCGATGTCATTTGAAGTTCGCGCGTCATCCGCTCAGAGAAACTCAAACCAGCAGTCGCCTCTTCCCAGGCATCGGCAACCGCACGCGGAGTGTGGCTGTCGGGAAAACGAAGCGAATATCCGATGCCCGACTGGGTCAGACCGTCGTGGTTCAAATCGACTTGGGCCGGCGGAGGCAACAGGAGATTCAATGCTCCTTCGTCCGACAATGCATCCACGTTGATCGGCTGAGCCAAATGGTGAACGTGTTGAATCGTTTGCAATTGATCGTCGCTGAGGCCACCGAGAAACGCTTGCGGTGCCGCATAAGCGCCGGCGTCGTGGGCCTGGACCATTAACTCGCTAAAGTCCTCCAAGGTCGACTCGGCCGCATCCAATGTGGTGTACCGTGAGTGACCCGAGACATTCAACCACTCGTGCCAACTGTCGGTAATTTCGTCGGCAGTCACTGCAGAACCGTCGCTCGCATCGGCGGAGGCAAATCCGCTACGGCCGACGGAGGACAAAATGTCGGAGAAAACTTGTTGAACACCACGCTCGGCGGCAACGCGTTGCGTGTTGGCAGTGACGAGCACCGAATCGTTAGCCTGAACTCTCATGACTCCGGCTTCCTTGCGCATGAAACTGGGCGAGCGGAATGACTCTACAACCCCTTTTCGTCGCCTCCCCACTCTCCACTTGAGGGCCCCAGGCAACTCAAAAGTGCCGATGATGCACAAGCTGCGGATTTGCCCTATCAGGAAACCTGTTGAGCATAGGCAAACTTTGCGGGCCGCCGTGGGCAATCAACAGCACGGGTGGCCGCGATAGCTCCCGCTATCGGTACGGGCAAAGCCCGCAAGAAGCCGCAATTTCAGCGTTTCCAATCTAACAGCTTCCGATCATGAACGCTCGCACCGGATTGAACACCGGTTGCATCTCAACCATCTCCAAATTCTTCGCCCAGATCGGGAGTCTGCGAGTACATCGCCAGCGGATGAATCAAGACAGCAGGTTGCAGTCGCTGCGCTCATGTCACCCTGAACAGGATTGGTTAGAAATGCTGTTCCTCTACGTAGAAGACCAGTGACGCTGGAAACACCGACCTCGAATGCACTGAGCGCAAAAAGTATTGCCCAGGGAACGGTCATCCTGTCCGCCTATTGACAAGCCACGCAACGCCCGCGCGATCAATTCGCAGCGACGCCTTGCAACCGCTCGGCAACCTGAGCGCAGATGTCTTGCAATAACCGTAGTGATGTCGTCGCTTCTGCTTCGCTGATGGTTAGTGGCGGGCTGATGCGGATGACTTTGCCGGCGAGTGGACCTAACAGGTGGATGCCGTCGCCGCCGTCTCCCAAATAGGCGGCTTCGACGATGGCGTTGGCGACTTGCTCAGCGGTTAAATCTCCGACAGCGGCGCATTCGATGCCGAAGACCATTCCTTCGCCGCGAACTTTGGCGATCACGGGAGTCTCTTTGAGTTTGGCGAGTTCGGCGAACATCATTTTGGAGATCACACCGGCATGTTCCAGGACGCCGGCGTTTTCAAATTCATCGAGCGTCGCCAATACGGCTGCGCAGGAAAGTGGATTAGCGCTCCAGGTGTCGGAGGCTTCGCCGTAGTGCAAGCTGTCCATCACGTCCCGGCGACCGACGACAGCTGCGACCGGCACGCCGTTGCCCAATCCTTTGCCCAACGCGACCAAGTCCGGCTCAATGCCGTAGGCTTCGAAGGCATACATGCACTTGGTGCGGCCGAAGTTGGCTTGGACTTCGTCAAAGATCAACAGAATGTCGTGCGCACGGCAGAATTCTTGCAACAGCAGGTGATAGGCTGCAGGGGGATGGTAACTGCCACCGCCTCCCAAGTAAGGCTCAGTGACCAAGCAATTGAGCCGCGTGCCGTATTCATTCCAGAGTGCTTCCAACTCATCACGATAGGTGTCGAGTTCGATGTCGTCGCCGTATTTGCTGACGTCGTCGATTTCGTGCATGGGAAAGCTGATGAACTTCACGCGGGGATCGCGGTCGGCGTCGGATTCGCAACCGGTGACCGCTCCGGCGAGACCTTTTTTGCCATGGAAGCCATAGCGGGTGGCGATGATCAGATCGCGGTTTTCATCCCGGTGCAGGCAAGCCCAGAGCGCTTTTTGAATCGCTTCGGAACCCGAGGCGGCCCACATGACGGCATTGATCCGTTCTCCGCCGGGGCGATTGTGAGCATTGGCGACGAGTCGCTGAGCAGCGGCCGCTTCGACCGGGGTCAATGCGTTGTAGGCGGTCAGCGGCAGCGCTTCGAAAAATGAATCGGGTTGGTCGGCGTCCGCTGTGGGAGCAGTGAGGTGTTCGGGGGTCCAACCGAGATGCCGGGCGAAACTTTGTTGCCACCGCAGCGGGTTGTGTCCCAGGTTGGAGACGAGCACGCCGGAGGAGTAGTCGTAAAGCCGCCGGCCTTCGGGGGTCCAATGAAAACAACCAGCCGACTTGGCGAGCACGGCTTGGCTGGGAGTGTATGTCTTAAGCGCAGCCGGTTGATAGGAGTCGACCGTGGCGCGGTTTTCGTTGGAGTGTTCTTCACCAGGGAACTGGATGGACGTCGTCATAGTGTCAACAATTCGGCTTGTGTGGAATGTGGCAGGGCACGGTGGGTGGAAAATAAAGAGTCCGCCTCCAGCAGAGCCGGAGGTGGAATCCAATCAGGTAAGCACGCGGCGGATACCGGTGCTATTTTTGGGGTTCGAGTTTTTTGAGAGCGTCTTGAGCGGCATTGCGGACATTTTCGTCGTCGCTTTTAGCCGCATTGCGAAGAGCCCGCAGGACCAATGGATCGGTTCTCCCGGTTTCTGCCAGGGCATTGATGACCTGCACGCGGACCTGCGGGTTGGCGTGATCCAGACCGGTCCGCAGAATGGGAGCAGCCTCGCGTCCGACATCGGAGTCATTCGGCGCGATTTGAACCAAGGCCCAGGCGCTGACCAACCGCAGAAAGCGATCCGATTCCCGGAGATTTCTTCGCAATTCCGGAATCGCCTGTTTCGCATCGGGGCCGATTTTACCCAGAGTAAATGCAGCAGTATACCGATTGGCGGTATTGTCGTCGTTCAGCAGGCCGACAATCGTGGGCACAGCCTGACCGGCTGCTGGGCCGAGTTCGGCCAACGTGACCAACAGTTGATCGCGGACCATTTCGTCTTCTTCGATGGCCAATTGTTCGGACAGCTTAGGAACCGCTGAATTCGCTTTCGCGCCGATACGCCCCAAGGTAGCAGCCACTTCCCGTCGGACCCTGGGCATTTCGCTGGAAAGGGCTTTGGTCAAGCGGGGGACGGCAAGTTGAATGTACTTGTCGTTTGTCGGATCCAAGGTGATCAATGCATGGGCGCTCGCCAGACGGAGGCGGTCGTTATCTTTGACGATGGCGGTCCGTTCCAAAATGGGAATCGCCCGTTTTTCGCCGATTTTTCCCAAAGCAAATGCGGCAGCCGGCCGCGCGGCGGCGTCGGGGTCGTCCAGCAGGGCAAGGAGTTTGTCCGAGGCCGGGCTGGCATCGGGGCCGATGAGTGCCAAGGCGACGATCACGTCTCGTTTGACGATTTCGTTTTTCTCATCGATCGCTTGAATCAAGTTATCAACAGCCGGTTTCGCGCCGGGGCCCATCTCGCCGAGAATCATAGCGGCCAACTGCCGTGAGTTTTCATCGGCCAATAATTTAGCAACGGCCGGTGCCGCCGGTGCGCCGATTTGCGAGAGAGCATTGGCTGCGTGAATGGCGACGGCCGGTTCCTCGGTTTGCACGGCGACGACCAACGCGTCGGCGCTGTCAGCGGCATCGGGTCCCAACATTCCCAAAGCATCGGCGACGCTGATTTGAACACTCAATTCGTCGTCGGACAAGGCCTTGATGAGTGCAGGCACAGCCGAATTGGAGTCAGGGGCTAGTTTTCCCAAAGCGGTCGCGGCATGTGCGCGGACCATGGGGGATTCGTTGGTGAGCGCCGTCGTCAGGCTTTCCACAGCGACGGGCGAAGCAACACCGATTTCGCCGATGGCGCGAATGGCGTGCCAACAGGCTCGTTCATCTTCGGCAGCAGCCAATTTTGCCAAAGCAGGCACGCCGCTCTGGGCATCCGGTCCGATGTTGGCCAACGCATCACTCGCCCGCCAGCAAACGGCCGGATCTCCCGCTTCAACCGCTTTGACCAGTTCGGCAACAGCGACCGGTCCCATGGTCGATAACAGTCGCACTGCTTGACGAGACAAGTGTTCGTCCCCCGAACCCAATGCGGCGATGGCATCGGGAAGAATCGCTTGCAGCGGTTCCGTGTCTTCGGGATTGATCCGCCACAGTGCGATGGAGGCGACAATTTTCAAACGTTTGTTGGGGCTATCTAGGAATTTTTGGATCCCTGGTATCGCTTTTGAAGCCGCCGGGCCGATGGCCGCCAAGGCGTGCAAAGTTTCGTGATTGAGGGCGGGATCCTCCTTGTTGAGGAGACTGATGAGCGTGGGAACAGCAGCCCGCGCTTCGGGGCCGATGCGTTGGATGGCAATCAAGGCTTCCTCGACCACCGTACGGTCTTTATCCCGCAGCACAGCCGCTAGGGGCAAAACAACTTCCGGCGGGACGTTGGGCCTTTGGCCGAGTTCGATGGCCGCAGCAGCACGCACAGAGGGTTCCGGTGATTTCAGGTCGCGCAACAGGTCGGCAATACTGGCTTCTTCCGCGTGCGAAACGCTACAGGCTGCCAATTGGATCGCCACGACGCCAAACATCAATAATCGTCTCATCATTACGCTCCGCTTGCCAAATCCGAAGAAGGTGATTGCCTTGGCCGCCAAAGTTCCATAATATATATACGTAAACGGTGTGCGTTCATTCTACTCAGCGACGCGCCAATTTACAGTATTGTTTTCACGTATTTCAGTGTTGTGAAAAATTAAGTTGACGACAATTTTCTGATTGTCACGATCAGGGATGCGTCTGTGGAGACCTGTTTTTCCCATTCGTCTGGGACTTCGCAAGCGGATTTTGAAAACAGAATCCGGACCGTATTGCTCTGGGAGAGGCCCAATGAAAAGTACCTCATTCGTTTTGCTGCTCATCACCGGTGTTGCAGGTGTTGCCATGTTATGGAGTGAAAACTCCGCGCAAGCCCAATATCGAGTGCGGGTCGGCGGAGGTGCGCGGTGGTATCGCCCCTATGGCTACGGGTATGGGGGTTACGGATATGGGGGCTGGGGTTGGAATTCCGGTGCCAGTACTGTCGCCGGCGGCTATGGTGAGGGAATGTCGCAAGTGATTCGCGCCCAAGGCCAAGCGAACAAAGACAACGCGCAAGCGCAACTGACGCGCGAAGAAGCCCGCACGAAAAACATCGAAAACAATAAAAAGGCGGCCGACACCTATTGGGCGATGAAGGACCGGTATCGCCAGCAGAAGGAAGAGGAATACCAACGGGACGCGGAACGGCGGGAGAGAAACCGCTCGAACCTCGAAAGCTCCAATACAGGTCCCCAGTATCAGGGACTCGGCCCTGACGATTTCGATTCAGTTACCGGGAAGATTCTCTGGCCAGAAGTTTTGCAAACGCCCGATTTTGAGGAAGATCGCGCTAAGCTCGATGACCTCTTTGAACACCTCACTTTGACCGGTGGTGCCGTGGGGGCTCAGGCTAGTGAAGAGATCAAGTCGACGACGGCCGCCATGCGGGAAACGCTCAAGCAACAAGTCTCGAGCATGCCGAGCGCCGACTACATTGCCGCTCGAAAGTTCATCGACGGCCTCGCCTATGAGGGGCGGAGCTAGGTCGACAATGACCAGAGAACCTGACCGCGCTTTTAAGGCGGTCAGTAGGTGATGGCCGTCAGAAAAGCGGAGACCAGTTGGCGGTCGTTGTCGGAGATTTTCCCGCGAAACCGCAATTTGAGCCGTCCGCTTTGGGTGTGCCGTCCGGTAACGGTCAAGGTTCCTCGGTAATCTAGTACCGTGCGGAAGTAGTATTCCACCGACCGCTCATGCCCTTTGAGTGGTTCGCCGGAACAGCGAATGACGACTGGTGTGATCCAGATGCGGAATTCGGGCAACAATCGCAGCAATGAAAGAATGATTGTGGCCGCGAATATAATCGCGAGGTCGTGTTCCATCGCCTTATCCCGCTGGGAAGCGGACATCTCCCTATCGGGTGGTTTTCCGCGTCGTCCCGGACCGCCAAGTTGTTTCAGCCATGGGCGTTATCGTATAATCAATAAATGTGAAGAATCAATTCGTTTTTCACAGGGTTTACCCCCGGTGACCTTCCCTCGCGTGAATTATGAGGCATAACTCGCCTAAAGAGCGCAGTTTGGAATGAGCAGCTGGTCAGTCGAGAGTAAACACAAACGGGGCGCGACGATTACGGTCCCACACGAAACCGGTTCAACGATTTGATATCGGATATTATGAATCTTGCGAATGTCGGCATCTACTGTTTCCTCGCCAGTTATCTCGTGGCGTTTGTGCTAGAGGCCACACGACTTTGGGGTCGCAGTAAAGCGAGCCGGTTGTTCGTGTTGCTTTTCGCTGCAGCGGGTTTGTGCGCGCATACGATTTATCTGATCGTGCGGAGCCGGGCGACCAATTTGCCGCCGCTGGTTGGATCGCAACAAGATTGGATGTTGGTGCTGGCCTGGTTGATGGTGCTTTTTTACTTGGTCTTCACGTTTCTGGATGAAACGTCGGCATGGGGCGTCTTTATCCTGCCGGTGGTGTTATTGGTTGTGGCTGCGACTTATCTGGTTGGAGATGTTCCCAAACCGTTATTGGCGTCACAACAAAACCTAAAGATGGTGCATGCCGGCTTACTCGTCATAGGAATCGGCGGGGTAACCATCGGTTTTGTGATTGGCATGATGTATCTGGTGCAGCATCGACGGCTCAAACGCAAACATGGTCAGACGACCGGGTTGAGTATGCCGAGTTTAGCGCGGCTGGCGCGGTGGAATCGTCTGTGCGTCATGCTGAGTTTTCCGTTGCTGACCGCTGGAATGCTGACCGGTGTCGGATTAGGGCTGTATTCCAAAAGGACGCCTGAACCGGTGCAGTTTCTCGATCCGGTGATTATCGGCTACGGCGTTGTCTGGTTGGTGATGGCGGTGCTGTTCGGCTGGCTGCTGCGTGCCAAACCAGCGGCGGGAAAACAGGTCGCATGGATGACGATCTGGGGCTGCGGATTTTTACTACTCACGATCGTGGGCCTGCAGGTCTTGAATATGGACAGTTGGCATAGCTAGCTGCAACGAATGATGCGATTAAACTCACGCGAAACCAAGGCGTGTTCGGCGCGGCCGACACTTACGATGAATTTCTGGAGCCGGCGTTGAACCTGCAAGTTGTCTACTGTAGCCACCAAGGGTCGGATCTGACGTTGCGCGAGAAACTCGCCATCTCGGAAGAAGAGAAGGTCCGCGCCTACGACCATCTGCGTTCCCAATTTCCGGATTCGGAATTTGTCGTGCTGTCGACTTGCAACCGCGTCGAGCTCTATACCGCCCAAGAGTCCAAAGAGAATATTCCCACCCACCAACAACTGGCCGGTTTCTTCGCCGATTTTCATGCCATTCCGGTCGATGAATTCTTCGACAATCTGTTGGAACGGACCGGAGCTGATGCGGTGCGGCATTTGTTCTCCGTCGCTTCGGGTGTCGACAGCATGGTGGTGGGAGAACCGCAAATCGTCAGCCAGGTTCGCGAAGCCTATGCCACCGCACGTGTCAATCAAGCGTCGGGGCCGATGGCGAACGCGATGTTCGAACGGGCCTTAAAGGTTGGCAAGCGCATCCGCACCGAAACCGGTTTGGCTGAGGGACGGATCTCGATTGCCAGCGTGGCAGTGGGGGATTTCGGCAAAAGCATCTTCGACCGCTTTGATGACAAACAGGTGTTGGTGATCGGGGCGGGAGAAATGGCAGTCGAAACGTTGCGGTACCTCAAGGAGGAAGGGGTCCGCGAATTGGTGGTGGTGAATCGCAGTGTTGATCGCGCCAGGGAGTTGGCCGATGAGTGGGGTGGAACGTTCGTGGAGTATGACCAACTCGACCGGTTGATGGCGACGGCCGATATCATCGTCAGCACCACCGGCGCGGATCGTCCCATCGTAACCCGAGAGCGGTTTGCCGCCGTTCGCAAGCAGAGCGAGTACAAACAGGTCTTCATTCTCGACCTGGGCGCGCCGCGTGATTTTGAATCGTCCGTGGGCGACATCGATGACAACGTGTTTTTATATTGCATCGATGACCTGGAAGAGACCTGCGAACGCAATCGCAAGGTTCGCAAAAAAGAGATTGCCGCGGCGCAGAAAATCATCGACGAAGAGACTGACGAGTTTATGCACGCGGTCTATCACCGCGCCACCGGACCGATCATTCGCAACCTGCGCGAAAAATGGCGGGATGTGACCGACGAAGAACTCGCCTGGCTATTTGGCCGGTTGGGCGACATGGACGAACGCGAACGCAAAATCGTGGAGCAATGGGTCAATCGGCTGGTGAACAAACTCCTGCACCCGCCGTTGGAAGCTCTCAAAGAAGAAGCTCGTGAAGGCACCCCGCACGGTCTGATGGACGCGCTCCGACGGTTGTTTCATCTGCGCGATTGATCTGTTTGCCTTGCCACTGATTACCGGTCGTTGAAGACCAACTCTTCAGTCAGTAGTTAGTAGGTCATGCTGTGCATGACAATCCTTGGGCAAATGTCATTCGTTTGCATATCGTCATGCACAGCATAACCTACGACTGCGAGATTGACGTGTTTTTACCACGGATTCACACGGATAAAACACGGATAACTTAGAGTGCGCCGTGGCGCACCCGGCAGCAGTTTACCGGTCGTTGAAGACCAATTCTTCAGTGAGTGGTATGACTTGGGCAACAGCTTGATTGACTGTTAAGACACCGATCAGTTTTCCGTCGCTGACGGCCAAGACACTGGCTCCGTGCCAGTCAGGATCGATGGGGAGCGAGGGATCGATTTTCCAATTTCCTTCCTCTGCCTCCAGCCGCGCTGCGGGCAGGGGAATGCGGTCTTCTTGTGTTGCCCCGACAATCAGGCATTCTTCGATAACTGTGGGGGCGCGAAGGCGGTCGATTGGCCAGGCGGTGGGGAATGATTTGTCGACAGCGATTTCCGCCAGTGCACCGTGGCTGCGGGTTGTGTCAGCGGTGATCGTGAGCTTTCGGCCGGCGACCTCTAGTGTGGCTTGTTTCTCGACGGCATCGGCAGTGGGGGTGAGAAGATCAGTCGGTCCGATGAGACGATTGTCGGCCAGCGGTAGGACCCAGCCTAGTTTTTCTTGGTCACGTTTGATTCCCAAAGTCCGCTCCTGCCACAGTAATGTTGCCCGCAATGGTTGCGGCAGGGACATTCCTTCGGGGAGCAAGGCGGAGCCGACCGGGATGCTGGGTTGCCAAGTCAGCCATTCGTCTTTCGCCTCAGCATGGTAGAAAAACCGATGCCCGGTGGTGACGCGTTTGCCTGGGGAATCGGGTGTGGCCATCGCCACCGCGCCGAGGGCGACGCTGGAGAGCGAATCGGCTTTGAAGTCGACGCCGGTGACACCGAAATGGAAATCGATGCCGGTTTGATTCCAGAAGACGGTTTTTTCATGCACCAGCTCACGATAGGCGGGTTGAATATAGGCACGGGCTTCGACGGTGGTCGCATCGCTGGAGAGGCCGGCGGTCATCACGTGTCCGATGCGAATGCCGCGGTACATCACCGGCACCCCACGTTGCAGGCCGCCGCGATGCGGGGTGTAAAGTACGATTTCCAATCCGCCTGGTTCACGTTCGCTAGAAGGAGGAGCGGAATCCAGTCCGTGGAATACGGCCAACGGTTCCGTTTCTTCGGGTCCGGGGAGCACGGCGATATACCGGCCGCTGACGACCGTCTCCAAGCCGCGGATCCCGGTCAAGTCGATGTCGGGGCGGGCGACCCAAAATTGGCTGCCAACGCGAGCCAAACGGCTGGCATTGGCCAAAAGTCGCACCGCCACATCCACTCCGTTTTGATCATCGTTGAGTTCAACAGCGGTCACCTCGCCGACCTCGATGCCGCGGTACTTGATCGGATCACCGACGGATAATCCGTATCCCTGGCGAAAGCGAATCGTGATGTCGACGACTTCGGTGTCCAGCATCATTAGCGGCGACTCGGCGCCTGTGAATTCGACTTGTTTTTCTGCATCAGGAGGACCGGGCAGGACGCCGATGTATTTGGCTCCGACAACCGTTTCCAAGCCACTCACGCGTCCCAAGCTGATGCGGGGCCGCACGATCCAGAAACGGCTTCCAGCACGGGCTAGGCCAATGGCGCGAGGCTCCATAGCAACGCGAACCGTGATACCGGTCAGCTCCTTGTCTAATTCAACGGATGTCACTTCGCCGATGGCGATGCCGCGATGTCGCAACAAGTCCCCCGGTTTAATGCCGTGCCCTTGTTGAAAATGAATCGCAATCTCCGGCCCCCGCGCGCGAACGGTGGCAACGATCAAATAGATGGCCAGGATCACGCAAGCAGCGGTTAGCCACCACAGATGTCCGGCAGCGGCGCGGCGCCACCAGGAATTCGCGGCATCGCGGATTTCTGCTTGAGGAAACTCGCTTGGAGCAGAGGACGGATTGGTGTCGGCGGGCTGTTCACTCATCGCTGACCTCCCAGATTTCATGTGGATCAAAGGATAAGGAGGCGAGCATGCTCATGGCGACGCAAGCGACAAACGCAAACACGGCGGGGCCGAAATGAAATTCGACGAGGCTGCCCAATTTGACCAACATCACTAAGAAGGCCAACAACAACACGTCCATCATGCTCCACTTGCCGGCCGTCTCCATAATGCGGTAGGTGACCGCCTTGTGTTTACGGTGCAGTAATTCCAGCAGGCTTAACTCGAGCAGCATGACAATTTTGGTCAGTGGAAAGATCACGGAGAACAACAACACGATTCCGCCGACGAAGAAATTGCCGTGCGCGAACAATTCGATGATGCCGCCGATCAGGCTTGATTCGTGATGATGGCCGAGTTTTTCGATTTCTAATATTGGCAGAAAGATGGCCGGCCAAAACAACGCGAACGCTCCCAAAGCGGCAGCTGCGGTACGCTGCGCTGAGCGCCGCTCGTTTCCCGCACGGCAGATGGTGGCGCGACACCGCGTGCAAGCGGCAACTTGTCCGGCAACCAAATCCGGCAAGCTGTGAATCATCCCGCAACAATGACACGCCCGGTAGGAGTTCATGGTTTCGTGCTGTCGTGAAGTGAATGAGAAATGAGATAACTTTTTGCGACTGTACCACGTTGGACCGCCGCCGCCAAATAGCCAACGGACGGCGGTGTGAGGCGGTTCAAAATATCTCAAAACGAACAGCGATCAACTCAAAACTCGCCTCGACAGAAAAGGGGCATTTCCGTATTCTTCCGCCTCTCGAAAGTAACGGGATTTCCCTTTCCCATTTCGCGGCAATTCATGCAAGGATGCATACGTGATTTCCGCCTTTGATACAAAACGACGCGTCGTAGTCACCGGCGTGGGAGTTGTCAGTCCGCTTGGTAATTCGGTGGACGAATTCTGGCAAGCGCTCATCGATGGACGTAGCGGCATTGTCGCTGAAGAACCATCGCCGCAGGTCCCCATGTGTGCCGGGGTCGCCCGAGATTTTACAGGGGCGATCGATGATTTTGGTCCGCTGGAAAAGGGCCTCAAAAAGACCATCCGCAAAGCGCTCAAACTGATGAACCGCGAAACCCAGATGGGAGTCGCAGCCGCGCAACAGGCGCTCAATAACAGCGAACTGCTTGGCGTGGGTTATGAGCCGGAGCGTGTTGGGGTTTGTTTCGGTGCGGGCAACGTCTCGATGATGCCGCAGGACTTCGAAGCAGGCGTCCGTGCATGCAGTGATGCGGCGGGCTTTGATTTTCGGCGATGGGGCAGCGAAGGGCTCGATCAGATTGCACCGTTGTGGTTGCTGAAATGTTTGCCGAACATGCCTGCTTGTTACATGGCGATCTACAACGATCTGCGCGGTCCGAACAATTCAATCACGCAGCGCGAAGCGGCGGCGAATCTGTCGGTGGCTGAAGCGTGTTATGCGATTCAAGAAGGGGCTGCCGATGCGATGGTCAGCGGCGCAACCGGCACGACGATTCTGCCGTTCAATCGACTGCATGCGGAACTCGAAGGGCAAGTCGCACTCGACACACAACATCCCGATGCCGTCTGCCGGCCGTTTGATCGCGATCGCCAGGGAGCGGTCATCGCCGAAGGAGCAGCGGCGTTGGTCTTAGAGGAATATCAAGCGGCTTTGGATCGCGGCGCCACGATTTATGGCGAGATCCTGGGTGTCGGTTCGTCCTGCGTGGTCAGTCCGGGCCGTGTAGCGCAACGGGATAAAGCTTTAGCCAATGCGATTGGTGCTGCACTGCGAAAAGCGCATCTGTCGCCGGACGACATTGGCCATGTGCACGCACACGGATTGAGTACACATCGCTCGGATATTGAAGAAGCCACGGCGATTCGCACGGTATTCGGCGATCGGACGTCGAAATTGCCGGTTGTGGCAGCCAAGAGCAACACGGGGAATGCCGGTGCCGGCAGTGGTGCTATGGAGTTGGTGGCCAGTTTGTTGGCGCTCAAAGAAGGGCGACTGTTTCCGGTTTTGAATTATGAAGAACCCGACCCACAATGTCCGGTCGCGCCGGTCCGTTCGCCCGATTGTGAGGCGGGAGAAAGTTTTGTGAATCTAAGCATTGTCGCCCAGGGTCAAGCGAGTTGTTTGGCGGTGGGGGCTTGTGATTGAGGTCTTTTTAGTGGGTGGTGAGGTCGATTGGTGTGCGGCCCCTCACCCCGGCCCTCTCCCAGTGGGAGAGGGAGTAAGTAGAGAGGCGGCCCTTTCCTGGTGGGAAAGGGAGAAACGGATTGCGGGTTCAGGAATGGAAGCATGGGCATGAAACGACGCGTTGTGATCACCGGTGTTGGTTGCGTGACCCCTCTGGGGGCAACCACGGAGGAATTGTGGCAGGGATTAACGGCTGGCCGATCGGGGATTGGGCCGTTGACGTTGTTCGACGCTGACAATTTTCCCGTGCGGATTGCGGCCGAAGTTCGTGATTGGGACCTGTGGGATGTCGGCGTAAACCCGCGGCAATGGGAACACTGTCCGCGACAGACGACATTCGCCATCGGCGCGGGTCTCAAAGCGGGACGGTCTGCGTCGCTGGAGACATCCCGAATCGATCCGGTGCGCATGGGGGTCTATTTAGGTTGCGGCGAGGCCTTTGCGGATTTTGACCGGTTCACACAGTCGATCAGTGGAGCCACGGTTGGCGGAGATACAACCAGCGAATTCAATAGCACGGCGCTGCGTATCTTTGATCCCCATGCAGAATGTGAATATGAACCGAACTTGCCGGCGAGTCATCTGGCATCGCTGTTCGATGCGCAAGGCCCCAATTTCAATTGCATCTCAGCCTGCGTCTCCAGTACGCAAGCGATCGGCGAAGCGGCACGGATGATTCGTCGCGACGATGCCGACGTAATGTTGGCGGGCGGCTCTCACAGTACAATACATCCATTTGGTGTCACCGGCTTTCAACGGCTCTCGGCGTTGAGTACCCGGAACGACGACCCGGCAACAGCCGTCCGTCCCTTTGATCGCGAGCGGGATGGTTTCGTGATCGGCGAAGGGTCAGCCGTCTTCGTACTGGAAGAACTGGAACACGCGCGGCGGCGCGGAGCAGAGATTTGGGGAGAGGTCGACGGTTATGGGTCCTCGCAAGACGCATACCGCGTGACCGATACCCATCCCGATGGTCGCGGCATTGCCACAGCGATTGGACGGGCGTTGTACGAAGCGGAACTGAATGTCGAGGACATCAATTACATCAACGCGCACGGGACCGGTACGGTTCTGAACGACAAGATCGAAACATTGGCGGTCAAACGGGCCTTTGGCCGTCAGGCGCATTCGGTGCCGATTTCCAGCACAAAAAGCATGCTGGGGCACGCCACCACCGCTTGCGGTGCGATCGAAGCAGCTGTCTGTTTGTTGGCAATCAAACATGGCGTCGCCCCACCGACGATCAACTATTCGACGCCTGATCCAGAATGCGATTTGGATTACATCCCCAACATCGCTCGTGAAATCGATTGCCGACACGTGTTGAGCAATAGCATCGGATTTGGCGGCCAAAATGCGGCGTTGGTGCTCTCACGCTTCGACGAAGCCTCATCTACCGCCACAGTTCGCTGGGCTGCTTAACGATCAAGCTGCTGTTGAACGGGTGCCACTGCTGGCTTGTCCAGCAGTGCCGATTTACCAATAAACATTTCGGTGTAATCCACGTCCGCTGAGTTTGCACTGGCGGACAAGAAAAACGCCAGTGGCACCCAGAATGGTCAATCATAAACAGGCGACAATGCACATGCCGATCGGCATTTCACAGACACTGCGGAATTCTCCCGAATGGATTACGCGGCTCGCGGAACATCGCGCCGCGACTCCTGCAGGGTCGCGTGCGATCAGCTCTGCCGCAGTCATCGGGGCGGGAGTGATGGGGCGCGGCATTGCCATGGCCAATGCGCAGCATGGAATCGCAGTGACACTCTCGGATACCTCGGAGGAAGCGATCGCCCATGGTGTCGCGGATATCCAAACGCATGTGGATCCTACGTTGATTCGCGGTAGCCAAGCAGCGGAGGAGTTGGCGGCGGCGGATCTGGTGATTGAAGCGGTCATCGAACGGCTGCCGGTCAAACGTCGCGTCTTTAAGAAACTCGAGCCACTCGCTCATGAGCAGACGATCTTTGCCTCCAATACGTCCAGTATTCCCGTGACCGAGATCGCGGCGAAATTGGCACGACCGCAGCGTTTTGTGGGACTGCACTTTTGCCATCCGGTGGCGGAGCGGATGTTGTTGGAAATTGTGCGTGGCGAACAGACGAGCGATGAAACCATTGCCGTCGCGATCAACTATGCTCGCACCATCGGCAAACGGCCGGTGGTGGTGGGTGACAGTCCGGGGTTTGTCGTCAATCGGTTGCTGACGCCGTACTTGAATGAAGCCTTGGAGTTGTTATTAGAAGGGGCGGAGGTCGGTGCGATTGAATCCGCCGCGACCGGGTTCGGCATGCCGGTCGGACCGCTCACAGCGATTGATGCGATTGGCATCGACGTTGCCTTGCGAGCGGGGACGACGATTTACGAAGCATTTCCTGAACGGGTAGTGACATCAGAATTGTTGCTGATGCTGTTTCAGTCCGGCCAATTTGGCCAAAAGACCGGCAGTGGCTTTTTTCAATACAACGGGAATGTGGGCGGTGGGACCCTTTCACATTCTGCAGAGCAGTTGATTCATGAGCGGCGCCGCGAACAACGTGCGTTCTCGCGTGACGAATTGACTGCGCGGCTGATTCTGCCGATGCTGACCGAGGCAGAGTTGGTTTTGGAAGCGGGGCTGGTTGCAAGTCCGCACGATATCGACGAAGCGTTGATTCACGGTATCGGTTTCCCAGAATCGACCGGCGGATTATTGCGCTGGGCCGATGGAGTGGGCATGGCGACAATTCTAGAAATGCTGCGTCCGCTACGGCGATTAGGGCCACGGTATGTGGCGGGACGACAGATCGAAGCTTTGGCGGCAGCGGGACGTGGGTTTTACCAATAGCGGTGGCTGGTCGTTGATTCCGACGAGGTCTGGCCGCTATCTTGGGTACGCTATTCGATCGCTCTTGAATCCCGATAGGCCCCACGACCATGCCCAATTTGCCCAGTGCTGATTTACCCAACGCCGATTTGATCGGACAACCCGGTTCGCGCGAATTGCTCGAGACTCCAATTTTGCTGTTGGATCTGGATGTCTTTGAACGCAATCTGCAAAAACTTGCGGATTTCACCGCCGAGCGCCCCCACGCATTGCGACCGCATACCAAGACGCACAAGTCGGTCGAAATTGCGCGGCGGCAAATTGCTGCCGGGGCGGTTGGTGTCTGTTGCACGACGCTGGGCGAAGCGGAGGTGATGGTTGGTGCGGGGATCGGAAATGTTTTGATCACATCGCCGATTGTTGCGCCGCGGAAAATTCAACGGCTGTTGGCGATCAACGCGCAGGCGGACGACTTGCTGGTGGTGGCGGATCAACCGCAAAACGTGCGGGATCTTGCTGCGGCCGCACAAGCCGCCTGGGCAGGTTTTAAAAGTGTTGGTCGCAATCGACTTGGGCATTCACCGTATGGGGGTTGCGAATCCCGAATCGGCGGTTGAGTTGGCGCGATTGATTCGTGAGACCGATGGTGTGGAATATCACGGCGTACATGCTTATGCAGGGCAACTGCAGCACATTATCGAATATGACGAGCGGCGGGCGGCGGCGCTGGCGACGAATGCCGAGTTGCGCATCGTGTGCGACGCACTGGAAGCTGCCGACTTCTCCCCACGGATTGTAACGGGCAGCGGAACGGGGACGTTTGAGTTCGATGCGTCATTAGACGTGTTCAACGAACTGCAATGCGGGTCGTATTTGTTCATGGACTCCGACTACAACGCTGTCGCGGCGTCGCCGGAGGAACGTTTACAATTCGAGACTAGCCTGTTTGTGCTGGCGACCATCGTCAGCGCCAATCACCCTGGACTGGCCACGATCGACGCGGGTTACAAATGCTTCTTCCCCCGTGGTCCGAAACCGGCGATCGCCGCCGGCGCGCCGCTGGATACGGAATACGAATTTCGCGGTGACGAACATGGCCACCTGCTGTATGCCGATGCAGCGTACCGGGCGACCGTGGGGGATCAGGTGTTGTGTGTTACGTCGCATTGTGATCCGACGGTGAATCTCTTCGACCATTATCATTGTGTGCGGGGCGACACGTTGGTTGAGATTTGGCCGGTGGATGCGCGTGGGCGTTGTGTGTGATGTTTGCTTGCATTGCGCTCGAAATGTCGCGCAGCGGCAGGCGGGAGCCTGCCCTACGGTTACCTCTCAATACCAAGCGGGTTTGGCGAAGAGGTCTTCGACGCGACTGCGGAATTGGCTGAGGACCGTTCCGCCGTGCAGCACTTCGTCACTGCTGAGTTGGATGGGGGAAATGCCAGGTTGAAAGAGGTGTATTTCTTGGCAATCGGTATCGACCAACCAGACGTGACCGATGCCCCAATTCAGATAGTTCTCGATTCGTGTAGCCATATTGCGGCGACGATCGTTGGTGGAGGCGATTTCCACGACCAGTGCAGGAACGGTCTCGGTGACAAGGTTCTCCAATTCGGCGAACCGCTCGCCCGATTGAAAGTAACTGATCGCCGGGCAACAGACGGTATCGGGAGCGCGGGCCACAATCAGGCCCAATTCAAAACAGGCATAGCCGTCTTGGACTTGTTGGGCATGTGTGGCGAGTGCCTTGGTGAAATTGAGCACCACGTTACCGTGCAGTTCATCGGGAGGGGACAAGGTAACGACTTCGCCGGCGTGCAGTTCCGTCCAGCGTCCCCCTTCAGGAAAATCGAACTTGCGATCGGCAAATTGCTCCGCGGATAATAGGGCTGAGGGACACATAACTCTTCACTTTCATTTTCGACGGATCAGTCGCTTTTCTGCGAATCATACGAAATCAATCGCTGAAAATGCAGCAACAACTGCGAATTTGACGTGGATTCGTGGCCTGCTGGCTCTGCTTATGGGCGAGGCTGTTGTGATGCTTGGCGACCGGTTAAACTATTGCGCTTTGCGGCCTAAGCGGGAATGGTTGCCTGCTTGCGGATGGCCTTTCGGTTTTTCAACTACTCAGTTTACGACAGATCAACTTCTATGAATTGGCTGCTTCTGTGTCGCATGCTGGGCTTGTTGGCGATGTTGGTCGGCGGGTCGATGGTATTCAGCTTGCCCTGGGCTTTTCCCGAGTTTGGCCAGACGACGGAGTTTGAGTTCCGCGGTTTTTGGGGACTGATTTCGGCGATTGGCGTTAGTTTGGGAGTGGGGGGCACACTTTCGTTCCTGGGGCGGAAAGAACACGGCACGATTCTTCGCAAGGAGGCCTTGGCCATTGTGGGGCTGGGCTGGATCTTGGCTGGATTACTGGGTGCGTTGCCTTACTTGTTCTCCGGCACGATGCGAGATGCCGAGACGCCGATGACGATCCCCGATGCGGTCTTCGAGTCGGTGTCGGGATTTACGACGACCGGGGCCTCGGTGCTGACGGAATTGGAAGACCCGGCGGAGATACCGCGCTGCATCATGTTTTGGCGGTGCTTTACGAATTGGTTGGGAGGGATGGGCATCATCGTGCTGTTCGTCGCCATCCTGGGCCAGCTGGGAGCAGCGGGTAAGGCGCTGATGCGACGGGAAGTCCCCGGACCGATTTCGGAATCAGTTCGGCCACGCGTTCGCGAACAAGCGATCGTGATGTGGGTGATCTACGTGGTGCTCAGCGCCATCTTGGTCGGCATACTGCAGTTGGAAGGAATGACCGTCTACAACTCGTTGTGCCATACGTTTGCCACAATGGCCACCGGTGGATTTAGTACGCTCAATGGGAGTGTCGGCGGGTTTAATAGCCCGTTGATCGAATACACGATCATTGTTTTCATGATCGCTGCGGGGACCAACTTTACGTTATTTTACCTCGTCACCTTACAACGACGTAATCCGTTGTATGGCGAGGGTTGGTGGGGGCGATTTAAGCCTCTCTTTAGCGACGTCGAATTCCGCGCCTATCTGACGATCATTTTTGTCGCCACGATAATATTAACCATGGATTTGCTTTGGATCGAACATTATCAAAGTGTGCTCGATGCTTTTCGAAACGCAAGTTTCCAAGTCGTCAGTATTATGACAACCACGGGGTTTGGTACGGATGACTTCGATCGGTGGAGCGAATTTTCCAAGGGCCTGCTTTTGTTATTGATGTTTGTGGGAGGCTGCGCCGGTTCGACCGGGGGCGGGCTGAAAGTGATTCGTTTTGTATTGTTTGCGAAGATCATGCGATTGGAGATCGAGCAGGCGTTTCGCCCGAATGTGGTGCGTCCGTTACGAATTGCGGGGGTCACGTTGGACAATTCGTTGCGGCATGATGTTTTGGTTTATTTCTGTTTGATTCTCACCATTTACATCGGCAGTTGGATGTTGCTGGCGGCGATCGAAACGGACGACCAATGGCGCGATACGACATTGACTGTCGAGGAAATGGCGGATGAACATCGACCACATAGAGCGGAGAAATTGTTGGATTGTGCCAGCGCCGTTGCCGCTACGCTGAACAACATCGGTCCCGGTGTCGGGGTCGTCGGCCCCACGGAAAATTATGCGGCGTTTTCCGGGGCGGGTAAAGTTTTACTAACAGTTTGTATGTTGTTGGGACGGCTGGAATTGTTCGCAATTCTGGTGCTCTTTGTGCCCTCATTCTGGAAATCGCATTGACCAAATGCGCCGCCTAAGACTTTCCAGACGGACCTGCAGCCGGCTGCGCATTGGAAGAATCAAAGAAAACTGCTGCAAAACGCCATAAAGTAGGATACAATTTCAAACATCGCCCAGACCACGTTTTTGACGTATATTGACTTCACTGCTGGTGGAGATCCGGGGCGAAACACGTCTTTTTGTTCATGCAACCCAGGTGAAAGCTTACTAATCGAGGTTAGGAGTCAATGATGTCAATGCTCAAATGGGGTGGTGCCGCAACCGTGCTGGTGCTTTTGGGACTGGCCTTGGGCCAAAGTTCAACAGGTGTGGCGGCCGACAAGGAGGCGACACCTGCAGCAGCGCCCAGCGCTGGTTGGATCGGTGTGGTGCTGGATGAAAAATCTGAAGGCGGAGCCCTGGTCAAGAAGGTCTTTCCGGGAGGTCCCGCTGCGGGTGCGGGTGTTCGCGTTGGCGATAAAATTGTCAGTGTGGGCGACAAAAAATTGACATCGCCGAAAATGCTGATCGAAGCTGTTGAAAAATCCAAACCGGGTTCCGCACTGACGATCACGGTGATGCGTGGCGACAACGAAGTGCAACTTGCCGCCATCGTGGGCAGCTTGCGGGAGTTTCACGAAAGTTATATCCACGAGATGATGCGCCGCGACCCGCGTGATCCGAACTCCGCCAAATTCGCCGGCGTCAGCGCCAAGGACATGAACGCCGAAATGTTCCGGCGGTTGATGGAACAGAATCAACGTCTGGAAATCACCATGCAGGCCGTTTTGAAGGAAGTCCAAGAATTGCGGGCGGAAGTCAAAGCGTTGAAAAAATAACGCCTGTTTCCGATCTTCCGAGAAGCGAACTGAACACGATTTGAACACACCACTCTTTCGGAGAAGTGCAATGCGAAATATTCTGCAAATCAAATGGGTGATTGCCGGCATTTTGGCCGTCGCGCCGTTGGCCACGACCGCCGATGCGCAAGACGTGACCGGCGCATTCGGCGATGCCCAAAATGTTACTGGTAAAGAAAACATTCTGGGACGGCGCGACCTGGGCGCCATCGTCAAGCAACAAGACTTGGATTCCTATTGGCTGGACCAGCGAGCGTGGTACGAATATGGATACCGTCCGCACGTCAATCTGGATCGCATCCACTACCCGCCGCGGGGAGTCAATTCCTATTCCACCGGACCGGCATGGGAAGTCGGCGACAAACTCGACCTGGGCGACCCGGCCGCGAAGTACAAGATTCAACTCGGCAAAGACGGTACTTGGCACTAGTGGCCGCCGTTAGCTGTTTGAATTCTTAGCCACAGATGGAACACGGATAGAACACAGAGAAAAAGTGGTTGTGCGTCCCGTTATTTTTTAGGGGGGGGCGACGCGCGTTGATCCAAATGAGGGGGCAACCTTACCTTGGATGAACGGCTCACAAAATCTGTGTTTGATCTGTGTTCAATCTGTGGCTAATTTTATTTTACACCGGCAGCAAAGACTCACGCCTGTGCGAAGCGGCGGATGACGTTGGCTGTGATGGTGGAGACCTGTTCGTCCATCAACAGGCTCGCCGGCCAGGTGATACTGCCGACTGAAAAGACTTCGCCGTGGGTGGGCGTGTCGTAATGAATCATGTGTGCCCCACCGGCACCGGGGTTGGTCCCTTGAGCGAGAATCTTCAGATTCTTCGGCGAACTGGGGGAGACCTTGTCGGTTTCGTGCCCCGATGCTCCGCCGGGGACGCGGCGGTTTTGACTTTCGTGGCCGAAGGTATCCCCGTTTTTTAATCCCGTCCCGGCGAAGCACCAATGCGTCTCATCGACGACGCGATAGGGCGCTGCTCCCATCGCTCCGTCGAAGGTGAACACCACACCCAGCAGATTCGCCTCAGATTCCAGTCGCGCATGCATACGACTTTCATAGGGCATCTCCGGGGTGCCGAAATGCTCGACAAGTATGGGTGGGTGATGCCAGACGCCGTTGTGATGCACAACGCGATGGTCGTCCCCCAGGAACTCCACCTCGCAATTCAGACCGTTGCCGCCGAGATAAATCAGCCGCCCACCCCGCTCGTAGACCCAGGTCTTGAGCGTAGTGTACATGTGCCGCGTCCAATACTCCGGATGCGTGGTGATGATCAGCGTGCGGTAGTCATCTAGGTTAAAGCGATCGAAATGAAATTGGCTTTCGCTGTACAGGTCGTAATCGAGACCTTGTTGCTCCATCCAACCTAAAAACCGCCATTCTGTTGGCGCGAGATGGCAGCCTTGGCGACTTTCGACCGGATCGGCAAGTTGTTCCCGTTCGTCGATGTGGTTGTACGGTTCGGGGCGATCCAGCGACAACGGTTGATACGTTTCGCTGCCGTAATTGAAATGGTCCGCGCGGGTATACCGTTCCAATTCTTGGCGGGAATTAACGATCGGCACGGCGGGCAATTCATCCGGCATGATGTAGTTACTGCGGCCGCCGAAGCTGTTGTAGGCGTTCCAATTTAAGTCACTGGCTAATACAGCAACAGCGGATTGTGGTTTGGCCGGGGAGACGACCCACGGGAACGAAAAGAAGTCGCCCGATTTTGTGCGGGCGTGCAAGTAGTACAGTCCGCTGCGCTCAGGCGCCGTCAGGTGTTGCCCTTGGGCGATGCGGTTGTAGCCCTGTTCGTTCCACTTCACACCGGTTTGTGTGTAGTCACCATCGGGGGTGATCTGCATTGTGGCTCGCGGACCATGTTCGTCGAATGTGCCGATGCGGCGGATGAACTGTTTCTCCGCTCCGTACCGCCACAATTCCAGTCGGTATTCTTCAACCGCATGGACACGAAATTCCGAGGTTTCCCCAGCAGCGGCCGCTTTGGGCCACATGTAGCCCAACAGGCAATCTGTGAGCAGCCGGAAATGATACGGTTGGTCAGGATCGACCGTCATCGACACCCGCTTGGAACCATAGCCGGGGTGCTGGAGGGCGACCTGGTAGGCCCCCGGCGGGATGTCGGCATGGACCGCTCCGGTGGCCGAGGAACGGGCCTGTATGGTGATCGATTCGTTGGCGAATTCCAACGCGACGTCACACAGAGCGACATAGCGTTCATTGCTGACATAGCCGACAAGCATTGCGGTTTCTCCCGAACGTCGACGGGGGGATGGTTTCCACGACGATACCAATGGCCGGTCGAAAATGCGAACGGGCCGCCCTTAGCTCCTGGAGCGGGGGTGTGGAGCTAAGTCGTCTGTGGTGTTAGAATTGAAGCTACGTATTGTGTGCCGAGCTCTCAAAGCAGCACGTCAAAAAACAGGGTGTTCGTTTTGATCACAATTTTGCCAAGAAGGCATCACCGATGGCTTTGAACAAGAAGCAGAAAAAACAGTTGGACGTCGAGCGAAAAAAATTGTCCAAGTTACAACAGGTCCTGACTTCCGCACGGAAACAGACGGATGAACCGGATGAGGTCGCTCGTGTGGAACGGGAGATCGACGCTTGCCGTAAACGGATTGAAGAAATCCAAGATGAGTAATCGCCGCGAAAAGAACAAGTCGATGCCGGAATCGGTCACCATCAAGGTTCGCGATCACGGACCGTACCTAGTCAGTGGGCCGGTCAAGCTGGTTGATTCGCAAGGAAACGAAATCGACGTCGGCGACCGCGAAGATTTTGTGCTGTGCCGTTGCGGACAGACGGCGAACCGGCCGTTTTGTGACGGCGCTCATAAACAGGCGGGGTTTGAAGCGGAGGGATCCGGCTCTTGATGGAATGGCTGTTTTATTGATCACCTGGGAATTTGACGAAAACAAACATCATGTACCATTGTAAAATACGTTCGGCCCGCGAGCTACTAATCGCTTTGTTATTAGTCGTCGCGACGGCCTCTCCGCTTTTTGCGCAGTCCGCTTCGGATGAGGATCTCGCCAAGATCCGCGAACAACGGGCGATACTAGACCAGAGCATTGCCGAACTCGATGCGCAAAAAATTGGTCCACAATTGATGGCCGATGTGCAGATTTATTCAAAAGCGGCGGATTGGATTGCGCGGCACAGTGAGTTTTATCGTGAGAACTACGTCAAACAAACGTTAGCGGTGCTCGAGTTAGGCCAACAGCGCGTCCGTGAACTGGCAGCAGGCCAATCGCCCTGGATGACAAAAATCGGCACAACGGCACGCGGTTATGTTTCGCGTGTGGACGAGTCGGTGCAACCGTATGCTTTGTCATTGCCGCTGAATTACACCCCTGAATCGAACAAAGCATGGCCGCTTTACGTCAAATTGCACGGCCGCAATGGCCGGATGAATGAAGTCTCCTTTATCAAGGAGCACGACAACCGTCCGCCGGAAAGTGGGCAGGATTGGATTCAGCTCGACGTGTATGGGCGGACCAACAACGCCTATCGCTGGGCGGGTGAAACCGATGTGTTCGAGGCGATCGCCGATGTAAAAAGCCGTTACAACATCGACGACAATCGCATTACGTTGTGGGGGTTTTCGATGGGGGGAGCCGGCGCATGGCATTTAGGCCTGCACCACCCGTCGCTGTGGTCCTCCGTCGGAGCGGGTGCAGGGTTTGTGGATTTCTATACGTACCAAAAACAAACCGAACCCAGGCCAACGCATCAACATCATCTGCTGCACATTTATGATGCCGTCGACTACGCGCTCAATGCCGACAATGTGCCGGTGATCACCTATGGCGGGGAGAAAGACGCACAGTTGCTCGCCAGCACAATGTGCGTGGCAGCCGCTAAGAAATATGATGTAGACATCATGCAATTGATTGGCCCGGGGATGGGGCACAAGTTTGATCCGGAGAGCTTAAAGAAGTTCATGGAGTTTCATCGCCTACATTCCCGTGTAGGCCGTCCCCCCTTGCCGGGGCAAAAGGAAATCCGCTTTATTACCTATTCGCTGAAATACAATCGTTGTGAATGGCTGACGATTGAGGAAATGCCGCTGGTTTATCAACCGGCGACTGTGACCTCCGAAATCGTTGACGACGACACGTTGAAGGTCACCACGACCAACGTCAGCGCGCTGCGGGTCGATCCCCGTATCTCGCCGAATCTGATCATCGACGGTAGTTCCATCAGCTTCGAGTCGCCGCAAACCGACGAAGTGCTTTGGGCCACGCTGGTTCTCGAAGGGGAGAAATGGCGAAAACTGACCGCGGAGCAGGCGGAAAGGTTTGCGGAAAATCCTGATCTGCACAAACGCCACGATCTGCAAGGCCCGATTGATGACGCCTTTATGGAACCGTTTGTCTGCGTGCGAGGCACCGGCAAGCCGTGGTCGCAAGCGAATCATGATTGGGCCACCTGGACGCTGGACCGGTTTTCAGCGGAGTTCGACAAATGGCTGCGGGGCAAAGTGCTCATCGTTGATGACACGCAGGTCACCGAGGAGATGATCGCAAACAAAAACCTGGTGCTCTTTGGCGATCCCGGTTCGAATTCCCTATTGGCCAAAATGCTTCCTAAACTGCCGGTCCAATGGACTGAGGACCAAATTACGATCGAGGGTGTCGACTATGACCCGAACCTGCACGGCCTGTCGTTGGTCTATCCCAACCCGTTGAACCCGCGGCGCTATGTTGTGGTCAATTCCGGCCACACGATGCACGAAAAGGATTTCAAATCTTCCAATTCTTGGTTGTTTCCGCGATTGGGAGACATTGCCGTGCAAAAATTCACGCGGGACGAGATCGGCGGCCATTACCAGGAAGAGACCGTATTCGCCGACGTATTCAACTCGCTGTGGCATCTGCCCTCCGGTTTGAAACCAGCGAATTAATCCACCCGCCAACGAGTGCTTGTGAATCCGCCCGACCGCACTAGAATGTGGGCTGGGGCCGTTTAAACAAACAAAATTCACCACGGAGCAAACGAGACTATAGGCCTTAGACTGTAGGCTTTAGGGTTGGCATTTTATGCTTTTCCTAAAGCCTAGGGTCTAAAGTCTACAGCCTATTTCTTGCTCCGTGCCTCCGTGGTGGACCACTACCGAACACCAGCGTAGCAAACGATTTCGAGACAGAAAGAGCAGCATGGCCAAGGAAATGGACAAGATTGTCGCCCTGTGTAAGCGGCGGGGTTTTATTTTTCAGTCGTCGGAGATCTATGGTGGGCTGAACGGTTTTTGGGATTACGGCCCTCTCGGCGTGGAATTGAAGCGCAACGTCAAAGAGGCGTGGTGGAAGGATATGATTACGCGGCACGACGAGTTGAGCGTGCTAGAGGGGGCACCGTCGTCGTTTTCAATGACCGGTTTGGATTGCTCGATCATCATGCACCCGCAGGTCTGGAAGGTCTCTGGGCACTACGATCTGTTCCACGACTTCATGGTTGACTGCAAAGAATGCAAAAGCCGGTTTCGCGTGGATCATGTCACGGTAGCAGTTCGGCAAACCACCGGTGACAAAAAGCCGGTCGCTTGCGAAACGTTTATCGTCGATGCGGAAACGGGCACCGGGTTGTCCAAAACTCAGTCGAAACGACTCGATCAGACAGTGGGTCAATACAAAAAAGAGTTTGGAGACGATATTGAGTGCGAACAGGTGACGATGAGCCTGGACGACTATTTGAAAGCGGCGCCTGTGGGCGGCCCGGCAGCCGGTTGTCCGAAATGCCGCGGCGAATTGACGCTCCCCCGCGAATTCAACTTGATGTTCAAAACCACCGTCGGCGCAATGGCGGGTGAAGAAGGCACCGCCTTTTTGCGGCCCGAGACGGCGCAGGGCATCTTTATGAACTTCAAAAACGTGGTCGATAGCGGCCGGGTCAAGGTGCCGTTTGGAATCGCCCAGATTGGCAAGAGTTTTCGCAACGAAATCACGCCGCGGAATTACACGTTCCGCTCGCGGGAATTTGAGCAGATGGAAATGGAGTTTTTCTGCCATCCGGATGATTCACGCAAGTGGTACGAATATTGGCGAGACCGACGGTATGAGTGGTACGTGAAATATGGGCTGGCGGGTGATCGTTTGATCTTGCGGGATCACACTCCCGAAGAGTTGGCACACTATGCCGTGGGGACTGCGGATATTGAATATGCCTATCCGTTCCTCAGCGACGGGGAATATGGCGAACTGGAAGGTGTCGCTCACCGCGCCGACTTTGACTTGCGTTCCCACATGGAAGGCAAGTTGGTGCTCGATGAAAACCAAGAGCTGGTTGTCGAACAAAATGAGCATGGCCAACCGAAATATCGCGGCAGCGGCAAGGACCTGCGGTACTTCGACGATCAGGCCCGAGAGCGATTCGTGCCGCACGTCATCGAACCGGCCGCCGGTGCGGACCGGGCGACGTTGGCGTTTCTCTGCGAAGCGTATCAAGAGGACGAGCAGCCGGACGAAAAGGGCAAGATGCAAACGCGGGTGTATATGAAGTTTCATCCGCAATTGGCCCCGATCAAGGTGGCCGTCTTCCCATTGATTAAAAAAGACGGCATGCCCGAAACGGCAGCTGGGCTGTATCGCGATCTGAAGCAAGCCGGCATCGCCTGCACGTTCGACCAACAGGCGGCCATCGGCCGGCGGTATCGACGGCAAGACGAAATCGGTACGCCTTGGTGCATCACAGTGGACGGTCAAACGGCCGAGGACAACACCGTCACTTTGCGGGATCGCGATACATTGGAACAATCACGAATTCCGTTGGCCGACGTTGTCGCCGAGATTTCAGCACGTTTGAACGCTTAAGCCGAACAGCTCACAACCGTTCGAAAAACTAGAAAGTATCCCGTAATCGGGTGCCACTGCTGGCTTGCCCAGCAGTGTTTTACTAGTTGCGCGATTCGCACTGGCGGACAAGCCGCCAGTGGCACCCTTTTGTTGGGACGGACTGTGATCGCATTCGACTCAGTAGGAAACTAACCGCCATTCAATGCGAGCAACTATTGCCGTCAGGTTTTTGGAAAGGCCCGTTCATGCTTCGATTGATCGCCGCGATTGCAATCACGATTGTGCTGACCTGTTCGACCGCCGTAGCTGCACAGCCACGTAACGTGGTGATGATGGTCGTAGACGATCAAGGATTGGATGCGGGCTGTTATGGCAACGATAAGATTGCTACACCACATCTCGATGCTCTGGCCGCTGAGGGGACGTTGTTCACGCGGGCATTTTGTACGACCGCCAGTTGCAGCGCCAGCCGGTCGGTGATTCTCAGCGGATTGCACAATCACGCCAACGGGCAATATGGGCATCAACATAGCTACCACAATTTCCATACATTGAAATTCGTCCAGAGTCTGCCGGTCCTGTTGGCTAAGGCGGGGTATCGCACTTGCTCAATCGGCAAGTACCACGTGCAGCCCGAAGCGACGTACCACTTCGAGACGTATGCGAACAAAGGACTCGACGGCGGCGCGCGGAGCACCGTGCAGATGGCGGAGAATGCGGAGAAGTTCATCCGTGAAAAAGATGACCAGCCGTTTTTCCTTTACTTCTGCACCGCCGATCCGCACCGAGCCCGGGTCGGTTTCGCGAACAACCGGCAGTATCCCGGCGTGAAGGAAAACAAGGTCTCCCCCGACGACGTCATCGTGCCGCACTACCTGCCCGACAGCCCGGAGTCGCGCGCGGAGTTGGCCGAGTACTACCAAGCGGTCAATCGCGCCGATCAAGGTCTGGGGCGGTTGATGCAAGCTTTAGAGAACACGGGGCACGCGGATGATACGCTTGTGATTTATCTAAGCGATAACGGCATCCCTTTTCCCGGTGCCAAGACGAATCTGTATGACCCAGGAATGAATCTGCCCTTGGTGGTGCGTTCTCCCGATCAGAAACGGCACGGCGTGCGGACCGAGGCCATGGTGAGCTGGGTCGATTTGGTGCCGACGATTCTCGAATTCACCGGCGCAGCCGGGCCGGATTACCAATTGCATGGCCGCTCGTTTTTACCGGTGTTGGAACAGGAACAACCTGAGGGGTGGAATCAGGTGTTCGGGTCGCACACGTTTCACGAGATCACGATGTATTATCCGATGCGGGTGATTCGCACCGATAAGTTCAAGTACGTGTTGAATCTGGCTCATCAATTGCCGTTTCCATTCGCCTCGGATCTGCATGACTCGCTAACGTGGCAAGGGGTGCTCCGGCGGCAGGATTCCTATTACGGCAGTCGGAGCGTCGACGCCTATCTGCATCGCCCACGTCACGAGCTGTACAACATCGCTGAAGATCCCAAGGAGATCGAGAACCTCGCGGACAATCCGGCTTATGCAGATGAATTGCGAGAGTTGCAGGCGAAGCTGCGGGCGTTTCAGGAGCAGACCAAGGACCCCTGGGTGGTGAAGTACAACTACGAGTGACGCTTCCCTGAACGGCTGGTTTGCATGGAAATATAACCCTGTATCCGCACTGGCGGGCAAGCCGCCAGTGGCACCCGGTGCGTTTTCGTGTTACTTCCAGCAGAGTGCTATTTGAATTGCAGGTCGAGCAGCATCTGCTTCACAGCCGTCATAGGGATGTTGCTACGTTCAATCGCTTTGGACGAACTGACAAATAGCGGGGCCTCGGCCGCTTCGCGTCCAGGCGTGGGCAGCCGGCCATGTGTGCCACGGACGATGCTGGCATCCAGCCCGACGACATCCATGTAATAACGGAAACCGAGCATCTTTTTGAGTAGCCGGGACGCGATGCGCAATTTGGGGGCGAGCAGTTTCGGATCGAGAAACAGTTCCACCGGGTCGTAGCCCGGTTTGCGGTGGATGTCGACCGTTCGCGCGTAGTCCGGAGCCAACTCGTCATCCAGCCAAAAGTAGTAGGTAAACCATGCTTGCGGCGCAGCGACGGCCACCAATTCTCCCGACCGCGCATTGTCGATGCCGAACTCCGCTTGCTCTTCCCGGTCCAGTACCAGATCAATGCCGTCGGTCGTGCGCAGCAGACTTTTGACGGTGGGAATATCTTCGGGGCGTTCCACGTAGACGTGTGCGATTTGATGATCGGCGACGGCAAACGCGCGGGAGGCTCCGCAGTCCAACGTTTCCCAGCCGAGCGGTTCCATGCGAACTTGCAGATAACCCGAATCACGCAGGACGCGGTTGATATGGACCGGCTTTTGTGCGGAGGTGATTGCATATTCCGAAAGCACCACGACCTCCGCGCCGCGAGCGCGGGCTGCGTCGATCACCTTGCCCGCTTCGGCATCGACGAGTTTCAAATCTTCGGCGATAGCGGGGTCGTCCGGTCCCAGTCGCTGCAGGTTGTAATCCAGATGCGGTAGATAGACTAACGTGAGCGACGGGCTGTGTGTGGTCATCACCTCAACGGAGGCATCGGCGATCCAGCCGCGAACTGGTGATGTCGGCTCCCGCTCCCCAAAATGCCGCAACAGGGGAAACACGCCGAATTTTTCTTGCAGGCGGTCGCGTAACTCCGGTGGCTGGCTGTATGAGTCGAAGACCTTGCGGCCATCCGCCGGATAACTGGGCCGGGGCGTCATGGACCAATTGGCCCGCGCGTACATGTTGTACCACCAAAACATGATGGCGGTCGAATACGCGGGATCGCGACGCATGCCCGCCTCGTAGATCCGCTCACCATGTACCAGGCGATTCGACTGCCGCCACAACCAGACTTCGGAGAGGTCGCGAAAATACCAGCCGTTGCCGACAATCCCATGCTCGCGGGGCAAGAGCCCGGTGAGTAACGTGGTTTGCGCGGAACACGTGACGGCGGGGAGGACCGTCCCCATGGGTTGAGCAAATCCCTCGGCAGCGAGCGCTGTGATGTGGGGGGTGTGCGGACCGAGGTGTTCATGCGTCAGTCCGACGACATTAATGACCACCAGCGGCTTGGGCATGAGTCGTTCCTGTTGGGTCGATTGCAGCAGTCCAAAGAGAAAACCCATACCGCGTTGCGGAATGGGCTTTCAGGTTGATTCCGTAGTTTGGCACGTTGCCAAACGGTCGCTTAGACCATGTCCTTCAATCCCTTGAGCGGCAAAATCTTGACGACATTGCGTGCTGGTTTGGCTTTGAAGATTTGTGGTTCTTTGGTGAAGGGGTTGATGCCTTCGCGTTCTTTGGTGGCCGGTTTGCGGACAACCTTGACCTTCATCAAGCCGGGAACGTTGAACACGCCCGGGCCTTTTTTGCCAAGGCTCGAACCGATCAGACTGCCAAGTTCCTCAAGAACGCTGCCGACTTCCTTCTTCGTCAAGCCGGTTGATTCTGCCAAGGAAGCGAGGATCTCGGTCTTGGTCAACGGCTTCAGGGTTGCTGCTTTCTTCGCCATGTTTGCTCCTATTCCATCGGGGTCAAGCGGATACCGCAACACTGGTGGGTAATCTCATTTGTCTTGATTTCACGGCAACGAATTCCACTCGCCCATCCAAGGCCAATTCGCCGTTGCGCCCGCAATATCAAGCGTCATTGGTGTAGTAGTTAAGTCTCGTGCAAGCAAGTTGTCAATGTACACTCGCACGAATTTTCGCCTTTTTCCCGCAGAAAACAGGGAAAAACCATCGTTTTTCGCTGTCCACGCCTTATGGCGGCCAACAGCAGCGGTTTGCGAGCCAAAACTTGATGCACATTGCGCGTCGAAGATTCGCCTGATCTTCATGCTTGTTGCGCGTTGATTCGCACGTCGACAGGTACCACTGTGGCGCTCATTGATAGCGACAATTCCTCACCCAGATCGCGCCGCATCAGCCGATAATTTTTCGCACCGGAACATCGCTGTGGTGGATGTGAGTGGGACAAGTATTTAGGTCGTCGAACAAGTTCCATTACGGCGGATACATCGGGGAATGAACATGTCATTTGATCGTGTGTAAGGCACGTCGTTTAGCACATCAGGCGTTTCATGCAAAGAATGGCCAAAGGCCATTCGACACCTTAGCCTGGGGCATCGCCCCAGGAATGCGATCCCAACCCAACATTAATTTGGCCAACGGCCAAATTCACAAGACCGCATGGCCAGCGGTGAACATGGCCTTCGGCCAAACGGGACCTATTGATTCTCCCACCTGGGGCGTTGCCCCAGGCTAAGGTGGAAAGAGGCCTTTGGCCAAATTATTTCGGGCTACGTCTGATGTCCGCCCTTAACCTTCTCGTACAACCGTGACGCCATTGGGGACTTCAAAAGCTAAGCGAACCTTTTTCTGAGGTGCCACATTGGCAAGGTGACCCCACACGCCGTGCGCCAGTTCCTGCCGGCTCATGCCAACACGAAAAGTCACGTCGCCAATCGGGCGGCCGTCACGGTGACTGACTTGCACGTCGCAAAAATCGCGTCCGATGACCGACACCGTCGCCGCGATGTCGCCATTGATTACCACTTTTTGTCCGACAGTGCGTGTAAGCACTAACATCGACATTTCTCCCGACGCCGCAGTTTCAACATCATGTTATTTCGTATGTCATTTTTGGCAGATCGATACCTTGTCGCAAGCTCGTTCGATCAGAAAGTCGTGGGAGTTTTTTGATTATTGTAGAGGGTGGTGAGACGATTACGTTCTGGTCGTTGAAACAGAATAACCAACACGAAGCTTGGCCAACGGCCATTCGACACCTTAGCCTGGGGCATCGCCCCAGGAATGCGAACCCAACCAAACATCGATTTGGCCAACGGTCAAATACACTAGGCCACATTGCCGGCGGTATACATGGCCTTCGGCCAAACGGGGCCCATTGATTCACCCACCAGGGGCGTTGCCCCAGGCTATGGTGGAAAGAGGCCTTCGGCCAAAGTATTCAGAGCCACGGCAGGCAGCCGTCCGACCGACGGGAGCTATCAACAATTGATGCCGTACTGCCGGAAAATTCCGCATAACCGTTCTTCGGCGCCGTGAGGTGACGTGCCAATTCCGCAAAAAACCTGCGGGATGCGCACCCGCGACATACGGTTCAGCGTGACTTGTGCGAGGAGATGCTGCGCCGTTTTCTCGCTTCGCTAGGCCAGCCTCTGCGGCTCTTGATCAATAAGGAACATCGCATGGAAATCTTGGGAATGACGTTGTTTTATCTCGGCATGTTGGGCAGCATTGCCGGTGGGCTCTGGTTTCTGTTTGAAGCGTTTTCGGAAAACATCCTGTGGGGCTTGGGTTGTCTGTTTCTGCCGTTTGTGTCGCTGTTCTTTTTGGTCATCCATTGGAACAAAGCCGGCCGGCCGTTTTTGTTGCAAATCGCGTCGATCGCTCCCATCGTGGCGGGGATATTTTTGGGTTTCTCGCCGTCGTAGTGACGCAATGCTCCAATCGTGGGAATGCCGCTTGCACTGGCAAGCGGTTTTTTTGTGCGCTCAGCATGTCGCACGCAAAACATTCACTCTGCCGTATCAGCCGTGGGACGTTTTCGCACGATCGGTTGGGGAGCTTCCCCTTCAATGATTTCTAATGTTTGACCAACAGCGACGTCCGTGAAGACTTGTTCATGGCCGGAGGGCCAGTGGATTTGTAAGCGATCAATGGTCGAATGTCGGCCCAGGCCGAAAACGAGTTGCCGCTCATTGCTAGCTTGGTAGCCATCACCAGCGGTGAGTTGTCGCTGCCAAGTTTTTTTCCCCGCAGCCACGATGACGGTTGTTCCCAACGCATCGACGGGGGCTCCGGTTGCACGGAGGCGGAGGGTGAGGGAGTTGCCGGGGCGCTGGGTTGTGTTTTTGAGCAGCACGACCGGCGCGTCGAGGTGGGAGACGAGGATATCCTCCAGGCCATCGCCGTCGAAATCGATCTTGGCCAGAGCGCGGCCGAGGTGTGCGGCTTCAAAATAGGGGCCGAGGCTTTGTGCAGCGGATTCCTGAAACCGGCCTGTGCCGTCGTTGCGGAAGAGTTGCGGACGCATGTGATACGGTTTGGGGTCGCCGGGAGGATTGTCGACATGGCCGTTGGCGATCACCAGATCCAGGTCGCCATCCAGGTCGGCATCGAGGAACTGCGTGCCGAATCCCAGGAACGGCAGGCTCACAATATGCAGGCCGGCGCGGCGGGTGGCATCCTCAAAAAATCCGGCGCCGCGGCCCAAGTACAGCGTGTTGGATTCCTGATAATAGTTGGTGACAAACAAATCGAGGTGCCCGTCGCCATTCACATCTCCGCAGGCAATGCCCATGCCAGCTTCGGCAACCCCCTCGAAATTCAAAGCAGTCCCCGAGGCGAGTCCCTGTTCGGTGAAGCGTAATTTTTGGCTGTCGGTGGGGGTGGTGTTACGAAAAAAGAAATTGGCAACGCCGTCATTGGCGACGAAGATATCCAGGTGACGGTTTCCCGTAAAATCAGCGACCAATAGCCCGAGCCCTTTTCCGTTCGGCACACGGATACCGGTCTCGTCGGTGGCATCGCGAAATTGGCCGTCGCCGGTGCCCAGGAACAGACGGTCTTGTTGTCCCTCGAATCGTTGTGGAGGACACAGCCCGCGATAGCCGGAAGGGAACTCGCATTCCACGTCGTAGATGTCCGCAGCGGTGAGGTAGTTGACGGCATAGATGTCGGGGTGGCCGTCGCCGTTGAAATCGGCGATCGCGCAACTGGTCGTCCAGGCTTCGTCCTGAGTGGCGATTGAGTCGTCGACATCGCTGAACGTGCCGTCGCCATTGTTTTTATAGAGACGATTGCGGCCGATGTTGGCGACGTAGAGATCGGTGTAGCCATCGTTGTTGTAATCGCCCGCGGTGACGCCTTGGCTGAAACGGTCTTCGACGATTCCGGCGGCAGCGGTGACATCCTCGAACGTGCCGTCGCCGCGATTGCGATACAGGCGGTCGAGATATTCGGTTTGTCCGGCAACCGGCGGCCAGTTGCAGCCTTGCGTGAAATAGATGTCAGGCCAACCATCGTTATCGTAATCCAACACGGCGATACCGCCGCCGGTGAATTCGTACATCTTTTTCGTTTCTTGAGCGGCATTCCCCCCGTTGAAATACGTGAAGTGGATGCCGGCTGCTGAGGTGACATCGGCAAAAGTGATCGTGGCGGTACTGTTGGCCAGCGATGGGCGGCGATCCTCGGTGGGGTTCGTCGCATCGCTTTGAGGTAACGGGTAATCCGACAGATTGATATCAGAAACCGGTGTCGCTGGGCGATGGGTTCTGGGGGGAATCGCATTCAACGCGACTTTGGTCTGTTCCACAAAAGGAGTCGCCCACGACAACGGGGCTCCGGCAGCCACGGCATGGTTCGCCCATTCGTACGCTTCCCAGTAACGGCCGACCGAGGTGCTAAGTTCGGCCGCACGGCGCAACAGTTCTGGATCGGCGGTGCGGTCAGCTGCGTGGTAGATCTCAAACAAAACCTGTTCCAGTTGCTGCATCAGTTCAGACCGTGCAAAAAATGGTGCTGCCTCCGAGGCGCGGTCCAAGGATGTCAACGTTTGGCCCAGCAGGTAGTTTGCTTGACGGTGATTCGGGTCCAGACGTAGAGCTTCGTAGTAACAACGAGCAGCCGTTTGTATGTTGCCTGTTTGTGCGGCGAGATTTCCTCGCACAACCCAAATATCAGGATGTTGATCCGCTTCGGAGGGCAACGCCGCTTGCCATGCCTGCCAAGCAGGCAAGGGTGAGGATTCCTGCCGCAGGATGCCCAATTGCGCATGGGCTTCGACGAGCTTGGGAGAGTTGACGATCAATTCCAGCAACAATGGCTCCGCGACGTCCCACTCTTGTCGGCGGACAGCTTGCTTGGCGAGTGCAAGCACCACGAACGGATCGACCGCGGAGCGAGAGTCATCGACTTCCTCGTCACGTGGCAAGGTAAGCAACGTTCGGCGGTCGCCTAATAACAGCAGCTCGTCCAAGTTGGCATTGCCAGTTCGCACCAATTGAAAGAGATACCGTTCCGCGGCCCAGCGTTGTCCAGAAATGTCCAGTACAAAGGCCATCTGTCGTGCCGCGCGTTGATCGGCAGGATCGATCAGAACCAAACGACGTAGCCGCGCTGCTGCTTCGGCGAGTTGTCCGCTCTTCAGAAGGATGTCGGCCGCCGCGGCAAGTCCCAGCGGGGCAGCCGGATCCTGTTCTGGGATTTGCCCATAATAATTGACCGCATCGCCATAGCGGCGGAGTTTGGCGGCTGCTTCGCCGGCAATCATCAGTGCCCGGCCGGATTGCGGTTGATCGTCCAACGCTAGATTCGCATGCCGTTCGGCGGCGTTGTAATCTTCGTCCAACAACGCCTGCGCGGCCCGTTTGAAGTTCTCGTCGCTGGGAGATTGTTGGCGTGCAAAAAAGGCATAGCTCCCGGCAGCAAAGCCCGCGACAAGCACCACCACCACGAGAGTTCGTTTCCGCCAATCGGCAGCAGAACGGGCAGCGTTCGGCGAGGCAGGGTGGAGACGATCGTCGTTCATGGCATTGCGAAACAAAGAAGTGACCGGTAGCCGAAAGGAAATAGAGCACCTAGTGAATCGTACCTAGGGAATTGAAAGGTCACAAGCAGAGACCGTAGGGTGCGTCGCGACGCACCTTTCGCTCGTAGGACGAGCGATTCTCCCAACTCAAATCAGCAAAGCATACGATTCAGAATCGGGAAAATAACCGACAGCCGCACACTCACCCAGGCCGCACTTCCTCACACCTGTCCCCTCACGCCTCACTCCCGACTCGGCTAGCGGAGATCGAAGCAATCGGTGCCGGATTCGGCGAGGGTGGTGCGGAGCTTAGCTAAGGCGCGAGCGACAATCTGGCGAACCCGCTCGGTGCTGATTTCCAATTGGCTGGAGATTTCGCGGAACTTCTTTTTGCTGCCCGATCCATCCAGACCGAAACGGGACATGACGATCGAACGTTCGCGGTTGTCGAGACTCGCTAGCATGCTGGAGACCAATGTGGTCATTTGGCGGTGCTCGCGTTCGTACTCGGTGGGGCTGATGCCTGCGTCGGAGAATTCGTCGAATAACTCCTGGGTCCCGGTGAGATACCGCGCCGAACGCCGCCGACTGCGCGGCGTGAGCCTTACGAAACTGTTACGAATTGCCCAAGTGGCATAGGTGCTGAAACGATAGCCCCGCGTGTAGTCAAAGATTTCGACGGCGCGAATCAAAGGCACGTTTCCTTCGCTGACGAGATCTTCGAACGAATTGGCCGCATCGACAAAACGGCGGGCGATCGAAACGACCAATCTGAGGTTGGCTTGCACAATTTGATTGCGAATCGCGTGTGCCTGCTGAAGGAGCCCTTCGATGGTATCGAGTTGCCGGTAGTTGGCTGTGGCGGCATCGACGGAGTCACGCAACTCGGCGGCCCGGTAGTTATGGAAATTCATTTTCCGGAACAGGTGGAACTCCTGTTCGGGAGTAAGTAACGGCGTATCGTAGAGACTCGCCAAATAGGGAGGGATGCCGGACGGGGGCTTTTTGACCGATTCGTTCAGGAATCGTTCATGGGCCGTGTCCTCGGCAAGCGGGGCCGGCGCTAGAATTTTCTCCTGGGCGGCGGGAACGGAGAACATTTCGCAGGCAACGAATTCGATATGGATGTCTGATATTTTTTGGTAGATCGCAGCGCAATCCGGGTGCGAGGCTGGTGCGGTGCTCGGGAGCAATTCCAGGCACTTTGATTCCGGACGGGGCGCATGAAACTGTGAAAGATTGCAATTCATGCGGTTCTCCTACGCCAAAGGTTCAGTCCCTGAACTTTGCTGAGGTTGTCTCTAAGATGTGATGATCGTCGAACGCTACGGAAGATTACCGGCGAACATTTCTATGAATACCGCTCAAACGGCGGTGACGAGATAGGTAGAAAGTGAACAATCCCATTGCGGGATGGCAGGGCGATGCGAGCCGAGCAAAATATTTCGTTTTGCAGAAACAGAACGAACTCATCTACGTTGCGATTGGCAATGGAGACATCGCCTTGAAAATCGCGACGCGGTTGGAAATTGGACAGAGGTCAACCATTTCTGGAGAGCCTCTTTCCAGTACCGTCCGTGCATCTGAAGTGCCACATGGGACACAACACCATGTTGTCATTGTCAAAACCGACAACCGCTAGGTGCAGTAGTTTGTACCACAATACCAGCTTATGACAACAAAAAACTTGAAAAAATGCACCGTTCATGTCAATCCGTCAGCCTGCAATTCTAGGAATAACCATGAACGCTGCAGCGGATCGAGCTACCACTCGACGAAAAAGTTCAACCTCATCCCTTTTGCAACTACGCGCCGGCGTCATTACAATCATCATTTGATAATCTATTGATGTTACGACCAAGGAGAGTCCCGGGGACCAACAATTATCATGAATGCAGTCTCCCGCGAGCCAGCTCGCGATGATCAACCGTTTGACCCGGTCTATCTCAACGCCCGCCGCGAGGCATGGATCATATTTGGTGTCTGGGTCGTTTGCTTAGCTTGGTCTGTTCCCTACTGCTACCTCTATGGGTATCCACCGAGTGACGTGGAATTCAATCCGGAGACCTTCTCGACCTACATGGGTGTTCCCAGCTGGGTCTGCTGGGGAATCTTAGTTCCTTGGCTGCTCTCGAATGTGTTTACGATTTGGTTCTGCTTCTTTTACATGCAGGACGACGACCTCGGTGTCGCGAACGAAGGAAGTGACCTCGCTGAGGAAATCTCCGAAATGGAAGCGGAACAAAAGGGAGCAAACCCATGAGCGATGGACTGAATATCACACCGGTTTTAGCAGCCGGTTCCAATGCAGCCCTGTACACGTTTCTGGCCTATACGTTGGCCGTGTTCGGGTTGGCGGCAATGTCGAACCAACTGCTCAAATCCAAAAGCTTCATGAGCGAGTACTTCTTGGGGAGCCGTAGTTTGGGCGTGTGGGCTTTTGCCCTCACGTTCGCTGCGACAAGTGCCTCGGGGGGAAGTTTCACCGGTTTTCCATCAAAGATTTATTCCCACGGTTGGACATTGGCGCTGTGGATCGGCAGTTACATGGTGGTTCCGATCTGTGCCATGGGGTTGTTGGGCAAGCGGATCAACCAAGTCGCCCGCATCTCCGGTTCGATTACGGTTCCCGATGTATTGCGCGATCGTTTTCACAGCGCCGCGTTTGGAATTTTAGCGACGCTGCTCATCGTGTTTTTCATGACTTTCAACCTGGTCGCGCAATTCAAAGCGGGGGCGACGATACTGACCACGCTGTTGGGCGACGTTGAACTCTATCACGATGCAACTGCCAGTGTGAATGCGATGAAAGCTGGAGTGCCGTTTTTGGCCGCCGTGGATCCTGGCTATCTGATTTGTTTGTTCGCGTTCGGCATCGCCGTGATTATCTATACGACTTACGGCGGTTTTCACGCGGTGGTCTGGACCGATGTGATGCAAGGGGTCGTGATGGTCATCGGCGTGTTGATTATGCTGCCCTTGGCCATTTGGCAGGCGGGCGGTATGCAGCATGCCACCGAGGAAATGTCAAAAATGACGCCTCCCCGGATTGGGACGGTGACATTGCAACTCTCTGAGCCGCAGCAGGACAGTTTCGTCCTGCAGGCACAAACTTGGCTGAAGGCTCCGGGTGAAGATCAGCAAGAGCGGTTATTTCGCGTTTCTAAAAACACCTCGATTCCACCAGGGGGAACCCAGGTGCAGGACGTGGATGTCGTTGAGATCACCACACCCGAGGAAATCGCCCGTATCAAAGGCCAGTTGGAACGCGATCCCGTCACCGATCAGTTGCCGGTTGAATACCAACTAACCGAAATTGAGGTCAGCGAATACGAATTTGGGGCGGGCAAGCAGGGCGTGTATGTGGTCGGTCCCGGTCCGCACAAAAGCAACTCAAACGGATTTTTGCCGCTTTCGCTGGCGATTTCCTTCTTCTTTATGTGGGCAATTTCCGGAGCCGGACAACCGAGTAGCATGGTCCGGTTGATGGCTTTTAACAGTTCAACAACGCTGCGACGGTCGATCTTTACCGTCACGTTGTATTTTTCGTTCATCTATTTCCCGCTGGTGGTGATTTTCTGCTGTGCACGGATTTTGCTTCCAGGCATGGACTCGACGACCGATCGCATCATGCCCGAGATGGCGATTCTGTTGACGAAAAATGTGGGAATGTTGTGGTTGGCGGGATTGCTGGTGGCAGCACCCTTTGCAGCTGTCATGTCGACCGTAGACAGCTTTTTGTTGATGATTTCCTCCGCCGTGGTGCGCGACATCTATCAGCGAAACATCAATCCCAAGGCGTCGGAAAAGACGGTCAAATTGCTGAGTTATGCCTGCACCTTTGTCGTCGGCTCCGGGGCCATGCTCGGCGCATTGAATCCGCCGCAGTACCTGCAGGACATCATCGTTTACACCGGCGGCGGGCTGGCGGCCTGCTTCTTGGGGCCGATGGTGTTCACCCTGTATTGGCCGCGGGCCAACGCACCGGGTGTGATCTCGGGAATGCTGGCAGGCTTCGCGGCTCACTTGTCGATGTATGTGGCGGGCATCTTCATGTTTGAAGATTTCTTCCAGAATGTCCGCCCGTATCAACTCTTCGATTTCGACCCGGTGGTGATCGGGCTGTTCGTTTCATTCATTGCTGTCTATGTCGTGACATTGATGACACCCCCGCCGCCGGCGGAGTTGGTCGATCGCTATTTCCGCAAGAAATATCTCCACAACACGAGTGTTGAAGAATAGGCTGCTCTCATGAAGTACATCGATGCCCATTCGCATATTTGGACACCCGATACCGCACACTATCCGCTGGCGGCCGGGTTCCGGCGGGCGAACATGCAGCCTCCCAGTTTTACGGTTGAGGAGTTACAGGCGCAGATGAAGCCCGCTGGGGTCAATCGCGTGGTGTTGATTCAAATGTCGTTTTACGGTTACGACAACGACTACATGCTGGACACGATCGAACGGTTTCCCGATCAGTTTGTGGGCGTCGCGGTCATTGACCAAAACGCCCAGGATCCGGAAATCCGTATGGGCCGACTGCAAAAACAGGGCGTGACCGGTTTTCGCATCTATCCCAAGGACCAACCGGTCGAGCGGTGGTTGGACAACGAGGGATTGCGGAAGATGTTCGCATTCGGCGCGAAGCGAAATCTGAACATGTGCTGTCTGATCGATACCGATGCGTTACCTTCGCTCGATAAAACCTGCCGGGAATTTCCTGACACGCCGGTGGTCATCGACCATCTCTGCCGCATTGGCACCGATGGCAAAATTCGCGAAGCCGACGTGCGTGCACTGTGCGACATGGCCGTTCACAAAAACGTGACGGTCAAGGTTTCCGCGTTTTACGCCTTGGGCAAGAAAACGCCGCCTTATAAGGATCTCGGTCCGATGATTCGGCAGGTGTACGATGCATATGGGCCAGAGCGGTTGATGTGGGCCACCGATTGCCCGTTTCAAGTGGTCGACCATACGTACCTGCAATCGATCGAGTTGATCGAAAAACAGCTCGATTTCCTCACAGCCGATGACCGCGAGTGGATTCTCCGCAAAACGGCCGAACGGGTGTTTTTCCGGAGCTAATCCAGCGCACGTATCCCGCAGCCGGAAGGAGAAAACTCCCGGCTACCGGCGTGTGATCGAGACGATGTCGTCAATGGAGAACGGTCCCAGTTGTTCCACGCGATTCGCCGCATCAGGCGTGGTCGCTAACAGCACGAGTTGACCGAGATCGCTTTCGCGGGCATCGGGAAATCCAGCAGCAGTGGTACCGTCGTTAATCGTGACGACGATGTTGACTGTTTCATCAATCCCGGACAGCTCGTCATGGACCAGATCGGGGAACCGGCTCCAGGCCCAAAACCAGAGGGTTTTATCCGCATCGACCTTGCCAGCGATATTGGGCCAGTCCTGCAGGGCGGCGAGCAAATCGCGGCGACAGGCCTGCTTGCACCAGGGGATAAGAATTTGGTCAATCCAGTCTCGCCGTGAAGCAGCCAATTCGCTAAAAGTCCGCATATTGATCTCCGTTGGCTGGCAACGGTTTCCTGGTTTGGTTTGGGAAAGGTATGGGTTGGGATCGGAGCGTACCGCGGCTGTCGGGCAGCGCCAAGTCGGTTTTGAAGGCGAAAAGGTCAACAAAACCGGCAAAATCGGCGAATTCGTCGGTCAATTATTCCCCAGAAATTGGATTGAAAAACCTGGAATCGGGTTGTGGGTGAAGGCGGAATCGGTACGATAATAGCTACGACAGTTAGCAGTTTGGCACGTCGAGCACGGCTCGGCAGTTGGTCTTTCACAACTCAGTCGCACTAGTCGGAAAGGTTCTGAGGATGTATTCGTCTACAGTGTTGGATGTCGATTTCGTTGAGGAGCTTCGCTTGCGGACGTGGGCACGGCAAAACTTTGTTTCCGCTGATGATCGGGACATGGAATGGCATCCGGTCGTTCTCGAAGAAATGCGAAATATCGACGAAGAATCTCAAGACGACTGAACCCCCAAGAGACACTGTGAAGAGCCGGACGAGTGGATGAGTCCGGCTTTTTTCGTAGGCACAATTCCGCGCCGTCGTGCGACTTTCCTCATTTAGAAAACAATGAACCTTGCAGGCTCAACATGGATGAAAAGCCAAAACCATCCGCTGCCACGGGTCGCCCCTTTTTGTCGGTGCACCTGAAGTGCTGCAACGTCTATCAGCGGATTTACCCCAACGCCGCCGGCGACGCTTATGCCGGTTGGTGCCCCCGCTGCGCCACAGCCATCCGCGTGCCGATCGTCGAGAGCGGCGGCAGTAGCACCCGTTTTTTCACAACGTAGCACGATCTCAAACCCGAAAATTGGGGTGCCACTGGCTTTGCCAGTGCGACATCCAATGTGGGCGCGATTTGCGAAACACTGGCAGAGCCAGTGGCACCCATGTTGGTCAATAGGATGAGACGCTTAGCTGCGATTGTTTAGAGTTGCGGCAACTGCTTCAGCGACGGCGAATCCTCGTTTGGCGTCGCGCTGTAAACGGGCAGCAGCGATTTCGGGGTCGTGATCAAACAACGCCCACCACCCCCTCTCGGCGATGCGGCCCAGTAGTTCCGGCTTGGCGCGGCGTGTTTGCAGCAGGTCGACGTCATAGGCCATGCACCACAGCGGCGGCAGATGCGCTGCCATGGGACAGATGTCGCCGATGAACACGGCGGTTTCTCCGCCACTTTCGATGAACAGTGACTGATGCCCGGCAGTATGGCCGCCGTTGATTTCGGCGCGGATTCCCGGCACAATCTCCACGTCACCGTCGATCAGCTGTAACTGTCCCGCTGCGGCAAGGGGCAACAAATTGTCCTGCGGATACGCGCCTTGTAGTTCGGGGAAATTGGCCGTGGCGTTCACCCACTCCAGTCGCTGGGCGACATAGGTCGCATTGGGAAACGTCGGGCGCGGATTTCCCTGAGCGTCCAATTGCGTCGCTCCCCCGGCATGGTCGAAATGCAGGTGCGAAAGAATCACCATGTCGACTTGCTCCACGCCGATGCCGTGAGCAGCCAAGTTTTCAACCAACGGATCCCCCGGCTCAGCCCCATGAATCCGCCGCTTCTTTTCCGAAAACTTAGACCCATAACCGGTTTCGATGAGGATCGTCTTTTCACCGGTCTCAATCAGCACACAATTCGTCGCAGAGGTCATCAGGTTATTCGCGTCGACGTCGACAACGCGTTGCCAAAGGACCTTAGGAACAACACCAAACATCGTCCCCGCATCAATACGAAAAACGCCGCCGGAGATTGTCGTAACTTGAAAGTCGCCGAGGATCATGGAAGTGGCATTCGTTTTTGGTTGTTAAAGTTCACCACGGAGGCACGGGGGACACGGAGACGGGAAGAGGCCGTAGGCTTTAGTCCGTAGGCCTTAGGAACGAGTGGGATCTGCCTTCCTAAAGCCTACAGTCTAGAGCCTACAGACTAGATTCCTCTGTGTCCTCCGTGCCTCCGTGGTGATTTCTAATTCACGCCGTTTCGGATTCATTGAGTCCCAACTCAGCGATCATCGCTTCGCGGATTTTGAACTTTTGGATTTTTCCGGTCACTGTCTGCGGGAATTCTGTGACGAATTTGACGTAGCGTGGCACTTTATAGTGCGCCAAGCTGCTGCGGCAGAATTGTTGTACGTCTTGTTCGGTCAATGTTGCGTCTGGTTTGAGGCGGATCCAGACGGCGAGTTCTTCGACGTATTTGGGGTCGGGCACACCGACGACGGCGACGTCCCCCACGGCGGGGTGGGTGTATAAGAATTCCTCGATTTCGCGGGGATAGATATTCTCGCCGCCGCGACAAACCATGTCCTTCATGCGGCCGGTGATGCGGTAATAGCCGTTGGGCAGCCGCACGGCCAAGTCGCCGCTGTGCAGCCAGCCGTCATCATCAATGGCGGCCGCGGTCGCATCGGGCATTTGATAATAGCCGAGCATCACAACGTGTCCGCGTGTGCACAGTTCTCCCTGCTGTTCGTCCCCCAACTCCTCTCCGGTGGTCGGCTCAACGATCTTAACCTCCACATCGGGGAGCGGTCGGCCAACGGTTTTGACGCGTAACTCTAAGGGGTCGTCGGTACGGGTTTGTGTGATCACCGGCGAGGCTTCGGTCAGTCCATAGGCGATCGTAATTTCGCGGGCCCCCAATTCGTCGACGACCCGCTGCATCACCTCAATCGGGCAAGGACTGCCGGCCATAATCCCGGTCCGCAGAGAACTCAAGTCGAGCGCCGAGCGTGTGGGGTGATCCAATTGGGCAATGAACATAGTCGGCACGCCATAGATTGACGTCGCCCGTTCGGTGGCAATGGCAGCAAGTGTCGCTTCGGCGTCAAAATGTTCGGCCGGAATGATCATCGCTGCTCCCCGCACAGCCGCCCCCAAGACGCCCAACACGCAACCAAAGCAGTGATAAAACGGTACGGGAATACAAATGCGGTCGGCAGCAGTCAGTTGTTGGCACTGGCCGATGTAATAGGCATTGAGCAACAAATTGCGGTGGGTGAGTGTCGCCCCTTTGGGGAAACCGGTCGTGCCGGAGGTAAATTGGATATTGATCGCTTCTGTCGGTTTCAACTGGCTTTCGCGCTGGGAAAGCTCGGTGTCTGTGACCGCGTCGGCCCCTTTGAGAAATGACTCCCAACTCGACATGCCGACAGTTGGCTCGCCTTGGATGGCAATGACGTGCCGCAGTTTGGGGAAATCTTTCAGTTGCACGTTTTGCGGATCGCAGCCAGCCAGTTCGGGCGCCGCCTCATTCAGCATGGCGCGGTAATCGGAACCGCGAAATTTGTCTAATAAAAACAGCGTATCAATGTCGGCCTGTTTGAGAACGTACTGCAATTCAAAAGCGCGGTAGGCGGGGTTGATCGTGACCAACACGGCACCGACCCGTGCGGTGGCGAATTGCAGTAAAACCCATTGCGGCCAATTCGTCGCCCAAACGGCGACATGGCTTCCGGTTTCGACACCCAGCGCCAGCAATCCACGGGCGACGCGATCGACGTCGGCGTCGAGTTGAGCGTAACTCCAGCGACGGTCGAGTTGCGGAAAGACCAGCGCATCGGCATCAGGAGATTGCTGCGCGGTTTCGCGGAGCATCTCACCAATCGTCAGTCCGTCGACCCAGGGGGGAGAAGCGGCAGCCGTCATGGATTGCCTCCTGTTGGACAAGTCGCGTCGAAAAGTCGTGGAATCGTCTCCACGGTGCGAATTGTATTCTATCGGTTGTGATTGCAAACGTGTAGAACAGACTCGATATGCAATGTGAAAAAAGGGTGACAGTTCGCATGGGATGGCCGATGTGTTGCTTCGCGAGTATCATAGCGACTGGTTTGAAAACTGACGGTTCGTTCCCCCAAGCATTGATATCTCTCCATGGCTCGTTTCTTTAAGTACAAGACCCCCAGCGATGTGACCGCCGATGCGGCGACGTTGGGCTATGACATTCCCGCCACCGAAGACCTCGCGCCATTGTTTCAGCCGGTGGCGGTTGGTGACCGCACGGTGGGCAATCGGTTTGCGATTCATCCGATGGAGGGTTGCGACGGCACGTTGGAAGGGCATCCCGATGAGCTGACCTATCGACGGTATCTGCGATTCGGAGCCGGCGGCGCGAAATTGATCTGGGGCGAGGCGACCGCGATCGCCGACGACGGCCGGATGAATTCGCGGCAGTTGTTGATCAATGACGCCAATGCCGCCGGATTGGAAAAAATGCTCGCCGATTGCCGGGCAGCGCATCGTAAGTCGGTTGGCGACGATGCTGATTTGTTGCTCGGCCTGCAACTGACGCATTCGGGACGATTTAGTTTTCGCAAACCGAAGATCGCTTGCCACGATCCGATCCTGGATCCGATCACGCTCGATAAATCGACCGGGAAATTCATCGATGCGTCGTATCCGGTGCTGACGGATGACGATTTGAAACGCATCGAGGATCAATATTTGGCAGCGGCGCGGTTGGCGGCCAAGGTGGGTTGTGATTTCATCGACCTCAAACAATGCCACCGCTATTTGCTGTCGGAATTGTTGGGAGCCAAGAATCGTCCAGGCGAGTATGGGGGGAGCTTTGAGAATCGGACGCGGTTGATTCGTAATATCACCCAGCGGATTGCGGCGGAACTCCCGGAGCTGATCCTGGCGACGCGGTTCAACGCCTACGATGGGATTCCCTATCGTTCCCGGGCCGAGGACAAAATCGGCGAGCCGTATCCGCACGAGTTGCCATTACAGGTTGCCTTTGGAACCAACCCGGAGAATCATCGCGAGGAACTGCTCGACGAGCCGGTGCAGTTGGCAGAGAATATGAAGCAATGGGGAATGCAACTGCTCAGTGTTTCGATGGGCAACCCTTATGCGAATCCACACATCGTCCGTCCGGCGGAGTTTCCGCCGGTGGATGGTTATCACTCGCCCGAGCATCCGTTGGACGGCATTGCGCGGCATTTTCGCATCGCGCGGCGGATCCAACAGGCGGTTGGTGAGGTGCCGGTCGTGGGGAGTGGATACAGTTGGTTGCAGGATTTCGCCCCGCACGTCGGCGCCGCCAATGTAGCCAACGGTAGCATCGCCTTCGTGGGTTTCGGCCGGGCCACGTTGTCGCATCCCGATTTCGTTAAAACGATTCAGGAGACCGGCAGTCTCAACCGCAAGAAGGTCTGCCGCACGTTTTCGTATTGCACGAATTTGATGCGTGCCAAGCACAACGAACTGGGCCAGTATGCAACCGGTTGCCCGCCGTTTGATAAGGAGGTCTACGGGCCGTTGTGGGACGAAGTGAAGCAGTCGGCTGAGTCGCAAGATGCCTAGCTCTGTGGGATTGTAAAAAGATTCACCACAGAGGCACGGAGGACACGGAGCGGAAACGACACGTTTGTGAAACACGGGACAACGACATTCATCCGTGTTTGATCCGTGGCTAAGTTTTTAAATACTCAGCGCTGATAAATCGGCAGGAAGCCGTTTTCGAGTTGTAGGATTGTGGCGTTGATTGCTGTTGTGTAGACCGGTCCCACATGCCCTTCTTTCCAGCTGCCGTCGGCCGATTGGCGGCGGAGAATGGTGTTGCTTAGGTCGCGGATGTATTTGTCCCATTCGCTGCCGTCCAGCCGATACATCACTTGTGCGTAATAGTAGTGCGCGTAATGCCAATGGCCGAAGGAACGGGAGGAGCCGCCGGTGACGGTGAGGTTCTTTTTGCAATAGGCCAGCAGACGTTTCGTGTATTCCGACTCGTACTCGCCGGAATTGAACATGCAGGCCAACGCGGCCGCTGTGATCGGGGGACGGGCTCCACCGCCGCGAATGGAATATTGCACGCCCCCTTCTTTGGTCGTGCATTTTTCGATGTAGGTCACCGCTTTATCGATGATCTCCTTGGGGACGGGAATCCCGGCATTGCGACAGGCCCGCAATCCCTGCACCTGTGTGATACAGGTCGAGCCTTCGTCAAAATCGTTACCGTCTCGCGCGGAGACGTAACCCCAACCGCCCGATTTGGTTTGTGCTTTGCCGCAAAAATCGACAGCTTTAGTGAGGACGTATTTGAGTTCCTCGCGGCGCTGCTCCTTCTCTTCTTCGCCGAACACCTGCGACAAAAACAGCATGGAGAATCCGTGGCCGTACATATAGTGGTAATCGTTTTGGTAGCCGATCAGGCCGTTCTTGCGAGAGCGCTCGATGAGATAGTCAACGGCCAACTGAATCTGCCGAGAGTATTTTCCCCGCGTCGTGGTGGAACCTTCGCACAACAACGCATTTCCCGCCAGGGCGGTCATGGCGACGCGGTATTGGGAATGTTGGGCTTCCCAGTAACCCTGGGGCCGTTGTTCGCGAGCGAGATAATCCAAGGCACGTTGGACAGCACCGGCTACTTTGGGGTCGGTTTTGCGTGCTGCCTGAAGTTCGGCTCCGGATGCCAAAACGAGCCAAGCCAGGGTGAGTGCAAGTACGCGGTTCATCCAAGGGACCTCGATGAGGAATACAAAACGGCGGGCGAGTTTTGTCCTCGTGCGGACACTCTCCCTAGTTAATGGTAGCTAGAAGCTTGATTCTCTCAAGCCCGGTTTGACCTGTGGGGTGGGATTCGGCCTAAAAGGGAGCGAATTGTGTGCTGCGAAATTCGCTCGGAATGGCTTAGCGAATCGGGGCGAGGTTCAATGAGATAGGGTCACGCCGATTGCACGTATTCCGGAGGATATCCGTGCATGGAGAGATCGCGCCAATCGAAATAACCGTCCCATCGCTAGCGGGATTTGCTCGATTGCGGTCCGATCTCAATATTCGATGTGCCTGGATTCGCGAGATCGCCGAAAAAAATAGTGTCTTACCCAAAATGACTTGATGGGCGACAAAGATCCTCGAACTAACGGCGTGATTCGCCTCCTGTGAACCGAGGGTGTCGCTCACGTTCGCATTAGCAAAATTAGGAGATGCTCTGATATGAAGTGGATGACCTTTACTGCGGCATTGATGATCTGTTGTGCCATCACGAGCCAAGCCGACGCCGGCTTGTTCGGCAAGCACAAAAACAGTTGCTGTGCCCCCCAAGCTTCGTGCTGTGCGCCCGCGCCTTCATGCTGTGCCCCCGCGGCCGCCTGCTGTGCTCCGGCTCCCACGACTTGCTGCGCCCCGACGACCTGCTGTGCTCCTGTTGATTGCTGCAACACCTGCTGCTGCAAAAAGAAAAAGTGCGGTTGGTTCAAAAAGATGTGCCGTAAGTTCAAGAAGAAAAAGTGCTGCAACAGCTGCTGTGCCCCGGTCTGCTGTGCTCCGGCCTGCTGTGCCCCGGCTCCGGCAACTTGCTGTGCCCCGGCCGCCTGTGCTCCGGCACCGGCCACCTGCTGTGCCCCAGCCGCTCCTAGCTGCTGTGCCCCGGCTCCGGCCAACTGCTGTGCCCCGGCTGCCGCTGGCTGCTGTGCTCCCTAGTTGACTGATTGGTTTATCGGATACAAAGCTGCCGGCTGGGATGAACATCCTAAGTACTGCAAACCGATTCGGCTGCTTTGCGAACGTGAGTAGAATGCCTGGGGAGGAAGGCTCTTGTGCCTTCCTTCCCAGGAACTCATCGCCAACTCCGCCAAGCCAACTGATCGCGAAAACCACGACACAATTGACGCCGATGATCGACAGAGATTGAGTTTTCGCAGATGAATCGTATTGTCGAGAAACGCCCGCACTGTCGGGCGTTTCTTGCTGCGCGGTGGGAATAAAACGCAGTACAAATCTCACTCGCTCCCGTCGAATTCATTGCACCTCTCCCGACGCACTTCTTGTGTCTGCTAGCGATCGATCTCAATTGATCCTGGCACAAAAACTGCACTGGTCATCCCGCCTCTCGATTGTGCAGGCGGAGCTAAGCGATGCTTTCCGCCTGACGAATCTCTCTCAAAATTCCAGCGGGCCGGAATACGATGACCTCTCCAATGACCGACGCCGAATTGGCGGAAATCAAACATCTCCTCGAGACTGCGTATTGCAACCCCTTGTGGCGCAAACATGTTTCGGCGCTCATCGCCGAAGTTGACCGTTTGAAAGTCATAGAAGCGGTCGACAATATGCGGAATGAGGATTCGCCATCCTCGGATAACAGCGATCGCCACGACTTCTTAAATGACACGATCTTCCTCTAGTCGCCGCGTTGACTGCGCATCGGGAGTTTGTAAAAACGACGCACTGAACGACTATGGATTTTGGCGATTTTACATTCAGGCAGCCATCCATAAGATGCGGCCCGTGGGTTGATGTAAAAAAACGCAATAAAACTCGCGGAAGCAGCGCGTTGTCAGGGGGAAAACCCTAGAGGTGTGTGCCACTGGCTTTGCCAGTGCCAGTTTTAAATGTTTGAATTGGTTACCAAGCACTGGCAAAGCCAGTGGCACCCCAAATTTCAGGTTTTCACAAAATACTCGGCTACTCGTTGCGCCGGATCAGGCACCGACTCGGGAGTCGCAGTGCCTCAACGGTATTTGACAACCACGGCGGTATTGTCATCCTTTTGACTGCTGCTGGCGGAAAAATCATCGGCAGCTTTGAAGATAGATTCAACCACCTCTAATGCTGAGCCGTCACGACTTTGTCGCGCCACTTCGAAGAGTCGCTCTTCGCCGAATAGTGTGCCCTCAGCATCGGTTGTCTCCAAAATCCCGTCGGTCACCAGTAACATGAGATCGCCGCGTTCCAGTTGAATCGGCTGGGAGTTGTTCATCACGGCGTTTTCATCAATGCCCAATGCGATACCGGTGGGGCTCAGGACCTGCCCTTCGCCGTTGGCTCGCAACAGATAAGCGTTATGCCCGGCGCTGGTGTAAGTCGTTGACGAGGATCCCGATTCGAGCCGCGTCATGAAGATGGTCACGAAGCGCCCCTCTTCGACATCCTGAGCGACGGCATGATTGGCCAGCGTCAGAATTTCGCCGATGTCGTTGCGGGTCTGAGCCAAGGACCGGAGAAACGCCCGCGTTTCGGACATCAACAACGCCGGGCCAATGCCATGTCCGCTGACGTCAGCCACGACAACGATGTGGCTGCCGTCGTGCATAGGAATGTAATCGAAATAATCCCCGCTGGCCCACTCGGCCGGTTTGGATGCCCCGGCAACGTCGTAGTCTTTGATATCGGGCGGTTCATCGGGAAACAGGTTTTCCTGAATTTGCCGGGCGATGCGTAGCTCGTCTTCATTTCGCCGGACAACCTGCTCCAGCCTTTTTTTATCGCGTCTTAACAACGCATCCGCTTTGTGGAGTTCGACAAACAGCGGTTCAATGAGGGCAATTCCTGCCACGAGCAAGATCGACACCAATAGTCCGATCAGGCTTTCGGTCCAAAATGCGGCATCGGCCTCTGCATCAGCGAGTCGCTCACCCCATGTGCTGACCAGGCTCGTGGCACGACCGATGGTCATGACGATGGCAGCTGCGGAGATAAAAATCCAAGCGGATCGGCGACGGTACAATTGATTCAGCCGCAACGCCAGACCGGCGGCCGTCAATTGGGCAATCACGCTGAGGATCAAGACAATTTTTACGGCCATGGAGCGACGCTTTCATGCTCAACAACATCGTGCCGATCACGAGAAACTCTGGCGAGCATGTTCACGCGATTTACGTGTTTTGCGAGCGGCCGGACACACCTCATTTAGTCCCCAACTCGCCTAGAAACCGGTCATTAGAGAGCGCATCATAACGAGTGCCCAGGGCGATGAACAGTTGACCGCCGTGTGATTTTTGAGCCGATTTTCTTGGGGAGACATCAGCGATAACGACTCATGGAGGAGGGCAATCATCGCGTCCTGCCGAGCCTCGCAGAAGCTGTACAATACCCGGCCAGACTGGTTCCGGCGACTTGCATTTCCGTGTTAGCAGTCCGCGTCGAAGGGGAGGTGAAACGAAATTGTACGGAGAACTTGCTATGACGAATCAACTCGTCTGCTCGGGATAAAACAACATGACAAGCCATTCTGCGACCAATGCGGGTTTGTCCTCTCCTTCGATTTCGACGGTGTTTTCTGTTTTGACCAGAATGCGTGAATCGCCACGCGGGGTGACATCCAAGAGCCGGATGTGGCAACGAATGCGTTTGCCAACACGGACCGGAGCCATCATCCGCAGACGGTCGAATCCGTAGTTGATGCCGAATTGCGCCCCCTCAGGATAATCCTGGCCAGCCGCCTGCCGTGACAAGTGCGTCAGCATCGCGATGGTCCAAAATCCGAAAGCGATCGTTCCGCCGAACGGACTATCACGGGCCGCCCGCTCTGGATCGGTGTGTAGCCAATCCTCGTCACCCGTGGCGCGTCCGAATTGGTTGATGTTCTCTTGCTCTGCGGTATGCCAATCAGAAACCAACTGGGACTCATAAAATTGGCGGATCTCTTCCACGCGTTGCTGCTGGCTCATTGGCGTTGCTCGATAGATAGAATTCTGAACTTCCCCCGTTCCGACTTTAGGCGGGGCGGCGTTTACGTGCTGTGGGATGCTTGCGGTTTCACGCAATCCCACCCTCCCTCAGCTCGTAGATTCTCGATTTCGGCGGTGGCCATTTCCCGCAATCGAACATAATCGCTTTTGGCGACACGATTGAGTGGAAACGAACCGGGCGACATCAACACGTAGTGCGACGGTCGCATGTAGGATGCGATTTCCCGCGCATGATCTTCTAAAGTGTCGCGGCTCAAGGTGGCGTCCGGTTTCAGCTCGATGAACAACACGACACCTTCGCTGAAAATCGCATGATCCGCGCCCACCGCACCACAGGTGGCCACGTGTTCCTTCATGCGGGAGAAATGCTCTTCGATTTGCGCGGGGTGAATCTGGTACCCCTTGGGTTTGATCACTAATTTCGAGCGTCCCGAAAATTTGAGCCCGTGCTCGCTCTTTGCGCCCAAATCGCCTGTGTAGCAGACGCCGTCGCGGGAGACAGTGCGTTGATAGGCCTCGGGATTGCCGACATAGTCCCGGAAGACCTGTGGTCCGGAGAAACAAATTTCGCCAATCTCGCCGTCAGGTAATTCCGGACCAGCCGTCCCGTCTTCATTCATCGGCGCGCGAATCGTCAGCGGCGTCACGGGCATCCACCACCCGAGCGTTTCAGTCAATTGACGCACGTCGCGGGTCACCGGCGTATACGTGACAAACCCGGCCATTTCCGACAGTCCCAAACCGGTCGCGGAACTCGGGAACTCGGCCAACACCTGTTCGACGAATTGTGTGGGAACCTGCTGCCCGCCAAACATCACCGCTTGGACAGACGACAAATCGTAGCTGTCGTAGTTGGGCAGCAAACGCTGCATGTTGAACATCGCCGGAATCTGTCCGAACAAGTCGACCTGATATTCTTGAATGGCCCGCAATGTTTTTTCGGCGTCGAACACATACAGGATCACAGCTGTGATGCCGCAAAAGAAACTGGTCATCAATTGTTCGGCTTGGCAACCGACGTGCGAGGGGGGCAGATTGACGAGTTGCCGCTTCGACTGGGACATATTAAAACCACCGCCTAAACACATGTTTTGGCAGGTGATGTTGCGGTGCGTCAGCAGTGCGGGCTTGGGCAGGCCGGTCGAGCCGGTCGTATAAATCACCTGTGCACCGTCAGTCGGTTTGACCGCGGCTGTGATTTCGACATAGCGAGCATGCACATCGGAGTTCGCGGGGATAGATTGCGCGGCAAATGTCTCGTAGGCCATCGCGCCGGGAATGGTTTCGCCAGCCGGCGACATTTGAATGAAATGCTCGACGAACGGGCATTGTTCCTGCACAATGCGACCTAAGTGAGAAAGGTCGACGACACCTGTATCGCCGGGAAAGACGTAGCCCTTGGCCTGGATCATTTCCAGTGAGCGAACAATTTCCTCCTCCTTGAGTCGCAAATCGAGCGGAGCGTGGATGACACCCAATTGAAAGCAGGCATACTCTAAGAAAATATGTTCGACGTACAGCGGCAACGACGTCGCTAGAAAGTCACCTGGACCGAAGCCGAGATTCAATAGTCGCAATGCCAACGCGTTGATGGCTTCATCAAATTCACGATAGGTATATTGATTGCCTGTCTCGGCATCGATGATCGCGATTGTATCGGGTGTTTCGACAGCCCATTTGCGGATCACTCCATGGAGTAAATGGCGGTCGGCATAGTCGGTTTCATAATGTTCGAGCGTGTATTGCGGGACACCCTCGCGATAGGTGAGTTCAGTCATTATAGCCTGCGAGATGAAACAGTTATCGATGAAATGTGAATACCGGTGAGCTATGCCTTCATCCACTGTCCTCGCCCAACCCTGCCCATTGGGATGCTTAAGAGATTATAGGGCGAACGACTGTTGAATTGAAAATGACTCACGACAGATTTCCCGTTGCGTGCCTTAAAGAGGACAGCATACTATGCAGCTGAGAAGTCAACGTATCACGAACCTTCTACTGCTTGATTAGGCTTGTCGCATACGTCGCTATGACACCGCTGTCTACTCTATTTCAGTCTATTCCTTCTCGAGTTTCGATGGCGAATCCTAAGGAATTTTCCTACCCTTTCCAGATTTGAATTTTGTGAGTGGAGGAGATTCGGAGCGTTGAAGTTACCAAGTGTGTGTTTGCCGACGCAAAATTCCCTTTTATGCTATGGTGCGATGTCGATCCGGTCTTTCAATACTTACGATAACAGGCCGTTGACAAAGGGTGTCACTGGCGGCTTGTCCGCCAATGCAAATCGCGAGACTGGCAAAAGGTTGCTGGACAAGCCAGCAGTGGTACCCAACATTGAGCGATTTTCTGATTCTTCAACGGGCCAATAGGGACTATTCATGATGCGCATTATTTGTTTGGTGATCGCCACGTCAGTGATGTTGCTGATGTCATCCGCTGTGGTTCATGCCGCGGAACTTCATGCAGGAGTGGCGCGGGTTGACCTCACGCCGCCGTTGTCGATGAAAGCACCGCTGGGCGGTTATGGAGAGCGGCTCAATCGGCCGGCTACGGGAGTGCACGATCGCATTTTTGCCAAAGCGTTGGTGGTCTCCGACGGGCGCAAAAAGTTTGCGATCGTGACGGCTGACATGTTGGGTTTCCCACCGCCGTTTAAACAAGCCGTGTTGGATCAACTGGGCGATCCAAGCTGGACGCACGAACGCCTGATGCTGTTACCCAGCCATTCGCATACCAGCATCGAAATGAACGCCATCAATCCGTTGAATGTGTATCAAATTCCGCAGATCGGCATTCACGATCCGCAACTCTTCGAATTCACCGTTGCTAACTTCGCGCGAGCAATTCAAGCAGCAGAAGCAAAATTGGTCCCGGTGACGATTGGGACGACGAGCACCCAGACGCAGGGCTTCAATCGAAATCGACGTGCGCAACGCGGGAAGGTCGATCCGGAATTGACGCTGACGCGCATCGACCAAACGGACGGCCGCGCGTTGGCGGTGTTGGTAAATTTCACGGCGCATCCGACGTTTATGTCGGGTGAGGATATGTGGTTTTCCGCCGGTTGGCCGGGACACTTGCAACGGACATTGGAATCGCTCATTCGGCAAGATGTGACGGTCATGTATTACAACGGTGCCGAAGGGGACCAATCGCCGATCGCCCGACCGGGCAGCGGCGAAAGCCATTGGGAACGCGCCGAGGCTTACGGGCGCGATCTCGCGGTCATCGCTTTTCGTCAGTGGCGGACAATCAACCCGCAGCCCAACGTCATTTTTCAAACCGTACGGCAAACCATCACATTGCCGCCACGGACATGGCATCCCAATTTCAAGGAAACGGGCGGCAAAGAGTACGGTTTAACCGAAGAAGTCTTAAAAGAGATGTTGCCGAAGATGTTTCCCACAACATCGGCCAGCATCGCCGTGCGTCTCGGGGATTTGGTCATCGTGGGTGTCCCGGGTGAATTGGCGGTGGAGTTGGGACTGGAAATCAAAAAAGATACAGAGTTGATCACCGGCGCAAAACATCCCGTCATTGGCGGGTTGGCGGATGAATGGATCAGCTACATTCTCTCAGCCGAGGAATATGACCGCGGCGGCTATGAGGCGAGCGTCAGTTTTTATGGACGTGATTTAGGCCGACAAGTCGTCGAGGCCGCTCTGCAAGGGGTGCGGCGATTGCAATAACAAGGCCCCATCCTAACGGACGTCAAAGAATCGTTCGGTCTCGGGTGCCACTGGCGGCTCGTCCGCCAGTGCGCACGTGGATCGACGTCCTTGTACACAGAAAACCCAGCCTGGCACGGCACTGGCGGGCAAGCCGCCAGTGGCACCCCAGCTTGAGGTGGCCTAAAACTTAAAGAGCTCTGTAGTGCTAGCGAATGTCGAAGAAACGTTCGGCACGTTGCACGATCTTGGGATCTTTCTTGCGCAAGTCAGCCAAATGCCGGCGAGCTTTTTCTTGCAGGCCACTCTCGTCATCGGTGGGTTTGCGATTGATGGCTGCGAGGACGTATTTGATGATCGCTACGCGGGCGGTGAGATCGTCGTAGTCTGTTGTGCCATACAGGCCGACTACGCGGTCCATGTCGTCCCAATCGTCCCAGCGGGCCAAGTCGCGTATTGCCATATCGATATGCTGTGGATGGTCGATCAGCAGTCGCATTGCCGCACGCAATCGTGGCTTGCTCACACGTCCGTCGCCGTAAGTCCACATGAACCGCATGGCTTGCATGGCGGCCAGCAATTCGCCGTTGGGGATGTCTTTGTTTTTGAGGACTTCGGTTTCCAGAAAATCGAGTCCACGATCACCGGTGAGCAGCAAATATCCCCCCATCACGCCATCGATGCCCAAGCGGAAATCAGAGGCGCGTTCGCGGATTTTCTTTTCCAACAGTGCTGCGTCCGTATCGTCGCCGCACAGTCCCAGCATCAAGCCGTATAGCCCGAGTCGCGTGCCGGGAATCTGCTCGTCGAAAATCCACTTCCGCAGTTTTTCCCGCGGCATACGATCCCGAAACGAAGCTACATCTTCGTAGGGCATTGAAGCGAATTCGGCGTAGGCGTCCTGGGCAATTTCCTGGTTTTTGTTTTCCAGCAGCGCCAAATAGTAATCTCCCCGTTTCGTAGCCGGTGCATCGACGGGAGGGGCGTCCATCACATACTTGATGACTTCATCATCTACCTCGATCATGTTGTCACCCCAGACCAGGTTTTCCGGATCGGCGCCGCGGAGCAGGTACTTTGCTCCCTCTTTGGGGGGATAGTAGCGACGGATCATAATCTCATCACCCACAACCGGCGGCATAGCCCCCAGTTTGGCGTCTGCTGATTGATCAACGACAAAGGCCTTGGCCAAAGCGGTCGAGATATGCAGCACCCGTTCGATACGGACGGTCGTCGTGCCCGGCTGTCCGTCTTGTCCTTCTTCACCAGCAACCCGTTTCACGACTACGGTGGCATCGACCAGAAAGATCTGATTGGCGAGTGTGTCAGTCGGAGCACAAAACGGGCAAGCGACCGTGGTCGCGGCGCAGACTAACACGCCAAGCACCGCTAAGCAGAAAACAGATCCAGCCCGGTGAATTCGGGAGACAACGGGATTGGGTGAATGCATGTGACAATCCATTTCCGGCGCTGTTACTGCTTCGTCACACCAAAGGCTTGGGTGCCACTGGCTATGCCAGTGTTTTATCTGGCGTTTAAGAAATTGGTCTCGCACTGGCAAAGCCAGTGGCACACACACCAAAAAAACAAGTCGTCACTAGGCGCAAGCTGGTTCGGCTGCTGCGGTAAGCTTAATTGATGATGAAGAACCGTTCCGCTTCCTTCACGGTGCGGGGATCCTTTTGCCGCAAGACGGCTAAGGCCTTTTCGGCATCGGCAGCGCGGGGTGGCGGTTGGATGTCATCGCCTTGGCGATCGTCTTTCGAGCAGGTCAGCAAGTAGCGGACGATGGCCCGTTTCACTGAAGGGACGTTGTATTCCTCGGAGTCGTAAAGCGCCATTAATTGTTCGAGGACCGTCCAGTCCTTCCACCGCGCCAAGTCGGCGATCACCAAATCGGCCAGTTCCGGGCGCTCCAGAAGAATTCGCATCGACTGCCGCAAACGTTCCGGCTCGAAGCGGTCATCCGCATACTTCCAGACGAATCGCAACGCCTGCATGGCGGCATAGGTTTCGCTAAATGGGACTTTCTTATCAGGGTTTTTGACGAACTTGGTCTGCTCGATCACTTTCAAACCCTCTTCGCCGGAGAGCAACAGATAACCGCCGATGATGCCGTCCATCCCCAACCGAAATTGTTCAGTCTCTTCGGTGATTTTGTTCTGCATCAACTCCGCATCGGACTCTTTGCCGCACAGGCCGAGCAATAGGCCATACAGGCCGAGTCGCGTGGCTGGGGTGTCGTCGTTAGTAATCCATCCGGCGAGTTTTTCACGAGGCAGTTGATCGGCCAGTTGTGCGATGTCTTTGTAGGGCGCATTAGCGAATTCTGAATAGGCATCGTTGGCGATCATTTCGTCCGGGAACTCCAGAAACTTCAGGAAGTACGCCAAACGTTTTTGTTGATCCGATTCCGGCGACGGTGCTTGAGCGATGTAGTTGAAGCTGGTTTCGGTGACTTCGATCGGGCTGCCCCATTCCAGTTCGTTCCCCTGCGTCCCCAGGATTAGAAACAGGTCTCCCTTTTTGGCGGAGCGGAAGCGGGCCAATTCGATCTTTTGCCCTTTTTCGAGGGTCTTCTCTTTGGTGTTCCGCAGCACTTGGGTGATTTTGTAGGTGGTGCTATCGGGAATGAGCTTGGTGGGGTCCTCCAGCGCCAGGCCATCGTCGTCGTACGCATTCCCTTTCTTAGCGGAGACCCATTGCACCAGGACCGCAGCGTCGGCGGTGGCGAGTTGTTCGCTGAAGGTCAACGAGGGGGCGCTGCAAAACGGACAAGCGAGCAGCGTCGCTTCGGCCGTCATTACGAACGTTGCGATGCCCAGTGCCAATAACAGAACCATCTGACGGGCGATTCGCATCTGAAGTACTCCTTGGCCGAACAGGCCGAACCAACTGTGAATTCTGTGAAAATTTGTTGTAAAATCCTCAGTCGCATTCCGCGGGCAATTGTCTGTCGGCCTCGCAGTTATGCACCATCGGGTTTTGAAAGTCGGATTAACGATCTATGACAATCGCGTCATCGATCAAATACAGCCCGTCAATTGTTTTGTCGTCGAAGGTTTGTATTTCAATATGAAACGTTCCCACCACGTCGAAGGGACGGTTTTGAATGTAGTTTGTGGTGATGCCTTTGCGCATCACGATTTGTATCACGTCATAAGGTTTGGGATTGCGGCCGAAGCAACAGATTTCGTTGTCGCGGGCTAAAACAAAAGCTGGAATATCGGTCTGTGAAAACGGCGGGTACATAAATCCCCGCAAGCGGATGCGTTTGCCGTCAAGGTCCTTTAGCCACTTTGGCATCAAATCTGGAGCGTCCAGCGTGACCGGGTCCATGTTGAGGATTTTCAATAGGTCGACGTCGTCGTAAGAGACGCGTAGTACCCCGTCCGGCTCCACTTTTTGGAAGGACTTCTCTGGGACAAGCAGTTTGACCTCGCGCGGTTCGGTGGGAATCAACGTCGATGGATCCTCACCGGTGATTTCTTCGGGCCGCATGCCATTGGGCAGCGTGTTGGCAGCGGTCGGACGAAAGTTGGTCGTGTTGGTCGCTGAGACATCCGGCGCGGTCGATGCGGCAGCCAGTTGCAAGGAGGAATCGGTCGGAGGGTTTTCTGAGGCAAAGATCGCCGGGGGGCGTTCAATGGGAGCGGCTTGATCTTCGGCTGGGGCGGCGGTTGTGGTTTCCGTCGGCGACGTTGCTTCAACAGCGGCTTGTTTTTCCGCTTCGACTTCAGCTTCGACTTCAGCCAACGTCGATTGCATTTCCGAGGAATCGATTGTGAGCAGCGGTTTGTCTGAGTGACTTTCGCCGCAGCCGGAGAGCAGACCGGCACCCGTGACCAAAATCATGCATAACCCAATGAACTGCGCAGCGCAACGTTTGCTTTTCATCTCACGTGGTATCCTTCCAACGTATAAACGGGCCTGAGGCCATCGGAAATTCGGACGCGGTTGTCCAGCCTCAGTTTACCGCCGATTCCAACCGGCGTTGTTTGTGAACGCAAATCGATTTTCATGTCGTTTTGCAACTCAACCAAAATCATGTCTTCGATTTTCGGTTGCCCTCCAAAACAGCAATCGCCCGAATCCTTAACGAGTACAAACGTGTCAATATCCGTCGTCTTGCGTCCGGGAAACATATAGCCTTTGATGAAAATATCCTTATTGTCCAACGCCAGGATATCTTCATCCAATTGGTACTGGCCGTTGGCCACTTTGGGGGCCTGACGGGCAAACCACTTGAAACTAATTCGTTCATGACCTTCGGGGAGTTCGGCAATGTATTGGTAGGTCAACAGAGTCGAACCACCGATCACGCTGATCAACGAAAGCGCCAAGCCGACCTTAGCCAGCATGCTGCCGCCCAGCTCACCCCCGGAGCTGCGGATTTTCCAAAGCGCGGCTGCGCCCATCAGAAAACCCATCGCCCCAATCGCCAAGGCTTCCCACGCCAAGAAACCGGCGGCCGAGCAAAGCCCAAAAAACAGCGCAATCGGCGCCAAGGGCGTTACGGGATGGTAATCAAATTCTTTGTCTACTGCAGGAGATATCGGCGTCGCTGTTGAAGTCTCAACGGCCGTTTCCGTGGATTCTTCCATCTCATGATGTTGTGGAGCTTCGATCGTCGACATAATCGCCACCCTGTCGTCAGTTCAGGTCCTGGATTAACGCAATGAATTAACAAGATAAAACAGCTTGCCGGTTCTGGACCGTGAGCGGCCTCACGAATCGGAGAAGAAACGCAAGGAAACGCGCTACGTACTATCATATCATCAAACTAGCGCAGGACTACCCCTCGTCCGTCAAAACGTTGACTGACACCGAGGTCTTTTCCTGCGTGCCGCTGGATTTTGCGCGATACGTATCGCCGACAGAGTCAACCGTTAGTTGGACAGTGCTTTGGCCACATCGGTGCGATATGCTGTCATCCCAGGCACCATTCCCACCAGGGAAGCCAGTACAACCAGTGCGGGGATCAAAACCAGTTCAAACCATTCAAACGCCCACGGATTCATGACGATGCCGCTTTTGGCTTCGACATACGGGGCTGCGGCGAAAACCAATCCATGTCCGAGCAGGACGCCCAGAATTCCGCCGCCCACACAAAGCAAAATCGATTCTGCCAGAATGATGGCAAACACGCTCCCCCGTCGCGCTCCAAGAGCCCGCATGATGGCGATCTCGCGTTTGCGATCCGACATGGAGTTGTAAATGCTCACAAAAATCCCCACACCCGACACCAAGATGATCATGGTGATCAACACCAACAGCATCAACTGGACGTTGTCGATGAACGTCGAAAACAACATGCTGATCTGTTGAATCGGACTGACCGCTTGAGCCTCGGGCTGGTCGTTGATGAAGCCCTGCAATTGCGGCGTAACGATCGGCGATTTCGTACGAATCAGAACCGCCGTGACCTCTTTTTGTTCATCGGGGATTGGGCCATGATGATGGTGATGGTGGCCGGCGTGTGCATCATGCGGCTCATCGCTATGCGCGTCGGCACCATGCCCGTCGTCGCCGTGTGCATCATCACCATGTTCTGACTCATCGTGGCCAGTTGCAGCAGGTACGGCTTCGCCTTTCATTTTAGCCAATGCAGCCGCTTTGGCGGCGGCTTCGTCGGCTGGTTTTTCATGCCCTTCGATCATGTAAAACCCATCAAGGTGCACGAAGACCCCTTTGTCGTTTGGTGTGCCGGTACGCCCCAGGACTCCGACGACGGTGAATTCTTCATCGTGCACGTGCGCATCGCCCAAGCCGTCGTCGACTCCGTGGACCGGTTTGAAGGTGCTACCGATGTCCCAGTTGTTCTCACGCGCGACCGAAGCACCGATGACAGCGTCGAACGGCTTGGAGATGTACCGCCCTCCTTTATAGACGCCATACTTTTTACCCGGCATATATTCGACACCAAAGAACTCCGGAATCGTACCCATAATGCGAAAGCCTCCCTGCTGGGTGGTATCACCCAGAGCGAGGGGAATGGCTGCTTCGATACGAGGGTTGGCTTTAAGGTCTTTGTAGTACAAGTAGGGAATGTTCTCGACCGGTTTGCCGAGGTGAAAAATCGTGTTCAGCACCAATTGCAATGAACTGCCTTTGGCGCCGACGATGAGGTCGTACCCCGTGGCGGGCTGATTGAATGTTTTAAAAATAACGCCGTGCATGACCAACACCGTGACCATTAACGTAACGCCCAGTGCGACGCTCAGCGCCGTGAGCGACGATGCCAAGGCCCGTTGCCGAATGCTTTTCCATGCGATTGTGACTAGGTTCATTTCGACCCTCCCGGTTTATTGAAATCTCCCAGTCGTTCCGTCCGCTCGAATTGACCGGCAACGTCCAGCGAGTGCGTGACCAGCAACAACGAAACGTTCCGTTCGCTGCAGGCATCGCGAATGAGCTTCAAGACCAACTCCTGGTTTTTGACGTCGACGTTGGCAGTCGGTTCGTCAGCCAGTAACAACGAAGGTTGGTTGGCCAGCGAGCGGGCGACGGCCACGCGTTGTTGTTCGCCGACCGAAAGCGTGCCGGGGCGGTGATTGAGACGATGCCCCAAACCGACCCGTTCCAGCAGTTCCTGAGCGACTTTCCTGCCGCCCGTGTTGCCGGCGAAGCTCATGCCCAGCATCACGTTTTCCAAAGCGGTGAAGGCGTCCAGCAAATTGAACGTTTGGAAGACAAACCCAATTCGCTCCGCGCGAAACCGATCCCGTTTGACCTCCATCATGCCGGTCAAGTCGTAGCCATCGACAGAGACGGTGCCGGCATCGGCTTGGGTGATACCCGAGATCACATTGAGCAAGGTCGTCTTTCCGCCGCCGCTTTCGCCGACCAGGACGACCTGCTCTCCTTTTTCCAGCGCGAAATGCTCCACGTCCAAAATCGGCAGTTTCGTGCCGTCCGGCTCGGTGTAGCTTTTGCGGACCCCTTTAAGTTCTAACGACATTCCGGCTCCATATCATCCGGGAGTGACTGCGGACACGATCTCGGCCAGTTTTTAGCGGAGGGCGCATTTCGTAAGTGATTTCATTTCAGTTGTTTGCAACGACCGTGGCGGCTGTGCGCTGTTGGCTGTGGCCTTCATCTTTGCGGATATTCCATTGGAGTCAAGCAGGCGATGCAGGCAATTGTATCGTTGCCGCGGAAAAACGCTATCCGCAACTCAATTGCAATAACTACGCGATAGATTGGGGGAATGTTGGAAGCGATTTTTTGACAACGAGAAAAATTCCGAAATTCGTTCTCCCCCTTGATCCGGCACCTGTTTTCGTCCCATGATGGGCCTTAGAACTGCTCCTCTCGAACTGGACAATCCACCATCCCGCTCCCACAGATATCCAAGATCATGATTCCCATCGATTCCACAACGAATCTATTATTCCGCCGGTATGCAGCGTTTTTGCTCCTGCTTGTGGTGCTTTCCGGTCCGCTGTCTGTTTTTGCGGCGGAACCGATGGTGCTGCCGTTGTGGACGGGGGATGCTCCCGGGTCGGAGAACATTGACGAGGCGGAAATTGTGGTGGATCGTGGCGCGGGTAAAGGGTATCGCGATCGCAGCATCGCCCAGGTGCACCGGCCGACGGTGACTGTGTATTTGCCGAAAGCCAAGCAACCGACCGCGGCGATTGTGATTTGTCCCGGCGGTGGATTCTCGCGGGTGGTGATCGACAAGGAGGGAATTGATTTCGCGAAGTTCCTGAACCAACACGGCGTCGCCGGAATTGTGCTCAAGTACCGGACAGCGGAATCGAAAGCTCATTTTTATGGGATCAGCGCTGCGACAGCCGACGTGCAGCGAGCGATTCGGCTCACGCGGGCGCGAGCGGCGCAGTGGAACATTGATCCGCAGAAGATCGGCGTGTTTGGTTTTTCCGCCGGCGGATCAATCGCTTCGTACGCGGCCACGCATTTCGATCCGGGGCAACGCAGTTCCTTGGACCCGATCGAGCGGCAAAGTTGTCGTCCCGATTTTGTCGGGCTGGGTTACCCACTGGTTTCACTACGGAACGAAGTCACCGGCGGCCGTTATCAAGATCGCGCCCATTGGCAAAAACCCGACGCCGCAGCAGATTCGCCAATACTCCAACGAACTGCACGTCACAAAGAACACGCCGCCGTCATTCTTAGTGCATACGGAAGATGACTCCGCCGTCCCAGTCGAAAACACCCACCAATTCGCCGCTGCCTGCAAAGACGCGGGCGTCCCTTGTACCACCTTCGTTCGTGAAAAGGGAGGCCACGGCTACGGCATCAAGGATCGCGGCGATCCGATCAACCAGTGGCCGACGGCGTTTGTGGGGTGGTTGCAGGAGCGCGGATTGGCGGAGTGATATTTGCGCGCATCGAGCGACCCTCGTTCCCAAGCTCCGGCTTGGGAACGCAATTTCGCGAAGCTCTGCTTCGCTGATTGGAATGACTGTAAAGTTTGCTATCGAGAAATCGGGTTCCCAAACTGGAGTTTGGGAACCAGGGTGAAGGGTGGCAGCAATTGCAACGTAATTGGTGTGCCGTTCGGCACAAGAAGGTGAGACTTTCGCATAACCGAATTTGATCAATAGCGAGCATTAACCGTGAGCGAACCAATTTTCATGTTTGATGATGATGATCCGGCAATGCGGCAGGCGAATGAGGCTGCGCAAGGATCATTCAAGTATTTCTGGAGAGAGTTGTCGTGGGAACGGCGACGGATCATTCCAGGTTTGGACATGGCTATGGTGAAGTTGCCGTTCACCGACGGTCCACGAACTGATGGCCACTCAGATTTCGAGCAAATGTGGATCGGCGAGGTGGGTTTTGACGGGGAGACGCTAACCGGAGAACTCCTCAACTCCCCAAACTGGCTGATTTCGGTTCGGCAAGGCGATTCGGTGCAGGTGCCGTTCGATCAACTTACCGATTGGATGATGACGGTTGACGGCCAAGCCTATGGTGGATTTACGGTCAATGCGATGCGGGCCAAGATGGGCCGCAATGAACGCAAACAACATGACAAAGCTTGGGGCCTTGATTTTGGCGACCCGACGGAGACTCAAATAGAAATTGAACGAGGGAAGAAGTCTTTCGGCGGATTTGTTTCCAGTTTACTGGGGAGGCGGTCAAAGAAAAACAGCCAGCCGGTCGGCTTTAGCGACCATCCGATGTGCGTCAATATGATGGAGGGAATTGAAGAGCACCTGCAGGCCGATCGAGAGACTGTGCGAACAGTTAACGACGAGGGCTTTACGCTGCTGCATTGCGATGCGCTAGCAGGAAACTTCGGAGTTGTGAAGCTGCTCGTCAAATACGGAGCTGACGTTGCCGCAACGACTCCCTCTGGACGAACGGCCTCGGACCTGGCGCGAGGAATCGGCTGGCCGGAAATCGCGGACTATCTTGATACGCAATCCAACGTGTAATGGCCCGCCAGTAGCAACGATTACAGCACAATCGGTGTGCCGTTGGGCAGAAGAAGGTGCAATAGACGCGTTGCATAACGGTGGGCATGAATCAGTCGGAAGAGTTGGAAATCGGAAGTCATTCGATTGGCGGCGCTGTCATTGCGGCTTCTTGCGGGCTTTACCCGCCCCGATAGCTGGCGCTATCGCGGCTACCCGTGCTGTTGATTCCCCAGGGTGGCCCGTAGTGTTTGCCTATGTTTAACAGGCTTCCTGATGGGATAAACCCGTAGGTTGTGCACGATCGGCGCTTTTGAATTGCCTGGGTACCTCAAGTGCGGAGTGGTGGGGTGTCATCACGCCAACCAACGAAAAACGGAATAGCCGAGAACTCCGACCAGGCTCAACAGTCCGACAAAGGGCATCCTTACCGCGTACATCTCCATTGCCTTATCCAACCATTCTGGAAACGAGATGTGGATCCGGGCGAAGTATAACGGTATCGGGGCGAAGAGAAAAATCAACAAACCCATTTGCCAAGGCGATTTGTGTTCAAAAAACGAGAGACTTGGCATGATGAGGGCGACGCTGAAAAAATAGAAGCATAGCTCGCTGAATTCGAAGTGGTCCCGCATCAGTGTGCTTTCACTTCAAACGTGGTTTAAGGTTTTTCGCCAGCATTTGAGAGTCTTTCAGCGGAGAAATCTCGCCAAAAGTCCGGACTATCTTTCGAGCGAACAACGAATCGATCATGATTCGGAAGGTCCGTGAATCCGAGATAAAACATCTCGCCGGCTGATTCGGGTACCCATCCTGAACATAAAGCGAATCGTATACCGTCGGCGATATCATTGGGCAGCGGCACACCATATAAGTCGATGCGCAGCAGAGAACCATGACCAGAACCATGCTGCACAGTTACCCACATATTTTCGGGTATCTTGCCTCGAGTCCAGTGAAATGTAACACCGTCAACGACAATGACTTTCCGTGATTTCTTAGGTAGCGTCATAGAGCACGAAATTTGTAGGTCATGCTGTGCATGACGATGCTTGAGGAACGTGAGCCAATTGAGTTACATCATGCACTGCATGGCCTAGGACTCGCCGGACAAAAACGCCGCTTTCGCGATTGGGTAAACGTACAGCGTCCAAATACCGGCAAAGACGCAAAACCCACCGCCGAACGCAAAAAACGGATTCACCGAGTTTGGAACCGACACTGCCAGAAACATCGATCCGCCAATCATCACTATGATGCCATACCAGACGTAAGGCCACGCGGGACAAAGCTTTCGCAGCTCCCTGTGTCTTCGATACGGTTCCGGGTCCATTTTCTCGGAAGAGTCCGTGTTCAAACCACACTTGGTATAGGTGAGAATTGCAGGAACGACAAGAACACACCCAACGATGAATGCGATTGGAATAATGTCAGCAGGAAGGAGCGATGACGTGCGAAGTGTTGACCACCCAAAGGCGGCGACAAGCAGCACGATTCCGAAGGACAACACAACCAGCCCATAGATTCGCGACAGCTTCACCATTTCGATCACCTAACAAGGGCCTGGTCGGCATCGTTGATTTTGGCCTTCGCCATCAACGCACGGCAGTTGTTCCATACGAACATCATGGCATATGCCGAGACCAATCCAGTGCTAGCGGCGAACGCGCAGACATAGGCAAACGGATCGACGAAAAAGAAAGGGGGAGCACCTGCATCGTAAATGCAGGTTGCAAGTGGCCAACCCAGATTCCAAACAAACCGGTTTGGATCACTGCCTGTGAACCGGAAATGCGGCGGACCAAATGTCGGGAACACACTGATAAGTAGCAAGGTAATGCCCACACTCAGCAGTAATATTTTTTGGCTTCGTGTCAGGCGGAAATTCATTTCGTGCGGGCGTCCAATTGGCAAGGAGTCTATCGCGGTAGATCACAGCATGAACTACCGTCAATTGTCCAGTGCCGCCATCGGCAATGCAAGCAGAATCCTCTGACCAGTCCAACGGCCAAACCCTACTTCAGCGAAATCCGGCGGCGTACCGTCACACCATATTCCAATTCACCAGCGGGAGAATCGTTGCCAGCTCCGCCGTAGGACTTGATCGGTATCGCCGGAAGATTGAGGACCGGTTCGTCCCCTTCAGGGACGTCGATTACGATCCAATCGATATCGTCGATGTAGAATTCCCGTTCTTTGATCACGTCGCCATCGGCATCGCAAACCGACACCAGGATCTTGTCGATCAGGCCATCTTCGTACAGGTACGTTAAATCAATCGTATCAAATGGATTCGTGCACGTGATTTCCAAGACGCCGTCGATGAGTTCCACTTCGGCGGCCATTAAGCGCGGGTCGTCCAGGCAATCAAACCGGATCTTATGGTCCATGGTGGAGGTCAACATTTTGCTATCCTTTGGAATGAGGAACAATATTCGTCATCGAGATTGAAAGTCAGGAATAAGCATCGCTCTACTAGGAAATGCCCAACGGCCTGACTGAAAGGCCACAAAAAAGCACGAATTTCTCTAGAAACGCGAAATTCGAACCGAATAGCGGCAAACCCGGAATTACATTTGCGTCGCAAGTTGTTTCCGGGTAGTGTGTTAAGGGGAATTCCCCTGCCAAAGGAAATACGTCCATGAGCAACAATTTCTCGGCCGATGATTCCGTCGTGGGATGGATCGAGGGGCTGAAGCAAAAAGACGAACATTCCGCGCAACAACTTTGGGAGCGATACTTCTCGCGATTGACCGCCTTAGCCGGTAGCAAACTTCCCGGGCATATTCGCCGTGACTTCGACGAAGAAGACGTGGCACTCAGTGCATTTCACAGCATGTGCCGCGGTGTGCGGCAGGATCGGTTTCCTGATCTCAAGGACCGCGACAACCTCTGGTCTTTGCTGGTCGTGATCACCGCCCGCAAGGTGTCCCATCAATTGCGTGAACGGTCGGCAAAAAAACGGGGCGAGGGCGCGACCCGCGGGGAGTCAATCTTCGAGGTCGACGTCGGTGCGATGATGGCGGGAATCGATCGCGTGATCGGCAATTCCCCCACACCCGATTTTGCCTTACAGGTTTCTGAAGAGTCCGAGCGACTGATGCAGATGCTGCCTGACGATTCGTTTCGCGAAGTCGCGCGGCTAAAATTCGAAGGCTATTCCAACGAAGAAATTTCGCAACTCAGCGGGCAGAGCCTACGAACTGTCGTCCGGAGGATGAGTTTGATCCGCAAACTGTGGAACAGCGAATTCGAAAGTGAAATGCCGGCCGAATGACCGAACCTCTGTCACAAACCGGACTCAGCCTCGAACACGAGTTACAACTCGATACGCTGTGCGTTCAATTCGAGAAAGCCTGGCGACATGGACACACCACGGCGATCGAGGAGTATTTGGAACAGTCCGACACGGTACTCCACCCCGCATTGCTCAAAGAACTGTTGCTGATCGAACTGGATCGACTGCGGCAAAAAGGCATTGCGACTGACCCGGGTGATTATCATCGACGTTTTCCTCAATGGGCCGGCATTGTCGACGCTGTGTTCCAAGAAGTCTTAGCGACAGACAATCCCTCGGGCGAGAACGTCCCCCCCACCGAATACGAAATCATTTCCCAGCTCGGTACCAGCCGCGAAGGGTTGAGTTATCGCGCCATTTGTTCTGACGATGGCAGCGAGGTCGACATTGTCGTCTTGAATCAGCTCGAACCGACTGAAGCAGACCGCGTCAAAAAACGCGTGCGTCTGGCGCGGCAATTGTCGCATCCGTCGGTGGCACGTGTGCTGGAATTGAACTTGAACGGCGACGAACTCTCCGTGGTTCTCGAACCGGCGGCTCAACAACGCCTTTCCGACGTAGACTTGCCATCGACCAATAGCAAGTCAAACCAATTGATCGACTATAGCTGTCAAATCGCCTCGGCCGTTTCGGCTGCCCATCGCTTGGGACTGGTACACGGAGAGTTGACTCCTGCGTCGATTCGCGTTCGCTCCAACGGCAATCTGCAAATCGATTTTGTCCGCCCCTCGTCCCTCGGCGATCGGGCCAACGATGAGACCGTGGACACACCAGCACTCTCCCCTGAGGCCGGTCCCTTCGCCGAAGCGGACATCGCCGACGATGTCTATAGTCTTTCCGCCATGCTGGTCTGGCTATTCACTGGCGAGCAGGACCAGCCCATTGAGCGTGTGGACCAATTCCGCGCCAAATTACAACAATGGATTCCCCAGTCCCCGCAGTCCGAAACTCTGATCGACGGGCTGTGCAAAGCAGTTGAACATGCCTTGAATTCCGATCGCAGCGAGCGCGGGACCGCGTTGGACATCTGCCAACAACTGGAACTCGTGGCTCGCGCAGCCGGCATCGCGTGGCCGGTAGAACAAGGCGAGAAGCCAACGTTCCTTGATGATTCCGCTGGTGTGTCTCCCCAACAGCAGGCAGATGAAACGCTGGACGACAATCGATCCTCAAGAGGTCGTGCTGAAAAACTTCCCTCGCAAATTGGCCGGTTTCGCATTGTGCGAAAAATCGGCGCTGGCGGAATGGGGGATGTGTTTGAAGCCGAGGATTCGTCCGATGGAACGCGTGTGGCAATCAAACTCCTCAGCCAACGTATTCTCGATCATCCGGATGCCATTCGCCGATTCTACAAAGAAGGACGATTGCTCGGCGAAATCAACAGTCCCTACGTGACGAACCTCATTGAGGTGAACGAAGATGCCGGGCAACATTACATTGCCATGGAATACGTGTCCGGCACAGACCTGCGACAACTGATTCGCTATCGTGCGCCGCTGGAAGAACGCGTCGCGCTCTCGCTGATCGCCGATGCCGCACGCGGACTGGTCGGCGCCCACGAACTGGGCATGATTCATCGCGACATCAAACCGGCCAACATCTTATTGGCTTTCGATGGCGGCAATGAACATTTCGATGCCAGTTTGTTAAACCCGACCCCACAGACGGTCAAGCAACTACGCGTCAAACTTTCCGACTTTGGTTTGGCGCGGCAGATCGACCAAAGCGAATCGATGCGGATGACGCACACCGGCGCGCTGCTGGGCACGCCGTCCTATATGTCACCCGAACAATTCGCCAATCTCGGCGACGTGGCCCAGGCAACCGACATCTATGCGCTGGGAATCACGCTGTTCGAAATGCTGGCCGGCAAACCTCCTTTCGAAGCGGGGGATGCCGCCAGCTTGATGAACATGCACTGCAACGAACCGGCTCCGCCACTGCAACGATTCAATCCCGATGCCAGCGAAGCCACCTGCGCGATCATCAATCGCGCGCTGGCCAAAAAACCGCAAGACCGTTACGCCGATGCTGCTCAGTTTCTGCACGAGGTCGACCGCCTCCTGCGAGGTGACGCAACCGCAATCGAAGTCCATCCGCACCTGCCGCCGCACGACCCGAAGAAAATCTTTGAAGAAGTCTTCGAATGGGAGCTGAAAGGCTCCGCCGAGGACCTGTGGCCGTACGTCTCTAACACCGACCGTATCAACTGCGCCGTCGGCGTGCCGTCGGTCGTTTATCAAACCGCACGGGACGAGCGTGGACGACTCCGCAAGTACGGCGAATTTCGCATGGCCGGATTACAGATCGGTTGGGAGGAACATCCATTCGAATGGGTCGAGGGACAACGGCTGGGCATTCTCCGCGAATTTACCAAAGGTCCCTTCGAATGGTTTTTGAGTATCGTGGAACTGATCCCACTGGCATCGGGCGGCACGAAACTGCGACACACCGTGCGGATCAACCCACGAGGTTTGGTCGGGCGACTGGTGGCCACCATGGAGGTGACCGTCAAAGGCAAACGGGCCTTAGATCGTGTCTACGGTCGCATCGATCAATCCGTCACCGGCCAATTGAGCAACGCGCCCACCACAGATCCATTCATCGAACCGCAGCGGCTCAGCAAGTCAGGCCTACAACGTCTGGAGACCCGCCTGGATGCCCTGGCAAAACATGGCATCGATCCGGTAACGATCGAGCACTTCACGGAATTCCTCCGCGACGCCCCCGCCCAGGAACTCGGTCGGATTCGACCGCTTGCCGTGGCCCGCAACTACGGATTGGATGGCCAGCAATTCGTTGTCAGTTGCCTGTATGCCGCACGGGAAGGTTTGTTGAATATCGGTTGGGACATCCTTTGTCCTACGTGCCGGATCTCCGCACGCGTCACCGACACGCTGAAAGAGATCCAGCAGCACGAGCGTTGCGAGGTATGTGATCTCGATTTTGAAGTCGACATGGCCAACTCATTGGAGTTGATCTTCCGCGCGCATCCGGAAATCCGTGCGGCCGACGTGGGGACGTATTGCATCGGCGGCCCGGAACATTCACCGCACGTCGTCGTACAAATCCGTTTGGCGCCAGGCGAACGCGCGGAGTTGTCGCCGGTTTTATCCGAAGGAGAATACGTCCTGCGCAGCGCGCAACTTGATTCGGTGCACCGCTTGCGCGTCCTTCCGCTGAAAGGAACCACCCGTGGCGAAATTGGGTTATCACCTGAAATGATCGGCCCCTCCGCGCACCATCTCCGCGCGGGACGCATCGTGCTGGCAATCACCAACGACTATGACCACGAGATCGTTGTCCGCTTAGAACGCCGCATCCCCCTGAAGGATGTTTTTACGGCCGCGCAGGCCGCCGCGCTCCCTGCGTTCCGCGATCTGTTTCCAGAAGAATCATTCCAATCGGGTCGGTTGTTGAACGTCGCAACGGTAACCCTGTTAGCAGTCGACTTGGCCGACGTGGACCGGTTATTCGACGAACTGGGTGATGCGGAAGTCTATACGCGGGTCGAGCGCTTTCAACAACTGGTCGATCACAACGTCCGCCTACACTCAGGAGCTCTCGTACATTCACTCGGCACCGGAGCACTATGCGCATTCGATGCGCCACAGGAGGCGATTTCTGCCGTGTTGAGCCTCCATAACGACCTCAATCGCCCGACGAACCGTGACCTGCAATTGCATGCCGGGATTCACCGGGGAACGGTGTTGGCAACTTCCGAAGCAGGGCACTTGGGATATTTCGGAGCGACCACTCGCATCACCGAAACGCTGGCTCGACAGGCGCAGCCGGGTGAAGTGTTGCTCACCGAAACCATCGCCGCCGACCCACTCGTGGCCGCTTTGATTGAGCAATCTCACCTTGTGAGCGAAGTCTGTGACCTGCCATTGCCCGCCGATCAAGGGCACCGCTGCCGCCGGATACGCTTGGGCTGACCGTTATCTCAAATCCCGATTCCGCGTGCACGGTCCTCCTCCCCGCATGCGCCTAGGTAATTGCCCCACACATTCCGCAAAATCCACAAAGTCGACAAAAACACCCCAAGCCACTCAGCCGGCACAGCCGATACCTGATAAGTCGGATAACAGATCAAACATCCACGGCAGAGATTCTATCTGCTCAGCATGGCATGGGGCGCGAAGATGAAATTGGCTGTTCCTCACACGCGCAATTCGGTGCGCATCAGAAGCATTGTCATGGTCGCGGCCGTCATCCTGAGCGGTCGAGCAGCGATTGCCGGGGACGCGGATTACGGAAATACCTCCCCGCCGCTTACGTTTGGAGTTCGCTCGTACGGAACAACAGACGTGACTCAGGCGAAATCTACGGAATCCTCGACCACAAGTGCTGAATTCTATCGCACCCAAGACGATGCGAATGCCATACAAACCGTCTCGCATGAGGCAAGTTGCGACGCCTGCGATTCCGGCCAACCGTGCGAATGCGACTCCGCGTGGTATGACAACCTCTCGGTATTCGGTGGGCTAGATGGCTCCAAGCAACCCCAAGATTTCGGCGTGAACGCCCAGTTCGGCGGCCGCTTCCACATCAACTTGGGACTTCCACTGTGGGAAGAACAAGGACTCGGCGTGCAAATCGGAACGGCATTGAACTACACGGACAATGCCGTGCAAGTCTTTGAACGCGTCGACGGTACCAAAGATCGATTTCAAAATTATACGACGGTCGGATTATTTCAACGAACCGAATCGGGATTCATGTGGGCTGCCGGGTATGACTTTCTGTACGAGGATTACTACGACGATTTCAATCTGGGCCAATGGCGCGGCGACGTCGGATACACCTGGGACGATGAGAATGAATTCGGCACCTGGTTCACAATTTCCAACCAAAAAGACAGCGGTCATTACCTCAACATCCCGTTAACGCTCGATCCGATCACCCAAGGCAACCTCTATTGGCGACGCACTTGGGAGAATGACGCGCAGACCACGTTTTGGTTAGGCATCGCCGAGGGCCATGGCGAAGTCAATCTTGCCTTAGGTGACCTGCGTCCCACGAAGGAACGATTGGTGTTTGGAGCGGACATTTTCGTGCCGCTCAGCCCTTATCTGGCGTTGTTCGGTCAAGCGAACTTCATCACGCCGGCCGATTCGGGAACCGTTGATGCGTTTTTGGGAATCGCCTTCTATCCCGGCGGCTCACACGGCGCCCGCAACCGCCGCTTCGCTCCGCGACTTCCGGTCGCCAACAACACAACGTTTGCGACAGACCTTTCTCGGTAACGATTTCGTAGCGTCCCGTATTTCGCAGTGGCCCGTCTAACGATAAATGTCAGACCATGAGTGGCTGGAGACGGACAAAGTCCGCCCCCAGTGAGTTGGGCGCAGGGATCTCAAACGAACTGGGGGCGAGCAGTCACCGTCCCCACCCCTCGCCTGTCACGGATCAGAGACACCGTCAGTAGCGGTCAGTCCCAGTCTAGATTGCCGTCCGACACGGCACTTTCCGGTGGGGCCAGGATATTGTCACCCACCGCGCCGCCGACGGTATTGTTCCGTACGAGATTGTTTTTGCCACCGCGAATGCGGATGGCTTGTTGCATGCTCGCTTGTTCACGGCGATCGATGATGTGATTGCCCGTCACGCGGCAGCGCGTGCAGTTTTCTAACTCAATGCCGCGATGCCGCGGATCGACAATATTACAATCGCTCACAGCAAAGTCACTGCAATCGACAAGCGTCACAGCGGCGCCTGCCTCGGGCGATCCACTGCTCAAACCGTGCGTCACCAACCCGGACAGCACGCCATTGTCGCACTCTTCGATACGAATGCCATCGCGGGGCGGGTCATTGGGCAAACCTTGCCAAGCAACCGTATTGCCTGACATCGACAAACCCGAACAATGTTTGGCAAACAGCGACAAATCGGGCGCTCCATAAATCGTGTTGCCGGTGATGGTGACGCGTTGTGCCGAGAACAGCTCAATCCCGCGCGTCTGGCTGCCCAAAATATTGCCGGTGATCGCCAACAGCCGCGCACCATACGGAGCTTGCTGACCGGAACCATGAATACGAATATTCGCGCCACCCGGTTGTACGGTGGCTTGAATCGTATTGCTGGCGATGGTGACTTCGCTAATCACGCCGTCAGGTGCTTCGAACCAAATCTCCGCACCGGTCGGTTCACCGTTCGGTGACTTGTCGACGCCGGGATGATTGTTGTACTCGATGTCGTTGCCGGTGATTTGCAGATTGTGCACGTCGCCATCGAGCGACTTGATCCCGGCTCGCTTGTTGTAGCTGATGTGATTTCCGGTGACGTTGATCTGATGCAGATTACAACGATCGAGAAACAGCCCGTATTCGGCATTGTCATAAATATGCGAATCGCACAGCAAAAAATTGCGGTTGCGTTCGATCAGATGCACCCCGTATTTGCAATTCCGCACGAGCACTTTCGAAACGGTCATTTGCATCGTTTTGCGCAACTGAATACCGATTGCCTCGGGATGTTCGCCGAGAATTTCAATTCCGCTCACAATCGGAAACCGCTCGTTTTCCCAAGTGTGCTTTTGAACCGTATCCGGTTGAGCGGTGCCGCGATGATCCCCCAAGACTTGAATCGCCGGTCCCGGTCCCGCCATGACGATCCGCGCTGTCCCGCCATCGCCGAGAATTGCGGCATACCCCTGTTTCGTGAGGTCAAACACTAAGGGCTTTGTAATGCGATACGTTCCCTTGCTTAGCTTGAGCACGCCACCTCCTTCTTCGATGGCGTGCTTCAGGGCATCAGTATCGTCGGTCACTCCGTCGGCAGCGGCGCCGAAATTGTAGGCGTAAGGCATGGTTTCCGTTTCTTAGTTGTGGTCATTCAATGTTGATTGTCTGCCTTAAATACTAATGGAATTGCGGCAAAATCAAAATCGACCCCAGCTGAAGTTGACTAACCCCAACTTGACCCTCGCCCCGCACCCGATACACTCAAGCCAACGGAATGCCCCCCACACGGAACCGCAACGGACTGAAAGGCCCGACCAGTGAGTGATACACAATTTGTTGATGCCGCCGTCCGGGCTGCGCGATTGGCCGGAGCTGTTTTGCAGGAGTGGGCCGACAAATTTACGGTCAAGCATAAATCCCACGCCGCCGATTTGGTGACGGAAGCCGATTTGGCTGCGCAAAACGTGATTTACGACGCGCTGCACGGACAATTCGCCGATCACGGCTTTCTGGGCGAAGAAGGTCTGCAACACGACGGTGGAGCCTCCGCCTATCGCTGGGTCATCGATCCACTGGATGGCACCTCCAACTACGTACACGGTTATCCCGCCTACGCAGTTTCCATTGGATTAGAACATCAAGACGAACTGGTCGCCGGTGTTATTTTTGATCCGAACACCGACGAAATGTTCACCGCCGCGAAAGGGCAGGGGGCAGCCCTAAACGGCAAGCCGCTGCATGTCAGCGATGCCGATCAACTGTCCCAATCGATGTTGGTGGCAAGTTTTCCCCCCGGTGTGAAGCGAGACGGACCAGAGATCGCTCGGTTTCTGAATGTTTTACCGCAGGCGCAAACCATCCATCGCACGGGATCAGCGGCCCTCAACCTGGCCTACATTGCCGCAGGGCGGATGGAGGGATATTGGTCAACCAGTTTAAAACCATGGGATATGGCGGCCGGAGTACTGATTGTCCGAGAAGCAGGGGGACAAGTGACCGCCTGCGACGGTCAACCTTGGGTGTTGGAAGACGCCGACCTGCTGGTAACGAATGGCACGGCAATTCATGCGGAATTGATTGAATTGCTGACGTGATACGGAATTCGGTCGTGTTGTCAATTTGGTGCTTTCCCCACCCCAATTTGAGGGGTAGAATGAGGGAAAAGATATTGATCGTGCACGTGGCGCAGGTGCGTCTGGGTGCATTTTGGGTCTAATTCTATAGGTCTTACCGGTTTTCCGGCATTTTTGACATAAGAGTGCAGTCTGGGTCAACTCTCGTCAGGGTCGATTACCGTTGAGAACGCGCTGTCGGAAGGACAATTTTCTCCGGCAGGCACAAGTTTCGTTGAAAAAACGGAGTTTTCTCAACGAACGGCTGAAAGTCAATTTCCGCCGCATTTTCGATAGCATTTCTATTCTGGGTCCCCGTCCGAATTCGCTTTCAATAAGAAAAGTCTCGTGGTCAACGCTACCGCGCATCGTCGCTGGAGAATTGGACCGATTCGTTTCCTTCGAATGCGGATACTTTGCGCGCTTGGTTTGGCACTCTTCTGGGGTTTCACGTCGCATTCTGTGAGCGCACAGCCACCGACCGATGGAAACAATACGGCCCCCATGGGCACACAGCCCCAGCCACGCTCCACCGCGACGGCCCCCAACGAATCATCGCGAACGGTCATTTATTGGATCGACGAAACGGGAAAACGAATCCCCGTGCTGCGGGCCGAACCGGGTGAGACCTTAGAGCAGGCGCTCGACCGTTTAAAAACAGATGAAACTGCGACGAAACTTCCAGCGCCGCAAACAGCGACGATTACTCGCATTGACCTTTCCGGAAAAGTCATCGGCGAACGCGCCGCATTGACTGCCGAATACACGGTGCAGGTCCTAGCTGAGGATGCGTTCGTGCCGATTCCGCTACGAATTCCCGAAGCCACGATCACCGGCGATGCAAAACACACAGGGCCCGGCGATTCGATCCCCGGTGGCTTGAATGGCAATGACGGATATACGTGGTGGCTACGCGGGAAAGGGGAACATCATCTGACGCTCGATTTGAGTCTGCCTGTTGAAGCTCGCTCTCCGAAGTTGCGGCTCAAACTCACGCTGCCACCGACAGCGGTCAGCAAATTCACTTTGCAAGTCCCACAACCGCAAGTCTCGGCGACGGCTCAAAACAAAGATTCCCGTTCGCAGCCGGTGATTTCGGAGATCGACGGATCGCAAATTGTTGTTCTCGGATTGGGAACAGCATTTGAATTGACCTGGCAACCCACCAGCGCTGCCGAACCGGGCAATTCCGTGCTTGAAGTTGATAACACGATATCCGTCGATGTTGATAACGAGGCGGTTTTTGTCAAAGCGCAACAAGACCTGAAAGCCATCGTCGGCACAGCAACGTTTGATGTCGTGCGAGTCGATTTACCGGAAAATGCCAAACTACAAAGTTTGCATGGTCCGAATGTCGTCGGACATGCTGCCGATCCTGCTGCTCCACAAACCATCATCATTCAACTGGCCAAACCAACACTCGGTCCGGTGAAATTGAATTGGCTCGTGGAACTCAACCATCCGCAAAGTACATCATCGCTGTTGGTGGAAGGCTTCAACGTGCACGAAGCGGTCCGTCAAAGCGGGCTGATCGGAATGCGCAGTGACGCGGACCATCGCCTAGATATCGACACCGATGCATCGAAATTCGTCAGACGAATCGATGTCGCGACGGTCAAGAATTACTTCGACTTCGAAGCAGCTCCCGATTCGGCCTTTCGTTTTAGCAAACAGCCGTTTCGATTGGATACCAAAATTCGCAAGGTGGAACCGCAATTGACGGTCACGCCGCAGATCTTGCTTTCCTGCTCGGGTAGCTCGATTGACTTTGAAGGCACTTTTCAGTTTCGAGTCACCGGCGGCGAAATCGAAACGGTGGATATCAACTGGCCCGACTGGCAAAGGAATGGGTGGACACTGCAACCCTTTGAGCCCCAAGGGGAGGTCGTGGAGCGGTCTGAAGAAGGGAACCGCATTACGTTTCGATTGAAAAAGCGGACCGGTACGGCGTTCACCGTCCAACTCAAAGCCCAACGGGCGATTACCGACGAGAAGGAACCGCTCGATTTTGATTTGCCCGCGGCCGAGGCCTCACGGCACCAGACGGCTGTTGTGATTGTCGCTATGAACGACAATGTGCAAATGCAGTTCGAACCCGAGGGCGGGGAAACTGTCGCACGTCTGCTTTTAGAACCGCTACCCGTTGCCTTGCGGCTTCCTGAAACGGTCCGTGATCGCCGTCATATTATTTATGAAGTGGAATCGATCTCGCGTCGATTTACCGGACAGTTATCGACACACAAGAAACTCGTGCAGACCAGCACAATTGTTAAGTTGATTCCCACAGCACCGCAGATGACTGTGCGACAGACCATCTCCTACACGGTCGCCTGGGGCCGACAAGCCACGGTTTCGTTGCTGGTCCCCAATTCCCTCAAAGGTCGCGTGCGGTTTACTTCAGATAGCGACGACGAATTACTACCCACCCCGTCACAAACCTCGTCGCCACCCGATTATCACCAAATCAATCTTCCGCTCAAAGCGCCCGGCACGCGGCGATTTCATGTGATTGCTGAATTTAATCTCGACGACGTTGTGGGCGACAAGCCAAACGGCCAAGCGACAGTCATGCTGCCGTTCATCAAATCGCTCGATGGCGCTTTTGCCGAAACGACATTCGAGACCGAACAATCGCCCAACGTCCAAGTGCAATTTGAGCAAGAAGGCTGGCGACTGCAAACCGACGCAGCTGGGAAATCGACCTGGAGAACCAACCGCGACGTCATATCGATTCCGGTCTCAATTCGCCGAATTGGCGGACCGCTGGATCAACCAGGGATCGTGATCACAAAAGCATTAGCCCGCACAGAGATCGATGCGACTGGCACCGCTGAGACGCAACTGGTCTATGAGCTACAGCAGACCCCTGACCGAATTGAAATCACATTGCCGACTGGGCAAACACTCGTCGAAGTCCTCTGGAACGACCAAACACTACAGCGCGATTCGGTGGAATCAAATTCTGAAGCACTGGATCGTTATGGATACAAAATCCAGCCGACCACTGATCGCGATGAACGACGGTTGTTGATTCGCTATCGGGCTTTGACCAGCCAACCGTTGGCTTTCACTGGATCCTACCGGCTGTCCATTCCCCGCATCACGGGCGAAGTGTGGGCAGGGCAGTCCGTCTGGGATGTCCAATTGCCTCGCGAGCAGATCCTGTTCATTGATCCTGTCGGATTCACATCACAAAACCAGTGGACCCGCGGTGCGCTGGGGGGACTGCTCTGGCAGCGAACCCCACAACAGACACCGGCGGAATTGCGTCAGTGGCTCAACTTTGCCGAACCACCCGATGCCCCGTCCCCTTCCGGCGGAGGACACCGGTATCAATTCGCGCGGTTGGCGCCGCTCCGGCAGTTGAGTGTGCAGACCATTAGTTGGCCCATGCTAATCGGCATCGGATCCGGCCTTTCGCTGATTCTGGGTTTGATGTTTCAATACGTTCCCGCTTCTAGAAATGTATTAGCCTTACTCGTTATTGGCTGTGCCTTGGCGGTGGTCGGAATCTGGTATATGACGCCCGTGATCCTGTTATTACAGGCTTCGGTCTTGGGGATGGTCTTGGCATTTGTCAGCGCCATGATCCAAACCTCCATCCGTCGCCGCCGCTCATCAGTGGTTACGATGCCCTCAGGAAGCGGCATCGGCTCGATGGCGGGATCCTCTTTCGAGCAGGATGTGATTGGTGCTTCTGGATCCCAAACGCTCATTCGCCCCCCCTCGGCGTCGGGTAGCTCTCCCGGCCAATCGATTCCCTCCTCGACCATTTCAGGAGCTTCCGAATGACAACGCCGCGATATTCTGGCGTTGTCTGCAGCTTGCTCGGCCTGGGAATGCTGTTGCTCGCCGGTAATTGGGAAAACAGCTCACGCCTGTTCGGCCAAGAGGGTGAAGTTGCGAGCCCGAACATTCAATGGAATCTAGTTCCGCTGAACAAACGCAGCGTCTGGCCACCGGGCGACTGGCAACCCATACGGCGGGATCGGCTCGAGAAACAACAAACCAAGCAGGGCAACCCAACAGTCCACGTGCCGCGCGAGTTCCCAATTCGCCACGCGGTCTATTCCGCTAAGCTCACGTCAGAAAACGCCCTGGACGGCGGACTCGTACTGACGGTCGATCAACCGCATAACGGCCCGGCAATGATCCCCTTAGACCCGCTTTCGCTGCCGGTCCATGAACTGACTTGGCCCGACAAGGAAGCAGTCTGGGGTTCAACGCCGCAGGGACAACTTGTCGTGAAATCTCGTCCCGATCAGAAAACGTTAACCGGGCGTTGGAAACTCCGCGGCGAAAAACGCCCCGGGGGCTTCCTGTTCGACGTGCACGTTGCCAAGGCAGCCGCATCGCAGCTCATGTTGACATTGCCGAAAACCTACGATGTACAGTGCGAAACCGCCGTCGTCGATGCACCGGTCGCGGCCGATGTGCCCGGCTGGCGGAACTGGAAAATTGAACTCGGTCGCCAGACACGCTGCCGCGTGGTGCTGTATGAAACCGCGCCGGACGAAACTCCTGTGCCGCTGATTGTGCTAAGCGATAACCGCGTTAAATACACATCGGCCCCCGAACAATTCCGAATCCAAAATCGGATGCAGCTCGACATTTTGAAAGCTCCGGTGTCCGATTTAGAGTTTGTCACCGAATCCGATGTGCAAATTCACGCCGTCCTCGCCGGCGCTGCCGCGTTGCCGATGGAGCAACAAGTCACCGAAGGCCGCCGAACGGTGCGTGTGCATTTCGACCCTCCGATCTCCGGGCCGGGACACGTGCTGCAATTGCAGGCAACGGCCCCGCTCACCATGGAACGCCAAATTCAATTGCCGCGCATTCTGGTTCCCGGTGCCGTTGTCGGCGGTGGGCGGATCGACGTCATCGTCCCCGCTCCGTTTGAGCTTCAAAAAATCACCACACCCCCAGGGTATCGGCAAGAAGACGCTTCGAGCGGCGGAAACGCAGTCGCCTTTCATTACTATGGAGCCGCGGGCAACGTCACAGCGGTCTTCGGTTGGCCCCGTGCCGAAGTCAGCTGCCGCATCTTCAGTCACCTGCGTTCCACGCGCGATCAGTGGGAAGCGCAAACGCAAATGCAGTGGCAATGCCAATCGGGACAGCGGTTTACCTTGCAGTGTGAGTTTCCTTCGGAATGGGATATCACGGTTGTCTCACTGCGAAACAGTTCGGGAAGATTTGCCACAGCCGAAGATTGGACCATCGTCCCCGGCGCGCGTGATACGCGGACGTTGGTCGTCAAATTGAGCGAATCCCTATCCGCGACCAACCCGGTGACCATGGAATTCATCGCAACGCGGCCGATGACCGCGCATCATGAACCCTTGGCAATTCCAGCCCCCGTTCCGTTGAATACCGCCGATGTGGAAACATTGGTTTCGATTGCCGAAACGTCAAATGCACAACCTACACTCCAACCCGGCACAACGTTTTCGCCAATGTCGAAACCCCGGGTTTCTCCGGCCTGGCAACAGTTTTCTTTGTGGGAGACAGCCAAGCAGACGGATCTGTCTTCACAAGTCTTCCTCTCAACCGCCGCGCGTCCCCAGGGACAATTCCTATTTCAGTCGGACCAGACTCCACTGAATATCACTGCCAAGGTGCATATGGAATTGTTCGAGGACCGTGCCAAGGAAGACCTGAAAATCATTGGCCGCGCCACTGGGCCCCCAGTCTCACAAGCTCTCATTTTCGTCAACGAGCCGGGACCGAAAATCTCCTGGGAGTTGCCCGAAGACAAGGACACAAAAGTCACGCCCCGCAGACTCGCCACTTCGCGGCAGCTTGCCCTAGGCCTGCCCCGTTTCGGCGAGTTGTGGGAAATTGAATTCACTCCCCCGGTTGCGACATTTTCGCTGGTCGGCAGCCGAACACGGGCTTTCTCTGCATCGGGCCAGGCACCATTGGTTTTTGTACCGCGCGCAAAAAGTTTTCAAGGAACCGTGGAAGTCCAGTCCTCGCCGGAAATTCAGCCGCGGTTCGTCCCCCAAGACTTGGTCGAACTGCAAGAGGTCGACGCATCTCCCAGCAACAATCCAACCGCCGCGAAATTGCACCGTTGGAGCTATCGTTCGGTGGATGCCGGTCTGCGTATGGAACGCTCTAGTGGATCACCGGCAGCCGCCATTTCCTCCGTTGACATTCATTCGCACCTCTCGTCCACTGCCGATGGTGAAAATCGTCACTGGGCGGTGGTCGACCTGACCGCGCTTTCGGAGACCGCTGAACTCGAATGGACGCTCCCCGAGTCCGCAATACCAGGCTCGGTCCAGGTGGGAGACCAAACCGTTGAGCCGTACCGCGTGGGAGAATCGTTTCGTTTACAGCGGGGAACGCGCGATCAGACCGGCATGGCTGTCATCCACTACCGAACACCTTCGATTCCACAGTTCGGTCCAGGGATCGTTCAGACTCCCGTGCCAAAATTTAACGTCCCTGTCTTACGGTTTTCCTGGACTGTTGTTCGTCCGCCCCGAACGCAAATACAGATTCTCAACTTGAACGCCCGCCCCTACGGAGCTGCCATCGGCGATTCGTGGAGCCGGCGATATTTAGGACCGCTGGCCCAGCAACCGGCATCCTCGCTAAGTCAAACCGCAGAAGAAAATCCGCCGCTCAACAATCCCCTCGAAGAGGGAGACGATGAGACAGCAACGGCGATTCCAGACGCTCCTCCCGGTTGGCAGTCGCAAACATTTGAATTCGCAATGTCCCCCGTAGCCATCTCAGCAGCCATGTGGGATGTCGATCGCAGCCGGTTCATTTCAGTGGCGCTGTTGATGAGTTGCTTGGTCATCGCCGCCGGCATTCGAGCCTGCGGTCTGAATTTCAGCCGCCGTTTTGTGATCGTCTGGCTTGTGCTCTGTGTGGTCATCGCCACTTGGGTACCGACCGCGTATGCAGAAATCGCGGGTGGAATTGTCATCGGCTCATTCCTCGCCTGCCTGATTCCGCTGGTGGAAAAAATCATCGTCCGTGATTCCCCACGGACGGAAGAGCCTATCTCGATGGGCAGTACGCGTAAATTCGTTCCGGTCGCCACGGCAATCGTCATGGCGGCGCTCTGTCTCAGCCGGGCAATGGCGCAGGAAACGACGACGACACGCCACGGCACCCAACCAGCACTGCACCGTGTGCTCATTCCCTATGAAGCCGGGGACCCGTTGGGTCGCAATGCCAAATGGGTCTATGTCGAGCCCCACACGCTCCAAGTATTAACAGCCGGTCAGCCGGACGTGCCCGCCGTTCCGCCCTATTTGTTCCGCTCGGCGCGCTACGATCTTGCCGTCACCCAACAGGGGGGAAGCCAATGCGACATGCGTTTCGAAGTGGATGTTTTGGCAACGTCTGACGACGTGACAATCCAACTGCCGTTGGAAAACGTGAATCTTCTGGCTGATGATCCCTGCCGCGTGAACGGCAAACCGCACCCGATTTGGCGTGACGCCGAAAATGGAAATTTGAATCTGCAACTCAGCGGCCCCAAGCCGTTGGCGGATCCATCGCCTCCAACCGATGCTGCAAATACGGATGACGAATCCACAGCACCCTCTCCGCAACATGTGCGATATCGAATCGACTTGTCGACCACAATTGCCAATGCTCCGGTGGAGAAACACATCAACCTGCATTGGAACATTCCACGCGTCGCCAATAGCGTCTTGTCGGTCCAGCTCCCCACAGGTCAAGAATTTGCACGCATTGATTTGGATCAGCGGCCGCCGTTTATTTTGCAGCTGAAAAATGACAGCCAACCCGCAGCGATCTCCGTGGGCAATGCCGAACATGTGGATCTCGTCTCGTCCGCTACCGTGGTCCCCAACACAGATCGCATCACCGTTGCCGCCGTCTGCCTGGCTGATGTGACCCCATCACTGATTCAATATCAAGCGCAAATCTCCTACCGCGTGCGACAAGGATTCGTCAATCATCTTCTATGGAAACTGCCTCCCGATATCGCTGTCCGTTCGATCCACGGCAAAAATGTGGCCGGTTTTCACGTGTTGCCCGGGCAACAGGGAGAACAGACCCTCGTCGTCGAGTTGGATTCACTTAGCTCCGATCAGATTGAAATTCTGGCCGATTTCGTGCTGCCGGTTGCCGACGAATCGCACGATCCGGTGGTGCCTGTGTTGGATTTCGCACCGCAAGGCTATTTGGTCGAGGACTCCATGTCCCCCGATCAAATATTTGCCGTAACAGCGCCCTCGGAATTCGAACTGGAGATCAAACCCGCTGACACCAACAATGTCACGCCGCTTGAGAAAATGGAGTTTTTGCGGCGTTGGAAAGGCAGTGCTGCACAACCGCGTGCTGTCTATGCGATCGAAGGCCCGATTGATTTCGAGACGCACCTCCAAACCCTAGCCCCCAAGCGCAACGTGAAGACTGTTTTTCACGGACGGATTTCGCGGCATCATCTCGATTGGGAACTCATCGCCGAAATGGACGTGCGAACCGCACTAGCATTTCAGCACCGTATGCAAATTGACCCGCGACTTCGCATCGAATCGATCTCGATACAACAAGCCGATGCCGAGCGTCTACGCCGCGCGACCCGCACGCGCGATCAACTCGTGTTGTTTTTAAAAACCGGTGCCACGGGTAATCAAACCATCCGTATCAAGGGAGCCATGTCGCTGAAATTTCCCGGCGAATTCACGCTCCCCGCAATCGGGTTTTTCGACGCCAACCTGACAGACGCCGAAGTTGTCTTGTGGCAAGAAAATGATTTAGCGGTCCAATTGACAGGAATCGACGCCAATCTTCCCGTCCCCGACCGCTCTGCCTGGGAACGGGTGAACGACAGCGACCTGTTGGTCGGTCGATATCAAATCCCTGTCGGAACCGACATGGAACAGGTCGTGGTTAAGATCGACAAGAACTCCCCCGACATTGTTATGGATGCGGTCAATCTTCTCGACATGCGGGTGGTCGGCGTCCAAAAAATGACGACCGTTCTGCGGTTCAAAGTCGCCTCGGGCCACGCTTCGGAATTCGCTGTCAGATTGCCCAAGCAATTTGCCGATACCTGCGAAGTCATTTCGCCGGCATCTACTCGTAAGGAACTCCGTGACGACGGATTAGAATTGACCTTCCTCCCCGACGACCCTCGTCAACAAGAGATGGTTGCACGTCTCAGTTTCCCTATCGAACTCGGTGAAACTGGGGAACTGGTGATTGATGAAATCTTTCCCATCAACGCCACTGTCGGAGAGGTTTTTGTACAAACTCTCACTGACGAAGAATCGTTTGGACCGGCGGCGGAATACTCGGGATTGACCGAAGAGGAATTACCGGCGCAATTCGCTGATTGGATTCCTGTCGAGACCCCCGCAGCCTATTCCAAATCTTACCGCGGCGGCGCGGGGCCTTGGCGATTTCGTAACCGCAACAGCCCCTCACAGGACGCACTGACAATCGAATTGGCCGACACGCGACTGTGGCTCGACCACGCGCGGGGACTCGTCGGCCACACCAGTTTTTTGATCTTACCCGGCAACAAAGAGCAATTGGACGTGACGCTGCCCGCCGGCGCGGAATTGCGTGCCGTGCTCACCGATCACGGATTGGCCACCGTGTCACAAGTCAGCGGCCAGAACATCACGATCACGTTGGATTCCGCGCAGGTCGGTCAGGAGATCATGCTTTATTGGACGCGCCCCGCGACCAACCACAACCTGTTCACCGATTACTATCGCCGCATGGACGTCCCCACTCCACAACCACAACAGTTCGTCGTCAAACAGACCGCGATGACTGTAATTCCAGCAGCTCATATCGGCCTAGAAGGCGCCGGGAACGACCTCGCGCCGTTGAAATACGCACTGCTGCGGCTGGATGCGGAATTCACGTTGTGCCGCGCACAAACCAATGCCGGCCACCCGCGCCTGAAATTCTTGTGGAACCGGCTCGAAGCACACTACGAACAAGTCGCACAACTCTTTGACCAAGACGCCGGTGAACTATCCGGTGACGAAGCGGCACAACTTCGCACAGAATTCGCAAAACTCCAACAGCGGATCACCAACCAATTGAGACAATTGCCCTCATTGGAGATTCCTGTTCTGGCCATGGACGACACGCCGATTAGCGATCCCACGCTATCGGACATCGTTTCCCCCTACGGCAGTCTGCATGAATTCGATGCGCTAAATTCTCGGCAGGCTACAAATTTCTCGACATCGGTATTCGACGAACGTCTCGCACCTGCCATCGCGACAGTTCTGGGAATTCTCTTGGTCGCCATGGTCCGCTACATTTTACGGCGACATATCGAATTCGATACCATCGCCTGGCTGATCGACCATCCCCGCATCGCCTGGACCGCAGTCGGCCTTTTCTGGTGGCAGTTCATGAACCCCAGTTGGCTGGGACCGGCGATTGTCGTGATCGCAATCATCTCACGATTCTATCCCCGGCAACAAGCGGCGAATGCAAGCACAGAAGTAGACTTCGTCGTCGGCACATCCAGCAGCGCGTAGCGCGCGGGTGCCACTGGCTTTGCCAGTGCCTCTCAAAGCGTGACATCAAACTACGCTCTAGCAACTGCCCAGCCCCGTCATGGGAGGGCGAAGCTCCCGCTGAGCCGCATCCGGGCGTTTGGTGTGGGAAAAGTTAGAGATTTCCATGGCCACGGCAAGCGAATTGGTTCAGCGCGGCTCGGCGGGAGCCTCGCCCTCCCGGTTACGTCGTGCGTGAAGCACACGCTCCTTTATATGCTGCACGGGCCGAGGTAAAACGCCCAAACGTTCTCGATCAATGGGACGCGTCCCTGAAACAGTCCCGTTTACGGGACTTGCCCCGCTGAAAGCGGGTCGTAGGCCCGTCGTTTACGGCGGGTTTGATTGCAACACCCACCGAATTAAAAACCCCCGTTCACGGGGGTTCTCGATGCAACGGCTTCAGCCTCCAACGCATAGCAATCCGTTTACGGGAGGGCGAAGCTCCCGCTGAGCCGCATCTGGGACTTACACCCAATTGATAAGTCCGCTGCGAGTGGAAGTGTTCGATGGTGCTACGGCAAGCGACATGGTTTATCGCGGCTCGGCAGGAGCCTCGCCCTCCCGTTTTGAATGGAACGCTCTTAGGAACAACGGTATCGCCATCCAACCGGTTCCTCAAGACCATTTTCCAATCAGCCCGCAGCCGACCACGGCCCGAGTTGCCAGACCAGCGTCCCGGTGGCCATCGCCAGGCAATAGTAGGCGAACCAATGCAGCCGCATTGTTGCCACCGCTTTGAGGAGCAGTTTGAGCGCCACCACGCCGACGACGAACGACGTCAACGCGCCGGCCAGCAGTGCCGGCCATTGCGTGACCAGCATCGAAACGGCGGATTGGTCGGCCGACTCGAGCGACACCGCATCCATCAGCACTTTTAGCGCCGCTGCGGAGATGGCGGGGATAGCGATAAAAAACGAAAACGTGGCGGCGTCATTCCGTCGCAGCCCGCAGAGCATCCCGCCAGAGATCGTACTGCCTGACCGCGAGATACCAGGCACCAGCGCCACTGCTTGAAACAAGCCGATCATGATCGCCTGCCAGGCGGTCATTTCCGCCAGCGGTTTCGCGTCGGGCCGGTTGGCCGATTTTTGACCGACCAACAACATCCCCGCTGTGGCGATCCATCCAATCGCCACCACCATGGGCGTCTCAAAAGCGCGGTCCAAGAGCGGCTTGAGCGTCAGCCCGGCAATCCCCAAGGGAATCGTTGCCAGCACGATGTACAGGCACAGGCGAAAGTCCTTCAGCAGGTTCCAGATCGCGCGGCGATAGACCACTAGAATGGAGAGCAGGGTGCCAAGGTGCAGCACCACATTGAGCACCAGATTCTCGTCGCTGTGAGCAGTCGTCCCCATCCAGCGTCCGACGGGCGGGCCAAGCACCACCAAATGCCCGGATGAGCTAATCGGCAGAAACTCGGCAATCCCTTGCACGACGCCCAAAAGGACCGCTTGCCAAAATTCCGGACTGAACATGGGGTATCAATACATCTCGTGAATGCGCGTGGGCCGGCGGGTGACGACGTACCACAGGCCGGACGAAAGCTGACTCACCACAGTATAACCGGTTTTTGTGACTGCGGCGGCGGTCAGCCACCAAAGGCAGTCACTGGCACACCTAGCAGCCGCAGGTCGGAACGATTACGCGGGCAAGTCGCGGGCGGCGCGGAATGTAACAATTGTACCGAGCCTGTGCCATTGGTATCGCCGGTACAGCTTCCAATGGGTGAGATGCCTGCAGAACACTGGCGAAGCCAGTGGCACCCCATTTCACGGGCTGTTAAAAGATTCCCAGATGGTCGCGGGCATCGTCGGTCATACGCTCTGGACTCCAGGGCGGTGCCATGACCAGTTTGATCTCGGCTTCGCTGACATCTTCCAGCTTTTCCAGCGCCATTTTCGCCTGTTGCATCAATTGCGGACCGGCGGGGCAAGCGGGGCTGGTCAACGTCATATCGACGGAAACTTTGCCCTCATCGTCCTCGATGGCATAAATCAATCCCAGGTCAACAATATTGATCATCAACTCCGGATCGATGACATCTTTGAGTGCTTCCAGCAGCGCGGCTTCGTCAGCCATGGTTTGTACTCCTAAAAGGATCGTTGTAACGACTCACTCGGCCTAAGGACTCAGTAAGACCACGCCAATATAAAAGGCAACTGCCAGTATGAATCCCACAATCGCCAGTCGCGGTTTCCGATTCCAGATACTACCGGCCACGACCCATAACATGACACCTGCCCCCAACGATACCGCGCAACGCACCAGATTCAAGGGGGTGATCGCGATTTCAGACAGTGGCCGTTCCGCATGGGCGGGAATCGGCCCATGTTTTAGAGAGTACCAAACAATCGATGCGATCTTAATACCGCCCACCAGCATCAATACTCCGCCGAATATGTAGCACAGCGTGACGCAGCCAACGCCCACAACACGCGATTTACGTTTCTCCGGAACCGACTGTTGCCCCACAGGACACACCCCCGAATACCGCATTTCCCGAAAAAATGCCGTCCACCAGCCCCGACATGTTTGGCAATAACAGTGCAGCGGGTCAACGTTGGTCCGATTTGAGTCGTCATCTCACGACGAGTGCTCTCGCAACGAATGAGCAAGCTGGAGCAGAAAGTCGCGGTTGTCGGCGGTCAGATAGCGCATGTGGCCGCCCATGCGGTTGAAGCTCTTGTTGTAGCGCAGGTAGTAGTCGGGGTTGTCGACCGGTGGCTCGCCTTGGGTCCAGTCCCAGTGAGACTTAGCCAGATCGACGACGTAGATCGAGTGATCTTTGATCAAATCGTCGTGCTGGATGGCGACATTTTGGGAGATCGACAGCGACTTTTCGAACACCATCGGAGACATCACCGCTGAGCCGATCGAAAGGTAGACGCCCCCATCGAGCCGGCTCACGCTCTCGGCGAAGGTGAGGAAGTCGCGTTCGGCAACGCGGCCCACGCTGGCGCCGTGGTTCATGGGATGGTTGTAAATAATGTCGTGGCCGAACATCGGATGCCCCGTGGATGGCACACCCAGCCGATACGCGGCGGCTTGTACGCTGAAACGCTTCCAGGCATGCGGTACCTCCATCCGTCCCGCTGGCAGATCGAACCTCTTAATGATCGACAACAGGTCGGCGGCTGCGGCTGCGCGGGCCGGGTTGTCGGCTGCGTGCGTGTTGATTTCTTCGAGCAGCGAAGCCGCGTCGGGAATGTCGCCCCCTTCATTTTCGATGAAGGCGCCCACCGACTCGCCATAACCTTTGCCTTCGTAAGCGCCGAGGTTCAGGGCGAGGTTGATGTTCCGGCCGGTTTCCTCCCAGTTGCCAAACTGGCCTTTTTTGACATAGCCTTCAACGTCTTCGCTGGATTGCCCCTGAAAGGCGAACTCCCAGTCGTGGATGATGCCGGCACCGTTTGTGGCCAAGTGCGTGACCCAGCCCGCCTCCATCAGTTCGATCATCACCAGCGCTAGACCGTTTTTGATCGAGTGAGCACCAAAGGTGAGCATCACCGGCGCGTCCTTTTGACGGGCCTCGACGATCCGCTCGACAGCTTCGGCGATTACCTTTTGGGCAACATCGGTGAGTTGTTGCGGTGCAGCGTCGACGGGAACGTGGTCACGCTCGATTTGATTTTTGTTGACGCGCGTGGAGAGCGGCAACATCTTGATCTTATGGCGGTCAAACTGCGGATAAGGCATAGCTGTGTCACAATTTCCATGTACGTCAAACCAGGACAATCAACTTTGGGTGCCACTGCTGGCTTGCCCAGTAGTGCAAGTTGGGTCACCGGTAAAAAACACTGGCGGACAAGCCGCCAGTGGCACCCTTACTGGATGGTCTGTTCTCTCAACCAAGCGGCATCAAACATCCGCGCCGTTCGTCAAATACGCCAACAACGCATCTCGTTCGCGATAGTCGGGGATAATTATATCCGCACCGGCCCGCATCAGGCGATTCCGTTTCCACTCGTTGATCCCCTCGCGATATTTTTCATCGCTAGCGACGCCAACGGCGATGCCTCCCACGCGTTTGATCTCTTCGATTTCCACATAACCGTCGCCGAATCCCAACAGTCCGCCATCGCCGAGACTATTTTCCTTCATGAGTTTTTCGATGATCATTTTCTTGGAAAAGCTTTTGTACTCATCCTGTGCCCCGTAAACGTGGGGACCGAAAAACGCATCCAATTTCAAAGCGGCCAACTCGTCGGCAACGAACTGATGATCGGTTCCGCTCGCTAAATACAGATCGCAGCCCGCCGCTTGCAGTTGCTCCAGCAGTTCACGCGATCCCGGTACGGTGAGGATCTCCGGCTCGATGCTGCCATCTTTGAGTCCCGACACGCGTCCCGAAACCCGTTCCCACAACAGGTCGTGGTATTGCTGTTTGTATTCGAGCGGTTCCTTGGCCGTGCCGCCCCGTTTGCCGACCTCTTCGGCCAGATGAATCATCTGATAGATGGTCTGTTTGCCGTTGAGCCGCATAACAAACTCTTCGACGTGCTCGGACAATGCTTCGCGCGGTTCCGCCTGCGGAGTTTCGGCGAGAATATCGACCATCATCGGGATCATGACTTCCGGCCAACCTTCGCGGACCAGAGACAACGTCCCGTCAAAATCAAACAACACGGCCGAAAACTGCCCACGCGGCAGATCAGGATTCACAATTTCAATACGGGTTCCAGGTAGGAACATGGGCGTCACTTTTTCCTTGGGCAAAGTTTTTTGTTATTTATCCACCACGGAGGCACGGGTGGGAAGAAGGCTTTAGGCTAGAGACTGTAGACTGTAGGTTTGGGAAATGAAGCACTATTTCCTAAGGCCTTTGGTCGACAGTCTATGGTCTAATCCATCCGTGATGAACTTCTTATTGTCAAATGATAATCGTCTGTTCTCGGTCAGGTCCGATGGAGATGAATTCCACGGGGACGCCGACCAGTTCAGCGACGTTGTCCAGATACTTGCGTGCGTTGGCCGGCAAGTCTTCGAGCGTGCGGGCTCCGGTGATGTCGGTTTTCCAACCGGGCAGCGTGCGGAAGATCGGCTTGACTGCCGCCAAGTCTTCGACGTGCGCGGGGACATCGGTCGTTCGTTGGCCGTTGATTTCATAGGCCTCGCAAATCTGGATTTCATCCAGTTCGCTAAGCACGTCCAACAACGTGACGGCAATGCAATCCACGCCGCAGACTCGGGCGCTGTAACCGGTCGCCACGGCATCCAACCAGCCGCAACGTCGTGGACGTCCGGTGACCGTGCCGTATTCGTTGCCGGTGTCGCGAATCAACTGGCCAATCTCGTTGTCCAGTTCCGTCGGAAACGGTCCGCCGCCGACGCGTGTGGTGTACGCTTTGACGATGCCGATCATGCGTTTGATATGCCGTTGCGGCACGCCGCTGCCGTTGTGAATTCCAGCCGCGGAACTATTCGACGACGTGACAAACGGAAACGTGCCGTGATCCACATCCAGCAAACTGCCTTGGGCCCCTTCGAACAACAACCGCTTGCCCGCGGCGATTTCGCGATGCAGCCGCGCCGTTGTGTCGGTCACGTGCGGCTTGAGGATGCGAGCGTATTCCAAATACTCTTCCGCCACAGCCGCGTGGTCAATTGTCTCAGAGCCAGGCGCCAGCGCTTGGATGATCGTATTTTTCTGTTCGACGATGCTCTCCAGCCGGCTACGGAAAGAGGCTTCGTGGTACAAATCGCCCACCCGAATCGCATGCGTACGTCCCGCTTTGTCACGATAGCAGGTGCCAATGCCGCGCATCGTGGTGCCGATCGCGTCATCTTTGCGGCTGGCTTCAAGCACGGCCTCTTCGGCCATGTGGTGCGGGAAAATGACATGGGCGCGATCGCTGATGATCAGGTTCTCGCCGATTTCGATCCCCTGCTGGCGAATCGCGTCCATTTCGCTGAGCAGGGCTTTGGGGTTCACAACCAAACCCGGCCCAATCACCGACAATTTCTCCGAGCGCAAAATGCCCGTCGGTAAAAGCGACAATTTGTAGGTCTTGCCGTTAAAGACGACAGTATGGCCGGCATTATTGCCCCCTTGGTAGCGCACGACAATATCGTGCTCGAGGGTCAAAATATCGACGAGCTTCCCCTTGGCCTCGTCACCCCACTGTAATCCAACGACTGAAGTTGCCGACACGAGATTCAATTCCTCAATAGATTTCCCGCATTCCCCTCCGGACACTTGCGCCGAGTCGGAATGTTTTTTAGTGATATACGGGCGCATACTCTGCCCGAAAACAGGCCTTTGTTCGAATGACCGAAGATTCTGGAATTAGCATTCCGCTCGCGCGTGTCCGGTCATCCCAGCGGTACCATGTGATTTCTTACCCGGTTGCGGTAGAGCCAGTTGTGGACCAATTTCGTCCGATCTGTCCCGCTCCCTGCATCAATTAATACGTCCGCAGGCCGCCTCACGATCTACAACGATTCACCGGATTCGGCAGTCGCCGGGACGCAGTTTGCCCCGTAGGGACATCAGATTGTGAAGGAGTTGCACTCTGTTTGCAAGGCTCGGGTACGGGGCCAGTCAGGAGAAAGCCAGCTCGCAATGCCAATTCGCCGGAACCTGCTTGACCGTAGGAACTTGCGAGCAGGCATCATCAAAACCGGAGGAAGAGCGTTTTTTGCTGGGAATCTTGAAGACTTTTCAGGTTTTCCGCCGACAACGAGTACTGGTCCGTTGTATGTTTAAAACAGGCATTGGAACACGACAGTGAAAAATGCCCGAGCACAGCGGTCACCTTCCTCCCCACGTATGTTGCCGGTGCTGTGATGAGCGACAGTAAAAAACGCGTCCTTGTCGTTGACGACGACAACGAAATCCTCGACTCCTTGGAGATGGCGCTGGGATCGCGCGGATACGACGTCGTGCTCGCACACGATGGCAACGAGGGTCTCGCTCGCGTTGAACGGGATGCCCCCGACTTGGTGATCCTCGATATCGTGATGCCACGCCGCAACGGTTTTAACGTGCTGAAGTGCCTCAACCTCATGTCGACACTCAACCCGCGGGTGATCATGGTCTCCGGGAATGAGGACCCGCGGCATCGAGCCTTCGCCGAATCGAGCGGCGTCGATGCCTTCGTCAGCAAGCCGTTCGATGTCGACTACGTGCTCGATTTAGTCGATCAACTGCTCACGTTCAAATAGCGTGCCGGGCTTTACCAATCGTCGACGGCGCTGCGTTTGCGCGCCTAGAGCATCTCGCGGGGGACGTTGCCCCCTTCCAGCAAATGTACGGGGCGACCGGTGGGATCGGTAATCGTGTCGTCAGGTTGCAAGCCCAACGCGTGGTAGATGATGGCACAAAAATCATTGACGCCGATTTTGCGCGACGTGGGATGCTCGGCGTTCGCATTGGTACTGCCAATGACCTGACCGTGGCGATAGCCCCCACCGGCAAACAAAATGCTTTGAGCTTGTGGCCAGTGATCGCGACCAGCGTTGGCGTTGATCTTGGGAGTCCGGCCAAATTCTCCAGCCGTGACCACCAACGTATCGTCCAACATACCGCGCTGTGCGAGATCCTCGATCAGTACCCCCACCGCACGGTCGTGGCGCGGCATTTTGCTGTTCAAGGCGTTATTGATGTTGCTGTGATCGTCCCAGTATCCAGTATTCAGCGAGACAAACCGCACCCCGGTTTCAATCAATCGCCGCGCCAGTAACGCTTGTTCCCCCCAGCCCGGTCCATAACGCTCACGGGTCCGCGGGTCTTCTTGATCCAATTCAAACGCCTGTCGCGTGCGGCCGGAAAGCACGATGTCTAAAGCTTTTTGATCGATCTGATCCAGGTTTTGAAAATCGGAGTTCGTATCCACCCGACGACGCAGGCCGTCAAATTGCTCCTGCAAAGCAACGCGATTCATCAATCGGTCGCGGCTCAGCCCGTCAACGAGTTGAAAACTTTTATGATCGCCGGTCGGCAAACGGCCCGCTTCGTTTCCGTAGCTGTATTCCCCATAACGGAACGGATTGTGCGCGACTCCCATCCAAGCGGCACCGTGGTAGCCAAAGCCGCCGTCGTTCATGTTCACCGTTGCCAGCGTGTCTTTTTTCCGCGGTCCGAGCAGGTGAGACGCCACCGCTCCCATCGAAGGTTGCCGTGCCGGTCGATCCGAACCTGTCGCCCCTAATCGTCCTGTCAACATCCAGTGCGCCGCGGCCCAGTGATCGCCGTTGCCGTGCGAAAAACTGCGGATGACCGTGCACTTGTCCATCACCCGTGCATGATAGGGCAACAATTCGCCGACATCCAAACCGGGCAGATTGGACTGGATCGACGAGTACGGGCCACGCACCTCGGCCGGAGCGTCGGGCTTCATGTCGAAGGTATCGAGTTGCGAGGGTCCACCATGTTGCCAAATGAGAATCACCGATCGGGGCGAGGTTGAGCTGGTCGCAGCTCCACCGGCGTTCGCCGCGCTTGCCGTTCGTCGCAACAAATTTGGCAACGATAATCCTAAGATTCCCAGTGAACCAATTTCCAGGAAACGCCGCCGGTGAATTCCGTCACAAAATTGACCGGCCGGTCTTGTAGTATCTGCGATGCGAAACACAGTGAATTCCTACAGAGGAAGGCGTTAATAGAGGCGTGAAAGCCAATGGGGCGTGGAATCTGTCAAACGGCAATCTCGCCGTTTGACCTGTCAAATTATAGCACGCACCCGATGCGAAGGGCAGCCTTCTTATCCCGCTTAGCCACAACCGTGAACTCGGCGGTTCCCGAGGTGCATTGAAGTTTCGACCCTGGGACCGTTCAATGGGAAACAACCCCAGCCTGTGAGCGTCGGGCGGCGTTGCCATCCACAAATTTGCGCACAGCAGTCATTTCTCGGGATCCGGCCATGCAAGAATCGACTTTTAACAAACTCCTCCGTACCGCACAGCGCGGACGGTTTCAAACGCTATTCGTCTGTTTGATTCTATTCTCATTGATGACGCCCTTCATCAAATACTCAACATTTGAGGGCCTGTTTTTCTACGGCTTGCTCACTTTAAGTCTGGCGGCGGCCATTCTGGCCGTCAGCGATCAACGCAGCCTCGCCTACCTAGCCAGCGCGCTGCTAGGGATTGCCTTCTTATCCACGACTTGGTCGACGTTTTTCGAGAGCTCCCTGATCTCAAAAATCACGGCAAATACCATCGCTGATGGGTCGGCATTTATTGCCTTCGCATTTACTGCCACTCTGATTCTCAAGACCGTCGTCAAGCCAGGACCGGTCACTACGGACAAAATTTTTGCCGCCGTGTGCGTCTATTTATTGTCGGGTATCGCCTGGGGTTTATTGTACGTGCTGGTGTATCTCAACGACCCCAGTTCGTTCATGTTTTCCTATGGGGAGCCTTGGCTTGATAACGCTCCAAACGAGACATCTTCGGTCTTTTCGGTGTTTTGTTATTTCAGCTTCGTCACCATGACCACGCTGGGTTACGGCGACATTTCCCCGACGTCGGATTTCTCGCGGACGTTGGCCTGGCTTCAAGCTGTGTTGGGGCAATTGTACATCGCGATTTTGATCGCCCGCTTGGTCGGCATGCATGCGCAGACGGTGCACGAACAACTTAAAATTGAACCGCCCACCAAGAAATAGACATCAAGCCGCGAGGCAGTCTGGCCGGGGCCCTGTTTGGGCCTCGTCGCAAAGGCATCGCAGCGCCCGTGACTTGCGTTAAGGTGCGGGTTTGCGGGGATTCCAACCGTTGCTCTTCGTCTTGTTGAGCAACGTATTGTTCGTCGGCCGCGCCGATTTGGCGGGTGGCTTCGCATCCGCCGGAACAGTGATCTGTTCCGGTTCGCTAGTCTGCGGCATGGTTTTCAGCAACTCCGGCGGCTCTGGAACCGTTTTCTCTGTAGGTGGAGTCGGAGTGGCTGGCGGTTTGGGAGATTCTCCCGCTACCTGCTCGACTTCAGGCGCCGGAGCCGGTGTTTCGGAATCAGCGACTGTCATTGTAGATTTTGCGCTGGCAAAATGTGCTTCCTCCTCGAAGGGAGTCACAGGCGATTCTTTTTCTTCGACATCTTCGCCTAGCAACGGCAAGGCAATCTTGGATCCGGCGAATTCCGTTCCATTGTGAATCGTACCGGATTGAAATGGGCCGATGCCAAATACTGTGGTACTTCGTGCGGTGCTCTTAGATTGATTGGTCCCCGATTGCCAAATCGGTTGTCCCGTTTCGCGGTGATAGGCAAACACACCAATCTTCGCGACCGCCAATTCGTCGCCTTTTTTGGCAAACGCAATTTCCGGAATCGTCGGTGGCGCCGTGGCCGGGGCATTGGGAACCGCCGAAGCGACTGTCCCCAATAGATTGTTGGCGGGGATACCCCACACGATTTCGTGACGATCCGCTCCCAACGCACCCACGCGCGCTTCGATGACAAAGTCCGCTTGTTCACGGGTTTCCCGTAACCGGCAGTCTGCCGCCATCATTTGCTGACGCAGAGAGCTGATGATGTAATCGGAATTCACAAAACCAACCGAGGCCACATTTTTGATATACGTTGTGTCAAAAAAAACGTTTTGGCCGCGCAAGTCCCGAAAATCGATTTCGCGAACGGAGCGATCAACCGCATCGGAGGCTAACAATTGCTCCGTCGCGTTCCGGCTAATTGTCGTCCCGCAACCGCAGAATGACAGACTTGCTGCCGCGAATAGCAAACTGAGTCCAATAGTGGCGTTCGGGATCCGCATGGTCGTTGGTTTCATGCCGAGGTGGGCATCGTGAATGAAAGGGCGGGCATTCGATTGTTGGACAGCCCCCCGGCGAGGGGAGGCCGCATTCAAGAGGGGCGGGAGTATAACGCATCGCCGTTGATCTCCAAACGGGAGTTTTCGCGTGAAATTCGCATCTCAATTCGGCTTGCGCCGGTTGTGAGACCTTCTCTGGCGATTCTCATTTTTGATAATTTCGCCCTGAACTCGAAAAACCGCATGAGCCACGATTGGCCAGTCCCACGTAAGCCGACTATAATTTTAAGGCGCACTTGTGCGCATGACGGCCGGCCGCCGTGTCGCTGAATCGAAAAATCGATCGCCCCACGGATCACTCGAACGGCAGCCATTTCGGATTTGACGATTGGAGAGACTTTCAACGATGACGATTTCAGTCACCGACTATTTCGAAACCCGCAAAGCGGACCGCAAAAAAGAGACCCGCTACTTGGCGGTCATCAATAAGGACTCCTGCACGTCATGCAATTCCTGCGCGACGCAATGCCCGGTGGACTGCATCTACGAAGTTGTTAGCAACATTCCGTCGGAAAGCTACCACCAGATCGACACATCCCGCTGCATCGGCTGCCAGATGTGTTACCGAATTCCAGCGGAAAGCAACGACCACTACAACTTGGAAATCTGCCCCTGGAACGCGATCGACATGCTTCACAATCCCAACGTGAAGCCCGATGAAGTCTCCGCGCTCGAGCCGTACTATCGCGGCGCGGAAAGCGATCTGCCTTGGCCCAAACTCGAAGAGTACGCCTACCAGTTCTTCCTCGACGGCGAAGTCTTCCTGCCGGTTGGCGAAGAAGATTTAATTGCATTCATGCAACCGCTGGCGGCTGACGTTTGGTTTCTGACACCGGACGAAAATGCAGCCCTCATTGTTGAAGTCCCCGGCGGGAACGACTTTGTTCGTTATCGAGCCACCGAAGAAGGCCGGGCGATTTTGGACGCAATGTTCGAAGATTACGACCGCATCTTTTTGGACTGATCGACAAGCCGTAGGCTTTCGGGCTTGCAGAGCAATCGCAAAGCAGGACGTTTGCCCGGACGCGATTTCTAGTGCTCTGTCATTTTTCGAATTGGGGCGTTGGGTGCCACTGGCCATGCCAGTGCAAAACCAAAACCCGAAAATTCTTACAAAGCACTGGCCGAGCCAGTGGCACCCCAAAGCTTAGGTTTGACAAAACACTAGAACCGGTATCTCAACCAGGTTGCGTTGGTCCTCGAATCTTGCAAAACGTGACAGTCCGTCGCATCAGAGGGTTTGAAATTACTCGTAGGGACGACACAAAACAAAGGCGGTTCCGTGAAAGTTCTCGTCCCCGAAACTGAAATTCAAACCGCCATCGCGAAACTGGCCGGAGAGATCCACGCCGAATACCAGGACCGTCCACTGACCGTCTTGGGGGTATTGACCGGCAGTGTGATTCTTCTGGCCGATCTGATTCGCCAAATTGAATTGCCGCTCCGCGTCGGTTTGCTGCAGGCCTCGAGTTATCGCGGCACCGCAACGACTGCGGGGGACTTTGTGATCAATCCCGATTTCATACCCGATATCGCCAACCGCGACGTGCTGCTGTTGGATGATATTCTGGACACCGGGCAGACACTCACACGAATCTTAGAGCAGGTCCAGACCCTCAAGCCGCGCAGCATTCGTACCGCTGTGCTTTTGTGGAAACATGAGCGGACCACCTTCAAGGTGCAGCCGGACTATCATTGTTTCCGGATCCCCGATGAATTCGTCGTCGGCTATGGACTGGATTACGACGACCACTATCGCAATCTCCCCTACATCGCCACGTTGGACGACGAAGATATCGCCGCCACGGGCAATTGAGTTTTTTCAATGCCCTATGCCGTTTTCACTGCTGAGGTCGTCACCCCCCGCGGGCGGGGCGCCGTGGCGACACTTGTACTCGCCGGCGATGGCGACCTACTGGACCAGGCTCAGCTATTTCGCGCCGCCAATGGCCAGTCGGTGAGCAGCCAATCGTTGCAACGCATTATCTTCGGAGACTGGGGCAGCCAGCCGAGCGAACAAGTTGTCCTCTGTCGGACCGCTGACGACAAACTCGAAATCCACTGCCACGGCGGGGACGCTGCCGTCCGCAGAATCCTCGCCGACCTGCGGCAAGCCGGATATACGACCTTCGATTGGGAAAACAAAACATCGCTGGCGGCCAGCAGCTTCGCTGAGGAATGTGCCGCAGCCATCGCAAACGCCAGTACCCTGCGCACAGCGGCCATTGCCCTCGATCAACAAAACGGCATCTTGCTCGCCGCCTATGAACAATTGCAAATCACCGACTGGAATGATGCAACGCGTGCCGCAGCGACGGAGCAACTCGATGCGCTACTGCGTTGGGCCGACATCGGTCGTCACCTGACCCGGCCTTGGAGTGTGGTCCTCGCTGGGCAACCGAATGTCGGCAAATCGAGCTTGATCAATGCATTGGTCGGATTTTCCAGAGCCGTGGTGCATGACCGCCCTGGTACGACACGGGATGTGGTCACCGCCGAAACCGCACTGGAAGGTTGGCCGATTCAATTCGCCGATACCGCTGGAATTCGCGCAGCAACCGAACGCATCGAAGCAGCCGGTATTGAATTGGCGCAAACGAAATTCGCCGCTGCCGATTGTCGCATCCTCGTCCTCGACAGCGCGGCTCCGCCCAACGACGAAACCCGCGTTCTACTGGCTGCATGGCCCGATGCGATTGTCGTGGCCAACAAATGCGATCTCCCCAACGCCTGGAACGACGCCTTACCGGCCGATGCATTGTTGACATCCGTGACTGCCCCGCAAGGCATCGACCAATTGGCTCGCGCCGTCGTCAAGCGCTTGATCCCCGCTATCCCTCCCGACGGCACTCCCGTTCCCTTGTCGCAGCGACAGATCGATTTACTACAAAACGCCCGCTCTGCTCTGGTTGAGGACAACCGAAATGAATACGCCTCAGCCATTGAAGCGATCATTGCGGGAAGCGTCTAATGGAATCGCGACGCAGCACCTAAAACGGTTCCTTCATGCTCTTGATAATGCTGCCAAGGAACGCGCTCGAGAAGACGGGGGCTGATGGGATGTGCTTATACAGGATCATGGATGCAAAACGGGGCCACTTCTATACCAATTGCTGATCAGGTAGAAGTCATGAGGATTGACAACAAAACGAAGGAAGCCTGGGTCCACTAAATCTTGAATGAGTTGGAAGACACCATGAAAGAGCTCGGCTTCAAGAGGGCCAGCAAGCACAAGTATAAAAAAGTGGTGGATGGATGTGAGAGCCGCTATCTAATTTCCCGATTCGCCATCCGAAATACGGGGACGATCCCCATCAATTATACGTCAATCCTTGCGTTCAAGTCATCGTTCACAAGAAGTTTCGTAGAAGTTGTGCTGTGATGTGTGCCACGAACCACGCTATTGTGAATTCGCCACGCTAGGAGGATTGCGATTGGACAAACCGACGTCGGCAACAGTCAGGAGTGGCCTGTCGACGACGAGAAATCTGCAAAAACATTGGTGCCACAGTTGCTAGCTGACATATCCTCAGTTGCAGTTCCGTTTTGGGAACACTTGGACGCTCAGCAAGGTTCTTGATTCGATTGAACGAAATGATATTTGGGCACAGAGGACAGATTCGTGGAAGTATAAACAAGTAGTGTTGTGGTTTCTTGCAACGAGGCATTGACGAAAGTCTGCAATTCGCCTAATTGTAAATCAGAACGAATCAAGAGAGATTGATATTGCGGTGAGGCAAAGCTGTTGGCACTTGAGTAGATCGGGCCCCACGGGCCAGGTCTAATCATCGCGACGCAGCACCTAAAACGGTTCCTTCATGCTTTTGATAATGCTGCCTATGAAGGCACTCGCCGAGACGTGTTTAACCAGTTGATCGCGGCCCCACCCCAGAGCGGATGAATCGACGAACATCATGCGTCCGGCGGTGCGGGAATCGTTTTGGTTGGCTTTGACGATCTTGTAGCACCGTTTTTCATACAGCTCCAATGCCAATGGCACGAGCTGGGCATCGGCGCGGGAGAGTTCATCGGCCAGGGCGGCGGCGGAGCGCATGGCGTTGGAGGCACCGACGCCGGCAGTAGGCAAAAAGGCCATACCGGAATCGCCGCACAACACCACGCGGCCTTTGGTCCAATGCTCCATGCGAACGTCGTACATCGGCCAAGGAAATAGTTTCGGGGCTTCGTCCAACGCTTGGGCGACCGCTTGGTCGTTGCCGGTCAGTTCGGCGAGATGCGTGGTCAGTGCGCCCCGCACGACGTCGTCGGGGGCATGCTCATCGCCGACGACTTTCGTGGGCAGCCCGGCGCAATACATGCGGCGGTCCGGGGCAGGGTACCCACCAAAAAACCAACCGCGGCCCCAATACTCGCGGACCAGTTCCGGCGGAAACAAATCGCCGCTACCCCACCAAGTCCAACAGGTCCACTCGGAATCAAATTTCTCACCCGCGCCAAAGACCTGCTTGCGCATGTCGGAGTGAATGCCGTCGCAGGATACAACTAAGTCGAACTCGCCTTGTGTCCCGTCGCTGAAGGTGGTGTGGACTGTTTCGCCTGTTTGTTCAACTTTGGAGACCGTCGTCCCCATGCGAATCGGCAAGTCGCCGCACGCTTTACGTAACAGATCGATCAACGCCGTGCGCGAGAGCATGTACATCGGGCCGATTTCGTTGGTCAGGACCGACATGTCGAGGCTTTGCAGGACCTCGCCCGTGTGATCGGCGATTTCGTAGCGCTGCACTTCCAAGCCACATTCGACCAGATCGTCGTAGACCCCCAGTCCGTGGAGCACACAACTTCCTAGCGGATACAGGCCGATGCCGTAGCCGATGTCGGTGTACTCGTGCGCCTTTTCGATAACGACCGGTCTGCGACCTTGTTGTCGCAATTTCGCTGCGAGCGTCAACCCGGCAATGCCGCCTCCCACGATCAAGATACGCATCCGTGGCCTCTCCCTTTGCTTGAATGGAGCTCCTCAGAGGTGTTTATGCCCCTCAACCACGCTTTAATTTGGTGGTGATTACTCCCCCGGCGACAGCGACCGTTCGCTGGGAAATGTTACTATGTCTACTCTCCCATGGCGACCCTTGAGATTCCTCATTTACTTTTTAAACCATCGACGCAAGAGTAAGGGATTACCAGGAAGAGGACAGAGAACATTATCTCACAACCATAAATCTGTCGAAATCAGCAACAGCGGTGTCTCGACATCAGATGCGTTCAACGTCGGTTACTTGCTGCTCTGCTGGAAAGAGTTCCAGATTTATGAAAGACTCAAGCCATCAAACAAGTTGGGGTGGGCAAGACTGCCTGACGTCGACGAACGACTTAACCACGTTTGTCAAAGGTCTGATTCCGCGACAATCCCACACCGGGCGTGAAATGCGAATCAATCTGCGTCGCCCCTTCGTAGCTGAAATCCTTGTGCAAAAAGTCGACAAGGATTACCAATCTGTTGGGCTTGAGTTTGCGACAGTGACGCGAGACATTTCCGTCGGCGGCCTGTGCTTTATTGCGCAGATGTTCATCGAAACCCCGCTGGTGATCGTGCAAATTGACCACCCTTCGGGCATGGCAAAGCGACTACTCATGGAAGTCCGCCGCTGTCGCCCGTTCCGAAAGTATTTCGAAGTGGGCGGCCCGTTCGTAACGGATATGTCCTGAAGGGACCGCGCGTCAAATGCGATAGGCGGCGCCGCCTGCTAGGACTGCGTGTCCTCCTCGGCAGACGGTTTATCGCCCGGCAGGCGACCGGCGTCCTTGAGAGCTTGTCGCAACAGATATTCGATCTGACCATTGATGCTGCGCAATTCGTCATCGGCCCAACGTCGGACAGCATCCAACACTTGGGGATCAGCTCTCAACAAAAACGAATCACGCTTAGCCAATGAACTGGCTCCCGTTCTGCTAGGTATCAACACGGAGTTTGAGAGACTGTAGGCTACAGGCTGTAGACTTTAGGTTTGTAAAAACAACGCGTTTCCTACTGCCTACTGCCTACTGCCTACTGCCTACGGTCTACGGTCTATCTCATTCGCCTCAGTGATACAACGACCCCGTATTGACCACCGGCTGCGTGTGGCGGTCGCTGCAGAGGACGACTAATAGATTGGAGACCATAGCAGCGCGGCGTTCGTCGTCCAACTCTACGATTTTGTCTTTCGCCAAATGCTCCAGCGCCATTTGTACCATGCCGACGGCGCCTTCGACGATTTTTGTACGGGCGGCGACGACCGCTTGGGCTTGTTGTCGCTGCAACATGGCAGCAGCAATTTCCGGGGCATAGGCGAGTTGGCTGATGCGGGCTTCGATGACATGCACGCCCGCTTTGTCGAGCCGTTCTTGAATGTCGTGCCGCAGTTGGTCGCTAATTTCGGTCGTGCTGCCGCGCAGCGAAATCTCGTGGTCCTCACTGTCATAAGGATGCCGACTGGCCAAATTGCGTAAAGCCGCTTCGCTTTGGATGGCGACAAAGTCCTCGTAGTCATCGACTTCAAACATCGCTTCGGCGGTATTGACGACCTTCCAGACCACGATGGCGGAAATATCGATCGGATTGCCGTCGCGGTCATTGACCTTGGAAGGAGAGCCGGCAGAGCGTGATTTTTTCTGCGTCACGCGGCCTTGCTCATTCTTGATTTCCGGGGTGGTTGTAGAACCGGTTTCGAAATTGTGGACCCGCAACGACACCTTCTTTTTGGAGAAAAAAGGATTCACCCAATAAAAGCCGGAGGTGACGACCGAGCCTTTATAGATCCCAAACAACAGCAGGACCCGCGCCTCGTTCGGTGCAACGGGCATACAGCCAAACAGACCTATAAAACCACACAACCCCGCCCCCACTCCGAGCAGCACCGGTTGAAGCTCCTCTTGATTCGCCCCCACCCCGATGAGGACGGGCGCCGCAACCACCAGTGCCAGACAAATCACCAGGGGAATCCAACCGGTCAGCGGCCGGACTTTACGTTCTTCGTGCATGAGCATTCTCCTCAAGAGTCCCACAGGAACGAGATACCATAATGATATCACTTTAATATCTCTTGCGTCAATCGGATGATCACCGAGGTTGCATGACTATGCTGTTCCTCCGAGCGGACTGAATTGCGGTTCACTGAACTTATGGAACGTCACCACAGCAGGATTGGATCACGAAGCTCCCCACTGCCGGCGCAAAAAGGGCAGCGAGAACTGCGGACTCAATTTCAGTCCAATCAGCAGCGACCAACGATTGACGCCCGCCGCTGCGCGGCTTAGACTTGTCGCTCACAGTCGCGGGACGTAGCTCAGCTTGGCTAGAGCACCGGCTTTGGGAGCCGGGGGTCGCAGGTTCGAATCCTGTCGTCCCGACTATTCTTAGATACGAGCCTTTCGACACGTCCTACGGGACACTCGCCGAAAGGCTTGCTCTATTTTCAGCGGCTGCGGCCGACCTTGTGTGTCTCTGCTTTGGAAGAGCACCATCAGCGCTGATAAATCGGGAGTAGCTGGTACGGCGGCGTGAGGGCCAATACGGTGAGTGCTGTCGTGTAGATGTTGCCGAATTGGCTGTCGTGCCTCGCTTCGCGGTCCCAGGAGCCGTCGGCCTGTTGATTGGTGAGCAGCACTTTTTGCAGGTCGGGGTAAAACCGCTCCCAGTATTTTCCGCCGAGCTGAAACATCGCCTGGCTGCAATAGTAGGCGCTGTAGTGATAACGGTCGTCGCTTTGTTGGCGGCGATTGTAGTGTGTGAAGGGGTGCTTCAAGATCCAGCGTCCGCCGGCCTGCGCCATTTCTGTATTGTGTTCGCCCCCCATGGCGAGGGCCACGATGCCGCCGCCCACGCTGCCGCCGCTGGCATAGTGTTCATCATTGGCAAGCGACAGTCCGTACACAAACCCCCCGCTTTGCGGTTCATAACACCGGCGGACATAGCCCATCGCATCGTCGATATATGCCGCCGGCACATCAAACTCGGCATTTTTGGCGGAACGGTAAAACATCAATTGCCAACTCGTGGCGGTCAGGTCGGAGTCATTGGGACCGTTGGGTCGCACATACCGCCAGCCTCCGTGATCGCGGGGATTGCGTTTGCGGTGGGTTTGTCGCATGCGGGAAAACTTAAGCGCGGGGGGAATTGCTTCTCGGATGCGGTTGCTGAGATCTCCGGTGGTCATGCCATAGACCTCGCCCAACATCAGCCCCGCGATGGCATGATTGTAATTCGGCCGCCCCCTGCCTCCGCCGCCACGAGACTCGATCGAGAGTACGCCGGAAGCGTGTTGTGTGGAAAGGACAAATTCGATCGCCCGTTCCAACTGATCCCCATAAGGCCCCATGCCGGGAACATGCCCGCGCGAGAGGAACGCCATGATGCACAAACTGGAAACGCCCGGCTGACCTGACTTGAGAGTCATGAACGAACCGTCCGCTTGTTGATGGCGGGCGATAAATTCCAGACCGCGATCGACTGCGGTATCGATTTGTTGCCACTGCCCCGCGGAAAGCACCTTGAGATTGGGTGTGTTATTCGCATCGGCAATTGACCGTTCCTGTGCAACGGCCACTGCTGCCGGAAAAATGCCGACAACGGCCGCGCATGCGAATAGCAAAATCCGAGAAGGTTGCGACATCGAGTGCATAGTCGACCACCGTGATAGAGAACGTTTGAGGAGCTGGCGGATAGGGCCCCGCCTGCAAACCACTAACCTTCTTTCGTGTTTTGCAGCGGATTCTTAATGTAACATACGTGACGCGGCAAACCACCCGAAATCAAAAGGCGGCGTCAGCTGTCGAGGCAAAACGAGAATTGTGCTTGCGAAATGAGATTCGTTCGACGACGCACAATGGTGGTATCACACGAATGGTGCACGGCAGGCGGGAGCCTGCCCTACGATATAGTGAGTCAGCGAACACATAAGAGGACCGAATTCCATGGCCGAACAATACCGCGTGGCGATCATTGGCAGTACCGGGCGGGGTAATTATGGGCATGGGCTGGATACAGTGTGGCATGAGATCCCCCAAACCGAAGTCGTAGCCGTTGCGGATGACAACGCCGAGGGGCTAGCCGCCACTATAAAAAAGACAGGAGCGGCCAAGGGATATGCTGACTACGCGCAGATGCTCAAACAGGAGCAGCCGGATATCGTGGCGATCGGGCCGCGGTGGATTGATCGGCATCACGAAATGGTGCTTGCCTGCACCGAAGTCGGCGCCCATATGTATATGGAAAAACCGTTTTGTCGCACGATGGCCGAAGCGGACGAAATGGTCAAAGCGGTTGAGGCAACCCACGTAAAACTGGCGATCGCTCACCAAAGCCGTTACTCGCCGGTGCTGACAGCCATTCAAAAAATGATTGCCGAAGATAAACTCGGCACGCTGTTGGAAATCCGTGCGCGGGGTAAAGAAGATCGTCGTGGCGGAGCGGAGGACCTGTGGGTGTTAGGGACGCACGTATTGGACTTGATGCGCGCATTGGCCGGCGATGCCCGTTCTTGCAATGCGCGGATGACGAACAAGGGACAACCGGTGACCAAAGCGGATGTCTACCCCGGCGGCGAAGGACTCGGCCCGCTGGCTGGCGACGGTCTGTCGGCAACGTACGTGTTCGATAACAATGTGAACGGCTATTTCTCGTCGTATCGCAACCAGGCGGGCAATCCGCGGCGGTTCGGGCTGCAGATATTTGGCTCCAAAGGGATCGCCGAGCTATTCACTGGACATTTGGTGCCGGGTTATTATTTGGCTGACTCTTCTTGGTCGCCGGGACGTAGCGGCGCGCAGTGGGTGCCGATCACTTCCAATGGACCAGGCAAACCGGAAAGTCTCGACGGGGGCAACTTGCATTCGGGTAACATCGCAGCCGTTAAGGATTTGATCGCGGCGATCGAAGAAGACCGTCTGCCGCTGGGCAACATCTACAACGCCGCCGGTGCGACGGAGATGATTCATGCGGTCTTTGAATCGCACCGCCAAAAAGGCCCGGTTGAATTCCCACTGAAGAACCGCGAACACGCACTGACAATGTTGGACTGACAGCCGCTTAGTAAGTGGCGCTGGTCGGTGCGTTGAGCGTGTGCCCGGTCGATTCGTGCCAGACCTGTCGCGTTTCCACGACATTAGCGGTCGTCCCCTTCCAGTCGGGCAGGAGCGCCTTCGCCCGTGCGGCGGTGCACGCCGGGCAGCAGAGTAACAGCATCGTGAGCAGTAGGTATCGCATGCGCCTATTATCGACACCGCACAACGGGGCACTTGAATGACCGGTTGTGAGATGGTCGAAAGGTGCGAGTTCTGTTACCTAGCACGAACCACCGCCCCGGGAGGGCGAAGCTCCTGCTGAGCCACATCGGTACGCTGGGCGTAACGGCGAAATCAATCGTAGATAACGAGGCTTGGTCGCGGGCGGCTCGGCGGGAGCCTCGCCCTCCCGGGACGCTAGCATGAGCATCCCGGGGCGCGATTTCGTGATTGGCGGCTAGGCGATGGACTTGCCGGTGGAACGGAGTTCTTCACAGGCTTGACCGAGACGTTCGGCGACGCCGGCTTCCCCTTTTTTCAGGTAGCTCCGCGGATCGTAAGCCTTTTTGACGCCGATTTCACCGTCGATTTTCAACACGCCATCGTAGTTCTTCATGATGTGATCGACGATCGGACGCGTGAAGGCATATTGCGTGTCGGTGTCGATGTTCATCTTCACCACGCCGTAGGCCAACGTTTCGCGGATCTCTTCCAGCGGCGTGCCGGAGCCACCATGGAATACGAGATCGAATTCAGCTTCTTTGCCGTACTTGGCAATCACGGCGTCCTGGCCTAGCTTCAAAATATCCGGACGCAATTTGACGGCACCCGGTTTGTAGCTGCCGTGGACGTTGCCGAATGTAGCAGCGAACAGAAAACGTCCGTGGCCGTTGAGGGTTTCGTAGACTTCCAGCATGTCTTCGGTCGTGGTGTACAATTTTTCGGCCGGTTGATCGGAGTGATCCACACCGTCTTCTTCACCACCGACGACACCCGCTTCGACTTCGAGAATGATCTCGTTGGCCGCACACAGTTTGAGTAATTCGAGTGAAAGTTCCAAATTCTCTTTGAGCGGCAATTCCGAAGCGTCCAGCATGTGCGATTGGAACAGGTTGGGCTGACCGGCTTCGCGGCGGCGGGCTGTTTCGGCGATGAGCGGCCGCAAGAATCCGTCGACCTTGCCTGGTTGGCAGTGGTCGGTATGCAGTGCGACAAAAACGTTGTATTCCGCAGCCAGACGATGCGCGGCTTCAGCGAGCACAATGGCCCCTTTGGCGGCGTCATTGACGTTTAGACCCGAGGCAAATTGTCCGCCACCGGTGGAGACCTGAATAATGCCGTCCGACTTGTTATCGGCAAACGCCTTTAAAGCGGCGTTGATTGTCGTGAGCGAGGTCACGTTGATCGCGGGATACGCATAATCGCCCGCTTGGGCGGCGTCGAGCATACGGCCGTACTGTTCCGGTGTCGCAATGGGCATTGTCTGTAGCCTAGTCACAAAAAGTAGAGAAAATTCGCGCCAAATCCAGCCAAACGGCTCTGGGCGCAACGACCGCGCACGACAAGATGGGGCGGTCAGACATCTGTATTACCAGCTTTATCAGTTCGGTTCAAGCGAGCGGGTTTTCGCCTGAAATTGGCGCCTCGCAACGGCTTTGGCGGTAACCGTGAATAGCCAATTCATACCACAATATCGGTGATCACATTGCCGCCGTGGGCAATTGCAATCGGCCGGTTCGTGCGGTCGGGAACCATCATATGCGGGTCGATGCCCAGTAAATGGTAGATTGTGGCAACAATATCGCCCGGCGAAACGGGGTGACTGGTCGGATAGGCCGCTTGCTTGTCAGTCGTGCCGAAGATCGAACCGCGACGAATCCCGCCACCGGTGAGCAGGCTGAATCCACACTGCGGCCAATGGTCGCGGCCCGCTTTGGCATTCACCCGCGGGGAACGGCCCATTTCTCCCATGACGACGACCAAGGTCGAATCCAACAGGCCGCGTTGTTCGAGGTCTTCAATCAGGGCTGGGTAGACCATGTCGAGCACCGGCAGGTTTTCGTTTTTGAGCATGCCGAAATTGTTTTCGTGCATGTCGTACGAATGCCCATAGCGGCCGAATATTTCGGCGTGCACGCTAATAAACGGCACCCCCGCTTCGACCAACCGTCTTGCGATCAGCAGACTGGAGCCCATCATGTGACGACCGTATTGATCTCGCAATGCATCCGGTTCACGGTCGAGGTCAAAGGCATCGCGGACCTTGCTGGTAGAGAGCATAGCCAGCGCCCGTTGTTGGACTTCATCCATGCGAGCAATCGCCGGCGACGACTCCGCTTGCGCGAACGCGCCGTCCAGTTTTTGCAGCATCGACAAACGGCGGTCGAGCCGATCAACACTCATCTCCGGCAAGACGTCCAGTGCTGGCAGTGTCGGGGCTCCCATCGGGCGGACCGGATCGTAGTAATTCACACTCGGTTCGCGACCAAATTCCGGATCGCATTCACCGAACAACGGATCGTAGCGATGCCCCAAGAATCCACCGTATGGTCCCGGGCGACGGATACCGGGGTACATTGTTCGTTCGCCGAAACCGGGAAAACAGGGCAAGCAAACAGCCCCTGGCATTTCACGCGGCCCCATATTCAGGTACTGGCAGATGGCGCCGATATCGGGCGGGTCGGTGGGTTCCGGGGCGAGTTGATTGTTGGCTCCGCCGGTGAAACCGGTCATCATGGCCAACGGATTGTGTGCGTTATAGGTGTGGGTGACCGTCCGCACGATGGTCGCCTTGTGCATGTACCGCGCGGTGTTCGGCAAATGTTCGCAAATCTGCAATCCCGGCAACGAGGTGTCGATGGGTTGGAACTCGCCGCGGACTTCCACCGGCGCGTGCGGTTTCATGTCGAACATGTCCATCTGGCTCGGACCGCCCAGCAAGTTCAGCAAGATCACCGACTTGGCAGTACCACCGATGGGAGCGGCCGGGGAGGAGCTTGCGGCCGCCAAGAGGCGAGGCAACGTCATGCCGCCGAACAGCGAAAGCCCGCCGACGCGCATCAATTCGCGGCGCGTCACACCATCACAGAGCTGTGTGCGGCTGCCGAGAACTCGTAGCATGGTGACCTCCCGCTCTAGAGAATCCAGCGAAGCTGACGTTGAATGCGTATTTAATGTATCGCTGCCTGCGCAGCCGGTCAACGACATTCTTTTGTCTGTTGACCCTCGTTCAGCGGTGCGTTAGCGTGGAAATTTGAGGAAATAACCACGATCCGCCATTCTGTCCTGTTGGAAAGCCGTCATCATGCCCATGATTGATCGCCGCGCCTTTTTAGGAACCGCCGCAGCTGCGGGGTTTGTGACCGCCCAGTCGGCCGATGCAACTGAAGAGGTCTCTGCTGAAGAGCTTAGCCAATTGGGTCGCACCCCACACACGAAATTCGCCGTCAACATCGAAATGTGGTGGAAGAAGCTGCCCTTCCTGGAACGGATCAAACAAGCGGCCGCGTTCGGTTATCCCGCTTATGAATTTTGGCCCTGGGAACGCCAAGACATTGATGCCATGGCGGCGCTGAGTCAGGAACTGGGCATTGAGTGCGCCCAATTTACCGCCTGGGGATTTAGTCCCGGACTGAACGACCCCAAGAACCATGCAAACTTCGTCAAGAAAATTGAAGAGGGATGCGCAGCGGCGAAAAAGCTCAATTGCAAAAAGATGACCGTCGTCGGCGGCAACGACCAACCCGGCATGACGCAGAAGGAGATGCACGAGAACATCATCACCGGTCTGAAGTTGGCCGCTCCCATCGCCGAAGCCAACGACATCATGCTGATTCTGGAAGCGATGAATATCCGCGTCGATCACAAAGGGCATTGCCTGTACGGCAGCCCGCCATCGATTCATATCTGCAACGAAGTCGGATCGCCGCATGTGAAGATCAATTGGGATCTCTACCACATGCAGATCACCGAAGGGGACTTGTGTGGGCATTTGCGAGAAGGGATGAAAGCGGGACAGATCGGATATCTGCAGTTGGCCGACACCCCCGGTCGCAATGAACCGGGAACCGGCGAGATCCATTACAATCGGGTCTTGAAGGAAGCCTACGACTTAGGCTACCGCGATTTCCTGGGGCTAGAATGCCGCCCCAAAACCACCGAATTGGCTGCCGCACAAGGAGTTGCCGCGGCAGACGTGTGGTAACCCAGGCAACACACCCTCTGGGCCTCTTCTTTGCAACCGCACCGGGGTATGGTAGACTGCAAACAGTTGTTCATCTCTTAAAGAGACCGCGTTACTCGAAGGGGCAGTCGGGCGACGCAGTTCGTTCGGGTAATTGGAGTTGGCTGTGACGCAAAGCACGCTAAACGTCCGTGCGGCCGATCCCCCAGGGGCGGCTTCCGCTGCAAAGAGCGGTACGGCTTATTCCCGCTCAAAATGGCGTCTTCCCCGCGGTAAAAGCGCCCGCGCTTGGATCGCCAGCCTCGCGTTTCATCTTGGGTTGATGGTGCTCTTGGGCAGCGTCACTTATGTCGCCACGCAGGAATTCAAAGCGGCAGAAATCGAAAGTACGTTCGATCAACCTGAGCCGCGGCGCGAATTCGAAACGGTGATACAAGCCGACACGATCGGAAATGATTCCGATATGCAGTCTCAAGCCAACTCGGCAGCCATGGCGGCGTTGTCGGGAGAGAATCCGAAAACCAATCTGGATGAGCCGCTGAAAGAACTTGATGAAGCCGATTTCACCTTGCCGGACGTGATTGAAAGTCCCGCGATGGCGGAATTGATCGAGCGGGTCGAAGTCAGTGGTGAATTTTCGGATATGGTCGGCGGTGTCGAAGGGGCACTGGACCGTTTGGTTGCCGAAATTCGGCAGTCGCTGCAAGAACGCAAGACGCTCGTGGTTTGGCTGTTCGATGCCTCCGGTTCGCTCAAAGAACGACGCACGGCGATCGCCGATCGTTTTGAAAGTATCTATTCGCAATTGGGCCAACTGCACGAAAAAGATGACCCGCCGCTAAAAACCGTGGTCGCTTCGTTTGGTGAAAGGCACACCTTCATCACGGACAAACCGGTCGACGACATCGGTAAAATGACGCAAGCTGTCCGTGACATCGTCATGGATGAGTCGGGAACAGAAAACGTGTACGCCACAGTGCGCGACGCGGCGCAAAAGTATTACAAATATCGCACGCGCGCCGGCTACAATGTGATGATCGTCGTGGTGACCGACGAGCGAGGGGATGACGAAGCGTTGCTGGACGGCGTCATCAAATTCAATCGCCGGTATGGCATCCGCACCTACACGATCGGCAACGCCTCGACGTTTGGCCGCGAGCTGGGATATGTCACATGGACTTACCCAGACAATTCCACCAAACAATTTCCCGTGCACCAAGGGCCGGAAACAGCAATGGCGGAACGGTTGCGGCTCAGTTTTTGGGGAGGATCGAATCGCAACATGGTGCTGTCGTCGGGGCACGGACCTTACGGTCTGACACGATTGAGCGCCGAAACCGGTGGGTTGTTTTTGATTACCGATGACGTCGTCGGTGGTGCCAAATTCGACAAAGCGGTCATGAGAAACTATCGGCCCGACTACGTTTCCCGTGCTGAATACGAACGGCGCGTGTCGCAAAACAAGGCTAAGATGGCATTGGTCCAAGCAGCCGCCTTGACGAAAAACGAACGTGATGGCGAGATCAACGTCCCGCAGACGGAGTTCCGCGCCGACAGTGACAACATCCTGCGACAACAGATGACCGAATCCCAGAAACCGATGGCCAAACTGACCTATCAGTTGGATCAGATATTGAGCATCTTGGAAACGGGCGAAGCGGATCGCGAGAAGATTACCGAACCGCGTTGGCAGGCCGGTTATGATTTGGCGATTGGCCGCGCGCTGGCCATGAAGGTCCGTAGCTTGGGTTACAATTCCGTGTTGGCCGAAATGAAGGGCCAGCCGCGTAAATTCTCTGACCCCAAGAACGATCAATGGGCGCTGATTCCCTCAGACCAAATTATCTCTGGCGCCCGCGTGAAAAAACTAGCAGAGCGTGCGCGCACTTATCTGACACGCATTATTGACGAACATCCCAACACCCCCTGGAGCCTGTTGGCCGAACGTGAACTTTCACAGCCGCTCGGTTGGCAATGGGTTGAACGCAGCGTGGGCTATGCCAAAATGGATGAACGCATGCGACAAGCAGGTGAAAATAGACCGCCGCGCGATGAAGCGGCCCTGAAGAAGCGCGAACAACTTCAACGCGACGGACCGAAAGGGCTGTGATTCAATCCCCGTGTGGTAGACCGACACGTCCCTCAAAGAGACAAAGCCGGATGCCCGCGCGATGCCCGGCCGTAAGTAGGAATTGTAAATACAGCACCACAAAATGATCGGTATTCTCTCATGCGTCAAAAACGAGAAGCCTCAGCTTTAATCACCTCCTTAGCGGTGCATCTTTTGATTTTAGCTGCACTCTTTATGGTGCAGTATGCGGTGGTGCAAAAGATCGAAGAGATCGACATTCAAACGGTGTTCGAAGAACAGGAACGCCAGCAGCAAGAGTTCAACCGCACGTTAGAGGCGGTGACCGAAGTCTCCAACACTGCGGCCGTCATCGCTGGTGGCGTGGTGGACGACACCATTGGCGGTAACGAAGCCAATCAGATCGCGAAAAAATCGATTGAGGAATCCACCAAGCTTGAGACTCCCGATTTCCAGGCGAATATTGCGGCACCGCTACCAGGCTTTGAGCAGCTGGGCGACCAATTGGATGACGGAGGAGAAGTGAACGGCGAGACCGGCGCAGCCGTCACAGGCTATCCCGTGGCGATGAGCCGTATGACAGATGAGTTGCGGCGGCTGATGCGCGAAGGGCAGGGGCTGCTGGTCGTCTGGCTGTTTGACGAGTCCGACAGCATGCAGAATGATCAAAAGATGATTCGTGACGAATTCCACAAGATCTATGAAGAGTTGCGGATCGTCGAAAAGAAGGATAAGCGCGCTTCCAAAAATCGGGACGCGGCAATACTGACAGCCATGCACAGTTTCGGCAAAGGAATCACAGACCTGACGAAGACTCCGACCTCCGACGAAAACGTGATCAAAGCGGCGATCGACAAAATCAATGTGGACGAAAGTGGCGAAGAAAATATGAGCAGCGCCATCTCAACCGTCATCGACAAGTATTCGATCGTCGCCAATCGCGGCAATCGGCGATTGATCATAGTCATTGTTTCGGATGAATCGGGAGATGACGGGGAAGCCTTTGACCTCACGCTGGCCAAGGCCAAAAAGGCCCGTGCCCCCTGCTATATTCTCGGTCGGGAATCGATCTTTGGTTATCCCTATGCCCGAGTGCGCTGGAAGGACCCGCAACATGGATTGAACCATTGGTTACAGATTCGCCGTGGCCCCGAAACCGCCTACCCCGAATCGTTGCAGTACGATGGCTTGCACGGACGCTGGGACGCCCAATCCGCCGGCTTTGGCCCCTACGAGCAGGTGCGTCTGGCCAAAGAATCGGGCGGAATCTTTTTCATCCTCCCCAGCGAAGATGAAAATCTGGTTACGACCCAACATGGGGAGGAGCGGAAATTCCGTTTCGAGGCGATCAGAGAATATTCTCCGGAGTTGGTACCCAGGAAATTGTACGAATCAGAGCGGGACAGCAGCGAATTTCGCCGCACGATCTGGGACATGGTCGTCAAACTCAATCCGCACCGCGACAAAGATTTGAACATTCGGGAGATTTGGTACAGCAACGACCATGAGGAATTTCGCAAGGATGCGAAAGTCTATTTTGGACGCGCGCTCCGCGCGATGGGCATGCTCAACGAAGCAATCAAGACGCTGGATGGCATCAAACACTTGCGTGACAAGGAAGGCTCACCGCGCTGGCGTGCCAATTACGACCTGGCTGCAGCGCAGGTCCTGGCCTATCGCGTGCGGTTATTTCAATTCCTGCTCGCGATGGACAAACATGCCAAGGAATCGCCCGAACCGAAGGACCCCAAGAACAATCGCTGGAACCTCCGCCGCACCCAGCAAATGCTGCCTCCGGATGAAGAGCAGGTAAAAATCACGAAAGTCGACATGAACGAACTCAACGAGCAATTGGCGATGGCCCAAGACCGCTTTCGGCATGTCATATACGAGCATGCCGGCACGCCCTGGGCCTACCGGGCAGAATACGAACTCAACCAAGGCTTCGGCATGGAGTTCTATGAAACGTTCCGCGACCCGCGTTACGATGACCTGACAGTCAAATTGCCAAAACAATAACCGGCCGCCGCGATCATTTCTCCGCGACAGCGGCAGATTCGGTCGCATCCTCCTCCGCGGCCCAACGGTCGGCAACCGCCGTGTCGACAAACAATTGCGACGCGTGATACATCAGCATTGGAAACACGGCAAACGGGAATGCCCCGAACATCGCTGGGTCGGTCGCGATATAAACGCCAATTGGTAACGTCTTTTGGCTGCCCGAAATCGCCACCGCCTTGCCGTCCGCATCCGTAAAGCCCAACGTCCCAGAGAAATACCGGCCCGCAAACAGCACGGTTGTATGAATTCCAATGCAACTGGCCCAGACCACAGCCACGGCCAATAGGCTCATGTGGGCGTTGGTTACGGCTAAGTTCCGGCCCGATTTCAGCGCCGCAAACAGTACGAGCACCAAGACCAACGACTGGGCAACAACACCCAGCACCGTCTTTGCTCGGGTCGCAAAGCCCGCCACAACTCCCCATTGGCGAAGCAGTTGTCCAGCAGAGCAGGGGATCAGCACCGTTTCGACCAACCGGCCGACCATTTCCCACGCATCCAAATGGGCTTCGCCGATCGGGAATCGCCATGTTGATCCACAGCGGCGTGACGATAAAGCAAATGGCATTGGTCGACATGGTGACCAACAACGACACGGCATCGTTCCCCTGTGCCTTGCGTGTCCAGACCGAAGCGGCCGCCATCGTACAGGGGACACTCCCGGCAATCATCAGACCAAAACGAAAATCCTCCGAGAGTTGTATCGACATCAGAGCCCAAGCGGCGGCCGGTACGACGAGGTAGTTCAGTCCCACAGCCAACAGCACCGGAGCGGGCGCGCGAAACGACGCACGCAACTGTCGGCTGTCGAGTGTGATCGACATCAAAAACAACACAAATCCGGTCAGCCACCGCGGATGAACGAATTCGGTAATACTCTCGATTCCCTGCGGACGCTGCCAGCCGTACAAAATCCCGCCGGTGATTGTCACCGCCAGTCCGACCAGGAACCACTTTTTGACGAAGAATTGTTTCATGCGAGGGATTCAAAGTTAGGAGTGGCCGGTGGTCAGTGGCCAGTGGCCGGAAGAAAAGTGAAAAAGCGACGACGGTGCTCTGCCTGCGTAATACTGCTAATCAGCGTAGGCAATCTGAGCGTGCATCGCTACTCTCGCCGGCTTGGTTTCTTATTCTGGTGAATCGCCTTCTCCACGCTCTTCGATAGGAGAGAACGAGAATTCCAGCTTTCTCAACACGCCCATTTGAGATAACCCGCCCGCACACGGCTCACCTTGCTGCTCCTCAGCAAATGTGCTAAAAGCCCGCCCTTCCTCTCTCGACTCATTGAAATATTCAGCGGCATGGAGGCTGCGCATGACGGTACGCCCGAACTTCTTTTTGCAAAGTGGCCGCGCGAAAACGAAACTGGCATTGGCCACGGCTTTGATTCCGCTTGTCTGTTCGATCGCCGCCCATGCCTCCGCACCTTTGCCGCGACCGTTCGCGGTCAAAACGCCCCCGGCGACGCTGGCGTTTACGCAATATCTGGTCGACAAAGGACTGGTCGATCCCACGGCAGAGGAAAATGCAAGATACGGATTCGTGAATCGCGGGAACACGCCCGTGATCATGACCAAAATCTCTGTCAGCTGCGGTTGTTTGAAACCAGAAGTGATCGTCGGCGATCAGCGTTTTCGCCCCAATGATCAAGACGAACTACTGCTCCCGATTCCCCCCGGTGAACAAGGCATGATCCTGCTCCGCGTGCAGATGGCCAACCAAGAACCGGGGCACCATGAGTACACACTCACCGTCGAAACCCGCCCCGCCCGTTCTAAGGAATCTCAAAGCACGGATCTGGCCTTTCAACTCCGCGTTCCGGATCGCGGGGTGACCGTGCGACCGGCCAGCATGGTTTTATACCACAACGGCGGCCGAATTGAGGAACAATCCATTACGGTTACCGACATGCGTCCCGATCACTTTCGGGTCGAAGGCGTCAGTTGTGACTCCGACCTCGTCCAATTGCGCACCGAAGATGCGGTCGCTGATGAAAACGGTTTCCGCCGGATTCCCATCAAACTGGCAGTCAGCGATCAAGTCCCGCCAGGCAAACATGTCACGGTGGTACGAATCTTCACCGACGATCCAGAATATCCCGAGCTACGCGTGCCGCTGTGGATTTATGGCCCGAAGCAATCGAACGCACAGATCTCCACCGGCGAGGCACCGGCGAAGCACTAGTCCTTCACAATTGGTTTCAAAACCCTCTGCTGTGTTGCGCGGGCTCTTGGATTTAAGTATCTCAAACAAGCGCAACCAGGTTTTGAAACTGGTTCTAGAGAGACACGGCCGGCCGCACGAGGCTGCCCTGTTTAGTGATCGCCGTCAAAATAGGGTTCGACGTGGACGACCACATCGCGGACGGCGGGCCAGTCGGTTTGGATTTGGGCACGGACGTGTTGCGTGATGACATGTGCCTCACTAACAGTTTGCCGCGGATCGACTTCGATGTCGATATCGACATGGGCGTCCGGACCGGCACATTGCATCCGCACTTTTTCAACGTCCAACACTCCTTCGACCTTCTCCGCCGAAGCCCGTACGCGTCGGAACCATTCTGAGTCGGGGACGCGGTCGAGCAGTTGATGCACGTTTTGCCAAACAGCGGTCGCCCCCAAGCCCAACATGATCGCCGCTAGGAGCATGGCTCCGATATGGTCGACCAGATTGCTGAATTGCGGAATGGCACTGGCCACCAGCAATCCAACGGCAGCCAATAAGCTGGTAACGCCGTCGACGCGGTAATGGTACGCCTCGGAGATGAGTGCGGTACTATGCTCGCGACGACCGATCCGTAAAATCATGCGGCAAATCAATTCAAAGATCACAGCGGCCGCCAATGGAATCGCTGCCACCCAGACATTGACGTGGCCTGATGCTGCTTCTGTAAAGACGGCAAAGAATTGCTGGCCGATGACACCACCCCCCAGCATGCAAATAAGAATCCCCATCTGCATCCCGGCCAACGGTTCAAAGCGTCCGTGACCGAAGGGATGGTCTTCATCGGGAGGTCGCTCGGCAATTTTGATGGCAATGATGATGGCAACACTCGCCACCACATCCGCCAGCGACGCCACCGCATCAACCAGCAAGACCGAATAACCCCACACCCAAAACCCGGCCAATTCAATGCCGATAATCAACAACCGGACAGCCACGCCAATTGTGGAAACTCCCACCAGACGCGATGTGCGGGTCGCCCGCGCAAGGTCCACGGTTTCGGGCAGCCCCACCGGATCGGGGAATTCACGATGCGGATCGACATTCTTGTTGATTTTAATTGTTGACACTGGCAATAAATGGTTGTGATAGAAAAAACAATTTCGGGACAAGTCGAGCACGTACAAGAACCCAACCGCTTGCCACCATGAAGTATGTCAAACCGCCCGCCCCTTTGGCAACAATGATCAATAGTTTCGACCCACCGAAATCGCGTCCGACGAGAGGCCAAAACATGGGCCGAAATCAATAATCAGCCGCGGATTGACATCGCGGCATCTCTGACGAGAACGACATTTCACTGTATCTCCGCGATGATCCGGTTTGGTAGAATGCAATCATGCGCGTGGGGCGCTGCCGTGTCCGCGGAAAAGGCTGAGCCTACCCGATTTGTATGTTTTTTGCTGGATAGCGTCCCTTCTTTCGGTTCGCGACGCGGACACCGAGCCTAGCGGCACCATGCCGCGGAAAGGAGGACATCATGCCTCATCATCACCCCGCTCCGGCTCGTGAATTACCCGACAAACCGAGTCTCGCCCAACTGCGAAAACAAGCAAAGGAACTACTAAAAAGCTATCGTGCCGGCGCTCCAGACTCGCTTGCGGAAGTCGCAAAATTTGAACGACAACTCAGCCCCGCAACATTCGCTTTAGCTGACGCCCAGCGGATTCTGGCCCGCTCCTATGGCTTTGCCAGCTGGTCAAAATTGAAGCAGCACATCGACGGATTGACGAGCGAACGGTTTTGTGCGGCGGCTGAGGCGGGCGATCTCGTAACGATGCGGCGGATAGCTAAGGGGCGACCGGAGCTTGTGAATCTCGAACGCGGCGGCGAATTCGGCGAGCGGACCGCCCTACATTACGCGGTTCTCAATCGCGACGCGGAGATGACACAGGCATTGATGGAACTCGGTGCCGATGCGCAGCGCGGATTTTGGCCGTATCGTGATGCAACGTCGGCTTACACCATCGCTCTCGAGCGCGGCTACGGCGAAATTGTCGCGATCATTGACGGGGAGGAACAGCACCGTCGTCGGCAGCAAAGTGCGTCCGGGGCAACGGTCAAATCCGCGACGACGGATATCCAGCGAGCCATGTTAGCCGACCAATGGGATCAGGCGCGGCAGCTATTCAACGCCGATACGACCTTGATTAAAGCTTGCGACAATCACGGCGTAACACCACTGCACCTTGCCGCCTGGAAGCACGATGCGGAAATGGTGGATTGGCTGCTCCTGCGTGGGGCGGTGGTTGATGCACCGGCTGCCGTGGCTGTTCCTGTCAGCAATGCCCCGGTGGCCGACTGTCCAGGAAACACTCCGCTCGATTTCGCAGCAATCGCAGCTGGATATTCCGCGCAGGATCAGTTTTTGCCGTTTCTGGAGAACGCCCGCATTGATCCAGCGCAATTTGTCGAGACCGCCCGTTTGTTACTTGCCGCCGGAGCAAAATTAACGCCTCGCAGTGCAGTCGCCATGGGAGACCGTACCGCTGTGCAGAAGATGCACGATGCGGGAATACTTGCTAATGCTATCCATTTCTATCGTGGTGGTTTATTAGCCATTGCGGTGCGCGTCAATCGCCCGAATATGGTTTCGCTGTTGTTGGACCTAGGACTTGATCCGGACGAATCGACCGTCAATGCCAGCGGCGAACGTAGTTGGGGGATGCCGCTGTGGTTTGCCGCAGTCTGCGGCCGGCACGACATTGCCCGAATGCTACTCGATGCTGGTGCCGACCCGAATGCGGTTGTCTATGCCTGCGGCGATCCGCTCTGCAACGCGGAGGCAATCGGGGATGAACGGATGAAGTCGTTATTGTTGGAATACGGCGCGGAAATCGCCGTTGAACACATAGCGGGCAACGGCGACCGTGACGCCGCCCGCGCGATCCTCGCCGGCACGGTACCTGGACGCAGTCTCAACACTGCGAATCCGACGTCCACGTACTTGGCCGAACAATTACTCTGGGCCGCCGGCAGCAGTGACACAGAAATCGTGCGGATGTGCTTGCCGCACGTGAGTCGAACCAAGGATGATCCTTGGTGGCATTATGTGATCATGCATGCCACGTTGCCGGAGAGCCTGCGGCTGCTCCTCAAGTCCGGCGTCGATCCCAATGTGAAAAATGAGAACGGCCAGACACCGCTGCATCACATGGCAACCATAGCCGACAGCCTGCCGTTTGCCGAGATATTATTGGATGCGGGTGCGTCACTGTCGATTCGCGACGATGTGCTGCAGTCGACGCCACTCGGCTGGGCCTGCCGGTGGGGCCGTGCGGATCTGGTCCAGTTTTACTTGGAACATGGAGCTGACTCCGTCGAGCCGACCGCCGAAGCATGGGCGACTCCATTGGCATGGGCAGGCAAGGGGGGGTATGGTGAAATTATTGAATTGTTACGTGCCGACAGCGCGGGACGAGGATCGCCTCGGAGCCGTTTCCGTGAATGACAATCAGGGATAGCTCGCCATGAAGTTATTTTACGACAACAACGACCGGCCCGACGCGAAACGCTTGCGCGATAAACGTTTAGATTGGCCAATCGAACTCGGCAACCAACAATCCAATCCGGATGACGTGGTTTCTTATTCGGCTACGAGTGCGGAATTGAAGATCTTGACCGTCAAGTCGGTGATCGCCCCAACATTCGTGATCGCCCAGAAGAACGCCGGGACCTTATTGGCTTGGACGATGTGCTCGGAAAACTCGAACAACACGACATTCATGTCCCCATGCCAACGACCTGGGTGATTGGTCTCGACGACGAAATGCCAGGCGGTCTGACATTTCCACTTTTCGTAAGAACGCCAAAATCATCGTGGAAGCGCGGCGGTCAGCAGTCAAAGGTGGTGAACCTCAAGGAATTGAATGATGAAGCCCACCTCCTCAGACGGAGCTTCGGCTGGGACATACCGATCATTGCCCGTCAATGGCTGGACATCGCCGTCGCCGGACAATGGATGTACGGCGACGTGCCACAAGAAATCCGCACATGGATTATTGACGGTGAACCGGTTGCGTGGAATTTTCACTATCTGGACGCTCGCAGGCCCAACGGATTTCCACCAACAACGGGGATTTGCGTCAATTAAAAGCAATGGCTGCTTCAATCGCTGGTCCTTTTCGATCTCGATTGATTGCCGCAGATTTCGTGCGCGACGTTCGGGATGAGTGGTGCTTCATAGAAGCCGGACCGGGCGCCGTGGCAGGAACAGCACACGAGGAAGTCTTTAAATATGTCGCACGAAGACTAATAGGCGAGATGCCGGCAGCGCCAGAATCAACCGTTGGCGGCGTATTTTAACGCGGTTGCATTTCCGGTGCCGAAAACCCCGCTTCACGCCGATTCCCGCAACGGGATCAACTTAGGCACGGGCAGGCGGATGCCGACGACTCCGCCGTGTTGTTTGGCGAGTTTGCGAAAGTTGGTTTTCAGGAACTGGTGCTGCGCGGCGGGCGGCTTTTGCTTTAAGTATTGATCCACCAAGCGGGCGCACATCGCGTCGTATTCTTTTTGGCTGTGCGAATGCACGTGGTACCGGCCGGAATGTCGGCGGATGTCTCCGTCGAAGTGGGGGCTGATGTGGTGCAATTCGTGGACGATTGTGATCATCTTTTCACGAAAGTCGTGATCCAAAAACCGCGGCAGGTAGAATGTGAGTATGTAAAGATACTCATTTTCGCCGCTGTGATCGTATAGTCGTTGGACCGTCCATTCCCGGCCATAGCGGGAGGTCGTCAGCGATCCCCCTTCGAAGCGCATGGGGGTCAGTTTGGCCTGCAGTCCATAAGGGACGCGGCGGCGGGCTTGCGCGAAGGTGACGGCGACTTGGTCCATCCGCACATGCGAGAATTCATCGAGTCTGCCGACGATGTCGCGGCAGAGTTGTTCCATTGCCCAGCTAAAATCAAATCCGCGGTTGGCCATATTTGTTGAGAATCCTTTCTCAACTGGGCGGGGGCGACGCGGCAGAATGATGCGCGCGTCGCGTTGATTATGCTTCAGCCTTTTTGTCATCGTCCGCCGGTTCCTCACCAGCGACCTCTGCTGTTTCCGCCTCAGTCTCGGAAGTTTCGCTTCCGGCGGCCGATTCGTCAACTGCGGTTTCGCTTTCCGTGTCGGCTTCGGTTTCGTCATCCTCAACGACCATGGGGGCCGCAGCTTGTTTGCTCGTGACGCGGTCACGTTCGCCGACAAATTCGATCAAGGCCTTTTCGCCGGCATCACCAAGACGGACGTCGGCCAATCGAATCACACGGGTGTATCCCCCGGGGCGATCCTCAAACCGCTCAGCCAATTCGGCGAACAGCACATCGACGGCCGTTTTGTCGCGCAACAGGGCGAACGCACGGCGACGATAGTTGATAGCCGGAGCAATCGCCTGATTCCACTTGTTCCATTGCTCCGAATTCCGCCAACTCTTCCACTCTTCGGTGTTGCGGTCGGCGGAGGTGCTGAACTCGGCAGCTCGTTCGCTATGTGCCAGCGACTTGCGAGCCATGGTCACTAGTTTTTCCACGTACGGGCGGAGTTCCTTGGCCTTGGCCACGGTCGTCACAATCCGTCCGGGAACCTTGGGGGCCTGCGGATCGTCTTCATCCACGCGGACAGAGCAGATCAGGCTGGTGGCCATGTTGCGAAACATCGCGCGGCGGTGTGATGCATTGCGGCCGAGCTTGCGGCCTTTCATTCGGTGACGCATGGGACTCTCTTCAGTCTTCGATCAGTATTACAGTTGCGCGAAACCGGCGATGACTCGACAGTGGAAATCCAAACCGTTTCGGTGTTTATACAAAGTCCGTGTTACATACCAGCGGGCATGCCGGGCGCGCCTTGCGGCACACGCATCCCCAATCGCAAGTTAATGGCATCCAGCCGTTCGCGAACTTCGGTCAAAGTGGTTTCGCCGAAATTGCGGACTTGCAACAATTGGTCTTCCGTCCGAGACACCAAATCCCGCACGGTATTGATTCCTTCGGATTCCAGACAGTTGGTCGCGCGAACCGAGAGGTTCAATTCGGCCAACGACTGGTTCAGCTTTTCTTCGAGTTCCGTATCGACGGGAGCGTAACCGGTGGCTTCCATCATTTGTTTCAAACTGGCGTCCGGCGGCAACTCGGGACCCGGTTCGCGATAGGTCACAAACGGGTTGAGGTGCTTGCGGAGAATCTTGGCCGCTTCGACCAACGCCATTTCCGGCGTGACCGTGCCATCGGTCCAGATCTCCAAAATCAGTTTGTCGTAGTTGGTCTTTTGACCGACGCGTGTGTCTTCGATTTTGTAACGCACCCGCACAACCGGCGAATACAGAGCATCGAGCGGAATGACACCGACTTCGGTTTCCATCTCGTACTGTTCGCTGGCCGAGACATATCCGCGACCGGTTTGCGCCGTTAGTTCCATCACCAACGGAACGTCGTCGGTCATGGTGGCGATCACCATATCCTTACTGATGACCTCGACCGTATCATCGGTAATGATATCGGCACCGGTCACCACACCGCGTTCGTGACGCTCGATGCGGAGTGTTTTTGTATCACCGGAGTGATTTTTGAGGACGAGCGACTTGAGGTTCAACACCACATCGGTCACATCCTCGACAACGCCGGGGATCGTGGTGAACTCGTGTTGCACTGCGGCGGGTGCTTTCCACCACTCGTTGGTTGGGCGGCAGTCACGGGGACGCTGGATTTATCGGCCCTCTGTTTGTTTTTGATCGTGTTCTATTGGACACCGCCACACTTTTGGGCACTCGCCTTGCTCAAGCAAACAGACTACGGCCGAGCTGGCATTCCCATGGCGCCGTTGGTGTGGGGTGAGAAGGAAACCATGCATCAGATGATTTGGTATACCGTCATTCTCCTCTCCATGACGTTATTGCCAGTGCTTTTTGGCGTTTTTGGATTGTTCTACTTTCTCTCCGCTGTTATACTCGGCGCATTACTGATGGGTGGCGTACTCCGCATTGTGCGCTTAGCAGCAGCCGGTGCACCATGGACGGGGCCGGCGTGGTGGGTCTACAAGTACTCACTGCTGTATCTCGCCCTGTTGTTTGTCGCGATGGCGATTGACCGCGCCATTGGCTAGTCCGCTGCCTGCCCGTGTTCGAGCGACGCAGTCGGATCATCTTCCAAGTCTGACGAGGCCGGATTGAACGCACGGGATACCACTACACGTCGTGGTTTTTCTTCGCCGCGCCCTTTGGCGCGGTTACTCCCGCTCCTCCGTCCGTACCGCGCCAAATTAGGCGCGGCATTTATTTGTCTCGTTATTGCCGCCGCGGCGGGGTTGGTCTTTCCCCTCGTACTCCGCTTTCTGCTGGACGCGGCGTTTGTGTTGAAAGACCGCAGTGCGCTCGATCGGGTCGCGATTATGCTCTTGTCGGTTTTTGCCGTGCAGGGCCTCATGAACTTCACGCAAGTGTACATATTGAGCGCCACCACTGAGCGCCTTATAGCCACGTTGCGTGAACAAACGTTCTCCCATCTCATACGATTGTCGCCGGCGTATTTTACCGAACAGCGCACCGGTGAACTGACCAGTCGGTTATCCAATGATCTTGGCGTGCTGCAATCATTGCTCGGCTCGTGGATTTCCGAGTTGTCGCGTCAGTCCATGTTTCTGGTTGGTGGCATTATCATGTTGTCGTACACCAACGCCCGACTCACACTCACCACATTGGCGGTGGTACCCTTAGTGGTTGGTGCCGCCATTGTCTTTGGACGAGCACTTCGCAAAGCCAGTACCGGTGTGCAGGATCGTGTCGCACAGGCAATGGGTACCGCCGACGAAGCGTTTGGCGCGATACGGTCGGTCCAGAGTTTTACCAGAGAAAACCAAGAGATTGGTCGCTTTGGCGCCCTGTTACGTGAAGTCGTTGTTGCCGCCGTGCAACGCGCCCGTTTGCGCGCCATGTTTTTTGGGATGGTTGGGTTTGTCGCCTTCGCCTCCGTGGTGGCGGTGATGTGGCAAGGCGGCATACAAGTCATTGGCGGCGAACTCACGGCCGGCGCATTGGTTTCGTTTTTGTTTTATGCATTAACGGTGGCGGCCGCCGTTGGTTCATTGGCTTCACTGTTTGGACATTTCCAGGAAGCCATTGGTGCGGCCACCCGCGTATTCGAAATCCTGGACACACAAGCCACCGTGCGAGAGAAGGAATTCGCGCGCGCGCTACCCATGCCCGTTCGTGGCGCGGTGGCGTTTGAGCATGTCTCATTTCGCTATGCCGACGATCTCCCGGAGGTCATCAGTGATCTGACGATCAGTGTGGCGCCCGGTGAAGTGATTGCGTTAGTTGGGAAGTCCGGTGGTGGCAAAACCACCATTGCCAGTTTGCTGCCGCGATTTTGGGATGTCAGTGACGGGCGCATTTTGCTGGACGGGATTGATGTGCGCGAACTGTCCTTGGAAAGTTTGCGCGGCGCCATTGGGATTGTGCCGCAGGATCCGGTGTTATTTAGCGGTACGTTGCGCGAGAACATTGCCTACGCCAAAGCCCATGCCACCGATGCCGAAGTTGAACAGGCCGCCCGCGCCGCGCATGCGATGGAGTTTATCGAACGGTTACCAAATGGGTGGGACACCAAAGTGGGCGAACGCGGTGTAAAACTCTCCGGTGGTCAGCGCCAACGCGTGGCCATCGCGCGTGTGTTTTTGAAAGATCCGGCAGTGGTCATACTTGATGAAGCGACATCGAATTTGGACACCGAAAGTGAACGGTATGTGGAGCAGGCACTCGAAGAACTCCTACGCGACCGGACCACACTACTCATCGCGCATCGACTCAGTACCGTGCGCCGAGCCGACCGGGTGGTGGTGCTGGATGCCGGATCGATTGTAGAGAGTGGGAGTCACGACGAACTGTTGACGCGCGAAGGGGGGCGGTTCGCCGCGCTGCACAGGGTGGGGGAACTGCAACTGCAACAACTGCAACAACGCTAACAAGGCTAACAAGGCTAACAAGGCTAACAAGGCTAACAAGGCCAACAAGGCCAACAGTGATACTAGCCCCGTTAGCGTTAGCCCTGTTAGCCCTGTTAGCCCTGTTAGCGTAGTTGCCGTTCAATAGCCATCAGTACCCCACCACCACCCGCGTCTCCACCCCGGTCGCAATCCGCACTGCCCGCGTGCGCACACCCAGCGCCTCTTGCCACACCACCAGTGTGTAGTTCCCTGGCGGCACCGCATCAAACCGGAATTGGCCGTTGGCGCCTGTGACCGCGACAAACGGGTGCGGCGCCACCACGACATAAGCGCGCACCCACGGGTGTAACGCGTCGCGCACCTCCACAATGCCCGGTGCAGTTGCCACAACGCCCGACGGGACAACTTGCCCCGCATCGGAAAATTCGATGCGGGTTCGGGGAAGTGCTTTGGCGCTGCCGAAATCGGTGAACGTCAGCTGTGACGTCATAGCGTCCCGTGATTTGACGAGCATGGAGCTCCCCAAAGCCATACGCTGTACGCGCGGTTGTAACTGGCATCGATCTAACGTCAACGTCACGCGGCGCGGCGCATCTGATGGTGGACCGGTTTGCGCCCCCACCAACCAAGCGACTGCGTTTCCTACGCCGAGGTTATCCGACGGCAGGATGGTTTCCGTAAACGGGTCGCAGACCGTGCTGTCCGTAGTTGGTGTAACCACCACGTCGCCAATCGCGTTGTCACCGCCTTCCACGCGACCGATAATGATTCCGCCGCGAAGCAGGGCCGTGTCTCGTTCTACGCGGTAACTGTTGGACGGTGTGGTCGCGGCCAACAACGCCAAGACCTGCAAACCGCCGGCGGAGCCCGGTTCAAAATCGTTGTTTCCACTGGGCATCCGACCACGTTCATCGGCAATGTGCCCCACATTCTGAGAATCGCTATCGGCGCCCGAATCACCACACGCAGCGAATACCACGCAAAGCGCACCAGCGGCACAACTCCACCACCCTTTCACGAGCATGCGCAGAACAATCACCGCATCAAATGACGATCAGGTCACGCTGAATAACCCCAGGGGTAATCAGCAACGCATGTTCTTCCACAAAGCAGTTCACTTCACTGCGTACACCAAGTTCGCCCGGAATATACACACCGGGTTCGATGGAAAACCCGATACCCGGAATCAGCAACCGGTCATCGCGCGATTCGAGATTGTCAATTTGTGGACCGGAGCCATGCAACTCGCGGGAATCGATACTGTGCCCCGTCCGGTGCCAGAATTGCGCGCCAAAACCGCGCTCCGTAATCACCGCGCGCGCCGCGTCTCGTCCACTTCCTGCCACACACTGCCACACCGAAAAAAAAAAAAAAAAAAAAAAAAAAAAAAAAAAAAAAAAAAAAAAAAAAAAAAAAAAAAAAAAAAAAAAAAAAAAAAAAAAAAAAAAAAAAAAAAAAAAAAAAAAAAAAAAAAAAAAAAAAAAAAAAAAAAAAAAAAAAAGCGGCAATTCGCGTGGTGAGTAACGACAACGCGGCGTCTCGGGCATCCCGCACGGCTTCCCACACCGTCACTACGCGTTCCGTTGGCGCGCCAATAGCCGCCATCCACGTTTGATCGGCATAGACGCCGTTGGATTTTTCACGCGCCCACAAATCAATCAACAGCGAGTCGCCTTGCTTGAGAAAGCGTGGTGACGCCGCCGACGGCTCGTAGTGCGGGTTCGCCGCGTTCTCGGAGGCCGCCACATCGGGACCATGATCGGTTTCCAAACCAGCGCGTTCAAACGCATCCAGACTACGAGCCTGCAATTCATGTTCGGCAACCGGAATACCCGATGTGAGCAACGCTCCGGCGTGCGCAAAGGTGTCGGCCGCAATGCCACGAATAATTTCGGCGGCCCGTTTATGCGACGCCAACTGTGCAGGTGTCCACGTGGCGTACACTTCCGACACCAGCGCGCCGGATGACACCACCGTGGCGCCAGCAGCGCGCGCACCATCTCCAACACACCGGCGGGCACGCGGTCGAGATACGGAATCGCATCGCCGGCCGAATATTCCATGGCACGCGCTTGCCATTCACCAACGTCGCCAGTTCGCTTTCCAGCTCCCGCCAACCCGTATACACCGGCGCGGCCACTCTCCGGGCCATTTCGCCCATGGTCCCGGTTCAATGGCGTGCTGAATGCCAATTGGGTCACCCTTCCCGCGGGATCAGAGCAAAAACGCGACGTGACACCAAACCGGAGAAGCCGAGCAATCCATGGGCGATGGCATTTGTACCGCGAAAATCGTACAACAACCATCCATCGAGATCGACGTCAGCAATGATGCGTTGAATGCGTGGGAGCAACTCTTTGGTCAGCATAACGTACGCGGGCTCCTCGGGTTCACATCAGCGTGTGGTGGTACGGGCTAGAAACGGCCGAACAGTGCCTAACGACGACGCCATTCAGCGCGCCATTGGCAGGCGACATCACCACGTGCACGACACAGTACGTGATCAACGGCACCATCGATATCGGCGAGGACTAACAAATGACTCGCGAAATGCAGCTTCATACATACCACAGCCCACCGCATGCAGTGCGCATCAACCGACACTGGCGACGCTACTTCAAGCAACAAGGTACTCCCTTGCCGCACAACCGACGCATCCATATATCGTCGCGCCAATTTTCGCAGACGACGAAACGCAATGGGACGTCCCAACAAGGCGGGCAGTGAGGAAACCGCCGAACGTCGCGACGCGCCAATTGTAGAAATTAACGCCCGGGCCCCACGACGACCGGCTTCGCGAAAGGCGAGATCGGCATCAGGGCGTCGCCCAACGAGACGACACAAGGCCAAGGCTTCGTCGAACGGAATACGTTGCTGGCGCCGCACGGCATCTTGATACCGGCGAATTTGCAACAACACCGTTTCGCTCAAGCCCAGACGCTTGTTACGCAGCTCATGCACGAGTTCGGCATCCAACTCCGCTTCCGGCGTGTCAATGGCCTTCACCGCTTCCAATAACGCCAGCGGTAGACGCGCGTCGAGCGGGCCACCGGCAAGCGCAATGGCCCTTCCGAGCGGCGATGGCCGCGCTGTTGGATTTTCGATTAAAGAAGACACGTGGCGCAAAGTAATGTGCCGCAGGACACTTGCAGTCGGTTGGGACAGAGATCTGCAGAGTTTTTGCAAATTTCCCTTGAGACCAGCCGTAAAATGCCGCTTGCGTCACGGTGGTCCCGTCGCCAGCATCGACGGCGCATGACAGACTCGCCAGGTATCCTCACGTGATTTCTCCGTTCGCCACATACTTTGTCACGGCCGGTTCCGTGCCGTGGTGGTGGCCATATGCGTGGCAATATCCATTGCCGGTATTGCATGGAGAACCGGCCACCTCGGCATTGATGGTGCCGTTGCTGCGAGCGTGGTTGGCACCATCGTGTTTCATTCGCAACTCTCGTGGGCGACCTTACTCATTGTGTGGTTTGTTGCCGCATCGGTAGTATCGCGCATTGGACGAACCCACAAGTATCAGCGCACCGCGCATATGGTGGCCAAACATGATCGGCGCGATGCATGGCAAGTTATTGCCAATGGCGGTGTGTTCGTCGCGCTCGCCTGCATACCATTGCGGCCCGGCATTACCGCCGGTCATGTGTTAGTGCGTCTAACTGTGGATGTGTTCATTGTTTACTCGTGGTTCGCAATTGCCGCTGCCGGCGCCCTCTCGGCTGCGGCAGCAGACACCTTTGCTACCGAAATCGGCACACTGGGTACCGGCGAACCGTGAGTCTACGAGAATGGAAGCGGGTGCCGGCCGGTTCGTCGGGCGCCATATCACTACGCGGGATGCTTGGCAGCGTCATTGGCGCCGCCATTGTCGCATGGTGCGCATGGCTGATTGGGATGATACCGGCGCTCGCGATACGGCCCGTGGTAGCGGCCGGCGTGCTTGGTGCGTTCGGAGACACCATCATTGGGGCCTGGTGGCAGGAACGCCAATGGTGCGCGCAATGTGAACGTGTCACCGAGCGAACACTACACGATTGTGGCGCACGTACTGCCGTGCACGGTGGAGTGTCCTATCTCAACAACGATGCGGTCAATTTCTTATGTACGCTCATTGGCGCGGCGCTGGCGGTGGCGATTACCCGACCCTTCACCAGCTCGTTTTGACGTTAACTTGCGGCATATGATCAATGGGCAGCTGCCGCGTGAGGCGTCAATACTGGTGGTCGGTGGTAGGCCGGTTGGAGCGTCTGCAGCGTGGTACTGTGCAAACGCCGGACACAAAGTGGTGCTGGTGGATCGGGCACAATTTCCGCGAGCCAAACCGTGCGCCGAATACGTGAGTCCGGAGGCCAGTCGCATCCTGGAAAAGATGGGAGCATTGTCGGACCTTGAGTCACATGCCGCTTCGTTAACGGGCATGGAAGTGTATACACCGTCTGGGCATTGTATTCGCGGCAGTTTTCTTGGCAGCCACGGGTTTCGCGGATTTCGCGACGCCGGTATGGGAATCCGGCGCGAAGTGTTGGACACACTACTCGTTGGCCGAGCACGAGATGCCGGTGTGCGCGTGGTCGAGAATGCCAAAGTGGAATCATTAATCCGTGGGGCGCGCAATCGGGTGATAGGCGCCCACGTGCGCACGCCGCATGCGGTGTCGCTGGTGCACACGGACGTGGTGATCGGTGCTGATGGTCTGCGCTCGGTGGTAGCCAAACGATTGGGACTCGCACACCGCGACCGCTGGCCCAACCGCATGGCCTTTGTGGCCCATTTTACCAACGTGCCCGACGTGTCGTCGTTTGGAGAAATGCATGTCACAGCCAACGGTTACGTTGGCATTGCCGATGTTGGCCATGGTGTCACCAACATTGCCGTGGTCGTACCGGCGCAACACGCCCGCGCCGCCCGCGCCAGTGCGGACGCATTTTTGTATGGAGTGGTTGCGCGTTGGCCCAATCGCATCACGCATCGCGCCGCACAACAGATAACACCGGTGCGTGTGACCGGTCCGTTTGCGTCGCACGCGCGCCGTGCAGGACTGCCCGGAGCTATGTTAGTCGGTGACGCCGCAGACTTCTTTGATCCGTTTACCGGAGAAGGAATTTTTGCCGCACTCCGCGGCGGCGAGTTACTCGCACCGTTTGTTTCACAGATGATCGAATCCAGAGGATCGCCGTCGTCACGGACCGAAGGCGATATCGTTTCGGCATACCAGTCCGCGCGACAACAGACCTTTGGTGGAAAATGGCGTGTTGAGCGACTCATCGGACGAGCAGTTTCCTCGCCAACGCTAATGAACAATGCCGCACGCGTGATCAGTACCGACCGGCAGTTCGCCGACCTGCTCATCGGTGTGACCGGCGACTTTGTACCACCGTCTGCGCTCCTCAATCCGCGCCACTTGCTCCGCTTGTGTGGCCGAGTGTGTCGGCGCACATTGCAGCATCTGCTGGCATAGTCTGTGTACCATCGTGGGCGTACCCTACCAGTTTGACCATGTCTATCGACCCTGATCTCTTTCGCGCGATCCTTGGCCGTTTTGCGACCGGTGTTACCGTTGTCACTATTCGCGATACAGCGATGGTCACGATCTTGGGATGACCGTCACCGCGTTTTCGTCACTGAGCTTGTCGCCGCCACTCGTGCTGGTGTGTATTGACAACAACGCGACGATGGCCGGAGACATGGCGCACGCGTCGTCGTTTGGACTCAACATCCTCAGCGAGTCGCAAGAGCTACTCAGTCGTCGGTTTGCCGGAGTTATTGATGACCGGTTTGCTGGTTTAACCACCACCCGTGGCGCACTCGGCAACGTCTTGCTGGGAGATGTTCTGGCCGCCTTGGAATGCCGCATCGTTGCCCGACATGCGTCGGGTGACCATTTCATTGTGGTAGGCGAAGTCGCGCATGGGACTATCGGTGATGACCGGCCGTTGCTTTATTACCGTGGTGGATACGCCCAACTCGAACGGTAGCCAATGATTACGCCGGGGCGTCTACGGGAACAGGAAATTTTTGACGACCGTCAACCGATCCCGCGCTCGCTATCCGGTCACTGCAGGATGTGACACTCGCGAATCGCTGGTTTGGCGGTCAACGCGCGGTGCTACTGACATTGCAGGCGGCCCTGCAACGCGTGTCGACTGATGACCAGAACACGCCAATCACACTGCTGGACGTTGGCACGGGGCTCGCCGACATTCCGGCAGCGGCGCAACGCATGACGCGCTCAATGGGTCGGACACTAACGACCATTGGCCTGAACGGGCCGGACCACTGGAAGGTGTCGAAGCGGCACACAACTGTACTTATGGCGTTACCGGTGACGCGCTCAGACTTCCGTTTGCCACGGCGAGTGTGGACTACGTAACATGCTCCCAAGTGTTGCATCACTTTGTTGACGAGGAAGCGGCACAGCTGCTGCGCGAGTGCTCGCGGGTGGCGAAACGGGCAGTCATTATTGGCGACCTACGGCGAAGTTGGTTCGCCATTATCGGATTATGGGCCGCCTCATTTTTTCTCGGCTTTCATCCAATCAGTCGTCACGATGGCATGTTATCGATACGCCGTGGCTATACCGTGGCCGAACTGCGGGAAATCATTGTACGGGCTACCGGGTATCAACCGGTTGTGCGACGCCGTTTGGGGTGGCGCGTCACAGCGGAATGGTCTCCTCACACGACTCGAGTTGCATGACTGAATCATTGAAAACGCAGCCTTGCGTGCTACACGCGCTGCCGACGGATCGCCTCATGGCGACCACCATCTGACGAGCGAGTGGTTCGGGTACCGGTAGCGCAGATGTTTGAGATTGCACGGCAGGTAGAACACTGGCCGGCGTATTTGCCACACTATCGATTCGTCCGGTTTCGCCACCGTGCCACTGATGGTGGCGGCTTGGTGGAAATGGCCGCGAACCGTCCGTTTGGATTGGTGTCGTGGCCAACGTGGTGGTTGTCGGAAATGGCCGTGAATCATGAAGCGCCGTGGGTTCGGTTCCGCCACACCGGCGGTATCACCACGCGAATGGATGTGGAATGGAGTTTTACCGAAACCGCTGAGGGGACATTGACGCGAATTGTTCACGTGTGGAACGGTCCGCGCTGGCCACTCATTGGTGCATTCGCGGCACAACAGGTCATCGGCCCGATATTTGTACACGGCATCGCGTCACGTACACTGGCCGGTTTGGCGCGAGTCGCCGAGCAACATGGCGGTGTGTCTATCATGTCGCATAGCCCACCGCATAGCCCACCGCATAGCACACCGCATAGCCCATTACATCGCACAACAGATGTTCCGTCTCAGGGTACGCCACAATGACGACGCGTTCAGCGCGACGTCGGGTAGCGATTACGGGTATTGGGTGCGTTACGCCATTGGGCACTGGGGTCGAGGCCTTGTGGACAGGGTTGCGGGCCGAACAGTCAGTGGTCGGCGCTGCCACCCGATTTGACGCGTCAATTTTTCGCAGTCAATGTGCGGCGCAAGTCAACGACTTTGACGCAACGGACTATCTCGATGCCAAACGGGTGAAGCGGTTGGATCGCTTTGGTCAATTCAGTGTGGTGAGTGCGCAGATGGCACTGGCCGATGCGGCGTTGGATTTGACGCACGAAAACCGGGATCGTATTGGCACGATGATGGGCACGGCGCTGGGCGGCGTGGGCTATGCCGAAGAGCAAGCGGCACGGTTTATCCACGGAGGTTTGCGTGCGGTTGATGCCACGCTGGCGTTAGCCGTGTTTGGCGGGTCGTCGAGTTGCAACATTGCCATTGAGTTTGGCATCACCGGCCCGAACTGCACCAACGCGATGAGTTGCGCGTCCGGAACGATCGCCATTGGTGAAGCGTTTCGTCAAATTCGCGACGGCTATGCCGACGTCATGATTGCCGGTGGCGCGGAAGCGCCGTTAGCCACACTTTGTTTTGGCGCGTTTGCCCTGATTCGCGCCATGTCCACTCGCAACGACGCCCCACACCGGGCATCACGTCCGTTTGATCGCGATCGCGATGGGTTTGTGATGGGTGAAGGGGCCGCGGTATTGATATTGGAAGAGTGGGATCATGCCGTCGCGCGTGGCGCACGTATCTATTGCGAACTGACGGGGTTTGGTACCACCAACGATGCGCATCATATGACCGCACCACTGCCCGGTGGCGCACAGGCCGCACGGTGTATGCGTATGGCGCTGAAAGCCGACGGTGACATTGCCCCGGGTGCGGTGAGCTATATCAACGCGCACGGAAGTAGTACGCCACTTAATGATCCCACCGAAACCACCGCCATTCGCACGGTGTTTGGCGAGTACGCCAACACCATACCTGTATCCAGTACGAAGGGCTATTACGGTCACGCCCTTGGCGCATCAGGCGCATTTGAAGCCGCCATTTCAGCGTTGGTGCTACAGCGGGTGGATACCCCTGACACTCAACTTTAGACCCATCCTGATACGGGCTACGATTTGGACTACGTACCGAATGTGGGCCGCGACCTGCAGGCGGAGGTGGTGCTCAGTAACAGTTTCGGGTTTGGCGGGATTAATGGAAGTGTGGTGTTCACTCGTTAAATGTCTCGTGGTACCTCCGCATGCTCTCGCTCAATCACGTCCATGGCTTTGATACTCTTTTCCCACCCCAAAATCTCCACCCGCTTCTCTTCGAGATCTTTGTAGATCCGAAAGAAGTGTTCGATTTCCCGCAGGTAGTGTGGTGACACATCAGCAATATCGAACACGTCGTGAAAATACGGATCGTCAGACGGTACGGCGAGAATTTTATCATCCGGTTCGCCCTTGTCGAGCATACACAAGACGCCAATAGGGCGCGCGGTAATTTGGCAGCCGGTAAATGTTGGCTCGTTGATTTTCACGAGGATGTCCAACGGGTCGTTGTCTTCATGCAATGTCTGCGGAATGAACCCGTAGTCACTGGGATAATGCACGGCTGAATACAACACCCGGTCCAATTTGAAACGGCCGGTATCTTTATCTAATTCGTATTTGTTGCGCGAACCGGCAGGGATTTCAATAATGGCGGTTACCTGCTCCGGTGCGTTCTTACCGGCAGGAATATCGTGCCATGGATTGTGCAACATGCGGGAAACTCCAGTGAAAACATCGTTGGTTGGGCACGGTAACGTATCAGAAATCTATCGCGTGGTGCGGTTGGTGCGCGGACAACTATACCGGCCGTTGCGGGTTCTGAGGGTACCTGGGCCTTGCCAGTTGGTTCACCAAAGCTTGACCGTTCACGTATTCCATTTCGACGGTCACGGAAAATCCCGCCGTGCGTGCGGCACGGGCCGTTTGTTTCCCAATACAGACCATGGGGAACCGGCCGGTTTTCTTCGGTGCAATCGCATCGGTGAGCACGTCTACGGCGGTTGGGGAGGTTACCAACACCAAATGCGCGCTACCGTCACGGACCGGCACCAATGTCGCCATGATCATCGCCATACGCGCGTCGAGACCGGGTACCGGTACCGTTCTTGTGACGACCACAGTATGGACCTTGACGCCCAGTGTCGCTAATCCGTGCGCAAGTGCCTCCGCCAATTCCTCCGACGTGAACAGCACCATCTGGGTTTCCGCCACATCGTCCCGACTGAGTAACGCTTCGGTTACCGCTGCGGTCACCGCAACCGTCTGGGCGCCTACCCCAACAGCGATGTCCGGGATATCGACCGCAATAGGCCAATGGCGCGACATCGCCGCTTCGTGTGCATTGGCGCCGACCACCACCATTTTCGCGGCCCCACGTAACGCCGCAACGGCGTCAGGTGCGGTCGTCAGCGCCTCCACGGCTTCAGCACTGGTTGCACAGACCCAGTTGGCTGCAGCCCACACGTGCGGCGTGAGTGGCCACGAGTGGGGCGTCAACACGTCCGTTTGCACAAGAGGCAAGTCCACGATGTCCGCACCGGCCGCTGCTAACGCCTCGTGCAACCCTCGCGCTGACGGGTTCACACGGTCATTGGTCCGGGCGGAATAGACCCGCACACCGGCGAGTGGGAGCGGTGGGCGCAAACTGGAATCCAGAGACATCCTTCAAGTGTATCGAATGCAGCAGTTGCTCGCGACGGGTGCCTTTGTGCACCTTAGATTGGATTACCATCGCCAAGTGAACTTGTCTCCCTCCGTCTTGAACGTCCCATGAGCGATATCGACGTCCTGTTGCAGGAAAATCGCCTCTTCCCGCCGACAGCCGATTTTCAATCCCGCGCACGTATTTCCGACAATAGTCTTCACGAATCGGCAGACGCTGACCCCTTGGCGTTTTGGGCCAAAGAAGCCGGTGAGCTTTCGTGGAGTAAGCCGTGGGACTCCGTGCTGGAGTGGACGCCACCGCACGCCAAGTGGTTTCAGGGCGGCACGCTCAACGCGAGTGTGAATTGTGTTGACCGTCATATTGATGGTCCGCGACGCAACAAGGCAGCAATAATTTGGGAAGGCGAACCGGGCGATCGTCGCACGTTTACCTATTGGGACGTGTATCGCGAGGTCAATCTCGCGGCCAACATGCTGAAGGCCTTAGGCGTCACAAAAGGCGATCGGGTCGCGATTTATTTGCCGATGATTCCTGAAGCGGTGTTTGCGATGCTGGCCTGTGCCCGCATTGGCGCCGTGCACACCGTCGTGTTTGGCGGGTTCTCTCCCGAGTCGCTACGCGATCGGATTAACGACTGTCAGTGCAAAGTGCTCATCACCGCCGACGGTGGGTATCGTCGTGGCCAGGTGGTGGCACTCAAACGCAATGCCGACAAAGCGCTGGAAGACTGTCCAACTATCGAGAAGGTGTTGGTGGTCATGCGTCGGCGTAGTGGTGTCGGTGACGAAATGGCGGCGGAAATGCAATCCGGCCGTGACGTGTGGTGGCATCGCTTAAAGCGCGATGTCCCCAAGGTATGTCCACCGGAAGAAATGGATGCCGAAGATCTTCTTTACATTTTGTATACGTCAGGTACCACCGGAAAACCCAAAGGCATTGTGCACACCACCGGCGGGTATCTCACCGGTGCGTATGCGACCACCAAGTATGTCTTTGACCTGAAAGAAGAAGACGTGTTTTGGTGCACCGCCGATATCGGGTGGGTAACCGGACATACGTATTTGGTGTACGGTCCACTCGCCAACGGTGCCACGTGCGTCATGTTTGAAGGCGCACCCGATTGGCCGGAGAAAGATCGCTTCTGGCAAATTTGCGAACGCTATGGGGTGACCATTTTTTACACGGCACCAACCGCCATTCGCGCCTTCATGAAATGGGGCACGGAGTATGTGGATCGGTACGATTTGTCGCAGCTGCGATTACTGGGATCGGTTGGCGAACCGATTAATCCGGAAGCGTGGATGTGGTACCACAAACATATCGGGAAAGAGCGGTGCCCCATTGTGGACACGTGGTGGCAAACCGAGACCGGCGGCATCATGATTTCGCCCCAACCGGGCGTCACGGCAACCAAACCCGGTTCGGCAACCACCACGTTTCCCGGTATTCACGTAGCCTTGCTGGATTCGCAGGGGAACCACATTCCCGTTGGCGGTGGCCTGCTCGCGATTACCAAACCGTGGCCATCCATGCTGCGTACTATTTGGGGTGACTCACAGCGGTACATCGATACGTACTTCTCCAAGTGGGAAGGGCGACCCGACCTGTACTTCCCCGGTGACGGCGCCAAGTTGGACGACGATGGGTACCTGTGGATCCTTGGACGGGTCGACGACGTACTCAATGTCGCCGGCCATCGTATTGGCACGATGGAAGTCGAAAGCGCGTTAGTGGATCATCCATCGGTGGCCGAAGCCGCAGTGGTGGGCAAGGAGCACGAAATCAAAGGGCAAAGTATTTGTGCATTTGTCACATTACGCTCCGGTTTTACCCACAGCACGGCGCTCCGCGATGAACTGCGACAACATGTGGCGGAAAAAATCGGTGCCCTGGCCCGCCCCGATGATATTTTATTCACAGCGGACCTGCCCAAAACGCGCTCGGGCAAAATTATGCGACGGTTGTTGCGGGACATTGCCGCCGGTCGTGCACTAGGCGATACCACCACACTGGCGGATCCGAACGTGGTGCAAGGGTTGAAAGATCAATACGAGTCATTGGAGTAGCAACGATGTCGCTCTTCGGCAAACTGTTTCCTGAAACGCTGTTTCCCCGCAAACTGTCGGCCGCAACCGAACAACGGTTGCGACTGGCTCAGGCACGCGCTGAAGAAAACTTGATTAACACCCATGTGGCCAATGCCCTGCTGTTTGTCGATACACTGTCGGCGGAAATCGGTTACGAGCGCGCCATTGATATTTATGTGCGCGAACTCAGTATCCCCGATCCGTTGTCCAGTGTCATTGCCACCCGGGCATTGGTGGCACTCGGTGAACAGCTCATGCCGACCACCGACGTGCAAAACGACAACAGCACCGCCGAAACGGTGCCGTTGCCAACGTTACATCTGGATGACGCCGAGCGACGCCGGAAAGCGTAGCGCTATCGCGTGATCTTTGTGCGTCGCGGTCCGCGTTGCCGCGGTCGCTAGTGACCAGCGGAATCGGGCGTTATAGTTTTCGCCGGCATCGTGGCAATAATGGAGTCGACCACATGTTTGATGTCATCAAAACGCATAATGCCCGGATACACCTTGTCGCCAATGACGAATGACGGCGTCCCCGTCACGCTGCGCGCCATTCCGGCCTGCTTGTGCGCCTGGATGCGCGCCAAATTCTTTTGCGACGCGAAGCATTCGTTGTACGTCGTGATATCCAATCCGACCTTTGCCGCATAACTGTCTAAATATTTTTTCGGAGTGCTGGTGACCACACCACTCCATTCGTCTTGCCGATTGAAAATCTCATCGTGCATTTCCCAGAATTTCCCTTGGTCGGCGGCGCACGACGCGGCCAACGACGCCGCCAGTGTATTCGGATGAATTTCGGGGATCGGGAAATCTAAAAAGCGGAAGTTCGCCATACCGGTTTGTACCAGTCGGCTCCGGATATCCGGTTCTTCCATGGAGGCAAAACGGCCACACAACGGGCATTCGAAATCCCCGAATTCCACGATGGTGACCGGAGCGTTTGGATCGCCAAGCAAATACCCTTCCGCGGGCGGCAAGTCCGTGGCCAGTGTGCTATCCAACGTGATGGGCTTGGTCACGGACGACGACATCGCATACCAAATAAACGCTGCGCCGGCCACGGCGAAGATGGCAATCAGCCCGTAGAACGGCGTGCGCGATTTGGTTGGGGTCACTTTTGCCACTCCAACTCCTTGTGGTCGTCCGGAACAGGCCGGCGGTTGAAGACTTAGTGCGACGTCGTATCGGCCGTTGCGGCTTTGGGAGGCATAGCGGCAATAATCGAATCTACAGTGCGTTTGATGTCATCAAAGCGCATCGCGCCCGGGTACATCTTGTCACCGATGACCAGCGTTGGTGTAGAGCCGACGCCCCGCGCAATACCGGCCTGTTTGTGCGCCTGAATACGCGCCAGATTTTTCTGCGAACTGAAACATTCGTTGTACACCTTCATGTCCAACCCGACTTTCTGCGCATAACTGTCTAAATGTTTTTTCGGATTGCTGGTAACGACACCGCTCCATTGGTCTTGCGCGTTGAAAATTTCATCGTGCATTTCCCAGAACTTGCCTTGGTCGTCGGCACAGGAAGCCGCGAGCGACGCCGAGAGGGTGTTTGGGTGAATTTCGGTGAGTGGGAAATCCAGAAAGCGGAAGTTGGCCAAACCCGTTTCAATGAGGCGGGCACGAATATCCGGTTCTTCAATGGTGGCAAAGCGGCCACAGCCCGGGCATTCGAAATCGGCAAACTCGATAATCGTGACCGGTGCGTTTGGATCCCCGCGCAAATACCCGTCCGCTGGCGGTAAGTCTGCCGTGAGTGTGGAGTCCAGCGTAATCGGCTTCGTACCGGACGACTTTATGGAATACCAAATAAACGCCGCCCCAGCAACGGCGAAAATGCCTAGTAAGCCGTAAAACGGCGTGCGAGATTTGGTCGGGGTTACTTTTTTTGCCACTCGATCTCCTCGTGTTCGTCCGGAACAGTCCGGTGTATGTCAACGTGCGATAAGGTTCAACAAAGGTACTCACGAGGTCAGATTTCGCCTATCATGCATGTAGAACACTTACGCATCCCGGTTGGCGCTGGATCGTTGCACCTCGAGCGCGTGGGGCGCGGTGGCGCACCGTTCGTCTTGCTGCACGGTTTTGGGACCTGTGCCTTCCTCTGGCGCCACGTGGCGCCATCGTTGGCCGCCAACGGTCACACGGCTATTGCGGTTGATTTGCTCGGTCATGGAGAATCTGACCGGCCCGATGACGCCGACTACTCGCTAGACGCCCAAGCCGATCATGTGTCGCGGGCACTGGCGGCTCTACGCATCCCGTCAGCCATTTTTGTAGGCCAAGGCATCGGTGGTATTGTCGCACTGTTAATCGCGGCCAACCTCCGGCTCCGCGTGGACGGAATCGTCCTTCTTTCACCGCCGGATCCAGACGACCTCCCCGGCGCGGAAATCCGATCCTTACAACGTCAATCGGCGTTAACCGCCATGACCGCAAATACCATTTTTGGCGCGAAACCCGCATTAGCACCACTGCTAACACAAAGCGTTGCCAATTCGGACAATATGCCCGATTTGCTTATTTCTCGATATTTGGCGCCATTTGTTGGGTCGGACTGCTTAGCGCAACTCATGCAGCGAGCCACGGCCGTGGAGCTTTCAAAACAGGGACAAGACATACTTGGCGACGTGGCCGTACCGGTCTTGATATTGGAAGGTCAGAAGGACACCCTGCGGCCAAAAACGATATGGAGCAAACGATTTCCCAAGGCGCACATTACCGAACAGTTGCTGCTCAAGGCCGGACGGTTACTGCCTGAGGACGCTCCAGATGCCGTGAATGAGCAAATACAGCGCTGGCTCGAGGCGAGAGCACTTTTGTGACATTCCATTCCCGTTCATCGCGGTTTGCGTATAACACCGTAATGGAATTTACATTGACCGCCACTAGGTAATCGGGGTGGAATGTGGTTAGATTACAGAGACTGATCGGAGGTTCCGGTCAGCGACTTTTTTTTGACGTACTACCCAGAGGAAATGGCTAAGCCCAAGCTTCGTTCGCGTCGTGACAACAACGTGCCATCGCCGTATCAAGAAGCTCGTGATGAGCTCTTTCAGCAGATCATGCAGTGCGGCGTAATCGGGTGTTATCCCGAAGACCAGAAGGTTTGGTTCGACAGCACACTGGAGTACCTCTCAGGGCGTTACCCTGAGCTCAAGTCCGCTGAATTCACGGAATTGCGGACACTCGGTGAGCGGTTTGCACAGCCACCGAAAACGCAGACCCAGGAAACGGCCGCCGTCTAATCGCGCGCCGCAAGGTACTGGACCGTTGCTGGTTATAACGCAGCATAGAACAAACGCCTCTCGCGATGAGAGGCGTTTGTTGTTTCTGCAATCCGCGACGGAACGACCGTTATTTCCCTGCCACGGCTCCGCGTACCAACCGATATACCAGCACCGCCGGACGACCATCGTCGTCTTCAATGAGTACGGCCACGTGATCATTTGCAAACGACGCCGGTTTCCACCAACCGGTATTCCACCCCGACGCGTTGATCGACAACACATCCAGCCACCGCCCGTCTCGATCAAAAAGATCGAAAAGCATCAACGTCGAAACCGTTGGTGACCGTTGCGCCCAGATACGCCCCGCACCATCAACGCGCAGCTGTTCAAACGCCGGCCGGCGATCGGGAATCGCGGAAGAAAGCATGCCGGCGCGAAGTGCTTCGACAGCGGCCTGACCCTTCATGGCCACAATCTTCTCTTCGACGATGGCCACTTTCTCTTTGGCACTGACATCACTTCCACGTTCGGGGCGACTGATCAAACGCACGGTGTCTCGCCCATCACGCGTGGTACGCAGCACAAACTCACCGCTCCAACCCGTAACAAAACCGCCCAGTGGGTCGACGGCATGCACATCTTTGGGTTGCAGCGGTACTTGCATTTCGAATTTGGGATTCGGGCCCTCGCGAACGATCCAGCGTGTATCACCACGCGGGTGTTCGGGTAGGTACGCGGTGTCCATGGAATTGCCGTCCAACGAGAATCGCACGAACGCCGACCGTGGACCAGTCGTAGAATCCGAATCGATCATCATTGGTGCAACGGCTTGTCGAAAACCGTTAATACCGATTTTGCCGTAATACCGTGGCGTGGTTCGGCGCTGCGTTATCGATGCTCCCGTAGCCAGCGAGAACATGACGGCGCGACCTAAAGTCGGATCGTGTACCACCAGGGTATCGCCAAGTGCCGCAAGCCACGGTGCCCGGTACTCTCCGGGACCGGCGCCTTCGCGCCCAATACTCCCGACATACTTTCCCGTCGCATCAAAACGCATGACTTCGGCCGGCTTGGCGTCGGCCACCAACAACGTACCGTCGCTAAGCAGCAGGATGCCGTCGGGGACCCGCAATGCCTCGGCGCTGTCATCGTCCGGTTGCACGGTGCGTTCAAGGACCGAAAGACCACCGGGCCACTGTCCGCCGGAGCATGATTGGTGACTCGAATAACGCCACTGGCAAGTGCGTACACCATTGTGGCCGTAGAGCCAATGGTCTCCGACGTACCAGCGCACCCCACGAGTGCGAAGACGACGACGACCGTACGGCGCTCGGCGCCCACGGTGGTACAAACAAGTAGCCATAGGAATAACGTTGACGGTTCGAAAGGTTGTGTGACTCTTTCGATACCTCCGTTGGCCAAATGGTTGCATTCGTTAGCGTGTTCACCTTCAAGCGTGTGTCGCCACATACCCACATTCATCGTGGCGCCGGGAAATGGCGGCGCCGACACTTCACCAATGCCGTTAGTCGCGTACGCCGTTAGTCGCGTACGCCATTAGTCGCTTATGCGGTTGGCCGCTTACGCGGTTGGTCGATCGCGTTCGCGCCACAGCATCAGGGTGTAATCAATAGTGGCCGCCACACCGAGTACGCCCACCAATACCACGAGCGCACTGACTACGCTAGGCGTGATGAGCACTGCGAGAAACGTGACGAACTGTACCCCGGTTACCGCTTTCCCAAGGAATCGGGCGTTAAACGGTATTGGACGCAACCACCGCACATTGCGGGCGACAAAAATCCCGATCACCGACATGACATCGCGAAACATAACGGCGCCCGCTTGCCAGACACCGAACTGGCCACCCAAGACATAACTGATGACCACTGCCAACACAAAAAAGCGGTCGGCAATTGGATCGAGCAATGCGCCAAATCGTGAGACCAGCTGGGCGCGCCGCGCCAGCCACCCATCGAGGACATCGGTGAGTGAGGCGACGCCAATCAGTGCCAACCGCACGGGAATTGCATCCGTGGCCACAAAACCCATTGCCAGCACCACGCGCGAGCTGGATACGAGATTCGGGAGCGTCAATAACTCGGTGCGTGGCATACTGGATATTACGCTATTGTCGACCTTGAGTGCCAGAGATGGCCACAATTGTTCGAATTGTGACACCTCCCCTGCCAGAATTCGGGCCAGTCGTTATCCTGCGTGATATAAAGGCGCCGTAACCGATCGTGGTCGTGGCATGTGTTTGGCGAATTCGCTGGGATTGCGTCCACTCGGCTTCACGACCGCACGCTCTTGGGTGGGCTGCTCATTGCTGCCGCCGGTGCCGCTGGATTACACGCCGCCCACGCACCAGTGCTTCATCACGACGCCTTGAGAGGCGTTGATGCCCTGTTGTTACTGGATGGAGGGCACGCGGCCATGCACTCGTACGCCAACGACGAAACACTGTTTGTGGACATTGTCGCGCCACAGTCGGCGGACCTCGAAAAAGCACTGGCCGTGTTTACCCGGCGACTACTCCCGACGTCGACCAACACCGCGCGCGCGGTGCGCTCTGCTGGGCCATGGCGCTAAGATATGCCGTTCACGGGATGCTGCCGGCAATGAATTTCTCCGCCGATCAACTCGCTCCGTTGACGCTGTTTTTTGCGTTGGCGATTTCGGCGTGGAATATCGTACTCGCCGGTTGGATGGGCCGCCCGACGTGAAGCACCGCAGGCGTTTACGCAGCTCACGAGTATCTGCGGTATGATGGTCGCGCCGGCGTTGGTCATCGCCATCGCCGCCGGTACGGAAACCGGCGCGCATACGGTCTCGGGCATCGCGTGGTTGTTGCCGTTGGTGTGTGGCGCGTTTGTCCTGCAAGTGGCCTATGCCATGTTTGCCGGCCTCGTATCGCCACTCGTGGCCATGCCCATTTTACTTTTCAACTTGATCGTGACGGCGATTGCGGCCGGCGACTATTGGGTATCTCGCACCGGCAGTGCCCCGTTGTTTTTGCAATCGATCATTGCGGCCCGCGACGTTGTCTTAGGCATGACACTTGGACGCGCCGCACTGGTGTCGCCATTTGCCGTGTTGGTACCATGATCGCGCCCGCCTATCCGGCCAAATGGAGACTGTCGGCGTTGGCCCGTATACTCATGGTGCTTACCGCCACGGCGGTCACCACCCTGCTGTGTATTGAGTGGCCGCGCGGTGTTGCATCGGTTCGCAGTTATGCGCGCACGGTTCCGGAAATCTCGACACCGCGCACCGCCGGTGACTTGGCATTGGGGATGCGCTTGTTTCCGGCATTAACCGGGTCGCCAAATGCGCGAATGGTCAAAGCGGATATGGCGCAAGCCAAGGCCTTTGCTCCGGATATTGTGTTGCTCGTGTTGGACCTCGAAGGAACGCGCGCCGCTGCGTTGGATTCGTTGGTAAAAGTTTTGGCCCCACTCCGCCAGGACAGTGTGCGCATTGCGGTGGCGTATCACCACGGTCTCACACTGACGCGTCCCGATGATGACGTGTACGCGCAGGCGGTTGAACGAATTTTGCTACGCCTTCGACCAGCGGTCTTCTTCCCTGCCGCCAACGATCCTGTACCATCGGTACTTGCCACCCAAATGCCGAATGCCGGATGGTGGCGACAGATGATGCAGACCACCGATGCCATTCGGGAACGGGTACGTCCTTCGACCCGTCTGGGCGTCATGTTGTCACGCCTTGATGCCCGCGACAGTGCGGTGTACGCATGGGCCGTAACGTCCGCTCCGGTGGTTGACGTGATTGGGGCCGTCATCTTTCCGTCCTACTCTGGCATGCCGGGAACCGACGCCAGACTGCGAGCGTTTGCACGATGGCATGTGCGAGCCGCCGACTCTCTGTCCACCAACCGCACGACGCCAACCCACTGGTTGGCAAATGTTGGAGGCTTGCCGCACGCCCACGGTGACGACGCGCAATTGGCCGCCATTCAACGGGCCATGGCGTGGGCATCCCGGCAACCGTGGATTCATGCCGCCATCATTGGCGAACCGGCGGATTATCGTGGGCGTAACGGGATTCGCGCCGCCAACGGACGGATTCGGAGCGCGTGGCCCGTGCTCATTCGCGACGCCGCCGTCGCGCGGGAGTTTTAAGCGCGTACCACACGTCCTACCCGCGTGTACCGCGCACCACGCCTTCCACAACGCGATCAGGTATAAACGTTTGCTCCGCAAACGCCATCACATCGTCGGCCGTAACCGCGAGTATGCGCGGGACAATTTCATGGCGCTCTTCGATACCGCGTCCGAAAAGAAATG
>CALOFE010000048.1:0-3526 GCA_942492455.1 uncultured Planctomycetaceae bacterium | reverse complement strand
GCTAGTCATCATGTGGCTGTTGATGGCCGTTTGCCCAGCGGTGGGCGAGGAATTGATCTTCCGCGGCATCATCGGAAACACTCTAGTGCGCAATTGGGGGGCATGGTGGGGCGTGCTCGTCACATCACTGCTCTTTGGCATGATGCACATCATCCCCATTCAGGCCATTGCCGTCATCCCCTTGGGCATGGCGATGCATTACGTCTATTTGATGACCAAGAGCTTTTGGGCACCGGTCCTGTTGCATCTCGCCAACAACTCCCTGGCGTTGGTCATGATGGAATCCGCCGGCGAATTGACCGAGGCGGAAGCACAGTCGCTTGAGGAACCGTTGTCGGGCGGGATCCTCGCCGCTTCGCTGCTGACCGCCGCCTGTCTATTCGGCATCCTCTGGCAAACCCGCCGCCTGTCGGGTAGCGCGAGCGCGGTGGAGGTTGACGATACGGCACACATCGACACGGTCACAGGCGGCGAAGGGAAATTGACCTCAAACCCCGCAACGCCCATGACCTATCTGGCCGCTGCACTGAGCCTGGCCGGGGTGGGTGTGCTGACCTATTTGATGATCATGGAATAACGGTCGGCACAGGAATCGCCACACGCTATTCCTTGGGTTTGTCGACTTTTTTGCCGTACAAAAGCACGTCGTCGAAATTTCCCGTGTCATCGAACGAACCGATGCCGACTTGGCCCCAGGTGAAATTCTTATCGACGGCTGTCATCACGGGCGTTTCCATGTCATCGAAATAAATGTCGATCGTGCCCGATTCGACATTGCGAACCACGCGGGCATGATGCCATTCGTCATCCCAGTTTGTCCCGTCGGTCGTTTTGGTGGAAATCGATTTGCGGTCGGCGTCGTTGACGATAAAGATGTTGTTGGCGTGCGGATCCATCTTCTTGCCCAAGTGCACATAATAAAGGTGCGACGGGTCTTGGTATCCGAAAAACATGCACAAGTCACGGTGGCCATAATCCTTGATCGTCGATTGCAATTGCACATCCAGCACGAAGTCGCTGACGTACACGTCCTTGATAAACGCGCGGTTGTAAGGTGAGCGATAGGGCGTCTTGAGTTTAATACTTTTGTGTTGGCTGTAGACGTGGTTATCCCCTTGATGCGTAACCTTCCAACCTTCAGCGGTTGCCGGCAACCAACGCTTGGCCTCACCTGTTTCAAAGTCATCTTCAAAGATCAGCGGCAAGCCATCGAGCGTTTTAGCCGGTTTCGCTTTTTCATCGGCCAAGCCCCATGAGGCGAGCGCAGCGGTTACGACGAGCAAAGCTGTGGAAATCCGCGTGAGGGTTTTGAGCGATATCATAAGGTGTTTTCCTAGGTTAAATGTCTGTGGTCGTCACTAGTTGTTCGTACTCTTGTCTCGGGTCAACGCCGTGCGCGAAACGCTCGTTGTAATTCATCCAAACTGGTCACGCCCTCGGCCACCAGTCGCAAGCCGTCCTTTTGTAGGTTGTGCATGCCTTCTTTTTTCGCTTGGGCGCGGATCGCTTCAGTCGTGGGGTTTTCGAGAATGACTTTTTTCATGCCGTCGGTCATTTCAATCAATTCAAACAACGCCACCCGTCCCTGAAAGCCCAATGCATCGCATTCTTCGCAGGGATCGAACTCCTCGCCTTGCGGCGCCCGCCGACACAATTGCGTCAGATCCTTGGGCAACCCCGCTTTGGCCAGGAAGGTCGGATTGGGACGAAAGACCTGTTTGCAGTCGTCACACAAACGGCGAATCAACAACTGGCTCACAACGCCGCGCACCGCATCGACGACCAATTGTGGACTTTTGGTCCATTCGATCAATTGCACCAGACCGGCGGCAGCATTGGCGGCGGCAAATTCCGAAACCAGTTTTCCCTCTTTGTGGAAACTGAGGAACGTGTTCGTGGTTTCCGCATCGGTTAATTTGTTGAGATAGATGATGTCCGCTTCTTTACGAAAGCAACGCGTCATTGCTTCCTTCAAGGTTTCGCCGGGATTTAATTCGAAATCCGTAATGTTCGGCAATTCCTCGCGGCCCAGGTCACCTATGGAAAACATCTGATTCAAATACGGATCCAAGCCCCGCATCACGCCGTGCGTGGTCGTGGTGGTACCGGAATTCGGTGGTCCGGCGACTCCCAAAAAACCGTTGGAAGAAAGAACTTCACGGAGTTTTAGTTTGAGCTCCTCGTCACCTCCCAAGTCTTCCAGCGTGATCAATTCGTGCGACAAATCTTGCACGCGGATCACCAAACGTTCGCCGCTGGCCGTTGGGGTGACGGCGATGTCGAGGATGTACTTAAACCCCTCCAACTCAGCTCGCAGCCCGCTGGATTGTTTTTTGTCGCGGACTTTCACGTCCAGCCCCGCCAACATTTTCAGCATCTGCGTGATGGCGTTAGCTTCCTGTTTGCCCAGGCGTCCGCCGGAGTAGGGCAGACCGTCAATATATAACGTCAACTGCGACTGAGCACCTTTGGGATCGATCCGCATCATTTCCGCACGCCTTAGCAAAGCGTCGGTGACCAGTTCCTTGGCCGGAACCAGACCCACGTCGACCAACCGTTGGGCTTTGGCCAAGTTTGGATTCTGGTCGTTGGTCGCCCCTTTGAATTTGACGTAATCATACTCTTCGTCAACTGTTGGTTCGTCGTCGTCTTTTTTTCCAAATCCAAAAATCATTGCCGGCTCCCGGCTGCTAGCAGCCTCAATCGTCGAGTACGGTCACGGGTTCCCGAAAATGGCACACCGTGATCCACCCCCTGTCGGGGAATGAACGGACACGACGAGCGCACCCTGACCGACTGTTTCTCTATGTCTGATCCCCTGCCCACGGCAGAGATGTTGCAAATCCCCAGTGGATTTCTTCTAAAATACCCATTTGTGCGCCCGACGACAACGCTGTGCCGATGGCAAACCGGCCGTCTCACCGGTTGGAATCCGCAAGTTAGCCGTTCGACGCCCCAATGGGGGGCAAGGAGTCCCCATTGGCGGTTTTTTCCTGGTGCGGAGCGTCAACTTGATGCAGCTTCATGAATTTGCGATCCAGGTAATCCTTCCATTTCCAGGCCCAGCGGCTGTGGAAGGCTCGGCCGTGGTATTGTCCGATCGCTTTGCCATCACCGGTCGCCAGCAATGACAAAAAACTGGACTGCGGATGGAACTCCTGCAATGGCTGGTTTTGAAAAGACCGCTCAAGATTCTCCCAAAGCACAGGCCCTTGCCGGACTGCATAAACGCCCGCTTTGGGAACCGGGCTGTCGGGAAAGGTTGCCGTATCGCCCACCACAAACACGTTCTCCTCGCTCGTCGACTGCAACGTCGGGCGAGTCGCCAGAAAACCGTCATCCGCCTTGGCCAAATCGAAGCGGCTCAACACCGGCGGTGGCGCTGCTGTCGTGGCGGTGATGATAATATCCGCAGCAAGACTCCGGCCGTTTTCCAAGGACAATTGACCACCAGCGAAATCCGCGACGCGTTGTTGTAGATGCGTCACAATTCCACGTCGCTCCATCTCCTCCCGAGCGAGTCGCT
>CALOFE010000047.1:0-10862 GCA_942492455.1 uncultured Planctomycetaceae bacterium | reverse complement strand
CGAAGTAGGCAGCGACAACCGTGATCGAAAGATAAAGCGACCACGCGAGCAGCGAATAGGAAACAAGTTGCGAGGATGCCCATTCCATCATTGGTTTTGTGTAGGTCACCTAACAGGGTTTCGACTGACAAGGAAGAATCGGCAGCCCTACATCACTACTGCTGGCCCGCTGGTGGTGTCAGCGACGTTCCACATCACCTAATGCTCAAGCGTTTGTTCGGCGACGTATGACAAATAGACCGATAATCACAACAACCAACACGATATTGACGGCGACAATGACTAAGTCTGAGGTTGAGTTGCCTGCTCATTTTCGCAGATTTGTCGAATCAAGGTCTTTGCCAAGATTTTGAATGACTATCGTTTTCTGGGATTCTTTATCGATTAAGACATCGCCGTTTTTCGGTCTAAGCGAGGATAGCGAAAATGTATCATCAGCGAGTTCCTCATTCACAACCAGCTTAGATAGCTTGTGAATTGCTTGCATGCTCTCTTTATCATTCAACACACTCGTTCTGATCAGTTGTGTTGGAAAGGGACGTTCTGGATCCGAAGTAGAGTAAGTCCATTCGTGGGTGGTGACGATGTTGAGTTCACCGATTTTGCTCTCATAACTCGTCAAAACAAAGTTGCGAGAGGCATCGAAAGTCCACTTGTAGCTCAATAGATCGCCTGATTTTGAGTTTGCAATCAACTTGAGAATGTGCAAGTCCTTTTCAATACTCAAATAGCAAACGCCTACTGATTCTCCCTCTTCCTCTAGCTGTTTCGCAGCAGCAAACAAAAACTCGTGATAAGTGAGGTCGCCATCCCCAAAAAACACCGTTGTTGGCGAACCTCTCATCTTATGGACATTATTCTGGGTCCGCTCATACACCTGGGCTTGACCGCCTGCAGTTCGTTTAACGCGCGAGGTGGTAATCGCGAACTTCGAATGAATAACTGTTTTTCTCTCAACCCCGATCCTGGTGTCTTTGCGTTCGGGGATCAGTTCTTCATTTGTTTTTGCGTCCAGGTAACGGCAGGGTTTGTCATTCGGAACGCCAATTGAAACCAAGTTGTTTGATGTGAGATCCCAGGTGAACGTGTAGACTTCCGTGTTCTCTTGGATGAAATCTCCAGGAACTCTGACCTCTTCAACCCCAGATGGGTTTTCCCGATTATGATAGAATACAGCAGCAGTGACTGGTCTGCGAAACGAACTGCTGAGTTCGCCTTTCAGGGTTTTGATTTTCTCGAAATTTGACTTGAGTTGGTTAGCATAAAACCGAATTTGTTTGGGGGCGTCTGGTAAAACATCGTTTTGAGCATGAGCAAATCCAGCCAGGTTGAGGATGATCGCCATGACGATCCAGGTAAGCCATGTTTGACGACAATTCATGATTACTCCATGAAAAAGACTGAACCGGCAGAGCCGATGGCAGCAAGTCGGGCAGGCTCCTGCCTGCCATGAACAACTTTTAACCGTGTGTCATCCGTGTGAATCCGTGGCTAAAACTCACCCCCCATCCGTCGCCACCACACGGTGGAAATGCAACTCCACTTCGCGATCGACCACCCGCCGCAGGCCTTCGACCAGACAGGTTGGTTCGTGGTCTGATTCGCCGATGCGGATGATTTCTTGGAGGGGGGTTCCGGGGGTGACGGTGAAGGTGGCTTGGTGGATGGTTTGATTGCCGGCGTCGAGTTCGGGGACGATGAAGTGGATCGTCGCTCCGTAGGTCAGCATGCGGTGTTCGAAGGCGTCTTGGTAGGGGCGGAAGCCGGGGAATGGGGGGAGCAGGCCGTGGTGCAGGTTGATGATCCGTCCGCCGGCGAAACGCCAACAGGTGCTCGCCGGCAGAATACGCATGTAACGCGCGAGCACGATGTAGTCGACATCGTATTCGTCAAAGATCTCCACCATGCGATCGTTGTCGGGATTTCCTTTTCCGTCTCCCACCATCTGCCAATCGACGCCAAACTGCTCCGCCACCCCCTGCACGGCACTGCGGTTGCCGAGCATCACCACCGGATCGGCCTTAATGCGGCCATCGCGAATGGCCCGCAGGACCGCCAGTGCGGGTTCGGGGCGATAGGTCGTACAGATCGCCAGCCGCGGTTTTCGTTGCGGCTGCGGCCGTGACCAAGTGCGAATCGACAATCCGGTCTGCTGGCCAATCTCATTCATCTTTGCCCGCAGCTCGTCCACCGAAGGCGAATCACCCGGCCATTCGACGCGAAGCAACATGGCAAAGATCCGCTCCGCATCATGGTCGTACATCTGGATTTCACTGATGTTGGCTCCCGACGTCGAAACATGATGCACAATCGGATCGGCCAACCCACGATTATCAGGCCCGACAGCGGTGATGATGACTTGCATGGCTTTTCCAGTAGGCAGTAGGCGGTAGGCAGAAAAAAGTGGTCAGTGGCCGGTGGCTAGTGGCTAGAGGTTGTGTCGGGATCGTCTTGGGGCTTAGTTGCGCCATTCCTATAGTCTAAGGTCTAAAGCCTAACGCCTCTTTCCTCAAGCCTGTTCCCTCACGCCTCACGCCTAGCCCCCCTGGGTATCGGCTGTTTATGATAGTGAAACTTGGATAGGCAGCACGAGCAATCTGTTGAGATTGGAACATACGATGCGGTGGAACGCAATTCTTGTTTTTTACGCGGCTATGAGTGCCGGGTTACCGGCCGATGTGTATGCGGCTGATCCGCCTGAGAGGATGCTGGCGATTCGGGTGACGGTCACGTCTGAATTGCCGTTCGCTAATGTTCCGCTCGATCCGGAGATTGACTTCGCTGCAGCTATCGCTGAACTCGGTGCGACCGGGGTTCTGGATCCTGATTCGATTACCGTTCACAACGTTGCCACAGGACAAACTGTTCCGCATGCGCTGCGGGAAGACTTTGCGCATGGCGATCGGGGACGTGTGGAATGGGTCGCACTCGATCCCGCGCACACGACATATGAAATCCGCTTTAAAAGCGTCGCGCAGCGGCCGCAGGTACAGGCGCCGAAATTCACACCGCAAATCGGCACCGGCGATCTCTTGCGTTACAACGCCGGAGTCGGGCGTCCGATCAGCCCCAGTTATCTGAGCCGGTTGATCGACATCAACGGCGACGGCCGGCGCGATCTGCTGGGTTGCTGGAATTATGCCTACCGTCCCGGCGAGCCTTGGGATGGGATCATCGCCTTTCCGCGCGTGGGTGCGAAAGATGAATTGGAGTTCGGAGAGCTGACCCGTTTAGGCTATCTGGAATCCGCCGACGCTACAGAGCCCAAGCATTTCAGCTCGATTTACATGCGCGCCGACTTCGCGGATTTTAATGGTGATGGACTCATTGATGTCGTCTATTCGCCGCGGCGGGGGGATGAGTTACACCTCTATCTCAACAGCGGCCGCAACGATGCGGGCGGATGGCCGATGTTGGTCGCTGCGGGAAGCGTTTCGCGCCAAGGAGCCAAATGGGGCACATGCCGTGCGGTGGATCTCAACGGCGATGATGCCGTCGACTTTGTGGTGGGTGACACGTATCTGAAGAATACCAATCCTGAGGGGTGGCCGATTCAATTGGCGGCCGCTGCAACCATTGACGCCGGACAATCTGCATGTTTCTTGGATGTCGACCAAGACGGCCAATTGGATGCGGTTTGCTTGATCGACGGATCGGACGAAGACCCCCGCGCGCGGCGTGTAGCTTGGCGAAAGAATCTGGGGGGTGATCCTCCAACCTTTGCCGCAGCAGAACGATTCAGCGACATCGACGCAAACTGGTGTAGCGAGTTGGCGGCAGTCCCTGACGGTCCGCGCCGCGGCCTGCTGGTGCAACATGACGTTTATCAACGCGTTTCGTTTTACGAACACCTTCCGAGCGAGAACGACACTGCGCGGTTTCGGCTTTTTGATGAAGCCAAATCCAAGTCGGCGGTTTTAGCCTTGAGTGATCAAGCTTGGCCGTGTGTTTGTGATTGGGATGGTGACGGGGATCAAGATCTGCTGGTGGGCGGCGGATATGGATGGCCGCGGATCGTGATCAACGAGGGAACGAACGCTCAACCGGCTTATGCAGAAGCCAAGCAAATTCTGGCGGATGGTCAGCCGATTCGGTTGTTGCGCGACGATATCTTGGGTGGCAAACATTGGCACAACATGGGTTACCCCTTCCCCGTCTACGCGGATTGGGACGCGGATGACCTGCCCGATTTGATTCTGCCCAACGAAACCAATCGGATTTTCTGGTACAAAAACATCGGCACGCGTAGCCAACCGCAATTCTCGGCGCAGCAGCAAATCCTTTGCGATGGGTTTCCTGATACTTCGGAGATGGTTGCCGAGTCGTCGCGATTGGCGGCGGACAAGTCCGTGCCGAACCAGCCGTATCCTTATGAGGAGCAGCGGCCTTTCTTTTGGCGGACCGGAATTGCCGTCGCAGATTTTAACGGAGACGGATTGCCGGACTTTGTTACGCATGACGGATTCACGCGCAAGGCGACGCTGTTTGCGCAATATCGCGACGACTCGGGCAAGTTACGGCTTCGCAAGCAGGCTCCACTGAAACTGGCTGACGGGCGGTTGATTGATGATGCGATCGTGGGACGGACCTCGCATTGGACGGAATCGTTTCGCGCCGCTGATTGGAATGGAGACGGGCTGCAAGATTTGATCTACAGTTGCGCCGGCACGCGACCCGAGCAAGGCAGCATCTATTTGCTAAAAAATGTGGGCACCGCCACCGAACCGCTCTTTGATGCGCCGCGGACTCTCAGTTGTTTTGGCAAACCAATCAAAGTCACCGCACACGGCCCGCATCCGTGGGTTGCCGACATGGATGGTGACGGCAAGCCGGACGTGTTGACGTGCGTGGAATGGAGCGTGTATCCGTTTTTCAGCCATGCTGCGATCGAGATGCCCGAGCGTCCTCAACTGGAAATTGTCCCGATACACCGTCGTTAATGGCAATGGGCGAATCGACTGTTGCGAATCGAGTCGCCGCAACATCACAATGTTAGGTCGACAGTGTTCACTGTGAGTTTCCCTTAGCGGATCGAGAAGAACCATGCACCTCTCGTTTTACACCTACAGTTATACCGACGTACTCGACCTGCCGATCCCCGAGACGTTGGCCTTTGCCGCCGGCGTAGGATACACGCGGGTGGATGTGTCCGGCACACATGGGAAATCCAGCGACCCCGGATCGTTTGATGCAGCGCGGCGAAAATTAACGCGCGAGACGGCCGAACGGTTTGGCCTTCGCGTGGCAGCGGTGATTACGCATGCGGAATTGACGGGGACCATCGCCGCCGGCAAGCCGCTCGATTTGAAAGGGAGCGTTGATTTGGCCGTCGATGTCGGCGCACCGGTCGTCACGTTCCACATGGGCGGGCCGCAAGAGGGGATTGCTCCGGAAGCCTTGTGGAAAAAAACGGCAAAAACCATTCGCGCTGCCGCCGATTACGGTTCGTCCCAGCATGTCTCGCTGGCGGTCGATGGTATTTGGCCAACCTGGATCGACGATTCGCCCGATGCTCTACAACGGCTGTTCGACGACGTTGGTTCCGACGACTTCGGTGTGAACTTCGATCCCTGTTATTTGGAATTGATCGACGTTGATCCCGTGAAGTTCTTTGATCGATTCGCCAAACGGATCCGGCATACGCATTTGAAAGACTACGTCGGCAAGTATCCGAAATGGACGCATCATATTCCGGGGCAAGGCAGCATGGATTATGCGCCGCTGGTCGCCGCAGCTGCGAAACAGAAATATACCGGCGCGATGGCGGTGGAGTGCTTCACCAACATGGAACTGACAGAAGCGGCCCGCGTGGGATACCGCACGATGACGGCTGCGGCAAAGCAAGCCGGGACGAGTTTTGCGGGGGCGGCGAGTTAGTTTTTTGTGGCGTGTGTTTTGCGGTGAGGGGACTCGAAGCGGAGCTTCGGGAAATGTGGGTTCCCAAACGGAGTTTGGGAACCAGGGATGCCCCGGGTGGCTATTTGTTTTTGCGGTTCTTTCGGGATTTTTTGGGTGGGCGGACGCCGGTCTGTTTGGCCCAGGCGCGATACGCGGTCAGGAGTTCGTCTCGTTTTTCGGGATGGGTCTTCGCTAGGTCGTTAAGCTCGGTGCGATCTTTGCTGAGATCGTACAACTCCCACGGTCCTCCTTCGGCGGAGACGAGTTTCCAATCTCCCTGTCGGACGGCGGCGCTGCCCAGGTGCTCCCAAAATAGCATCTCATGCCCGGTCCGCTGTTTGCCTTCTAAAATCGGCAACAGACTTTTGCCATCGAGCGGGTGGATGGTTTTGCCGTCGACCGTTTGCGGATAGCTGGCGCCGGCGATGTCCAGGCAGGTCGCCATCAGGTCGACGACATGGCCAACCTGCTCGGTGAGTTTCCCGGATTTCACAACAGCGGGCCAATGCGCGATCAGCGGCGAGGAGATCCCTCCCTCGTGCACCCAATGCTTGTAACGGCGAAACGGCGTGTTGCTGGCGTTGGCCCAATTTTTTCCATAGGCCAGAAAGCTCTCTTGGGGACCGGGGGGCGTGCCGGGGACTTCGCTGCGAACGGGGTTTTCGTGGCAGCCACCGTTGTCGGCCAGGAACAGAATCAGCGTGTTCTCGAGTTCCCCCACCGCCTGGATCTGTTCGACGATCCGCCCCACTCCTTGGTCCATGCGGTCGATCATTGCGGCATAGACGGCCATCTTCAGATCGAAATCTGCTTGCTCTTTTTCTGACAGATTGTCCCACGGCTCCGCATCGAGCGGCGAGAGCGGCCAGTCGGCATCGACGATGCCCGCTTCGATCATCCGCGCGTGCCGTTGTTTGCGAAGTGCTTCCCATCCGCCGCGATACTTTCCGCGATACTTCTCGATGTCCTCCGGCCAAGCGTGCAACGGCCAGTGCGGAGCGGTGTAGGCCACGTAGAGAAAAAATGGTTCGTCGCGGCGGCCGTATTCGTCGACCATTTTAACAGCGTAGTCGCTGATCGCATCGGTCATATAAAAACTGCCGTCGGCCGGTGGTGTGTACGGCTGGTCTTCCAAGGCCATTTGGCGGCCTTTATCGACTTTCCAATAATTACACGCTCCGCTGATCAGGCCAAAGTACCGATCAAAGCCGCGGTCGGTCGGCCAATTCGGACGCTGCTCGCCGACGTGCCATTTGCCCGACATCAACACGTTGTACCCCGCCGGTTTGAGGGCTTCGGCAATGGTGAGGCAACGGTCGTTTAGAAATCCTTGATAAGGGGAATCTATGTCCTTCCCAACCGCACGCTTGTTGACCATCCCCCCCATCCCGGCATTGTGCGAATACAGCCCCGTGAGCAGCGATGCCCGCGTCGGACAACAGCGGGAGGTGTTATAGAATTGCGTGAACCGCAATCCTCCCGCAGCTATACGATTGAGATGCGGCGTGTCGATTTCGCCGCCATAACAGCCGATGTCGGAATACCCCATGTCATCAGCCATGATGATGACAATATTAGGCCGCTCCGCCGCAGCAGCCTGCGACGCAATACAGGCAACGACAATGGCCGGCAACCATACGGTGCGGCGAAAGATTTTTAGCCACGGATGAACACGGATTCTCACGGATAAGTCGACCCGACGATTATTAGGAGTTGTCGCCGAAACGTTGCCCATCGGTCTCTCCTAACTTTTGGTCTGCGGGGCTTTATCGACCTCCGCACCAAATCGCGGGTCTTTTCTGTCTTCTATCCGTGTTTTATCTGTGTAGATCCGTGGCTAAGTTTTTTTGAGACTTGGTGTCGACTAATGGTGAGCAGCGTCGGCTGGTTCTTCGTCGAGATCGTCGGAGAAGTTGCAAAATCGATCGCAGGCGCCGCTGTTTTGCACCGCTCCGCAGAGCAGCATGATGCACAGCAAACCGGTGACGTAGACGGTTTTGCCGACGAAATTTGAGTTGCCGGCGTAATCCTCGCCGGGAATGCCGAAGTCATGCGTCCCCGGGGCGACTGAACCCCAGACCAGCACCGCTGCAGCACAAATCAGCAATAAAGCGATCCATCCGCCGCCACGCAGGACGACGCGGAGCTTGTTCCAATTGACAGCAAACAGCCAGAAGACGCACCAAGCGATAAGAGGAATCCAGGGGCCGATCACGACACCCGCTTCCCATACGACCTGCCACACTGCTAACAACAGAAGTTTAAACGATTCCAACATCGATCGAGTTCCGCTAAGACTGGCTGACGGTCGCGGATCCGTTGATCCGCCGCGCCGCCTAAAATGTATTTCACAACGAAGTTCCGCATTCTAGCGGAGTCTCGGAGCCGACGCCAGCATCCTAGGTCAACAAACCCACCTCGATTCCCGGCATCTCGTCGGAGATTCGACGCCCAGATCACAGCGGTTCGTAATCTTTATTCGCTGCGGCCAAATTAAAATAATCCGAGTTTGACGATTTTGCCGATGAGTGAGCCGTAGAGTTTGTTTCTTGCGGTTGTTGTGTGGAGCATCGTTTCAAGCGGGCCACCGAATCGTTCATTGAGATGAAAACAATCGTCCTCGGTGATCTATTGTTCAGGATCACAGGCGACGAAGGGAGATTAGGAAACATGTTGAGAGTCATCTCGTGCGGCATGATATTTTTGGCAATCAGTGCGGGCTCCGGAAACGTGGCTCGGGCACAATGGGGACTGCCTTGTTTCGATTGTTGTACGACCTGCGCGGCGCCAGCCCCGCTGCCGGTGACACAGGCCTATGTGCAGCCGGTGGTCTCGACGCAATACCGCCAACAGCAACAAATCTCCTATCAAGACGTTGCACAAACCGAGTACCGTCAAGAATCCTTCTACCAAAGCGTGCCGGTGACGACGTACGAAAACGTGACGGTTGATGAAGGGAGCTACCAACAGGTCTGGGTGCCCCGACTCACCACCAAGACCGTTGCCAAGCAAGGGTATCAAACCCAACTCTCGCAACGGACCGTTCCCTACCAAGTCACGCGGCGAATTCCGCGGGTGACGACACAGTTGGTTCCCGAACAACGTATCAGCTACCAAACGTCTTACACGACCAGCTATATTCCGCCGGTCTATTCGACGTACAACACGGCCCTGTTGCCGCCGTTGACGACACCCATCGTCACCGCTCCGATCTCAGCGCCGTTAGCCACGAATCCGATTCCACGACGCTCCTACGAGAGTTCGTCTTTGGCGCCGGTACCCGATCCTGAATTCGACGAATCGGGCCGTTCCACGAACGTGTCACGTTCCACAAGCATTCCGCGTCGAGCGGCCTCCAACGATCGCTATGACGGTTATCGCAGCTCGACGACCACCGCTAGCAAATTCGTTCCCGCCCCGTCCGCAGCGACGGTTTGGCAAACGCCGCGCGGCAGAGCCTATCGTTAGGCTGACGAAGCGGAGTCGCCGGCAACGCGGGGATGATGATCAATCGTTGGTTGAAAGAAAGCCTCACGCAAAGCCGCGAAGCTCGCAAAGAGATTTGCAGCGACGATAGTGCTGGGTATCAGCTGGCGTAGATCGCGTACCTCCAACTGGTAATGCAAGTATTCAGAAACGACATCCGCACCACACGGCCGCCATGTTTGAATCGGTTTCTCCCGATGATTTCTTGGCGGTCTTTGCGGCTTTGCGTGAGTTTTTTACTTTGGCGTTGGGCACAGAAATCCGTAACGCGGGGATGTGGATCAATCGTTGGTTGAAAGAAAGCCTCACGCAAAGCCGCAGAGCTCGCAAAGAAATTTGCAACGTCAATTGCGCTGGGTATCAGCTGGCGTAGATCGCGTACTACTTGCTGGAGCAATTTTTCAGAAACGACATCCGCACCACGCAGCCGTCATTCACAAAGTGGTCGATCCCCTGCGCCTCCTTGGCGGTCTTTGCGGCTTTGCGTGAGGCCTTTATTTTTCTGATTGCTCAATCCACGTCACTGAGGCAAACACTCTCTTTTAATCATTTCTCGCGCGCGTTGCACCGACTCCAGCACCTGCCCTGCGTACCATTCTGTCGAAAATGGGCTCATGATGTAGGACTTGAGGGCCACGATCGGTTCGCCGTAGTCCGTTTCGCGATAGCAGTCTGTTAATGACAACACGACTCCGCGGCCTTGCAGTGCTTCTTCTTGGATCAATTCAAAAACGCGGCGGTTATAGTCGTTGTGTTGTAATAACTGATCCCGATAACGAGCGTCGGTTTGTTCACGGTCTGGGAACGAAAAGGTGTCCACGTCGTCGGGGTAGACGCGGAAGAGTGTCACCGGGCCGAAGTTTTTGCCGTTGAGTACGTGAATCGCCGGATGGCTATCCAAATGTTCCCGCAGCGACTCGGCCATCGACACCAGATGTCCCAACAATGAACGTAGGCCATCCTTGCCGAACAGCCGCAAGTTCGCCAGCGCCGCCATGGGGCCGCTGCCGCTGCGCGTCGTCTCCAAGGTATATTTGCCGGGATGGTATTTGCCGCTTTGGAACAAATACGGCGTCGTCTCCTCGTCGCGCGTAATCAATTTCAAGTCCCCCGCATCCTTGCACAAAAACAGGCTCGAGACATACGGCGCAAATCCGGTCTTGTGAAAATCGATGCCAATCGAATCGGCCAGATGCAGATGCCTGATGCGCCGCCGCGTGCCGGCCAACGACCGAATCGTCCGTGGGGGAAATGCCAGCGGATTCGTATCGAAGTCGTAATCATTAAACACCGCCCAAGCCCAACCGATGACGGCGTCGGCATGAATGTGCGGACGATAGTCCAGATCATAGTCGCTGATTAACTGTTCGCGCAATTCATATACAGTTTGCAGATCGTCCAACCCAAATGCGTCGGTGGTCCCCATCGTGGCGACAATCACGGCAATTTTTTCTCCGCGATCCAACAACGCACGGCAA
>CALOFE010000046.1:0-42504 GCA_942492455.1 uncultured Planctomycetaceae bacterium | reverse complement strand
AGCTGTGGTACCAATCGTTGTCGAATCCGATGCCGTGAATTTCTCCTTCACGCAGGATCCGCAGGTCGAATTCCACGACGGTTTCCCTGGTGATCGTCATCGGCATGCTGATGCGTTTCCAGACGTTTCCGTCCAGACGGACTGCGTTTCCATCTTTTTCCACCGAAGCATCGCCCTGGACGTCTTGATTCCCGGCGTACGAACGAATGGGACGTTGGTCGAAGTTGACCTCCACGACCTCGACATCGACGCTGTGTGACACCGAGCCATATTGCGTGCCGCCGTTCGCCGCCGTTGCGGTGATCGTATGTTGCCGGCCGCTGTTCTGGTAGATGTGCGTCAGATAGGTGGGATTGCCCGAGATATTCTGAACCGTGCCGTCACCCCAATCGACTGTCCAATTGGACACGGCCAATCCGTCGCGGGTGTCGAGACGTAACACGTAATTTTCGCCGACCGAAGCATCACCCTCGCCACTGAGCGAGGTGGCTGCCTCAACCACGACAGTCACCTTGCCCGTAGACTCACTGTTGGGCATTCCGTCGGTCATTGTGTAGGTAAAAGTTTCCGTGCCGTAAAAGCCCGCTGCCGGAGTGTAGATGAGATTTGTTCCGCCATTGGCAATGACGATGGTTCCACCTGCCGAGCCTTGGCTGACAGCGATAATTTCTAAGGGGTCTGAGACTCCGGTGGTTTTGCTGTCGTTGGCAAGGACGTCGAGAGTGACGGAACCATCCGCCTCATCGGCCGCAAACACGTCATCGTGAGCCCTCATCGACTCATAGACCCGCACATTAGAAAACGTGCTGACCGAGTTCGGATTCGAAACGTCCTCGTCATTGATAAAGAAGAGGTATCGAACGTCACCGGTATAAAACTGGCCAATGGGAATGACGATCCGCACCATTTCGGAGTCGTTGGTGTTGGGAACGCGAAAATCCTGCAATCCCCATGAGTCGGTCCCGGCGAGTTGAAATGCGCGGTGTTGGTCGTGGTGCAGGTCTGTGTCAAAACCAATTGCTGACAGCTCCGCCGCTCTGAGACTACTGAATTCCAATTCCAGCACCGTGTCGACGGTAATCGTATAGTCGTAGTTAACGCGTTTCCAAACGTTACCCGTCAACTGCAACGTCAAGCCGCCGTCGTAGACTGATACGCTTCCTGCTTTGTCTTGCCCCTGGCTATAACTATTGACGCTGTAACTATTGAAATTCAATGGAGGATTGGACTCTTCGACGACCTCGACGATCAAGGTGTTGGCTGAATAGGTCCCGTCCTCGTCCGTTGCAGTGGCTGAAATCGTGAATTGTCCGTCGCTGTTGGCATAGGAGTGGGTAGCCGTCGAGGGATCGCCGTTGATCTGCTCGATCGTGCCGTCCCCCCAGTTGATGGTCCAATGCGAGATTGTGTCATTCCCGGAATCTGTCGAGAACAGACCAAGTGTGTACGTGCTGCCGCCTTGCGTGGTGCTGCTTCCTGAAATCTCCAGCGTGGCGGCTGCATTTTGCACGGTGATGTTTTTAGAAGCGGCGGAATAGGTTCCGTAGGAATTCGTCGCAGAGGCTTGAATTGTCACGACCGTTGTGCCGTCGGTGTAAACGTGGGATACGCTGTTCGGGTTTCCGGAAACCACCTGGACGGTGCCGTCGCCCCAATTGATGGTCCAGTGTGTGATGGATTCTGCTCCATCACCCGCGGCCGAGAGTCCCAATTGGAAGGAGTTTCCCTCGACGACGTATGTCGCTCCCGATGTCGCTAGCTCGGGGACCGGATCGATGACATTGACAACGTGGTTGTTGGCCTCGAACGTCTCTTCGCCATCGGTCGCAGTCACTTGAATCGTGAACTGGCCCGTACCGGTGGTATAAGCGTGTGTGACAGAATTGGAGTTCCCCGCCACGACCTGAATCGTTCCGTCGCCCCAGTTGATTGTCCAGCTTTGAATTGGGGACGCGCCTTCGACAACTTCTTCGAGCTGTAGGGTAAAGGTCTCGTCTTCGATGACGGACGATTCCCCAGAGATGGCAATCTCGGTGGTCTGTTCGGCACGTGTGGCGGAGATGGTGTATTGTCCTACCGAGCCGTATTCCCCGGTGCTACGCACGATCAACACATAATTCCCGCCGTCGACAGTCGTCGTGATGGTTGCGCCAAAATCATTGGACGGGTCAGCAGTCGCAATTAAGTCTCCCGCTTGCGTTCGCAATTCGAGAACACTATCGAGGTTGGCTCCCACTTCGGCGACGTTCAATTGCAGGGTCAATTGCCCCGCAGTTGCTGTGAAGGAGAAGGCGTCCTCATCGCTCATTTTCTCGACGATACCCGATGCCGACGCAGTGTTGCCGGTGAAGGAAAGGGTCGTTGCGGAGTTCAGTCCGCCATGGTCGTCCGTGCGGTAGCCAAACCCGTTGGCGGCGCGGGCGATGACTTCCATGTCGTCTTGATAGGCCGATGAGGAGTACGTCGTGCCGTCGCTCCACGTGCTGCGCGTTTGGTAGTACGACGACCCCATGATCGGCGCCCAGCCATTGCCGCCAGGGTTGTATTCGTGGGTTTTGGAGCCGTCGACGTACCTGCTTTGATGCCGGAGACCAAAACCATGCCCCGCTTCGTGCGAAGCCGCTTCACCGATATACCGGGCGTTTTTGGCAAGGTGATCCGGAAAGACATAGACGGTGTTTACGACCGAATCGGTAAAGGAGTTGATGTAACCCAACCCGCCAACCGTGCTGCCATACCAACTGCTGTTACCGCCGATCACGACACGCATCGCTTCGCCGTTTGCGAAGCTGCCAGGTTCGACGGTCGTCACGTCAATGTTAAATGGTGCGAAGTCTTCAGAGACGCGCTGCCAGATTTCGGTTATCGCTTCGATTTCAGCCGTGCTAAAACTGCTGTAATCGCCATCAATGCTGAATGCCGGCGAAGTGATGTTGCTGTAAGCGCCCCATTGGGATTCGAAATGCCCGTCAAAATCCAAATACAATTTCACTGAAGCTGTGGGATTGCTGGAGAGCAACGGCAAACTGGCCAAGGGAAATTGTTCACCGTCCCCTGATTCGTCGGGGACTGTGGTTGTTTCGATGGGGTCGAGTCCATGCAGGTGCCCCCCGGCGCAGCAACCGCAGCCGCATCCTGGGGAATGGTCCGTTGCATCATCATCGGTGTGCATACCGCCATTCAAGTCGAGGCTGCCGGACATAACGAGACGGGGTTCCAAAGTTTGAAACCCCAGTTGGAGCTTGTTGAGCGTGGGGAGGCGGCGCGGAGTTTTAGGGATGGCGTGACCGACAAGCCGCGCGAGAAGTGAAGAGGCTTCGGCGGCAAGGTTCGTAGTCGACTTCGAACGATCTCGAAACAGCATGGCTGCAATCCCAGAAACGTATAACGCTATTCAGAAATGAATTGACCTCTTCGGTAGCCTGGCAATCTCTAGAACGAGACCCATAGCTTTGCGTCCCCGCCTCGCGACGAGTTTGCCTTTGTCGAAGGCCCTGGAGGAGTGCAGCAGCCTGCGGCAAAACTGTGGTTTCAACGGTCTGCAATTCTCGAAGCCGACGTCAGAAGGTCGACGGTTTATGTTCAACCCCCTCTGGGGCAAATGGCATTCGAGAAAGCAAACCGCTATTGAAAACTTGTGTCACAAATCGCGGCGTGTCAAAGAGAAGCTGCCGGCGCCGGCTGCTTTTGCGGTAAGACTTGTCGGGCGTGCAACGTACCGCAAGCAGCGCTGATGCAAGGCAACACGGGATGCAAGACAACGATGTGTTTAGGCAACGCGGTGCGGTGGTTCGCGAACAACGGTGATGCATGTGGGCAACATGACAAGCAATGTTGCAAATAGCGGACATGTCACCCGTAGGCGTGGCAATCGATACCATCGACCGCATCGAAGCGTCCGTGGAACGACGGATGTGACGGGCATCAGTCGCCGCTGGGCGGGATATTCACGTTTGATACACCGTCAGCGGACGATGCGGCGAAAGACGTCCTGTGTCAGATCGGCTTCGAGGAGTCCGTCGAGTTGGCCCGCATCTAGCCCCTGTTTGAGGAGCGCAAACGTTTCGCGGGCGGCCGCCGTGGTTTGGTCGAGTTCCGGATCCCCTTGGGCGGCGTTGAGATAAAAAGAAGGGAAACCGTGGCAGCCTCGTTTTGCCATTTCCTGCACATAAAGCGTGGAGAGCTGCCGAGCCATGGTGGGATCGTCAACGTCGAACTGCAGATAGGGATGGACTGAAATCCCGCCGCAACGGACCGGTAAACCGGTCTCGTCCGCGACCTCATTCATCCGCGAGATAATGGTGCGGCCGAGATCCTGGAGGTACTCCGGGACGCCCCGGCGGCGGATCTCTCGCAAGGTAGTCAGGGCAGCACGAATTCCGATCAGGTCGCTCCAATAGGTGCTGGAAATGAACATTTGCGCTGCCGGTTCCATCACCGCGCGGCTGCCAACGACGGCTCCCATCGGGTAGCCATTGGAAATCGATTTGGCAAAAACGGCCATGTCGGGTTCGATGCCCAGATACGGTTGCACACCGCCGGCGCTTAATCGAAAGCCGGTAGAGACTTCGTCGAAGATCAATACCGTATCGTGCTGCTGGGTGAGCGAACGGACCTGTTGCAAATAACCGGCCGGTGGTTCCTCGCTGCGAAGAGGTTCCATAATGACCGCAGCAACTTCCCCGGCGTGTTTCTCCAAGAGTGTTTGCAGCGACTCGGCATTGCCATATTCAAAGGGGATGGCGGTTCCGGCCAGTGATTGTGGCACGCCGATCGGCTCGATGCCGGGGAACAGATGCGCATCCAACGTGGCGTCGGCCGAGAGATTTGCCGCTAGGTACCAATCGTGCCAGCCGTGATATCCACAAAACAGGATCTTTTCCCGTCCGGTGGCCCCCCGTGCGATACGAACGGCGATGGCGCACGCATCGCCGCCCCCTTTGGCATAACGGACCATCTCGGCGCAGGGAATCGTGGCGACTAATTCTTCGGCCAGTTCGATTTCCAGCTCATGGTTAATCGAGTAGTTCAAGCCGGATTCGATTTGTTTGCAGACAGCCGCATCGACGACCGGATCGCAGTAGCCGAGGATGATGGCGCCGATCCCGCTGACCCAGTCGATGTACTCGTGGCCGTCGACATCCCAAAACCTAGCTCCTTTGGCCCGAGTCGCAAACGCGGGCGAAACGCCCATGGCGGCCCGTGATGGCCGGCGGCTGATCAACTGTGTGGCACCGGGGATCAGCTGTTCGGCGCGGGCGTAAAGCTCCATGGAACGCGGGACACGGCAAACCGTTTTGTCGATGGCGGACATCGAGTTTCCTTATTTCTATACCCGTGTTTGAGCGACTAGCAGGCAGGGCAAGTGCTACCGAATACGACGTCCGCCCCTGCCTTCAACCCCCTTCGGCTGGTTGAGACGGCAGGTCGTTATCCTGTTCCGACTCGGTGACCTTGGGGACGGGGTTGCGGGCATGGGTTCCCGGTTTAATTTGCGGGCCGATTTTATGTTCATCCAAAATGGCCTGCAGTTGATCGGTGTTCATGATTTCATTTTCGAGCAGCTCACGAGTCATGTGTTCCAAGACTTCGCGGCGTTCTTTAATGATGTCATGCGCCGTCCGATTGGCTTCATCGACGATGCGTTTGATCTCCAAATCAATTTCGCGAATTGTCTCCTCACTGTGGGCACGCTCAGTCGAGGCTCCAAATCCCGAGGCCAGGAACGGGGAGCGGTTACTCACGTGATAATTCACGCGTCCCAGTTTGGGACTCATCCCGAATTCGGTGACCATCCGTCGGGCCAGATCGGTGGCACGTTCCAGATCGTTTTGAGCGCCGGTCGATGTTTCTTGGAAGATCGTTTCTTCGGTGGCGATTCCGCCGAGGAACACACAAATCCGGTTGAACAATTCGGACTGCGTGACCAAATGCCGCTCTTCATCCGGATGCTGTAGCGTGTATCCCAGTGCCGACATACCGCGGGGGATGATGGAAATCTTGTGCACTGGATCGGTATGCGGCAGGCAACAGGCGACGAGTGCGTGACCGCATTCGTGGTAGGCGACCCGTTGTTTTTCTTCCGGGGTGATGATCCGCGTCTGTTTTTCCAAGCCGGCGATCACGCGTTCGATGCCTTCTTCGAATTCGGCCATCCCCACGGAGGTTTTGTTTTTGCGAGCAGCCAACAGGGCCGCTTCGTTGACGAGGTTGGCCAAGTCCGCCCCGACAAATCCCGGTGTCATGCGGGCGACCCGTTCCAAATCGACGTCGTCGCCGACTTTGATTTTCACGATGTGCACTTTGAGAATCGCTTCGCGCCCCTTAAAGTCGGGACGATCGACCAGCACATGGCGGTCGAAGCGGCCGGGCCGCATCAAAGCGGGGTCCAGCGTTTCGGGCATGTTTGTGGCGGCCATCACAATCACGCTTTGGTCGGAGTGAAAACCGTCCATCTCAACCAACAGCGCATTGAGTGTTTGTTCGCGTTCATCGTGCCCGCCGGGCGCACCACTGCCGCGGACTTTGCCCAACGCATCGAGTTCGTCGATGAAGATAATCGATGGCGACTTGGCGACCGCTTGTGCGAACATATCCCGCACCCGCGAAGCCCCCACACCGACAAACATCTCGACGAAATCGGAGCCGGACAAACTAAAGAACGGCACACCTGCTTCGCCCGCCACGGCTTTGGCCAGCAAGGTCTTACCGGTTCCTGGAGGACCGACTAGTAAAACCCCGCGAGGAATCCGTCCGCCCAAGGCTTGGTATTTGGCGGGGTTCCGTAAAAACTCGACCACTTCGCGCAGTTCATCCGCCGCTTCATCAATCCCGGCGGCATCTTCAAACGTGACTTCAAGATCTTCCTGTGCGTAGAAACGTCCGCGGCTGCGACCGAACGACATTGCCGTTCCGGCGCCCCCCATGCGGCGGAAGAAGAACATCAGCAACAGGAACAGGATAATCAAGGGGAGGAAGACCATAAACATCCCCCGCCATTCCGACGGCGGAGGCTCATACGCAAAGGGAATGCCTTTGGATTCCAGCAACTTTTCTAAACGGTCGCTGGCCATGTCCGACTGTGCGTTGATGGGGATGTAAAACTTTTTCGGAATCGGAGGTTTTCCGTCTTTGGGATCAGGACGATCTTGAAAGCGGATGAATTCTTTGCCGATCGTTAGATTGTGGATGTTCGTGGCATCCAGGCGATCTTTTTGATCCTCGCCTTTGTTGATCGCGGTAAGAAATGCACTGTAGTCCATTTCCTGGCTACTGTTATTCCGCTCGACGATCGTGACCATCAGCAGAATCACGACGATGAACCCCAAAATGTACCAATGCAAATTGCTGGATTGAGGGCGTTCGGGGCGGCTTGGTCCGCGTTTATCCGGCGATTTCGTCGGTTTATCAGTCATGAGATCTCGATTTTGGCTGTTAGTATTTGCCGTATCGTCTTAAATAATTTTTTGCAGTTCCTGGTCGCTGGGCAAGGAATGCCGTACTCATTGTAGGCATTCGTGGCGCCACGGTGGAAAGGAACGTCCCTGAACTTTATGTCGTGACGAATCACAGGTCAACTCACGCTGTGACCGCTCGCTGCGGCCTTTCAAGCCCCGAATTGAGATTCGTGATGGCAATCATCGACAAACTCGGCGATTTATGCAAAATCGGCATGCTGGTCACCCTAGCACGTTGATTGTAGTCTTCTCCCAGCAAAAAACCGCCGGCTCTCCACTCCCTATCGGAATCTTCTATGAAAATCACCAATGTCATCTGTCAAGTTTTGCGGTCCGCTTCGGTCGAATCCAAAACCGCTAGTTGCCAAGACGTTGTCCTAGTGCGAATTCGCACGGATTCAGGGCTGGAGGGCATTGGGGAAGCTGATTCCTCGCCGGAGGTTGTCAAAGCTATTATTGACGCTCCATTCAGCCACAACATCGCCTGCGGCTTGCGCGAAGTCTTGCTGGGTGAGAATCCGCTGGAAACCGAGCGGCTGTGGCAAAAGATGTACCGGGCCACCATGTATTTTGGACGGACTTCGGTCACGATTTCGGCCATGGCGGCGGTCGACATGGCGCTGTGGGACCTGAAGGGGAAGCATTTTGGCGAGCCGATTCACCGGCTCTTGGGGGGCAAGCAGCACGACTCGATTCGCGCGTATGCGTCGATTCTGTTTGGCCGCGACGGGAAGGAAACGGCGGAGATTGGCCAACGTTGGATCGCCGCCGGGTATACGGCGGTCAAATTCGGTTGGGAGCCGATGGGTCAAAGCGAAGCGCTCGACATCGAACTGGTCCGCGGTGCGCGCGAGGGGATCGGCGAGAACACACTGTTGATCGACGCCGGGTGCGTGTGGGATACGCGAACCGCATTGCGGCGGGCAACCGCATTTGCGGAGTTCGGCATCGAGTGGCTGGAAGAACCATTGCGGGAGGACAATATCGACGGCTATGTATGGCTGCGCGACCGCTCCCCAGTGGCAATCGCGTCCGGAGAAGGGGAGTGTGGACGCGAAGCATTTCGTCCGCTGTTGGATCGCCGGGCCTTGGATGTCTATCAAGTCGATTTGTCCCGCAATGGATTTACGGATGCGGCGTACATCAAAGCCCGCGTGGAGGAGATCGGTGCTCGTCCCTGCAATCATTCCTACACCAGTCCGATTACAGTGGCTGCCAGCGTGCAATGGCTCTGCACCTGCCGCGATGCATTTTTATTCGAAGATTGCGTCGAGGATGTCCCGATGCGGCATGAACTGACGCACGAACGAATTCAAGCGACCAATGGCAGCATCGAAGTCTCCGACCGGCCGGGATTGGGGGTCACGTTGAACGAGGAATTTGTGGCGGCGCATTTGGTTGATGAGTCGGTGTGATGGGGACGCGAGGTGTTGTGCGGAAACCCTCACCCCCGGCCCCTCTCCCAGAGCAACAAATTGCATCTGTGTCATGGGGAGAGGGCGTTTATGATGAGTTTTGCTTGTATCCATCGTCGCACACGAGGGAGAGGGGCGGGACGAATGTTGGTAGCCCCCCGTCTCATTTCCCTCCCAGTTGTGTTGCGACAGCGAAGGGATGGATCGCAACATTCTTCTGTCACCTCCACATAGTGATCGCAGGCGTTGCGGATGATGTTTCGTTCCATGACCTCGCCCGCGTTTTTTTCGGCGCCAGAGAGCTTTCGGCCAACTTTCTAGCAGCACCGTACAAGGGGTTGCTATCGTAAGCGGCGTCGCCAAGAAGATAGCCTTCACCTGGTACCGAGCCCACCAAATCGGTCGCCGTCGTCGGCTCGGAAACGTTGGCGGGTAAAACATTCCAAGCCCACGGGATCTTTCCTCCACCCCAAATCGCATGCATTTTGTAGCCGTGATAAAACTGACCTCACCGTAGCCGTCTTGCCGCGGATCTTTACTGAATCCGCCGACAGGTTCAATCGGCTGTTGGACGGTCAGAACCATTCTTGTGGCAGCCCCGATTGCTGCCATTCACCGCAATGACCGTACAGTTTCCTCGACGCCGGGAAAACTGAGAAGCTGAGAGCAGCCCGGCATTCCCGTGGCAAACGCGGCCAGTTGATCCGCTGGCAGGCCCAATCTTGAGTTCGAGCATGAATGACCGCCCATAAAAACATAGCAGCACCTGCACATCTGAATAAACGCGGTCGTTTGGGAATCGAGTTGGGAATTGATTTTTTTGAGCATCTGGTACACTATCCGCCAGAGTCTGTGTTCCACGGTGACCTCTTGTCGTAATCGCGACGGGGTTAGGTTATTTGGCCGCAGGTTCTTTCTTCGCCTAGCCTTAATCCATTCTGCTCTTGCTAAATGCAATTTGTTGCAGAGGGAGAGGGGGGAGTGGTTTGTGGCTGTGTTTTGCGATGGGGAGTATTTTTTTACTCCCTCTCCCTCTGGGAGAGGGCTGGGGTGAGGGGCAAGCTACTTTAGACGTTCCTCCACTCACTTTTAATCTACCTCTCTCCATATTGAGAGAGGTAGAGCAATTCCAGAACAGCTCTGATTTTAACAGTCTTCGTTTTGAAGGCCATCTTTTTTACGCGAGCCTGAACTCACCGCATGTTCAATGGATCGACATCCACCACATATTCCACGTTGCTCGATTTGGGCAGTTTGGTGGCGACGCTGCGCCATAGTTTTTGGATGGTTTCCGCTTGTTCGGCTGCTAATTGGAAGTGGTGGCGGTAGAACTTGTTGAGTTTCATGATTGGGGCCGGGGCGGGGCCGAGTAGGCGGACGGGGAGGTCTGATTCCTCGGCGGCTGTTCGCAGAACAGTGGCCATGGCGTTGGAGAACTCAACGACCTCGTCGTCGATCAGTCCGCGCAGGATCACGCGGGCCAAATGCCAAAACGGGGGGGCCTGCATCTCGCGGCGGTGTTGGATTTCGGCGTGGACGAATCCTACGTAGTCGTGGGCGGTGGCAAATTGGATTGCCGGTTCGTCGGGCGAGGAGGTTTGCACGAGCACGCGGCCCCCTTTACTGCTTCGCCCGGCGCGGCCGGCGACTTGTGCGATCAATTGAAACGTGCGCTCTGCGGCGCGGATGTCGGGTTGATGCAAAATCGTATCGGCATCGATCACGCCGACCAAAGTGACATTCGGAAAGTCGAGTCCCTTGGCAATCATCTGCGTGCCGAGCAGAATCTGTACCTCGCCCTTGCGAAACGCATCGAGTGCAGTTTCATAACTACCCCGTTTGCGCATCGTGTCGCTGTCCATGCGCAGGCATTTGTAGCGTGGGAATTTCGAGGCGACTTCTTCTTCCAGGCGTTGTGTTCCGATGCCAAAGTACCGTACAGCTGCGTGTCCGCAGCGGGGACAGGTCTTGGGGGGATCAATCGCAAATTCGCAGGTGTGGCACATTGCCAAGTGGCGGTCTTTATGCCAGGTGAGTGTGATGTCGCAATTGGGACACTTAATCCCTTCGCCACAGGCTTTGCACCACAGCACTGGAGAGTGTCCGCGGACATTGAGAAACAAAATGACTTGTCCGCCATCTTCGACAGCAGCGCGAATGGCGGTTTGTATCGCACGGCCGATGCCGGAGCCAGAGACACACCGGGGGTCATTGCGGACATCCACGGCACTGACCGGCGGCAGCGGCAGGTCGCTGACTCGTTTTTTGAGCGTGATGAGTTGATCGATCCCCCGTCGCGCGCGGGCGTACGATTCTAATGTCGGCGTGGCGGAACCAAGTATCAGCGGGATGCCGGCCATCTTGGCGCGTTGTCGCGCGACTTCGCGAGCATGATACCGCGGCGTGGTTTCTTGTTTGAAGGTGGTTTCGTGTTCCTCGTCGATGACGATCAACCCTAAATGCGTCGTGGGAGCGAAGACGGCGCTGCGGGCACCGACGACCACCTGTACGTTCCCGGATGAAATCAGCTTCCATTGGCGGTGACGCTCGGCATCAGTGAGATGGCTATGTAATACGGCCACACTGTCAAAACGGCTCTCGAACCGGCGGATGGTTTGCGGAGTGAGGCTGATTTCCGGCACAAGCACGATCGCTTGTCGGCCATAGCTGACGACTTCGCGGATGGCTTGAATATAAACCTCAGTTTTTCCGCTACCGGTCACTCCGTGCAGCAGCAGGGTTTCATGTTTTTGCGACCGCAACGGCTGGAGGATCTTCTCCAGTGCGGTGAGTTGCTCGGGGTTGAGAGTAAGATCTTGTTCCCGCTCGACTGCGTCGGTCGAGGGAGGGGAGTCAGCGGCACGACGACGCGTGACTCGCAATATCCCCTTGTTCTTTAAGCCGTTGACCGGTCCGCTGCCGCAATCGGCCTGCTGTTCAATCTCCTTGGACTGCAACGGTTCCTTGGCGGCGCGGAGGGCGGCGATCACGGCTGCCTGTTTGGCCGGGAGATTTGTTTCCCCGACCCGTGCTAAGGCTTCTTCGTCGATGCTAAAATAGGTGCGCATCCGGGTGCCGGCATAGTTTTTCACGCCGGCGGGGATGATGGTATTGAGCGCTTGGCCCCAACTGCACAGGTAACGTTCGCCGATCCATTGGGTTAAATCCAACATATGTTGGTTGAGCAACGGTTCGCGGTCGATGACTTCTAACAGCGACTTCAGTTTGCCCGCATTTTTGGGCCGAGAAAAACCGACGCAATAGCCGGTTAGAGGCCGGTTACCGCGCCCAAACGGACAACGCACTCGCTGCCCGGCGCGGAGTTTGCCCCGCCATGCCTCGGGAACGAGGTAAGAAAACGCCTGTTCCATCGGCCGATTGAAGACAACCTCGGCACACTCAACATCCTCCTCAGCCGCCAATTCCCACGGCAGCGGATCGTCGTCGAAGAGTTGTTGTTGCGCCGGTGGGGTCATTGTTTGTGGAGATTGAGAAGGATTTTCGTCACGGAGAGCAGTAGGCAGTAGGCTTAGGCGGTAGGCGGTAGACAGTAGGCGGTAGGCAGTAATAGGCAGTAGGCATCTTTTGCCTAATAGCCTACGGTCTACAGCCTACGGTCTCTTCCCCACCGCGTGGTCATTTGGCATTTAATTCCCGCCCCGCCATACATCGCCGCTGTTTAACGGTTTAGCGCGACGCGGCGGTCCGCTAAGATTCTAACATCTGAAACGCAAAGCGAAAGAAGTAAGGAAACCTTGACGATGCGGCTGGGAATATTTGGTGGGACGTTTGATCCGGTGCACTACGGGCATCTGCTCTTGGCTGAGCAATGTCGTGAACAATGCCAATTGGACGAAGTCCGATTCATGCCAGCTGGGATTCCACCGCACAAAGCGGATGTGAAAATCTCATCCGGCAAAGACCGTGTGGAGATGTTGCGCTTGGCGATCGCTGGACATGAATCGCTCACAATCGACGAACGCGAATTGGCGCGCAGCGGGCCGAGCTATACGTTCGAGACGCTCGAAGAACTCCGCGAAGAAGATTCGCAACGTGAATTGTTCCTGATTATTGGGGCCGATTCGTTGCGAGATTTCCCGATTTGGCGTCATCCGCAGCGGATTCTGGCAGCGGCTCAGTTGGCTGTCGTGAACCGCGGTGGCGAACCGATGCCACAACTCGATGAGTTGATATCGCTCATGGGGCCGGAAGTCGCGACGCGGACGCATCTGGTGACGATTCCCGGCCTGGAGTTGGCTTCTTCCGACATTCGCAAACGCGCCGCATCGGGACAGAGTATTCGCTACATGACCCCCCGCGCGGTTGAGTGCTATATCGAAGCACAACAGCTTTATCGCTGATAAATCGGCAATAACTGGTAAGCCGGCGTTAGCGCCAGCACCGAGAGTGACGTCGTATAACTGCGGCCGAAATAGTCGCCGTTGTTGAAGTTTTCGCGTTCCCACGATCCGTCTGCTCGTTGATTTGCGAGCAGATGTTTTGAAAGTTGCGGATAAAACTTCGTCCAATATTCGCCGCCCAGTTGATACATCGCCTGGCTGCAGTAATAGGCTCCGTAATGGTAGGGAAACGAGGCGGTGTTGTACCGGGCAAAGGAATAGCTGAGCACGTTTTTACCCGCCAGTTGGGCGATTTCGGTGTTGTGCTCTCCTCCCAACGAGAGCGAGACAATTCCGCCACCGACGATTCCCGGGGTGATCAGATTGAAGGAGCGATGCGGCGTATATGAGAATGTCCGGCGATTATTGTTAAAGCATCGACGGATGTAGGCCATCGCTTCTTCAATCCATTCCTTGGGGACGTGGAATTCAGCGTTCCGTGCCGAGCGCATATACATCAATTGCCAGGAGGTGGCCGAAAGATCCGCATCAATGCCTTGCCGGGGACGAATGTACCGCCAGCCACCATGATCGAGAGGACTGGCTTTGGCCTTCTCCTGCATACGGCGGAGAAATTGTAAACCTGCGGGGATGGCCGTTTTGGTGCGTTCGCGCAGTTGCGGATTGGTCATGCCGTAGACTTCGCCCAACATCAAACCGGCAATGGCATGATTGTAGTTCCCCGCATGCGAAGCGCCGTCGTGAACATGATGCGGTTCCGGTTCGATGAACGAAAACATACCATCCTCGCGCTGGCAGGTGAGTACAAAATCGACCGCGCGATTGATCCGCTCACCATGCGGGCCCTCGCCGGGTAAATGCCCGCGGGACAGAAACGCCAATACGCACAGCGCCGTTACGCCGGGTTGACCGGTGGGGGGCGCCTCGAATGAACCATCTTCGCGTTGTTGGGCCGCCAAGTAATCCAGTCCGCGATGGATCGAGCGATCCACTTCGCGCCATTGGGCGGCCGAAAGTACGTCGCGTGGTGAGGATGGAGCAGGGGGCGTGGGTGAAGTAGCTGGTTCTTCAGCGCCGGCAGGAGTGCCCACCGCCATCAGCAAACTCAACACCAGCCCGTATCGCGCTGGTTGACGGGCATGTGAACGCTTCACTGAGCCGCCCTCGCTCTCGATCGGAAATGTCAAATCGTTGTCCGCCGCAACGCAGCGGCGGCTGTTCGCCGAGTATAACTCAGCCAACCGCGTTGCGACATCCCTTTACCAGCGGGGCCGATAAAAAAAGCCCCCGGCGGAACCGGGGGCTGTGTGTGAAGTCTCAGGTGCGGAATCAGGCGACTTTTTCGTGCACCAATGTTTGTGCGGTGCCAAATCGTTCGCAATATCCGTTTTCCCATTGTGCGTGCAAACGGCGGATGCCTTCGATCAACATCGGCGGGGCGACGCCCAACGCTTCGCGGATACTCGTGCTCCGCAGCGAGGTTTCGCCTTGGCCAAACATCCGTCCGCCTTGAGTTCGCCAGTCGTCGGCAGCGATGTGTACGTCGGTGTGTCCGAATTGATCGGCCAATCGCCGGGCAAAGGCAAACGGGTTAGTCCGTTCGGCTCCGGGAATATGGAACAAACCGTCCAACCGTTTTTCGAACGCCTGTTCGAGAATCTCAGCCAGATCGTTGGCTAGAATCGGCGTGGCATGGCGAATGCAGTCGAGTTTGCAGGCATCGCCCTCTTCGATGGCATGTAGAATCGATTCCACAAAACCGGGGGTGTTGCTTGTCGGTGACCAACCGTAGGCATTGGTCCGGACAATCAAAGTCCGGTCGCAGTTGTCGGTCGCTTCGGTTTCGATCGCGCGAATTGTGCGGGCGATGGAACTATCGCAGTAGTGGTCGGCTTGTTCGTCGTGGAACATCCATGGTCCGCGGAAGACGCCATCGGACGAGATGACGGTGAATTCACACCCGGCTGCTTGGGCAGCTGTTGCCCAATGCCGCATGGCGTGAATGGCATCACTGCCGGGGTCGTCGTCGTGATCGGAATTCCATGAGGAGTTCGCCGCGGGACCGCAGACGACGAGCCAATCCGGCCGTTCGACTGACATCCATTTTCGGATCGATTCGGCATCTTGTATTTCACAGAGGGCCGTGCGGCACCCGGAAATTGAGATAGGATCGCCTAATGACAGTCCGAAAACATCAAATCGGTCGGCCAGTTCCGCCGCCAGATTCGCTCCCAAGACGTTGTCAATCCCTGCTACAAAAAGCTTGTGCACGCGGTGCCTCCATGCGTTTGCGTGTATCTCTAAATCCCGGCTCGGCTTTCTCAAAAGCCCCTCGACCACTGTCTCATCCGCCAACCAAAATTTGTGTCTGTCGTGACTACAGGTGCTAATTCCGTGCTGTTTTTTGGTGGTATTCTGAGACAGCCATCGTAAGCCATTTTCTCAACCGGCAATTTCTGCCGAAAACGATGGCGGAGTATACTGCCGCCCGCCAAAACTCGCCAACCCCAGTTTTTCACGAAATCCAAGAGTCCGGTTCGACGCCCACGGATGATTGATTTTCCCGGGATCTTGGCCTGGAAATCCGCAGCGGATCGCTGCGATCAGCGGCGTCTTAGTCCGTCCCGTCGCGGGTGCTCATGCTGTGCAGGACGCGGGGATCGGTGTCTGCCGCGAGACTGCGGACGCTGCCATCGGCCATGAGAAACAGCACCGCTCCGCCGCCTGGACTGCCGAAACCACGTTGGTCTCGATTGAGTCCTTGCGAGATCCGCCGCCAATTCGACGGCTCTCCCCAAGCAGGATAGTTGCCGGGGATTTGCCCCGCCAGAAACGTATTCGACAAACCATCACTCACATCCTGGCGAAACACGGTGGAGTTTTTATCAAAGACGCCGAAGTGCACGGTATCGCCATTCGCATCTTTTTCTTTACCCCCCACACCGGCGAAGTGCGTGGCAGCGTATTGATTGATCGATGTGGTTTGCGCAACTCCGGCGACCAAAAATTCAGGAACCTGTGTGCGCATCGCGGTTGAATTGACGGCATCGTCAAAGGGGAGCGACGGATTGATTTTGCTATGCAATTGCTCATAACCCATGTACGGCAATAGCGCGGTCATCCAACCGTGCATGGGACGGTCTTTTTCGCCGGGTTGTTCCAGGAATTTACCGCCGGCGGGGAATTGCCGTTGCTGGTCATAAAAACGATCGATGGCGGTCCCGATCGTCTCCAGACGCGTTTCGGTGACTTGTTGGTGAGATTGGAAGGCGGCCAAATCGCCGATGGCCCAGGCCAGCAATGGGCCGAGGAACATTCCCGTGATGCTCAAAGCCATGCCGAGCAGGGCTTGATTCATCCCCAGCAGTCGGCCTCGCGACGTACGGATTTCGTCAGCAGCTAGAAAGCCGCTAAACAGGGCGATAAACCCAGCGGACAATGCCGGTAATTTCGTCCACATTCCCGGATAAACTGCAAAGGCGGACAAGCCGATCGCCAAGCCACCCAGCCAGATGCTGGTTTTGGCTTTGCGCGACATCCGCACAACGGGCATCGTCGACTGCGGTTTGCGGATCTCGATGCCAAACAGATCATTGGCGTTTGCAGAAGGCCGCCAACGTTTGGGCTTTGCAGGGGGTGCCGATTCCGTCGTGGGATTGGGGGCAGGTGCTTTTTCGCTTTCGGACCGTAATGCGTCTTCGACGATGTGGTCGAATTTCGAGGTATCCTGATCACGCAGCGGCGTGACGGTCGTATCCTTGGTGGCTGCCTCAGGGTGAGTCTCCGTAGGTTTGACTCCCATCAGATTCCACAACGAGGCGAGCGGCTTGGTCGGCGTGCTAGGATCGGCCGGGGATTCCTCTGCTGGTTCCGGGGGTGGGCTGGCTGGATCGGCATCGGTGCCATGGGACATAACTTCCCAAAGGCTCTTGGGACGCCGGGGGCGATCCGGGTTGTGTTGCGAATCAGGCATAGGCCATGTGGGGAAAAGTGCCGTCGCGAACCGCGGCCGGAATCGACCGCTCCACTATAGTAACCCGCTAGCGGCCAACTGTCTGCTGCGAAATGAAGAATTCTTCGACAAGATCCCCCTCAGTCGCCAACCCGAGGACCGTGTCGTTTTTGCAAATCGCTGCGTATTCCAGGCCGGCGGAACGCATTGCCAGGATCGCTTCTAGTTTTCCGGCCGTCGCAGAGACTTTGAGCAACGGAATGGTAATGTCGCGAATCGGGCGGTCGTACAAGCCGATATCGGCGACGCGGACATATCCGTACCAATCACTACCCGTTTTGGTGCGGCGAACCGGGACCAGAGGGGAGCCATGCTGTCGGGCAAAATCGAGAGTGGCCGCTGGGGACAGATCTTCATGCACGCCGAGGACGCGCGCGGCTTTGGTCATCGAATCGGTCACCGGCTGGGGTGCCTTGTGCAACAAGCCTTGCACCAGTTCATTCTGTACCTGCGTCAACAACCCCTCCTCGTGCCCTTCGGTAAGCACCTGTACCAGTCGCTTTCTGCCGAGGGTGGTTTTCGCCGAATTTTGTTCCTGACGGTTGAACCGTTCGAACAATTTGCACAGCCAGACCAGTGGAATGCTGAATGGCAAAAACAGCCAATAAAACAGCATGAACCATGGCCGGTATTTTCGGAGCAATCGGTGGGGCGCTTCGTAGAAGAGATTTTTGGGAATCAATTCCCCAAACACAAAGATCAACGGCGTGACCAAGATCGTTCCTAGGATCTCCAAGTAACCCGACGAAGCGCCAAAGACCGCTGCCGTTGCCAACGTGACGGCGATGGTGGTGATGTAGTTGGCCACGTTGTTGCCGACGAGCGTCGTCGCGACGAAGTAACCGGGCTGATGCACGAAATGCAACAGCCACTGCGCCACGCGATCCCCGGAATCCGCCTCGATGCTCAGCCGCAAGGGACTGATGCGATAGAAGCCGATTTCCGAACCGCTAAAAAACGCGGACAGACGGACTCCCAGCACAAACAACACGATGATGGTCGCCCACATCCACCAACCGTCCATTGATCGCGGCCTTCTATTGGTTCACCATGAATGTCTTGCCCCGGTCGAGCCGGAGGCGGAGAAACACACGTTATAGAATAAAGCGGCTGAGGTCTTCGTTTTCGACGACTTCCTTGAGTTTGTCCTGAACATAGGCGGCGTTGATTTTGATCGTCGTCTTTTTCATGTCGGGCGCCTCGAAGCTGATTTCTTCCAGTAGCCGTTCCATGATCGTATGCAGTCGCCGTGCGCCAATGTTTTGTGTCGATTGATTCACCTGATAGGCGATGTCGGCCATCGCCTCCAGGCCGTCTTTGGAAAATTGCAGCTTGATGTTGTCGGTCGCTAGTAACGCTTCGTACTGTTTCGTCAGCGAGCTGGTCGGCTCGGTGAGGATGCGAATGAAGTCGTCCCGTGTGAGGTCGGTCAATTCCACGCGAATTGGAAAGCGGCCTTGGAGTTCCGGCATCAGGTCCGAGGGCTTGCTGCGATGAAACGCGCCGGCGGCGATGAACAATATGTGCGACGTGTTCACGGTCCCGTAACGGGTCTGCACGTTGGTCCCTTCGACGATAGGCAACAGATCGCGTTGGACCCCCTGCCGGCTGACGTCGGCTTGGGTGCTTCCTCCTTCGCCGCTGCAGATTTTGTCGATTTCGTCGACGAAGATAATCCCAGTGTCTTCGGCCAGTGCAATCGCTTCTTCGTTGACCGCATCTTTATCGAGTAGGTTTTCGATCTCTTGCTCTAAGAGGATCTTGCGAGCGTCGCAAACTTTGACCGTCCGTTCTTGGCTTTGCTTGGGGACGATCTTTTCGAACATCGATTGAAAATCGACGTCCATTTGTTCCATGCCCATGTTGGAAAACATTTGCACCGGTGAATTGCGCGTTTCGATCTGCAATTCGACCACACGCTCTTCGAGTTCACCCGCTCGCAGTTTTTTGCGGAACTTTTCCTGCGTGCGCGCATGGCGGTCGGCGGATTCGTCAGCATTCTCTTCGTCGGTGCTCGCGCTGTCCCACTCCGGTGTCAACGGGGCCATCAGGTCGACGAGACGGTCTTCAACGCGCCGCGCCGCTTCCTCTTCCACCTCAATCCGTTTACTCGTTTCCACGAGTTTGATCGAGGCTTCCACCAAGTCGCGGACCATGCTTTCGACATCGCGGCCGTAATAACCAACCTCGGTGTATTTTGTTGCTTCGATCTTGATGAACGGGGCACCGGTCAGCGTTGCCAAACGTCGCGTGATTTCGGTTTTCCCGACACCGGTGGGGCCAATCATGATGATGTTTTTAGGCGTGACTTCCTTGCGGATTTCGGCATCCAATTGTCGCCAGCGCCAACGATTGCGGATCGCGATCGCCACTGCCCGTTTGGCGGCATCTTGACCGATGATATGCGCGTCCAATTCCGCAACGACTTCGCGGGGTGTCATTTCGCGCACGGGAATTCCTCCACCACAATTTCAGTATTTGTATAAATGTCGATCTCAGCAGCAACTTCCAACGATTTTTTGACGATATCCGCTGACTTCAAATCCGTATTCCGCATCAGCGCTCGTGCTGCGGCGGTTGCGTACGATCCGCCGGACCCGATCCCGATGATTCCATCGCTAGGCTGAATCACATCGCCTTGTCCGGTGACCAACAGACTGTGTTCGGCGCTGACGACGACCATCAAGGCTTCCAGCTTTCGCAGTATGCGATCCGTCCGCCAATCTCGCGCCAACTCTGTCGCTGCCCGGGGGATATTGCCGGGAAAATCCTTGGCTTTTGCCTCGAAACGCTCCATCAGCGCAAAGGCATCGGCGGTGGAACCGGCGAATCCGACCAGCACTTTATTATCCAGCATCCAGCGGATTTTCTTGGTATCCGCCTTCATAATTGTATCGCCGAGCGTTACTTGGCCGTCTCCGCCCAGAGCCACGTCGTTGCCGCGACGCACGCTGAGGATCGTCGTTGACCGCCATTTGGGTTTGTTTTGGGGCATCGTCACTGTCTCAAGTCTGTTGGTTTTTGGCCAAATCCCGCTTTCTGGGGGGTGTGGGGTCAAACGTAACAATTGCATGAGGGGGCGGCAAGGTAAAGGGTTGCGCCGCTTGCAGACTGGTTGTTGGGGAATTTGAGAATGGCACAATTTACCGAATACGCTTTGCCATGGCTGCCGATATCAATTATGATAAACGCACGCTGATGCGTTCTGGCTGAAGAATTTGGAAACCTAACTCACGACGAGACTTCCGCATGACGACGTTCGATGGACAACGAGGGATCGATCATCAGCAGGCCCATGTTGAGGGGACGGCGCGTTCGCCGTTTCAACCAGCGGCCGACGATTTGATTCGCGTCGGCTCGCGGCGGTGGTTTTTACAGACCGGCATGGCTGGGCTGGGTGGGTTGACGTTGCCGGGCTTGCTGCAGCAACGCGCCGTTGCCGAAGCGAAAGCCGCCGGAAAAAAGTCGGTGATTCTGTTCTGGCTGTCGGGTGGTCCGAGTCAACTCGACATGTGGGACCCCAAACCGTACGCACCTCAGGAAATCCGCAGCCCGTTTGGCACGATCGACACCAAAGTTCCCGGCGTTCAACTGACCGAACATTTTCCACTGCAAGCTTCGATCGCCGATAAGCTGTCGTTCATCCGTAGCGTTGATTGCCGCGCTAGCAATCATACACCGATTACCCTGCAAGCGGGCAATCCACTCGCGCAGCGGACCAACGACGGCAAAGATGGCGCCGGGTATCCCTCGATGGGATCCATCGCCGCCAAGTTCCGCGGACCCAACGATCCCGATATGCCGGCGTTTGTCGGTTTGGCAAATTCCTGGGCCGCTGACGTTTGGGGTGCGGGTCACATGGGGCCGGACTTCGAACCAGTCAAAGGTCACGAACTGGCCGGAAAATTCTCGATGCCCGATGGTGTCAAAGTCGACCGTTTGGCCGATCGCAATAAGTTGCGCAACGAATTCGACCGGTTGCGGCGCGACATTGATTTGCAACAAACGCTCCAACGGCAAGACGGCTATACACAACAAGCTTACGACATGGTCCTGTCCGGCAAAGTGCAACAAGCCTTCGCTGTCGATCAGGAAAAAACCGAGACCCGCGAAATGTACGGCCGCGAAAGCATCGGCGAAAAGGCATTGCTCGCGCGGCGGCTCGTTGAGTCGGGCGTGACGTTCGTGCTGGTCAGCGGAGCCTGGGGTTATTTCGATCACCATGGCGATAGCGTGCGTTGGAAGGGTATCGAAAAAGGCCTCAAGCCGTTGCTGCCCCGCGTCGACCGGGCGCTGTATGCGTTGGTGACCGATTTGGAACAGCGAGGCTTGTTGGACGAAACGCTGGTATTGATGCTAGGCGAATTCGGTCGCTCTCCACGGATCAACGCCGACCTGGGCCGCGATCACTGGACGCCGACCATGTCGATGGTGGCCGCCGGCGGCGGCTTGCGACACGGCCAAACGGTCGGCAGCACCGATTCCACAGGCGGCGAAATCAAATCCGCCCCCGTCCGCCCGCAAGATTTGGCAGCAACGGTGTTCAAACACCTGGACATCGACCCGCGCACCCACTGGACCAGCCCCCAAGGGCGTCCGACCCCGATTCTGACCGAAGGCGGACGGCCAATCCCAGAGCTGGGGTGATGTACCATGAAGCACGCCGTTTCTAGACCGATGCGAATTGATGACATTCGCGACGTCGATTTGGAACGAGTGTGCGAGGATTGCGGTCGCAATTACCGGTACCGCGTCAAAGTCGATCCCCGTTCCTACCCCGGAAAAATGACGGTCGACAAGTTCGACGGTTGCGTACGTTACCTTAACAGTGACGACGGGCAAGCCGAATACGGTGTTTGGTGTCCGCATTGCCAGCACTTAAACCGTGCGGCCATTCAACGCGCGTTTCCCAATGGATTTGCAAGAGCAGTGCGCGACTATCGTTGGCGCGAAGCCGAATTTGGCACGTTTGTATTTCTTGGATTCGGTGGTTTCTTTTTTGTCGTTGCTGGGCTTTGCAATTTTTGGGGTATCAAGTTGCCCGGACACGAGCTTTCCACAGCTACGGGGATTGTGTTCGTGGTTTTCGGAATCGGTTTCCTGCTCTCGGCGATGCAAACCACGAATCTGTGGTGTTCGCAAACTCGCTTCAATAAAAGACTCGCTCAACGCGCAAAGCAAATCACGGACGATGAATTCATTGTCCTGCTAGGCAAGATCTGTCAGCAGTATCTTGCTCGCGAAACGGTTTCAGTGCATGGTGGCGTATATCATTTCTACCATCCGTTTTCGTGTATCATCGCGCAGTGGCCCGACGTCTTGTGTTTTGGCCGACAGAAGCGGTAAGTTGCTCACGGCAGGTGGGAGCCTGACCTACTTGCTGATTTCAGTAAGTCGCTTGATAAACAATTCGCATTCAACGGGAGATATGACCATATGGCCACTCAAGAGGACGTCTGTCGTCTCTGCGGAGAGTCGTCAAATTCAGGGAAATCCTTGGAATTGTGGGATGGAAATAGATATTGCTCAAAATGTCTTGAACATGCTGCACCTGAGTTAGTCGACTTTGCACTATCAAATCCTCAGCTTGAGGAAACGCGTAGTGAGTCCGTCAACGCAACCTTACCTCGCTATAGTTCTTATAGGCGAGCAATGGTTATCTCACTCCTATTCTATGTGTTTGAATTCACCTGGCTTGCTTTATCGGGCAATATATTCAAGGTGATTGGTGTAATTGTATTCTGTATGCTGCTGGGGGAACTTATCTTTGGCTACTGGTTATATCTCAACATGAGCCCTTTCCATCAAGCGTCTGACCCACAACCTCGAGTGTCCGTCAGAGATGGTATTGTTAAACTTCACAAAGGAGAACGCTTACTTTATGCAGCCAAGTTGGCGAACTGCGAATGGATTGATCTGTCGAAATCTAAATATGCAAAGTTAGGCTCGCCCGGTGAGATGTGCAGGGAATTCTTAGTACTTGTATTGCCTCGAGCGTGGTGGCTTGGAGTTGACAAAGCAGTGTTATGTGGATTTACAAGTACAACCCGAAATATATGGGTAGGTTTCTTAACCATTGCAAGTGTTCCGCAACGCGGTGCAGATGTATCAATCTAACTATCGTAAGGTTCAATAACTCCAACCAGTTTCATGTTTGAGCCGGCAAGTTCAAATCTGAAAGGCAACAATTGCCGCTGCGTCATTCATCAAATAACACCTCGTGAGGCGTGCGACAGTCCCGTAGGGCAGGCTCCCGCCTGCCGCCACCGCACATCCGCGACCAACGTTGCTCACGGCAGGCGGGAGCCTGCCCTACTTGCTGTTTTGCATCGCTGGACGACACCACGTCACAACGCACCCACAAATCGTATGCTAAGCTTGGGTTTGCCGTAACGTTTTTGCCGCAACGTCATTTCCAAGAAGGTGTTTTGCTATGCTCCTGACCGTCGCTCTCCTCGGTGCCAGTGTGTTGTTGGGTGAACCGAATTCTGCTGCTGCTCCGCCGAAAGATGGGGACGCTAAAACGGTCAATCACGAGGCGTTGTCGCAACTTCCTGGGCGTGCGGGGTTTGTGTTTACGGAGTTGACGGACAAAGGACCGAAACCGCTGTTTGGACTGCATGAGCACGAAAAGTTTGCGATCGGGTCTGGGTTCAAACTGTTCATCCTGGGCACGCTGGCCGAGGAGACAAACGGTGATCAGCGGCAATTGGCGAATGTAATGAAATTGCGGCCTGAATGGCTTGGGCCGCCGCATAGCGAAATGGCTGAGTGGCCGATGGGGTCTCCAGTGACGCTGAATACCTTTGCGTTGAAGATGATCTCGATCAGCGATAACACGGCCACCGATCATCTGCTGCACCTGTTGGGGCGCGAGAACATTGAAAAGCAAATGGTGACGATGGGGCACAAACATGCCCAATGGAATCGTCCGCTGCTCTCGACTCGCGAAATGACGATGTTGCGCGACAAGAAGGCCGGCATGCCGGGCAAGCAGTATCAGCAGTTGGACGAAGCTGCGCAGCGGAAGTTCTTGGCCGAACACGCTGTAGGCATTCCGGATTATGATGCACTGGATTTCGACACGGCGGCCTTTGATATGGCCGAATGGTATGCCACCCCGATGGACATGGCCCGGGCATTGTCGTGGATCAAACAGAACACCGAGAAGGACCAGGCGGCGCATCCGCTGCGGGCGATCCTCACGGTGGTTCCCAAGTTGCCGCATGACGCCAAGGTCTGGCCATACGTCGGATTCAAAGGCGGTTCCGAGGACCAACTGATCGCCGGCAACTGGCTACTGAAAAATCGCAACGGTCACTGGTACACCTTCCACGTGTTCTGGAACAGTCCGCAAGAAAAGGTGGACCAAGCCAAGATGCTCGAAGCGATCACTCAGTTGTTCGGTTCTATTCAGTCGGCGATTGAATAGGTGTGATCGTCATGTAGGGCAGGCTCCCGCCTGCCGAAGATGTGCCTCAGCGTTTAGCGTTGCGCATGGCAGGCGGGAGCCTGCCCTACATGGTTTTTGATCCAAGCCAGCCTTTTCTGCGTTGTCAATTTTAGCCCACGCCGCACAGTGTGTTGCGGCGGTTAAAATTTGACATCTAGCGGAGGAGGTTGTGAATGGTAGCTCGATCGACCTGTCTACTCCTATGTGTTTTGCTTGGGTTTGCTCCTTCGTTATACGGACAAGGTCCGAAGCGCAATGCGGAGCGAATGACGGTGCCGCTGCCTGAGCGGGGGCACTACGTCGTCGACTCGGCGAATCTGCTGGATGAGGCAGCGGAGCAGTCGCTGCAACAGATCGCCGAGGATTTGCAGGCAGAGACCGCGACACCGCTGTATATCGTGACGATCGATTCCATGGCCGCTTATGGTGGCGGCGGGATGCAGATTGAGGCGTTCAGCAAGGCGCTGCTGGAACAGTGGCAGTTTGAATCGCCACGCGCCGCCAATTGGCCAAACTCAATTTTATTGTTGGTGGCGAAAGAGGATCGACGGGCGAGAATTCAATTCTTCCGTCCCCGTGGGCGCAAAGATGACAGGATCGCGCAGGAAATCATGGATGCGCACATCGTGCGGCAATTCAAACGCGGTCAATTCAGCGAAGGGATCGTAGCAGGCGCCACGGGGTTGGATTCTCTGGTACGCAACAAGACGTTGCCCTCCGCGCCCGTGGCCGACATGGGCGATTATCGTTTTGGGCTGCGCGGGGACTGTGTTCGTGTTGTTCTCGATTTCGCTGTATCGCAGCGGTCTGGACAGTTGGGCCTGGCGGTGCATGAAAGCTGTGATTGACGCTTTCTCAGAAGGTGTCGATGACGGAGTTACTCGGGCGGTGGTGAAACTCAGATGTGCGATGGGGGATGGTGGCGGTCTCTGGCGGTTCAGGGGAGCGAGATCGCTCTGGGCATGGCTGTCGCACGGCGGCCTTGTCGGATAAGATGCACATTCAGGGACGAGGAAGTGGATAGATGGCCGAGGCCTGTAGATGTCAGCGAAGATTTCCGACTGCGGTGAGTGGAAACTGGTAGATGGCTATATGAACCGATTCCCTTGACCAGACTGGTATGGCACTCCTGGATACGAGTTCATGGGAGGGTGAGGAGAGGTCATTCGCCCGGAGTTGGGAGTTCGTTGCTATATTGCAAATGCTGTGCCAAGTCGTGACCCAGCGAGAAAAAGTGGCGAATCCCTCCTACATCACTCGGTGCCTGGTGGCGGTTGCGACCGGTTCGTGGTAGGATATTGATGTCCACATTCCTCGTTTCGTGAAGCTATGTCACGTACAGCGTAACCTACCAACGTCCATGAAAATCTTCGCCTACGGTTCCAATATGCACACCGCTCGTTTCCGAGCGCGGGTTTCCAGTGCGGTGCCGGTGGGGTTGGGGGTTGTTGCTCAGCGGCGGTTTGTGTTTCATAAGCGGGGGTTGGACGGGTCCGGGAAAGCGGATGCGTTTTATACCGGTGTTGCTGAGGACCGCGTGTGGGGCGTGCTGTTTGAGATTGCCGCTGCCGACAAACCGGTGTTGGATGAATTCGAATCGGTCGGTGTGGGGTATGACGATCTGACCGTCGAAGTCGAATTGGCGAGCGGGAGGATGACCGAGGCCGTGATCTATGCCGCGCGGGCGGAAATGCTGGATGCGCGGCTGAAGCCGTACTGCTGGTACCGGGAATTCGTGCTCCAAGGCGGCCGACAGCATGGTTTGCCTGCCGACTATCTTGCGGAATTGGCGCAGTTTGACGTGATTCGCGACGCCGATGCGCTGCGTCACCAAGAGAATTGGCAGTTGTCAGGCATCACCGATTGCTGAGTACTCTTGCACTGCTAGGTTGCTATACCTGATCATCAGTGCCAAATCCACGCATTCGTGTGCAGATTTCTCATGTCAGTGCAGAAGCCGGTGAGAATCGATCCGTTTACCGTTATTTTTTTGCCTATTGAATGTTGTCTGGCGCAAAAGTAGTTACACTCCGAGGAACTGGCGTGTTGGTGGTGCATTCCGTGGTGGAGTGAATACAACTCTGCTCAGCGGACGCCATGAGTTGTGCGTACGGGCATTTCGATTTTATCTAACGGTTCCGAGGCGAGTGATGGAACTTTCATGGGCAATGCGGCGGCACAGTTTTTGGGCAGTCGAAGCTGGTGCCGTGCACTTCAAAATTGATCCGTGGCCTTTCCAAGCGTCACTCAACGCCACCAGGGCAGCGGCGGTGGATGGAACATCGACGGAAACGCCCTAGACTCCAACAACTAGCCCGGCTTTCCTTTCATCTTTTTCATTCGATTCGGATATTGTGATGTTTTCGCATTTCTTCATAGACCGACCGATTTTCGCCACGGTGTTGTCGGTTGTGATTCTGATCGTAGGCGGCGTTTCCTTTTTCGCTTTGCCGGTGGCGCAATATCCAGAGGTCACGCCTCCGACAATTCAAGTGACGACAACCTATCCCGGCGCGAATGCCAAAACAGTTGCCGAAACGGTTGCGACTCCGATTGAAAATGAAGTCAACGGCGTGGAAGGCATGATCTACATGTCGTCTCGCTCGACCAACGACGGGCAAATGTCGCTGGATGTTACGTTCGAGTTGGGGACGGACATCGACATGGCGCAAGTGTTTGTGCAAAACCGCGTGGCAATTGCGATGCCCAAACTGCCCGAAGAAGTCAGCCGGCAAGGGGTGACGACCAAAAAACGATCACCCAGCATCTTGATGTGCGTGAATGTAATTTCGCCCGACAATTCACATGACGCGCTGTTTTTGAGTAATTTCGTTACGACGCAGATCAAGGACGACTTGTCTCGTGTGAAAGGCGTGGGGGATGTCTTGATCTGGGGTGCCCGGGACTTCAGCATGCGACTGTGGCTGGACCCGCAAAAACTCGCTACCCGTGATATGACAGCCGGGGACGTGATGGACGCCGTGCGAGAACAAAATGTCCAGGTGGCTGCTGGACGACTCGGCTCGCCGCCGGTAGGCAATAACAACGTCGGATTTCAATACACGTTGAACACGCAAGGTCGCTTACTGACCGTAGAAGAATTTGGCAACATCATTGTCCGCACCGGCGAGGACGGCCGCCTGACGCGTCTGAGGGATATCGGCCGCGTTGAGTTGGGGGCCAAGACGTATGATATGGAGAGTTCGTACAACGGTGCGACAGGTGAGACGTTGCCCTCGATCACGATAGCCGTTTTCCAACTCCCCGGTTCTAACGCCTTAGAAACGGCTCAGTTGGTCCGCGACACGATGTCGGACTTGAAATCTGCCGGCCGTTTTCCGTCCGGGGTCGATTATAAAATCGACTACGATACCACGTTGTTCATCGAACAATCGATCAACGACGTCTACGTCACTTTGCTCCAGGCATTGGGCTTGGTGTTTCTGGTCGTACTGATTTTTCTGCAATCGTGGCGAGCGACGATCATTCCCATGGTGGCGGTGCCGGTTTCGCTGATCGGGGCGTTGGGCGGAATGGCGTTGTTCGGGTTTTCATTGAATAACCTCTCGCTGTTCGGTTTAGTATTAGCCATTGGTGTCGTCGTTGACGATGCGATTGTGATTGTCGAGGCGGTCGAAACACACCTTGCTGCCGGCATGTCTCGCCGTGATGCAGCCCGGACAGCAATGACGGAATTGTTTGGCCCGGTCATCGCGACGTCCTTGGTGTTATTGGCTGTATTTGTGCCGACGGCATTCATGGCAGGCATCTCAGGGCAATTCTATAAACAGTTTGCGCTGACAATTGCCGCAGCAGTCATCATTTCGACATTCAACGCGCTCACGCTCAGCCCAGCCTTGTGCGCCTTGTTGCTGAAACCCCCGACAGCCAAAAAAGATCCACTGGAATGGTTGATGCAAGTCACGATGGGATCGTGGCTGTTCAAAGGCTTCAACTGGTCGATGGAAAAATCCAAAAACGGATACGGCCGCAGTGTGTATTGGATTGTCCGCGGGGCTTTTGTGACGTTGTTGTTATACGGCGGCTTACTCGGGCTGACCTTTTATGGGTTCATCACAGTGCCGCAAGGGTTCATTCCGCAACAAGACAAAGGCTATTTGATCGTCAATGCGCAGCTTCCGGATGCAGCCAGTTTGGAACGTTCCAACGAAGTCGTTGAGCGGATGGTGAAAATCGCGCGGGATACACCGGGCGTAAAAAGCGTGATTGGTGTGACGGGGTATTCGATTTTGGTCAGCACGAACTTGTCGAATGCCGGAACAGCGATTGTGGTTTTAGATGACTTTGACATCCGAGCCGGAGACCCCAATCTATCGGCCAATGCGATTGCGGCAAAATTGCGCAAGGAATATACCGCAATTCAAGAGGCTCAGGTCGCCGCCTTCGGCGCTCCGCCCATTGACGGTTTAGGGAGCACGGGTGGTTTCAAGCTACAAGTCCGCGACGTCGGTGGACTGGGGCTTGCGGAACTGGAAAATGGGGTCCAACGCTTGGCTGCTGCTGGAAATGCGCAGCCAGGGCTGGTGGGACTGTTTTCTACCTTTAGCGTGAACCAACCCCAACTTTATTTGGATATCGACCGTACAAAAGCCAAAACCCAGGGTGTCTCCCTCAACGATCTGTTCGAGACGCTACAGATTTATCTCGGGTCGGGTTATGCCAACGACTTCACCCGTGACAATCGCAACTGGCAGGTCAACGTGCAGGCGGATGCCGCCTACCGGCTCACGCCGGAAGATATCGGGCGACTGCGGGTCCGCAATGACCAGGGAGACATGGTCCCGCTGTCGACGCTGGTGAAAATTGTCGATACGACCGGGCCGGCGATTGTGAACCACTATCAAAGTTATCCCTCTGCCGAAATCAATGGCAACAATGCCCCCGGCACCAGTTCCGGCGATGCAATCATGATTGTGGACCAATTGGCCAACCAGGAGTTGGGGGCGGGGTTAGATTTCTTATGGACCGATCTAACCTATCAACAAATCGAGGCCAGCAAAGACGTGATGACCAAATTGGTCTTCCCGTTGTCGGTGTTGTTCGTATTTCTCGTATTGGCGGCGCAATATGAGAGTTGGTCCTTGCCGTTGGCCGTGATTCTCATCGTGCCGATGTGTTTGCTCTGTTCAATCGCCGGCGTGTTGATCGCCAAGATGGATAGCAATATCTTTACACAAATCGGCCAAGTGTTGCTGGTGGGGTTGTCGGCCAAAAATGCGATTTTGATTGTGGAATTCGCCCGCAACAAACAAGACGAGGGCTTGTCTCGAATCGATGCGGTTGTCGAAGCTTGCCGGTTGCGATTACGGCCGATTCTGATGACCGCTTTCTCCTCAGTGTTGGGCTTCTTGCCGCTGATCATCGCAACCGGTGCCGGGGCGGAAATGCGGATCGCGCTGGGTGTCGGCGTGGTCGCTGGTATGTTGGGCGTGACGTTCTTCGGTTTGTTCTTCACTCCCGTGTTCTATTCGGTGATCATGAAATTCGCCGACCGCAACAAGACGCAGCCAAACGCTGAAGAGACAACTCCCCAAGCCCCTCCCACCGTCTGCTCCCTAATCCGTACGCACGACCGGGGGGAGAAGTACGATCCATGACCCAAGCAAGTCTGTAGGGCAGGCTCCTGCCTGCCGTGGTTAACGTTGGTTGTGGCTGTGTTCTTGCGGCAGAGGGACGCCTATGCTGCAATCGTTCAACGTTTGCTCGCGGTACGCTTTCCGGTATAGATCGCACAATGCGACCGCAAGCGGTCGGTTTGGGATTTTTTAAACCCACAAATGAAAATCACAGTTGCCTTGCAACTCGGCATCTGTTTCGCGAAAGTGAACCGCTGGCACGCCGCCGGTATGGAGTGCTGGTTTCCCATTTAATAGATCACCGTTGAGATAAATTGTTATGAAGAAAAATCCCGTCAAAGCAGCCCTGGCCGCCGGTCAACCGCAGGTCGGAACGTGGTTATCATTCGGTGATTTGTTTGCCAGCCGAATTATGGCCCGCACCGGTTTTCCCTGGTTGACGTTGGACATGGAACATTCGCCCATCGATTGGGCACAGGCCTCAGCTGTGTTTGGCGCGATTGCTGATGCGGGTTGCGTCCCGCTGGCCCGCGTGCCGCGTGGTGATCACGATCTGATCAAACGCGTTCTGGACGGCGGTGCTCATGGAATCGTGGTTCCCATGGTCAATACCGTCGAAGAAGCCAAGATTGCGATTGCGGCAACGAAGTACCCACCCGTGGGGAATCGTTCCGTTGGCGGCGGATTGCATTCGATGAATTTCGATGCGACGCCAGGCGATTACTTCAAACATGCCAACGATGAAGTCCTCTGCATTCTGCAAACCGAATCCCCCGAAGGGGTCGAAAATGCGGAGGAGATCTACAGTCTGCCGGGCGTGGATGCCATTTTCGTCGGACCGCACGACTTGCGCTTCAATATGCGCTCCGCTGACGGCACCGATCCGACACCTGAGGAACACGAAGCGATGCTCCAGCGGATTTTGGCCATCGGCAAAAAAGTCGGCACACCGGTCGGCTTGCATGTACTGAGCACCGACGACGTCAAACGACGTATCGAAGAAGGTTGGCAATTCATTGCCCTAGCCAGCGAACTCAAATTCATGACAACCGAAGCCCAACGCTGCATCTCGGAGCTCGGCCTCAAACAAGCGACGGACTTGGCGCGGTACTAGGTGAGGAGGCGGGTTTTCTAGCCACGGATTAACACGGATGAAACACGGAAAGAAGAAATGAAGTGACTCGATTGATGTATCAGCCATAGACCTCGGATCGAATTTGAAAAGATGATTCAGAGCGTTAGGTAGGTCATGTGATGACGACTCGCAAACGGCGTACGTTGGCTCAAGACTTTTGTCTCAGCGCTTGTCCACTAGGCAGCTCATATCCGTGTCTCATCCGTGTTAATCCGTGGCTAATAAAACTGACAACGGTTCGACACCGCACAGGACGAACGACTATGAATGGCTCGGAAGCGATTTTGGAATTGTTGGCCGATGCGGGGGTCAAGTATCTGTTTGGGAATCCGGGCACTACGGAGTTGCCGCTCTCCGATGCGTTGGTTGATCACCCGCGGATCAAATATATCCTCGGATTGCAGGAAGTGCCGGTCGTGGGGATCGCCGAAGGTTATGCGCAAGCCAGTCGTTCGCCGGGCGTGGTGAATCTGCATATTAGTTGCGGGTTGGGAAACGGGATGGGCATGTTGTACAACGCCTATCGCGCCGGCACGCCGTTGATCGTGACCGCTGGGCAACAGGATCGCCGGTTGAAATTCCAGGAACCGATCCTGTGGTCCGATATGGTCAGCGTCGCCAAACCGTGGACGAAATGGGCCATCGAAGTCGAACGCGCCGCCGATCTGCCCAATGCGATTCGCCGTGCTGTGCAAACCGCATTGATGCCCCCGACGGGGCCGGTGTTTTTGTCGATTCCCGTAGACGTGCAACGCGAAATCGCCGAATTCGACCTCACGCCGCCGCAACCGATCAATCCACAAGTCCGCCCGCCGGCGGCTGAGTTGCAGCGTGCGGCGGAAATGTTATGCGCCGCGAAAAATCCCGGCATCCTCGTCGGTAGCCGTGTGGTGGAAGCCGATGGTGTTGCCGAATTGGTGGAACTGGCCGAAGCGCTCGGCGCTCCGGTCATTTCGGAATCGGGTACGACGCATGGACGGCTGAGTTTTCCCTGCGCGCATCCGCTCTCGGCCCCTGGATTACCGCTGTGGGCACCCGAGATTGAGCAGCGCCTGAGTGAATTCGACGTGTTGTTCGTGGCAGGGACCGACGTGTTTCGGTTGTATGTCTATTTCGAGCCGGCGCGGGCATTGCCAGCGCATACGCGGCTGATTCATCTCGATCAGAATTATTGGGAGTTGGGGAAAAATTATCCGACTGAGGTCGCGTTGGCAGGAGATCCTAAAGTCGGTTTGGCTGAATTGGCGCAGCTGGTTCGCGACCGGCAAAGCGACAAACAGCAGACGGTTGTTCGTGAGCGGACCGCACGCCGCAGCGAGGTGCATCAACAACTGCGCAACGAACTTCAGACAACGATCACTTCGCAGCAAGCCCAGCGTCCGTTGACGTCGGCAGTGATCATGCACAGTCTCGCGCGGGCTTTGCCGCCGAATGTGGCTGTGATTGAAGAAGCGGTCACGACCACGAACACGCATTTGGAGCGTCTGGGAGCGATTGCCGACCCGACCGGTTACTTCGGCCATCGCGGTTGGGCCTTGGGGTGGGGTTTGGGTTGCAGCATTGGTGTGAAACTAGCCTGGCCCGATCGCCCGGTGTTGGCGGTGTTGGGTGAAGGGGCATCGCTGTATGGGATTCAAGGATTGTGGACAGCGGCGCGTTATCGGATTCCGGTGACCTTTGTGATTTGCAATAATGCGCAGTACCAGATTTTGAAGATCGGAGCCCAGGGAATGGAGTTGCCGCAAGCCCAGGCGGGGCGTTTCGAAGGGATGGATATTGCCGGTCCGGAGGTCGACATGGTGGCATTGGCCCGGTCTTTGGGCGTCCAGGCGGAACGAATTACCGAGCCGGATGAACTGACGGAAAAAGTCCGCGCATCGCTGGCAGGCGACGTGCCGCGACTATTCGATGTGCCGATCGACCGCCAAACTCCCGGGCGACTGGGCTATTGATTTCTCATACGCTAAAATGCGATTGGCGTTGATCAGGCACGATCAACGCTTGCGGACAGATGTATTTAGGGGCTATCGCGTTTAGTAACAGGACTGGATGACAAGGCGCTTGGTTGGAGACTGCGGTGGCAGAGGAAACAGGACGTACTTCGCAATCTGCCGAGGCAGGGGGGGATCCGCCGCAGCGGCCAGCGCTGAATGTCATGAGTTTGAATATTGCTCATGGGCGCAAATTGGCGCGTCACCAAGTGCTATTGTCACGGGCGACCATTGAAGAAAATCTGGCCGATATTGCGGCGGTGGTTCGCCGCGAAGAGGTAGACGTCGTTGCTTTGCAGGAAGCGGACGGACCGTCGTTTTGGAGCGGCAACTTCAATCACGTCGCCCGCGTGGGGCACCTGGGCGATTTAGAACACCACTTCCGCGGCGGGCATTTGGCAATTCGTGCGCGGAATTCGCATCTGACCTACGGCACGGCACTGATTTCGCGCTGGCCTCTATCGGCGACACAGTCCCATGCATTTGCCCCCTCGCCGCCGACTCCCAAAAAAGGATTCGTCGTAGCCTCCGTCGCTGTTCCTGGATTCGGGCGCGATGTTGATGTTGTTTCCGTGCATCTCGATTTTTTGAGTTTCAGGCAACGAACCCGCCAAATTCAAGAGTTGATCAACGTCGTCTCCGCACGGGGGAATCCGTTGATCATCCTGGGCGATATGAATTGCGGTTGGGGCCGACAGCGGAGTTCATTGCGGCAATTGGCCGACAATTTGGGACTGCACACGCACCACCCGACGGAAAAAATCGCCACCTTTCCCGCCCACCGACCACGGCGGCGGATTGATTGGATTTTCGTTTCTTCGGAATTCGAGATTTTGGAATACCGCTCGTTGCCCGATCAAGTTTCGGACCATCTGGGAATCGTCGCCAAGGTTGCCCTTGCGAAACCGGAGTAGCAGCGTCATTCGCCCGCTTGCGCACGGTCAATGCCTTCGGGCACCCAGGCGAAGCGATACGCGTCGCCAAGGCGCAGTCGCGTGATGTAGACGATCTGATGGGTATGCCCCACAAAATGGCTGACAGAATCGTAGATCACCGACAGCAGGTTCGCATCGAAACCTTGTACGTTTCTCGCTTCGGTGAGCCGCCGTATGTCGAATTCGCTCAGCACCGCATCCGCATCGGCTATCGTTTGGCTCAGCCGCTCTAGCAACTCCGCCTTGGCCAACGGCGGTTGCTCGGCAAATTCCTGTGGGCGATTTCGCACGTCGGGTTGTTCCCCCACACCGTGCATGATCCACTGCCGCACGTTGCCGCACAGATGCAGCACAATCATCTGCAGGCTATTGGCCGACGGGAACGGTCGCCACTGGAGATCGTCTTCGCTCAATTGATCGAGACAATGCACGATTTTTTGTTGGGCCGAATCCAACGTTTGTCGTGACTCTGCAATAAATGCGGCCGCCGCAGAATCACCCTGCGGTTGGATGTTGTGATTGGGCGTCGATTCGATCGGCATGGGTTGGCTCATCCATTAGCAAGTGGTGGAGAATCTGTTGAGGGCGAGTCCTTTACGCCAACAGCTTCTGCACCACGTTGCCCGCTACGTCGGTCAAGCGGACGTCGCGGCCGCCGAATCTTACGGTGAGCTTCAAATGATTGATGCCGAACAGGTGCAGTAGCGTGGCGTGCAGGTCGTTGACTTCGACCGGATCTTCTTCGATGTTCCAGCCGACATCGTCGGTGCGGCCGATGACTTGGCCTCCTTTGATACCGCCGCCCGCCATGAACATGCTAAAGGCAAAGGGATGGTGGTCGCGGCCGGTATTGGAATCACGAGAACCGCCGCGGTTTTCGCCCAGCGGTGTACGGCCGAACTCGCAGCCCCAGACCACCAATGTTTCGTCGAGCAGGCCCCGTTCCTTGAGATCCTTGATTAGCGCTGCGACCGGCTGATCGGCCATTTTGGCGTTGAATTCGATTTCCGTATCCAAGCTGCTGTGATGGTCCCAAGAGGCGTGGATGATGTTTGTGAAGCGGACACCCCGTTCGATCAAACGACGGGCAAGCAGGCAATTTGTGGAAAACGAGTTGTAGGTTCCTTTTCCGCCGCCGCGACCCATTTTCATGCCTTCTTCCGTGCGGCCCACGCCATAGGCGTCGAGCGTTGCTTGGGTTTCGCCGGAAAGATCAATCAATTCCGGCGCCGCCGTCTGCATGCGGTACGCCAATTCGTACGAAGCGATCCGGCTGGCGATTTCGGGATCCTGAATCCGTTCGTAGCGGGATTGGTTTAGGCTGGTGAGTGCTTCCAGACCGGTTTTCTGCATCTGTGTGCTCACGCCGGCCGGGTTGTTGAGATTCAACACCGGTTCGCCCTTGTTGCGAAACAGGACTCCTTGATAGGTCGAAGGCAAAAATCCGCTCGTCCAGTTCGTTGCACCACCGCTGGCTCCGCGTCCGGAGGTCAATACCACGTATCCGGGTAAGTCGCGCGAAGCGGTCCCCAGGCCGTAATTCAACCAGGACCCGACCGAGGGAAAGCCAAATCGCGGTACGCCGCTGGTCATCAGCAGTTGGCCGGGGTGGTGATTGAACTGCGTGGAACGCATCGAGCGGATCAGTGCGATGTCATCGGCGCAGGTACCGATGTTGGGGAGCACATCCGAGAGTTCCATTCCGCATTCACCGTGCGGCGTAAATTTTCGTTTACTGCCGATCAGCACGGCCGATTCTTTTTTGATGAAGGCGAAGCGGACGCTTTTGGTCAGCGACTCGGGGAGCGGCTTGCCGTGTAATTCGTTGAGCTTGGGCTTGGGATCGAACAAATCCAATTGGCTTGGCGCCCCCGCCATGAAGATGAAAATGCAGTTCTTGGCTTTGGGGGCAAAATGCGGCGCCTTGGGGGCGAGGGGATCGGTTGTCGTCGAATCCGCAGCCAGCAACCCATCTTGCTGCAGCAGCGATGTGAGCGCCAACGTCCCCAATCCACTGGCGGATGTGGCGAGAAAATCGCGGCGTGTCTTTGTAATATGTTGCTCAAGCGGGTCCATGCGGTTACTCCCGTGTGACGAATTCGTCGAGGTTCATAATAATACGCGCCACGGCAATCGAGGCAGCGGTCTCGGCGCGATTTTCCGCCGGCAATTTCGCGTCGCCGATCAACTGCGTCTCCGCCTCCGGATCCTGTTTGACCTGCACGAGCATTTCGTCGTACAGCGATTCGAGTTGTTGATACTCGTCCGCGGTCGGCCGCCGCGCCATGCACAATTGAAAAGCATATTGCAAACGGGCAGTTTTATCCGCGGGATGAGTCGACATCATCCGCTGCCCCATACTTTGTGCGGTTTCAAAAAAGACCGGGTCGTTCAATAACGTCAGCGATTGCAGTGGCGTGTTGGATCGTTCCCGTTTTGTGCAGGTTGAGTTGGAATCGGGGGCATCAAAGGTCGCCAGCATGGGATAGGGGACCGTCCGCTGAAAGAAGATGTACAGTCCGCGCCGGTAACGGTCCTGCCCGGTGCTTTCCTGCCATTTCACACTCCCCGCATAGCCGAGTGCGGCCACATCGGCCGGCAGTGGGGGTTTGACACTCGGCCCGCCGATGGTGCGACTCAGCAGTCCGCTGGCCGCCAAAAACGAATCGCGAATGACTTCGGCCTCTAAGCGGTAGCGGTTCTGACTTGCAAACCAGGCATTGGCCGGATCGCGGCTCACCAGTTCGGGGCGATAAGCAGACGACTGCCGATACGTGGCGGAATGCACGATCGCGCGAATCATTTGTTTACGGCTCCAACCCTGGGCCATCATCTCGGTCGCCAGCCAATCGAGCAGTTGGGGGTGTGACGGCAAATCGCCGCGCAAACCAAAGTCGTCTTCGGTCGCCACAATGGCCCGGCCCATCAGATGTTTCCAGATGCGATTGACGGTCACGCGGGCGGTGAGTGGGTTGTCCGGCGACATCAGCCAGCGAGCCAATGCCAGCCGGTCGGGGGATTGACCCGCGGGCGAATTCAATTCAGGCAAAAACGAAGGGGTGTGATGTGGAATTTCATCCCCCTTGCGTAGGAAATCGCCGCGAATCAACAAGTGATTCTTCCGCGGTTCTTCGGTCAGCGAAATCGTTTGCGCCAGAGTCGGCGGATAGGGTGGTTCCTTAGCGGCCTGTGCTTTGACGGCTGCGGTCAATTTCACGAACTCCGGATCGACTCCGCGGTAATAGGTATCGATCGTTTTTTGTTGTTCCGGAGTACGACGGTCGCTGGCAACGGTGAGCACATCGAGAATTTCGTCGGGAATCAATTGGGCAACCTGCGCCGGTTCGACATCGGTTGCTGCGATGCGGATACGACCGAGCGTGGCCTTGTTGCCACCCAGTTGCCGTAGCGTGACGGTCAAGGTGACGTCGCCCTCGAACTGGGCGGCGTCTTTGACTTCGAAATGGGCCACGTGCCGCTTCGTTTTTTGATCACCACCGAGGGACCAACCGGTGTCGTCCTTGCCGTCAATGGCGGCGGTAATGGGTGATTTTGCGTCAGCGTTGCTGGCGGTTGGGTTGTGCAGCGTCAACGGCTTTGCCTGCGTGGGATCACCGGTGGGGGCAACCGTGGCGGTGATCTCCGAGAGCACAAATGTGCCGGCATCACTACGTCCGAATCCCGCTTTGGGCAAGCTGTCATCGGCGAAGACTTCTAGCCGCAAACCAGTGACTCGTTTTTGTTTGGTGTTGAGCACCACGGTGTAGACATCTTTCACCGAGTTTACACCCGAGGCGAGGAGCGACTTGTCTGCTTGCGGCGAAAGCGTGCCGCCGCCGGCTGATGCGAAGCTGACAGGCTGGATCAAGGTCCAGCCGAGCGGACCGGTTGCGGAGGCGAGTTGTTTTTCCCACGCCGCTTGGTTCTGAGGAAGCTGCTGTTTCTTAAATTCTGCGACAGCCTGCTTGAGCGGCGCCATTTCTGCATCAAATTTGGCCTTTGCCTCGTTATACGCGGCCAATTCCGCCGGGAGCGGCGCGGGGATGTTCTCCTCTTTGTCGCTGTTGTAAAACGCGAACAGTCCATAGTACTCGCGTTGCAACAGCGGGTCGTATTTGTGGGAGTGGCACTGCGCACAGCCGACGGTCATACCCAACCAAACGGTTCCGGTGGTATTGACGCGGTCTGTGACCTGTTTGACACGGTCCTCTTCCTTGTCGGTGCCCCCTTCGGTATTCGTCAGGGTGTTGCGATGAAACCCGGTCGCGATTTTTTGATCGAGCGTCGGATTGGGGAGTAAGTCGCCCGCAAGTTGCTCCGTCGTGAATTGATCGAAGGGCATGTCGGCGTTGATGGCATCGATGACCCAATTGCGATAACGCCAAGCCCAAGGGCGCGGGCGGTCTTTTTCATACCCGTCGCTATCGGCATAGCGCGCCAGATCGAGCCAGTGTCGACCCCAGCGTTCGCCAAAATGCTTGGAGGCGAGCAACCGTTCGACCAATTGTTCATACGCATCGGGACGTTCGTCGTAAACGAAGGCTTCGACCTCAGCGGGGCTGGGTGGCAGTCCCAGTAAATCGAGACTCAACCGGCGGATCAATGTCGGCCGACTTGCTGGGGGAGATGGTTCGACGTTCTCTGCTTCGAGTTTGCTTAGAATAAACAAGTCAATCGCGTTGCGCACCCATAGGTTGTTTTTAACCTGTGGCGGTTCGGGGTGGGTAATCGGTTGAAATGACCAATGATCGGTGCGGGGATCTCCCCCTTCGGGAACGGCTACGCTATCGGGCCAGTTGGCCCCTTGATCGATCCACGCACGCAGCAAACCGACTTGTTCGGCAGTCAGTGGATCGCCCACGTCTTCGGGGGGCATGAGCTTGTCGGGAGTCGCACCGGCGACAAATTGGATCAGCAGGCTCTCCGCACTTTTGCCTTTGCGGATCACTTGCCCGGTGTCACCGCCATTGAGCGCATCCTTGCGTGCATCTAAACGCAGCCCTCCTTCGTGTTCCCCCCCACCGTGGCAGTCGTAACACGACTCCGCAAAGATCGGTTGGATGTCCTTGATGAAGTCAATCGGTCGCTCGGCGGCGGGCGGTAATTTTATCGCTGGTGGCGATCGAAGCATCATCGTCGCCACGCGCAATCGCACCGCTGGCCACAATGGCCAAAAGGCAAAACAAGGAACACCGACGCGTGCGGAACGGCATCGCTCAGGGCCTCGAAAAAGGGCAGGGAAATCATGAGAATCGGCGGGATTTTCGATCGTGTGCGCGCGGCATGACCGTCTAATTGACCTATCAATAGTCAAACATATGACTGTACCAATGTCAAGGACTGCCTGGGGCTGTTGGATAGGCTTAAGGCATGAGGTAACAGGCTTGAGGGGTGGGGGGATCAGACGGGGCCTGGACAATATAAACTGCCTCAAGCCTGTCTCCTCAAGCCGATAAGCCTCTCACTCCTTTGCATTCGACTTACGTAACAGTTCTTCCGGAAACTTCGCTGGTGAAGAGCCGCTACGGCGACGCAGGTTTTGCCCCATCCGCCGTTTGTAGCTGAAAGGCACACGATTGGCATCTGCTTTGACAAGCAATTCGTGCAAATCGGAGCGCATCTGCTGAATGCGGTCTTGCTGGGCCGGCTCGAAAATTAGGTTGTGCTGTTCCAGGGGATCGGTTTGCAGGTCGTACAACTCATCAATATCCCAAATGCCATGATACTGGATGAACTTGTACCGCTGTGACCGCAGCGCAAACGTCGTGGGCGTTTGGGGAAAGTTATACTCCCAATAATATTCGTAGAGCAGATTCTTGCGCCACTGAGCTGCGTCCTCTTTGCCTGCTGCCAGATTGAGAAAGCTTTGCCCATCCATATTTGCCGGCGGCTTCAAGCCCGCGGCGGCCAAGCAGGTGGGGCCGATGTCGATGTTGGCGACGACTTCTTTGACAACCGTACCCGGTTTCCACAGCGGCGGGCAGACCCCTACCAAGGGAACCCGCATCGAAGCTTCATAGGCGGTCCGTTTGTCGATCAATCCATGTTCGCCCCATTGAAACCCGTTGTCCCCCATGTACATCACCAGCGTGTTCTCAGCCAGATCGTTGTCCGCCAGCCACTTTCGCACGCGAGCGATCGAATCGTCGACACTGAGCAGCGCTTCGCAATACAACCGATAATGCTCTTCGATATCCGTGTCCTGGTGATAGGCGAAATCGACGCCGTGCCAACTGTTGCGTTGGTTTTTAAGCCACAACGGTTTGCCTTTGTAGTTTTCCAAAGTGTCGGCCATGGTTTCGGGGACCGGCATCGATTTGTCTTTGTAGCGCCCCGCATGTCGCTCTGCCGGGTGAAACATGCCATGCACCCCTTTGTGCGACAGATACATGAAGAACGGCTTCTCTTGCCCTTTGATGCCGTTGAGCCAATCGAGGGCATAGTCGGTCAGTTCGTCGGTGATGTAACCCTTTTGTGGCACCGATTCGCCGTCGACGTTCAGCTTCCAGTTCTTCAGATGCTTTGGCGGATAGTAGTGTCCTTGCCCGCGAAAACTAACCCACCGATCAAACCCCGGCCGCGGCGCATCGGAATGGCCGCCCATATGCCATTTGCCAAAGTACCCGGTGTTGTAACCCGCTGCCTGCAAATATTGCGGAAAGAAAATCGTGCCCGGCTTGGTCAGTACGTTGTTATCCACGACGCCGTGATTGTGCATGTATTGCCCAGTCAAAATCGACGCCCGGCTGGGGGAACACAACGACGTCGTCACCATCGCGTTTTCGAAATAGACCCCTTCCCGCGCCAGTGCATCCATCGCGGGGGTCTCGACAAACGGGTGCCCCAAAAAACTCATCACGTCGTAGCGGTGATCGTCGGAGAGGATGAACACAATATTCAGCGGCTTCGCGCTATCGGCTTTCGCCAACTTCAAATCGTCCGCCGCTTGCAGCGTCGCTGCTGAAATCGAGGCCACAACCGCCAATACACCGATGCAATACCGCATTGAATACTCCTGGAGGCAAACTCAAAAAAGCGTCAGTCCGAACGTTGAGTATAACGCGCTGCGAACGTGAATGTCATGCGCAGGCAGGCGGCGTGTTGGGCTTGTTCGGCGATTGGGGCCGGTTAGAATTGAATGCACGTACCCGTTGGCAGTGCATCATGCATGCGGCATGCGTATTGGCCCCTCTTTCGCTCTGTTCAGGTGGCTAGGCAGTGATCCCCTCATCGCGCACGCCCGAAGGCACGCCGGACCGTTGCCCTCTCTGCGGCAATGAAGTGCGGATCGATCTTTCAACGTTTCCCACGGACGATGCGCCTTGTCCGCATTGCGGTCATCTGCTGTGGTCTGCGAATACCGTTGAGGACCATCGAAGCGATTTTGAAAAACTGCTTTCGCAAAGCCTCGAGGAACTTATCGTCAAGAACACCGCCCAGCAGCAGTGGGGGCTGGGGGCGATTTCTGGTTGGGATTTGGACCAAGAGTCCGGCAAAATCGTTTTTTACTTTGCCGATGGATTCAAGGCTGTAGCACCAGTGCAAATCATTGGCTCGCTCAATGTCGACAAACAGAGTTGGCTGTGGGCATGGGCGAACCCGTCTGTTCTCGACCCATTGACACAACATGCGCGGAATCTAAAAGGCTATGGGGAACTGCAAAACATCCCCCGACTCATGGCGCCGGTCTGGTCGGGAACCAACGAACTCGCCTGGGCGATGGCGGCATTAGCAGCAAAACACTGCGAAGCCGCCGGGGCATATCGAGGAGAGACGGAATCGGTTCACCTGTATATGACGTTCGATGAAGTGGAGGTCATCGCGCCGTAGCGGCAGGCGGGAGCCTGCCCTACATTTGCTGTGACGCCATTCCAACAAGCCACGCTGCGCACGACCGCAAGCGGTCGGTTTGGAATGGTCGACAGGCCAGAATCGTTTCCGTGTTTCAACCGTGCTATTTACACTTCCAAAGTTTCCGTCTGTTGTGCAAATCCTCACCCTTAATAAAAGAAACCACGAAAGCAACGAAGCACACGAAATCGATAACAGAAATGACAGCAGACGAAAAGACTAGCCACAGAGGCCACCGAGTTCACAGAGAAATTCTCTAAACCGTGGTGACTGCTTCATTCAGCTTTTCTCGGTGGC
>CALOFE010000045.1:0-56192 GCA_942492455.1 uncultured Planctomycetaceae bacterium | reverse complement strand
ATCGCCGTAGCCGTTCCCAGTTGCGTATTTACTGAGCACGTATCATCCGTGAGGATCATCGTGACCATCAAATAGCCAAGAAACAACTTATTATCGGTGACTTTCTTCTTTTCTGATTTCTTCGACATACGGCACCGTATCCAGACCGAAAGCTAATCTCACCAAAGTAGCGCATCAACCCCTCCCGCGGTTGATACGCCGCTCGGGCGACTTCTTTGTAGATTTTACGGTTAATATGGATTTTGAGCACGTACCAGAGCAATTTCTGCTTTTCAGGCTCAGCGGCTTCACCGCTTGCATTAGTCTCATAATACGGACTGACTTTCCCTTCACCCTGCCAGAACCCAGCCAGAATTTGGCGACTGGACACCATCGCCAACAAGGCTCCCGTCTACCGGCGGAGCATAGCTGAGTAGACGACCGGCCAGCCTACACACCGAGGACGGCACGCCCCACCGCACTAAGGGCGACACCTCCCTTTGCCAGCCGACAGTTGTCATCAACCAGTACCACCAAAAGATAGCAGCCCAACGGCGTACCACCCGGCACCGACATTGTCACAAAGCAACAACGATCGTCAGGTTCTTCAACTCCTGCTTGCTGAGTTAAGAATCCTTTATCAGCTCTCCCTGCACAGCAATCAAAAAGTCGGCAAACACCGATAGTTCGTCGAAGGCGAACACCAGGCAACCGGAAACACCAACACCGGCACACCAATGCGAACCCACTCCGGCTCCACACCGATCATCGGACCCTGCGAGAGCGGAACAGCCCCCAACGGCGTTCGCAGCCACAGGATCCGTCGTCAACTGCGGTTTGAACCGTCCCTGCGCCGCCGGGCCATACGACTGCAAACTCACGCCGGTTCGCTCTGGCGTCGCGGTGCGCTCTTTTTCGCGTTTGACCATGAATTCACGCCCCGGGCGATTTGTATCGCATTGTGTTTGACCAGCCGCTCTTTTTTCAAAAAAGCCACACAAAAGAAAAGCCCCATAAAGACGGCGCCAAAGAAACCCTGACCGCACCGGCGGCTCCCGCCATCCATCTCGACAGCCTGGACAACTGACAGACACGACTCGCCGACCAGGCACACCATTCACTCATGGTGACCAGACGAAACGGCAGGCATAAAAAAACGGGGCGGAGGGACTTGAACCCCAACCGCTGGATTTGGAATCCAGTGCCTGCCAATTGGGCTACACCCCTAGGCCTTGGTGAATTGCCGGACCTTCAAAACGCGGCGGAACTCCGCCACCCATCGCCGCGACATCACTTCTTCCGCGACTCTTTGTGAACCGTATGACGGCGAAGCCGCGGGCAATATTACTTCAACTCCAGCCGTTCTGCACCACGCGTTCTTTGAACACGATAGTTCCGATCACCAATCTCCAGTGCACTCCAGCCAAACATACTCGCGGGCCATGACTTCACTCCACCTATCTCCGGCACGGGCACGCGGCCGCGCCGAAACCGATACAGAAAATGAACACCCGCCGAAAAACAACGGCGGGTGCCCACTAAATCATAATTACTCAACAATCTTGGTCACAACACCCGAGCCGACGGTCTTGCCACCTTCGCGAATAGCGAAGCGACTTCCGTCTTCCAAGGCGACCGGCGAACCCATTTCAACTTCCAAGCGAACATTGTCGCCCGGCATGCACATCTCGGCGTCACCCAGCAGCTTGGCAGCCCCGGTCACGTCGGTTGTACGGAAGTAGAACTGCGGACGATAGCCACTGAAGAAAGGCGTGTGCCGCCCACCTTCGTCCTTACTCAGGACGTAGACCTCAGCTTCAAACTTGGTGTGCGGATGAATTGAACCCGGCTTGGCCAAAACCTGCCCACGCTCAATATCCTCACGCTTCACACCACGCAGAAGCAGACCCACGTTGTCGCCAGCCATACCGGTTTCGAGCGTCTTGTTGAACATCTCGACACCCGTGCAGGTCGTCTCGACGGTATCTTTCAAACCGACGATTTCGACCTTTTCACCGACATTCACAACGCCTTGCTCAATCCGACCAGTCGCAACAGTACCGCGACCTTCGATCGAGAACACGTCTTCCACCGCCATCAAGAACGGCTTGTCAGCTTCACGAGCCGGCTCAGGAATATTGGAATCCAATGCGTCCATCAACTCGGCAATACAACCGTTGAAGGCCGGGTCCGTCGGATTATCCAAGGCACCCTTCGCATTCCCACGAACAACCTGAATGTCGTCGCCGGGGAAGTCGTACTTGCTCAGCAATTCACGAACTTCCATCTCAACCAACTCGAGCAACTCTTCGTCGTCGACCAGGTCGCACTTGTTCAGGAAGACCACCAACGCCGGCACGTCCACCTGACGAGCCAACAGGATGTGCTCGCGAGTTTGAGGCATGGGACCATCAGCTGCAGACACAACGAGGATCGCCCCGTCCATCTGGGCCGCCCCAGTAATCATATTCTTAATATAGTCAGCGTGCCCCGGACAGTCGATGTGGGCATAGTGACGAGTCTCAGACTCGTACTCAACGTGACTCACGGCAATGGTCACCGTTTTCGTCTCGTCGCGGACCGTACCGCCCTTGGCAATATCGGCGTAACTTTTCACCGTCGCCAAACCCTTAGCACCCTGCACCATCAACAACGCCGCGGTGAGTGTCGTTTTTCCGTGGTCAATGTGACCGATCGTCCCAACATTGACGTGTGGCTTCGTACGCTCAAAGACCTCTTTGGCCATCTCTTCTCCCTACCTATTCAATCTCCCGGGACAGTTGTTAATTCCAACTCAACACTTAATGCAACACGGCCTCACAGACCGCAATAAACATGCTCGCAAAAATCAGCTGCAAGAGCTGCTGGCGGGACTTGAACCCGCGACCTCGTCCTTACCAAGGACGCGCTCTACCGGCTGAGCTACAGCAGCGAATCAAGTCGCTCGGACTCCCAACTCGAATCGCCAAGCCGGCCACCCCGCAACTCATCGCGAAAAAGCGGGCGATGGGAATCGAACCCACGTCTCCAGCTTGGAAGGCTGGGGTAATACCATTATACGACGCCCGCAACGCCTCTCCGAAACCTTTGACTGACGGCAATGTGACCGACAGCAATGAACGCCGAATCACCGCCGCCCTCTTAATTGGGGGAAGCAGGATTCGAACCTGCGAAGGCTGAGCCACCAGATTTACAGTCTGGCCCCTTTGACCGCTCGGGAATTCCCCCTGATTGTCGATTTCAAACAAACGGCGAGCAACAGTCTCGCGACCCTAACTTCGCCCTGCACGAAGCGGACCACCGAAGACATCTCCTCCGCCTGTCCGCTGGAGCTAGCGGTGGGACTTGAACCCACAACCTCCGGTTTACAAAACCGGGGCTCTGCCAATTGAGCTACGCTAGCGGTAACTTTAACCACACATTGTGAAAACTTCTCGTAACAACTCCGACGCAACAAGCTGCCCAATATAGCATTCCGATCCTCCCATGCAAGTCGAAACGCAAGGAGATCGCAGAAAACCAGATTGAGTGGCCGGCACAGGCTGGAAACAGGTCGAACTTCAACGAGTCCAATCGGCCGAGACCTTCGACGTCATTGCCAGCGCGAAACCGCGTATTAGACAAACGTCCTGCCAATTTATCAACGCTCCGGCTCACCTTTTCTAAAAATTTGCGCGCTTGAAGTCCAATCACGCCACATTCAACGATCCCCCGATGCTCTTGAGCACCTCAAATCGCCTTTTCCACCCCCAAATCGGCCTGAGAAACTGCCCAACGGGTGCTGGTCAAATAAAAAAAACGCCGCGAACCAGGACACCCCATTAGGGGGACAGGTTCGCGGCGTTGTGATGCGCTACCGAACTCTCGAGCCTTGCGGCGCGATTGCCCGGTAAGCCTGGAGGGAGTTTTAGACCCCCGGAATGTCGAGTCGGGCCTCCTGGGCAATTTTTCGCAACTTATTTAAGGCCCGCGCTTCCAATTGTCGAATTCGCTCCTTCGTCACACCGAAATGGTAACCGACCTGCTCCAATGTCTGCGGCTCGGTTCCCTGATTCAGTCCGAAACGGAACAAAATGATGTCCTTTTCCCGGTCGTCCAGTTGCGACAGGATACTCATAATCGCTTCGTGCTGGCGTTGGTTATTCAACTCCAACTCAAAGGGAACAGAACGCGTATCCGATTTTGCCTGGAACACCTCTTCGTTTCCGGTACGAAAACGATCCAAACGGGTGTGTTCGGCTGGAATCGATCGCGCGAAGTTCTTCATAATCGCCCAGGTGGCGTAGGTGGAGAACTTATTCCCGCGGCTGTAGTCGAATTTTTCAATCGCCCGCATCAGCGACATATTTCCATCGCTGACCATTTCGAAGAAATTCGTATTCGGTCGAAAATGCCGTTTGGCAATCGAGACGACCAATCGCAAGTTACTCCGAATGAGCAGGTTCTTGACCGAAACGGCCTCATTGAGCAGCTTCTCGATCGCGTCCATTTCTTTCGATTTGGCTTTTCGCGAATCTAGGCTGCCGCGCAACTCGGCCGCTTTAAACTTCAGATAGTTCATTTTACGGAAGTAGTAGACTTCCTCTTCCTTGGTCAGCAGCGGCACGCGGTACAGGCTGGCCAAATAAGGCGGCAAGCCTGGCGGTGGTTTAAATGCGGCTGCTTTCTTCTCGACGACAGGGACCGGGCCGAGAATCAACTTGTCGGCATCGTCCCGCACGAAATCTTCGCTGTCGATAAAATCGATTGGTTGAGCAATCAGCCGTTGCGCCCGCATTTCCGATACGATTCGGTAAATACTCGCCTTGGTGCGGCAGAACTGCTTCGCCAACCGCTCGACGGGGATTCCCCGGCGGAAATTACGGTAAATCTGCTTCTTGCCTTCGTCGGTCAACGGACCACTGGCGTGCGGAAATACCGCCGATTCCGGGTGTTCGGCGTCATAATGCTTGAGTGTGTAACGGATCGTTTCCGGGGACCGCCCCAATCGCTTGGCGATACGCCGGCTAATTTCTGCCGGGCATCCGCCAGCGCGAGCAAAACGCCGTGCACGCGTAATGATGTCCTCGCGCTCCTCGACCGAAAGTTGGCTGAAGCGCGTGCTGCGGTGCACATCGTCGGAATTGCGTCGCACGAAACGGTCCACAGAAGATTTCAGGAAGCCGATCCGCTTACGGTTACCAAACTTAAAGCGGCGACTCACTAAACCCTTGCTCCGCCAACGATCGACGGTTTTTGTGGAGACGTTGAATTGTTCGCTCACATCGCCAACCGTGAGCACCGGCTCCGCCAGGCTCTCGACAGCAATGTCTGCGCTATCAGATAAGTCTTCGACAAACAATCGCACGTCATGCGCCGCATCAGCCCCAGAGAGGACCAAATGCGGGTACATCTCGGCCTTGTAGGTCGTGATTTTCTGACAGAGATCATTGTAATGATACTCTTTATCGAGGTCGATTTCCTCGAGTAGTTGTTCGGCGCGTTCGATCTGCCGAAGCCGAGCGTCGCGCGGTGTATAGCGGACTTGTTGCTCGGTAAGTTGTCGAATTGCCGGATTACGATAGCGGGACATTTCCAACGTCCTCCGTTTTCTAGGGTGGCGCGCCCCAAGCTGTCGGGATACTTGACCAATTTCCTACACGATTTGTGCGACTTCGCCATGAAAGGCAGGCCGCACCAACAAGAGATTCCTTGTGCCTATCTTTCAGAGGTTGACAATTTTGCTTACTGGAAGTTCACCACTGAAACTCAATCCGGCCCTCAATTTGATCCCCCACACTGATGCGGGTGATTCATGACCGGCGTGACAGTGATCAGCTCCCATGAGCAACTTCCATACCTGTTTAAAACTTAAACAACGTTTGGTGGACTTGCGAAACTCACTCGTCCTGCCATGACGCGTCTTTTCTAAGCAAAACCGGCAAAACCATTTGCCTGAATCTCTTTCAGGCAGCCGCCAGCTTGGCTTCGATGACTACGCCTTTATATCAATTAATACGGGAAGTTAGACGCAAATGTGGGCAGAAAAGTTCGCATGCGAACAGTTTTCCAAGATATTTCCAAGCATATACCGTAAGCCTAATTTCCAGAACACGTTACACCGACTCACCCGAAATGAAAAACTTGCAAAATTGAGGAGAGTCGCAGGAATCCGTCCGCTGAGAGGCTAGAGCGTTGACCAGGGAGTGGCGAGCCAATTGACTAATCTCAACCTAATAGAGAGATATTCGCTCGCGCGTAATTTATCTTAAAAACTCGGTCAGCGTCTGTGAGGTATTAGACATGAATGCCGCGAATACCAATCTTTCCCGCGAAGCCCGTTTGAGTAAATTCTGCAAACTCTTGCATAGGCCTGCAGTTTGGGGCCAAATCGCTAGCAAAAAGTTGCTCGACTCCCCAGAGATGCATGGTCATTTTTTTTCAAAGATCGATTTACCGCATAGGTAATAACGCGAATTTCAGTACAAATTCGCGCACAACGGTGTACCTCGTCACCGATGTTTAGTCCCGATACTGGTCGACAGCACACCACACTGGTCGACTACACGTCAGGATGCCCTCCCGCCGAAACTTGTCCACAGCCCCTCGCCAATGCCCGGTCGTTGACTTGATGTCGGACCACTCTAGAATGGAATTCCCGTCGGAAAAGCTGCGTAAACCACTAATAGCCAGTTTCAAAACCGGGTTGTGCTTGTTCCGAAACTTGCCAACTCCGCCTCAGCGAGATGCGTCAGAGGGTTTTGAAACGATTTATAGAGATTGCTATGCCATGCCTGCTGTCCTCGTTGCTCTGCCCGTCTTCAACGAACAAGAGCATGTTGCCGATGTCCTGCAGGCGGTCCAACAATACGGCTCCGAGATCTTGGTCGTCGACGACGGATCACAGGACCGTACCGGCGAAATCTTGCGTAGCTTCCCTAACGTGAAAGTCGTAACGCACCCGGAAAACCAAGGCTACGGAGCGGCATTGCGTTCGGCGTTCACCTACGCACAAGCCCATGCATTTGACGTTTTGGTCACGATCGATTGCGACGGACAGCATCAACCCGAATTGATTCCGACGATTGCGGCGGAGCTCACCGCGGGGATTGATATTGTCAGCGGCAGTCGCTATTTGCGTTCCTTTGGCGAGGACAGCCTTCCGCCCGAGGATCGGCGGCGAATCAACGCCACAATCACGCAAGAAATCAACCAACGCCTGGGATTGTCGCTCACAGATGCATTCTGTGGATTCAAAGCGTATCGCGTTTCGGCATTGTCGGCATTGAGCATCACCGAAACCGGGTATGCCATGCCGCTGCAGGTTTGGGTTCAAGCCGCCCGGGAAGGGTTAGTCATTCAGGAAATCGCTGTTCCACGGGTCTATTTGGACGAGGAACGCTCTTTCGGCGGTTCGCTGGACGATGCGGCGCGGCGGCTGGCCTATTACCGCACCGTTCTGGATCGAGAAGTTGGGGTGCAACCGACATCATCCGAAATATCGTCGTCATCCACGCCTGCGACATGTAACGGCGAGAAGCTTCGCGAGCCGTGCCGCATGAGTTGAGTTTCGGGGGCAAGTCTCCTTAACATGGATTGGACAGCCAAACGCAGCTGATAATCGTTCCTCGAAACTTGTTGCCACCCATCTATGTTTGAATCGCTGGTTATGCCGGAATCGGAAACTCAAGCCCAGGTCGCTCAACGGCGGTTACGACTGAGCGTCCCCCGCGATGACGGTAGTTTATATGCCGTTCCTGCCTTGGAAAACGCAACACGGCTTGCCGACGAAAACCACCAACTCCTCACAGCGGCCACCACCGATATCCAGGGACGGTCACTTGCCGTCGTACGGGCCGGAGCACGTAAGGAACTGTGCCAGGCCGCACGAAGTTATACCGGGACTTGGGCGGATGTGCCGAGTTGCAGCGACTCGACGGAATTGGTGTACGTGACAGGGCATCAGCCGCTGCTGTTCCACCCCGGCGTCTGGGTCAAGAATTTTGCGATCGGCAAGCTGGCCCAGGCTCCCCAGGCGATCGGAATTAATCTGGTCGTCGACAACGATACGTTTGCCTCAGCGGCATTGCGAATTCCCTCCGGCAATCGGGACCAACCGTCGTTCGGGTCCATTGCCTTTGATAGCGGACATTTCGCCCGCCCGTGGGAGGGAGCGGAAATCCATGACCGCCAGCTATTTGAAAGCTTCGGAGATCGCGTCGCTGACGAAATGTCGTCGTGGGGCATCGACCCGTTGATTCGTGAGTTGTGGCCATTGGTCGTCGAACGCTCGCGGGATTCCCAACAATTCTCCGATTGCTTTACGGCAGGGCGAAACCAGTTGGAACGGCGTTGGGGCGTGAACAATCTGGAATTGCCGCTCAGCCGGTTGTGTCAGAGCGAGTCATTTCTGTGGTTTTTCAGCCATATCGTTGCACAGCTGCCCCGTTTTGGAGACGTCTACAACACAGCATTGGCCGAATACCGCACGATCAACAAAGTCCGAAGCCAGACCCATCCCGTTCCCGAATTGCGGCAGCAGGACGATTGGCTGGAGGCGCCGTTTTGGATTTGGCGGGACGGCTCACACGAACGCCGCCGCGTTTACGCCAAGCAGGTTGCAGCAGAGATTCATCTCCAAGATGGTGAAACAGTCTTCGCCAAATTGCCGCTTAACGCCCGAAGGGGAAGCCTGCTGTGCGGTCGAGGTGTTACGTGAATTGCCGCAACGCGGCTATCACCTGCGAACGCGGGCATTGACGACGACGCTGTTTGCACGGCTCTGCTTGGGAGACCTGTTTTTACACGGCATCGGCGGTGCAAAATACGATGAAATGACCGATCGAATCATGGCCCGCTTCTATGGAATAGCGCCGCCATCGTTCATGGCTGTTTCCGCCACGGTCTTATTGCCGCTGCACGCGCATCATGTCCAACAGGAAGACGTCACGCGGGCTAATTTCATGTTGCGCGACTTGCGGCATAATCCTGAGAAGTATCTCAGCGAATCTCAAGTGAGTGAATTCACGCCGCTTCTGGAAGAGAAGCACAAATTGCTGGCCGAGGCGAATCACGAGCGAGACCAACCGCTCATGCGGAAACAGCGTCGTGCCGGTCGGCATGCCCGCATCGAACGCGGCCGTCGTTTGCATGAAATCACGGACACATTCGCGACCGCCGTTGCTGAGCAAACCAAGCAAATCGTTCAGGAACGTTCTGAACTGGAAAAACAGCTCGTGGCCAATCAGGTCCTCTCCAGCCGCGAATTCTCATTTTCGCTGTATTCCGAAGAGAAATTGCGGCCGTTCATGGAAGGCATCGGCGTCTAAAACGCGAGATGAGGAACGTGGATTTCGACGCTCTGGCTTGATCCGGCCCTTGATGTTCGCGTGTCGCGACGGGACAATGGGGATGAGTTCCCGCGCCTTGGTTGTGGGCAACACTTCACGACGGAGGAGAACGTTGATGTCAACGGGGCCGCGAACCTGGGGCGAACGTTTGGTTCAAATCAGCAGCTTGCTGTGCGCGGCGGTTCTCGTGTTGTGGATGGCCATGGCGGATGATTTGTGGGCCGGCACGTCGCTGCTGGCCATGCTGCCACTGATGATCGGCACCGGACCGGCGACGCCGGAAACTGGCCGCAACGGCAATGGATCGCTTCTCAGTCGGGCCTGGAAACGATATCGCCGCCGCTCGATGCGCGCCCGGATCCCGTATGAAGGATTGGCCTATATGGTGATCCTGATCATCTTGATGTGCGGGGCGCTGTTGGGAAAATCGAACCTGCTGTTGTTGGTATTCGCGTTCATGGCAGGACCGTGGATCGTGAACGGTAGTCTGTGTTACATGTTGCTGAGAGGGATTGATGCCACGCGCTGCAGTCCTCGCCATGTGATGGCGGGTGAGCCGTTTTCTGTGGAAATCACAGTGATCAATTCCAAGCGGCTGTTGTCATCGTGGGTGTTGACGGTGATGGATCGTGTTCAGCACACGCACGAACAGGTGCTCCCGCGCGTGTTATTCACGCGGGTCCCCGCTCGTTCTCAGCGGACAGAGCACTATCAAGCGCGGCTGATGCATCGCGGCAAATACGAATTGGGACCAATCCGCGTGACCACCCGATTTCCGCTGGGATTGGCCGAACGGTCGTTGATCATTCAGGAGGCGGATGAGATCCTGGTGTATCCGCAGGTGGGCGAATTGGCTCCACGTTGGCGGCGACAATCTCAGAACGCGCGGGAGTTGGTCCAACAGTCGGCGTCGCAGCGCGGCAGTTATGACGATGAATTTCACCGTATCCGCGAATACCGCACCGGCGACGATCCCCGTGCAATCCACTGGAAGACCTCGGCTCGTCAGAATGAACTGATGGTGCGGGAGTATCACCAAAGCCGCGAGGATGATCTGACAATTTTGTTAGATCTATGGACCCCCACACGGGCATCGGTTGCCAACTACCAACGTGCGGAATACGCAATTAGTTTTGCCGCGACGGTGGGATACATGCATTGCCTGGACGCACGGGGCAGCCAGCTGGGGATTTCGGTGCTCGGTCACGAAGTGGACGAGTGGTCAGGAGTTGCGGGCCCTTTCGCGATTCACCCCTTTTTAGAATGCTTGGCACTTTCCCAAGCAGGCACCGCACGGCCGTTAAACGATTTTGTGAACGAGGCGCTCTCACTGCACGGCTCCAAGGGGCGATGCCTGTTGATCACCACGCGGCCCACACAACCCGCTGAGACACCCCTGCCGAACGGCAAGGGACGTCGGTGGAACACCGGTGGCGAAGAATTGCGGGTGGCGTATGAGGAATTGATCCAACTATCCACTGCGGATCGTGCCGACCGCAGTCAGTACAGTATGGAGATCATTGAGGCCAATCCGCAGGTCCTCTCCGATGTTTTTCACCTCGCATCGGAGCCAGAATAAACCGCCATGCCGTTCCTCAAAACCTTTCAATTGAGCATGTACGCCCAGGTCTTCTTGGCCAGTGGGCTGTTAGCGGCAGCCGAAGGAGGAGCATCGCCGGCCTACCTGACGTTCGTCGTCGGCTTGGTGGCGCTGATATTCAACGACTCACGCCGAGAGTTTGGTCTGTCGGAGTGGTGGGCGAATGGTTTGGCGTTGGGGGCATTTTTGGTGGCGACCTGGGAGTTTATGGGAGACAGCCAAGAATCCAAACTCCTCGCCGGAACGCACTTGATCATCTATTTGCTGTGGATCGTGCTCCTGTGGAATCGGGAAATGCGGCATTTTTGGTGGATTTGCGCGTTGTGCCTGCTGCACGTCGCACTGGCCGCCGTATTAACGCAAGCCAGCTGGTTCGGCATGGTGCTTGTCGTTTACGTGCTGTTCATGGTCTGGAATCTGACGTTGTTTTCGTTGTATCGCGCAGAGGAGGAGGTTGTCTCTGCTCCCACAGTGTTTGCCTCCGATACAGGGACCGCGTTACTGCAAGCTTCGGCGGGAAAAGGGGGACGACACAGCCGCGTTCAAGGGAATGTGCAAAGCGACTTCGGTAAATCCCGTGTCGGAAGCCGTTTGGCGTTCGGTTCACTCGTCACGTCGCTATCGGGTTTATTGGTGGGCTCCGCTATTTTTGTGATGACTCCCCGCGTGTGGATTCCGCCGAAAAAATCGGAGCAAGCCGAATCCCCCAATGTTTCGCCCATTCGATCAGTGACCGGCTTTACGGAGGAGGTACAGCTCGGTGACATTGGAGAGATCCTGGAAAGCAGCGAGCCAGTTTTATCGGTGCAGGTCGTCGACAACGATACGGGCGCAGCATTAGACGTGATTGATTTCGCCAACGCGTATGATATGAACGAACCCTACTTGCGCGGCTCGGTCCTCGTGAGATATCGCTCGGGCAAGTGGCAAACAGGGAGGAGGGATAGCCATCCAGACCGAATGTCTCACGCACCGCCTAGAGGAAGCCATGGGTGGATTCGCCAGGACATCACGTTAGAACCGATGGGTACCAAGCTGTTATTTGCCATGCGGCCTTTCTGTTCTGGAAGGACCGCCATCGGGGAACGTGACGGCAACGAAAACGCACTCTTTCTAGGATATCCCTCCTATACGATCTCTCCGCGCACGAGCGAGTCTGGTTCTCGCCAAATTAGATATCGAATTTATTCCCGCCCGCCAAACAATAGCCCATCAATTCCCAAAGATTTTTCGTCGTTTCGGTTCCTGGACACCACGCAAGCTGGCCGTGAACTGGTCGCAGTTCCTGAGTCTCCGAAGCTAAAAGCACTTGCGCAACAAGTCGCCGCACGCGTCGATCAACAATCTCTGGAAGGGGACGACTACACGTTGGCCGTGGCCCGTGCTTTGGAATCGTACCTGCGCGATAGCGGGGAATACAGCTATTCACTTAGCGCGGCGGTGATGGATCCGACGATTGACCCGGTAGATGATTTTCTATTCAACCGCAAATCCGGACATTGCGAATACTATGCGGCCGCGTTGACGTTGATGCTACGTTCGGTTGGAATTCCCGCGCGGCTGATCAATGGATTCAAAGGGGGAGAATACGATCCCCAAGAAAAGGTCCTGCGGGTCGAACAGCGGCATGCGCACTCTTGGGTCGAAGCGGCGATCGGCGACAGCTGGCTCACGATGGATGCGACGCCGGCGGCGGAGCGACAGCGGATCGTTGCCTCACACAAACCGGGACTTTGGGCTGTCTGGAAACGTGCCTTTTGGGGATTTTGGAGTGAGAACGTAGTCAGTTTTTCGTTGGCACAACAGCGTCGGGAGATTTTCGATCCCATGCTGGCTTATCTCAGCAAAGCGTTCAGTTCCACCGCCGGGATGCGGGCTGCTGCGGTCGATTTTTGGAATTGGTTTTACAGCACGGTCACCAATCCGCAGCGATGGATTAGTATCGATGGCGGGATACTTGTGTTTTTGCTCTTGGGCGTTCCGGTCTTAATATTCCATTGGACAAGCAAAATTTGGCGTCGACTGCGAAAAAAATGGGCGCGAGGGAAATCGGCGCACGCTCGTCCTACCCGCTTGGTTGAGTTTTACCAACGGTTTCAAGTCCTAACGCGACGGATGGGGTTTGTCCGGCAGCCACACCAGACACAACGTGAGTACGCTGTCGCAATTCAACAAGTCGTTGACGCCTCAGCTGAGGAACCGGAGCTGAACAATGCCAGCACCGCGATCGCCGATTCGTTTTATCGTGTCCGTTTTGGAGATGATACTCTCGATGCTGAGGAACAACGGCAAGTCGACCGGCAATTGCAGATGATGGAAGCATTGTCGAAACGGCCGCCACGATAGTCATCGCATTGACCGCGTTGGTAGCAATCGGACGCTGCGGGGAGTATTCTAGCCTGTGGCAATCGCTGGAAACGGTTCTTTGACGCACGTTCAGCTTGCCACCCCTGACGGTATTAGTTTTTGCACACAAGGAGCAACAATGAGACTCACCGCGATCATCTGTACCCTGGCCCTGGTTGCCGCCGTTTTTTCAGCAACGGCGCATGCCGGCGAGGACAACGTGCCCCCCAAAGGCTTTAAAGCACTGTTCAATGGCAAAGACTTGGCCGGTTGGAAAGGGCTTGTTAAAAACCCCAAAGAGCGGGCCAAAATGTCGCCTCAGGAGTTGGCGACGGCACAAAAAGCAGCTGACGAAAACATGCGGCAGCATTGGAGCGTCGATAACGGCGTGTTGATCTTCGACGGAAACAACAAAGGCGGCCCGCTTTGCACCGACAAAGATTACGGCGACTTTGAAATGCTGGTCGATTGGAAGATCAAAGAGAAGGGGGATAGCGGCATCTATCTCCGCGGCAGCCCCCAAGTGCAAATCTGGGACATTGAACTCTTCAACACCGGTTCGGGCGGGTTGTACAACAATAAAGAGAATCCTTCCAAACCGCTCAAGACCGCCGATAAACCGATTGGTGAATGGAACACGTTTAAGATCAAAATGGTCGGCGATAAGGTCACAGTGCACCTGAATGACGAATTGGTCGTGGACAACGTGACGTTGGAGAACTTCTGGGAACGTGAAAAGCCGATCTACCCCACGGGGCAAATCGAATTGCAAAATCACGGCAACACCCTGTACTTCAAGAACATTTACATCCGCGAAATCCCGCGGAAGTAAGCGTCGCCGTCACGTCGACCACATCGGAAGGTTCGGACCGTGAACGTTTTGATCATCGGCTGTGGGTATGTCGGCCAACGCGCCGCGCAAGCCTGGCTGAGCGAAGGTCACTCCGTGAGCGCGTTGACGCGTAACGCCGAGAACGCCTCACGGTTGGCTGCCCAAGGCATCACGCCGATCATCGGGGATGTTACGCGGCCGGCATCGTTAATCGACCTGCCGGCCGCGGATTTGGTGCTGTACGCCGTCGGTTTCGACCGATCGGCCGCGCATTCGCAACGTGACGTCTATGTCGACGGTTTAGCGAATGTACTCGCGGAGATTCACGCGCGTACGGGCCGTTGGATTTATCTTTCCAGCACAAGCGTGTACGGCCAAACCGAGGGTGAGTGGGTCGATGAGTCGTCCCCGTGCGAGCCAATTCGCGAAAACGGCCAAGTTTGCTTGGATGCCGAATCGTGTTATCGAATCACAATTAGGCGGCAGTTCGACTACGGAGTTTCATATTCTCCGTTTGGCGGGTATTTACGGACCGAACCGTCTGCTGGCCCGCGTCGCTGCCCTTCGCGACGGCGAACCGTTGGCCGGCAATCCTGATGGGTACCTGAATCTGATCCACGTCGAGGACATTGTCCGCACGATTTCGGCCTGTGCGGCGCGCGGTGTCGCGGGGCAGAGGTATCTAGTCAGCGACGACCGTCCGATAACGCGTCGCGCGTACTATGAAACCTTGGCCCAACTGATTGGAGCAGCGCCTCCCCAGTTTGGCGGTGGTGGCTCAGGGCGGCACGGGGCGGAGAGTCTCAACAAACGCTGCAAGAACCGCCGGTTGCGCGATGAATTGGCGGTCGAATTGGCGTATCCGACGATCGAAACCGGTCTGCCGGCGGCTCTGGGCGAATTACAGTAAGCGACCGACGGGTTCAGGCGAGGTGATTTTGTCTTGTTCCGGAGTGGGAACCAGGCGGTCCAGCCAGCGAATGCCGAACGCTTCGATTTCTGATGTCATCGCGTTGACGAGACGCCGGGCGCGGCTGCGGCTGTCCTCCGCTCGCGCCCGGCGTTGTTCTACGCGTGCCATCAACCCCTGTCGCTGCTCAGCCCAATACTGCGTCGCACTGCTGCGGACGTCGTCCAGCCACGGCCCCCATTGCATGGCTTGCGGCTCGGCAGGTTGGGAAGGCGCGGATGCCCGCATCGATTCGAAGCAGACGCCGGTGGGATAGGACTCAACGTCGCCCGCGGCAGTGTGCTTGCCTACGGGGGTTGATATCGTGGCGGCGCGTTCGAAGGCGCGGAGGTTTTCAAAGATCCAATGCTGACCGTCTCGGAACATCAGATACAAATCGCGCTGAGGCGTGGCTGGCCGGTTTTCGGCAGCACTGATTTGCTCCGGCACAACGTCGAGGCACCGCAAATCATCACGACAATCCCACACCCCGTAGCATTCCGGCGAAATGCCGTCCTGCGTGGGAAATGACGCAATGTGAAACAGATCCACGGAAAAACAGGAGATATCGCGGGATCGCTCGGTAACGGACACAATGCTCGCGGCGGGAGGGGCAATATCGTCGAGCGCCAATTGCGAAGCGGCAACGGCACGGCGAGCGATACGCTCTTCGCGATTCTTGTGTTCCGTGGACCAAAGCCACGCAAACAATGTTAGAAATGCCACCAGGGCGATAATGCGGTCGTTCATGGGAGTTAGCACATCAATATTTCGGCAACAGGGACGGCTGCTGCATTCTGGATTTCTACAAATGTCTGCGGTCGGACATAGGAACATTGATCCTCACTACGCTGTGCATCGGATATTGCAGCCGCGTCCGATTAGGGGAAATGCGGGAAATAGGGTCATGCGGATTGTGGCTGATAAGATTGCGCACCTGATGCTTACCTGAGAAGACGAGCGTTGATTGTGGGTTTTAAGACTTGCCCCTATAATGGTTTACGAGATTCCCTCCTCGGTGGAAGCCACGTGGGGGGCTGCCTGCGGGGATGCTTGTATTTCCCCACAATCCTGCCAATCAGAACGTTCCCCAACCAAGTCACTGCGTCTGAACGACAAATTCGACTATGTCAGACCCACACCCCATTTCGCCCGTTACGCAACCGCTGTCAGGGACAGTCCGTCCGCCTGGTTCGAAGAGTCTCACCAACCGTGCCTTGATTGTGGCCGCTTTGGCCGATGGAGGCTCGGAATTGACCGGAGTTTTAGACAGCCAAGACACACAGGTGATGCTCGAAAGCCTGGCGCGGCTGGGATTCAATGTGCAGCATGATCAGTCGTTGGCCCGAGTCAGTATTAAAGGATGTGGTGGAACGGTCCCAGCAGGCGGCGCGGAGTTATGGCTGGAAAACAGCGGGACGAGCATTCGATTCTTAACGGCGCTCTGTGCGGCAGGCCAAGGTGAATATCGTCTCGATGGGTCGACGCGCATGCGTGAACGCCCGATCGGCGATCTCATTGCGGCTTTGAATCAACTGGGCGGCAATGTCACTTCCGTTGCGGGCACGGACTGTCCTCCGGTCCGCGTGGTTGCCGACGGTCTTCTCGGAGGCACGGTCGATGTGCCGGGCAGTATTTCGAGCCAGTTTCTCAGTGCCGTGCTCATGGCAGCTCCCACAGCGGCAAATCGTGTGGACATTCAAGTCGCCGGCACATTGGTCTCCGTGCCCTACGTCGAAATGACGTTGGCTGTGATGCGACAATTTGGCGTCGAAGTCGAATATGATTCCTACGCGCGATTTTCAATCGAACCGCAACGCTACGCGCCGACACGTTACGCGATTGAACCGGATGCTTCGGCCGCCAGTTATTTTTTCGCCGCCGCAGCCGTCACGGGTGGAGAGATTACCGTACAAGGTTTAACCCGTGACGCACTGCAGGGGGACGTCGGGTTTGTTGATGCGTTGGCGGAAATGGGCTGCACTGTGATCGATGGCAGCGACAGCATCACCGTGCGGGGCGGGCCGTTGCGGGGGATCGACATCGACATGAATGCGATCAGCGACACAGCCCAGACGTTGGCAGCCATCGCGCCGTTCGCCGAGGGGCCGACGCGGATTCGCAATGTCGCCCATATGCGGCACAAAGAGACCGATCGTATTTCCGCCCTGGTTATCGAATTGCGGCGGCTGGGGGCTCGGGTTGAAGAATTCGACGACGGGCTGATGATCCACCCCGGTCCGTTACACCCGGCGACGATTGAAACCTACGACGATCATCGCATGGCGATGAGTTTCGCGATCACGGGCCTCAAATCACCGGGCATCCTAATTGCGGACCCCGGCTGCACTGCGAAAACGTATCCCCGCTTTTTCGAGGACCTGGCTCGGTTGACGGACGCCCCGTAGGAATCCGTCAGAGAACCAGTGCCTCAAGCGTGATTTCGCTCCCGGCATGCGTGCTTCGCACTACGGTTTCGACCACAGCCATCCGGCGGATCGAGACGCTGCGGGTTGACGCTGCAACGGCTGAGCCTGTGTGGGGCGATTCGTGACCGAACGAACGGGGCGTTCGTATCCCGACAGCTCGATCATGCGTCGATAATCCTCTTCGTCACTATAGTCCGCGGGCAAGGAGACCGATTCGTCGACCTCCAAATCCATTTCAAACTCTTCGTTCAATTGCGGGGACAATTGAGGTTCCGGTTCTGGTTCCGGAGCCGGGACGGGAGGAGTCGATATCGGGGGCGGGGGTGGCAGTTCCTCGGGCATCGGGGGGACACCCGATTGGGGAGGCTGATTGACTTTGGGAACAGTCGTTGCGGGTTGCGAATATGCAGGGGCCGAAGTTGTTGGTGATGGCGAAGTCGGAGCTGAGGATGTGGTCGAATCCGCGAAGTCTGTGTTTTCCAACCAACGCAAGTCCTGCACGCGGCGACGTTCATCCCAGCCGGTGTCAACAAGTTCCACAAATCCCGACGGCTTTTTGCATTCGCGGAAATCCAATCCACCGCGCAACGTGATTCCCTTCTTGGGGTGGCAACAACACCCTGCACAGGGGGCGAGTACGACCAGGATTCCCAAAAGTTTTAAGATGCGCGAAGGAGTCATGTGCCGTATCCATCCTACCAACCATGTGCTGTTCGACCGCGTCGACTGGGCAGTTGCCTGTCATTCCGCAAAGCCGAATCACTTTGCGTGTCTGTCAAAATCGGCACAACTAGAATTTGAGACACAGGGCAAGCTCAGCACATGACGCCGCTCAGCGAATGGTTCGACCAACGCGCCGCACGATCCCTAAAAACCGAAACCTCTACGCTGTTTAGCTGGTCGACGAACCTTGCCTATTCCCAAGCCGCATGCAGGGCGGTCAATCAAAGTAACCGCACGATTTGAGCGTATCGACGCTGTCGATGATACGTTGCTGCGTCTCGGCCAGAGAGAGCTCCGGTTCGCCGCGAATGCCTTCCAGCTCTAAACTGTACGGCCCTGTGAATCCGCAGCCGCGCATGATGTGCAGCACCTGCAGGAAATCAACGGCCCCTCCATACCCCAGTGCCGGAAAATACCATTCGCCGGGATTTCCCTGGCTATCTTTCAGGTGCAGATGTTTGACGTAGTGAGAGACCTTGGCCAAACCGACTTCAACAACGATGTTTTCGTTGTAATACAAAATGTTGCCGGTATCGAAGTTGATCCGCAGATTGGGGTGCTGCAGTTCCTCCATGGTTTGCAGCATATATCGGTGATTCACACAGATTCCCGGGTGCGTCTCAAAACAATAAGTGATGCCGTGCGTCGCCGCGCAATCGCCGATCTCGCGGAGATGCGCGTAGAGCTGCGCCAATTGTTCAGCGTCTTCCGCTTCCCCAGCTCCCCCGACGACGAGGTTCACCCCCAACTCGGCGGCGATCCCAAGTTTGCGTTTTGTGATATCGACGACGTCGCGCTGCAGCGGATTGCCGCTGGTGATATTACAACTGGCCAGTTTGACACCATGATCGCTGAGCAGACTTTTGACAGCTGTTAAGTCCGAGGTGCTCGCCTCGGTCGTCACTAACGGCTCGTCGCCAAAGATCGATTTTGCCCCGGCGGTGCGGATCGGCAGTTCGAGGTACTCCAACCCGGCAGCGCGGATGTTTTCAATCGCGCCTCGCGCGCCGAAGCGTCCGTAACTGTTTGTCAAACAAGAAACAATTGCCCGCATGCATGGATCCTTAAAGCCAATGTGCTGTGTCAGTCCTGTCATTGTGACGGCATACCGACGGCTCGGCAATGACGTTGTCCGTCGCCGAGGGCCGAATTGTTTGGTATAACGTGGCAAGGCGTAAATCGCCGCACGAAACCTCTGCACTTCTTCTCTCATTCAATCCATTCGATACCATGACAACCGAAGCTTATCATCCCGGACTGGAAGGCGTGATTGCCGGCGAAACTGCGATCTCGACGATTGAAGGGGGATTGCAATACCGCGGCTATTCGATCGCCGACCTAGCCGAGCACTCCACGTTTCTCGAAGTCGCCTACCTGTTGCTGCATGGCAAACTCCCCTCGGAAGAAGAGTTGGCGGATTTTCTCGCCATCTATTCCGAATCGGCGGAAGTCGATGACTCGATCATCGAGTTTTTACGGCAAATTCCGCTACACGTTGGGGCGATGGACGTGTTGCGAACCGGAATCAGTGCGATTTCGCATTTCGATCCGCAACTCGACGATGATTCCGAAGGGGGCAACATCGCCAAAGCGGTCCGCATGCTGGCACAGATTCCTATTCTGATCGCGGCGCGGTATCGCATGACGCTGGGAATGGACTTGATCGAACCCGATCCCGACCTCAGCTTCGCTGCCAACATCCTGTACATGATCACCGGCAAATGCCCGTCGGAACAGCGGGAGCGGGCCATGGATGTCTCGCTGATTTTGTACGCCGAACACGAGTTCAACGCATCGACATTCACGGCGCGGGTCGTGACCTCGACGCAGTCCGATATTTATTCGGCCATCGTTGCAGCGGTCGGGGCACTCAAAGGTCCGTTGCATGGCGGGGCTAACGAACGGGTGATGGAGGTCCTGGAAGAAGTCGGTTCGCCGGATAACGCTGAAGATTGGATCCGTGATGCGCTGGCGAAGAAACGTCGCATCATGGGATTCGGACACCGCGTCTACAAAACAGGCGACCCACGGGCTGTGATTTTGAAACGCTACTGCGGAGAATTGGCGGAGAAAACACGCAACCTGGAATTGGAAAAAATGGCCGACGTGATTGAAGGGATTGTTGTGGAGGAGAAAGGGCTTCCTCCGAATCTCGATTGGCCCAGCGCGCGGCTGTATCACTATCTTGGCTTGGATGTCGAATTGTATACGCCTCTGTTTGTCGCCAGTCGCGTCTCAGGCTGGGCGGCGCACGCTATCGAGCAAACCGCCAATAACCGGCTGATTCGTCCACGCAGCCGCTACACCGGACCGACCGGGCAACGCTTCCTCCCCATCAGCGGCCGGTAACTGCCGACTAGTAATGGGTGCCACTGGCGGCTTGCCCGCCAGTGCAAAACGCGTGACCGGCAACAGCACTGCTGGACAAGCCAGCAGTGGCACCCGATACTCACATTGACCTCACCCCCATAACGGGACAGATCCGCATGGCGGCCCCGGATGACAACGTAGTCACGACTGAAACTGCCGGCGATTCCCAGACCGGTCGAACTCGCCCGCCGTTGCTCCAGCGCATTCCCACAGGCGGAATTGTGGTGTCTATTGTCGTGTTGCTGCTGATGGGGATCACGGTGCGCGACTACGGTCTGACGACCGATGAACCGATCTACATTCTCAACACCCATCGATTCATCGATTGGACAGCTGATTTGTTTCGGCAGGGACCGTCGGTCGCGTTTGAGGAGGAGCGATTGCGGGAAGGGATTTATTTTGCGCGGAGCGACAGCAAGAATCTTCCAGCCACGTCGTTGATTGCCGCTCTCGGTTACGTCACCGTTGGCCAGTTCGATTCCGCCCCGGCGGCTTATCGCTGGGGGAACGTGATTGTTTTTGCCATCACGTGCGGCGTGGTGTTTCAATGGATACGGCGGGAGTTGTCGAACGGCGCCGCCATGATTGCCGTGCTCGCACTCCTCGGCACACCGCGACTGTTTGCCAATGCGCATTTTTTGAACATCGATACCCTTGTGGGGTGCTTCTGGGTTTTGGCCGCCTGGGCACTGTACTACAGCCGCGAGAACTGGCGGTGGTCGATTGGGTTTGCCCTGTTTTGCGGCGTGGGCATGATGACCAAACCGACGTTTTGGTTTGCACTGCCGTGGTTTTGTGTGTGGGGGCTGCTCTATCACCGACGGGAACTGTGGCGCGCGGCGGTCTGTTTGGCCACGGTGACACCGTTGACGGCGCTCTTGCTGATTCCCCTGTGGTGGTCCAATCCCGTTGGCGGTTTTTTTGATTACATCGCTCTGTTGCGGCAAGAAGAAAACGGTTGGCAGATCGATGCCTTCTACTTGGGCGACGTCTATCAAATGACCGGCATGCCACCGGTTCCTTGGCACAGCGTGATCGTATTGCCGTTGGTCACGACGCCGATTTGGATCTTGGTCTTGGCCGCGGTCGGACTGGTGCATTGGCTGCGCCGGGAGCGAACTTCGGACTTGTTGGGGCTGTGGGTCGGCAGCAGCGTGGTGCTGCCGTTGATCGTGATGCTCCCTTCGACCCCGGCACACGACGGCGTACGGCTGTATCGCGCGTCGTTTTTCTTTTTAGCGCTGATCGCCGCTTATGGATTCCAAACACTCAGCGACCGATGGCTACGGCGGACCCACGAATCCACAGACTCGGCGCGTTCGCGGTGGGAGTGGGTGGCAATTGCCGCGCTGGCAGCCTTGGCCGTTTGGCCGTTGTGGCGCATGCATCCGGGGCAGCTTTCCTATTACAACCTCGCCGTCGGCGGACTGCACGGTGCGGCCACGCCGCAGGAGGTGAGCTCCTTGCCGGGGAATTTCAAACGCCCGCAATTTGAAATCGATTATTGGTGGGCAGCAATGAACAAACCGGCCTGGGCGGAGATGCAACAGCAACTGCCGCAAGGGGCCAAGCTGTGGGTCTTTCCGGAACACTTCGGACTCGAACGGCTGCAAGAGTGGGAGGACCTGCGGCAGGACATCACGATTGTCGGCCCCGATCAAGCCCAATATCTGCTGCTGTACGGACGGCTTGGACGCTTGCTGGACCCACGCAGCGGAAACCTGGGGCGGTTGTTTTTGGAAGGCCAACCGCTTTGGGAATTACGGATCGACGACGTACGTGTCGCTGCTCTATTTCGAATATGAGCAAGCTGTAGGGCAGGCTCCCGCCTGCCGAAACCACGTTGGACATCCCGCCTGCAATTCAACGGCAAGCGAAAGCCTGCCCTACTAGTGACCTGAACCGCAACCGCCCGAACCGCAGCCTCCGGAGCCGCAGCCTCCCGCTTGTGGCGGTGGTTCGACGAGGGGGAAAAAGCGAACATCGAAATGGAATTGTTTCGAGAGTTGCTCGCCGATGGTTTCCAATTCAGGGAGTTGCTCTCCCAAGAAGTACAGCACGATTGTCTCGCCGTCCAACAGAAATTCGAAATCGACGACATCGACCGTCGGGTCGTGCGCGGCCAACAATTGCTCGCAGGCATCCAACAATCCCGGGGGTTCAGCGGACATCAGTTTGACTTGCGCCAGATCGTCGTCGCTTGCGCAGCGTAGCACTTCGCCGGTTGGTTTCTCGGCGTTGACGGAAAGAGGACGTCGTCCGTCTAGTGGGCTCGACAGAACTTCCCCGAGTTCCAAACCGCGCGACGTATTCACCACGACCCGGTCTTTGTGGCGACATTCCACGGATTCAATCGAACCGAACCAAGCGACCCAACCCAGCGCGCCGTAGCGGATGAGATAACGATGCACGCCATCGTCTTTGACCGGCGGGGTTTCGACGGCCGGGGGAATTTCGATTCGCAGCTCGCCCTCTTCGACATGGACCTCGAAACGTTCGACCCGGTTGCCAGCATGCGACGTGCAATCGCCGGTGACGACATCGAATTCCCAACCATGTAGCGGACAGGAAACAGTTGTTCCTGAAAGCTCACCCACGGCCAACGATGCACCGCGATGGGGACAGCTGTTATCGATGGCATGAAATTGGCCGTCGAGATTGAAAACCGCCACGCGGCGACCGTCCGATTCAAAAATCTTGCTCGCCCCGAGCGGAACCTCGCTCGCTAGACCGATCGGTATCGTTTCCAACATCCACTCAACTCTCTCGATATTTAATTTCGCCCCGCCCACGGCAGTCACGAAGAAGATCAGAATCCCCACGTCACACGCCGACGGCGGAATTCCCCGATGGGCTTGTGACGGGCCTTTCATCTCATAATACTCATTACAGGACCGGTTTTTATAGTCTGGATGCGGAGAGGCGCTGGAAGATGTTAGATATGAACCGCAGTGTGGTCTGCTGTTGTCTGCTGCTCGGACTTGGAATGCGCGCCCCAGTAGCCAGCGGGCAAGGTTATTCTCCAACTGAAGCGGCTGGAAAGATGACGGTCAGCGACGGGTTGGAGATCCAAGTTTTCGCCTCGGAACCGGAAATCCGGCAGCCGATTTTTGTGAAGTGCGACGATCGCGGGCGGCTGTGGACGATTCAATACCTGCAATACCCCAATCCAGCGGGGCTAAAACGGGTCAAAGTCGATCGTTGGTCGCGGACTGTCTACGACCGCGTCCCCAAACCACCGCCGCACGGACCGCGGGGTGCGGACAAGATCACGATTTTGGAAGACACCGATGGCGATGGTCGCGCCGACAAATCACGGGATTTTGTCGACGGATTGAACCTCTGCACGGGCGTCGCCTTTGGGCAGGGCGGGGTGTTTGTCTTGCAGGTGCCCTACCTGCTGTTTTATCCCGACAAGAACCGCGACGACGTTCCCGATGCGGATCCGGAAGTGCTGTTGACCGGTTTCGGCATGGAAGACGCGCAGTCATTGGCCAATCATCTCACCTTTGGCCCGGACGGTTGGTTGTATGGGCTGAACGGGAGCACGACGACTTGCAACATTCGCGGCATCGAATTTCAACAAGGCGTCTGGCGGTACCATCCGGTGACCAAGGAATTCGAGTTGTTCGCAGAAGGTGGGGGGAATCTGTACGGACTCACATTCGACGCCGACGGCAATCTGTTCTATAGCTCCAACGGCGGATTGTTTTGGCATGCGGTGCAGGGGGGGTACTATCAAAAGAGCTTCGGCAAACACGGCCCGCTCCACAATCTTTATACCTACGGCTATTTCGCCCACACTAAAAACTCCGGCGTCACCGGCACGCCGACCACCGGCGGCACGATTTATTTGGGAGATACTTTTCCCGATAGATTTCGCGGTGCATTTCTGTGCGGGAATTTTTTGGGGCACTCCGCTTCGTGGTGGAAAGTGACGCCACGACAAACGACGGTCGCAGCAGAGCATGGCGGATTGTTGTTTGATTCGCACGACACCTGGTTCGGGCCGACCGATTTGGCGTTGGGGCCGGATGGGGCGATGTACTTCGCCGACTTTCACGATCAACGGACCGCCCACCCCGACCCCGATGCCAACTGGGATCGCAGCAACGGTCGGATCTATAAACTTCAAGCGACGGATGCAAAACCGACGCCGCCGATCAATCTGGCGGAGCTTTCGAGCAACGAATTGGTCGATCTGCTATCGCACCCTAACGGCTGGTACGGACAGCGGGCGCGGGTTTTGTTGGCTGAGCGGCGTGATACCTCGACGTGGCCGCGGTTGCGAGAAATCGCCCTCACACAAGATAACGGCCGTTATGCACTGCAAGGACTGTGGGCCTTACATGTCAGCGGCGGACTGGACGATGAATTCGCTGCTCAACTGCTCGCCCATCCTTATGACTATGTGCGGGCCTGGACGGTGCGGTTGTTGGGGGATAGCAAGTCGGTTTCCGAACCGATGGCGAAACTGCTGATCGCCTTAGCCGAAACGGAACCGAGTCCGATCGTGCGGAGCCAATTGGCTTGCACCGCCAAACGGCTCCCGACAGCGACAGCCTTGCCGATCGTGCAGGCGATTCTGAATCGTAATTTGGATAACGACGACCTGCGGATTCCGCTTTTGTTGTGGTGGGCAGTGGAGAGCAGGGCGGTCGCCGATGCAGATCAAGTTCTGGAACAATTCGCCCACGCAGACGCATGGACCGTCGTTGCCAATCAACCGATCCTGCGAAACCTCATTCGTCGCTACGCCGCCGAAGGGACCCCGGCCGGATACGCGGCTTGCTTGCGGATGTTGCAAAACACACCATCGCAACACTTGGCCGAGGCTCACAAAGCGCTGGGACAAGGGCTGTCGGAACGAGCGGGCGGATTAGGGGGGATTGGCCATGGCGGACTGTATGCGCAATTCGCAGCGGGCGGAAACGATGCAGCGGAGCGCGCGCGTCGCACATTTACTGAACCATCGCCGGAGCTGAAGCATTACATCCTTGGCGTATGGCTCACGAATCAAGAGGATCGCGACGCTTTAACGCTGGCGCTACGAGCAGGCGTTGACGAAGCGCATCAATATCTCCTCGAGACAACGATGCAAGCGGCGGCTGACGACCCCGAACTAATCTCCCTGCTGTCGCTGCTGCAGGAATTTGGTCGTGAGGATTGCGAGACCGTTGTGTTGCAGCGTCTGACCGATGACCAACCGGACAACGTCCGGGCAGCGGCAATCAAAGTGCTCAATCGGTTTGGATCGGCGGAATTCATCGATGCGTTGTTTGCGCACTACGCGACTCTCCCGGCACCGCTGCAATCGCAGGTTCGCGATGTTCTGTTGGCAAGGCACGATTCGGCGCGGCAGTTGTTGGCACTTGTGGAAAATGGCACGATTTCACCGGAGAGCCTTCCCGTTGACCAACTCCGCCGCGTTGCGCTGTATGAGGATGAGGAGTTGGATGCGATCGTCCGCAAACATTGGGGCAACATCCAACCCGGAACGGCGGAAGAAAAACTCGCACAAATGCGGCGGTTCAATAACGATCTCCGCGCTGCTCCCGGGAATCCCGCCGCAGGGGCTGAACTCTATAAGAAGCATTGCGCCACGTGCCACACACTCTTCAACGAAGGGGGTAAGATTGGTCCCGATTTGACGAAAGCCAATCGCAACGATCTGGCAGCACTATTGGCCAACATCGTCGATCCTAGCGCTGTGATTCGCAAGGAATATCTCAGCTACGTATTGGAGACGACCAGCGGGCAAGTCATGACCGGCATTTTGGCGGAACAAGATGCGGGCTCAATTACGTTGGTCGATGCCAAGGATAACCGCACGAAAGTGCCGCGCAATCAAATCGAAGCACTGCATGAATCGGCGACATCGCTGATGCCGGAAAATTTGCTACAGCAACTCAGTCCGCAACAACGGCGGGATTTGTTTGCGTATCTGCAGGGCAATGCCAAACCGTAGTATTGATCCGTTCATTGAAGAACCGAAAAACACCCGAGAGTTGGGTGCCACTGCTGGCTCGTCCAGCAGTGCGAACCCTGATCGCGCGCTTAGCACTGCTGGGCAAGCCAGCAGTGGCACCCTTTTTCTCGTTCTGTTTTAGTCACCGTATCAAACCGCCATCAACGGTGCGGCAGATGACGTTTGCAACATCGCGAGCGGCGAGGGGGCGGGCGAGGGAGTGCATCGCATGGCGCATCTCCAACCGCCGAGCATCATCGGCCAACAGTCGTGATATTTGTTTCGCCAACAGTTCAGCGGTTTGATCTGGGGCCGATTGTTGTTCGACGATCTCAGCTGCTCCCGCGGTCACGAATTCGCGGGCGTTGAGTCGTTGGTGGTCATCGGCGGCATACGGGTAGGGGATGGCGATTGTGGGGCAACCGGCACAGGCCAATTCCGCTAACGTGGTCGCCCCGGCGCGGGAGACGGCCAAACCGGCGGACGCATACCGTTGCGGCATGTCGGAGAAAAACGGCGACGTCGTATGTTCGATCCCTAGCCGTTGGTATTCATGTTCCACATCCCGCCAATCGTTGATGCCGGTTTGGTGCACGATCGTCCAACCGGCCAATTGGTCTCGCAAGATTTCCGCAGCCATCGTCACCGCGCGATTGACCGCCGAGGCTCCTTGGCTGCCTCCTAGAATCAACAATATCCGGCGCTCGTCGGTGTGGCTCGAGGCGACTAAAGCGGCGATGTCGGGGTGTACCGGATTGCCGGTCTGTTCCACATTCACCCCAGCCGGCAGATGCTCCGCACTAGCGGCATACGAAACGCAAACGGCTCCGGCGCGGCGGCACAACCAGCGGGTGGCGCGGCCGGGAATGATGTTTTGCTCTAAGAGAACAGTGGGAATCCCCATCCGCCGCGCCGCTACGACCGGGGGAACACTGGCAAAGCCGCCGAGTCCGATCACCGCCGTTGGTTTTTGATTACGAAACAACTTCCGCGCCTGCCGCACTGCCCGCCAATTTCGCCAAAGAAATTGCCAAGGCCGCCGCCGCGCGGTGGCCAGTGATTCCGACGACAACGCATAGTGCTGAAATCCAGCAGAGGCGACCAATCCCTCTTCTTGGGGACGCCCCGACCCGAGGAACTGCATGACCGCCTGGGGATAGCGTTGCTGCAATTCGCGAGCCACGTTCAAACCGGGAATCAAATGCCCGCCCGTACCGCCGCCGGCAAAACAGAAAATCGGGGAAGCGTTAGGTGATGGGGCGGACACGAGGTGAATGGCGCTTGCGGCGAGTGAATTTGTGGAATGGTGATTACGACGAATCAATGATGCGCCGGCAAGATTAGAACGAAATGCACCGCTTGTCCACCGGTGTCAGACGGGTGATCTGCTAAACACTGCTGGGCAAGCCAGCAGTGGCACCCGACGTCGAGTGTTTTTCATATTTTCAACTTGTTGTAGATTGCGACTATGCGGCGAGGGACTGTGGCGTTTCAACTTCTGAATCGTCGACCGCGGTCGCTTCAACGGATTCCGGCGCGCGTGAAAAACTCACGATCAGACCAACGGCCATTAACGTCGTCACGAGATTACTGCCACCGTAACTCATCAGCGGATGGGGAATGCCTTTGGGCGGCACCATTGCTGTCACCACAGCGACGTTGATCGCCGCCTGCAAAATGATCTGCGTTAATAACGTGGTCCCTGCTAAAAAGGCGAATGAATTTTTGTCGTGGCGGGCCAGCAAGCGGATGCCGAATATGTAGACGCCGATCCACAACGCGACCACGGAAAACGTGCCGATCAGCCCCAGTTCTTCACCAATCACGGCAAAGACAAAGTCGGTGTTCGCTTCGGGTAAAAAGCTTAATTTTTGCCAGCCTTTCCCCAAGCCAACGCCTTGACCTCCACCCGCTCCCAGTGTCATCAACGACTGTTTCAATTGATACGGGGCGGAACTGGGATCGGTCCATGCCGCCACAAACCCCGAGATCCGCTGCATTTGGTAGGGGCGATGGATCACCAGATAGGCGATGGCGGGAATGGTCGGCGCTGCGATCAATGCGAAATTGCGTAGCGGCCAACGGGCCACGAACAGCAGAATCCCGCTCCCCGCCGCCAAGAATAAGGCTGTCCCGAGATCGGGTTGCCGCATGACGAGCGGCACCATCACCGCTGCCGGCAGGCAAGGCAACAGGAATCCTGCCCACCAACCGGTCTCTCTCGCGCGGACTTGCACCACCAACCGCGCTAAAAAAAGTGGCAGCGCCAACTTCGCCAATTCGGCGGGCTGCATCGTAAACGTGCCTAACCGCAACCAGCGCTGCGCGCCGTTGACGTGCGTTCCGATTCCGGGAATGAGCACCAAGACCAACAGACCGGTCACTGCGGCAAACAGATAGGGGGCGGCACGATAGATGAAATGTGCGGGCAACAGCGAGGCGACAATGCCGGCAGCGATGCCAAATGCCAAGAACACCAAGTGCCGCGACAGATAAATCTGCTCCGATTGGCTGGGGTGCGACGTCATACTAGCGCTATGCACCATCAGCACGCCTAAGGCGAGCAGCATGCCAATCAATGCTAGAAAGAATCCGCGATCGTTATTCACGGGTTGAACATTCCGCTGGAGTGATCCGCATCCCCACTGATCGGGACACGACTGAGAAACGGTGTGCGACGTCTCCTCCATGGATCGTCGATTTGGCCGCTCAGCGCTGAGTCCGAATGGGGGTGCACGAGCCAGTGGCGAAAGGATCGACCGGCGCGGTCAAACATTCGCGGCAAGAGTCATAGCCCCACATCCGATTGGGCGGATTGTGCGCTTTGTGCGGGCCGAGGGCCTCAATGGATCTTGAGACTGGCGACAGCGATGATCGCCAGGATCGCCGAGCTGATCCAGAATCGCACGACGATTTTCATTTCGTGTTGGCCGCGAAACAAGAAGTGATTGTGTAGCGGACTACAGGCGATCAGTCTGCGGCCGGTCATGCGAAACCAGCCGACTTGGGAGATCACGCTCAGCGTTTCGATCACAAACACGCCGCCCACGATGACCAGCAGCAACTCTTGTCGAATCACCAAGGCCGCCAAACCGAGCAGAGCGCCCATCGGCAGCGAACCGGTATCACCCATAAAGACCTGTGCGGGATAACAATTGAACCACAAGAAGCCCATCACCGCTCCGACCATGGCCCCCAGAACGACGCACATTTCACCGGCACCGGCAATATACGGCACGCTGAGATATTCGGACATCTCCCGATGCCCCGACATGTAACACAGCGCGACAAAAGCCGATCCGGCAAAGACCATGCACCCGCAAGCTAGCCCGTCGAGTCCGTCGGTCAGATTCACCGCATTGGAACTGCCGACCATCACGAAGGCACCCCACAGGATAAACCCGACTCCCAAATAGATGCTGTGCTCCCCGAACGGCCAAAATAGTTCCAGGCCATGCGGAACTTCCCGGTGATGCAAATACAACAGCAGAGAAGCCAGACCCGCCAGCACGAGTTGCACACCGAATTTTTCTTTAGCGCGCAAGCCGTTCCGCGCGCCTTTGAGTTTGACCCAATCGTCGATTGCGCCCAGGACGCTGAAGCCAACCACCGTAAAAATGGCGACCAGAACGAACGGGCTGTGGAGGTTGCCCCACATCAGAATCGAAATCAAAATGGCCGCCATGAGGAACAGACCACCCATTGTGGGGGTCGCGTTCTTCGAGGCCTGGATTTCATTCAAACGGGCCGAACCGCTGACCACTCGTTCGCGAAACCGGGATTGCAGCCAACGGATTGCGGCCGGTCCCAACAGGATGGCGATTAAAAAGGCGGTCAGGCTCGCCAAGGCAGTCCGCGCCGTGAGAAACACGCGCGAATCGCCGGAAGAGAATATTTCGATCTTCTCCATCAACGGAGCGAAATGGTCAAGAAGCCAAACTAGCATGCGGGTGACAACACTACCAAACGGTCTGACAAACCGCCAAGTGTTCCGTATCTAATGAAGGGATTCGATATCGAACAGGGGTGGGCCAATAAATCAGACGGCCGCAGACAATTGCGCCGTCACGCTGCTAGGCTTCGTTGGAATCCCTATTCGATGGTGGCTGTGTCGCTTCTTGCGATAAAAGCCGTTGCTTAACCATCTGAGGGGATTTTCAATTCCGTTGCAATAATCCGTTGCAGTATGCCGCTGTAAGTACCGGGCGCCGAAGTCCCCACCTCGGCGCCCGGACAGATAGATTCCGCTGCGAAGCGGCATTTGGAGTGATTGACCCAGTAACCACTTGATCCATTTGCCATTCACGCTTCTACCCAAAATATTTGAGCAGTGCTTAGATCCCCGCAAACCCTCAGCACGTAGCGGAACTACCCTTTCGTTTTTCAATCATGGGGGTCGTGTATGTATTGGTTGTGATCAGAGAGAAGTTTTTGAAGTCAGGCGGGCACGCTCAAGGCATTGAGGTTGTTGACCTCTTCTGTTTGTTGTGTCGCCCATTCCACCACGCGTTCCATACGCATGGTCCGTGAGCCTTTAACGAGCAAGACGTCACCCGCTTCCAGCCAACAGTCTAAGTTCATCAAGAGTGATTCAAACATCGGGCACTCAGCCATCTGATGCGCATCCATTCCCGCTTCAAAAGCGCCGGCGATGACGTTGTGTGCGTTGTCTCCGTAGGCCAGTAAGCAATCGATATCTGATTGTGCGATTTGAATTCCTAATTCGTGGTGATACCGACCGGCTTCCTCACCAAGTTCTAACATGTCGCCTACGACGGCGATTTTCTTATTTCCTGTTTTCCAAGCTTGCATCAATTGGCAGGCGGCCCGCATTGATGTGGGGTTGGCGTTGTACGAATCGTCAATAATTGTCCAAGGGCCGATCTGTTTGATTTGGCAACGCCCTGCGGCAGCCGCAAAACGTAATAAACCTTCCGCAATCTGCTCGGCCGCCATGCCGACTTCCGTGGCGACGGCGACCGCGGAGAGTGCCGCTGACAAATGATGCCGTCCGCTGACCGGTATGTGGTATTCGTGTTCTCTGACGTTAAAACTCAATTGATGCTGACTGGCGCGGATATTCGTTGCGCGAATTTGGTTTTCCTGCGATTCCCCGACAAAAATCACCGGGCAATTGGCATAAGCCGCGACACTTTGAGCATGGGGACAGTCGCCATTGACGACTGCAAATCCATGACTCGGCAATGCCTGGAGTAACTCCGCTTTGGTTCGAATGATCTGCTCGAGACTACCGAATTTTTCTAAGTGCACAGGCGCGATGCCGGTGATCACTCCCACTTCCGGTTGAGCAATCGCACACAAGTCGCGAATGTCGCCGGAGTGGCAGGCTCCCATTTCCAACACGCCGTAATCGTGTGATTTTTCCAGTTGAAATAGACTCAACGGCAGGCCGATTTCGTTGTTGTAGTTCGCAATACTGCGAATCCCACAGTGATCGGCAGACAGCGCCGCATGGATCATTTCACGTGTCGTTGTTTTTCCTACGCTGCCGGTGACACCAATCACCAGCGGTTCCAGTTGTTCTCGATACCATTGTGCGAACCGTGATAAGGCAGCGCCGGTATTGGCGACTTTTACCACCGGTCCGCCCCAGTCGTTGCGGTCTGAATTGACAACACAAAATGCCGCACCGCGTTGACAGGCATCACGTACAAAGTCATGGCCATCGCATAAAGTTCCCGGCAAGGCCCAGAATACACTTCCCGGGGTGACTCGCCGCGAGTCGATGACCACTTGATTAAAATTGATATCTCGATCCAGCCCGTCGGCGGAATGACCACCGGTGGCAACCAAGAGATCCGAGATAGAGATGGGGTCCATGTTGAAGTTACACCGCTGCAATTCCCGGAATCGTAATCCGCGACAGGAACGCGATCGAACGAACTAGTTCCTGGTGATTCAAAGTTGTCTTCGCTCTGTGTCGCATGATGTGTACCGGCGTTTTTGCACCGATCGTGTCTTGATGAATGTTCGTTTCCAATGCGGCGCCTTGTCCTAGGCGATTTGTCCGATGTTTTTGTGCGGCCCGATGAGATTCGTAGCGGGTATGTCGTGCGAAAATTTCAGGTCCGCCGTCATAATACGGCCGATGACCTCGCGGTCGTCGAAATGTAATCGCTGACTGCCAATGATTTGTTCAGACTCGTGTCCTTTTCCGGCGACGAGGACTGTGTCCTGCGGACCGGCATGGGACAACGCCCAGCGGATGGCTTCCGCCCGATCCGCTTCGATGTGTGGTTGTGCGGCGACGGGCATTCCGGCCACAATCTCGTCGATAATCTGTGTTGGTGATTCTGAGCGTGGATTGTCGCTGGTCACGACAGCAACATCGGCGGATGCCCCGGCACAACCCAACAGTGGGCGTTTGCTGCGATCCCGATCTCCTCCCGCGCCGAAGACACAAAACAGACGACCGGTCGTCAACGTTTTTGCAGCCGCAATCGCCCGCTGCAACGCATCGTCGGTATGTGCATAATCCACGAAAATATTGAAAGGTTGTCCGCAATCGATCCGTTCCAACCGGCCCGGTACATCGGTCAAGGCTTCGATGCCGGCGGCAATATCCGGCAGCGCGATTCCGGCATGTAGCATCGCCGCTGCGGCCGCGAGGCAGTTCGATACATTGTGTTCGCCAATCATCGAGGTCCGTACTTCGATTCGCTCGACTCCGGCCGTTAAGACGAAAGTCGTTCCCCGCGATGATTGTTGCAAAATCGTTGCTGAGACATCGGCTGAATTGTGGATGCCAAATGTAATGACTTGCCCCGGAGCATGCGCCAAGCAGGAGATGCTGCCCGGATCATCGGCATTCAGCACAGCGACGCCGCCTGGTTTGAGGCTTTCAAAAATGTGTAGTTTACTGGCCCGGTAGGCGTCGTAGTCTAGATGGTAATCAAGATGGTCGTGCGTGATATTGGTAATCACCGCGGCGTCGATCAGCGTCCCGGCGCAACGGCATTGATCCAAGGCATGGCTGGACATCTCGATCGCGGCGTGGGTCGTCCCATGCGATACCATCGAGGAAAGCCATTCCGTCAGCATCATGGAGTCGGGCGTGGTTAACGTGGAGGGTTCCGCGCGAATCCCGTCGTTGTATTCAATCGTTCCCAACAGTCCAGTTTGAATACCGGCCGTTTGCAAAATTGATCGGACCAACCAGGTGGTGGTTGTCTTTCCGTTCGTACCGGTGACGCCGGCGATTGAGAGTTCCCGCGAGGGATCGCCGTTGAGCGCGCTACAAATACGAGCGAAGGCTTGTCGTGAATTGCGGACAACGCATTGCGGGACCGGCACGTCGGATTGTGGATATTCGACTAAGACTGATGTCGCACCATGTTGGATTGCATCGCGAATGAAGTGATGGCCGTCAAATTCTCGGCCACGCAGCGCTGCAAACATGGCCTGGCTGCTGCAATCGAGACTATTGTGCGTGGCATGTTGCACGCGAATGTCCGCACATCCGACGAAGCTGGCGCCCGATAAAATTCGGCGCAGCGTAATTCCCAGGGGAATTCGAGGGTGAATTAGGGACATGCGAAAGGCCTCCTGCCTTTCCGCTCGATCCAGGCTCGGTTAGCGCCAACGTTGGCGAAACCATCCCAGTAAAATAATTTTGACGTGTGAGAAAAACCGACGGTCAGCACTCGAGAGAAACGGTGAAACTGTCTTTTGCTTTTCCGGCATGAAAGACCGGACGCGCAAACGAGTTTCAAAAAAAGGAACAGGCTCGACTCAGAACGTGGGAGATGACGGCTAGGCGCCGCAGCGCTGAATCGAATGGTGGTCGTGAACCGACCGTTGAGATGTGTTGAGTGTCACGAAATGCTGACTCGTCGGGTGTGTTTGAGTGGTCGGCATTCTCGTGATTCTTCAAAAACGGTCAACCCGATTTTGGCCCTTTTTCACAATGCTTGTAAACGTTACAAAACCGCGCGGCGGCGATCGTCGTTTAGAGAATGAAGCATTGAACACAACCAACTGTCGCTGGCGACTTGCGGGCTAGCATTTCTCGATGCTGCGCTACAGGCGGCGACCTTTGTTGAGCGGTTAGCGAGCGGACAGTGACGGACTCATCTTATTTTGAGCATTGACGGTCCGTGTTCCATCTTGTTTCGTTTCGTCCGCTGTGGCCAACCGGCGATGCAGTTCGGCCAGCTTCTTTTCCTTTTCCTGTTGGGCGTGCCATTCCCGGATTTTTTCTTCGACTTCGTACTTGTGATACGTACTACTGAAGCCGGTCGGCTTGTATTGCGGGTCGAGATAGTGGCAACCGCTCGTCGCGAGCATCAGCGTTATAAGCAAGATGTTCAAGCCACGCATCGCCACCGAGACTCTCCCCATGAGAAAAAGATACATCGTCTCGTTGTATCGGTTAGGCAGGTTGTCCGGGCGCATAAAAAGACAGGGAACCAGCCAAGTTCGCGGCGGTTCCCTGTCTTAATTTGTTTGCTCCACATTCTGAGATGAGCCGACCGTTGTCTCGCTTCTTATTTCACGATCGGGGCTCTCATGAAGGGCGCGACTTTATTTAGCAGCGGCAAAACGGGCGGCCACGGTATCCCAATCGATCACATTGAAGAACGCCGAGACATAATCCGGACGGCGGTTTTGATAATTGAGATAGTAAGCGTGCTCCCAAACATCCAATCCCAAGATCGGCGTACGTCCTTCGGACAGCGGCGTATCTTGATTCGGGGTGCTTTCCACAACGACCTTGTCGCCATCGACCGACAGCCAAGCCCAACCACTGCCGAATCGCGTTGCGGCGGCGGCACTGAATTGTTCCTTGAACTTGTCAAAGCTTCCGCAAGCGGCATCGATCGCAGCAGCCAAATCGCCAGAGGGGGTTCCGCCTCCTGAGGGACTCATGACTGTCCAAAACAACGAGTGGTTGGCATGTCCGCCGCCATTGTTCCGGACAGCGCCACGAATGGCTTCCGGCACGGCCGCCAAGTCGCTCATCAAATCTTCGATCGTTTTGGCCGCCAAGTCGTCATGCCCTTTCAGAGCATCGTTGACCTTGTTGATGTAGGCTTGATGGTGTTTCGTATGGTGAATTTCCATCGTGCGAGCATCGATATGCGGTTCCAAAGCATCATACGCGTACGGCAAGTCAGGCAATGAATAAGCCATGGTCGGTGTTCTCCTTGTAGGGCCTCGGTCAATCGAGAGGCAACTTGCAAAAAAGCGTTAAACTGAAGCTCAGCTGCGCAGATTTTCTGCCGTGAACTTCCCTTTATTTGTAGTTTCGTTTGGTTATATCAACCTGATTCGCATCTTTGCAAAGCACACGCCTGGAGACGGGGACGCATTTCTGGAATTTTAGGCGATTCCACCGATAGGCGACTTAGAGAATCTGCTTTGAGGGGAGAAAGTGGCCAGTGGCCGGTGGTCAGTGGCCAGAGAATTTGAGGGGCACCTGAGGGGTGCCATGCACCATTCGGCACAAAACCGCCAACCCTCAAGCCTGTCCCCTCACGCCTCAAGCCTTGCCGTCACTTTCCGATGCAAAACTTACTGAAAATGCGGTCTAGAATGTCATCCGTATAAACGGCTCCGCTGACTTTGCCCAATTCCTCCAAGGCAACGCGGATTTCAATCGACAGCAGTTCGTCGCCTGCTGACAGTTCGGCGACCTCCCGCGCTCTCTGGAGTGATTCGACCGCACCGTGAAGACTGTCGCGGCAGCGCGCACCGGTGGTGCCCAACAATTGTTGGGGGGCTGCACTGTCTTGCGATAGTTCGCCAGCGACGGCCGCGGTCAGTTCTTCCAAGCCCGCACCGGTCACGGCACTCACGCGAAGGGCCGTTGCGGGACCCGTTGTGTCGGCGAGATCGCATTTGGTGAGCACGGTCAGCGAACGGGCGTTTCCACAATCGGGCTCCTTGCTGAGCGGATTGGGCGGGTCATCGGCAGTGATGCACCAAATGATTAAATCGGCGCGTTGGAGTTGATCCTCGCGCAGTGCCAATGCGGCTTGCAACGGTCCCTCACTCTGCTCTTCCCAACCGGCCGTATCGAGCAGTTCGATCGGGCGACCATGCCAATTGACCTCAGCGGCTAGATAGTCGCGTGTCGTGCCGGCAATTTCAGAAACCAAGGCAGCACCGCGACCGAGCAACGCATTGAACAGTGTGCTTTTCCCCACGTTGGGACGACCAGCGAGCACAACGCGAGCCGTTCCGGTCGAGCGCATGCGGTCGACGGCTTGTTCTAATAACGCTGTGATCCGTGTTTCAGCAGTGGTGAGACGGGCCAGGATTTCGCGGTTATCGACGAACTCGATATCCTCTTCCACAAAGTCCAACCCCGCCTCAAGATCCGCAAGTAAAGACAGCAAGTCTTCGCGCACCATGTTGATGTCGCCCGATATTCCACCGGCGAGTTGCTGTAGTGCTGAGTTGAGTTGGACCTGATCGTCGGCGTCGATCACTCCCAATACTGCTTCGGCTTGCAGCAGATCAACTTTGCCGGCCAAGAACGAACGGAGCGTGAATTCGCCTCCCCGCGCCGGGCGGACGCCGGCGGCATAGATGGCGGCCAGTATTGCTTCTAACAGCGGCGGCGATCCGCAGGTGTGCACTTCGGCCATCGGTTGCCCGGTGTAACTACGCTGCGTCGGCCACAGGAAGATGTCGACCGGCATCCAGCGCTGGATAGCGGCTAACCAAAAACTGCCGGGATGCCGTTGGGGCAATCGTGCTGTTTCCCACAACGGTGGATCGTCCGGACGAAACAATCCGTTCAACGCATCACGAATCTCGGATCCGCTAATGCGAACGATACCTCGTTGCGCCGGACCGGGCGGCGAAGAGAGCGCGGCGATTGTATCGTGCAAATCGAATGGCATAGCCGAAACTAACGTTGGCTGTCGCGTCGAAATTCACTGCCGGGCGCTCCAGCACTTTTTTGCTGGAGGCATGCTTTGCACCGGCGGGCAAGCCGCCAGTGGCACCCTGTTTTTAGACAGGCCGGTTAGCGACGCGGTCGTGATTTCTTCTTGGCAGCTCCCAGTTTGGGAGTCGCCTTGGGACTGGATCCGGGCGCAGGGGACCCATCGCCTTTCGAGCCACCCCCCTTATCGCCTTTCGAACCGTCGTCGTCCGATCCGCCGCTGGAATGTTTTTGGACCTTCGGCAGCAATTTGCGTTCGGCGATGCCCCACAAGCTGGACGAAATGAAGTACACGCACAGCCCGGCCGGTACGTTGTAGAACATGAATCCCATAAAGATCATCATGTACTTCATCATCTTAGCCTGCATGGCCGATTGTTCATCGGTTGGCGGCGGCATGAATAATTTCTGTTGGACGATGAACAACACAATCGTGATGATCGGCAACAGATTGAACGTATCACCCAAACTAAAGGGTAAATTGAAGCCCAAGGGAAAGAGTGCGTCTGGAGCGGCGAGGTTGTCGATCCACAAAAAGTGAGCCATCCGCAAATTCACGCTGCTCCGCAGTGCGGTGTACAGACCGAAAAAGACCGGCATTTGAATGAACAGCACCAGGCAGCCGCTAAAGGGGTTGTACTTGTGTTTGCGGAACAACTCCATCTGGGCGCGGCCCATTTTTTCTCGGTCGTCGCCGTACTTCTTTTTCAGCGCATCGATTTCCGGTTTGATCTCCTGCATCTTCGCGGCGCCCAGCGCCTGCTTACGGGAGAGAGGAAACATGCACAAGCGAACCATGACCGTGAGCAAGATGATCGCTACGCCATAGTTGGGAATGACCGCGTAGAACACATCCAGCAACCACAGCATCACTTTAGCGATGGCCCCGAACCAGCCCAGATCCATAATCGTCTCAGCGCCGTGCGGCTCCAGCAATTCTTTCCGCTTTGGTCCGGCGAATAATTCGTACTCGTGCGTCAGCGTTTCACCCGGCTTTAAGTCCGCGTCGTTGGCGGTGATCGACACGCTAATGTCGGTCCACTCGGGATGCTCCTTGTCGATGGTGCCGCTGGCGACTGGCGCATAGTTGCGGAAATAAGAATCTTCCACCGTCGGTTCGTTGGCGGGCTGCAGGAAGGCGGCGAAGTATTGTGCATCAACGCCGATATATTTAAGGATCGGTTGTTCCCACAGGCTCGTTTCCCCTTCGGCGATTTCCTGGGCCGAAAGCGAATCGGAATGAAAGGTCTTGTCTTCGCGGTCAAGAAATGCGAATTGCACATCGCGAAACTTGCGTGCCCCCACCACGCTTTCCATGGGGACGCCCACAGGACCTTGCAGAACATAATTCACGCTCTGCTGTTCTTGGGACAGGTTCTTGATGCTGAAATCAAAATCGAGGACATAAGCGTCGACTTCGTCTTCCGGTTTGTCCCCTTTGGCCTTATTCACCTGATAGGTCTTGGTCAATTCGAATCGGCCATCGGGCGAAGTGATGCGAAAGACCGCTTTAGAATCGTCTTTCGCCTTCTCCACCAACTCCCAATTCACCGAATTCAGCGATTCGATTGCCTCGGCGAATTGGTCTTCAATCTGCGGCACCGTGACCTGCAACGTCATCGGTGTCAGCATGGGTGCACCGATCTCGATCCAACGCACAATGTCGTTGATGTCTTCGGCTGAGAGCTTCTTCCCCTTGGGGGGCATTTTGAAATTCTCGTTTTCCTGCCGGATCGCCTGCACAATCAAACTGTGACTGGGGTCGCCCGGGACGACCGGCGCGCCGGTGTCACTGCCCGCCAACAAACCGTTGCGGGAATCAATTCGAAAGCCCCCCGCCGGAGCAGGCTTGGCGTGGCATTCGTAACAATTTTTACGGAAGATCGATTGGACTTTAAGAACCAACTGGTCCTGTTGCCGTTGCTCTTTGCGCAGCTTATCGCGGTCCGCCTGATCGCTACTGCCAACAACCTTCAACGGGGCTTGGCGATTCTTGAGATTGCGATACCGCGGATCGTTGAGTTCCACATACTCGATAGCCGCGCCACGAGTGTCGATCGTCACAGCCATGCGAAAACCGCTGCCGGGATTGTCGGAACCAATCAGGACCGACTTGTGCGGGAACTGTGGAATCTTGAGGTCAGCAACCGCTGGTTGTTCTTGCTTGTCGGCATCTTCTGGAGCGGCATCTTCCGGAGCGGCATCATCACCGGCAGCTTCAGCAACGGCTGCCTTGTCGTCGGCATCCTTCTCATCGGCGGCGGCATCAGCAGCATCCACCGGTGGCGCATCGGGTTCCTGATCCGCGACCGCGGCTTTTTGCGGATCTTTCTCGGCAACCTCAGCATTCGCGGCCGGTTTGTTGGCCTGAGGTGGGGGATTGAACCACATCCACCCCAAATAGATCGCCGACGCGGCGACCATAAAAATCCAAAAGCGTTGATTATTTTCCATTGTTTACCGGCCGTCGCGGAGGCGATCCCCCAGGAAGTTATCGAGATCGGGGATGTCGTAAATTTTTGCCGCCGTGTCTTCAAAACCATAATCAACGCGGCGATATGTCAGTTTGGCCGGAGCAGCGGGCGTCGCCGACTCCACGTCGGTCTCAGCGGCTGCTTCGGCATCGGCGTCGGACATGTTTTCATTTTCCAACACGACATAACAAGCGCGGGGATCGCCATCGCGTGGCTGTCCCACAGAGCCGACATTGACCATCAATTTGCCGCCGGTCAATTCATATTCATGATTGATTTCCGACGGACTGAAGAAATTGAGGTTTTCGGTGAAGACGCCGGGAACGTGCGTGTGTCCTTGAAAACAATACTGTTGAATGAGTCCGAAGATCCGTTCCATCTTGAGTTGGTTGTAAATATCTTCGGGAAAGACGTATTCATTGAGCGGGTTGCGAGCTGAGCCATGCACAAACTTATAGTCACCCTCGTTGTGCATGCGGGGCAATTCCCCCAGGAACTCCCAACGGCGTTCGTTGCCGGCCGGATCACCCGATTCCAAGACGGAGCGTGTCCAAAAAATCGCCCGCTCGGCTCCGGCGTTAAAACCCTCAGGATCAAACAGCGCCCCTTGATCGTGGTTTCCCAGCAGACAGATGTTGCACGACTTCATCACCAAATCGACGCATTCACGCGGGTTGGGGCCGTATCCGACCACATCACCCAGGCAATAGATTTCGTCGATTCCCAAACCTTTGATGTCCGCGAGTACGGCCTCGAGGGCTTCCAGGTTTCCATGAATGTCGCTGATGATGGCTTTCAAATTCAGTTACACCGTCGCAAAAATATGGATGTACGGGGAGACGTTTCGAACCTTAGGCCCGGATCAGGCACGCTGCAAGTCACCTGGGAAGCGGTTAAGCCGCAAAGCCTACAAAATAACATGGTCTGACGAGAATGAAACTCAAAGCGCCCCAGCAATTTAATCGAACCGGTCGCAGTGTGTTTACCAAGCCTACTCAACTCAGTTTCCGAGTATCCAGGCCGCAAAATAACAAATTCGCGAATCAACACCTGCGCATGGCGACCGAAATTCCTGCCTCCGAAAGCCATCTACGCTCAGCCAACACCCCAATCGAGCGAATCCCGTTACACTATGATTTCGATAAAAACAGGGTGCAAACGGCAATTCTAGCGATGTCGAAGTCGGAAGAGTAGGGAAAAACTGCATTCTCTGTGAGGCAATGCTCCTCTCTCGGTGCGTCCATTGCCCCCTCGTCGCTTCTGAGTGAACGTTATACCGTAACGACCAAATTGTCGCGGTGAACAATTTCTACATATGGGAGTGATTCGTACAATTGGGCGATTTCTTCGCTCCTTTTGCCTGCCAAACGGCGAATCTCCACCGTGCTGTAGTTCGTCAGGCCGCGGGCAAATTCTTTTCCCGTTGCATCAATCAACGCAACCACATCCCCTTTTTCCACCTGTCCCTCGACTCCGACGATTCCGATGGCCAATAACGAACGGCCATCCCGCTCAACGGCTGTGCGCGCTCCGGCATCTAGAATCAGCTTGCCCTTGGGAGGCTTGGAATAACCGATCCACCGTTTCCAAGCCGGAACAGAGGCTCCCTGCGCCAGGAACAACGTCCCGGTTTCCTCGCCCGCTAAGACTTTCATCAGCGTGCCCGATTTTGTCCCGTTCGCAACGATGACGTTTTCTCCGACAGCCGTCGCCATCTTAACTGCACTGAGTTTGGCGCGCATCCCGCCGGTTCCGCGTTTGCTGCGGTCGGCTGTCGCCATTTGCAGCAATTTGTCGTCCCATTCCTTGACCAACGGAATTGTCTTCGATTCCGGATTATCCGGAGGACCATCCATCAGACCATCAACGGTCGACAAGATGACTAACAACGGCGAATGCATCAGATTCGTCACCAATGCGGCCAATCGATCGTTGTCGCCAAAAGCGATTTCGTCGACGCTGACCGTATCGTTCTCATTGACGATGGGGACCGCACCGTTTTCAAAGAGCGTCAAAATCGTATTGCGGACGTTGAGATATCGCGAACGGTTGTCGAAATCATCTGCAGTGAGCAGCAACTGAGCCGCGTGGCAACCATGTTTTTTCAAACAATCGTCATAATGCCGGATCAAGTGAGCTTGCCCAACCGCGGCTGCGGCTTGCAGATGCGGCAGATCGCGGGGCCGCTGTCGCAAACCGAGCAAGCCCATACCGGCGCCGACCGCACCGCTGGAGACCAAGACAACCCGACGGCCGGTTTCACGAACACGCTGGATTTCCTCGCTCAATGCACTCAGCCGCTCAAGATTGAGCGTATCGTCCTCGCAGGACAGGACGCTTGTCCCGACTTTGACGACCAACGTGCGGGCGGTTTCAATCACCTCGCGGCGAACCAGATTGACCATGTCGCGGTTTCCATCCAATGAAATTTGGGAAACCTCAAATTTACCGCATGGCTCGGTTTACGGCAACTTGATCGACTTTGCGGTCATTTCCACCGCCGGTGCCGAGAATTCATTCATTTGTTGGTTGGTTCGTGGCGGCTGGTTGAGTATGATGCCAAAGTATTAAGGAAGCATAAAGACGCACTTGCTTTCCTCGCCCCACCCTCGCATCCCTAAGTGAATGCCGAATCACCGATGGCCGAGTTGAATCACGAGTGCGGCGTTGCCGCGGTTTATCACCTTCCCGACCGCGGCGTCAGCCCGCTCGCTCCCCCGCAAGGTGTGGAACATACATCCAATTTGATTCCGCGGTTGCTGCTCGACATCCAAAATCGCGGCCAATTGGCGGCGGGGATGACGACCTTCAATCCGCACCGCAATCAACTCATCGATACCCACAAAGACGTGGGCACGGTGACCGAAGTCTTTCACTTAAACCATCAGGAAAGCTACCGAACCCTGATGCGAGAGTACGCTGGACGGGCGGCGATTGGGCACGTTCGCTATGCCACGTGCGGCAAGGATGACAAAAGCTACGCGCAGCCCTTTGAACGGCATCACATCGAAAAGCCGAAATGGTTCAGCTTTGCCTTCAACGGACAGTTGGCAAACTATCCGCGCTTGCGGGATGAAATCCTCTCGGAGAACGATTTCCATCTTGCTCGCGAAACCGACACCGAAGTCTTGATGCATATGATTTGTCATCAACTCTCGGGAGATCGTCGGCCGGAAATGATCGAGATGCTGACGGAACTGAGTCTGCATTTCGACGGCGCTTATAACATCGTCTACCTCAACGCACTGGGCAACATGTTTGTCGCCCGCGATCCCTTGGGAATTCGCCCGCTGTGTTATGCGAAAGAAGGCCCGCTATTCGCCGCTGCGAGCGAATCGGTCGCCTTGGCCAATCTCGGATTTCGCGAATCAAGCATTAAAAGCCTGCACCCGGGCGAAGCGGTCATCATTCGCGATGGCGAGTTTTCGATTCAACAATTCACCGCCAGCCCCAATCGTGCCCACTGTTTCTTTGAGTGGATTTATTTCGCCAACGTCGCCAGTACGCTGGATGACCAAAGCGTCTACCTCACCCGCAAGCGGCTGGGCGAGGAATTGGCAGCGGTGGAAACTCTCGAGATCGACGAAGACACGATCGTCGTCCCGGTTCCCGACACCGCCAAAGCGGCAGCCGATAGTTTGGCCTTTCAATTGAAAGTCCCCTGTCTGGAAGGCCTGATTCGCAATCGCTATGTGGGCCGGACGTTTATCGAGGGAGCCAACCGCGCCGACAAGGCCAAGACCAAATATACGCCGCTGCCCGAAGTTCTTCGCGGCAAGAAAGTCCTGCTCGTCGAAGACACGATCGTCCGTTCGACGACCATGAAGGTTTTTGTCTCGCAACTCAAGGAACGAGGCGGAGCCAGCGAAGTTCACGTGCGGGTGGCTTGCCCGCCGATCATCGCCCCCTGTTTTTACGGAATCGACATGTCGACGATTTCGGAATTGTTCGCGCCGAAGTTCATGGACAACGGCCCGCTGACGCCGGAAATTGAAGACAAAATGGCCGAGACGCTGGGAGCGGACAGCTTAAAGTATCTGCCCATCGAAGCAATTTCCCGCTGTGTCGGCTTCCCCAAAGAATCGTTGTGCCAAGCCTGTATCGACGGAAATTATCCCACTCCCGCCGGCGTGCAGCTGTACCAAATCGCCCTCGAAAAACTAGAATTGGGCGAAGAAGAAAACGATGGGCGGGCCTATGACGCCCCTTTATCGGTGACGGCCCGAACCTAGGCCTCGACGTGCGCCAGTCGATGTTTCCGCTGCAGCCTGACGATTCCACCGAGGAAGAGCCTCCCGAGGAAACCGACGACACGCCGGACAACGATCGCTAATTCCTTTCGCCAGATCTATACAAAAACAACATGCTCCGCGAACACGAAATCCAAGTCCGCGTCCGGTATAGCGAAACCGACGCCATGGGTTACCTGCACCACGCCAACTATCTCAACTTCTTCGAGATGGGCCGCACAGAATTGCTGCGAGCCTCCGGAGGGAATTATCGCTCCGTTGAGGAGCAAGGCCTGTTCATTGTCGTCGTCAAAATGGAAGTCCGCTATCGCGCTCCGGCGCGATACGACGACATGCTGACCGTCAAGACCCAACTCATCCGTTCTTCGCCGGCGAAGTTGATCCACAACTACCAAGTCTTCCGCGACGACGTGCTGCTCTGCGAAGCGGAAACCCTGTTGGGGTGCGTCGATGCCGAAGGGAAGATCCAACGCATGCCCGATTTCTTCAGCGAGTAGTCGTAAGGCGTTTCAGTGAAATACGTGGGCAGCGGCACCTGCTGGAGCGTTGGTTTTGGAGGGCAAAGTCGTTCGTCCTGCAAAGAAAAGTGCGTCGCGACGCACCCTACAAAACTAATGAGTTCAGGGTGGCCGCGATAGCTCTGCTATCGGGGCGGGCGCAGCCCGCAAGAAGCCGCAATTTCCGCGTTCTGAAACAAGCAGAGTCTCGTTAGCGGGGATAGCTGAAACTGCTGCGTCTTGTGCCTCTGGCACACCGATTGCCGTCGGCAATCGCTGCCACCCGATGGGTTTTTCTCCACGAATAAATATCGTTTGTTGCTCTGCGGAAAAGGCCGGGGTGAGGGTTTTCGCGCAAATTGCGATATCCCAACTCGTTCAACTTACCGTTTAAAAAACATAGTCAGCGTCATGGCGATGCGCGGCTCAGCAGGAGCTTCGCCCTCCCGGGGCGCTGTCTGTCACATTCCGCTGCTCACACTTGATAGACGCCGGTGCGGAAGGGTTCGTCGTTGGCGTGGCGGGTGGCGATTTCTAGTGACTGAATGAGTACCGCTCGCGTTTCGGCCGGTTCGATGATTTCATCCACCCAACCCCGCGCTGCGGCATAACGGATGTCGGTTTGTTCTTCGTAGGAATCGACAATCTGCTGCCGCAGGTTTTCCATTTCGTCGGCATCGGGAATTTGTCCTTGCCGTTTGAGGGCAGCAATATTGACCTGCAAAATGGTCGAAGCTGCTTGTCCGGCTCCCATTACGGCGTAATGCGCTGTCGGCCAGGCAAAAATAAATCGCGGGTCAAACGCCTTGCCGCACAACGCATAATTTCCCGCCCCATAACTGCCACCCAGCACGACCGTCAGCTTGGGAACGCGACTGTTGGAAATGGCGCTGACTAACTTGGCGCCCGCGCGGATGATGCCCGCTTGCTCCGAATCGCGGCCCACCATAAACCCATAGACGTCCTGCAAAAACACAATCGGCAACCATGTCTGATTGCAGTCCATCACAAACCGTGCCGCTTTGTCTGCGCTTTCGTGATAAACCACACCGCCGAATTGCAGACCCGATTTCTCTGTTTTTTCCGGATGATGTTGGTTGGAGACGATCCCGACGTTCTGCCCACCGATGCGCGCATAACCACAAACCATCGTCTTGCCGTACTCGGCTTTGTATTCTTGAAAACTTCCGGCATCGACAATGCACTCGATCACGTCGCGAATTTCATATTGCCGCTGCGGATCGGGCGTGACGATCTCGGTCAGCTCCGCGGGATCACTTGCGGGAGGCACTGGGTCTTGCCGCGTAAATTTATCGCTCACCGCATCGTGTGGGAGCGTCGCCGCCAATGCCCGCAATCGGGCGAGACAACTTTCGTCGTCCGGTTCGCGGAAATCGATCGTGCCGCTGATCGCCGCATGCATCTCCGCACCGCCCAACTCCTCGTGCGAAGCGGCCTGACCGATGGAACTTTGCACGAGCGCCGGACCAGCCAAATATAATCCCGAGCCTTCGGTCATGACCAACTTGTCGCACAGCACCGGCAAGTAACCACCGCCGGCAACGCAATTGCCCATGATGGCAGCCAGTTGCGAGACGCCCATGGCGGACAGGACCGCGTTGTTGCGGAAGATGCGACCGAAGTCATCTTCGTCGGGAAAAATTTCATCCTGCATTGGTAACAGGACACCGGCGGAGTCGACGAGATAAATCAACGGCAGCCGATTGGTCATCGCGATGCGCTGTGCGCGCAACACTTTTTTTGCCGTCATGGGATAAAACGCGCCTGCTTTGACGGTGGCGTCGTTGGCGATCACCATAAACGACCGTCCTTCCACGCGCCCTAGTCCGCAAATCACGCTCGCCGCCGGCGCCGGTCCCCACTGTTCGTACATACCCCACGCCGCCCAGCGGCCGATTTCCAAAAACTCGCTGCCGGGATCGATCAGTCCGGCGATTCGTTCCCGAGCTGTCAGGCGGCCTTTTTCGTGTTGCCGCTCAATGGCCGCTTCGCCGCCCCCTTGCGCGATCTCCTCGCGCTGCGCGCGATGCTCGCTTATCAATTCTTGCCATGCGTTTGCCGAGGACTCGTCATTCATGGATTTTGGTGTTTCTGTTTAGAAGCAGATTCAATACCCGGTCGCGCTTGTTCCGACAACTTGCAGATCAGTATCAGCCGGACGCGGCGGAGCGTTTTGAAACGACTTGTCGTTGGGTCAGCGATGCGAACGACCTGGTGCGGGTAGCCTGTGCGTGGTTCTCGCTGTTAGAATAGTGAATACTATAATCGAAAACGGCGCCTGAAGCGTGTCATACCGTTTGAAACCCTCACTGTAAATCGCGACCGGAAAATCGCGACCGGAGTCGATTGAATGCCCCGCCCGTTGATGTGCCTGCTCTGTCTCCTGTTGCTCGGACTATTCGTCGCACCGGTTGTGGCGGTGGAAGAAGACGATGAGGATGCCGATTATCTCCCTGGACTTTCCGCCGTTTATTCGTCCGGCAAAAAAACGATTCGCCGTATCGACCCCGACATTGAGTTCGTCTGGGGAACTGCCAGCCCCGATCCGCGCTTGCCCGCGGGCCCCTTTCAAGCCAAGTGGCAAGGGCGATTGTTGTTGCAGGAGCCGAGCACTTACCGCTTCTCTGCCTACGTCCAAGGTCAAGTCACGATCACGCTGGACGGAAAAGAAGTGCTCTCCGGACAGCAACAACAGCCGGGCTGGATCAACGGTCCGCCGTTGGAATTCGACTTCGGTGAGTTCGAGTTGGATGTGCAGTACAAAAAAACGGGAAAGGCCGGTCAACTCAAACTGTTCTGGTCCGCGGACCGCTTCGACCGCGAACCACTGCCGGCACGGTTTCTGTACCGCAATGACGCCGCTGCCGACCTGAAACAAATTGAACGGGGGCAAACGGCTTTCGCTGCCCACCGCTGCAATCGCTGCCATCGCCAAGCGCAGCAACAACTCAGCGCTCCGGCTCCCAGTTTAGAACAGGCGGCCGGTGGGTTGTCGCGTGATTGGATTGTCGATCAATTGTCCGGCGCCGCTGCCGACGATCCGCATGCCAACATGCCGCAATTTGGTTTCGATCGCACGCAAGCTGATTCCATCGCCGCATTTTTACTACAAGGCGATCCGGTCGCCACCACGGACGTGCCCGCGATCAAAGACGAAACCGTCGCCCGCCGGGAAGGCGAAATTTTGTTGCGCTCCGTCGGTTGCCTCGCCTGCCATACTCATGGTGAGTATGGAACAATTTCAGAATATACAGGCGGAGACCTAAGTCAGATCGGCAAAAAGCGAAGCCGCGATTGGATCTACACCTGGTTGGCCCACCCGGAAAAATTGAACCGCGATCACCGCATGCCGGTGGTCAAATTGTCGAAAGAGGAACGTGCGCAATTGGCGCTCTATTTAACGCCAACAGAGCAATCGACTGATCAAGGCGAACCACCGCAGGACTCGGCGGAAAAAATCGAAGCCGGTCGTGCATTGGTCCGCGCCGCCCGTTGCGCCAACTGCCATCGCATCCCGGGTGTTGACGAAAACCTTGCCGACATCCCGGTAGTGTCTGCCGCGACAATGAAATCAGCGCAGTCTTGCTTGTCAGCGCAACCCAAGGGTGAACATTCCCGTCCGTTTTATCCGCACGTCGATCCAACAGACATTGCCGCCTACGTCGCGGCGCATGGCGAACCGCTGTCTCCTATTGGAGAATTTGAACAGGGACGGCAACTGTTGGTGCAGCGGAATTGCTTGAACTGCCATGAACGCGATCTGGGCAAAGGAATCGTGGCCATTGCTGGAAAGATGTCGCGGGTCGATGAAACCTTGCAGGGACAAAGCGAAGCACTCATTCCACCGGCGTTGACGGCGGTTGGCGATAAGTTGAAAGATGACGCGCTGTCCGAGGCCGTCAGCGGCGAACAAAAGAAACCACGGCTGCCTTGGCTCAAAGTCCGCATGCCGCGATTTCAGCATACCGATGCGGAAAAACAAGCCTTAACGAAATTCTTAATCGGCCATGATCGCATTCCTGATTTCACCTCCGAGCCGCCGGCAGAAATCACTGAGACCGAGCGAAGACAAGCCTTGATTGCCGGACATGAACTTGTCGGCGGCAAAGGGTTTAGTTGTGTTGCTTGCCACGCCTTTGGCAAATTCGAACCACGCAACGTCGCACTGGGCACCCGTGGTTCTGATCTGCTGATGTTGGGCCAGCGCATGCGGCGGGAGTATTTTTTGCGGTGGACACGATCGCCGTTGCGGATCGTGCCCGGTATGGAGATGCCTTCGTTCGACAAACCGGTTCCCAAAATCCTGGCTGGCAATCATGATCGGCAATTGGCGGCGATCTGGGATGGACTCAACGATCCCAACTTCACCGTGCCGACAAATCCCTCGGTGGTCGAACAATATCTGGTCGTCCGCCCCGACGAACCGCCGCGCATCGTTCGCGACGTTTTCACAAATCACGAAGCAGACGGCGGATATACGCCGCGCTCATTCGCCGTGGGACTACCGAATCGGCACAATGTGCTTTACGACCTCGATACGTTTTCGCTACGCCAATGGTGGCTGGGTGACTTCGCCCGCCAGCGCACACAGGGCAAGAGTTGGTTTTGGGACGCGGCCGGTGTGACCATTGCCGTGGGAACGCCCAACGCACCCGACATCGCACTCCATGCCGACGGCACAGCAGCCGATGCTTTATTGATTCCCACCCGCGATCAAGGCACACACGGCCAGTTAGTCAGCTACCACACCGACAGCAACGGTGTGCAGCTTGAATATGTCCTGAATTTTGCCAACGACCGGCAACTGCACGTCACCGAAACGATCCGTCCGGTCATGGTCCCGGACCGTCCTCAACTGACCGGTTGGACGCGCCGTATTTCCGTGAGCGGCATCCCGGAGGGATTTCAAGCGGTTTTATTACACCGCTCGCCCGAGGTTGCATTTGGCAATCCCTTGGTCGAAGTTGCCGACGAATCGGCCAGACAGTGGGAGGCTGTTTCCGCCGATGGCAAAACTCAAGGCAGCGTGATTGACAAAACGGGCGATACGGCCTTAGGAGCGTTCCGCTACCTGTGCGAACTCAAACCAGAAGAACTCGGCAAGAATCCCGCAACGCCTTCGAAATTTCCCATCGAAAAAATCACTTCGGTGCCGGGTTATGACGGAATACGTTTGCCGTTGTCGCGATCGATTATGCCGACAGCGATCGCCTGGACGCATGACGGGAACATGGTGTTCACCTCGCTTAAAGGGCATGTTTATATTGCCGAGGACACCGATGGCGACGGCATCGAAGATGAATTGAGGCTCTTCGAAGAAGGACTCGCCGCCGCTTATGGCGTGATCGCCGATGGAGCAGATTTGATCGTGGCCCACAAACCGGAATTGTTACGACTGCGCGACACCGACGGCGATGGCCGCGCGGATGTGCGAGAGGTCGTCGCCACCGGTTGGGGGTTCAACGACAATTACCACGACTGGACGACCGGGATCGTGCGGGACTCAGCCGGCAATTTGTACGTGGGACTGGGCAGCGACTACGCACAAAAAAAACGGCGAGCCGAGCATACACGCTGGCGCGGCAAAGTGCTGCGAATCGATCCGTCGGGCAAGATCGAACCATTGGGGCATGACCTGCGGTATCCCACTGGACTGGCGATCGATCAAGAGGATCGTGTCTACATGTCCGATCAACAAGGAGTGCAGAACACCTTCAATGAGATCAACCATCTCGTGCCGGGACGGGGTTACGGCGTGACCAGTCCGCATCGTGACTCACCCGATTCGCCCCCCATGTGGCCGGCGGTGCAACTGCCACACCCTTGGACGCGGAGCGTGAACGGCATCTTCTTTTTGAACTCTGAACGTGACACTAAAAACCAAGTCTTCGGTCCTTTCGCCGGTCACGGTATTGGCTGCGAATACGACACACGGGCGCTGATTCGCTTCACGACGCAACAAGTCGGTGACGTTCTGCAAGGCGCCGCCTATCGACTCAGCCGCACGGACATCGAAGACGCAACCGCCAATTTCACCGGCGCGCTCAGCGGAGCTGTCGGCCCCGATGGTGACATCTACATCGGCAGCATTCACGACAGCGGATGGTTGGGTGGTCACAATCTCGGCGACATCGTGCGGTTGCGGCCGAATGGAAAATTGCCGCTCGGCATTCGAGAACTCCGCGCGAATCCGCAAGGCTTCACGTTGACCTTCACCGCTCCGGTGAATCGCGCAGCCGCCGCCAATCCGGAAAACTACACCATCTCCGCCTACACGCGCGTGTGGGAGGGTGGCTACGCGACCCCCGAATCGGGCCGCCACAAAGTGACCGTCACCGGTGCTCAAGTCTCCGCAGATGGCCGCGAAGTCGTCTTGACCGTCGATGCACTGCAAGAGAAGTTCGTCTACGAAGTCAGCTGCGGCCGCATCGGCCCCGACGCCAACCAACCCCTCTGGCCGTCAATCGGTTACTACACCATGACCGTCGTCCCAAAAAAGTAGGGTGCGTCGCGACGCACCTTTCTAGGTAGGACAAATGATCCTCCTCATACATCAATGCGCTGCACACGTTTTGACGAAATTGTTTTAGCCACAGAGATCACAGAGGTCACAGAGGATTTCTCAATGGGTCCTTAATTGATTAAGCGACAGTGCCAAGTCGAGTTGTAAATTGGGAGTAACCAACCCAACAAGCCAGCGAAGTCGAGTCAATCAAACCGTTCAACCGAAAACACTACAATCAAACAACCGTTCCAGGCCGTTCGCCACTTCAATTCTCTGTGACCTCTGTGTTCTCTGTGGCAAATAATTGCGACCGCAAGCGGCCAGCTTGGGATTTTGAGAGTCCCGCCTGAAAATCCGTGTTTCATCCGTGTTCAATCTGTGGCTAAGAAAATTACGGTCCTATTGGGTTGCGACTCCGCCGCGTTCAGCGAATTGTAACCTGCCAATATTTTCCGCTGACGGTCGTAACCTTCTTGAACGCTGCGAGCGGCCTTCCTAGAATCCATAGCACGCCCCGCGCTGGCGGTCGCGATTTTCCTCCGGGTCATCTACTCCCAACAAGCAGCGATCACTCATGGCAAAAGAACCCCGCGACTTCGGCGAGTTTTTAGAAAAGTTCAAACGTCATCGCGATGTGATGCACGAAGAGCTGCATAAAGTGATCATCGGCCAGGACGAGGTCATTGAACAGATCTTCGCCGCCATCTTTACCGGCGGGCATTGCCTGCTGGTCGGTGTTCCCGGTTTGGCGAAGACGCTCCTCGTCAGCACGATATCGCAAATCCTCGACGTCCGCTTCAAACGGATTCAATTCACCCCCGACCTGATGCCTTCGGACATCACCGGGACCAACGTTTTGGATGAACAAGAATCGGGCCGCCGCGACTTTCGTTTCGTCGAAGGCCCGGTCTTCACCAATATTCTGCTGGCGGACGAAATCAACCGGACGCCTCCCAAAACTCAGGCGGCGCTGTTGCAGGCGATGCAGGAACACGAAGTCACCATCGGGCAAACGACCTATCCACTGCCCGATCCGTTTTTTGTGATCGCCACGCAAAACCCGATCGAACAGGAAGGGACCTATCCGCTGCCCGAAGCGCAGTTGGACCGCTTTATGTTCAACATCATTGTCGATTATCCCACCGTCGAAGAAGAAGAACAAATCCTCGACAGCACCACCGGCGCCGAACAACCCGAGATTCGCAAAGTCCTCTCCGCGCGTTCGATTCAATATCTGCAAAAGCAGATCAAGATGATCGAAGTCGCGCCGCTAACGATCAGTTATGTCGCCAAGTTGGTCCGCTCCAGTCGTCCGCGTGATGAGTCCGCTCCCAAGTTCGTTCAGGAATTGGTCGATTGGGGAGCCGGTCCGCGTGCCGGGCAAAACTTGATCGCCGGTGGGCGAGCGATGGCTGCCATGGACGGACGCCCGAGTGTCTCGTTGGATGACATCCGCAAAGTGGCTGTCCCCGTCCTGCGGCACCGCATCTCGACGAACTTTCAAGCCCAGGCTGAGGGAATGTCCACCGACGATATTGTCCGCCGCTTGATCGCCGAAACCCCTGAACCGACCGTGCCAAAATACGAAAAGGCGTAATCACACCTCTCTATGTCATCGACTGAAAAATACCTCAAGCCCGAAGTCATCCGCACCGTCTCCCGGTTGGACTTGCGCGCGCGATTCATCGTCGAGGGTTTTTTCAACGGGTTACACGCTAGCCCCTACCACGGATTCAGCGTCGAATTCAGCGAACATCGCCGCTATACGCAGGGGGACGACCTCAAGGATATCGACTGGCTGGTCTTCGCCAAAACCGATCGGTACTACGTCAAAAAATATCAGGCTGAGACCAACCTCACCGGCTATCTGGTGATGGATCTCTCCGAAAGTATGGCCTACACCTACCGGCAGGAACTGAGCAAGTTCGACTACAGTATCTGTCTAGCAGCGGCGCTGGCGTACTTGATGATCCACCAGCAAGATCCAGGTGGGTTTAATCACGTTCGACGAAAAAATCCGCCATTCGATCCCTGCGAAAAGCAAACGGACGCAATTGGGCAACATCTTGGCGCTGTTGTCCAAACTACAGCCGACGGGGCAGACCGAGATTTCAAAAAACCTGCAGCGGATCGCCGCAATGCTTCGGCATCGCAGTTTGGTGATGATTTTTTCCGATCTGCTGGCCGATTCGGGACCGGTCATCGACGCGCTGCACATGTTGCGGCATGCCGGACATGATGTGATTTTGTTTCACATCATGGACGAAGCGGAAGTGAATTTTCCGTTTGACGGGATGGTCGATTTTCGCGATCCGGAAACTGGTGAAACGATGCTGGTCGACGCTGCCGGCATCCGCGGGGATTACCTCGACAGCGTGGGTGCCTTGCGAGAAAACTACCGCAAGGAATGCCTCTCCGCCGGGGTGGATTACGTCGCGCTCGACACCAGCATCCCGTTTGACCGAGCGCTGGTGGAATACCTGTCCCAGCGCAAAGCCCGGTTTTAAACCACCGAGTTCCATTCCCCAGCAACAGTCACCTGCTAGACGAGTCGTCATGTATGGGTTCGGTTAGCAAGGAATTCGGGGTAGCCGCGATGGCGCAGACATCGGGGCGGGCGCAGCCCGCAAGAAGCCGCAATTCCGCGCTCTTATCACGAGCAAAGTCTCGCTGGCAGGGTGAGCTGAAACTGCTGCGTCTTGTGCCTGCGGCACACCGATTGCCGTGGGCAATCGCTGCCACCCTGCGAGGGTTTTCCATGGTGAAATGCTATTTTTACCGTAGGAGCGGGGAGTATTACTAGGTGGTCGGTAGTGCGACGTCCAACTCTGTGGCCGTTTTTATCAATCGTTGCCAGTTGCCATCGTCGAAGGGAATGCCGTCGCGCAGACGTTGTTCGCGCACCTCGCGGCTACGGTCGCCGGGTAAGCGAATTCGCTCCACGTTCACTTTGCGGCGGCTGTTGCGTATCGAAGCGATCAGTTGGTCGGCCTGCGCCAGAAAATGTTCCGTCCCGGCGAATTGTTGTGGCTGCCAGACGATTGCCAACACATTGTTGCAACTGTCGGCATCCTCTTGTGGGGGGCAGAATCCACCCGACAAGCCGCCAATGAGAATATCCAGCATCAGCCCCAAACCAAATCCCTTATATCCCGCGTGCGCCCCACCCAGCGGTTGGATCGTGCCGGGTGGATCGGCACGGCGAACTTGTGGATCGTTGGTCGGTTCCCCAGCGCCATCCAACAACCAGCCATCGGGGCAGGGGACCCCTTCGGCGAGCGCCAAGCGAATTTTACCGTTGGCGACGGCCGAGGTTGAAATATCCAACACCAGCGGACCCTCACTCGTGGGAACACCAATTGCCAGTGGATTGGTGCTGATCTGTGGTTCAGTTCCTCCTGGTGGTGCCACGACCCGCAACGAGCCGTTGTCGTTCACCGCCACCAGCGCCGCGAAACCTGCTTCGGCTGCTAGCTCGACCCATTCTCCCAAGCGGCCAATATGCCCGCACCGCATGAGTGTTCCGCTGGCAATGCCCAGAGAACTCGCTTTCTCCATCAATCGCGTGATCAAACGGCGGGCTTGGACTTGTCCGAAACCAAACTGCGCATCAGCCGCCAACATTGCTGCCGTTTCCGAGCGAACAGCCAACTCGACTCCCGGCACAAGCTCGCCGATGCGCACTTGCCGCACATAATCGCGAATCCGCATCACCCCATGCGAATCATGTCCCCGCAAATTCGCCTCGACGAGGCTAGCAGCCACAATCTCAGCTTCCTCACTGGGGACACCCGCAGCTTGGAATAGTTGTGTTGCGAATTGTTGTAGTGTGGTCGCGGAATAAATGGGCATGGTCGATGAATTGTTTTCAGCTTAAGGAAGCAGCTCACGGAAAGACGTGCTGGCTCGCTACTTGGGAGTGCGGCTGTTTCGGGTTTGTGGGAGCTGGAACTGGTCGATTGGATTCATTGGGTGTGAAATTATTGGTTTTGCGAAAACCCTCACCCCGGCCCTCTCCCAGAGCAACATATTGCATCTGTGTCATGGGGAGAGGGCGTTTATGATGAGTTTTGCTTGTATCCATCGTCGCACACGAGGGAGGCGGCGGACGAATGTTGGTAGGCCTTGCAAGCCGGCGACGCCCCCGGTGAGCCAGCCGAATTGTCGCTCAATTCCCGTTCGCCAGTTGTGTAATGCGACAGCGAAGGGATGGATCGCAACATTTTCTGTCACCTCAATTGATCGCAGGCGTTGCGGATGATGTTTGGTTCCATGGCCAAGACCTCGGCCCGGTTTTTTTCGTGGCGCGATAAGTTTTCGGCCAACTTTCTCAGCAGCACCGTACAAGGGGTTGCTATCGTAAGCGGCGTCGCCAAGAAGATAGCCTTCACCTGGTACCGAGCCCACCAAATCGGTCGCCGTCGTCGGCTCGGAAACGTTGGCGGGTAAAACATTCCAAGCCCACGGGATCTTTCCTCCACCCCAAATCGCATGCATTTTGTAGCCGTGATAAAACTGACCTGCACCGTAGCCGTCTTGCGCGTCTGGATCTTTACTGAATCCGCTGACAGGCAATGGCTTTCCGTCGACGATCAGACACCATTCTTGTGGCAATTGATTGCGAAGTTCATTTTCAAGTCGGTCCAGCAATGACCGTACATTGGCAGAACGCAATCGCCGGGAAAACTGAGAAGCTGAGAGCAAGCCCGGCCAACCCGTGGGCAGACGCGGCCAGTTGATCCGCTGGCAGGCCCAATCTTGACTTCGATCATGAATGACCGCCCATAAAAACATAGCAGCAACCTGCACATCAGAATAAACGACGCCGCGCGATCGTTGGGAGACATCGAGTTGGGAATTGATTTTTTTGAGCATCTGATACACTATCCGCCAGAGCCTGTGTTCCACGATGACCTCCTTGTCGTAATCGCGACGGGTTTAGACAAGGTTATTGTGGCCGCAGGTTCTTTCTTCGCCTAGCCTTAATCCATTCTGCTCTTGCTAA
>CALOFE010000044.1:0-25540 GCA_942492455.1 uncultured Planctomycetaceae bacterium | reverse complement strand
GGGTCAAAACGGTCGTATGAACCAGAGAAGACGCATAAACAACCCAAGCAGCAACATCGCGATAACCGGTAAACTCCTAGCGTGGCAGCGTCGCAACGCAGAGTGGCCGTTTTTTCTTAGCCACAGATTGAACACGGATGAAACACAGATTTTCGGGCGTGACTATCCTAAATCCCAAACCGACCGCTTGCGGTCGCACTGTGCGATCCGTAACAGGCGAAAGCGGCCGCGCGGCTGCCTACCAGTGAATGACTGGTCCGGTTTCCTCGCCAAAATCTGACGACATCCCGCCGTCGGCGTCGTCCGCCAGTTCGGTCAGCACCGGAGCATTGGCGGGGATTCCCGCGATTTTGAGAAATGCCCCCAGCAGCGCCTGTCCTGATTCGGTCAAAATGGATTCCGGATGGAATTGCACGCCAAAAACCGGAGCGGATGCATGCTCGATAGCCATCACAATCCCAGTGGAAGTGCGTGCCGTCACCCGCAATTGGACTGGCAGCGTTGCTTCGTCGACGATCAGCGAATGGTAGCGCGTGGCACGCAGCGGATTCGGTAATCCAGCGAACAGCGACTGGCCGTCGTGTTCCACAAACGTCGTGCGGCCATGCACCGGTTCGGGCGCACGCACAATCTCCGCCCCCAGGGCTGCCGCGATCACCTGATGCCCCAAACAGACTCCTAGGATCGGAATCTCCCCCAGGAACTCGCGCACAACCTCCAAACAAATCCCCGCATTGAGCGGCGTACCCGGCCCCGGCGAAAGCACAATCGCCGCCGGCTGTTGACGACGAATCTCCTCAATCGAAATCGCATCATTGCGACAAACCAAAGCCTCACACCCCAGTTCGGTAAAATACCGAGCCAGGTTGTAGACAAAGCTGTCGTAGTTATCGATGAGGAGAATCATGCGGGGAGGGGTGAGGCTTGAGGGATCAGGCTTGAGAATTGAATGACGGAAACGGGATGAGCATGAGCGATTATACCCATTCAACAAAACCCTGCCTACTGCCTACTGCCTACCGCCTACTGCCTACCGCCTACCGCCTACTGCCTACTGCCTACCGCCTACCGCCTACTGCCGCCAGCATGCCGGCCGCTTTGTGCCAAGTTTCTTCGTACTCTGCTTGCGGAGAGGATTGGGCGACGATGCCGCCGCCGACCGGGCACTGGATCCAGCCATGGCGCGCCGTGAAGGTGCGGATCAAGATGTTGCTGTCCATCGTCCCATCGTAGCCGACGTAAAACAGGCTGCCACAATACGGTCCGCGGACGGTTGGTTCCAGTTCGGCAATGATTTCCATCGCCCGCACCTTGGGTGCGCCCGTGATGGAACCGCCGGGAAACGAGGCGGCCAATAAATCCCAGCAGTCATTTGCCGGAGCCAGCGTGCCGCGGATTTCTGAAACGAGGTGTTGCACGGTTTCATAGGTTTCCACGCGGCACAATTCCGGGACCTGGATGGTGCCCGCCGAACAGACGCGAGAGAGATCATTGCGGAGCAAGTCGACAATCATCACGTTCTCGGCTTGGTCTTTTTCACTTTCGCGCAATTCGTCGCGTGTGAACAAATCTGCCTCGGGTTGCTGTCGGCGTTGCCGCGTGCCTTTGATCGGCCGCGACGAAACAATGCGGTCTTGGACTTGCACGAACCGCTCCGGCGAGGCGCTGGCGAGCGTCCAGTCATCGTGGGCAAAATATCCGGCAAACGGCGCCGCATTTTGCGTGCGGAGACGACCGTACAACTCCAGCGGGGATTCGCGTAGAGGATGCAATAGGCGTTGGGACAAATTGACCTGAAAGATATCACCGGCGTAAATGTATTCGATCGCCCGTTCAACAGTGCGCAGATAACCGTCGTGCGAAAAATTGCTCAACCAGGGACTGCGCCCGGGAACTTCGTGTTGCTTTGAAAGATCGATCGCGTGCGGCGATGGCGTTGCATCAAGCTGGCTGTCGGCGCTGTTGGTTTTGGTTAGTGTCTGCTGAACCCAACGCATCCGCTCCTCGGCACGACGGCGGCGCTGCGCTGGTTCGTGCTCGGGGAATCCCTGCGAGATCACCCATGCGCGTTGTTGGTCATGATCCCAGGCAATCACCCAGTCGTACAATCCGATCGCCAGAGCCGGTAATTGGAATTCATCAATACCCGGCCGCGGCAGGCGTTCCCAACAGCCCCCGAGGTTATAGGCCAACAATCCCGCTGCTCCGCCTTGAAATGGCGGCAAATCAGGCAGGGTCTCCGCCGGATGGGACTGCAACTGCTGTTTCACCGCCGCAAATGGATCGTCGCCATATAGCGCCTGATCGATTTGAAAAAACGCATACGGATCGGCCGTTAAAAAAGAATACCGCCCCAGCCGCTTCAGTCGCCGCGCGCTTTCCAACAACAACACGCTGGATTCGCCCGCAAATGCGCGTAAGGCCGCGTATGGTTCCGGCGGCGTGGTCAATTCTTCAACAAGCGGCAACGACATGAGGGGATGAACCGAATTTGCATTGAGGAGGAAGAGTGATTTTCAATTACTTGTCGCCCGCTTGTTGCCGTCGCCGTTGGTGGGCACTGATCTCGGGCACGGTGAGAAATCCCCAATCGAGGGCCTCGTCTTGTCGGTAGTTCTTGCTGAGCGTTAACGCGGTTACAGCTTTACCGAATTCGTAGCCCAGATAGAAGGCGTGTTGGGGATCGACATCAACCAGTTGATCGAACAACGCATAGGGATCAGTCCCCCGCCAATAACCGTCGCGATTCATGATATGCAATTCGCCCTGCTCGACAAAGATGCGATAGTTGGGATCGGTCAGCGAAGCGGCCAGTTTTTGCAGTGCTTCCGCACCGTACTCCGAAACCTTGGCATCGCGGAGCATCACCAACCGCGAATCGACGTGCTTTGGCAGTACCTGGTTTTCCACGCTATGTCTCACGAGACGCCGCGCGATATCGAACTCTTTCACGCTGGTCGCGGCCCAGTTGATGACTTCAGTCGTGAGTACGCTGTGGATTTTCAGTTCCTGGCAAAACCCAGCCAACAACATATTCACGCCAGCGGAGTCGACTTCGGTCAATTCGGTCAAATTGCCGATCCCCATCATCATTTCACAACCGGGCCAGTTGCGGCGGACGTCCCAATAGCGTGCCAACGAGGCAGCGAAACCGTAGCCGATTGGTTCCAGAACCGGGTCGACGCGATATCGGCATTTTTTGGCTGTGAGAAAATCGATCGTCTCATGCAATCCGTCTAACTTGCGAGGGTCGTCGGGAATCACGACCAACTCCGCATCCAAATCGGCTAACCAGTCGCGGTTGTCGCCGTGGCAACTCAAGACCAACTCCGCACCGGCAGCAACTGCGGCTTCGACTTCGGCACGATTGAAACTGTCGATCGATGTCCGATGCCCTTCGGCGGACAACATTGACACCACTTCCCCGACGCGCGACCAACTTTCACCGGGGACGCAGCCAATGTCAATCACCTCGGCCCCAGCGGCGCGATACATGTTGGCTTGCGCGAGAATTTCAGCATCCGTCATGCGCGGGGCGTGGTTGATCTCCGCTAGGATTTCGATTGTGTAGGTGCCGAAATCCTCCGGGAGCTGCCGAGTGCGACCGAAGTGCTCCGGCAGATCGTGCATATCCTTGGGGCCCAATTCTGTCGGAATGCCGGTCTGCTCTGCGATCCGTTCCGTCTCTCCCTGACACCAACCGGGGAGAATGATCCGGTCGATACCCGAGGGAACTTCGAGTTTGCGAAGCACCCAATCGACGTTCATCAGCGCGGCGACGCTGATCGGCAACACGGCGATCTCGTAATCCGCCTCCATGTCTCGACTGAGTGCGTCGACGATACGGCGCAACGCGAACTCCGCGAGTTTTCCGGTCACAAACAGAATACGTTCGCCGCTCATGCCATAAACTTACGGAGACGCTACACACATGTTCGCCGAGGACTCCAGTCGCCGGTCTGTTTCCATCGTACCGACCGAGAGGAATTGCCACAATCGGCGGCTTGGCTTCCAAGCGAGTAAAAAATGTTGCATCGGCGCAAATTCCAGCGGATGATGGGAGCATGATTGGTCCGCCGCCCGCCAACTCGAACGATTTTCAGCGTCCGCGATCGCCCATTGTGGCGGTGGCAGTTAGTTTTGCTATGGGCATCTGCCTCGAAACCTGGTGGCCGGTTTCATTGCTCAGTTGGTGGGTTATTTTAGCCACCGCATGGGGTGGTTGGCTCATCGCTTTTCGCCGCCGACGAAAGGCAGCAGCTTGGTTGTTGTGCTTCGCCTGTATCGCTGCCGGAGGATTACGGCAGCACTGGTTTCTCACAATCACGACAGCGGACAACATCGCGCTGTTCGCCCGTGAGACACCCCAACCAGTGCGTTTGACGGGAACGGTCACTTCGCAACCGGTCGTCATCCCCCGCAAAAAGCACGCCTTTCCCAGCACGATCCCGGAATACGATCGCACCCTCTGTGAAATCGATTGCCGCACATTGCTGTCGGGTGACACAGCGACGGCAACTTCCGGAACGGTACGACTACAAATCACCGGCCATGCGCCACATGTCGGAGTGGGTGATGTCGTAGAAGTCGTGGGATTGCTCTCGCAACCGGTCGGTCGAAGGAATCCGGGGGGATTTGATTTCCGGGATTATCTCCACAGCCAAGGGATCGATGCGATGCTGCGAACGGATTATCCCGACGCTGTGCAAACCCTCACGCCAGCCAGTGTTTGGTGGCAGCCGTTGCGATTTGCGGCCGAGATTCGCGAAGAATGCGGCGATGTGCTCACGGCAAATCTCAGTCCCGATAACGCGCCGGTGGCTGCGGCGCTGTTGCTGGGAGATCGCCGGGACGTCACGGATGATCAGCGAAACGCCTTCGCCGAGAGCGGAACAATGCACTTTTTGGCGCTCTCGGGACTGCATGTGGGAATTTTGGCAACGCTGCTGTGGGGGATCTGCCGGTTGTTTCGATTTCCGGCGGCGTGGACCACCGTGGTCATCTTGAGTTGCTTGATCGGCTATACGTTTATCAACGAAGCCCGGTTGCCGGTGATTCGCGCAACGGTTATGGCAGCGGTGATTCTCATTGGACAACCTTGGCATCGTCGCGCCCGCTTGGGCAACTCCCTGGCCTTGGCGGCGCTGATTTTATTGCTGTGGAATCCCGCGCAGCTGTTTGAAGTCGGCCCGCAATTGTCATTTCTGGCGGTGGTGGCCATCGTGGCGCTCATGCGTTTGAAATCCGAAATGGCTGGCAACCTCCAGGAGGAGGAACAGCACGATCCACAGGAACTGCGCAGCGAGCGATTCGAGCAATTCCACCGCTGGGCGCATGCTCCGCTTCATAGAATTGGGGACGCTCTACTCATCACCGCGGGGATTTGGTTGATTGTCGCGCCGCTCATCGCCGCACGTTTTCATATGGTTTCGCCCGTCGGCTTGGTCGTCAATGTGCTCCTGATGCCGCTGGTCATCGTTGTGCTCTGGTGCGGATATGCGCTGCTGTTTTGCGGATTGTTGCTTCCCCCCTTGGCACCGGTGTTTGGATATCTGTTTGACAGTGGACTGTCGTTATTTTTAGCGATCGTCGACAGCGCGCAGCGACTGAGTTGGGGACATCAGCATGTCCCCGGCCCGGCCAATTGGTGGCTCATCGGGTTTTATGCCCTGCTTGTCGCGGCGATTTTTGGTGGACCAAAGTTATCTGTGCGGCGTTGGGGGGCGCGGGGGCTATTGGGTTGGTGCGTGTTGGGGCTGGCCGTTGCGGTCATTCCTCACAACAACCCACAGCTACGTTGCACGTTTTTTTCCGTGGGACACGGCAGTGCGATTCTCGTGGAACTGCCCGGCGGAAGGACGTTGCTGTACGACGCGGGACAATTGCATGATGCGGGGCGGACGGAGCGGATTATTGAAAACGGCGCCTGGGAGTTAGGAATCGCGCGGCTGGATGCGGTAGTGCTTTCGCATGCCGACGTCGATCATTTCAACGCCGTTCCGGGTCTCCTCGACAAGCTCCCGGTGGATGGGGTCTATGTTTCTCCTTCGCTGCTCGATACGCGGCAACCGGCGGTTGCAGCGCTGTGCGACGCGATCTTCGGCAGCGATATTCCGCTCCATTCTTTAGGGACGGACGACCAGTTATTACTAGACGACGATGTCAACATTCGCGTGCTCGTCCCGGCTGGGGATGTGCGGGGCGGTAGCGATAATGCCAATAGTTTAGTGCTGGCCATCGAGTATCGTGATCGAGTCATTCTGCTAACCGGCGATTTGGAGGGCGAAGGGTTGTTGGCACTATTCGCAACCCCCTCGCTCGATGTGGACGTACTCGCGTCGCCACATCACGGAAGCCTGGCCGCCAATACATTAGACCTAGCCGCTTGGTGCCGACCGCGCTGGGTCATCGCCAGTGGTGGGCGGCAAAGTCCCACGGCGGAGTTACGCGAAGTGTATGGGCCGGGAACGACTGTGCTCTCGACCTGGACGAGCGGCGCGGTAACGGTCACGATCGACGACACCGGAAAAATCGACGTCAGCGAATTCGTAAAATAGCAGCATCGCCACTTCGTGCGGCGTAGCCGCTTTGTTCGAGCTTCCGCTCGGGGGGCTTAGGTCGCTCTCGTTGGTCGCTGTGCGTGGTTTGTGATGCGCTCTGGAAGTTGTTATTCGCCTTTGCCGTCCTTCATGGACGCTTCGTAGTCCCGCAGTTCCTGCATTTTAACGCCCAGCCGATCGCGAAGAATTTTGTACGATTTGGTGGCTCGTTTGAAGGCTGCGTACGCTTCGGACAAGGTGCCGAGGTCTTTGTCGGGACGGCTGACGATGCGATAAACTTGCCGCGTGGCCGGATCGAGTTCTCGCCGCATTTGCAACAAGACATCGTTGGCGATTTGGTGAATTGAGTGCGCCAAGACGACGAGATGACGGTGGTCGGCAACCTGCTGCTCATCGGTCAATTCGCGAAACCCCTGGTCCAATTTCGTGGGGCTAACACCGGCAATCCAATCCAAATTTTTCGACGAAGCCTTGGCGGTATCTCTGCCCTGTTCCGCCTCATCCAAAACTTGCTGTGCCGGTTCAAATCCTGGCTTAATTTTCAACGCCTGTTCGGCCAATTCGATCGCCTGTTTATAGTTTTCTTGCCCACTATAAACTTCCGCCAGTTGGACGTAGGCATCAGCCATTTTGGGATCGAGACGGATCGCTTCTCGCAGCGCGGGAATCGCCATTTTGGGTTCGTTCCGATGGCGATGCGCCATCCCGAGATTGAAATACCCCTCGGCGCAGTGCATGTCCATCGCCAACCCTTTGCGCAGGGCATCGATGGCGAGCTTGTATTCTTTGCGGCGATTGTACACCGCGCCCAAATTGATGCGGGCTTGTGAATTGGACGGGGCCAGATGCGTGGCTCGGATGAGATGCTTGACCGCGTTCTCCGTGTCGCCCGCCATATAGGCGGCCATACCCGCGTGTTGATGCGTCTCAGACACCTCCTCGATTTCCAACGCCTGCTCAAACAACTCGACGGCACACTGATATTCGCCGTCCCGCCAGCATTGACGCGCTTCTTTGCACAGCACTTGGAATTCGGACGTTTGCGTCATTTGACAAGCGTACCTTTCACCTTGGTTGCGCCAAGAACTCTGTTCTCACCGCGAGAATTCGCGGAAAGTTTCTCTGCCTCTCAACGGGCCGCCAGTCTCAGAAATGAGTCAGACTAAACGGATCGTTTTGCTACGCGAACCTTCCTCGAAGCAGATCTTGCCTTCGCGAGCCAACCAGCCGACACCTTGCATAACCTTGTCGCGTGGCGCATCAATCGCCTTCACCAACTGGGTCATCGTCGTCGGGCCGTTGTCGCCGAGAAAGTGCCAGATCATTCCGGCAGTGTAACCAATTGTATCGAGTTCGTTTTCCAATGTTGCCGTGGCCATCGATTCGGCTCCTTTCGAAGCGACCTGCCGAAAGTCCAGTTTGAATTGAACAAGCAACGAGCCGCCCAAAAATGCGCGACCCGACATAACGTGTTTTGCAGTATAGACAATCGACAGCACAACGAGCAAGCAGTTTTATGAGCAATCACCTGAAAACGGGGAGCAGCTCGACTTTCATCCAGCACCGGCCCATTCAGTCGTTTTGCTCCGACTCGTCCTGTTTGTTTCGAATCACCAGATCGTCTTCGTCGCGCGTTTCACGTCCTGCGGATGCTTTTCGGTCTTCTTGAACGACTGCGGTGGCAATGTGTTGCGCGTAGAGATGGATGCTGTGGTCGGCCAGCAAATCGAATTTCCATTTGAATAGCCCCGCCATGAAGCCCCGCCAGCGGTCGCGGCTGCGCCATACGCCTTTCAGCTTGCGGATGCGTCCGTGCCGGTCCAAATAGACCTCGTCGCCGCCATGCCGATATCCTAACCACGCGGGCGGCACGCGGGTGACGACGTCGTTGTTGTGCACCCAACGATAATGGCTCAACTCGGCATGGCGGAGATAACGCTTGTTGCCGATTCGCGGGGAGCCATAGGTATGCAGTTCTTGCGGATTGCTGACAATCGCCGAGGCCTTACAGCGGTAAGCGCAGATTGTAGCCATGGCCGCCCCCAGTGAATGTCCGCAGAACCAAACCGGCCGCGTATCCTCGCGCAGGGTTCCTTCCAGCACCGGCCACAGGTCGTCGACTTCCTGGTTAAAGCCGCTATGGACCTTGCCCAATGCTCCCACGACCGCCATCGAAGCATTGGCATCGGCTTTCAGGTCGTTCCATTCATTGGCCTCGGTTCCGCGACAGGCCAGCACCACATCCTGGGCATTGGCAAATCGATAGGCCTGCGCACCGTCATGTTCAAACAATTGGGCCTCAGAAAAACCAATTGCCTCAGCAGCGCGGCTGGCTTCGGCCTCGTCGTTGTAGGCAATCATCGCCAACTCGGCCAACACCAGACCACGTCGCAGAAAGCTCAGATTTGCCAGCGGTTCCCGCACATCGGAGTGCAAAACGAGCGGTACTTCGCCAACGTCTTGGATCACTTTGGGGACAAGTGAGCTGCTCATCACGCCCGCGCCTCCTGTTCGGCATAGTCCGTCGCGACCGTTATCTATTGGTCACTTTATCATCGCCGGAAGAAATGGCAATGTTGTTGCAAAGGCTTGAGGCTTGAGGGGACAGGCTTGAGGGAAATCGCAGCTAGGACATGGGTAGCAGGACCTGGGTGTTACACCCCCTCCCGAAGCCTATCACCCGTCGAGCCATATTTGCTACAATCGCTAACAGCAAGCTGACGGCCGTTTCCGGCGTCTGTGTCTGGTTTTGGCCGTATATTCCTCGGGCCTTTTTTCCAAGGAGACTCCCATGGCGACCACAACGACCGAAGACATTTATACAGCCCCGGCTGTCCGGCAGACACAATTGCTCATTGACGGCCAGTGGTGTGATGCGGCCAGCGGCAAGACGTTTGGCACGTTCAATCCAGCCACCGAAGAAAAAATTGCCGATGTCGCCGAGGGGGATACGGAGGATATTGACCGAGCCGTTACCGCTGCCCGACGAGCGTTTGAGTCCGGTCCCTGGAAAAAAATGGATGCCCGCGACCGCGGCGCCTTGCTGCACCGGTTGGCGGATCTGGTTGAAGCCAATTTCGACGAACTGGCGGCGCTGGAAACGCTCGATAACGGCAAACCGATCAACGACAGCCGCGCCGCCGACCTGCCGTTGGTGATCGATTGCCTGCGGTACTACGCCGGTTGGGCGGATAAGATCCACGGGCAGACGATTCCGATTCGCGGCGATTATTTCTGCTACACGCGGCGTGAACCGTTGGGCGTGGCGGGTCAGATTATTCCCTGGAACTTTCCGCTGCTGATGGCGGCCTGGAAATGGGGACCGGCCTTGGCGGCCGGCTGCACGGTGGTGATGAAACCGGCCGAGCAAACGCCGCTGACCTGTCTGCGGATGGGCGAATTGGCCATGGAAGCGGGTTTTCCCGACGGGGTGATCAACATCGTCCCCGGTTACGGACCGACCGCGGGCGCGTCGCTCGTGAAGCATCCGCTGGTCGACAAAATCGCCTTCACCGGCGAACATCGCACGGCACAACTCATCATGACGAATGCCGCCCAGACGCTCAAACGGCTGACGTTTGAACTGGGCGGCAAAAGCCCCAACGTGATCTTTGCCGACGCCGACCTCGATGCCGCTGCGGCGGGGACCGAGTTCGGATTGTTCTTCAACCAAGGCCAATGTTGCTGCGCCGGTAGCCGGGTGTTTGTTGAAGAAGCGATCCACGAACAGTTTGTGGAGAAGCTGATTCAATGTGCCAAGGGCCGCAAATTGGGCGATCCGTTCGACACACAAACGGGTCAGGGGCCGCAAATTGATCAAGCGCAATTCGACAAGATCCTGAGTTACATCGACAAGGGGAACGAAGCCGGTGCGCATTGCGTGGCGGGCGGGTCCCGTTTTGGCGACCGAGGGTTTTACATCGAGCCGACCATTTTCGACAACGTCACCGACGACATGCCGATCGCCACGGACGAAATCTTCGGCCCGGTACTCAGCGTGTTGCCGTTTAAGTCAATCGAGGAGGTCACCGCCCGGGCCAACAACACGTTTTATGGTCTGGCGGCTGCCGTTTGGACGCGGGATGTCGGCAAGGCGCACCGTTTGGCCAACAGCATCAAAGCGGGCACGGTTTGGATCAACTGTTACGACGTCTTCGACGCCGCAGCCCCGTTCGGCGGTTTCAAAATGAGCGGCATCGGCCGCGAGTTGGGCGAAGCGGCTCTGGCGAATTATACGGAGTTGAAAACGGTGACGATGAATTTGGATTAGCAAAGCGGTTTCGCTGCGGCTGGGTTAGGCAAAGTTCTAGCCTAGCCGCACTATCGGAGTCTGTTAGTTGTCTCATGATTTCGCAAATCATGTCCAACGTACCGTTGCGGCTCAGCAGGAGCTTTGCCCTCCCGGAAAGCGTGTTGGTACTATGCGGTGACCTTTGGGGTGGTTGCCCGCATGAAGCGGCTGGGGCGTTTCGGGGTTGCTTTTTTCCATTCCTGAGGCGTTCAGATTGATGAATAGCGGGATTTGTGCAATTCGGCGTTCACTTGGGTAGGGGATGTGCAGTATCCTGAGTGAAAGTCTCGTAGACCGCTCACGATCGATTCCGGCCAAGGAAACTGCACAGCAATGCTTGGGGATATTCTCGTCAACCGATTTCGCCTTGAGGAGCGCCTGGGCGGCGGCGCGCAGGGGGAAATCTATCGCGCGCGGGACCTGGAGTTGAGCCGCTCGGTTGCCGTCAAAATCCCCAACGAAAAAGTCGACGAGAATTTCGTCAACACGTTCAAGCGCGAAGCCAAGCTGCTTGTCAAATTCGAGCATGCTAACGTCGTCACGCTCCATGACTATTACGATCCCCCGGGTGGGATGCCGTTTTTGGTCATGGAGTACCTGCAAGGGCAGCCGCTCGATGTCCGTTTGAAGGACAAAGAGCGCCCCCTTGACCCGACAGCAGTTGCGCAACTTTGCCGAACAAATTTGTGGAGCGCCTGCAAAAAGCCCACGAAGCCGGACTGGTCCATCGCGACATCAAACCGAGCAACGTGATGCTGGTCGATGAGGGCAAAAAGAGCGAGCGGTTTGTGATGCTCGACTTGGGAATCGCCAAGCTGGCCGATTTCGCCACCATCACCAATCCCACGATCATGGGCACCCAGGGTGAGTTCTCCGGAACGATCGCCTACATGTCGCCGGAGCAATTGGAAGGCGCGAAAGTCGACTTTCGCAGCGACATCTATTCGTTCGGCACGACGATGTATCAGATCCTGACCGGGCAACTCCCGTTTGCGCCGCCGGACTCCTATGCGGGGCTGTTCGGTTTTATGCAGAAGGTGGTCAAGGAAAATCCGCCGGCGATGTCAGAGGTCGCGCCCGATCAAGAGTTCTCGCCGCAATTGGAAGAAGTCGTACAAGACTGCATGGCAAAAGAAGCGGGCGATCGTCCCGATTCGATGCAAACGGTTTCGCAACGCTTGCTCAAAAGCCTACCAAGCGACATCGCCTCGGCGGTGGCCGACACACAGATTATTTCGCAGGACACCATTCGGAACTGGGAAGCGACTCTCCCCCGCAGTTCCGCCAAATCGTACTTGGGATGGGTGACCGCGGCGCTGGTGCTGATCTTGGGCGGCCTCTGGTTCGCTTATGGTAACCACAGTTCACAGGACAAATCGCCGCAGGCTTTACCGCCGACACCACCGGAAATTGCCGTCGACACCAAGACGCTACGGATTGCAGCGGGGGATTCGGCAACGTTGCAAATCCTCCTCACCTCCGATGTCGATGGCTTCGCAAACCTTAATCTCAAGGGGATCCCGGGAGTCTCCTGGAATGAGAAAGCCGATGGCGAGGCGCTGCAGAAACAGGTCCACGTGCGTGCCAACGAAATTGAATCCGTTGAAGTCCAAGCGACCGCCGCCATCGAAGCTCCCCCGCGAGACGCCGAGACACTAACCACAGTTGAAATCGAAGACCCCGAAACGGGGAAGCAACTTACCCACGAAATCCGAGCCGCTCTGATCGTTCAACAGCCCCAGGTTTGGCTGCCCGACGCAGAAGGATTTCGCCGCGATCCGGAATCGGGATTGTTTCCGCATCCCCACAATAAAAATGCCGGTCCCGGGTACAAAAAGTATTTGCCCGGCCGCATCGAACGGTTGATCGTGGGCGAGTCCGGCGCGGAAATCCGCATTCCGTTTCTTTTGATTCATCGAGCCCGATTGCCCGGTAGCGCTGAGGTCGACTCGCAATGGCCGCGTGATGCTGAACCGTTTTATCTGATGGAAAACAAGGTCCGCAATCAGTGGGTGTTGGAATACGCCGCAGCGCATCCCGGAGCGTTCGACTTAAAGTCGTGGACATATCACGGAGAGAATTCCCAGATTCGTCCCACAGACGGGCTCTTTGATTGGTTGATTCACCCAGAGAAACCGGAATATCTCAACATCCCGGCGATGAACCTGCGGGTCGATGAAGCTGAATTGATCGCGCAATGGATCGGCAACGGGCACGGAACGTTGCCGCGGCAAAATGACTGGAACATTGCGACAGGTCTGTGGGATCAAGATGTGGAATTCGTCAAGAAGAACTGGCCGCAAGGACCGTATAACGGTGTCTGGGATGCTGCGGTTCCTTTACGCATCGCCCTGAATCACGCACCAGGAACCGAACCGCCCGCTGTGGTGGGTTCATCAGCCGACGACGTGAGCCCCTACGGATGCCGAGACATGGCGGGTAATGGCTGGGAATACACCGCGGAAGTCAATTTAGACGGAAACCCTGAGGGAACGGTGCGGGAAAATTTAGCGCTCATTCAAGGACAAGACACATCGGCGAGTGTGGACCTGGAAGATTCGTGGACGGTGAGCCGTGGACAGCAATACTTCCGAGGCGGATCGGCTAACAGTAAACCGGTACAGCCACTCACTTACAACGATCTCAGCACCAAAGATTCGGAGGATTTGATCGTTGCCCTGCGCGGCAGGGACGTTGGTTTTCGTGTGATGATTCCGATTGACTGAGTGACGGGCGAATCTTGCGAATTCGGTGGAGTTTTTTTGATTTGGGGCCCCCGAATTCGATATAGTATCGGATATCAAGTTAAGGACCGTTGTATTCCGCCCTGCTCAGTCGAACCTTGTCATTGAAAAGTCTAGCCATGAACAGAATCACCGTTGGTCTCGCCTTGGTGTTGTGTTCGCTCGTCCCCACCGCTTTGACATCAGCTGCGGAAAAAGACAACGTTCCGATCTTGCGGGTCAATGCCGGCGGGCCGGTCAGTTTTATCACGTCGTTGGCATTCAGTCCCGACGGAAAAGTGCTCTACGCTGCTGGACGGGATAAGGTCGTACATGCTTGGGTGTGGAGTGAAGCCTATGCAGGCGCCGGCCAATTCGTCTATCAGCCCGAATTGACGTGGCGGGTCCCGGTCGGTCCGCGGTTTGAAGGAGCGATCAACGCCATTGCCGTCTCCGACGACGGTCGCTGGATCGCCGCTGCCGGACAGGGAAATCAAAGCGATCCCCGCGTGGCCGGACTCCGCGATGACCGTGCGTTGTTGTGGCCCGGTGCGGCGATGACGACCGACATGCGGCTGGATGAGGGGATGATCTATGTGTTCGATACCCAAACGCGCAAGGCGATTACGTTGCGGGAACATCGGGGAGCGGTCGTAGCCTTGGAGTTCGCGCCACACCGCGCCGGCAAACCACCGATTTTGGTTTCCGCCGCCGAAGAGTATTCGAAAGGGGATTTCCAAGGCGCGATTCGCGTGTGGAATCTTCAACAACCGAACAAATCCATTTCCGCGCTGGGTGGACTCCCCTCACCGCAAGGCCGCCGACCGGGCCTGAGTGTTTGGCATACCGGCGAGAATCCACAAGATGTGCGGGTGGCGATCGCCTGGGGAGACAACAACCGCGAAAAACAAACGGGAACATTTCGTGTCTGGGATGCCGCTCAGAAAACATGGAGTGTGCGTAACACAAATCCGCACGCACTGACCGTCGCTGCCGTGCCAGAGAAAAACGCACTCATCACTGCTGTGGCGGGTGATATTGGTGCCTGGCCGTTGCCTCCGGATAATTTGTTGGGAAGTTACCAAAGCTTGGGGACCATTGACCCTCGCGCGATTCCCTTAGCCGTCGCGGAGTTCAAGTCGCGGCCTCAGGGCAATCTCGACCGGGTCGCCTTTGTGATTGGCGCTCCCACAGCCGGCAACCAATGGGAGGTCGGGTTACGTGTTATCGACCTGAATGCGGAAAGACTGCTGCCTGACGAGGTCAAACTTTGGAGCGGACCGCTGCGGATGGTGAGTATCGCCACGGCGGCCAACGGCGAACTGATGGCGATCAGCGGCAATGGACAAAACGAGGTGCTGATTTACCGCACGAGTGACTTGCTTGCTGGTGCGCAACAAGCGAAACCCATTCAACGCCTACGCGGGTCGGGACGGGCGCAACAATTTGTGGCATTTGCGAAGCGAGGTGAGAACACGGGGTTGGTCCTAAACGCGAAGCCGCGAACGGCCGCCGGTCAAAATGCACTTCAGGCAAACGATCAAGTCTTCGACATCACCGCTCGCTCGCTGAGCGCGGAGACCCAAGGTTGGAAAATCGTGACTCCCAACCGCGGCGGATGGGACGTGGTTCCGGTCGAGGGAGAGGCTGGGCCGGGATTGGAATTTCGAAAAAATGGCGTAAGGCAACAGACATTGGATCTGCAGGCGGACAAGGAATTTGATGGTGTGCGTGTTCTCGATGCGTGGGCGGTTTGCCAGGCGACGGAGCATTGCCCCGTCCCGGTCGCCGCAGTCGCAACCGAAACGTCGGGGCTGCCGCAACTGAGCTTGTACGACATGCAGAGCGGGCAGGAACTGCGGCGGTTTTCCGGACACGTTGAACCGATTGTCGACATGGCATTTTCTGAGGATGGCCGACTGCTGGCGACGACTTCGCGCGATCATACGATCTCGGTTTGGTGGTTGGCGGACATCTCCGACACGCTCTTGGGCAAACATGGATTGATTCGTAAACTCAAACTGAGCGACGACGAAGGGGCGATCGTCGTCGATCGTGGTCTCCCCGAACTGCCGCAAGGTAGCCAAATCACCGGTTCTGTGCGGCGCGGTGCCAATGGCGAGGATGTCCCCCTGCCCTTCAAGACCGCCTGGGATTTTTACCGCTATGTCTCACAATTGAAACCGGGGCAATCGGCGATGATCACGATTGCCGGCCGCGCGCAACCGGTGGCTATTCCCGTTGAACAAGCGACCGACGAGCGCAAGCCGTTGTTCTCGTTGTTCTTCCCCGAAGGTGACGAACCGACATGGATCGGCTGGCATCCGATCGGAAAGTATGACGCGCAAGGACGCAACGCGGAGTCGAGCCTGGGATGGCATTTTAATACCGGCGACCCGAAGACGCCGGCGCGATTCGCTTCGACAGGAGAATATCGTCGACAAAACTACGCGCCCGGTTTGCTGGAGCATCTCATCGAGCACGGCACTCCCCCGGTCGCGGAACCGCCCACGCCGAGCATGTCGTTGGAAATTATCGCCCCGCAAGATGGATTGGTCTACCAGGACCCGCCGAATCGGCACGTGGTGGCCCGCACCGACCAGTTGTTAGCGCAAGTGGAAATCATGCGATCCATTGAGAACGCAACCTTAACGGCGGATGTTTTTCCGGTCGGCAACATCAAATCGCTGCAGTGGCGTTTGGGGCCAGCGAATGCTCCGTTTCACGATTTCTCATTGACCAACGACCTCACCTGGGAAGCAGATCTTTCGGTCGCCCCTTGGGAAACCGGCGTGCGTGAATTTCTGGTGCGGCTGGTAACCGATGAATTGCCGCCGCGCGTTTTTGAAATCAAACAACAGCTCCGATTTCAGCGCCCTGCGCCCACCATCAACTTGAACGTACCCCAAGCCCACTCCCGAACGCCGGTTAAGAAATTTGCTTTCACAGGAGAAATTGTCGACCGTGCAGATGACGTCAACGCGACCATCAAAATCACCACCTGGAACGAGGGACAACCACAGACCAAGACGATCGGTCCCAAACTGTTCGCCCAAGGAGAATTGAAAGCCGCCCTCGAGCACGCAGTCGAGTTGACAGCGGGTGCGAACCGGTTCGAAGTCATTGCGACCAACGCGCATGCCATGTCGGGATATGAGGACATCGAAACTGCGCGGAGCGTGTTCACTGTCGAATTCGTCGAATCGGGGCCGCCGGTCATTACGATTTCGTCTGTGGATGAGATCGACGGACGGAGTGGACTCAAGTTCCCCACCGGGACGGTGACCGTTGAAACGCCCAAAGTGAAGTTGTCCGGCCGGATTGAGGCGGACGCGGGACTGGAAACCGCCCAGCTTGTGGTACTCCGCGGCGACAAGACTGAGATGACGGAAGAATTGGCTGTCGAATCGTCGAAAATTGATGTCGCCAACACCGTGAAACTCGAACCGGGCCCTCAAACGATTCGCCTGCAGGCAACTACCAAGGGAGGACGAACGGACCAGTTTGACTTGGTCGTCAATTATATTCCGCCAACACCGTATGTGTTATTGACCAGTCCGAAGACACGCAAGGTCTCCGTGACATCACCGGTCGCACCGCAGGTGGAAGTCGAAGCGTCGTTGTTATCCGCATCGGGTGTATCGTTGACCGATCAACAACTCGACAAGACGGCGACGATTTTTGTGAACGGTACGCAGATTGAAACTGCACCGCGAATTGAAACGTCACCGAATAATCCGCGGCGAGGTGTCTTACGTGCCACGATCGATGTTCAGCGGGGCGATAATCGTGTGGAACTGGTCTTAAGAAATCAATGGGGCGGCGAGTCGCGGACGACGTTATGCGACGTACGTTACAAAATCCCGCCGCAGATTAGTGAAATCACGCTGAAACAAACGCAATTTCCCAACGCAGCGGCGGTGTGCGAAGTGCAGTCGCCCATCGAACTGGGTGCACCGACAATTACAGTGTCGCGAAATGGACAAACGCTTTCCAATGATCTGTATCGCGTTGAGCAAGCTGCTGATGGATCAGGACTCTGGCGGGTGACAGCCCCTGAGATTCCGCTCGTGGAAGGCAAGAACAGCCTGGTGGTTATCGCAAAGAACCGCGACGGGCAAATTGAACGCAGCAGCAACGAAACGGTTGTCAAAGCGCCGCCGCCTGTCCCGACAGTGCGGATCCTCAGCCCCACGACCGACCAAGCGATCCAGACAACGCGTGTATCGGTGGCATTTACTGTTCGATCTGAAAGTCCATTGAAACGGGTCGATCTGATAACGCGTTGCCCGGCGAAGGGCAAAGAAGAACGGCATCCACTCCCCGCTGAAGTTCTGCCGACTGATAAAAATGAATTTGGTGAGTATGAACTGATCCAGGATTTTGAGGTCACGCTTGAACCGGGTGAGATGAACGAAATTTTGTTGGAGGCCACCAACGATGGGGGCATTTCCGCGCCGATCAATCCGGTACGGCTGAACATCCTGCAAGAACCGGTTCGCGTGGTGATTGACCAAATCGACGTGCCGACGGTCGAAGGGAAGCCGCTTAAAACGTTGTTCCAAGCCGGCCGCAATGTATTTGATCGGCCCGCCGCGGAAGGGCAAGTACAACTTTCGGGGCATGTGGAATGGAGTTCACCGGCTGCGGCGCCGTCGTTGCACAATCGCTTTGTGAGAGTATCGGTCAACGGCTTTCTGCGCACGGCGGTACTGGATCTCTCTCAAGTCAAGAATGGGCGGGCCGAATTTGTGGTCCCGGTGGTGCTCAATCGAGCGCAGGAAAACCGTATTCGCATTCACCTGCCCCAAGCAGCCGTTGAAATGGTGCCGCCCTATTACGCCGATTGTACAAAACCGGAAACTCGGCAGCACTTGCATTTGGTGGTCGTGGGAGTGGCCAAAGACACCGAGGCCGAGGGGCATCCGGCTGACGAAGCACAGCTATTGAATGAAACGCGGGGAGCCTTCCGCGTACGTGACGAGAAAAACAACGCGTTTACCGCACATACCATTCATCCGCTGGTGGGTGAGAATGCCACGATCACGTCGGTTCGCCGACAATTACGTAAGGTCAAACGCGAGATGGATCGACGCGTCTTAAAAAGAGAGCCCAACGATGTGATCATTTTTGTCTACAAAGGCAAGGAAGTGGCCGGCGCCGAGGAGGGCGACTTTGTCTTGGCGACGCACGACAACTGGGTTGCCCCTCAAAGCAACGAATCGGCTCTCTCTTGGAAATGGTTGAACCGGCACTTCAATAATATGCCGGGCGCGCATCTGGTGCTCTTGGAATCCCGTCCAGGACCGATCAACGCGGCCAATGGAAGATTACCGGGCGTGTATCGCTTGCCGGATCAAGGAACGTTGGGGTTTCTGCGCCTTGTGCAGGGTGGAGATCAACCGGGATCGAATCTACTGCTCGCCGTTGAGCAATTTATGGTGGACGTCGTCAATCAAGGGGCAACGACGGTGCAATTGGGGACGCTTCACGATGCCCTGGGCAAATCCGATGTGCTGAGCGCCATGGCATATGAATCAGTCGTCCCCGAGGATCTGCGTAGCTTGGTACTGCTCGAACAAAAGGATTGAGCGAACATCCGAGGATGCACTCTACTCTTGGCCCTCGGCCAATTCGACCGAATCCTCTGGTTCGCGGGATTTGATCAATGTGACTTCGTTCCCTTTGTCGTTGTAGGTGACTTCATCGGCGAAGGCCTGCATCAGCATAACGCCGCGTCCGCCCGGTTTTTCCAAGTTGGCAGCGTCGGTCGGATCGGGCAGCAAGGCGGGATCGAAGCCGGGACCTTCGTCGCGGATGGTAAAAATCGCTTGGCCGCGCGTCATCTGCACCCGCACATGAATCCGCCGATCCTGGTAGGGAGATTGCTTGGTCCGCTCCTGCGCGAGTGCATAAAACGCTTTGTGATCTTTTTCTCGCAATTCCGCTTCAAGCTCTAAATTGCCGTGATAAAAAGCGTTCACCAAGGCTTCTTCGATGGCGATCCCGACTTGAATTCGCTCGGATTGCCCACAAACGCCCATGCGGATGATCGTTTTTTGCAAATGGTTCACTAACGAAGAGATCAGCGCCAATTCGTTTTCAAGCACGTACGACGTATCGAGCGACGTGATTTTGCGAGCCAGCCGCGTGTCCGATCGATCTTGCTGTGAGGCGGACGTCACGCGGTTGATGATCTCCATCAAATCCTGCGCTAACTTCCGTTTGGGAACGTAACTCACAGCGCCACAATGCAGTGCCTTCACGGCGATTTCTTCGCTACCTTGCGCGGTCATCAAAACCACGGGGATCAGCGGGTAGAGCGTTTTGACCTGTTTGACGAGCTCCAACCCGTCCATGTTGGGCATCTGCATGTCGGTGAGGACAATATCGGGGATGTGCAACTCAATCTGCTCGAGAGCGTCGACACCATCCTCGGCATAGTAAATCGTGGCATCCGATGTTTTCTCCAACAAGCCTCCCGCCAATCGCCGATCGACCGCCGAGTCATCCACGACCAAAATGCTTGTCATGCGTTTACTCCTGTTGTGTTTTCGTCACCGTAGATCCGTCTGGGTTGCCGCTTCTGCGCCGTCATTGGCGACACAAACCGACAATGCTGCCACTTCCGTTGCAACGACTCATCCTGCATCTGAAGATTCTATCGGAAACCGCCGCAAATTTCAGGTCCGTCTCTTGCATCAAGTTTACATGCTACGCTCGAGCAAGCAATCCCGTTAAAAAACCACCGACTCAGTCCTCCTTAAGGATCGCTCAGGGAATCTGGGTTGACGATGAATGCTTTCAGTTCTCGCAGGACGTTAGCGATCATCGGCTTCAACCCCTCATAAATTTCCGCCGCTTTGATAAGGTTTCCCTCCCCGGCCGTAGCTTCCATCGTGGCGGCGACTTCCATCGGGGCAACGGCGCCGAACATCCGCATGCCGCCTTTGATGGTATGCGCGGCGCGGCTGAGTTCGCGGCTATTCCCCGAGGCGATCGAGGACTCGACAAGTGCTTCCAATTGTGGGCATTCATCGACAAATGCGGCAGTCACATCTCGCAACAGGTCTCGATCCTGATCCACATTTTCCAGTGCCACCGACCAGTCAGGCGCGCCGTTCGACTGCGGGACGGTTTTGCCCGCCTGAACAGGCTCATCAGCGGATTGTGAGCTTTGGCCGACTAAGGATTCTATGGCGGCGAATAACTCACGGCCGCGGACCGGTTTCGCGAGATAGGCATCCATACCCGCCTCAAGACAATGTTCCTTGTCCCCTTTCATGGCCTGCGCGGTCATGGCGATAATGGGGACATGCTGCCCGGTCCCCTCCTCGCGTTTGCGAATGGCTCGCGTCGCCTCCAACCCGTCCATTTCCGGCATTTGCACATCCATAAGAATCAAATCAAAGTCGCGGATTTTTGAGACTTCGACCGCCTCTTTGCCGTTGTTTGCCACGATGACATTGTGTTCTTGTTTCTGCAATAACCCCAACGCAAGTTTTTGGTTGTATGGACTGTCCTCGACCAATAACACATTCAAACGTCGGATGGGAGTCGGTTCATGATCGCCTAACTCTCCCACGACGATGTCGACGCCTGATCCATCCAAGACTGCTAAGATTGTGTCCAGCAACTCCGATTGATTGAGCGGTTTCATCAAATAGGCTGTCGCACCAACCTGCTCGCAGCGCGCGACATCGGCCGAACGATCTCCGGGGTTGAGCATCATGATGATAGGCGGTTTGCTTCGGCCAAATTGGCCCATGATGGTTTCACACAAATTGAATCCATCCAGACCGGGCATGTGGGCATCGACTAGATACAAGTCATGCGGTTGTTGTATCTGCGTAGCGTAGTCCAGTAAGGGAATCGCCTCTTCTCCATTGATAGCAAGATCTGCTTGAATCCCCCAGCTTTCGAGGGTATCGCGAATCGAGTCGAGATTCGCGGTGTTGTCATCGACGACGAGCATTCGCAAGCCTTGCAAGACTGAATTCCCTGCAGCGACGGGGGAGTCCAGATTGGTCAGTGTGCCGAAACTTGCGGTGAAATGAAACGTGGTCCCTTCTCCCGGTTGGCTTTCAACCCAGATTCGCCCACCGAGGAGTTCCACCAGTCGCGCGGAAATCGCCAACCCCAGACCGGTGCCACCGAACTTGCGCGCCATGGAACTATCCAACTGTTCAAAGGCCCCAAAGATGTGCCTTTGTTTTTCGATGGGGATGCCTTCTCCGGTATCGCTGACAGCGATGTGGATGACCACCTTTCGATCGCTAGCCGATTCGGTCCCGACTCGGACCACAACTTGGCCCTTCTCGGTGAATTTGATAGCGTTGCCAATCAGATTGACCAAAATCTGCCGTAAACGGGATTGGTCGCCGATGATGCGTTCCGGGACGCCGGGGAGGATATGCGTGACCAACTCCAACCCGTTTTGGTGGGCCTGCACGGCCAGCGCCTTCATCGCCCCGCCAACGCAATCCCGCAGGCCGAACTCCACTTTTTCGATTTCGAGTTTCCCCGCCTCGATTTTCGAAAAATCCAAGATGTCGTTGATGAGTTTCAACAACGCTTCGGACGAATCCAGAACGATCGACAGGTATTCCCGCTGTTCGCGGGTGAGTGTCGTATCGAGTACCAATTCCGACATACCGATAATGGCGTTCATCGGTGTGCGGATTTCGTGGCTCATGTTGGCCAGAAAATGCCCTTTGGCACGATTGGCCGCGTCAGCTGCGCGCAGCGCAACTTGGAGTTCCGCTTCGACCTGCTTTTGCTCCGTCATGTCGACGATAAAACTAATCGCTTCTTGCCAATGCTCCGAAAGTGCCGTTACGCCGACGAGCACAGGAACACGGGTGCCGTCTTTGCGAATGTATTCCTTTTCCCAAGGAACGCAGACCTCATTTTTCATCAATTCCGCCAACGCTCGATTGTCGGCATCAAAATACTCCGGTGGCGTCAAATGCTTCCAGCGAATCCGCCCCGCCTCCAAATCCTCGCGTGTATATCCGACCATCTCCAAAAACAGATCGTTGGCTTCTTCAATCCGTTTGTTCAAGTCGGTCACGACGATGCCAATGATGTTCGATTCCACCAATCGTCGAAAGCGGTCGTTACTGTGCCGCAGTTCTTCCTGAATTTTTCGGCGACGAGTAATATCCTCCGCCACGCCGGCGATGCGATAGACGTTTCCCCCTTCATCATGGACCGGAAATCCGCGATCCCGAATCCAGCGGATTTCTCCGTCGGGTCGCAGGATACGATATTGTTCGTCATATTCCCCGGAGGACGACCGATTTCTAAACGCGGTCTCCACGCGATCACGATCCTCTTCAACAATCGAGTGCAACCATTGCAACGGATTTTGGTAGAGATCGTCTGTCGATTTTCCCCAAATCTCCGTATAGGCCGGGCTGACATAGATCATTTCATCGCCATCGAGCGACGTAATCCAAAAGACCTCGCGGATATTTTCCGCCAATTGGCGAAATCGGGCTTCGCTGACACGGGCTGCTTCTTCGGCGCGTTTTTTGTCTGAGACGTCCCAGAATACGCCTTGCACGCCGACAATATTCCCGTCCGCGTCCCAGACCGGGGCTTTGAGAACATGCACATAAATCGTCTCGCCATCGGGACCGCGGTTCTCCTCCACGTCCTCGTACATCTCGCCGGTTTTCAAGACATTAGCATCGTCGGCGGTGAATTTGTCTGCCAGCTCTTTGGGAAACAGATCGTAGTCGGTTTTGCCGATGAACTCGTCCATCGTGATGCCCAGCAGATCACAACAGCGTTGGTTACCAAATACGACACGTCCTCGAAGATCCTTACAGAAAAAATGCAACGGCAAACTTTCGACCAACGACTGATAGCGGGCCTCGGTATGCCGCAAAAGATTCGCCTGTTCGACCTGATAGGCGGACTCGATGATTGCCAAATCCATGTCCAGAATTTTGGTCAGTGACTCGACCGTTGCCGCAAAGCGTTCGGAGTCTTCGCTACAACATTCCGCCAACACGCGAATCAAGGCGATGCGGACCCGCGACAATCCGCTCGTGGTCTGAAATTCATCCAAACCAAACGCCACATGCTGCGCGCCGAACTGAAATCTTCGCTCAACATAGGGGAGGTCGTAAGGCCCGGTGCAAAATTCGCCCAACCAATTTCTCAATTCGGCCGCCAGATTGTCGATCTCGCGCAATGAAAATCGCGCCGAGTCGTCCGGATTTAAATGACGCCCCAACCCACTGCGGAACCGGTCGACGATCGCCGGGATGTGTTGCGTCAACGGCTCACGCACGCTCTGCCGAAGCCGCTCTTCGTCGGCATTGCTCCACCCCACATCGGCCTGCAATTTTCGATACTGGGCGAAGAGTTGCGAAAGTTCGGGCGACATCTGATTGATCATCCTCGTAATTGACGTCTCGTCCCGTATGTTTTTTGCCTTTGGAAATTCCGGCAAAGTGAATAGACGGGCGGATTGCCGGTTCTCCAATTGTTGATGGTACACTGACACCTGACTGCTAGCAAAGCGAAATCGCTAGCGCGGACAATTTGCATCAATGAGTTATAATGCATCCGCCGCGCTTCACCGCCAATTTTGCCCCTCTTTCTGATGCCAACCACTGGAGTTCACGAATCCATGCGGGACCAAGTACGCATAGCCGCTGTTGCCGTCGATACGGTACCTGGCGACACGACAGCGAACATCAATCGCCTCGAATCCTGGACCGCCCGCGCTGCGGATCAAGGGGCGGAATTGGTGTTGTTCCAAGAATTGTCGCTGACCGGATTTATTCCCAACCACCCCACGGGCAACCACGAGCAGTGGCTCCGCACAGCCCTGTCCGCCGCCCGCTGCTCCGCACAACCGTTAAATGGTCCCGCCGTTACCCAACTCGCCGATATCGCCCGCGCAAAAAACATACTCATCGCAACAGGCATGCTCGAAGATGCGGGAAACCTGTTGTACAACACACACATTCTCGTTGGCCCCGACGGATTGTTGGGGCATTGGCGAAAGATGCACATCCCCATGTTCGAGATGCCGTTTTATAACGGCGGCGGCGCGCCGCAGGTCGTCGACACGCCGCTGGGCCGCATCGGCGCCAACATCTGCTTCGACGCCCTGCTCCCCGAATCGACGCGACTGTTGGCGGTGCAAAATGCGGAGATCGTCCTGTTCCCCTTCGCCGCCGACCCACCACCACGCACCGTCGAAGGTTGGGCCGATTGGGCGGGTACCGCGCTGAAGGCGCGCTGCGCGGAAAACGGCGTATTCGGCATCGCCTGCAACTACGTCGGCCATGTGGAGTGCGCCGGCGTGGAACAAAATTTCCCCGGTGGCGGCATGGCGATCGGTCCGCGTGGAGAAGTACTAGCCGGCTGGGAAGCAAAAACCGACGAACCCGGGATGCTGATTGTGGATCTTACCAACGACGACCTACGCGCAGCACGAGCGGAGCCGGAGTATTTGTTTCGCTTCCGGCGTCCGGAGTTGTATGGTTCGCTGGCACACCCCCCGGCAGAGCCGGGGGCTGGGGGTTGATTGTGTTTGCGTTTGAATATTGTTTGAGGAATTGTGTGTCATGAAATCAACAACCGAATACCTAACCTTCAACATCCCCGCACGGATGGACTTTTTGAATATCACTCCCGACATCGAGCAGATCGTGCGCGACAGCGGGGTGCAGGAGGGGTTGTGTCTGGTGAATGCCATGCACATCACGGCCAGCGTGTTCATCAACGATGACGAACCGGGCCTGCATCACGATTACAAAAAATGGCTGGAAGACCTCGCCCCCTTCGACGCTTCGCCCCAGCGCTACCACCACAACCGCACCGGTGAAGACAACGCCGACGCCCACATGAAACGCCAGATCATGGGCCGCGAAGTCGTCGTGGCGATCACCGCTGGCAAACTGGACTTTGGGCCGTGGGAGCAGATTTTCTACGGCGAGTTT
>CALOFE010000043.1:0-9965 GCA_942492455.1 uncultured Planctomycetaceae bacterium | reverse complement strand
GTCAACGACTGAAAACAGAGAGCGCGATTGCGGAGATCTTTGCTGCCAGCTACGATGAAACCACGGTCGAGTTCCGAATTCACGGACGCACCCTCCCCCGGTTTGAGGAGTTGTTGATGGGAATGCGAAAGCGCGTTGCATGTTGTTGCTGTTGGTTTCTCTTAGGCTCGTTGCTCACGGGGCCGTTGTTCTCGGCGGAGGAGACCGAGACAGCAAAACCAATCGCCGCGGATTCAAAGCTCCTCCTTCCCAGCGAATCGCCCCTCACGGTTCAACAGCTAGCCAAAATTGCCGAAAAAGCGGTCGTTGAAATCACAGTCACGGGTCGGCAGGGAAATCGTGTGGGTTTGGGGACGGGATTTGTGATTGAGCCGGACGGCTTGATCGCAACGAACCTGCACGTCATCGCCGAAGCGCGGCCGATCACCGTCAAGACCTCCCAAGGGGACTCTTATCCTGCAGAGGTTGTGCACGCGTCGGACCGCAAACTCGATTTGGCGTTGATCAAAATCAAAGCCGAGAATTTACCCGCGCTACCGCTGGGGGATTCCGACAGCGTGGAAAACGGCCAGCCGGTGATCGCGTTGGGAAATCCCTATGGACTGAACAACAGTGTGGTCAGCGGCGTGATTTCCGGGACGCGTGAAATCGACGGCCGGAACATGCTGCAATTGGCGATTCCGATCGAAACCGGTAATAGCGGCGGTCCGTTGCTCGACATGCGGGGGCGGGTGCTGGGCCTATTAACCATGAAGGCGCAATACACGGCCAATCTGGGATTTGCCATGCCGGTCAATGCGCTCAAAAAATTGATTGAAACACCCAACCCGGTGCCGATCGAGCGGTGGCTGACGATCGGGGCACTCGATCCTCAAGAATGGACGCCGCACTTGGGAGCCACGTGGCGGCAACGTTCGGGGCGGATGACCGTGGAAGGGACCGGCAGCGGCTTCGGCGGTCGGTCGTTTGTGTTGAGTACCGCCGAGGTTCCTGAGTTGCCGTATGAGGTCGCCGTGACCCTGCGATTGGACGACGAAAGCGGCGCGGCTGGGTTAGTGTTTCACTCCGATGGCAACGATCGGCATTATGGATTTTATCCCAGCGGCGCGCGGATGCGGTTAACGCGTTTCGACGGGCCCGATGTGCTTTCCTGGACGATTCTCAAACACCAATACACGCCCAACTATCACGCCGGTGATTGGAACACCATTAAGGTGCGCATCGAAGAGAAACGAATCCTGTGTTATGTGAATGACGAATTGGTGTTTGAATCCGAGGACCGCGGGCTGACGTCCGGCCAAGTCGGTTTGGCGAAGTTTCGTGACACGGAGGCGGAATTTAAAAACTTTCAAGTCGCCAAATCGATCCCCAAAACGAGCATCGACCCGGCGGTCGCTTCACGTATTGAAGGAGTCGTCGGCGAGATTGCCACCACGGGACCACCTTCAAAACCGTTGGTAGAGACATTGTTGCCCGATAGCCCGGCCAGCTTGACCGTCCTCCGCAGGCGCGCAGCGAAACTGGAAAAACAGGCGGCCCAACTGCGAAAGCTGGCGGACGAAATCCACCAACATGCGACTGTGGCTGAGTTGGTGAAAACCTTAACGGCCGATGAAGAACAGATTGATCTGTTGCAAGCGGCGCTGTTGGTGGCAAAGCTCGACAATGACGAACTTGATCCGGCGCTGTATCAACAGGAAATCAACCGCATGGCGCGCGGTATTCAACAAGATCTCCCCGACGATGCTTCAGAATCCGACAAATTGGCCGCATTGAACAGCGCCATGTTCGCCGACCTTGGCTATCACGGCAGCCGGACCAACTATTATCACAAATCCAACAGCTACTTGAATGAGGTGATCGACGATCGCGAAGGGTTGCCGATATCGCTCTCGGTGCTCTACATGGAATTGGCCCGCCGTGTCGGTCTGAACGTTGTCGGGGTGGGGCTGCCTGGGCATTTCATCGTGCGGCACGAACCCCAGGAAGGGGAATCACAACTGATTGATCCCTTTGACGGCGGCAAATTTCTCAGCCGAGAAACGGCAGCGATGATGCTCCAAGCCAACCGCGGGACCGCCGCTCACCGACGAGCATTTGAAGACAGCCACAAAACGGGACATCGTGATTCGCATGTTGTCGAATCTGCTCGGATTAGCGCAAGAGGAACAAGATACCGAAGGCATGCTGCGGTACGTCACCGCCATCGTAGAAGTGGACAACCAAGCGGCTCAGTCACGCTGGATTCGCGCGGTTCTCCGCTTCCAAACCGAACGCCGCGCCGCTGCCGCCGAGGATGCCGATTGGCTGTTGGAACATCGCCCGAAAGGGATCAACCTGCAGCGCGTTGAGGAGTTGCGGGGCATTCTTGACCGGCCTCGTTGACTAATATCGATCGACGGTTCACGAAGTCACAGATGGAACACAGATCAAACACAGATTTGATCAGATCATTTCGTGAATCCTCGGGCAGCCGCTTGCGGTCGTGCACGGCGATTGGTATGCGGATATGTACTTTCATGACATTTGTCACGAACTCGCTTTTCATTTGTCCATAGCTTGTGCAAGAATCAAAACATGAAAAACCTAACTTGCACCGAGATCAAAATACTATAGAGGGGTACAGCGACATGTTACCTGGAGTGAAGCAATTTGATATGACCGGCCGCGTGGCGATTGTCACCGGCGGGTCAAAGGGGTTGGGGACAGCGATGGCGGCGGGGTTGGCGTCTTGTGGAGCCGATCTGTTGCTGACGAGTCGTCATGCCGACGAAGCGGAAGCCGCTGCGGCGGAGATTGCTGAGAACTTCGGCCACCGCGCTGTGGGGATTGCTAGTGACGTCACCGATCCGGTTGCGGTAGAAGCGATGGTGCTTCGCGCCTTGGAAGAATTCGGCAAGATCGACATCCTGATCAATAACGCAGGCATCAATATTCGCGGACCGATTGACGAGTTGACCTACGAAGAATTCAAGCAGGTGCAGGATATCAACGTCAACGGCGTCTGGCTTTGCTCGCAAGCGGTCACGCCGTATATGAAACAACAGAATTATGGGCGCATCATCAACCTGTCGAGCACATTGGGCTTGGTCGGCTTGGCGAATCGGACCCCCTATGCGACCAGTAAGGGCGCGGTGGCGCAAATGACGCGAGCGCTCGGTCTGGAATTGGCGCCGCACGGCATCAACGTGAACGCGATTTGCCCCGGCCCGTTTTTAACACCAATGAACGTGCCGATTGCCGAGACCAAAGAAGCCAAGGAATCGATCGTCGGTGCAACCGCCTGCCAGCGTTGGGGCGAACTGCGTGAAATCCAAGGAGCCGCCATCTTCCTCGCCAGCGACGCTGCCAGTTACATGGTGGGGAGCATGCTGGTCGTGGATGGGGGGTGGACGGCGAAGTAGGCAGTAGGCAGTAGGCAGTAGGCAGTAGGAATGCCGAATCTCATTTCCTCGAGCCTCAGGCCTCAGACTCAGGCCTCACGCCTTAGGCCTCAGCCTCCGTCCACTCTGTGATTTGCTTGGCGATGGCTTGGATAAGGGTTTCTAAAGCGCCGGGGGCGAGTAGGGCGATTTCTGTTTGGTAGAGGGCTTTGCCATAGTCCTCTTGCCGGGGGAGGTAGCTGGCTCGGGCGCCGCTGGCGAGGACGGTGATGATCAGTGGGGTGTTGGGGAAGCTTTGGCGGAGTTCTTGCTGCAGGAGGTTGTATGGCTCCCCTTCGATGGCGATCCAAATTGCATCGCCCAGTTTTACCATTTCGACCGTATAGGGATAATGCTCGCCCGGCGGCAAAGGGGCGATGCGTTCTAGGAGACGTCGCTTTCGCTCGGCCAGAACGCGTAGTTCGTGCGCGGTCGTGTCGTCTCCGGTTTTACGGGCCTGTGACTCCTGAGTGATCAGTGCATTCAACTCGGCTTCGACGGTTGCTGCGGTTGGTAACCCATCGAGGTAACTGAGCGGGACTTGCCAGCGGCGATGTTGTGCTTGCCCGGTCTCGGCGGCGCGGCTGGCGGAGTGTGGCCGGTATTCCCAGGCTCCGAGCGTGGCCCCCGAGAGGACCGGGCCGACGTAGTGAAAATCATGGGCAGCGGCCGGTAACGACTGTAGCACAGATAGAGCGGCATAACCGACCTGGCGACCATTGCGATCGGCGACAGCGGGGTCGCCGACAAAACCATCCCGCGGTCCGACATCACCGCAGGGGGAGAGCAAAAACAAGCAGGGGGCAGCAGTGGCTTGTTCGACGGTTTCGCGGAGAGCTCCGATGTAATCGGGGCTGATCAGGGTGTTTTCCCAGGCCAACGTCGTTGGATGACAGGCATAGTTGACGATCGTGGCGAGCGTGTCCCCCTGTTCGCTGGTCGCGCGGGCGACCAATAAGGATTGATCGCACTGGCCCTGTGGGTTGAATCCGCAGACGTAGCGATTCTGCTGCTCGTCCCAGAAATCGCGTTGCCGCGCCATATCGCAAGTCGTTGCACCGTAGGTCAAGATCGCGGTTTGCAACGTCTTGCGGGCTTCGCGATAGGCGGCGGCGATTTTTTCGGGTAAGGATTCCAGGTAAGGGACAATCAATTCACCGCCAGGCAGCTCGACGCGATCCTTGCACAAATTGCCCCCAGAGTGCGTGTGTGAAAAGGTGATCGTGAGCTGCGATTCATCTTCGCCAGTGAGTTGGCACACGGCAGCGGTCAGCTCTGCCAATTCCGGAGGTCGTAGGATGCAATGATCCAAGGCGACCATGACGGTATGCTCATTCGCGGAACCAAATTCAAACGGTTCGATGATCAGTACCGTTGCCAGCAAGGGGCGATGCACACCGGTAGCACGATCATGCTTGGCGGCTCCCCAAAATCGATGGTAGATCCCCACCGGCGGAGTGATGTCGCTGCGGCCTATTCCCAAGCGGCAGCGGCTGGTCGGTGTGAAGTGCGCAGGCATCGGCAGTGTCCATTTTCAGGTCCGCCCGGCCGACAAGAGGCCACTGGTAGTTTGACCGTCGGTATCGATACAGGACGCGGTTGCAATCGGTATGCACGACTCACGAAGTGCACACTGGCGGACGAGCCGCCAGTGGCACCCGCGGTGATGACCTTATTTTTGGGTCGCGACGGGATCAGGCGTCGTTTCCAGAAAGGCGAATAGGTCGGCGATTTCGGCCAACGTTAACACGTCGAGCAGTCCTTCGGGCATGCCGGAGGTATTCGACGGAATCATCTCATCGATGTCCGACTTTTTAACCGTTGTCTTTGTGCCGTCGGTCGACAACACGACAAAGGCATCACCTTGTTCAACCGCTAAACCAGTGTGCGTCAGTCCTTCGTTGGTGATGATCGACACACTTTGGTATTGGTCGGAGATCACGGCCGAGGGATAGAACAGCGATTCGACAATCTGCTTGCGCTGGAAGCGTTTGCGGACGGCCGACAGGTCGGGGCCGAGTCCTTCGCCCCGTTGGCCGAAGCGATGGCATTTGATGCATTGCGCTTTTTCAAAAATCGCCTCGCCTTTCGCGGCATCTCCTTTGCCACCGCTGGAACTGTCGGTAACAAATTTGAGGATCTGATCGAATTCCCATTTCGATTTCTTCGCCGTTTGAGGAAGTTCGGCCGCCGGTAGGTCGGGATATTCTTCGATAAACCACGACTGGAACGGGCCCATATCGGATTCCTCATCGACTTCTTGGCCGGTCCATTTGTTGAGCAGACGGACGACTTCCTTGCGGTTGTTTTTATCAACTTTCAAACCAGCGATGATTGCCGTCCGAATATCCTGCGGCTTCTCTGGTTTGGCGTCGATCTTCAACAAGCCGCGGATCACCGCTTGCAGCGTCCCCTTGTCACCGAATTGCAAGGTCGCCACCAGCGGTGCAAAGCTCGCTTCGTCAGCTTGGCGGGCCAATGCGCGGGCGACTCCTTCGCGGCGGTCCGGTTGTTGTTCGAATAACTTGCGAAGATAATCCTTCGTTTCCGGCGCTGTGCTGCGTCCCAAGGCATCGACGATGGCCGACGCGATTTGCGCTCGTGCATCAGCGGCAAGTTCCGCGTCGGTGAGTTGTTGATCCAATTTGATCAAATCGTTGCTGAAGGCAGTCGCCTGTTCGGCGGAGAGCGCTTCGAGCATCAATCGCGTGGGCATGGGAAATTCGGCTGCGTGTGCCAGCAAATTCACACGGGTCGGGTCTTTCTGAGTCGCGAGATAATCGCGCGTCATGTTTTCCAGATAGCCACGGAAGCTCGCGCCTCCTTCTAGGCCGGCCAGCCGGTCGAGGGCTTCGAACAGAACGGCTTGTTGGTCCCATTTCCAACCTTGGGGAATGAAACGCAGGCAATAGACGGCATGGATTTGATCGGCGGAATCCGTCGAGTCTTGCAAGTAGGTAATCAGTTTGTCGATCGCCCGTGACTCTTGAAGATACGCCAGAACGCGCGCTAATTCGCGGTTCAAATTATTGTCTGACGATGGAAAGAGTTGCAGTGCTGCATGGGACAGATTGGAACGCGAGGCCTCTGTGGTGCCTTCGTTTTGCAGTGCCAATTCGGCGACGCGCAACACATCCAGCGCATCGGCGGCGGGCAAGTCTGATCGTAACAGTGCAACTGAGCGTTTGAGAATCGCTTCGTTTTGTTCCGCTGTGGGGGAATTGATGACCAACGCCAACATGCCGGCAGCGGCAATGCGTGGATCGTCAGCGGTCAGTACCGCATCGGCCCATTGTTCAGCAGGAAGACGTTGCAGTAACTCACGTGCGGCGTATCGTGCAAAGCGATCTTGCTCGGCCAGCATCGGCAATACGACTTCCACCGGAGCGGTCTTGTTGGCACGAATCAACGCTTCGCAAGCGCGGCGGCGGACAACCGGATCGGAATCGCCCAATGCTTGTACAATGATCTTTTCAGCTTCGTCGTCGATGTGAATGGCCAGCAAGGTGAGCGCGAGTGCCCGCATTTGCGGTTTGTCGTCGTTGGCCAATGCGGTCAGCAGTCGTCGCGGCGGGCCGTCGGAGAATTGTTGCAGGATGCCCACCGCACGGCGACGATCCGCCACGCTGCGATTGGGATCGGCGGCAACTTTGGTCAGGTCAGACCGCCAGTTCGATCCTGAGTCCTCTTTGAGCTTTTTGACTTGGGCGCGGGTCCAAGCAGCCGAAGGTTGTGGGAGTGCCAAGGCGCGTTCCACAGGAGAATTCGATTTGGGCTCACGCGCCGTTCCCGGATTCTCGGGAGTGACGCGGTAAATCCCGCCTTCGGTGCCCCGTCCGCCGAGGCAAAAATACAAATCGCCATCAGGACCGGGAACGATGTCGGAGACGTTCAGTGGATTTCCGGTTACGAACTCTTCGACTTCACCCTTGTAGGTCGAGCCGTCTTGTTTGTGGTGGATCGCCAGGATTTTCCCTTGCGACCAGTCGGCGACGAAGAATGCGTCGCGGTATTTTTCGGGGAATGTGTCGTTGTGGTAGAAGCAAACGCCTGTGGGAGACCCGCGGCCGATGTCGACGGTCGAGGGTAGGCTGTCGAAGTAATAGTCGGGCCATTTCGAGGCACCGCTTCGCCAACCGAATTCACCGCCGGGGACAACGTGGTTGATGCGGACCGGGCGGTACCAGGGTAGACCCACGTCCCATTCCATGTCGCTATCGAAAGTAAATAGCTCTCCGTCTTCATTGAAAGCCATGTCGAATTCATTGCGAAATCCACCGGCGACCAAAGTCCAATCGGTTCCGTCTTGATTGAGTCGATAGACAAGACCGGCCGGCGCTTTTTTGCCCCGCGCGTGGCCCCGTGCATCTTCATATTTCGGGAGCAAGTCCCCTTCGTAATAATCGCGGTGGGGACTATCGGGATTGACGTCGCCTTTGATATTGGCGTGATTGCCCATCACGTTGTAGAGGAAACCATCCGGACCGAGCAGAATGGCGTGCGGTCCGTGGTCGGCGATTTTTGCGTCATAGATTTGGACGGTTTCGGTTTTGGTATATTTTCCGTCATCGTCGGGATCGGACAGGCGATACAAGGCGACGCCATCGGGGCCTTCGCCGGCACACAACAACGTGTCATCAAAAGCAAAAACGCCTTGGCAGTTTTTGATGTCGTCGCTGACGACCTGCGTCTTGTCCATTTCGCCGTCGCCATTGGAATCGATCATCATCAACAGCGGTCCGCGTTCCTGGCTGGCGATGATGCGGCCTTTTCCATCAAAGCACATGTTGATCAGCGTCCCGGTCACATCCGGTCCGGCGACCTTTTCGATCTTGAATCCTTCAGCCGCTAGAAAACGATCTTTGAGCTTCGAGGCCCATGTGACTGTCTTCCACGGTTCGGCATCGGGGTAGGCTCCGAGTACGTGGACCGGTTTCCAGTTGGCGGCATTGTAGTTCAGAGCCGTCCAAGCGGTGTCGGATTGCGGTTCGTCGGTGGATTTCCAGGTCCCGTTCGAAACGAAGATCACGTCGCCGCCGCCACCCTGTTCGACAAGCACCCGCACCAACAATCCGGCGGAGCCTTCTGAGGCATTGGTTGCTTTCACCGCAATCACATTTTTGCCACGTTGGACGCGTTTGGTGATGTTGAACTGTTTGACGTACTGCCAATTATCACCACTGCCCACGAGGTCGCCGTTGACGTACAACTCGTAGGAGTTATCAGCGGTGATGTCGATCGTGACATCTGTTGGCGAGGAGAGTTTGATCTCCTGGCGAAAGTACGCGGTCTTGGCGCTGGTCAAGTCGCCGGCGGTCCAAATCCATTCGGGGGCACCTTGTTCAGCGGCGGAGCACGTTTCCGCAATCAATGCCGCTGTGCCACAGACGGCGAGCAACAAGACCAGACGTAGGATCAACTTCATGATGGACAGTATCCTCAAATTTCAGGTGGGGCAATATCGCGGAGTTCATGCGCCGCAGTAACGAGCTAACCGCGCGCTTCGGCTCATTATAAGCGACTGGGGCAGAGGGGATAAAGCGACCCGAGACGGGAAACTCGAAATTCAAAAACCGCTGCGTGTCCCCATGGGCAACAGGAGTATTACACCGGGAACGTTCGGTTTTCAGAGGATGCCGAGGGCGCAGTTTCTACGGTTTCTGCCAGCAAGCCCGTTCACGGTCACACCAAATCCCCGGCAGTGATGCGTTGATAACTTTCGAATCGGCACTCAGATATCAAACCGCGCGCCACGGCCTGTTTGATTCCGCAGTCTGTTTCGTGCGTGTGCGTGCAATCGGGAAAACGGCAGTTACGGACGAACGGGTGGAATTCCACGAAGTACCCTTCGACCTCTTCGGGAAACGTATCCCACAACCCGAATTGGCGGACGCCCGGCGTATCGACCACCCAGCCTCCAAAATTCAACTCCAGCAGATTGGCCGAGGTCGTGGTATGTTTTCCCTTGCGACTATCACCGCTGACTTCACCCGTGCGCAGTTTGAGGCCAGGTTGCAGCGCATTGAGCAACGACGATTTCCCCACACCGCTTTGTCCGGTGAGAACCGTTTCGCGATCGCGTAATAATTCACGCAGGCGAGGAATACCGTACCCCGAAACCGTTGAGGTGGTGACGACTTTATAGCCGAGTTGGCTATACAGGCCGATGATCGGTTGCAGGGCCGCAAGATTCGACAAGTCGGCCTTGTTGATGCAAATCAGCGGCGCGATGTCTCCCACGGCCGCGCTCACAAGATACCGGTCCAGAAGACTCGGTTTGAGCGGAGGGTCGGCTGAGGAGGCGACGATTAAGACTTGATCAACGTTCGCGACAAGAACATGTTCCTGTCCGCGGACTTCTCGCGACAGTGTACTCGTGCGCGGTTCGACCCGTTCGATAACGCCTTGATCATTCACAGTGGGCTGAAACATGACTTGATCACCGGCAACCACGGCGGTCCGTTGGTCGCTGGCAATCGCACGCACCACGTTGCGGACAACGCATTCGAAGCGCTCGCCGTTATCGGCTTGTACAATGAATCC
>CALOFE010000042.1:5000-85670 GCA_942492455.1 uncultured Planctomycetaceae bacterium | reverse complement strand
TTTCCGTGCACCCTTTTGCGCTCGCAACGGTAACTCGCGGTTTTTTCATGGTCCGACTCTACCAAAACGAGCAATTGTGCCGCCCTTTCAGGGCTGGAACGCTTGACCGTCCCCCGAACCCAGGGCGGCGAGGAGTTCGCTACGCTCACGCCGTCTTGCCCTGGGCTAACTTGTCGTGGCCCCTTTCGGGGCGAATTCACCAGCCCCAACGGGGCCACATGTCAGCCCAGGGCAAAGCGCAGCGACGCCCTGGGTTACGTTGACCGCGCACCAAGCCAGCCCTGAAAGGGCGGCACAATTGCTGACGTGCACCTTCGTCCTGGCACATTCGCAAACGTACCCCAAACACGATAAAATCCCAGTTTGCCATTTTCCCGCGCAGTCATTTCCGGAGCGATAGAAAACATGAGTGAACTAGCCCTATTGGGTGGCCCCAAGACCGTACAGATTCCCGAGCCGAAATGGCCGATGTGGAATGACGAGGACCGGCAAGCGGTCAACGGGGTGTTGGAGAGCGGGAACTGGTGGATGTACGCCGTCGGCGATGCCGAACTGGGCGGCGCGGAGGACAAACCCCAGCGTAGCCAAGTGGCGCAATTCGAGGAAGAATTCGCCGCGATGCACAAAGTGAAACATGCCTTCGCCGTCACCAGCGGCTCGACGGCGCTCGATATCTGCATGCGGGCCATCGACCTCAAACCGGGCGACGAGGTGATCACCACCCCCTATACGTTCATCGCCACGGCGACCTGCATTCTCAATGCCGGTGCGCTGCCGGTATTTGTTGATATCGATCCCGACACGTTCAACATCGATCCCAATCGGATTGAAGAAGCGATCACCGACCGCACGCGGGCGATCCTGCCGGTTTATTTCGCCGGCGAAATCGCCGACATCGAAGCGATCTTGGATATCGCTCAGCGGCACAATCTGAAAGTCATTGAGGATTCCGCCCAGGCGCCCGGCGTCGCTCTGGAAGGGGATCGCTATGCCGGTTCCTTCGGCGAAGCGGGGATCTTTAGCTTTCAAGCTTCCAAGACGCTTAACAGCGGAGAAGGGGGGATCATCACCACCAACTCCGACGAAATGGCGGAGATCGTTTGGAGCCTACGGCACGTCGGCCGGACCAAGGAGAGCCTGTGGTACGAACATCACCGCATCGGCTGGAACGCGCGGATGACCGAATTCTGTGCAGCCTTGTTGCGGACCCAACTGAAAAAACTCCCCGCCCAAAACTCCCAACGGATGGCGACCGTCGAGCGGTTCTTTGAACGCATCGCCGGGGTCGAAGGCTTCGTGCCGGCCAAGTTGCATCCCAAAGAAACGCACCGCGGCCACTACCTGGTGCTGTTCCACTACGATGCCGCCGCTTGGGACGGCTTGCCGCGGGAGAAGTTCCTGGAAGCGATCAACGCCGAAGGGGTCGGCGCGATTGCCGGTTACACATTCCCCACCTTCGACAATCCGCTGTTCCAAAAAACCGATTTCTGTTCCCCCGCCTCGGTCTATATGGTCGGCCGCGACGCCCCGGTCGATTACAGAACATTCACCGAAAAATGCCCCGTCGCCATCCGCGCCTGCGAAACCGAAGCGGTCTGGATGATGCACACCCCGTTTTTAGGGACCGACGCCTATATCGATCAACTGGCCGATGCGGTGATCAAAGTGCGGGAGAATTATCGGGATTTGTTGTGAGGGGGGGCCGTCTAGCCAAGAATTCCAACTGCGTGTTTACCCTTTGCCTTTATTGACTTAAGAGGTTCAATTAGACATTCGCGAATTACATCTGGAAGATACTTTTCTGACCAAGAAGTATGGTAACGTTCCGGGTTAAACGGCAGTCGGCAAACTGCGGCCTCCTGCGAAATTCGGACGGCCCATAAAGAAACCTACTGCAGGCAACCTCCGGTCTAGAACAATGAATGTGTCGCCGTTCAATAGTTGCGGAGGAAAAACGATGTGTTCGTCCACAATATAACCAATTTGTTCCGGCGAAGGTAGAACACCTTCCTACTGAATTCTGTGGAACCACAAAACCGTCTATTGAGTCCTTCGGGAGAGATGATGCCGTCGTGTTTAAGCAGTTCGCTGTCCGCAGAAGTAAGGGAATCGTAGCATATGCCATTCGCGGCGATATGTTCCGCCACTCGCTCGACTGCGTAAACATCGTCGATGGCGACCATCCTCCCTGACGGCTGATGAAACTGTGCGCGTCGAGAATCGTCAAAACTTGGAATGATCGTAGGACGGAAAATGCCAGAGGACTGCCATGAGTTTGAGCATCCCAACAGGATCAAAGGACAACAGCCGACTCCATGTAGCGGATTCAGTTTTCCAGTGGTTTAAGATTGATAGTTTCGTGCTGGGGATACTCGGTAGTGTGCTTGTGCTTTACTTGGGAATCGCTGCGGGGCTTCGCATCACTGAATTTACTTGCCGTCGTTTTCTGGGAAATTCCAATACAAAGCACCAACGCGGGTGGCCCCGAAAGATTCTTTCGGGGCGGCGCAGCCGCAGGAGAGTGCGAGCGGATGGGGAGCAGGTTTTGATGTCCGCAGCGCGCGGGAATGTGGTAACGTTCCGGGTTAAGCGGCAGACCAAACTGCGGCCTCCTGCCGACTTCGGCGGCCCAGAAAGAAACCTTCTGGGCCACCCGCGTGAAGTGTTGTTGGAAGGGCGGATTTCGCCAGATGCGTTTCGCGTCGTTGAATAGCTGATCTGGGAAAGTGTCATGGATTATCAAGAAGCAGTGCAGCAAGTCATCATTGCGTCTGAAGCTAGCAGTGGTCTAATCGTGGAACTTCGGAACGGTAGGTGCCCATGAGTCAAACGAACATCTAAAAAGTCGATAATGCATGCTCAAGATGTATTTATGAATCGGTGGCAGGAGACGAAAGCTTGATCGACACTTAGCTGCGGCCTTTTGTTCAGTGGCGTTCTATAGTCATAATACGCGAACATGTGTTCCGCTAGTGTGCAGATCACTAGCGAAGCCATGCATTATAAAGAAGTCGCGCGTATTGACATTCAAATGGCCATTGAAAGTATTTTCACGGGGGAATGGATTGAACAAGGCGACTAGACTGGAATTATTTAACAGATAACTAGTAGTTGTTAATCAGTTGTCTACGCGAACAATAGCACTTTCAATCGCCACGAACGAAAGGGAATCTTCCCCATGACCGATCCTAACCAACGGCCGCTTGCGGTTCGACTTTTGTTTGTGGCAATTGCCGTCATCTGTTTCGGGCAGGCATATCGCATTGCTGCGGCGGTCGGTGGCAGCGCGGAGGCCGCTGCCGTCGCGCAGACTTCGGCAAGATCAGCCCCGAGCCTGCCGCGGTACGTCGAAAAGCCGATCGAAGAAATTCCGGCTGGCGACTTGGTCTTGGCCCGCAACGACGTCACCCGCAGGGTGGCCCCGAAGATTCTTTCGTGGGCGGCACAGCCGCAGGAGAGTGCGAGCGGGTGGGGAGCAGGTTTTGATATTCGCAGCTTAGGTGATATTCCGGGTTGACCGGCGGGTCAGGCCGCTCCAGCCCTTCTGCGTCGGCCCAGAAGAATCTTTTCTAGGCCACCCGCTGAGCTCGGAATGAAATAATGACCTTTCCATGTACGCTTACAGAATTTCTGTATGGCAACCTAACGGGGACCGGCCATCTCTACAGAGGAAGACTTCCGGAAGGATTGATCTACTCACCTGAAGCGCCGGATAACGACTTACCACAGTAACGTATGCCGGCGCTTGCGAGTCGCGCGGGATTCGGCAACTGCATTCGCGTTGACGCACAAGGTGAAGGAAGACGCCGACAGCAACCCACGCTCAACACCAATCCAGGGAATCGCGCCGACACCATGCAAGCGACATCAAACACTCCCGTGCGAACGCAGTTGTTATTGGCGGCCCTGCTGGCGACCATTGCCGGATATGTGGATTCGTATGCCGTGCAGAAGTTTGCGGTCTTTGCTTCTTTTATGAGTGGCAACACGACTCAGACGGGATTGCATGCGGGGCTGGGACAGTTTGCCGCCGCTGCACATCAGTTTTTGCCGATCCCCTGTTTCGTGGCCGGCGTGGCTGTGGGGGCATTCCTCCTGGAAGGCGAGCTGAAAAACCCGGTCCGCCGGTTATGTGGTTTGGTTGCTGTCATGCTGGCGGTCAGTGCGGTTGCGACTCGTTTCGGTTCGCTCGCAAACACGGTCAGCATCATCGCGGCCAGCTTTGGGATGGGAGCGATGAATACGGTCCTGTCGCAGGTGGGACGACAATCGGTGAGCCTGGGTTTCGTGTCGGGCGACTTGAATCAAATCGGCCGCCACTTGGCATTAGCGGTCCGAGGAACGCCGCTGACCGATGCCGTCTCGGCAGGGGATACACGCTGGCGCAGGGCGGGTGTGCTGGCCATCGTGTGGTTGTGCTTTCTCACCGGTGCGGGACTGGCGGGCGTGTGGATGCTGTTTCTTGTAGAATGGACTCTGATCCCGCCCTTGATTGTCTTATGCTACTTGGCAGTTTTTTATCGCAGTCCACAGCCAAGTTGACATAGCGCCGGTCCCACCGGCCGTCGCAAGCTAACTTCCGTCCGGCTCAGTCGGACCTATGAGACTCAGCAGGTCAGGCGTAACCGATGCCGGTCAACCGCGTTCAAAATCGTCGATGTCCCGAATGACCGGTAGCTCATGGCACTACAGTGAAGACCGGCATAGCGTTTGCACCAAGTAAAACATAGAAACAGAAACGGCTCTTTTCGGAGGATTGTTCGCCGATTCAAAACGCTTTGTCTTGTGCGTGGGTGACGTTGCATTCTGGTCAGGTCCTGCCCCTTGGCTTACATCAATGGGCTATGGGTCGCCTGCTGTCGACAATATCGGACTGTTGTTAAATCTCCGACTGAGGCAAGTGAAATGCAGTCCAAAAACTGGTGCCAGTGTCGTCCACGGTCGATCGTGTCGATTGGATATCGATCTTACGCGTGTAGACTCTCACTGAAATTCCTACTTCATGATGTGAGAGCAAATCAATCCTGACCGAGCCGGTCCAGAAGCCTGACGCCTCGGTGATCATCGAGAATAATGAATTTCGGGCTGCCCACTGCATGGAGAGTACTTGAATCTTGATATGGAGTCTGCAGAAAGTTTCTGATACCCGAATTGCAAGCTGAGCGACTGGGATGACCTCGGTTGATCTGTTGCCCAACTGCGATCACGCAGACTGGCGGACCATAAAGAAACCTTCTGGGCCGCCCCGCATCGCAAGCTAACTTCCTGATCCGGCTCAGTCGGACCACTACGGTAGGGTGTTTTGAAACAGCGGGAGTGATTCTGTGAGCGATTCAACCGACACGACGCAATCGGCTGGCGGGGCATTGGGCTGGGAGTCTTTTCGCTTCGCTGTGGCTGCCTTGCTGTTCGCGACCGCCGTGATCAAGATCGTCAACATGGCACAAATCTTGACCGGGGGCGGCTTGCTGGGCACGATGCCGCGTCTGGTTGCCGTGACGGCCTTCGAAGCGGCGGTGGCGGTCTATCTGATTGTCGGCAATCGCTGTTTGGCCTGGCTACTGACGCTGACAACGTTCGCGATCTTTGTCGCATCCACGTTATATGCCATTTCGATGGATCAGCCTTGTGATTGCTTCGGCGGAAAATTGGAACCCGAGACGGTCGTGGTCATCGACGCCGTCGTGCTGCTGCTGACAGCCTGTCTGCGTCCGCGTCGCTGGCAGGTTGCTTCACCCAAGCTAATCCGACAACTGACGGTTGTGACCGTGGTGGCCGGTCTCGTTGCGGGGGTGGCGGTTTGGCGCTATGACGTTCTCTTGGAGAAAGAAAGGTCGCGCTTACTGGTGGCAGAGGTGCTGGTCGGCAAGCCATGGCCTCTGAACGGACAAACGGACCCGCGACTGTCGGAACTGGTCAGCGGCAAATGGATGATCTTGATTGCGCGGCAGGACTGTGGTCATTGCCGAGAGATGGTCGCCCGATACTTTGCCGATCCGGAAACACATCGCCCCGACGAACGAACGGCATTTTTTGTCTTTGGCGGGCGCGATCCACAGTGGCGATTCCAGCTGGACCGGGTCGCTTTCGATCCGCCGAGCGAAGCCCTGCTCAGTTGGCCAGACGGTGAGCCCTACGTCATCAACCCGGCAATCTTTCTGGTGGATAACGGCATCGTTATGAGCGCCGGCGAGGGAACAGAGGCCGAACCATTCTTAGGGTCACTATTGAGCGGTCCCAAACCAGCAACGCCATAGGTGCTACGTGTGGGCGTGTTTCAGCTCGAACGACCGTAGAAGCTAACAGGCCGCTTGCTACCCGCGTACTTCATCAAGTCATGGCAATTGCCAAAAGATCCAACTTGTCTTTGGCCACGGAGGTCGCCATTTCGGAGAATTCGATTCGCGCCGCGTTGATCGCAGCTAAATCGGACGACCCGCCGCCCCCATAACCAATGGGGTTTCTTGAGGAGGCGGCGAATGTTCTTGAGTAGTTTTTCGACGTCAGCTTCTGTTTTTCCATGCAAAGTTTCCCAGGGCAAAAAACCGACACCCGGCGGGAAGAAGGTCGACGTTGGAACTGGAAATGGCGGTTGAGCCTGCTGCAGCAAGGGCCAAATTCCCACTTCTCCGAAGAAGGCATCCCAACTTCGACCGGCAAGTAAGCTTTCCAAGACAATCAACTCACCGGCGGCATTTGCCAATTCTGCCAAGGCAACAAAGTAATCGATGGCCAGGTCCTCGGCCTCGTCATCCTCTTCTGCGTCATAAGGTTTGGGAATATCGTCAAGGCAAATCTGTTCCGCCAGACGCAAGCAAACTGCAATTTGGTCGTCGTCATATGGGTCCTCGGCCACTTTCATGTTTTCCTCGGTTTCCTTCATCAGTTGGCTACGGTCTTGCCGCAGGCGGCGCGCAAACGCATCTGCATCTAGAGCGAAGAAAACAATTGGATATCTCATCTTAGGCCTCAGCGGCAGTTTCATCCAAACCGAGTGACTGTCGCGTAACAAGGTAAGGTAACAAATTGTCCGGCAATAAAGGCAGCTCGATGCCGTTGCGTCGCGCGATCTCGTAGATTACGGATTCTGGTTTTGCAATGAGTTGGGTAAAAGCAAATCCCACGCCTTGCTTCTCGACCGTTTTGTCAAAACGTTCTAATGATTCACGCATTGTCGCAGCCAACAATTCTGCATCTTGTGCCACCACAGCATCCCATGCCTGCAGCAGTATTTTCGTTTTCTTCGTTCGCTGTTTCGCGATTATCGAGCGGAAATGGTCCGCTCGTTCTGTCGGCTCATTTCGAATGCCTGAAGCAATCACCGCGTACAATGCTCCAATCTCCTGTGAAACGCCGCACAGGTTCGCAATGTCAATCTGGCGAGCCCAATCGCTGATTCGCTCGACATCCTCCCACCGCCGAGCAAGCACTGCTAGCAACAACCCATCGGCGAAGGAGTTAAAGAAGACAATTTCCTGATCCGCATCCTCGCGGGAATGTAATTCCTCTTCAGGCTTCCACCAATCACCAAAGAATAAATCAATTGCAGTGTCAACTCCCGCTTGCAGCACGGCATTCACATCGTCGATCGTCATGAGTTGCAGGGAATGGATGCATGTGATTTTATAGGCTTCGTGAATCTTACTTTCACGAACCGTCATTGCATCCCCTTCTGGATCTGGATTTCTATGTCGTTTAAGCTCATCGCGACAGCTTGACGTATCTCGCTGATTCGAACCTCTGGCTCAAAGCCGATTAACCGATATCGAGCTGCGGATTGATCGGCGTGGGGAACCTCAACGAGACTCTGTAACATCTGCAGCAATCTCTCAAAGAACATGTTTTCCTGATCTCCCTGCCTTCCTGTTCGCACCTTTCGGTGGATCGTAAATTGGAAAACCCGCCAAAATGTGACATCGTTGATCTTGGGCGGTCGCTGGGCCAGCTTTTAAAGTCACTCGAATGACCGTTGTAAGCATTTTGTCTATTTGAGTGTATGCGGTCCACAAATTTGTTGCTTTCATATCTTCACCGCGGGGCGCCGCCGCAGGAGAGTGCGAGCGGATGGGCGGCAGGTTTTGATGTCGAGAGCGCGCGGGGATGTTCCGGGTTGATCGGCAGACCAAACTGCGGTCTCCTGCCGACTTCGTCGGTTCAGCAAGAATCTTTCTGGGTTACCCTGTGACTTCCATTTCTTGGTGCAATTCAGTGAAAGAGGAGCTTTGACGATGCAGAAGGATGTTCTCGACAAGTTTGGAGAATCACTGATGGTAAACGTGCGTGATTTTTCAATTACTCAATGGAATAAGACCATTAACGGACAGCTGAAGGGAGAGACTGCACAACGGCTACGCCCGATGATATCCGAATTGTCCGGTGACCAAAAGGAAATACTTCTTTCATTGGTCCCGGAAATTGTGGACACTGTGCTTCATCAATTTTTAGTACTTCTAGAACAAGACGAGGATATCAACGTGGAGGTAGCGGCCGAGGGAGAGTGCATGTCGAGCCTGAGAGAAGCGAGTGACGGCCTTGCAGGTGAACTCTATACCGAGGATGGCTGGATTGCACGATTTGGCCGACAGATAAAGTAACTGCAGGGCCGGTTCCACGGGCCGTTGCGAATCGTGTTGTAAATCACCGCAGCGTCGTCCGGCACAGTCGGACCAATGGTACGGCGGCTATCTTACGGGGGAATTCTCGGGAGTTGTTGTGAACCCAATGTGTGCAGCGAGCGTCATTTCTTAGGGCCGGTTGGATCGGCCGTTTCAATTTGGATTCTAAACTGCGGCCCGACTGTTCGGCTTCGTTTACTGGTACCTCGCCACGGGCAGGGATATAATCCGCTCATCACATCCCCAGCTTCGCCGAGAGGGCTCGCCACCATGACCGAAAAATCAAACGAAGAACCAGTATCTTCCGTTCCGGCCACCACACCGGAGGCGGAACACGTCCAAGCCGAAGATACGGCAAACATCATTGAAGCGTATCATGCTGTCGCGGAGTGGATTCGCTTCGCCGATGCTAAGTCGGGGGTTGTCCTGACGGTCAGCGCTGCCTTGGCGGGAATTTTGATTCCTACGATCCGCCCCATCATCGATGATCCGGAAGGAATCCATTTGATCCCGATGTGGAAAGCAGCAGCGTTGTCCTTTTTTGCGTTGTTTCTGATCTTTTTGATTCTCTCGGGAGTCGCCGCATTTCGCTGCATCAACCCCTTCCGCTTGCGCGGCAAACACCCGTCACTAGAACGATGCAGTCACTTTCACCCGGCAGCGATCTCGGATAACTACAAAATCGACCAGGAGCAGGAATTTGTGCGAGATTGCAATCAAGGGGGGGTGGTCAAATTCCGCGAAGAAGTCCTGACCGCATTGTTGATCGACTCACACATCTCCAATTCCAAATACCAGCGCGTTTCGTCGGCGATCCATTGGTTTACGATTAGCGTGGCGTTCGCATTTTTGTATCTGCTCACGATCCAGCTCTAACGCTCTATCAGTTCTGGGTCAGACGGCGATGCCCCAGTAGGGTCCCGTTCGGAAATCCCTCGATGTAGCAATTATAACGCGGGCGGATTGGTTGTTGGCGTCCGAGTGCGTGTAATTGGCACAGCTCGTGAATGTGTGCAGCTTCTGTTGTGAATGTTGAGATAAGCCGCACACCGCCGAGTCGCGGGTCTTTCACTGAATACACAACCAGGGATTGTGGAGCCGAGCCGCGACGGTTGGCCTGTAGTTCGACCATATCGGTCCGTAACGAGATGCGCCGTTTCCCCCCGGCATCGGTAACGGTCACATCCTCAGTGATTCGCGACGACTTGAGTGCGGCAAAAGCATAGTCCCGCAGCACCTCAGCGATGTCCGAATTCTCTGCGGAGGCTCGTTTCCATTGTCGACAGTCATGCAGCGCGATCTGTCCCAAACACCACGTCACATTTTGCAGCAACGTCCCTTGCCGCGGTTCAGCGGTCAGCGTTCGTCTCGGGAGACCCAGCCCCTCTTCGATCGTATGGTTCAGCCAGCGTTTTCGTTTGTAGCCAAACGGTGTTTGTAGCCAACTGAAGAGATATCCATACGTATGAATCAATCCCGCATGGTAGGACTGGCCGTCGCGGATTTTTTCCTGCGCCAAAGCGCCGATCACGGTCAGGATTTTGGGGTGCACGATGATATCTTGGGCGTATTCGTCAAAGTTGCGGCTTCGGCCCCACAACTTTAACAACCCGCTGCCGGCATCGCGTTTCAATTGCGCAGCAATCGTGGGAACGGCTGCGGTAAAAGCGCAGGTCGTGATCCGTCCTTTGCGGGATTCGTCAACGAGCCGCCGCGCGATTCGTTCGTATTGAGTTCCTGATATCACAGACCGTCCGTTTCGTAGACTTTCGTGAAGGGGGACAACGGGTGCTGCTAAGTCGATCGAACGATGCCGTAGGTTGCCGCCAATAGAATTTGAATTGAAGCAGAATCAGCAATAAAACAAAACCGCTCTTGCGTTCTACGACCAACGTAGTAACATAGCGATTATTACATCTGTCATAACCGAGGGCTGTCGTGAAGAAGAAATCCAATTCTGCCTCCCCGCGTCTCACCGCTGGGGAAATTGAAATTCTCGAAATGCTCTGGGCTGCCGGGGCTGTGACGCTTTCCGCTGCTCACAAAGCCATGAAACGGGCTATTGGGTATACCACCGTGCAAACTCGGCTCAACCGGCTGGTGGAAAAAGGGTTTGTGGTTCGTAGTGACGACCGGCCCGCCCAATACTCCGCCGCTGTGACGCCCAACGATGTCAGCGCCGGGCATTTGGATTTGTTGCTCAAGCGCGTCAGCGGCGGTAGCGTTGTGCCGTTGGTTACGCATCTCGTCCGCGACCGCCGGCTCTCTTCCGACGAAGTCAGCGAACTCAAAGCATTGATTGAACAGGCGGAAAAAGATCTAGAGTCTTCCTCGAAAAAAGGACGCTAGCTGTGAACGAAATCGCCTCGCTGTTCTGGCCGCATCTGTTGCGCGGCACGGTCGTTTTGTCCGTCACGTGCGTCGTCGTCTTTTGCGTGCTGCGCCTCTTGCGGGTTTCTTCGCCAACGCTGCATCGCATTGCTTGGTGCGCGGTGTTACTGCAAGGCTGTTTGATCTATAGCTTCACGTTGCCAATCCCCTGGCACGATCCACCACCCGTCTCGGCGCTGCCCGCGCCGATGCTCACGCCAGAGATGCCGCTCAGCGATTTCTCGAACACCGATATTGTCGCCGCTGCACCTGAGGTTAATACCCCTGCGGATGTATCCGTTGCCACTCCCGCCGAAGTGGTGCCGGCATTAAAAACGTCGCCGGTTCCAGCTTCGGTCTGGTTTCTGTTGATATGGATTGCGGGCATATTGGTCGCCGTTGTTCGTTGGACCGCTGGGTATGCGTGGTTTTTGCGAAGTTTAAAACCAATCACAACGGACGATGAATCGTGGCAAGCGGAGTGGCGGGAATTACAAACTGCGCAGAACGTGCGTCGTCCTATTCCGCTGATCATCACCGCCGCCCAGGGACCCATGCTCTGCCGGTTGCCGCAGGGATTTGCCGTGATTGTTCCCCAAGCGTTATGGCAAAGCTTCGCGGCATCTCAGCGACGAGCGGTGCTGCGGCACGAGCTGGCGCATTACCTGCGCGGCGATGCGCTGAAGTCATTGGCGATGCGATTGTTGGCCTTGCCGCACTGGTTCAATCCTTTGGCATGGTGGGCGGTCCGGCGGTTTGATGAAGCGGCCGAATGGGCCTGTGACGATGCCGCCCTCGACAATCTCGGCCAGTCGCCCACATCATTCGCCAAGACGTTGTTGGAGTTGGGAACCGTGGCCGCCCCTCCCTTGAGTCACAGTCCAGCGGCAAGTGGTCATTCGTTGGCCCGCCGCATTCGCCGCATGCTGTCCGCCTCGCCGACCCAAGACCAACCCTGGAAAAAAACGCTGGTCCTGCTCGTCGGTGTTTTTGCCGTGCTGCTCAATGTGATCCGCTTAGAACTGGTTGCCAAAGCCGCGCCGCCGACGAAACCGGCAGCGGAAGTCGCAACGGATTCTGACGATGCGCCCCTCGCCAACGAAGCGGAGGCACCCGCACCCGCCGCGCAGAAAACGTTGAAAGCAAAACTCCCTAAAGCGGTGCAGGGGGGGATTGATTATCTGTATTCGCAACAACAACCCGACGGCATTTGGCAAATGGGTGAGGAGAGTATGTGGGACATTGGCGTTACGAGCCTGTGTACATTTGCGCTGCTCGAAAGCGGCGTGACGGCGGACGAACCACGCGTAAAGGTCGCGCTTGAATATTTACGCAAGCAAAAACCGATGCGAACTTATGAAGTCGCATTACAGACCTTGGCATTGTGCGCCGCCGGAGAAAAACAGGATCTCGCGACCATTCAGCGAAATGTGGTCAGCCTCGAAAGTGGACAAATTCAGCGGGGTGAGGGCCGTGGTGGATGGAGTTACGGCACCGGTAACGGGAGCGGCTTGAACATGGCAGGGGGCGACAATTCCAACAGCGAATTCGCCATCTGGGCCTTGAATGCTGCCGCCAATGCCGGTGCGCAGGTCAAACCCGAGACGTGGAAGTTAGCGTACGATCATTGGAGTAAGAGTCAATTGGCAGAGGGGGGGTGGGGATATACTGCTAATTCCAATTCAGCGACCGGCAGCATGACCTGCTCGGGAATCGCCTCGCTGGTGATTTGCCATCGCCGCGTCTTCAAGGACGATCAAGACGACGCACCGGACCTCAAGAAAATGCTGGCTCCCAGCCTGGAATGGATGGCGAGGAATTTTGCCGTCGGGCTAAATCCCCAACAACTCAACTGGCAGTTGTACTATATGATGGTGCTTCGCAACGCGGGTGAATTATCGGGCATCCAGCGATTCGGCGAACATTCTTGGTACGCCAAAGGGAGCTTCTTTTTGTCCGAGCGTCAGTCCCCGAAAACCGGCGCGTGGAAAGGGGCGGGACCTATGGAAGATGAACTCGTGAGCACAGCGATGGCGTTGTTGTTTTTGAAGGCGGGGCCGCCAAAGGTTGCAGCGGAGACATCGGCCGTTGAACCGGCGGAGGATGATTCTCTGGCGGCGAGAAAGGCGGCTGTTGACGAATTGAATAAACTGGGCCTTCGCCACCCATTGGAAGTCGGTGATGGCAAACGGCCTTACTTTGAAGTTGAGTTGAGCGGAAGTGAAGTTACCGACGCCGATCTCGTACATCTCAAAGATTTAGGGGGGCTATTGGTATTAAAGTTCGAGAAAACGCAAGTCACCGATGCGGGTTTAAAGCACGTCATGCCGTTGTCGGGGTTGAGGTTACTATGGGTGCAAAACTCGAAAATTACAGTCGCCGGGCTTCGCGAACTTTGGCGCGTGATGCCGAGGCTCAAAGTGGTTGATATCGAGACGTTGGCCGAGGGAGACCCGGGAACGGCGAAAAAACTGCTCCGGGAGACTGGCGACGCGCTGATCGCTGCCGCGGCTGCGAGAGAGGCGAGCAAGCCGCGTACACCCGTTGAAAGAGAGATTCACGCTGCTCTTAAGGCTCGCGACGATACGGTCCAGTCTTTTCGGTTTGAATGGACAGAGCGGCACACTGACCATAAGGGCTCACAACATCGCACCGAAGACCGCACTCGGGTTGCGCTCGGTCAAGATACCAGCTATACCTGGACCACCGAAATGGCCGTTGACGGGAAGAAGATGCTTTATTCATTTTCCGGAAAACAACCGACCTATGACGCTAGTGGTGAGGCGGAATTCATTGAAAGACGTTATCTGAGCGGATTCAATGGTCGGGAAATGCGGTCAGCTTCCCTGTATCCATCGACAAGAGTCCGTGCTTTTCACGTCCGGCGAACAGAAGCGACAGTGTTTCGCTAGCCAGCACCGACGTCCTGCGCTGGCTGTATTGCACTTTTAATATTGCGATGACGAATTCCAACTGGCAGAGTCTTGATGTCGTAAAAGAGCCTGCCGAAGTTCGGGGGCACCGTTGTTGGGAATTGCGTCGACGATATGAGGGAATAAATCCTGGTGCCCTCAAAGTGCCGTCAGCGTCCTGGTGGGTGGATCCCAGCCGGGAATACGTGATCGTACGTTACGCCTACTCAAGCAGCGCCGGCACGGTTCAGTCACAATTCGATATTGATTATCAACAGGATGACAAGCACGGCTGGGTTCCGTCGCTTTGGCGGTTTCGCCGATTCGACCGCAACGGCAAAGTCGAATCGACAATAATTTCACGCGTCACAGAATACGAAATCAATCCCCAACTCGACGACGACATCTTCACCCTTCAATTCCCACCCGGTACGCATATGAACTGACGATCGCCGCCGCCGAACCCCCCTTGTCCCTTTTGAGATAATCCCGTAACGTTTCCCTACGAGGGCCACGCATGTGCGGACGAGGTTTCGGACCGTGCGCGGCAACACTTCTGCAGGCGGGCGGAATCGCCATCGATCGGAACCAGACTACGGCAATTCAGGCAGCGCATCCGATCGGGAACACCCCATGAAAAAGACGCTCTTCCTCGTCGGCGATTGGCGGTGTTGCGAACCTGATCTGCACCCCAATGGTTGCTCGCAGACGCCGGCTAAGCCCGACCCGCAGGCGGTGCGAAAGGCGGCCATTGAAACGCTCACCGAACTGGGCGCGAAAATTACAGTCTCCTCCATGGATGGCGATCAACCGATCTATATTGTCAAAACACCCGATTGGTGCATCTCAAAGATCTTCGCTCTCGGGTCTGCAAATCGGCCACACGCGGATTACGGATGCCGGCGGCGCACATCATGCAGTTGGATCGTCTGGGGAGCCTGCGGCTGGAAACGTCCAAGGTAACGCTGGCGGGGTTACGCGAACTTTGGCGGGTCTTTCCCAGACTTGATATCTCGGGAATCAAAAACCATTGCGTGGGGATCCGCAGACAGCAAAAAAATTGCTGCGGGCCGTTGGCGATGAAGTCCTCGCCCGCACCGCCGCCCAGGAAGCCAGCATTCCCCGTTCGCCGTTGGAGAAGCGGATCCTAGCGGAATTGAAACGCCGCGATGACGCCGTCAGATCTTACCAATTTCAATGGACACAGCGCAAACGATGCATAAGGATCGCCCCCCTCTTGGGCGGGGACGATTGCAGCATACGGGAACCAGCGAATTGATCGTCGACGGCCGCAAGTTGCGGTACAGCTATACGGCCGAACCGGAAGCGGTGGGCAGAGGCGTCCGTGCCAACACAATTCACGCTTTTAATGGTGAGGTGGAACGTTCACACTACGACGGCCCACAGCCCGCAAACCAGGATTTTTCACGTGAGTATTATGCGAATCGAAGCTTCGCCGCCTGCCTGGCCGTCACTTCACTCCCGCGGACGCTCTATAGCACGTTCGACCCCGTGTTGCGGATATCAATTGGATGAATTCTCGACGAGCAACAGAGATAAAAGGGCGCGTACGTCTTTCAATTCAAACACGAGAATCCGAATTCCGACAAGACTCCCACATCCTGGTGGATCGATCCCAGCCGAGGCTATTCGCTGGTGCGGTACACGTGGACCGATGCCGAAGGAAACATTTCCCGGCAGACCGACGTGAACTATCAACAGGATGCCGAACACGGCTGGGTTCCGTCACTATGGAGGTATCGGTGGTTGGACGGCAACGGCAACGCGACAATGACGTTAATCGCGCGGGTCACCGAATACAAAATCAACCCCGACCTCCCCGAAGAGACGTTCACCTTCGACTTCCCACCCGGAGCACTCGTCGATCGCTGACCCGCCGCCACCAAACCCCTCTTGCCCCATTTGAGATAATCCCGTATCGTCCCCGCTTCGCAGTGGGTGCGTGTCCGCGTTCCCCTTGCTGCGTGGCACCATGGATGGTTGATTCTTGGGATATTCAATGCATATTTTCTTTTCCGTCGGCGAACCCAGCGGTGATGCTCATGCGGCGAAATTGATTGAGGAGATTCGTCGTCGCGATCCGCAGTCGCGGTTTTCTGGGTATGGCGGACCGCAAATGGCTGAGGCGGGGTGTGAGTTGCAGTTTGAACTCACCACGATGGCCGTGATGGGAATCGTGGCGGTGTTGCCGCTATTGCTGAAATTCTATCGGCTGGTCAAACAGGCCGAGGTGTTGCTCAAGGAGCAGCGGCCCGATTTGGTGGTGTTGGTCGACTTTCCTGGATTCAATTGGTGGATCGCCCGCAAGGCGAAACGTTTGGGGATTCCGGTCGCCTTCTACATGCCGCCGCAATTGTGGGCCTGGGCTTCGTGGCGGATTCACCGCGTCCGCAAATTCGTGGATTACGTGCTCTCGCCCTTGGAATTCGAAACGCGCTGGTATTGCGATCAGGGAGTCGATGCGGAGTGCGTCGGGCATCCGTTTTTTGATGAAGTCGCTCAGCACAAATTGAACGCCGATTTCATGCACGAACAAGCTGAGCGCGGTGGGACCGTGATTGGGGTGCTGCCCGGCTCGCGCAATCAAGAGGTGCAACGCAACTGGCCGATTCAATTGGCGACGATCCGCCGCGTGCACCAGCGTTGCCCGACGACGCGGTTTCTGGTCGCTTGCTATAGTCAACAGCACGTGGAGTGGTGCCGCGAATTGTTGACCGATGAGTCAGAGGATTTGCCGATCGAATTATGCGTGCAGCGGACACCGGAGGTGATTGAGGCCGCCGATGCGTGTTTGATGGTCTCCGGGTCGGTCTCGCTGGAAGTTCTGGCGCGGCAGACACCGGCGGTCGTGATCTATGTGATGTCGAAAACGCTGCATCGGTTGGGCAGTCCGTTCATTCGTTGTGCATATATCACCTTGGCGAATCTGATTGCCGGACGCGAAGTGATGCCGGAATTTGTGGTTTTAGGAGACCCTCAGGCGGATATTGAGCGGATGGCGGGGATTTTGGAGGAGTGGGTCCATAACCCCGACAGCCGTTTGCAGCGTGCGGAAGAATTGTCGTCGATCGCCGCCGCTGCCGCACAGCCAGGGGCCACCGCCCGTGCTGCTGATGCGATTTTCCGGCGTTTTTCGGCGATTCAGAACACTAAGACATCCGAGCGACGCGCTGCTTGAGGTATTGGCCGATCCCTGCGAGGCGGTCTGCCGGTCTGTTGCCACAGTGAATTTCGAGTCGATTGCTGTCCGTCGGTTGAAATTCCGGGCACAGGGCATCACTATACGTGCACCGGTATCGCGCTGCGCGCGTCGGAGCCGCGTGGGCGTCGCAATCCGTCGTGCGGAGACCACCCTCGACTGTCAGGTTTCGTACGGAAATCGCAGTCGGTAGATGACTAACATAGAGTGGTGACACCACTAGGGCCAATTCCATCGGCATTGAGAATTTTTGAGTTCATTCATGGTTGAAGATACTGTTCGCGTTGCCATTGTTGGAGCGGGTGCGAATACCAGATTACGCCACATTCCCGGCTTTCGCGAAATCGACGGCGTCGAAATCGTAGGTGTCGTCAACCAGACTCAAGAATCGACGGCTCGCGCCGCCGAGGAATTGTCGATTCCCAAGCAATACCCCGACTGGCAAGCACTGCTTTCCGACGACGATGTTGACGCCGTCATGATCGGCACTTGGCCGAATCTCCACTGCGAAATCAGTTGTGCCGCTCTGGAAGCAGGCAAACATGTCCTCACCGAAGCTCGCATGGCTCGCAATGCGTCCGAAGCTCACGCGATGCTCAAGGCGGCTCAGGCGCATCCGGACTTGGTTGCCCAAATCGTGCCCAGCCCGTTTGGCTTGGAACATGAAAGCCGTATGCGACAATTGATCGAAGATGGCTTTATCGGCGATCTGCGCGAGATGGTCGTGGTCGGCGCTGCGGACGCATTTTGGGATTACACCAAGCCGTTGCATTGGCGGCAAGACGCTGAGATCAGCGGATACAATACCCTGACCCTCGGGATCATGCACGAAACGGCCATGCGTTGGACGTCGCCAACAACGCGAGTCTTCGCGCAGGCTGCGACGTTTGAATCCAAACGCCCTTCGAAGGTTGGTACGGACATTCTCGACGTGACTGTCCCTGACAGTCTGCAGGTGCTGACAGAACTCTCCGACGGCGCACGGGGCTTGTACCACTTTAGCGGGATTGACCTATTCGGGCCGGGACATCAAATCCACCTCTACGGCACCCGCGGCACGATCAAAGCCAAATTCAACGACGGTGAACAGATCTTTGTCGGTCACGCCGGTGACGATGATATGACGCTGCTGCGTGTTCCTAAGGAACAGCTCGGCGGATGGCGGGTCGAAGCGGAATTCATTGGCGCCATTCGCGGCACCGAACCGGTGCGGCTGACTGACTTTGAATCCGGCGTACGGTACATGGAGTTCACCGAAGCCGTGCATCGCAGCATTCAAACCAACGCACCGGTCAACTTGCCGTTGGCTTAAACTACCGGTTTGGCAGTTTGGTCCAGACGCCGATCGGAGGCGGGGACATGTCGGTTCGTCGGTCGGAGCGAACTTGCACGGGCCTGATCCACTGCGTGCGTTGAATCTGTTGCGGATTCGGTTGAGGCATGACCGTGTTGCGTTCTCTTGCGATTTCGTTCAGCCAACGACGCGCGGACGACATGCGAGGGTCGAGCTGCAGTGCGTAATGCAACTGTGCTTCGCCTTGCTTCCAATAACCCGCTTTGCACAACATGACTCCCACATTGTAATAAGCGGCCGCCTCGCCCACCGTCTCGGCAAACATGGGCAGTGCGGCACGCATGTTGCCAGTTTCCGCCAGCGCCACAGCGATATGATAGCGCGTGATGTCCACCCCGGAATTGCTTTGCAAGGCACCGCGTTGCATGAGTCCGGGAAAACGCCGCGCGGGCAATGGCATATGCGGTGTAGCCATCGAAACAGCTTGGCGAACTTGCCGGCCATTGGTGTTCATCTGTCGCCGCGCTTCGCCGGATTCTAGGCCTGACTCAGGAGCGTTCGGCTGCTCGTCGGCGTCCTCGGTCGCGTCCTCGGTGGCATCGATCGGGTCGGCGACAATGCGGCAGTTGGGCAGTGCGACTTGCAGCTCGGCGATTCCCACCGGCGTGACGCGGGTCCCGACCAGACTCAGTCCTTTGAGTTTGTCAAAGCCCCGCAGATGTTGCAGTCCGGCATCGGTGATCTGGGTGTGGCCTAACAACAGATACTTGAGATCTTTCATATTCCGCAAGTGGGCCAATCCAGCATCGGTGACTTCGGTTTTATTCAAACCCAAGGATTGCAGGCCGTTCAACTCGGCAATTTGTGCCAGTCCGGCATCTCCGACGGCTGTTTCATTCATCCACAACAGTTGCAGCCGATTCAAGTTTTTGAGGTTCTGTAATCCTGCATCTGTCAGGCTCGTTCCATTGAGCGACAGACGTGTCAAATTCGACATCCAATGCGGGTGAGCGAATGCCGCATCCGTGATCGTTGTCTCACTCAGGTCGAGTTGCGTTAAATTCTCCAAGCCGGCGCCGTTTCGCAGGTCATCGTCTCCGACGATTGTTCCCGACAAATCCAACACGCTGATGTCCTGTGTTGAGTCCAGTTCCACCGTTCCGCCCAGGGATTCAAACCGCGTCGCCAATTGCTGGGAGTTCACCGCCGGTTCCCCTTGGGTTTGCGGATCCATGGGGGAATCCACGGGAGGGGCAGCGTAAGGTTCGTCCAGTTGTACCGGACCTGTGGGGAGTTGCTGATCGGCTTCCGCAATGGCGGCCGGTGCTTGTTGCTCAGCGGAAGGTGCACAGACTTGGCAGCATCCGGCTGTTTCCTTTTGCGAGTGTTTACAACCGCAGACACCGGCAAAGCCCGCCAGCCCGATTGTTGCGACGACCGCCACCAGTTTTTTGGAGGGCAAGGAGAAATTGTTGAACATGATAGTCGGACCCGCGTTGAAACATGGAAAGACCGTAACAGAAATATCGCACTGAGCATGACCCAGGGGGCGATAATCATTTTCGGTGCAACCGGTTTCACCGGTCCATTTCAAAACAACCAATCGCGCGATCCCGAATAACCCGGCGACGGTTGGCGCAATCGATCCGGCTGTGTGGCCTCGTGGCGTTGTAACAAGTGTGCGGTACACGACGATCTTGCCAAACACGAGTACCTTCCGCAGGCAGAGCATTCGCTACAACCGGACCGTTGCCACAGGGCAAACGGAGTGGAGTTTTCAGTCCCATAGGAGAGTCAATCAGACGTGCCATGATTACAAACGGTGTATAGCTCGGGTGCCACTGCTGGCTTGTCCAGCAGTGTATTCACCGGCCCCCTGGTTTGTACTTGCGGACAGGTCGCCTAAGGGCACACATTGGGGGACGGCTGTTCAGACGCTGCAGCGTGTCATTGACACTGCCGACCGAAAACGGCAAGCTGATGCATGAAATCCCCTGCAGCCCGTTGAAAAACCAAAAGCATTCGCTATTTCGGGTGCCACTGCTGGCTTGTCCAGCAGTGTGTTGGCCAGTCACACGGTTTGCACTGGCGGACAAGCCGCCAGTGGCACCCTTTTTCGGGCGGGCTGTTGGCCAAACTTGGCAGAGAATCATTGAATCGTGCGGAAGGCATCCTTCATGAAATTGACGACAGCCATCATTGCGGCGCTGCTGGCCACATACACCTGCTCGGACTGTGCCCAGGCGGCGGATAAACCGAATATTTTGTTCATCCTCACCGACGACCAAGCTCCCTGGGCGCTGGGGCTATCGGGACATCCGGACGCGGAAACGCCTCACTTGGACGAGCTGTTTCGCAGCGGTGCTTATTTGGTCAATGCATTTACAACGACCCCGGTTTGCAGTCCGTCGCGTGCGGGATTGATGACCGGTCGCTACGGCAGTGAATTGGGCATCACCGATTGGATCAATCCTCGATTCGAGTATGGAGTCGGCCTGCCGCCCAGTTCTCTTTGTTGGACGGAAGTCCTGCAGCAACACGGATACACCAACGGCTTGATCGGCAAATGGCATTTGGGGGTCCCGGACCGTTTTCATCCCACGCGTGCCGGCTTTGATTATTTCATGGGCTTTCGATCCGGTGGGACAAAAGTCAAAGGCGCGGTATTAGAAACTGACGGACAGCAACAGACCTTTCCCGGTTTCACCACCGACGTGCTGACCGACTATGCCATCGAATTCATCAAGGATAATCAAGAAAAACCATTTGTCTGTTGCGTCCACTACCGCGCGCCGCACGCCCCGTGGTTGCCGCAACCAGAATCGGATTTAGAACCGTTCAAAGACCTCGATCCCACGCTTCCGCATCCGGACTACCCCAAGTTGGACGTCAAAAAAGTGAAGCAAAAAACGCGGGAATACTTGGGGAGCGTCCATGGCGTCGATCGGAATGTCGGCCGGTTGATGCAAACATTGGACGACCTGAAATTGGCTGACAACACGATCGTGGTGTTCACCAGCGATCATGGCTACAACATGGGGCACAACGGCATCTGGCACAAAGGCAACGGCCACTGGATTTTGACCGAGTTTCCCGAAGGGACAGAGAATGTTCCCCGACGACAACGGCCGAACATGTACGACAATTCGATTCGCGTACCAACCGCCATCCGCTGGCCCGGCGTGATTAAACCGGGCACGATCGTGGAAGAGACCTTCTCCAACTTGGACTGGTATCCCACACTTTTGGGGATGGCCGGTGTCCCGTTGCCGGCGGATACCATCCTCCGTGGCCGAAGTATTGTCCCGGTACTGGAGGGCAAATCGACCGACTGGGACAACGACTTTTATGCAGAGTACAGCACCAAGCACCAATCGCACACACACATGCGGATGTATCGCACCCCGCGGTGGAAGCTGGTTCGCGATTTTCTCAATCCCGAGCGCGACGAGTTGTACGACCTAGAGGCCGATCCAACAGAGACCACGAATCTGATTCATAAAGACACGCCGGAAACCAACGCGGCGATCGAAAAACTGCATGCGAAAATCATCGAGCAGATGCAGGAGATCAATGACCCCGTATTGGCGCTCGTCCCATAATGATCAATCGCCGCTACAATTGTTGTTCAGCGATTTCGATGGCCTTTAAGAGACCGCGGGCCTTGTTCAGCGTTTCTTGATATTCGCTTTCCGGAACGCTGTCGGCGACGATGCCGGCGCCGGCTTGGACGTAGACGGTCTGGCCTTGCATGACCATCGTTCTCAGGGCGATGCAGGTGTCCATATTGCCGGTGAAATCAACGTAGCCGACGGCTCCGGCGTAGGGTCCGCGGCGGTGGGGTTCGAATTCGTCGATGATTTCCATCGCCCGCACCTTGGGGGCACCGGAGACCGTACCCGCCGGCAATCCGGCCCGCAGCGCATCGAGTGCGGTGCGCCCTTCGGCGAGTTGACCGGTGACGTTGGAGGTGATGTGCATCACGTGGCTGTATTTTTCCACGACCATCATGTCGCTCAATTCAACCGTGCCGTATTGGGCGATGCGGCCCACGTCGTTGCGTCCCAAATCGACAAGCATGACATGTTCGGCGCGTTCTTTGGGGTCGGCCAATAACTCTGCGGCTAAGCGTTCGTCCTCTGCTTCCGTCGCACCCCGCTTGCGGGTACCAGCCAATGGGCGGATCGTGACCTGCCCATCCTCGACACGAACCATGATCTCCGGCGAACTGCCGATGAGATTCACCGCCGGGGTCTTGAGCAAAAACATAAACGGGCTGGGATTGACCACCCGTAAGCTGCGATAAATATCGAGTGGCCGCGCGTGCGTCTCTAATTCCAACCGCTGGCTGAGTACGACTTGAAAAATGTCCCCGGCGCGGATGTATTCCTTGCAGGATTCGACAGCCGCTTCGAATTCGGGTTGCGTGAAGTTCGAGCGGAACTCAAGCGTCAATTCCTCGTCCAGGTTGATGTCGGTCACCTGCAGGTCGGAGGCGCCCATTTGGAGTTGTTTGCAAAGCTCATCCACCCGTTTGCGCGCCGCATCGTAATCAGCCCGCAAGTCCTCCCCGTCGGTACGGGCGTGGACGACGACCAGCACGGTCTTGTTGATTTGATCGAAGATCACCATCCGGTCGTAAAACGCGAACGACAAATCGGGCAATTGGCGGTCATCTTGTGGGGCATTGGGCAGATGTTCGGCATAACGGACGGTGTCGTATCCGGCATACCCGACAGCACCGCCGGCAAAACGAGGCAGTCCGGGCAAGTGCACCGCGCGGTATTGGCTGAGCAGGACTTCCAATTCGTGCAACGGATCGTCGCAGTCCCGTTCTTCGACACGACCGTCTTGATGCGTGAGCTTGATGCGCGTGCCGTAGGCGTCGAGCTGCAGGAACGGATCGGCGCCAAGAATGCTGTACCGGCCGATCTGTTCGCCGCCGACGACGCTTTCAAACAAGAATGAGCAAGGGCCCCACTGGATCGTACTGTAAGCGCTCAGCGGGGTCAGCGTGTCACTGACCAATTGCCGATAAACCGGCACCACATCGGAATCGGCCGCCAGTTTGGCGAAAGTGTCGAAGTCAGGGTAGTACTTCATAGCTGTCGAACTTTATTGCTGGTGTTCGTAGGGGAGATCTACGGTCAGTTTTGGATGTGGGGTCAGGTTCACTACAGATTCTTTGGGCGAATCGGGCCGGCCGACATTTGCATAAGGTATGATCAATAAGGGGTCCGGTGAGTTCCATCGCCGACAGGCGAAATACCGGGGGCTCGGATTATAAGCAACGCCGGTCATCAAACGTAACCGCATCCATAGTACCAGCTTGGCCTTACGCGCGACAGTCAGAAACGACGTCGCTTGACACTCGGGGGGCCGCGAATAGAATTGAATTGAGGTGATGCCCGACGGGATCGGCCCGTGGAGCGGATGCCCTCTATTGCGCACATATCAGTTTTTTTGAAACAACCGTTTCAATGAAGAAATGCAGCAAATGCCCGAAGCCGGCAACCTTGCACATCACGGAACTCGTGAAGCAAGTGCCGCATGAGATCCATCTGTGCGAGGATTGCGCGCAACAATACCTCAACCAGGACGAGCCTTCGCCCTCCTCAGAACCGGAGGAAGGGATGATGGTCAAGTTGCAACTGGATGCGGGTGATAAAGAGCTGGCGGAACTGGATAAAAATGTCTGCCCCAATTGCGGCATCAGTTTTCGAGAGTTTCGCAGCCAAGGGCGGTTTGGGTGTCCTCATGATTATGTCGTCTTCGGCGACGAATTAGAGGCACTTCTGGAGAATATCCACGACGAGCGGCAACATTGCGGGAAAGTTCCCAAACGCGCACCTTCTGACAGCCAACGCCAATACCAATTGATTAAACTGCGGAGCGAATTGCGCAAAGCGGTGGCGGAGGAATCTTACGAAGAGGCGGCGCGGTTGCGGGATGAAATCCAGGCGATGGAAACGGCGCTATCGCAAGGCACGGGTGACGCAGACTGATGGAATGAGGATGCCCGGCCGGATTCGCAAGGCTAGGCGGCGTGTCAAATTGAAATGCTAATCACACGTATCGTGTTCGGCGGTTGGCCGAGGGCGAAACGTAGTCGGTGGAATCGGTCGCGATTGTTCGGGCCGCCCTGGGAGAATTTGATTGTGGAACTGGATGACCTCACACACACCAGCGGCGAGTGGTTGCGAGGCACCGGGCCTGAAGCCGATATCGTCATCTCCAGTCGAATTCGCTTGGCGCGCAATTTGGCGCAGTTCCCGTTTCTGAGCCGCTCCGACGAAGCCACCCGCGCCGAAATCGAAAGCCTGCTGCATCAACACGTCAGCGATCTCCGCCTGCCGCAACCGTTGACGTACCTCGACGTGCAAAAAATGAAGGAGTTGGACCGCCGCTTTCTCGTCGAGCGACAATTGATCAGCCGCGAACTGTGCGAAAGCAGCGGTGCGCGCGGCGTGGGAATCAGCAGCGGCGAAAATGTGAGCCTGATGGTCAATGAAGAAGACCATCTGCGGATTCAAGTCCTGCGCAGCGGCTTGGCTCTGGAGGACTGCTGGGAAGAAATCGACCGCATCGACGATTCGCTCGAAGATAAAGTGACATACGCCTTTAGCGAACAGCTCGGCTATCTCACGGCTTGCCCCACGAATGTGGGCACCGGAATTCGCGTGAGCGTCATGCTGCATTTGCCGGCGCTGGTCATGACCAAAGAAATTCAAAAGGTGTACCAAGCCCTGCAAAAAATCCATCTCGCCGTCCGCGGCTTGTATGGGGAAGGCAGTCAGGCGATGGGAGACTTTTACCAGATATCCAACCAAGTCACGCTAGGAAAGAGCGAGTTGGAAATCATTGGTGAAGTGAAAGACGTGATCCCGCAAATCATCGGCTACGAGCGGAAGTATCGCGAAGCTTTGGTGAAGGAAAAACGCCGCGATCTGCACGATCAAGTCTCGCGGGCCTACGGAATCTTGCGGACCGCGCAGACGATCAGTTCCGAGGAAACGATGCATCTGCTTTCCAGCGTGCGGATGGGCATCAATTTGGGCCTGATCGATGATCTAGAAATTCCGACAGTGAACGAGCTGTTCATCCATACGCAGCCGGCGCATCTGCAAAAACTCCGCAACTCCTCACTCGAGTCGGGCGAACGCAACGTAGCCCGCGCCTGCTATCTGCGTGAACGCTTGGCGTCAAACAACGACGTCCCGTAGCACAAGCTGCGGTTCGTTTCGGAAACGGGGTGACCGTGGTGTGCGGCAAAAAAGAAACCTCACGCAAAGCCGCCAAGCTCGCAAAGGTGTGTGCCGGGTCCAACGGGATTGTGCGCATTTCCTCATATTACGTTCAACGTACTCAAGAAGTTCATAGAATTCGTTCTCCCCACAGTCGGGTGTTAATCACGACTTACGCTGACGCCGAAAACTCCTTTGCGAGCTTTGCGGCTTTGCGTGAGGCATTTTTTACCACTGGTACCCCAAAAAGGATAAACCACGAAAAAAGCGAAAAACACGAAAAAAATGCTGTGATGGTGTCAGTCAGACTCACGATAGCTTACGCTCAATCAGGTTTTACTATCCAACAGTGTGCCCGAATGTATTCGCCAAATACCACAAAGGGGATTTCGTATGTCTAAACCGACAGTCGCCGTGCTCGGTGCCAGTGCCGACCGCAACAAATATGGCAACAAAGCGGTCCGGGCGTATCGGGAGCAAGGGTATGACGTTTATCCGATTAACCCCAACGTGACGGAGATCGAAGGGCTCAAAGCGTATTCCGCTCTGGATGAAGTGCCGGTCGAGATGTTGGACCGCATCAGTGTCTATCTGCCGCCGACGATCGGTATTTCGCTGCTGCAGGAAATCCAGGATGCCGGGGCTGAGGAAGTCTGGCTGAATCCCGGTAGTGAAAGTCCGGAGTTGTTGGCCCGTGCGGAGGAGTTGGGGTTAGATGTCATCCAAGCTTGCAGTATCGTAGACATCGGCGCGCAGCCCAGTGCCTATTGAAGTTGAGGGTGCGTGCGGGACTCGTCGATCGCCTCTTGGTGGACATTTGCATCGGCGTTGCTTAGTGTAGCTATCCGAACCCGCGTATCAGTGGATGCCTGCGAGAATCAGCGGACAACAGCGATTCTCCCCGTGGCTCCGGAAACGTGACGTCCCGCGCTCAAATTCGGATTTGCTCTGCCCTAGATTCTTCAGTCGAACATTTCTCGCCGATGCACATGGATGCCAACACTGCCGCTCCTGAGGATATCCTCAAGCAATACTGGGGCTACGACGACTTCCGCCCGCTACAACGCGAGGCGATCGACTGTGTGCTTGCCGGGCGGGATTCGGTGGTTGTGTTGCCGACCGGCGGCGGAAAATCGCTCTGTTTTCAAATCCCCGCGATGTGCATGCCTGGTATGGCGGTCGTGGTTTCGCCGCTCATCTCGCTGATGAAGGACCAAGTCGACGCGCTGCGTTCCAACGGCGTACCGGCTGCTTGCGTGAACAGTTCGCTCTCCTATCAGGAGCGTATACAGGTCTCCGAAGAAATTCGCAGCGGGCAGTTGAAGCTGCTGTATGCGGCGCCGGAACGGTTGTTGATGGAAAACACAATCGAATTCCTGCAGGAGTCCAACGTCTCGTTCGTCGCCATCGACGAAGCGCATTGTGTGAGCGAATGGGGACACGACTTTCGTCCTGACTACCGTCAATTACGGACACTCAAACGGGCCTTTCCCAATATTGGCATCCATACCTATACCGCGACGGCGACCGAAATCGTTCGTGAGGATATTGCCAAACAACTCGATTTGCACGAGCCGGAAGTCCATATTGGATCGTTTGATCGCCCGAATCTCATTTACAAAATCGAACGCCGGTCAGGCGGGATCAAACAAATCCAAGAAGTCATTGATCGGCATCCCGGCGAGTCGGGGATTGTGTATTGCATCAGCCGCCGCAAGGTGGATGAAACCACGGAGGAGCTCAACGAGTTGGGTTACCGCGCCTTGCCCTATCATGCGGGGATGCCCGATACGAAGCGAAAAGACAATCAGGATGCGTTCATCAACGAGCGCTGCGACATCATCGTGGCGACGGTCGCCTTTGGCATGGGGATCGACAAGTCGAATGTCCGCTATGTGATTCATTCGCAACTTCCCAAATCGCTGGAAGCGTATCAACAGGAAAGCGGCCGCGCCGGGCGGGATGGCTTGGAGGCGGAGTGTTGCCTGTTTTATTCCACTGGCGATTTCAACACGTGGTCGCGGTTGCTCAATCAATCGGGGGACCTCAAAGCACGGGACGTGTCGATTGATTCGCTGGGGATGATGCTCGATTTCTGCACCGGTGTCACCTGCCGACACCGCGCAATCGTGGAGCACTTTGGGCAAAAGTTAGCATCGGATTCCTGCAATGCTTGCGACGTCTGTATGGGGGACATTGAACTGGTCGACGACGCGCTGGTCATCGGTCAAAAAATCCTCTCCTGTGTGATTCGCCTCGAACAACGTTTCGGCGGCGAGTATACCGCGGGCGTGTTAAAAGGTTCGCAGGAGCGACGCTTGCTCGACAACGGGCACGATCAATTGAGCACCTATGGTTTACTCGCCGAGGAATCGCAGCGAACGATTCGTGACTGGATTGAGCAGTTGGTCTCGCAGGGATATTTATCGCGTTACGGCGAGTTCAATCAACTACAGGTGAGCGAAAATGGGCGGCAAGTGTTGCGGGGCGAAGTCACCCCTCGCTTGAGCAAGCCGCTCAAGACGGCCAAAAAATCCAGGTCCGAATCCAAGTCCAAAGTCGCCGAGGAGTCTTGGGAGGGCGTTGATCGCGGACTGTTCGATGTCCTGCGAACCATTCGCAAGGCGATCGCTGAAGAAAAAGAGGTCCCCGCCTACGTCGTCTTCGGCGACGCTGCCCTGCGCGACATGGCGCTCCGCCGCCCGACCACGCTGGAAGGTTTTCTAGACGTCCGCGGCGTCGGCGAAAAGAAGTGCAAGGACTACGGCGAGGAATTCGTCGGAGCAATCGGCGCCTATTGCCGAGAACACGATGTGACTGCGGATGTTGATGTGGATTAGGTGTAGGTCATGCTGTGCATGACGATGCTTATTAACCTTCAACACGGCGCGAGGCTCGTCATGCAGAGCATGACCTACGCGGTCGTAGAGACGTCCAGCGCCGCTGCTTCGTGCACGAGTTTCAGCGCTTGATCCAACAACTCGGCGGCGCGGCGTTGATTGTCGGGGACGTTGGCTGCTTGTTCGCCGGGGGTGATTTGTTCCAACGATGTCGCCAAGCACATCGATGCGGCGGCTAGTAATTCGGGGAAGTATTCCGCTCCGACCTCGCCACCTTCGCCGTTATCGGTGTCAAGCGCGTGACGGACTTCGACTAACTTGCTCGATGCGGCGAATTCATCGTCATTCGACTGGGCTGCAGGAATGGCGGTGGACAACGATTCCAGCGGCTGTGCGTTGCGGGCTTGTCGGGCATCGTCGATGATCGCTTGGTCTTGTTGTTCTTTGTCGCGGAACGGTTTCTTTTTGCCGCTGCTAAAGAGGCCTTGGATTTTCTGAAACGACGAGTTGTCCCGCAGTTTGTTAAACCGTTTGGCCAGTTGTTTGAAATTGGCGTTGAACAACTTGGGCATTGCCACCGGCAACACCATGAATCGTTTTTGTGTTTGATAGGGCATGTCGGTCTGTTCCTCGACCACATGCGCCAACATGGCTGCCGTCCGTGCCAGTAAGAACAAACCGGTACCGTGCTGTGGTTGGAAGCCGAGCGAGAGCAGGATCGCGCCGGTGATGCCGTCGACGTTGGGGGGGACCCCTTTTTGTTCCGACATGCAACCAACGACACCGTCATAGACGTCGAGGTAGGGGCCTTCGGCTTCCAGTTCGCACAACACTCGCCGCACGTGAGTCGGCCGGGGATCTTTGCGCAACAGTGGATGTCCGTACCCGGGACCAGTTTCACCCCGCTCGATCATGCCTAGAACATGTGTGCGCGCAAATTCGACCAACGCGCCTGCTTTGGCTGGGGTCTCACCCTGTTGCTCGCGGTAAGCGGTTAGGATGTCGCGATATAACGTCATCGCATGTTCGACGGCTCCCACGTGATACGGCCCGCTGGCCAAGTATCCCGCAGCCAGTGCTTGTGCTGTGGAAACCCCTGTTCCGGCGACCAGACGCGGGACTAGTGTCGTAGGGGGCAGCAGTCCGAATCCGCCATGAAAGGCGACCAAGACCAAATCGAACATTTGCCGTTCTTTTTCTGAAGGCAATTGTCCGTGCAGAATGTGAAACAGTGCATCGGTATAGGTGTATTTGCCTAGCAGGTCATTCAGGTTGTGAGAATGCACGAGCAATTGCTCGGCAGACATGTGCACGCCGTCGATCTTGGTGCCGAGATACGGATACGGAAACGACCGCGCCATGAACTGCGTCCCCTAGTGCAATGTCACACTCAAAAAACAGGGTGCCACTGGCTCCGCCAGTGCTTTGAAGGCATTCAGACAATTTGAATTTGCACTGGCAAAGCCAGTGGCACACCCACCCAGCAAAATATTGGACCGTGAAAAAGCACGAGTCCTGCCCGGAATTTCGGGCGGTTCGTTGCTAGTTAGTTTTCGACGTTTTTTCGTCGGCGCCGACTTGCGGTGTTTTGCCCGCGATTAAATCTGGCAACAACGTTTTCAAATCGTCGACGCTGGCATTCCGCTTCACGACCTTGCCGTCGCGGTCGACCAGAAACACGGTCGGGGCTGTGATGATGCCGAAATCACGTGCAGGGGGCTGTCGACCAGTCCGCCCGGTTCATGAATCTGTGGCCAAGTCACTTTGTGCTGTTTCAAATAAGCGGGGATCTCGCTTGCATCGGCGTCGACGTTGACGCCCACGATCTCAAATCCGTTGCCGTGATGTTTCTCGTACAGTTCGCGGATTTGCGGGAGGTCCTCCGTGCAGGGTTTGCACCATGTGGCCCAATAGATCACGGCTAACACTTTACCACGATAATCCGCCGACTGAATCGTCTTGCCTTGCAGGCTGGTCCCACTTAAATCCAACGGCTTGCCTTCGATCTCGATCCGCTTGACCGCTCCCTTAGCGCGGGGCAATGAGGGCGATTCGGGGTAATCCTTGATCAGCTTGGCATACCAGGTTGCCGCTTTTTTCACATTGCCGCTGAACTCCTCGGCAATGGCGATTTGCAGAATTGCTTCCGGTGCATCATCGGACAACGCGTGTTTGTCTACATAATCTTCTAATTCCGTCAACCATTTCTCATGGATTTTGCTCCGTTCGTCGTTGTCGGCGTCGCGGATCTCGACGTTGTAACCGGCCAGCATTCGGCGATAAACCACGTAGGCCAACATCGGTGCTTCGTTGGTCGATTTCTCAAGCTCGGCTTCCAAAGCCTTCAAGCGTGCTTGTGCGTCGGGGTAGACACCCGTCTGAACGCCGGCGGCAAGGCCATCGGTCAATTGCCGCGTCCATTGGTCGCGGAGTTCGTCCGATTTCGACGTTTGCCGCAATTTCGTCAACAGGTCGGCCCGTTCCTCATAGTATTTGGCCATTTTGGAACGGCTGGCGGTTAGGGCGGGGCTGTTTTTATCTAGCTCCTGCAGCTCTTCGATCAACTTACGGGCGGCCGGGTCGTCTTCGGATTCCATTTGCGTATCGGCGACATCGGCTGTGGCCGGATTCATCAGAATGCCGCCGACCTGGACCGAGTCCTTACCCATCAACTGGGGAATGCCGGCCAACTTCCAGGTGTCCCCAACGCGGACCATCTCGCCAATTTGTATCAGCGCCGTTTGCGATCCCGTTTCGACGGTGGCCATCGCGTTTTCGTAGATGAACAAATCCTGCGGTGCGCCGATTTGTTCGGCCGGAACGGTGGAGGGAATCGAATTGATGAACTGTAACCACTGCGATTGTTTGCTGATTCCCTTGGCTTCGGATTGGTTCTTGGCCAATTTCGCGGGCGCGTCGGCAACTTCGTCCAGCAGTTTCTTGGAGACCGATTTGGGAATTCCCAATTCTTTGGCATCGTCTTCGTTGAACAGCAACGGCTGCAGAATCTTGCTGTTGCCGGAGGTGAGCGCTCGGACCGCTTCGCGACTGGCTTCCTCAGCTGAGATGATTTTCCACGAGTCGACAATGCCATCGGCGTTGTTGTCGATACCCCACCGCGAGCCGGCTCGGTTCATCCAGCGGAACTGGTCGATCTTGTTGTCGGCATTGGAATCAATGTCGCGATAGACTTCCAAACCTCGGAAGTAATATCCCCAGTGATCGACGATGTTATCGCCATCGGTGTCCATGAACCGCCGTAAGGTTTCGCCTCCCGGTCCCAATACGACCCAGCCCGAAGCCTTGCCCTTGCGGACGACAGTGACTTTGCATTGGTCGTATTCGTCGGCTTTGGGAATGTCGTATTCGACATCGGCCTGTTTGGGCTTAAAGCTGAGCGCTAATTTTGCTGTGGGAGGATCGGCCGCATCGACCGTTGTCACCAGCACACCCAATAGTCCACAAATCGCAGCTAACCGCATCAAAGTGTAGTGCATCCGCACAACTCCATCGTTGAATGACCCGTCCAAGTTCTCGACAACTGCCGTAGGGTGCGTCGCAACGCAGCTTTCTGCGCAGAACAAACGACTCCCCCACGAGTTCAACAGTGTATAAGCCTTCCGCCTAAATTGACAAACTTCCTCAAGCCTGTCCCCTCACGCCTCAAGCTTTTTCCTCGTGGCGGATTTTATAACATTCCCCACCGTCAGGTCACCAGCAGGTTGCTGAGATTTGATAGAAGCAGGCTGTTCTGGCCCAAAATCAACACCAGCGAATTCCGCCGTTTCGCGGCGATTACTCTTCATACGGCGTTGACTCGATCGGTTCATAATCGCCCTGTGCGGAGGGTTCTTCGTAGAGATTTTCCTGCAAATTGGATCGCTGGACCATTCCCTGTGCAGGAATTTGCCGCACCGGCATGCCTTGCGGCACTTGGAATTGGGCCGGACTGGTGGCTGGATTAAATTCGATTTGCTCCAGTTTAATGATCAATTGCATTTGTGATTGCGGCCATATCAACTCAATCCGACCCGGCAAATACGCATTGCTGTTGGGATCGGAGAGATATTGGGACAAATTCGCCTGAGCGATCACGTGTCCGCCGGCATCGAGCAACGCATGTTCAACGACGTTGGCATGGCAGCGATTGATCGTCGTGCGTTTTTGCACAGGCTGCCCAGAGGGAGAAATGCGTTTGTTGTAGATTTCCAAGAACCCTTCGCGTTCGACAAAAGTCGTCTCGTTGTCGAGGACGATTGGGCGCACACCCATCACCTCCATCAACCAATCGGGTTCGAAGGGAATCGGCATGGTGTGGGCGGCATGGGCGACGTCTTCATGATTGCACATGATGACGTCGGAGTCGGGGTGCTTGGGATCCTCGATCCAGAACCAAAAATGGTCGTCATTGGAACCCAAATCGGCGACCTGACGAGCACCCAAGGGATGTTTCGCCAACAGGCGGAAATTCCGCTGTCCGTCGACCGCGACAGTTGTCCCTTTAACCTTGAGGAGCATATGGCTTCCGGAAATCGTGGCCTTTGTCGACTTCCAACCATGAATTTTTTCTGTGTTGGCGTTGACCTGCGCGACCAACAAATGCGGTTCCATGGCGGGATTGACGTGGCATTTGGCGCTGGGGCCAAACGGATCATGTGCAGGCCAGAGTCGGCAGCCGGTGCCGGTCAGGCAGAGAGTCGCCGCCAACAGACAGCACACAATTGCAGCCCGCTGGTTTCGTGCGGTCTGCAACTTCGTAAGCGGCGTCCGTGCCTGTTGTGACATGTGTCGATTCCTATCGTTGTGTCCGTGTGGGCTGTTGAGGCTGTGCGGGGCAACGTCCGTTTATGCCGCCCACTCCTGCATTAAGTGCGCGTTGAGGCTTTCTTGCAGCTCGTGCATTTCGTCTTCTTCGAGTTGAAAATCGCGGACTTCGTACATCCCTTCGCCTTGGCTGCCGCTGACTTGGATGTATTCGTCCTTGCCATCGTGGTGCGAGCCTTCCAAACGCACGCGGCGTTTTTGCAGCAACAACAGTGCGAGGACGTACCGCAGTTTTTCTTGTGCCGGGTTGGCGTCTTCGGTCATTTGATCGAAATAGGCCATTAACCCATCGGCGTCGATGGTCGGTTTTTTATTAATGATCGGTTCGGGAACAATGCATTGCCAAGCACCGATCGGTTCGCCCTGCCACAACTTGCGGCCCGCTTCAGAAAAATCGAGCCGCACCATCTCGTCGTTCTCTTCAATCAACACGCTATAGCACACCGTACCGGGGACAAGTTCCTCTCCGGTTTGCGCGCATTTTTTGCTGAGCGGCTTGAGATGATAGTCCATAAGAGGGGCGAATCGCGTAGCGGGCTAGAGCAGGGTGGGGTGGTATTAACAACGTATCCCGACTGCGTGTGCCGGGAAACGGGGCGGGATCGTACTGCAAACCTCATCACGACACAATACGATCCCACACCGCGACGCGCAGCACGCGCCATGCATCTCAGAACGCCTTTGACGACGGGGTGAGGCGTGAGGCGTGAGGCGACAGGCTTGAGGGGCGGGGGGCCAGGGTGGCTTGGATGTTGTGACGGAATGGAACACCAACGGATCCATCTCGAAAGAAGATCTCACCCCACCATCTCTCAAGCATGTCCTCAAGCCTCATGCCTCAAAACGTCCCCGCGATTGGCGCTTCCCCTACCGAGCAGGTATAAAATTGAGAGACGACCGCCCCGTGCCGCGGCTCAACTTGTCTCTCCCCTTGTCTGATTGAGGTTGCACCATGCGTGTTCTTGTGTTGACTCCAATATTGCTGTCGCTCTGCGTTGCGGTTGCCTCGGCGGATACCTGGTTGCAGTTTCGCGGACCGAACGGGGCAGGGCGGATGCCGTCAGCAGCGCGGCTGCCCGAAGAGATCGGGCCGGAGAAAAATGTGTTGTGGAAAACGCCGCTGCCGCCGGGGCATTCCTCGCCGGTGGTGACGGACGATCGGATTTTCGTCTCCGGCGTCCGCGACGGCCAACTGGTGACCATTGGCTTGGACCGCCAAACCGGCAAGCAACTTTGGGAACGCGTCGCTCCGCATGACGCGCTAGAAAAGATTCACGCGATCGGCAGCCACGCACAAAGCAGTCCTGCCAGCGACGGTGAGATCGTGGTCAGCTTTTTTGGATCGGCGGGACTATTCGCCTATGACAAAGACGGCGCACCGTTGTGGCATAAACCGCTCGGGCCGTTCAGCAACACATTCGGCGCCGGCAGTTCCCCGATTCTGTATGGCGACTACGTGATTCTCAATCAGGATCACGATATCGATTCCGCCTTGATGATCTTCAACAAGACCAACGGAGAATTGGTGCGGCGCATCAATCGCGATGATTTTCCGCGGAGTTACTCCACACCGATCATCTGGGAGCAAGACGGCAAACCGCAAATCGTCGTCAGCGGCACGCTGCGCATCGTGGGTTACGATTTGGAAACCGGAGAAGAAATCTGGACGGTGCGGGAACTGGCGCGGATTTCCAATACCACACCGGTGATCGGTTCCGATGGCATACTCTATTTAGCAGTGTGGTCGCCCGGCGCAGATACCGAAGACCGCATTCAAGCCGAACCATTCGACGAGTTGATTGATACGCTCGACAAAAACAAGAACGGTGCGTTGGAGTTAGTCGAAATCCCCGAAGGAGCGCTGCAGCGCCGCTTTGGACAAATCGACCGAAACAAGAGCGGAGAAATTACACGCGTGGAATACGAGTTCATGCGCAACGTTTTCCACTCGGCCGAAAACGCCATTGCCGCGATCCGGCCGGGCGGCACGGGGGACATCACCGACACGCACGTCCTCTGGAAAGAACGCAAGACATTGCCCTACGTCCCTTCGCCGTTATTTCACGATGGGCATGTGTATACGGTCAAAAAAGGAGGCATCTTCACCAGCCGCGATGCTGCGACCGGGCAGGTTGTGAAGACAGGCCGACTGCCCGCAACGGGTGCCTACTACAGTTCACCGGTCTACGGTGACGGCAAATTCTATCTGCTCAACCAACATGGCCGCTTGTCGGTCATGACTGCCGAGCCGCAGTGGAAGAAACTGAGCACGGCCGATTTTGGCGAAGACACTTACGCCACCCCCGCCTTAGTCGACGGAAAAATCTACCTCCGCACCGCCGGCCAGCTGTATTGTTTCGGACTCGAATAGCCGAATGCACCGTCGGATACGCCGCACATCCAGTTCCCCCTCTCCCTCTGGGAGAGGGCCGGGGTGAGGGTTTTCGCTCGGGCAGGCGATTATCCTCGCTACCCAACCTTCCATCCACGTCGGCACACCAGCCATTCTCTGTAAGGCAAAATGCTTTTACTGTGCCGGGTTTGAAATGGGGTAATCATTCGTCTTATGCGAGAAAGGTGCGTCGCGACGCACCCTACGGCCGCTTACGGGTATTGTCTGGGCGGGGGCAGTTCGTGGTAGCCACGTCGTGCCGGACGCGGTGCTTGTAGGCGATTCGGGTTAGGCACGTTGGTCGCGCCGCCGCCGTTGATGTTGAGTGGCAACGGGAAAGTTTTCGATTTGGCGACCGGACCTTGTGGATCGAGATCCTCGGTCGACTCGTTGTAATGCGGGGATTGCAATCGCGGATCTGCGGCGGTGAGCGCCATGACGAGGCCATCGGTATGAGTACTCCAGGCAGTCTTACCGTCCAAGCGTCGGTCGATGGAAACCACAATGACCGGCAACTTGCGATCGTTTCCGGCGAACTGTTCTAAGGAGCCTGAAATCGCTGCTTGTCGATTCGAGACCTGATAACCGTTCTGCACGGCCACCTTGCGTGCGAGTTGTCGCGCTGGGCCGGCGTAATCGATGCTCCCTTTTGCGTTCGTGTTTTGAATGACAATAATCCGGTCCGGTTTGAAGTCGTCGATCATGCGGATCAACACCCGCGTTTCGATTTCACTGGCGGCATTGGGGCCCGCTTTCCCATCAGCGGTCGTTCGCCAATTGTCCGACGGAAAATTACGCGTCAGATCGATTCCCCGACCGTTGTAGGGTGAACCCAGCGCAATGCCGTCTGGATTGGGATTGCGGACAAACAATGCGGTACAGGCGTTTTGCAGATCTGCTTGATTACTCATGGTTTGGGCGAACTGTTCAATCACGCTGATGCTTTGCGCGTCTTGGCCGTTTAACCCGGCCAGCACCATCACCCGCGAACGGCCGATGCCGATTTGCACGGTCTGAATAGGCCGTCGTTGAGTGCTTTGGTAGTGCGATTCCCACAAGGTACGATGCTCGACCTTTTGGCGAATCGTATTTTTGATACTCGGGCCGGGACGTTCCGGTCGACCCCAGGGGTCAGTGCGCACATTTCGCACTGGCAATTTGCGGCGCCGCGCTTCGGGACCGGGATCAGGCTCGGGGGAGAGTAACTGCGGCCCATCGGAATTCGATGTCCCCGGCGCTTCGAATACCGGCGCTGAGGACGATGGAGGGAAATCGGATTGCTGTTGCGGAATCGGCGACAGATTCTGAGGAGAGCCGCCGTAGTAATCCGTTTGGGTATTTCGAGCGGTGCACCCGGCAATTAAAAACAAGCAAGCGCATATCGTACGTGATTTATAAGTGTCCATAGCAATTCCTTGCTGGAGGGGGTCGCAAAATTCCTCGTGTCTCCCGACCGAACCGGCCGGTGGGTGTAACCATCGTGGGGATTGATGGTGCACTCAAAAAAAAACGGCGAGCATCGCGAATTGTTTGTCGAATAAAAAACGGCGGGAGGACGATCGTCCCGTCCCGCCGTTTTCGTCTGAGAAGAGCATCCGCGTATTGTGTTGTGCAAGAGAACGGCCGGCGGCTGCGCGCCCACGTTTGATCGCTCCTGATGCTCACTGCACCGGGCGACTCACAATTCCGAGAGCTTTGTTATTCAAGAGGGCTTAATAAATTTCGTCGATGCCGAGTCGATATTTCAGTTCATCGAACATCGAATGGAATTCATCGCGGGAGGAATGTACGTGTTCGGCTTCGGTGATGAACTTAATGTCCTGGTCGCGCCGCAGACCGCAATTGTTGAGGATTTCCTCAAATTCTCCCAGTTCCTGACCATACATGATCAGCAGTTTGTGTTCGTCGAATTGCAGTTCCAACGGAATGTTGGGGTTCAAGACGGCAATGCCGGTGCAGCCGTCGTTTAACAGCATGTCCTCGAAGTCGTAGAGAATGCTTTTGAAAACCGGCGCGTCAATATGTTCGCGGTACAGGTCGTCGTGTCCATTCGAATTGCGGTCGTGACTGGTCTCCAAGACGACATCAACTTGGTCGCCCAAAGGTTCCAGCAAATCGATGAAGACGTCCATCATCATATCGCTGGAAGCCGCCGCCATGATCACCGGGATCTCGACGCCGGTGGCGCGATCTTTGTAGACGTCGTGCCGATACCCGGCACTGGGCACCACTTGTAGGTCGAAAGACGGCCGGACCGCGTCCGTCAGCGAGAATCCGCCGTAGCTGGCGATTCGCAGATGGGCATCCAGTTGCGCTTCGGAGAGATCCTCGAAGCTGCTCTGGTCTTCATGGATTTGACCGTCATGAAAAACGTTATTGAAAAACTTTTTTAGAAAGCTCATATTCCAGATTCCTTTGTCCCGCAGACGGTCAAAGTCGTCGCCTCGTGCGGTAATTTCCGGCCCCATCAAATTCAGTTTTCGTTGCGGCCCCGAACCGGCAGGCAAACGCCAATGGGCCTCGTCAAAACTCTAGCATGCGTTTTGATGGCAGTTGAGAAACTACCGAGCGGTGTGGCAAAATATCATCGCGCATCGCCCCCTTTTTGCGGGGGACGCACTTTGCGGAGAGATTGCCACACAGAGAAACTACCCCGTTAGGAAACCTCTGCGGCCCGCCCAGGGGACGAACAATCCACGCAGCCGCGCAGATCGTCACAGCACAACCCGCCAGCGGAGCGCTTTTACGGGTCAAGCCGACAACAACGATATTCCGCCCAATCGGAATTTCTCGGTGCTAAGCCGCTTGCTCAAGCTTGTTCCCTCAAGCCTCGAGCCTACCCCTAGTCGTCCAACTTTTTGCCCGTGGTGTCGGGGGCGAACAGAATCACGATCATCCCGAGCAGATAAATCAGGTGCGTCCAACGGCCGACTTGGGCATAGTCGCCGTGAAAGGTGGTGAGGAGTGCGCCGGTTCCTAATACACCGATGGCGGAAACAATGCGGCCAAAGTTGAACGTCACACCCGAACCGGTCGCGCGGATGTGGGTGGGAAACAATTCCGGCAGATACAACGGCAACCACCCAAAATAGATCGTCCCGAAAAATCCCAACGCAAACACCCAAATCGTGAACGTCGGTGACAGGGGCGTTAAATTCCAAAACAAATAGCCGCTGCACGCCAGCGATAAAAAACTGATCACAAAATAGGTGCTCCGCCGGCCAAATTGGCTAGCCAGCCAGCCCCCCAAGAGGCTCCCCAACGTCGCCCCCGTGGATCGACAGATGGAAATTGTAGCTTTGAGTTTGGGGTCGTCGGCTCCGCCCACTTGATCAGCCCAGGGAATCGTCCAGTTCAAAGTCCCCCACCCCCCCAGCAAGGGGATCGTGCCTAAACAGATCCCGATGATCGTGATTCCCAGGTAGGGCGGTTTGAAGACCGTGGTCATGGAAGGTGTGTGTTTCACATCCCCATCGGATTTACGTTGCGCTAACCAACGCGGCGATTCCGGGAGCGTGAACCACGCGAGTACCCCCAGCAGCGCGGGCAGCCCCGCCAGGGCGAATACCCATCTCCAATCTTCAGTCGTCACATCGCGGACATATTTGGCCAGCAGGCCGACAATCACAAATCCGACATTCGCCGCTGTTCCGATCAGTCCCGCTAGTAAAGGTCGTGAACCTTCGGACCAAGCTTCAGATGCCAATGCCACTCCGTTGGGCCACATCCCGCCAATTCCCAGACAGGCAATGAAACGCAATACGAACAACTGTTCCAGCGAAGTGGCAAAATAGCTGACGCCAGTGATCAGTGAGTAACACAAAATGCTGGCTGCCATCGCTTTAGCGCGTCCGATTTTGTCACCCAACCACCCAAAAAGTAGCCCTCCCGTCGCCGCTCCCAACAAGAAGGCGCAGATATAACGTGCAAACCATTTTCCGACTTCGCCTTCAATTTGCGAAGCGGGTAAGCTCTCGGGCAAGAAACTAAGAATCGCCGGTCGCCCCGCCAAGGGAATGACATTCATCACCGAGCCGGCAAACATCCATCCCGCAAAGGCGACGAAGAGAATGAAAATACTTTGCGCCATGGTAAGGCCAACTTGCGGCCCGCCGGATCGTTCAATGTTTTCTGACTCGGAGGACATACACACGACCTATGATTTTAAATGAGAGATGTTTATCAGTCGGTGCAGTGTGACAGCTACACCGCACGGATTCAAATCCGCACGGCAGATTCTCTCGACTCTATGCAACTAACTGCAAACAACCGATCCAGCTGATGCAGTGCGATGTCCGTTTGAACCCAAGAAACCGATGTGTCGGTTTTACTTCTCCGTACGACGAACGATTCAATGTCTCGTCTAGGACGTAAATTTTCACCCCCGAAAAAAGAAACCACGAAAGCTACGAAAACGATATCAGGAATTACAGCAGACGCATACAATTTTTTCAGGCAAGGTATTAGCCACAGAGAGCACAGAGGACACCGAGAAAATCCCTAATGAGCGATCATCGCTGTTTTTAAAATTTCTCTGTACTGCAAACTGTCAAAATTTCGCGCCACACGCGCTGCGAAATCGCCCAGTAACTCTAACCCCGTTTATTTCGCGTCCCAAATTACGCCAGCGCGTGGTCCGGCACGGAATGCACAATGCGACGGCAAGCCGTCGGTTTGGGATCTTGATAGTCACGCCCGGAAATCTGTGTTTCATCCGTGTTCAATCTGTGGCTAAGAAACTAACGCCCCGGTTTCGTTGCGGCCAAGCTGCTCCGTGTCCTCCGTGCCTCCGTGGTGAACCCTTAGAAATGTAAATGCTCTTAGGTGTCGGCTTGCAGGATGTCGCGAGCGGTGGTGAAGATGTCGTCGAACATCTGCTCCGTCAAACGGCCGGTGAAGGTGTTTTGCTGGCTGGGATGATAGCTTGCCAGCAGCACGCGGCCATCGGTTAGTTCGACTTGTGCACCGTGACCGAACTTGGGAAGTTTGCCCGCATGCCAGCCGCGTAACCGTGCTTCTTTCAAGATGGCCTTAAACCCAATTTGCCCCAGCGCCAAAAACAACCGCACCGGCAACTGCTCAAACGTCTCCGTCAGCCAGTCGCGGCAATTTGCGATTTCGTCGGTCGTCGGTTTGTTTTGCGGCGGTGCGCAATGGCACACGGCTGTGATTGCGCAGTCCTTGAGAATCAAACCATCGTCGGCGGTTGTCGCTGTGGGTTGATTGGCAAATCCGGCGCGATGCAGCGCACGGTACAACCAATCGCCGCTGCGATCTCCTGTGAACATTCGGCCGGTTCGATTCGCTCCATGTGCCGCCGGCGCCAATCCAACCAATAACAACCGCGCGTCCGGATCACCGAAGTTCGGCACGGGTTGTCCCCAGTACTGCGAATCTCGAAACGCTTTGCGTTTGACCGTAGCAATGTTTTCACAATGCGCAATCAAACGCGGACAACGGCGGCACTTCGTGATTTGCGTATTGAGCTGTTCCCAAGCATCATTGGGCATCGGTCTTCCTGTTTTTGATTTGGGGTGCGGCTTGTCCGCCAGTGCAGAATGTGAGACCGGCAATACACTGCTGGGCAAGCCAGCAGTGGCACCCAACTCTGGGATGTTTTTGTTTTTTCAACGGGCGGGCTTGCACTGTATTATTAGGGTGCTTGATAAACCCCGGCCAACGGCACGTTTTCTCGCCGCACTTCCGAGATGATTCGCCAATTTTCGTCCGGAGTCACATCGAGATTTGCACGACGATAATAAACGAGTAAGTAGTCCTGCTCGCCCAGCGGAGCCCCCTGGTAGGGCTGCAATTGAAGATTGTGCTGCGCCAACAAGGGTTCCTGCGCCAGCATTTCGTCCAATTGAAACTGATGCAACACCGGAGCCACGTAAAGCGTGCTGCCCTCGGGGATTTTGTCCACCGTTTGCGCGATAAGATCGTGGGTGACGCTGTCGCTCCAATAGGTCCGTTCCAATCCCAAACGATCCGCCCCCCGGAGTCCGCCGACCGCCAGGTTGTAATAACTCAACCAGCAGGGGGCGAGAAAAACGATGCCGTATGCCTGCAACAGTAGAAATCCGGCAAGGCATCCGTTGGATTTGCCGGCCGACATCCGCTTTCGCAGCCAATCGAGCGCAAGCTGCCCACCACGTCCGGCAAACAGGGCCCACAACGGATAGACGACTAGAAACAACCGCACGCCGTCGTAGATCGGTGTGCCGGGCAGACTGAATACCAACAACGGCAAGGCAATCGCGCCGAGCAACAATAATTCGCGCGGAAACTTGGTGAAAGTTTTTCGCAGTTCAGCCACGCCTATGAGACTCAACAGATGCACGCCGACCGGGACCGTGATCGCGAACATCACCAGCGGATAATGCCAAGGCGTCGCACGGTCGGCGTATTGCTGGCCGAGATACCAATTGTGCAATTCGATCCGCTGCGTCGTGCGTCCGAGATACTGCATCAGATGGTCGAACGGCGCATCCCATAAATGGGGCCAACCGGCGTAAAATACAAACAACCCTGCCATGCCCCAAACAGCGACCGGCACAATCGCGCGGTGTCGCCAACGCAGTAAGGCCCACAATGCGATCGGAATCGGTATAAAAATCGCCTGCACTTTTGAGAGTAACGCCAGTCCGAACAACACTCCGGTCAAGCAGGCAACCCGTTTGCTTGGAGGGGCTTCGTGATCCCAAAACTGAGCCACCGACAAAATCGCCGCCGCATAGGTGAGATTCATCATCGATTCCAACGAAGCGATGTGTGCGTGTCCAAACACACGCGGCATGACTAACAATGAGATAGCGGCCACCCAACCAGCAGGCCGTCCGTACCAGCGCGTTGCTACGAAACCGATCAAGCAGATCAGAACGGCAAACTCAATCGCCGACGCAATGCGGGCGCGGGCGAGACTATAAGGTGCAGCTGGATTATCCGGAGCGACGATCCTCCGGCCCACTTGTTCTGAAATGCCGATTCCCCAACGCGCCAACGGCGGGTGGTCGTTGAGCACTCTGAGCGACTTCGAGCTGACTGGCAGGGTGCAACATAGCCCACCCATAGGCCCCGGCCGCTTCGGTCAGGAAATATCCTTGCGCAGTGTTGAACGATTCGTCGACCGTAACTCCCGGTCCGAAATGAGCGGGGTTGATGGTGGCCAATACGGCCACGAGCGCGACGAGACCCACGGCAACGGGGCCGGTCCAATCAGCGGCAAGGATTCGGCGCGAGCCGGAAAGCATGGGCGGAGGTTCGTGAATAAGGAGAAATTATGGATGTGTGGCGTGCGGTTAGCCCCAGTGGGCCGCTAGCGCCTGCGTTTTTGACTGTAGCGTGTCCGCGTCCGGTCCACAATCGGGCGTTTGCCGCGTCAAGAAAATCGCGGTTTTGAGATCGATTTGACGGTTGTGCCTTGGCCGGTTCAGATGCTCTTGCCACAGGCGACGATGTTATAGATAATTGCTCAGACGCCTCTCAAAACGCATCTTGGTTTTAAGACAAAATTCCATGTCCAGGTTCAGTAAAATACTGGAGACCGTCGGCATTCCGTTGGCAGTGATGGTCGTAACTTTAGCTGTTTTTTCCTGGATCGTTTTGCAAATCCGTGCACGGTATCGGGAAAGTGACGATCCTGCGGAGTCAACTCATGAAATGCTAACTCAATACAGAGAATTGCACGAGCGGGGTGAGCTATCGGAGGAGGAATTCCGATTGATCAAGAGTCGATTGGCAAACACACTGAATTCCAGCGGTCGACCAACTCGCGATTCACACTAGCGGATCGCACCGGCGGGGCGGACAATCGAAGATTTCGGGCCTGGACCGTTATTTAGAAAACTTTCCGCCGACGGAAGAAACCGAAACTGCGTACAGGACTGTGGAAAGCCGGATTGGCATGCGAAGTGCATGTTTCCGATTGGAAATTCGTCGATGAGCAATGGATGGCTGCAATCGAGACAGTTTTTGATTGCATGAGTTGGAAACTCTGTCGACGTAATTGGCTTTGAGAACTGGTAACTACTGAGTCGTTTGAAGGAAAACCGATGCCATCCGGTAATGATGTAACTTCTGGGAGTCGCGGAGCGACCGGTAAAAAAAACGCAAATTGCTCATTCTGTCGCAAAAGTTATAGGGAGGTCGGCCCGCTCGTAGAAGGCCCGTCCGACGTCTATATCTGCGGCGAATGTATCGAATTGTGCCAATCCATATTGGAACAGGAACGCCGTCGCCGCGGATCGTCCCCCAGCCTATTCACCAAGGTTCCCACTCCGCGTGAAATCGTGGAGAATCTGGAACAGTATGTGATCGGGCAGGATCGTGCCAAAAAGGTCTTGGCCGTCGCCGTACACAATCACTACAAACGGCTGATGATCAGCGCCGATGCCGACAACGACGTTGAAGTCGAAAAGTCGAACATCATGCTCATCGGTCCGACCGGCTGCGGGAAAACCCTGTTGGCCCGGACGTTGGCGCGAACTTTACAAGTTCCGTTCGCCATCGGCGACGCTACGACGTTGACCGAAGCCGGCTATGTCGGTGAGGACGTCGAGAACCTGTTATTGAAATTATTACACGCCGCCGACTTCGACATCGAAGCCGCCCAGCGTGGAATTTTATTCATCGACGAAATCGACAAAATTGGCAAGACAAGCCAAAACGTCTCGATCACCCGCGACGTCTCCGGCGAAGGGGTGCAACAAGCCCTGCTGAAAATGCTCGAAGGAACTGTGGCCAACGTTCCTCCTCAAGGAGGCCGCAAACACCCTGAACAGCAATATATCCAAATGGACACCACAAATATCCTGTTCATCTGCGGCGGGACATTTGTCGGCTTGGAAGACATCATCGCCAAGCGGCTGGGCAACAAGGTGATCGGCTTCGGGTCCAGCGGCAGCGGCGGAGGCAACCGTCGCAGTGAAAACGAAAAGGGCGAATTGCTCAGCCAAGTCTGTGTCGACGACATCTTGGAATTTGGATTGATCCCCGAATTGGTCGGACGTCTGCCGGTCGCCACCGCGTTGACGCCGCTCGACAAGGAGCATCTGGTGCGAATCATGCAAGAACCGCGCAATTCGCTGGTTCGGCAGTACCAAAAGTTCTTCGAGATGGAAAACGCCGAGTTGGAATTCACCCCCGAAGCCCTGCTGGAAATTGCCGGCATGGCCAAGGAAAAGGATACCGGTGCCCGCGGACTGCGGAGTATCGTCGAGCAAGTGATGTTCGATATTATGTACGAATTGCCTGAACGCACCGAGCACGGCAAGTACATCCTCAACGACCGCATGGTGCGGGGCGAAGAGCAAATGTTTTCACAAGACGACTCCGCCGCCGCCTAACGGTGGTAGCGCGGGTCGTCTGATCGGACAGCGGGGGCAAGGTCGTTAGCGAGTTGCGACTCATAAGGCCCGACCTACCCCCCGGATGAATGCCGAACCCCATAAAGCCCGGCGACAATCTTGTCGATCCGGGCTTCTTGCTGCGCACATCCCGCTGCCGAACCACCAGTCTGCCGCGCATGGACTAGATCTGCCAACTGCTGCTCTCGCTTTGCATTCCGTGGTGGCAAGGGGAACCGCCGTAAGACGTGCAAGTTGATCTCTAAATTCACGCCCCGCTGTTTGGCATGCCGAGCGAACCAAGCAGCGGCGATTGATGAATTTAAGATGCCGGTCAATGTCGCCAGGCTCGGTGCATCCGGGGTACGCGCTGAGATGAGATTCACCGAAAATCCGACATAGGCAGCCCTGTTGGCCAAGACGAACCGCGGCACTCGGCCCATTTGAATGCTCAAGATTGCCGGTTCGGTAAAGATCCGCTGCTGACGCGGCCAATGCAAATGCCACCACGCATTCTGCCCCTGCCGCGTTTCCCGCCGTTGCTCCAGCACCTTGCGATACTTCTTCAAATGACGCCGAACGTTCGGGAATTCATCCAGAGTCGCCGCTGTGTCGCGGGTTAAATACAACACCTGATGCGACGGCTGATCGGGTAGCGCGTAGCGGTCGAGCGTCGCTGTTTCGAAATAGGGCCGCAAAAGGGCACGTTCGGCGGTGTTGAACTCCAATTGCGCCACTTCGTCAGCGGACAACACAAACACCCCGTCGCCGATATTTACTGCGCCGTCTAATTTCTGTGCCAACTGTCGATTCACCCGCGGCGGATTCTCGGCCATACCTTGCGCCGTGTCGTACACCTCTCCCAAGAGCCGGCACCCATCAAACAGATGTGCCTGGGCCAGCGGTCGCGCCAACGTTAATCCGCCAGAGGTATAGAGATCCTCCTGAGTCAGTTCATAGGTGTCGATCCCTTCATCCAATTCCTGACTGGAATCCGGAAATGGGCAGGCGCGATTCTCCAACGCAATCACGCGACAGGAACTGTGCGAGCGCGCCTTGCGCAGACGCACAATCAAATGCCGACCGGTAACGCCGTCGAAAATTTTGCGGGTTCCCAATAAGACGACTTCATCCAATGTCGTTTCTTGTCGAAGACGTTCAATCAATTTCTCCGCACCGCGCGAGGCGGTCCAATAGCTGTTGACGATGAACGACAACGTCCCCCCCGGCCGCAATAGGTCCAACCCGCGATGCAAGAAGTAATACCACAAATCCATCCGCGACTGCCGCCACAGCTTGCCCAACGGGGTCTGTGCGATCGTGTCGAATAATGCCTTCGCAGCCAGTTCACGGCGATAGGGAGGATTCCCTAACACGAGATCAAATCCGCCCGCAGCAGCGATTTGCGGAAATGCATCGCGCCAGGAAAACCCTTCGGCGACTTGCGCTGTCGCAGAAAAGTCCTTGCCAATCAGCGAATTGCCGACCCGTAGATTTGCCGCTAGGACACGCTGTGTTTCAGCACGCAACTCCGCCGTGCGTGGCGCGATCCACAATTCTAAACGCTGCCGCGCTTGCTGGATCGCCTCAGGGTCCAGATCGACGCCGAAAATTCGCTCGCGGACGATCTTCAGTCGCCCGGCCACCGTCGACCGGCGTCCGGCGAGAATCTCCTCCACGACGCCAATCAGAAACATCCCATCCCCGCATGCGGGATCGAGAATCGTCCCAGACTGCCGCAGTGGCCCACTCAAACAGCCCTGCACGATATAACGGACAACCGGCGAGGGGGTGTAGAAACTCCCCAATTGCCGCCGCTCAGCCGGCGTCAGCCGCGTGATTGTAGAAGTCGTATCATCCATGTTACGGCCGAGGGTCAGTGTCCTGATTTGAGGTGTTGGAGTGTGGTGCGGAGGTGAAACGATATTGCCAGTTTCCTGCACCATCGTGTTCGATATCTGTGATTTCGATCAAATGGGCCTGCTCGTTGACCTGTAAAGTATACTCAGCAAGATCGAGCATGGTTTGGTAGTTGTCTACCCATTCGCCCATTTCGCCCGGGTACGCTATCGGGTCCAACCGAAAAGCCCCTTCCCAATAGACAATGGTCCCCTTCTGGGTGGGAAGATATTTTCCCGTCACCTCATAGGGGGAGCTATTGCTCCCGCCGGTCAAATGTCCACTGAAATCGATTTCTTCCATATGCCTGATTCCGGCCAGCGCATGCGAAATAGGAGACGACCCGGCCGAGTATATCATAATCGGCGGATTGCCAGCGGTCGCTACGGTGTCTACCATTGACGTAGCTATTTTCAGGGAGCCGATGCGTTATGCCCGAGTTTGAATACAGCCGCTGGGACGGCACCCAACAATTCACGCCGCAGTCCGCTGATAGTATTTTCGATCAGCTCAGCAATTATATGATGGACTACGGCGAAAACGTGCTCGATATGCTCGACCAACTCCAGGAGGACAATCCCGAAATCCTGGATTTGTTGCTCAAGCAAGGTTACATCGACCGCGACGAAGACGGAAAGTTCATGGTCACCGGCAAGGGAGTCAAGCGCGCCGAGACGCGAGCGCTGGAAGACCTGTTCGAAATCTCCCGCAAAGACAAACTAGGCAGCCACGAAACCGAATTCCGCGGTGCCGGGCAAACGGTGCACGAAGAGTCCAAGCCGTACGAATACGGCGACCCGGTGTCCAACCTCAACATGCACGAAACGCTCAAAAACGCTCTGTATCGACAAGGGGGCGGTTCGCCGATTCATGTGGGCGAAGAGGACTTCGTCGTCCACGACACCGAATATCAGACCTCCTGCGCCACGGTCGTGTTGCTCGACATGTCGGGCAGCATGATGCGCTACGGAAAATTTGGCCAAGCCAAACGCGTGGCGATGGCGCTGCAATCACTCGTCCGGGGCAAATACCAAGGGGACTTTCTGCAGGTCGTCGGGTTTTACACCTATGCCACATCCCTGTCCGAACGGGAATTGCTCTACGCCGCACCCAAGCAAGTCAGCATTTTTGATTCGCGCGTTCGTATGCGGATCGATTTGGACAATCCCCCCGCCTTCGTGCCGGAACATTTCACCAACATTCAAGCCGGCCTGCAATTCGCCCGCCGCATCCTCAGCCGCCAACCCGCGCAAAACAAACAGATCATCACCATCACCGACGGCGAACCGACCGCACACATCGAAGGCCGCGAAATTGTGCTCGTCTACCCTCCCGCACAAAGCACCGCCCGCCGCACCCTGGCCGAAGTCCGTCGCTGCGCCGACGAGGGAATCCACCTCTCCAGCTTCGCCCTGATCGAGGACTACTTCTATCTGGGGCTGGTCAACTTCGTCGAACAAATGGCCGAAGTCTCCCGCGGCGTGAGCGCCTACTGCGATGCCAACGACCTAGGGAACATGGTCATCGACAGCTTCGTCGGCGGCCGCAAAAAACGCCGCGTCGTTGGGTGAAGTTTCCGCAATAGGGTGCCACTGGCGGCTCGTCCGCCAGTGCGTACGTCGTTTGGTAAACACGAGCATGGAAACCGTTCTGTAAAGCGGCACTGGCTGGCAAGCAGCCAGTGGCACCCGGCGAAGATGGTTCTTCCAGAAATTGCACACCCCACCGATTACGCTTGCCAACCAATGACCCGTCCCGCAAAATAGAAGATGACAGTCATCCCGCCCCCCAGTCCCGCCCAGGAGTTCGATTTTGCGCGCTTCGTCGAAACAAGACCGGGGATTTCCGAGATTGTGGGGACTTGCGCTCAGCCTGCTGCTGTGCACTTCTGCGTGGGCAGTAATTACTGCGGGTGAACCGACGGGGGAGAAAACTGACCTGGATGCGTATCGCATCGAACTGAGCGACGTTGATTATGAGCATTGGTCGTTTCGACCGATCACACGTCCCGCGCCGCCCGAATTGGACGACCCCTGGATTCGCAATCCGATCGATGCGTTTGTGCTGCAAAAACTGCACGACTCGGGACTGACCCCTTCGCCGCCCGCCGACGACCGAACGTGGGTCCGTCGGGTCTATTTTGACCTGATCGGCTTGCCTCCCGCGCCCGAAGTGGTGCGTGACTTTCTTGACGATGCGGCGCCCGACAAACGTGAACGACTGGTCGACCGTTTGTTGGCCGATCCTGGTTACGGGATCCGTTGGGGCCGCCGTTGGCTGGACGTGGTGCGGTATGCCGAGACGAATGGCTATGAGCGCGACGGCGACAAACCCAATGCGTGGCGGTATCGCGACTATGTCATCGATTCGCTGAACGCCGATAAACCGTTCGACCGTTTTCTCACCGAACAACTCGCCGGCGACGAAGTCCACGACGTGAGCGCCGAGACCTTGATTGCCACCACGTTTTTGCGGCTGGGGACCTGGGACGATGAACCGGCCGATCCCAAAGTCGATCGATATGACCAACTTGATGACGTACTGGGGACGGTCAGTTCCACGTTTTTGGGCATGACCCTGCGTTGCGCGCGGTGCCACAATCACAAGTTCGAACCGATTTCGCAAATCGACTATGCCCGCATGTTGGCGATCTTCGAACCGCTCCAGCGTCCGCAGAAAAAACGGGCCGACCTCGACGTGCTCGTCGGCACTCCCGAAGAACTCGCTGCATTCGCAGCCGCGGAAATCCGTCATCAGGACACATTGGAAACTCTCCAGGGCCGAATCTCTGACCTGGATCAGCATGTCCGCGCACGATTCTTTGCTGTCGGGAAAACCGAAATCGCCGCCGACGCGCTGCAGGCTCACCAAACGGACACTAAAAAACGGACCAGCCAACAGAAAAGACTTGTCGGCAAAACGCAACGACAATTGGACAAGGAAATCCGTGCGTCGCGCACGCCGGATGAACAACGACAACGCGACGCGTTTCGAACAGCGATCCAAGCTATCGAAGCGGCCGCGCCGGTCTCACCGCCCCGCGGTTACATTTGGCAAGAAACGACCGATGCGATTCCCGTCACGCACGTGTTTCGTCGCGGCGATCCCACGACACCGGCCGGTGAAGTTCAACCAGGCTTTCCTGCGGTCCTACGAGATGTGAACATCAAAATTTCGGGCCCCGATGCGTCGCGATCAACGACGGGGCGACGTTTATCGCTGGCCAAGTGGATGACCTCTCCGCAAAACCCCTTGGTCGCCCGCGTGGCGGTGAATCGGATTTGGCAGGGGCACTTCGGTGAGGGGTTGGCCCGCAGTGAAAACGATTTCGGCATCATGGGCCTGCCACCGTCGCATCCGGAATTGCTCGATTGGTTGGCGCATACGTTTCGCGAAAACGGTTGGAGCCTCAAATCGCTGCACCGGCTGATCGTGTTGAGCAATACCTATGCGCAATCCAGCACAGTTCGCACCGAAGCGGCAGGCGCCGATCCGGAGAATGAATGGTTGTGGAGGTTTCCGCTGCGGCGACTGGAGGCGGAACCGCTGCGTGATTCAATCTTAGCGGTCAGCGGCAAATTAAATCATAAGATGGGCGGACCGAGCGTCTATCCCAAGATCGCCGAAGAAGTCCTCGCCGGCCAATCCCGACCGGGACTGGGGTGGGGAAAATCAGACGAAACCGAAGCGTCGCGGCGCGCGATTTATATTTTCATGAAACGCTCCATGTTGGTGCCGCTACTGGAATTGTTCGACTTGGCCGATACGACCGCCTCGTGTGAACAACGATCTCGCTCCACAATTCCGACACAGGCGCTCACATTGCTCAACGGCGAATTCCTGAATCGGCAAGCGGCCTATTTCGCCGAGCGGCTGACAGGCGAGGACCGTGCAGCCCGCGTCCAGCAGGCGTATCAATGGGCCTTATCCCGCGACGCCGATGAAACAGAACTCGCCGCCGCTCTCGCCTTTTTGGACCGCCAACAACAGTTGATCTTCAAGGAAACTCCTGGCATCACAGCCGCCGAAGCAGACAAACAAGCTTGGCAGGCGTTCTGTTTGGCGATCTATAATTTGAATGAGTTCGTTTATATTGATTGAGTGTTTTGCTGGAAGAAAGAAGAACCACGAAAGACACGAAATGCACGAAAACAATTAGACAGACCAACTTGAAAATTGGTGATCGGAATTCATTGGGTCACTCTGTTTGCTAAGGAACGCTGTGAACGACGGCAAGCCGTCGGTTTGGGATTCTAAATCTGACGCCTTTGAATCTGTGTTTTATCCGTGTTTGATCTGTGGCTAAATAACAACGTCGCTTTCGTTGCGACTTGCCACGGTGTTAGGACTTTGATGTTTTCACAACAGGACAAATTGACACCCTGTGGACGCACGCGACGGGAATTCCTGTGGCAGGCTGGGGGTGGGTTTGCCGGGACGGCGCTGACCGGCATGTTGGCCGCTGATGGGTTTTTCGATACGCCCGCTGTGGCCGGCGAGGCTCCGGTCGCGTCTCCGTTGGCTGCCAAGCGGCCGCATTTTGCGGCGCGGGCGAAGTCGGTCATTTTCTTGTTCATGTATGGCGGTCCGAGCCAAGTCGACCTGTGGGATCCCAAGCCGGAGCTCGTCAAACGCGACGGCGAGGTGATGCCCAACCTCGACAACGATCCGCTATTCAAAGTCCGCAATCCCGGCAAACTGCTCGGCAGTACGCGAACATTCACCCCGGCGGGGGAATCAGGTATCCCGGTTTCCGATCTGTTTCCACATGTTGCGAATTGCGTGGACGATATCGCGGTCATCCGTTCGATGTACGCCGACAGCTTTGCGCATGGCAGTGGTTTGTTGCAAATGAACACCGGCTTCGTCCGGCAAGGCAATCCCAGTTGCGGCTCATGGATCAATTATGGACTGGGAACGTCGAATCAAAATCTGCCCGGTTATGTGGTGTTGCTCGACCATCGCGGGGGACCGATCACCGGCCCGCCGAATTGGAGTAGCGGCTACATGCCGGCGACCTACCAAGGGACGCAGTTTCGCACGACCGGCGCGCCGATTGTTGATTTGCGTTCCTCGATCGGACTTTCACAGCCACGACAGCGCGACCAACTTGACCTGATCGGGATGTTGAATCAACGGCACCAGCAACAACGTCCGGGGGAGTCGGATTTACAGTCGCGGATTGATTCCTACGAGTTGGCGTTTCGCATGCAGCAACACGCACCCGAAGCGGTCGACCTGTCCGCTGAATCAGCAGCCACGCAGTCGCTGTATGGATTGGATGATCAACAGACGGAAAAATTCGGGCGGCGCTGTTTGATGGCGCGGCGCTTGGTGGAACGCGGCGTGCGGTTCGTGCAGGTCTATTCCGGCGGCGGGCATTCCGAACAGACCTGGGACGCGCACAGCAACGTGAATAAAAACCACGAAGAGCATTGCCGCAACACCGATCGGCCGGTTGCCGGATTATTGCAAGACCTGAAACGGCGGGGCTTGTTGGACGAAACGCTCGTTGTCTGGACGGGCGAGTTCGGTCGCACACCAACAGCACAAAACGGCAAAGGCCGCGATCATAGCCCGCGTGGTTTCAGTGCGTGGATGGCCGGCGGCGGTGTCAAAGGGGGACAAACGATCGGCGCCACGGACGAATTCGGCTTTGCCGCTGTGGAAAACAAAGTCCACGTCCACGACCTACACGCCACGATCCTGCATCTGTTGGGGCTGGATCACGAATTGCTAACCTACTTCCACGGCGGCCGCGACATGCGGTTGACCGATGTCGAAGGCCGCGTGGTGCGCGAGCTATTGGCGTAGCTAGGCTTTAGGCTTGAGGACGTTCATCGCCCCCCCTCACGCCTGTTCCCTACTTAAGGTGCAGGGTTAGCATCGGCATCGGTTGCCGGGGCATCTCCAGCTGCCGGGGCAGCCGCTTGTGCATTGGCGGGGGCAAATTGCGGCATCAGCGGTTGTTCTTCCGGATTTTTATGGAAGTGAGGCAAGTCCCGCGGCGTTTCCCGCAAACAGACAATCGTTCCTGACGACGTGGCCACATAGATCCGGTCGGTGAAATCGTTCGTCATGTGGACTGTCGCCGGTCCCAGCGGAACTCCGCCGACCTTGGCGCCCGTATCCCGGTTGAGGATGACGAGCCGGTTGAGGCGATCAACTGCGTAGACCATCCGTGGGCTGAGCGACAACAGTTGTTCAATCCCTTCCACATACCAATGTTCGTCGCCTGTTTTGGCGGAAAGGCAATACAGCCCGCGGTGTTCCGGAACGAGGTAGACGTCGTTTTTGATAACGACCGGTGCCTGCTTGATCCGTTCACCGGACAGGAATGGCGACCGCCAACCTTGGCTGCCGTTGTTGATATTGAGGGCGTACAGCTTGTAGTCTTCTGACGCTAGCAGGACGAGATCTTCGAAGACCGCCATCGGTGCAGTGATTTGGCTGTCCGATTCGAATTGAAACACGGTTTCACGTGTCAAAGCATCGACGGAATACAAGATGCCGTTGGTGCTGGCGAATAGCACTGTGTGCGAATGCGGCAATGCGGGAACTAAAATTCGCTTGCTCGTCTGGTACCGCCAATTGACCATGCCCGTTTTGATGTCGAAGGCATATAAACTGCCGTCTAGGAACCCTATATAAATTTGTTCTTCGTCTGCGCGGGCGCTCGTGCTGGGTTGTGCCGGCAGATCAAACTGCTCGACAATTTTGCCCGATTCCTTATCCAGCATGAATAACGTTGCCGCGCTCCATACGAAGACATGGGTATCGTTCGAGGAGGCCGGCATTCCGGGAGCATCGGCGCTGCCAATTCGCGTGGCCCATTTCTTCCGCCCCGACTCCGCATCGAATGTCGTGAGAATTCCGTTTGAACTTTGAGCGTAAACGTTCTTGTCGTCGTTGGTCAGGTGTTGTAGTTTGTCGCGACGATAATTCATGACCGCCTGAGACCACCAAGCGCGGGTCAGTCCCTGCTGTTGCAAAATTTGCCGACGAATCAATCCCGATCCGACGCGCGAACCGGATTGTGCCATAGCCGGCGATGTGCAAATCAAGATCCCCAGCAGGAGTAGGCTGACTTTCCTCAACTCCGACATGCGACTTCTCCCTGAGCGCCGACGATTTTTACCGGCGTCATTTCTTGGTCTCAGTGCTTTACGCACTTCATTTATACGTTCGTTTTGTATTGCTTGACGAAATTTGTCTACGCGGTGGGCAACACAAGTGTAGCGTCATTAACGGTGAGAGCGGCGAAGTGTTTACGGCATTCATCCAACAGGTTGGTGGAATACCGAAAATCCATAGCGGACCGAAGTCTTGATACCAGAAGACTACGTTAACTATCCAATTCATCTATTCTAGCCATGCTGTCGTCGCCAAAGCCAGAGTTTCCTGTGAGAAAATAGCACTCTGGCCGCAATTTCCCGGTTTGAAGTTTCGTAAGCCCAACAATCGAGCTATTTCCAACTCACCAAGTCAATTCCGCAGGTTTTCCGTAACCGCGTCAACCGGAAGTTACCCTGATTTGCCCGCTAGAAAGGCATTCCAAGCCGCTGTCGCACTTGACGATTGAAGGGAAATTGCCAAACTTGTGGTTAAGCGGGGTCGTGCGTGGCGAACACAACGCACCGCCAGCTCTTCCCCGATATGGCAGGATGAGCCAAGGTTGTCCGGATCCGCGCGACAATTCATCCAACGCATGGAATGCGTCCCTCGAACACTATTGTTGTGATGAGTGAGACCATGAAGCCTCGAAATGGTTGGACCAGTTGGCTGAACGTCGTCATCGTCTTTTTGTCCTGCACGGCCATGGCTCGCGCCGACGTGATTACGTTGAAGAACGGCGGAGAAATCCGCGGTTTGATTCAAAAGAACGCGCGCACGGCCAATTCGAAAGGTCGCGACGTCATCGTCAAAACGCTGGGTGGATCGTTGGTGACTGTCGCCAAGTCGGAGATCGAATCAATCCAGCGGCGGCGGCTGATTCTAGAAGAATACGAAACCCAGCGACGCAATACGCCCGACACGGTCGATGGGCATTGGGAACTTGCCCAGTGGTGTCTCAACCAGCGGCTGACCCGACAGCGCCGCACGCATTTGAAGCGGATTGTGGAATTGAATCCGCAACATGAACAGGCACGCCGCAGTCTGGGACACCAGAAGTACGACGGCGAATGGATGTCCCGCGAAGAGTACATGAAATCGCAAGGACAAGTCTTGTATCGCGGGCGCTATGTTTTCCCCCAGGAACTGGAGCAAATCAAGCAGGACCGACTGGCGGAAGAAGGGGAGCGCGAGTGGCATAAAAAAGTCAAACTGTGGCACACCTGGATCACCAGTGACCGGATCGAGCAGCAAAAACAAGCGTTTCAGGAGTTGTCGGCGATCACAGATACATTGGCGATCCCGGCGTTGTCTAAACGCTTTCGCGATTCGCCGCACCCTGCGCTCCGCGAACTGTATATCAGTATTCTGGGAAACATGCAGAGTGCAGAGTCCTTGCAAGCGCTCTTGTATCAGGCCATTTTTGATAGCCAGCCAAATCTCCGCGAAGTTGCTGTCGCCGAGATTCCCGAAGCTCAAACCAATGCAGCGATTACAGCGCTGGTTCGTGGCCTCAAGAGTGAACTCAACTTGGTCGTCGGCCGTTCGGCGACCGCCTTGGCGTTGCTGGGCAATGACCAAGTTGTCCCACAGTTGATCGATGCCTTGGTAACGACGCACCGTTATCGCGTAGTCGTGCCCGACAACGGCGCCAACACAATCGGCTTTGCCGCTAACGGGGGGCAGGCCCCTCTCACGTCCGGTCTTCCCCCTGATGTCGAATTACAGTTAATGACCGGCCAGCTACCGTACGGTGCTGTGGTGATTCCCCCCAACGATCCTGGGGCGCAAATGCGGCAGAAAACGCAAATCGTCAAACGGACGCAAAGAAATGGAGCCGTGCTTGAGGCGCTCAAGAGCTTGACGGATGAAGATTTTTCCTACAACCGTCCGAAGTGGCGCTTGTGGTGGGCGGAAAAAAACAATAACGTGGGCAAGCCGTAGCGGGTGCGAGCCGCGTTACCTGTTAATACTTGGCCGACGGGCAGGACAGTCATGCAAGCAGTAGGCGACGAGGCTCTAAAACGCATACTGCTTCAGCAATTGCGCGGACTGCAACGCGCGGGTGTCACGGGACTGCCCCATGCTTCGGCCACCGCCGTTCCGGCGGAATCGACCCCTCAAGTATCGCCCACGCCAAAGCCCACACCGACTATGCCACGACGTACCTCTTCGCCGAAAAAGGGCGATCAAAAAGAACAACTCGCCACACTCTGCAGCACGGTCGCCAGTTGCACGCGCTGCCAGGAGTTGGCCGAGACCCGCAATCAAACCGTATTTGGCGTTGGCAACCCCAATGCCCGCGTGTTGTTTATCGGCGAGGCCCCCGGGGCGGACGAGGATGAACAAGGCATCCCCTTTGTCGGCCGCGCCGGGCAGTTGATGGACAAGATCATCGAAGCCACGCAGTTAAAGCGGGAGGACATCTATATATGCAACATCCTCAAATGCCGACCGCCGGGAAATCGCAATCCCACGCCGGTTGAGGCTGGAAACTGCCGCGAATACCTTGACGGGCAACTCGCCATCGTCAATCCGGAATACATTGTTTGCTGGGGCGCCGTTGCTGCCCAAAATTTGTTGGGCACCGATGTGGCGATTGGAAAATTGCGGGGCACCTTCCACGAACATGAGGGCGCCAAGGTGCTGTGCACTTATCATCCTTCCTATCTCTTGCGCAACCCGCCCATGAAGAAGGAAGTGTGGAAAGATATGCAGATGTTGATGGCTGAACTGGGGTTAGAAGCGAACTGATGATTGGCGGTTTGGCAAATCGGTGCGCGTCGATTTTTCCAAAGTTTCACCTGCCGTGATCCGCCTCTGCTCGTTGGCCAATCCCACCCGTTTCGGCAAACCTCAACGCTTCGATAAAAGGAATGCGGCGGTCACCTGTCGGTTTTCTTGAAATTGCTCAAGAGGCCACTTATTGCTTGACCGTCCTTCCCTGGCTATGGGATGATAGTAGGCATGTTACACATCAATCAACAACAACTGCCGCGGACTGTTCTGAGCTACTTGTCCTTTCGCATGTCAGGAGTGGCGACGCTGCAATTCATTGAATTGTCGCGACAACTCCCCGACGTCGATCTGGAGAGTCAAGGATTTTTAACGGAGGTTCCTTTCCTCCGTGAAGTTCCGCCGCACGTGCAAATCGAACTCTTGGCCGAAACCTGGAGCAAACATGTCGCCGAAAAACCGTACGAAGCCTCGCTGCTCGACGAAAGCGTGATCTACGCTGCCTGCGAGACGGCGTCCTACATCGTGCAAAACAATCCCGAATTGGTCCCCTCGCTGCTCAGCGGCGGCCCGTTGGAAGCACAAATCGACGTGGGTCAGGAATTGGCCGAGTCGTTGCAAAAGCTGCATCTGAATCTCGCTAACGAAGGCGATTTTCTACTGATCAGCCAATTCATGGACATGCCTCCCGAAGAGTGCCAGGAATGGAAACAGCGCTACGGCCTGGAAGACGCGGACATCGAACCGATGTTCGACGCCTTGGCACGCTGGAACATCTCCCCCTCCGTCGAGCAAAACCTGAGCGGCCTATTCAGCCCCAACGAAATCCGCAGAATGCTCCCGCTATTAGGCGTGCGGGCACATGATCCAGCGGAGTCGTAGCACGGCGGTCTTGTTTAGAATTCCATTTCGCCGAGCGCTACGGATTACGAAATGATGCCCGATTCTCCTCAGCGGTTTTGGACGTTGAGAAAACGGCTATGTTTCGTATTTGGTCTAATACTATTCGCGCCGTTGGCTGTAGCGGGATACGTGTGGTTTACGGCGAGTTTGGAGTTGGCAGCGCATTTGGCGGAGTTACGGTCGCAGGGATTGCCCACGACCGTCAGCGAACTGTCCGAATTCTATTCCGTTCCCAACGGCGTCAACGATACCACTGCCTTGTGGGTCGAAGCTATTGATCGTGTTCAAGCAGCTGGGGTAAACGAACGCGGTGAAAATTTGCCGTTCGTTGGCGAGAGTGAATTGGCGGTTCCGCCTCCGGGGCAACCGTGGCTGGAATTAGACGCCTCCCGCGCGCTGATTGACGAATTGGTCGTCGAATTTTCGGCGATTCGCCAAGCAGCGGCTGCCGGTGGTCAAGTTCGATTTCCTATCGACTTCACCCAGGGATTGGAAATGGACCGGCCGCACACCGTTCACGTTTCAGGCGTCGCAGAACTGCTCCAACTCTCTGCACACGTCAACGCCCACATGGGCAATGATTCGGCTGCCTTAGAGGACATCAAGGCGATCTTCAAACTCTCAGATGCACTGCGCGGCGAGCCTGTACTGATTTCAAATATAGCGCGGAATACGGTTCACAATCGCGGGTGCGAAACTATTGAGAATTTGTTGCCCTATTGTGAGTGGAGCGATGTGGATTTGGCATCTCTCCAATGGGCCGTCCAGTCCGCCAGATTCAAAGACGAGTTAGCAAGGGGTGTGGCCGGTGAACGGGTGGTTCTGCTGGACGCCATTGCCGAGACGTCTGTCGGGCCTTGGCGGACCACCAACAAATTAGAAGTACTACGACTAATAAATCGATTCGCTGACTCCCTATCCAATTCATCGCCAAATATCTTGACGGGTTTAGGCGACCTGGAGGCTGAAATTGATGCCTATTCAGAAAACCACACCAACGGCGTTGCCCCTATTATTTTGTCACTTGCTGTTCCAGGAATTGCAATAGCCGCCAATTCGTCTGCAAGCACTACGGCTCAACAACGGTGTACTGTCGTCGCCCTCGCGCTGCAGCGACACCTGCTCAAAAACGGCCAATTGCCCGATTCGCTGAAAAATATCGACCCGCAATTATTGGGACCAACAACGCAAACGGCCGACGCACTCCTCGATCCGTTTGACGACCAACCCTTGCGCTATCAGGTTCAAGAGTCGCAGGTCGTCATCTATTCGGTCGGCATCAACGGAGTCGACGATGGAGGAGATCAGCAAACAGACGTAAATGGAGACCTGATGGATATCGGGTTTACAGTCAAGAAATAGACCAATTTTACGACGATTCAGTCTTTTCGACCGTACTGCGTTCGCCCATAGCACGCACTCGGATAATTTCAACATTTCTGTGAACCGCTAACGTGAAATCGTCGTTCCCAAACCATCCTGATCGATACGGTTTGGTTTCAGACTATGTAAAGAACGACCAGCCGACTCTCCCTCCGCGAGGAATATTCCTTGGACGCACCGCCCAAACGCTCGTCCTGGTCCATCGGCAAGATGTTGTTGTTTGCCATCGGCGCCCTGTTGATCGCCACGCTCGCGATTCTCGGCGTCAGTTGGTATTCAGCGCACGCGGCGTTGGAAGAAAAATTGACGGCGCTGCGTGCAGACGGCTTGCCGACCAACGCCGCGGAATTGGCGGACTTCTACAAAGTTCCCGCTGGCGTTCCGGATACGACCGACGTCTGGGTGGGGATCATTGAGAACATCCCATCGCCATACTCCGCGCAGTCAGAGCCGATGGAGCATTTGCCGATCATCGGTCAGGGGCCGACACCCATTCCTCCCCCCGGAACCGAATGGGCGCAGCTTGACGCCGTCGAAGAATTTCTCGCCCAATACGAGTCGCAGCTCCAGGCCGCGCGCGGAGAGGCCGGTTCCAACGGCCAAGTCCGGTTTCCGATCGATTTTTCTGCTGGCTTCGACACGCTGTTGCCTCACACTGGGGAAGTGCGCCATGTGGCGCGGATTCTACAGCTTGACGCGCATGTCGCTGCCCATCGGGGTGAAGATGCACGAGCGCTGCTCGACATATGCGCCATCTTTGCCCTGTCGGAGGCTCTGCGCGGCGAACCAATCATGATTTCGCAATTAGTTCGAAACTCCGTTCAAGCAATGAGTTGCGAGACAGTCGGTGAACTCATGCCGCACTGTGATTGGAGCGACGACGATTTAGTGGCGCTGCAAGCCTCGATCCAGATGGCACATTTCGATGAAGAGATGGCCCGCGCTATAGATGGGGAGCGCGCCTTTAGTTTGATGGGCGTCGAGCAAACAACATGGGGTCCGCTGTGTGTGCGAAACAAACTCACCGCAATCGACTATTTTGAACATGCGCTGAAAGCTTTTGAGGGAACCCCGAATAAATCGTTGGTGATCGCAGACGAGATCGACCAACGGTTTAGTGAAGGCGAAAAAAAAGATAATGCTAGTTTGCTAGGCCTCGACCGGCCATTTCTGCATATTGCGCCGGCGTTTTCTGCGGTCATTAAAGCAGCGGTAAGTAACGCCGCACGGCAACGTTGCTTTAATGCGGGAATTGCTGCACAACGATACCGACTGCAACATGGGAAGTTCCCTGATGCGTTGTCCGATTTAACTCAGGAACTACTGGGACCGCAGTCACAATCCGTGACGAAACTCATCGATCCCTTCGATGGGAATCCACTACGCTATCAGCAAGACGGCACGCAGGTGGTCATCTACAGCATCGGCAGGGATGCCGTCGATGATGGCGGTGATTGCGTGTCCAACGACGACGGATCTACTCCGCAGGACATTGGCATCGTGCTGCCGAAATAGCATTTCTCAGCGTGGAGAGTCCAATTTCACGCCAGCGCCGCATCCCCGTGATTTTTCAACGATTCACGAAACCGCAGTAGACAAATGCTCGTTCCCAAGCCATCCCTATAGTTACGGATCGGTTTCACTCCACGAAACCACAACGAGCCCGCTGTCACTGCATGAGGAATGGCCCATGGAAGCACCGCCCCCCAAGTCGTCCTGGACGCCCGCGAAGTTGCTGTTGGTCGGGATTGGCATGCTGTTGATCGGCACTTTCGCAATTATCGGGTTCCTGTGGTATTCCAGCTATGCTCGGTTGAAAGCGGACCTCGCGGATTTGCGGGAGGCGAGATTGCCGAACCAATGCGGTGGAGTTGGCTAGTTATTGTCAACGTTCCTGTCGGCATCCCCAATACGACCGGCGTGTGGGTGGGCATGATCGATAACGTCACTGCTAAGAGTCAGGACCAGGTCGACATCATGATGGAACTGCCGGTCGTCGGGCAGGGGCCAACGCCGATTCCGCCCCCCGGAACCGAGTGGGCGCAGCTGGACGCGGTTGAAGAATTGCTCGCCAATTTTGAACCCGAACTGCAAGCCGTACGGGCCGAGATTGGTGTCAATGGCCAAGTGCAGTTTCCCATCGATTTTTCCCAGGGGATCAACACCCTTCTGCCGTACACGCAAGAAACCCGCCAAGTCGCACGTCTGCTGCTTCTCGATGCGCAAGTCGCCGCGCATCGCGGTGACGATGCCCGTGCGCTACAGGATCTGCGGGCAATCTTTGCACTCTCCGACATCCTGCGCGGCGAACCGTTGTTGATTTCTCAATTGGTGCGGGGCGCAATTCATGCGATCGGTTGTGAAGCCATTACCGACTTGATGCCGCATTGCAATTGGAGCGATGACGATTTAGCAGCCTTGCAATCGTCCGTACGTGCGGCAAACTTTCGAGAAGAAGTGGCTCATGCCATGCACGGTGAGCGGGCGCTTTACTTGACTGAACTCAATCGGATGAGACTCGGTCCGCTGCGCGTGCGAAATATGCAAACAGTGATCGATCTGTTTGAATATACCGACGATGCGCTCGAAGGCTCCTGGACGGAAATGTTTCAAAAGGGAGACGAGTTCAAAAAGAAGCTGAGAGAACGAAGAAGTGGCACTTCCAATTTAATACGTCTCGATTCCGCAGCCTTGCAGCTCGTGCCGGCCCTCGAGTCCGCAATCCAGTACACTGCATCAGTAACGGCGCGGCAGCGCTGCGTGAATGCAGGAATTGCTGCGAGTAGATATCGCTTACAACAGAAGCAATTTCCCGACTCACTCTCCGACTTAAGCGAAGAATTACTGGGGCCGCCGTTGCAGTCTTCGACAGAACTCATTGATCCCTTCGACGAGAATCCACTGCGCTACCGTCAAGAAGAGACGCGGATCATCATCTACAGCATCGGCTTGGACCGCATCGACAACGGCGGCGACTGTGAGTCCAACAAAGACGGACCCAGTCCGACGGACATTGGCATCGTGCTGCCGAAATAGCGATGAGACTCGCGGTGGTCGACCTCGTGTTTCCATGAAACTACGAAGAATTTCGTTGACATGTACGAATCACTTCGTACAATGGCCGCTTGATACAACCACGCTGCCAGGGGGATCCGTTCGTAATGGCCAAATCCGAAACAAAGCGGCCCACCGATGCCGAGTTGGAAATTCTTCGCGTTCTGTGGGACCGCGGGCCATGCACGGTTCGGGATGTGCTCGATGAACTGAGCCGCACGCGCGATATCGGTTACACCACGGTGTTGAAGTTGATGCAAATCATGACCGAGAAGTCGCTCGTAGCCCGCGACGAATCCAACCGTTCGCACGTCTACCGGGCCTGTCACAAACAGGGGCAAACGCAGCGACAATTGGTCGCCGATTTGATGCAACGCGCCTTCGGGGGGGCCGCCGACAAACTGGTCATGCAGGCGCTGCAACTCAAAAAGGTCTCCGCAGACGATATGGCAAAAATCCGAAAACTCCTTGACGACTTGGAGGACTAGACGATGCAAACGCTGCTCACGTTGCTGGATCATCCACTGACCGAACGCATCGGCTGGACGTTATTGCACTCGGTCTGGTTGTTGGCCATTGTCGCCGCAATCATTGCCGCCGAATTGTTCGCATTGCGGCGCCACACGGCTGCGGTGCGATACCTTGCCGCGACGACGGGGTTAGCCGTGATGGCGCTCGTGCCGTTGGCGGTCTATTTCAACATGACACTCGATTCCCCGGTCGCTAGCCAAGTTGGTAGCGAATTCAATCGTGGGATGAACGTCACAGCACTCGATACCGAGCCAACGGGTGCGAGTCCGCCTGCTATTTTCAACGCTGCTGGAAATGGTGATGCGGCGGTTTCGCCGAGTCTCGCGACGCAGTTCCGTCCGTTACTCCCCGGGGCGGTTTTTCTATGGGCCTGCGGTGTTGGCCTGTTGTCGTTGCGGCTCATCGTGATGTGGCGGTTTGTGCAGCGTTTGCGTGTGCGGCAGACGACACCCGTGAGCGACGCCGCCCGCGCGGCATTCGAGCGGGTTTGCCACCGCATGGGACTAAAGCGACCGGTCGAATTATTGCAGTCGGCGCTGGTCTCCGTGCCGACGGTGGTTGGGTGTCTGCGCCCGGTGATTTTATTACCCGCAAGTTCACTGATGGGGTTGGACGCTCGCGAATTGGAAGCCATTTTGGCACACGAATTGGCTCATGTGCGCCGCCACGATTATTTGGTCAATATCCTGCAGAGCGTCGTTGAGATCCTCTTGTTCTTCCATCCCGCCGTCTGGTGGTTGTCGCGACGGATCCGCATCGAACGGGAAAACTGTTGCGACGACATGGCGGTTGGCATTGTCGGAAATCAAGTCGCCTATGCCCGCGTGCTGGCCCGCATTGCCGAATTAGGCAGCCAACCCGTGGGCCTGGCTGCCTCGGCCAACGGCGGCGATTTGCTGGCACGAGTGCGACGGCTCTTGATCGACTCACCGCGAGATTCGTCGCCCACATCTAAGTGGATCGGCGGGTTACTTTCCCTATCGCTGATCGGGTGTTTGGCCATGGTGATCACGTTTTCAACGCACGACTCTCAGGCGGTGGCCCAGACTAAAACCGACGAAAAGACGGAAGTTGAAGAAAAAGCAGAACCTGAAATTGAAAAGGACGACCGCCCTGTCGAAGAATTAACGCAGGCGGAACTCACCGCGCTGGCGGCCGAATATGAAAAGCTTTGCGCCTTGTCCAAAGAAACCGCACTCCTCCGTATCGCGCCTCCCTTTCCCAAGAGCCGCTTGGCGTATTACCGAGTCAAATCTCCCAGGCAGGCGGATGCGATGCCTGCCGGACCGGATCACATGTTCCTGCATTGGAAGGATGACAGGGTATTGAATTGGGGCATGAGTTTTTCCGGCGGCAATGGAACGAATTTAAGGAACGCGATCAATATGATATTGCTAGACTATCCGCAAGAAATCATTTGGGGCGACGGCCTGGACTGGCGGCTCCCAATCACCGGCGATTTCATCGTCAATACCAGTGCCTCCCGTCCACGTGTATTGGCCCGGTTGGAGAAGCTGTTCAATGACCAATCCGAGCAAAAAGTTTCAATGAAATTCCGGGACATCGAACGCGATGTCTATATCGCCCGCGGAGAATTCAAATTCAAACCGATCGATCCGGACCGCAAAAAAATTGAAATTTATGGCGAGCGGCTCAACACCGATCTATCAAGTGGCGGCAACGGCAGTGGCAATGTGAAGAGTTTCTTAGACGGGATTGGCATGTGGATCGAGGTACCAGTCTTTGGCGAATTGGACACGCCGTCCAAAGAATATGTCCGTTGGCATTACAATGACGGTCGTGACAAAGAGGGCACCGAAGAGGATCGGCTCCAAGCAAAAGATCCCGAGTTGGTATTAAAGCACGTCACCGAGCAGACGGGGCTGACCTTCAAAAAGGAAAAACGCAAAGTGCGGACGCTGGTCATCAAACGCAAAAAGTAGCAGTGTTTTAACCGCATTGAACGCGTTAATTGCGTTGTGCGCGGGTCTCCCGACCCCCCGACCCCGCACCGTCGTGACCGAAGGTCTCCCGAACGGATAGAGCGAATTAGTTGAGTCGGGAATCAGTCGTACGGCATTGAACGGTGCGTCGCGACGCACCCTACGACAACGGTTCATGCCCCGTCTCGCGCACGAAGAACAACACCGTCACCAGCGAGATCGCCCCGGTCCCCGTCACCCACCAAGCGGGGGAGATTGGATTGCCGGTCATGGAGATCAATAGCGCTGCAATCAACGGTGTCGTCCCGCCAAATAACCCGATCGAGGCGTTGTAGGCGAAGGCCAGGCCCGTGCAGCGGATGGTTGCCGGCATCAGTTCGACGTTGGCTGCGACCACGCCCCCGGCGATCAGGCCGACTGCCAGGACAAAACCGATCTCGCCTAAGAAAATCGTCATCCGATCGCTGCTGTGCATCAGGTGAAACAACCCGATCGCTCCGAAGGTCAGAATCAAATTGCCGGCGATCATCAATGGGCGGCGGCCGATGCGGTCGGATATCCAAGCTGTAATCGGCAGCACGGCCAACAGCACCACCATGCTGGCCGTATTCAAATTCAGCGCCACGCCTTCGGAAAACTTGTCGACCGATTTCATGTACGTCACGGAATACACAAACGCGGTGTAGTAGCTCACGCCGTTGCTCAAATTGAGCAGTGCCACCTTCAACACGGACAGTCGATGTTTGCCGAAGGTATCCCGTATCGGCCGTTTGCTAGCGCACGCCGGTGCCTCCGCATGGATGCCGCGGCGAAGCAGAAAACCGGTGATTGCCACCAACGCGCCCACCAAGAATGGAATGCGCCAACCCCAGGCAATCAGCTGCGAATCGCTAAGCAGATTAGAAACCAGCGCTGCCACACCCGAACCGAGCAAGCAGCCCGCAGTGGCGCCCCACATGCCCCAGACCGCAGTTTGCGACCGTCGATTTTTTCGAGAATGCTCGGCTAAGAAAATCAGGGAACTGGTATATTCGCCTCCCACAGAAAGCCCCTGCACGATCCGCAATAACACAATCAAAATCGGCGCCGCCATGCCAATCGTGGCATAGGTCGGCAGTAATCCCATAAGCACCGTCGGAACAGCCATCGCCAACACCGAAAGCGTCAGCGCATGCCGGCGACCAATCAAATCACCGATCCGCCCAAACACGAGACCTCCCAGCGGCCGCACCAAAAACCCCGCAGCAAACGCACCAAAGGCGGCGATCACTGAGACTGCAGGATTGCCGTCGGGAAAAAACAGCCGACCAATCACGGTGGCCAGATAGCCGTACACCGCAAAGTCGTACCACTCCATGACATTGCCGATCAACCCCGCGAGAATCACTCGCCGCGGCGACGTTTCAGGAGGAACATCGGCAGTCTCAGTAGGAATCTCGGCTGTTGGTTCGACATCCAAAACGGGAGCGGGGCACATAAGATTTCACGACTTTCGTGGCTGGGAAAAACGGCAGTAGCGAAGCGCGCGGAGGGATGGAAACGCGTCAAAAGTGTAGTCCGCGCATGCTGAGCCTGCCAATCGACGAGTGGAAATCTGTCGTAAGACAATACGTATCGAACAGGATATGCGGAATTTAACGGTGCAATTTCAGTTGTGCCGATGGATCACCACATTCCGAATTCCGCGCCCGTTTTTCGGTAGCGGCCTGCCCAGCGGCGCGTATCATCGGGACATGAGCACCATTCCATTACCCACCGACGACGAAATGTATCAAGCCCTGTTGCGGCGTGATTCGGAGTACGACGGCCTGTTTTTTGTGGCTGTGAAGACCACCGGCATCTTCTGCCGACCGACCTGCACGGCGAAGAAGCCGTTGCAAAAGAACGTCTCGTTTTTCAGCAATACCGCGGACGCGATTGCCGCCGGTTATCGCGCCTGCAAACGTTGTCGGCCGTTGGATGTGGCGGGGATGACGCCCGCATGGTTGGACGCGTTGATGGAACGTGTCGACGTCGATCCGCTACGGCGGTGGACCAATCAGGAGATTCGCAGCTTGGGGGTCGACCCTGCCCGCGTCAATCGTTGGTTCAAGGCCAATCATGGGCTGACGTTTCTCAGCTATCTGCGCTGCCGACGTTTGTCGGGAGCGTTGGCGCAATTGTCGGTGGGGGATGACCCGACGACTGTCGCCTATGCTGCGGGTTACGATTCGCTGAGTGGATTTCGTGATGCTTTTCAAAAATGGTTCGGGACGACGCCGGGGCAAATCGACAACGGCGGCGCGGTCCTGACCGTCAATCGAATTCCTACGCCGCTCGGCCCCATGATCGCCGCCGCCGATAACGATCATCTGCACTTGCTGGAATTCGCCGACCGACGGATGTTGGAAACGCAGATCAAACGTTTGTCCGCGCGATTGAAGTGCCGTTTTCTGCCGGGGGACAATCGGTTGATTGAACAGACCGCTCGTGAAGTCACCGAATACTTCTCCGGTAGCCGCCAAGATTTTAACGTACCGATTCGTCTCCTCGGCACCCCGTTTCAACAACAGATTTGGGAGTTGCTGTTGAAGATTCCTTACGGCGAGACGTCCAGTTATGAACGCCTTGCCGTGGCGGCGCAGAATCCCCGTGCGCACCGCGCTGTCGGTCGTGCGAATGGCGACAACCGTTTGGCGATCATCATTCCCTGCCATCGCGTGGTGCGCAGCGACGGGCAATTGGGAGGATATGGTGGTGGGCTACGGCGCAAAGAGTGGATGCTGCGACACGAATTGGCGGTCGTGCGTGGAGAGCGGAGCAACGATGGAAACTGACCGGCCCGCCGAGCTTCTTCAATGCGAAACCAACCATCGGAGCGACTGTTCAAACACTGGCAGAGCCAGTGGCACCCAGATTTCTGAGTCGAGATAATCCGCTAGTCGGCGTGGATCGTATTTTCGACCGAGTTGCAACAAGCGGCTTCGACTTCGTCGAGCAGTTGGTCGATGCGGAATGGCTTGTAGAGCACCGCCTTGAGGCCGGCTTGCCGCGCTTTGACGATCGAATGATCGGGGTCGTAGCCGAAACCGGTCATCAAGATTACCGGAAGGTCCGATTGGATGTCGCGCAGTTGACAAAAACACTCATAACCGGTCATGTCGGGTAGGCGAATATCGGCCAGTACGGCGTCGTATTGGAAACTGCGGGTCATCAACAACGCTTCGTCGCCGTTGTGCGCGGTCTCCACTTCACAGCCGAAACGGCCCAGCAGTTCGTGAGCGGCTTCGCGAACGCTGTCGTCGTCGTCGGCAACCAAAATCCGTTTGCCTCGCAATTTCGGCCGCTCCGGTCGCGGGGGTATCGAAGGATTTGAGCCTTTGGGCGTAATCGCATCCCCCACTTTTTGGATCAACTGTTTGATGTCGCGGGTGTGTTTCAAAATCCGCTGCAACCGTTCGGTCACCTTCGGTTCGTGTCCGATGTAGCGGTCCAACACGCGGGCTGCGTCGTTAATCACTTCATCGACCGGCCGAGCGACTTCCCGCAGAATGGCGTTGATGCTTTCGCTGGCGGTCGTCATTTTCTCCGCCACCAACAACTCCAGTGTGTTCAAGGCGACGGCCACTTCGCGGCTGAACAACTCCAAGAATTGCAGATCATTCTCAGTGAAAGCGCCGGGGCGGGGGCTTTCGACGTTGAAGGTTCCCAAGATTTGATCGTGCAGAATCAAAGGGACGGTCAGAGAACTGCGTGCGTTCGGCGCGCCGGGCAGATACAGCGGGTCGTTGGCCGTGTCTTCGCAGAGATAGCTTTTGCCCGTCGCCGCCACGAAACCGGTCACACCATTGCCTTGGGGCTTGGCATGCAATTCGCGATCAGCCGCTAACTCTTCCATCCCGGAAACAAGCAGCGGTTCCAGCCGCTTTGTCGCTTGATCCACCAAACGGATCTCGACCGTTTCAAATTCCAGGAGGTCCTGTGTGTAGTTGACGATTTTTGATTTGAGTAATTCGATGCGATCGTCGACCGACATCTCCAAAATTTCTTGCGGCGCCAAGTCGCCCAACTCCAACCCGGCCTGATAGATGGCATTGAGTTTTTGTTGTTGCAACGTCTCGGCCGAAATATCGCGGACGAGTACCACCACCATGTTCGGCGCGGCTTGTCCCGGTGTGAGGACCGGTGTCGCCTGGACTTGATAGTAAGAGCGCTCGCCGATTCGCAATGTGCTCTTTGAAGCGGTCCCCGAACCGAGCGCCGTATGAAACGGACAAAAGTCGGGTCCGAGAATATCGGGGGTCCCAAACACATCATAAAACCCGCGTCCCACGACTTCCGGTTCGTCGGATTCAGCGAGTTGTTGAAAACGTGGGTTACACCACACAATTTCGAGCGATGCATCGAGCAAGACCAGCCCATCAGGAATCTGTTGTAGAATTCCTCCGTGCTGTAACAACAACGCGGCCGCTGACAGCGCGTCTTTGTCGTCGCAAACTAAACAGACGCCCGAGACATCGTCCTTGCGAAGTTCAGCAAGGCCCGCTTCCATGGAACCAGGGACGATCGGTTCGTACGCACCACGGAGTTGGTCGGCCAGTGCACCAACTTGTTGGTTGTCCTCCCCAAGGATTAGCATTCGAGGCGAATGGGCCACTAGTTTTCAGCTCCTGAGCGGTACGGCACGCGATTCTGAGAAATTATAGAGCGCCGCAAGACGCGCGGCAAGCCGAGGACTGGCGAAGTAAACGCGCCGCGGCAAGCTTCTGCCCCTTGTTTTACTGCAGTTTTTGAGATGAACTCGACACTGCACAGACTATGATGCACATCAAGGCCCGCAAAAGACAACATAAAAGAATCTCGAGTTCCGTCCAGTCGAGCAACCTATCAGCTTGACGCCCGCCGATCGCTCCTCGAAACTAACGTTTCGTAATTGATCTAAACAACAATCAGCGAGGTGCCTTTCCTGCCCTTGGAGGGCGAGACATTCACAGATTTTCGGACTACCTGTTTAGTGCAATCGACTTGAATAGGTCACTTTCGGAGAACCATTTGGTTTTGAGATCCCGATTCCCGTTCCCGGCGGTATTCGCCTCCGGACTGCCACTCTTAACAATGATTCGAAATCCCTTCGTATTACATCGACAGTACCGACTGAGGTTATCCACTCAGTTCCAGGGGAGTTGCGCGGATTTGTCCTCCCCGTCCCGTTGGTCTCAAATTATCGCGATGTTTCTCCTGCTGGGTGCGGTGTTTGCCGTGGAAGACGCCCCCGCTGCTGAGCAATCCGCGCGACTGAAGAATGGGACAGTTATCCATGGGGAATTACGGGGGAAAACGCCCGACACATTAATTTTTTCCTCCGCCACCGACGCCCCACCCATTCCTCTCAGCAAGATCCAATCCATCTCAAACCAGCGGCCGATTTCCACTGCAACCGCTCGCGGCGCTTTGCGGCGGATTTCTCTGGTGAGTGGCGAATCCTTCAGTGGCGAGATCGTCAAATGGTCCCCTGACTCTGTTGAATTACGGCTGGCCGGTGATGACCAGGTTTGCACCATTCCCACCGACACAGTCGCCGCGATCTTCCAGCCACAAGGAACGGTGAATCTCCTCTACGAAGACTTTGAACAGCAACCGTTGCAATGGCCGCCGACCGAAAATCCTCGGCGCGACCCACAGCACAGCCGGTCGGGAAAATTTAGCCTGCTAATATCCAGCGCGGCGCCTCCGCTCCATTATGAATTGCCCACACCCTTTTCGGCCGGGCAGGTCGAATTGAGTTTCCATGACTATTCTACCCGGGATGCCGGATCGATTTGGATTGTCGAGTTCCGCTTCGAGACGCAACTCGGCGAACGCGTGCTTCGCACAGAAATTGGACCATCACAAGAGACCTACGCTCTCAAAGCGCCGCTCGGGCCTCGGTTCAGCCATCAACAACTTCGCCGCACCGCCGGATGGCATGATCTGCGCGTGCAATTCGATTCGCTCGATACCATGGTGCTCATCGACGACGCAGTGCTTGCCGCCGGACCAGCGATGAAAGGAGTCTTGAAATCGATACGCATCTCTCCCCACAAGAAAAGCAGCGACGGACGCTCAATTGCGGATTGATGATCTGCGGATCACACGTTTTGTGGCCAGCCAACAGACGGAACTGCGCGCGAAGACTCAGGATGTATTGATCATGGCCACGGGAGATGAAATCTTCGGTTCGATTGTGCAGGTCGACGCGACGCAGGTGCGGATGCAGGGGAAATTCGGAGTAGTCGACGTTCCGTGGAGCGAACTACGGGGACTGCTCCGTCGCGAAGCAGAACCAACATTCCCTCCCGTGTCGGGTGCGGCGGCCCGGATTCAAATCCGTGCTGCTTCAGCAATTCCCCAGGCACCTTCGGAGTTCTTAACAGTGGCGCTGGAATCAGCAACCGCCGACGGGGTGACTTGGACGCATCCCCTCTTGGGCCGTCAGACGTGGCCATGGAAACGAATTCAAAAGATCGAGCCGATGTTTGTCGGCCAATACCAACTGTTGTTTCCCGGCATTCGGCATTTGGGAGATGAACTTCGGCCGCAGTTTCGCCGCTCGCACCCCAGTGGGGATCCGCTGTCCGTCGACTTTTCTTTGGACGAATTACCGACAGCGACGGTGTATGTCAGCCTCAGCGTTGCCCAATTGGAACCATCCGGGCCACAGACTCCACTCGGTCGGCCGTTTCTGGACGAACTCCGTGCTGGCCACCTCGGAACATACCTCAGCATCAATGGCCATTCATTAGGCTCACTGAACGAGCGGATCAATTTCAGGACCGACGTCGACAAACCAGACCGACTCCGCATTCCGATTCCCATCGAAGCACTACAGGTTGGCAAGAACCGAATCGAAATCCGGCAACGCCCGTCCATGCGCGACGCGACCGATTTCGACGACTGCGAAGTCTCCCACATTGCCCTGGAAATCGAACTCCCTGCCGCAACTCACTGACCGCTTTCGAGTTTCGCGAGGCGACTTTGAAATTGTTTGGCCAATTGGGGCTGTTGGTGCGCCTCGAAAAATGCAATCCCGCGACGCAACATGGCGACGCAATAGTCGCTCGGCGAGTTGCCGCGATGCGTGGGAATCGTGGGCAAAAACTGTTGGTAGAATTCAACCAATCGCGGATCGGTTCCCGGGACCGTCGCGCAGATCTCTTCTAAGCGGTCGAGCATCCGCGGAACGTAGCGGCCTTCGTCGGCGAATTTCTTGATCGTAAAAGCCAAGCCTTCGATCGCGACTTGGGATTGATCCGCTTTAACGAGGTCGTCACTCAGTTTTAGCCGAGCCTCGCACGCCAAATCGGGACGTCCCGCGGCTTCGTACATGCCGACCAAACGGTGGTAGGAAGCGAGGCGGTCTTTGGATTGCGGGTGATGTGCGATCAGGTCGTCAAAAATCGTCCAAGTAAAATCGGGGTAGCCGGCATAGGTCGTAAAGAACAATTCCAACGAGCGATCCATCTGTCGCGAATGTTTCTTAGTAATCAAACCCTCGCGGGACATCGAGGCAAGCGCGTCCCATGTTTCGGGAAGTCCCGGACACAAATCGGCGACTTTGCGCAAAAAGACCAATTGTTGTGTGGTATCCATTTCGGCGCGGTCACGAATCATCGGATAGGCTCGCATCACCAAGGCTGCCTGCCGATGGGCCTGCGGATTGCTACCGATGACATGCAAACGCAACTCCAATTCGCGGTCAGTAATTTTTTGATTCGACTGCGGATCATAGAGTTCGCCGACATAGTATTGGTCCATCCGGTACCGACCATGCGAGAGTAACTCAAAATCAATCGACTCCGGTGTGACCCGTTTCAATTCAATCCACATCACCCAGGCATGGAATCCACCGGAGTTGCCTTCACCTCGCACATAGGCGGCGGGTACGCCTAAACTCTTGCCGACGCGGGCTGCAAAATCGGCTTGTTGCGCGCACACGCCGCCCCATTCTTTGAGGTTGGCCAACGTATATTCTTTGCCATCCATCTTGCAGATACGGTCATCGGTCTTCAGCATATCTTTATCATAGGGCACATCGCTGTAGCATTTACCCATGCCGGCTCGCTGGGCGAGGTAGTTTGAAATCGCCCATTGACGTTCCGCTAGCGGGGTGCGGTGATTGACGAGGTGCGTCAAAAACTCCCACGGCAAATATTGTGCACGGCCCTGCATGATTTTTTTGGCGTCGACAAAATACCGGAAATTTTCCACAGCCCCCACGAGGTCATCCGGCATCTCCGCATGCACGCGTCGTTGGTGATGTCCATAATCATAAATTCCCCGGCTGTCTTCATCGTCCCAAGTGACAGCAATCGCGATCGCCAGATTGGCATAAGGGACGATCTGTTCGGGGAATTGTTGCTTCAATTCCCCGAACAACTGCAGCGCCCGCTCGACATTGTCCGTTTCCGGGTTGATAGCTGTATACAACAGTTGCTTGATATTCGCCTGTTCGTCGAGCCAAGCAGTCATCTCCGCATGTTGATCGCCAAAGGCCGCCTGGATCGTTGCTGCTTGAGACTTTGCAAAATAATCCGCATAGGCTTCGCGCAATTCGGGGTATCGTTTGGGCACCAAGAGAAGATTGTCCTCGAACAGCTGATACACGCGATTATCCAATTCCGTTTGCGCTGTATCACTGGCTGGCTGTGTATCATCGGTGGAGGGCTTGGCATCGGGCTGCGGCTCTGGTTCTTTGGCAGGGAAAATTCCCGTGGCAAACGGAGCTTGTAATTGCGTCGTCAACTGCTCGAGTACGTCGGCGTCGTCTCCTGCATAAACAACGACCAGTCGCTCGCGTTGGAAAAACCGCAGATCTGATTCCGTCGCCCCCTCATCGGCCGGTTTGACTGCTTTCTTGATCAGGACCGCTGCTGCCATGCGGGCGACATCTTCGCCGAATTCAAAGACCGTGACCGGTTCGTCGTTGAGGGTCACAACCTGGGCTGCGCCTTGAATCGGGAGCGGCGAACCGTACTCCTGGAATTGCACCTCATTGCCGGCGGCTCGCCACTGATCGAAAATCCGTTCTGAGGGACTGAGCGGTGCGCTGACGTGAATGTGTACGACCTCCGTGGTTTTCAGCCCTCCCTCTCCTTCAGACGCTTCGAAAATGACGGCGAACTCGCGGCCCTCATGTTCGGGTTGGGGCGTCCAGCGAAACTCCCCAGTCGCCGCGTCAAACTTTGCCTCAGGCGGCGCCCCGTCGGCAATCCGCAGTACTAGCTTTGCCGCGGGAATATCCGAATCGTGGGCTTCAATGCGAAATTCAAGTGGCCGTTCCGACTCAGCCGTCACCATCTCAATCGGAGCGATCTGGGGTTGATGATTTAGCTCCAGTACCTCGAAGGAAAATGAGACTTCGGCCGGTTTCGCCGAGGCATCTTCGGACGAGGCCCGTATCGTGAAGTCATAATCCCCCGGGCCCTGTTCCTCGGTGGGCGTCCAAGTAAATGTGCCGGCGTCGGGATCCAGTGCTGCTCCGGGCGGAGCGGTGACGAGTTCATATCGCACGCGGCCGTTCCACCCGGCCGGTAAACCGGCGGTGATGGTGAACGAGATCGGTTGTAACTCCTGCACGATATCACTGTTCACCAGCGGCAGTGTCAATTGAGGACCGTCAGACTGCATTTTGTAAAACGCGAATCCGCCGATCGCGGCGAGCCCTAGAAGCAACACCAGGACCACGAGCGTCCCTTGCGACGATTTTTTGGCCCGCCGCGTGGTATAGCTTGGTGGGGCGACATCAAATTCGAGCGAGGATTTGTCCGCTGGTTTTTCCGGCATCGGTGCCAACACATTGCCGTCCACTGCATCTGTCACGACATCGTTCAATGCCGGGACTTCAACCGGATGCCCACAACCGGGGCATTTCATCCGCCGCCCCGCCAAACGCTCAGGAGCATTCAGCGCCTGGTGGCACCCCTCGCAATCGAAAGTGATCATACCGGTGGCGAGCCTTTTCTCTAATGTCCATCATCTTTCAGGTCCAAACATTATCCCTGCATTATGCCAAACACATCCGCTCAAACAACTGCGATATGCAGAGGAAGTATGAGGAGGGGGAAAGGCACCAGACAGCATCTCCCACCAACCCTCAAGCCTGTCTCCTCAAGCCTCAGGTCTACTACTCTCCTGTAGATTTGCTCTTTTCCAAACCGCGGGGTATCGTGCTTCGACTTGGGACACGCATCGTGGAGGAGTCGGTGAGATGGATTTTCGCAAAATCGGCGTCTTGAATGCATTGTTGGTTTTCGTGCCCGTAGCGATCGGTTTGAAGTTCGCCGGTGCTCCGGGAATGTGGGTGTTCATCGTGTCAGGGATTGCCATTGTTCCGCTCGCCGGGTTGATGGGCAAAAGTACCGAGATCCTGGCTGACAAGTTGGGAGCCGGTTGGGGAGGATTGCTCAATGCCACGTTTGGCAATGCGGCGGAATTGATCATCGCCCTATTTGCCTTGCACCGAGGCATGATCGAAGTCGTGAAGTCCTCGATTACGGGAAGTATCCTCGGGAACGTGTTGCTCGTCTTGGGGGCCAGTTTTCTGGCGGGGGGACTGAAGTTTTCGCGTCAGAAATTCAATTCCACCGCCGCCGGAATGTCGGCCACGCTGTTGGCACTGGCGGCGATCGGTCTGGTCGTGCCGGCAATGTTTCACGTCCATTTGGAGTTGTTCCACACCAAGGCCAACGAGCAGTCCCTGAGTCTCGAAATTGCCGTCGTGCTGTTTGCTGTCTATGTGCTGATGCTGATTTTTAGCCTGGTCACGCACAAACACCTCTATGCGGGGGAACACGACAATGGCCCGGGGGATACGGACGGATTTGCCACGGTCGAGCCGCATTGGTCCAGTAAAACAGCGTTGTCCGTGCTGGTCGGCGCAACTGTATTTGTGGCGCTGATGAGCGAATTCCTCGTCGGCAGCATCGAGGAGGCCCGGCTGGCGATGGGATTGACCGAAACCTTCGTCGGCCTGATCGTCGTCGCCATTGTCGGAAACGCGGCTGAGCATTCCACAGCTGTGTTGGTTGCGCTGAAGAATCGCATGGAACTCAGTTATCACATCGCCGTCGGTTCGGCGCTGCAGATTGCCTTGTTCGTCGCGCCCGTGTTGGTCTTTGCCGGTTATCTCCCCGGTTTTCCCCGCATGAATCTGGTCTTCAGCATGCTGGAAGTCATGGCGATCGTCGTCTCGGTGATGGTGGTGGGGCTGGTCGCCTTTGATGGGGAATCCAATTGGCTGGAGGGGCTGTTGCTGTTGGCCGTTTATTTGATATTAGCGATCGCGTTCTTCAATCTGCCCGAACCCGAGGCGCACGAAAATGCCCGCGCGGTCATTGAACAACCGGCGGGCGTGCTGTGTTGGATTTTACCAGATTTTGGCGGTGACTGGTTGAGTCACATTTAGTGCATCAATGCGGTTAGGAGTGCAGTCCGGCCACTTCCAGTTGGTCGTTGCTGTCGGACAGGTCGAGCATTTCGACTTCCTGCAGCGAATCGCACTCGTCCTCTTGCTCCACATCGTTGTCGCGGCACGTCACGGCTGTCAGCTCGAAACAGCCCCGTCCATCGTCGACAAAAAACTGCCGAAACCACATCATGTCACGGACATGCGCCTGTGCATCGTAAAGGCGAATGCCGATGCCCCGTTCGTACCAGTCATAGAGCAGTCCAAAAAATCCGCTGGGAATGTATTTGACTGAACTCATATCAATGCCGACATTCTGATGTTTGGCTCCGTCGACCAGCCGAGTGAACATTTCCCGAATCAACGCCAAGTCAGCGCCGTCCCAGATCTCCATATCGCCCATATCCATCACGATGTAGCCGTCACGAGGAAACGTATCGAGAGACTTGTTGGAAACCATTCTTGCCCGCCCTGATTTAGACCCAAGTTGACTAATGAATGACACCGACAAGTTCTCAGTAGGCGTCGGCGTCGTGCCCCTGCTGCCAACCTATTGCAAATGGTGCGCCAAAATGCGGCACCTGAGACGTGTTTGTTTGTAAGTCGTTTCCTCTGAATATCTTGCGTATTTATATTTGCTGTTGCTGGAAATCGGGTCACAGCCGAGTGTGTTGAAATGCAACAACATTTTGGGGTCACATGTCCATAAAAATCCACATACCCACAGCTTCCGCACCGTCCTGCGCTATCGGGCGGGGTTCCTTATTTGTAGTCAACGTCAACGTATCAGACGTGTGAAGCTGGGGGGATTTTGACGAGTGTTTCAAAATGCAATTCCCACGCTTGGATCGTCATTTATGGGGTCTGGCGACATCAGCTCAGCGATCCGACGTTGCTGTTCTCCGCCCGCATTCTTTAAACCGTGAATGACACCTTGGCGTCGTTCCGGGTCATGGTTTTGGCTGAGTTTCCATGCTCCTTCGATACGCTGAATATCAAAATCGAAGCCCACAATCGCATCGAGCAGGCGGTCGATGAAGTCCGCATCCGCGTCTTCCAGTGACCAGGGAGTATTCGTCTCAGCCTCGTAGAAGTCCACGGAATCGCGAACTATTTCCCATTTGCGGTCGCGATTGTCGTCGAGCCGGAACGTGCCGTAGGCGTGGACCGCTATGTAATTCCAGGTGGGGACGGCGTTTTTGACGTGATACCAAGAGGGCGAAATATAGGCGTGTGGGCCGGTGAAAATCGCCAAAACCTCTTGGCCATCCGCTTGCTCCCAGTGCGGATTGGCCCGAGCCATATGCCCAATTAAACGCCCGTGCGCTCCTGTGGTGCGATCTAAAAGCAACGGAAGGTGCGAGGCAACCGCCGATGTTTTGGCCACGGTAACAAGCGTCGCAAAGCTGTTTTGCACCATGAAATCATGCAGAACAGTTGTATCCGTCTCTGCAAATGCCGGCGGAACATACATCGATCGGACCCTTTCGTGCCAAAGAAGACGCGAGAGGAGACAAAGCGGTGACGGATGCGGTTCGCGGGGCTTGGCCTTGAGGATAGTCGTTTATCGGCATCCTCTGGCATGATCACTTGGGGGTCGGTCGGTCAACTGATTCCAGCGCATTCCGCTACGCACTGGCAAGCCAATTGTCACAATGCCTCGTCACCTGGAAGCCTGTCACCGATAAAGCGTCGCCGAGCGACCCAGGGTGCGGGCGATGAGGTCGTGCGTAATCACCCCTACCACGGCGTCGGCTGTATGCTCGCTGCCATCGCGGAAGACCAGCGCCACGTCGGCGCCCGTGTCGTCCAAATCGGCGAGGACGTTCATCAGTGAGCTGGATTCCTCGACAAAGACGCAACTTTTCCCAGGTTGAACGCCGCGTATGGTGTTGCCTTCGCACTGGACCACAAACGTTCCGTCGGCGGTTGCTTCCGTGGGTACGGTGTCGTCGTTGGCTGTCGTTGTGGAAAACTCGGTGGTCATGGCCTGGTTTACTGTCATTGCAGCCGGCATATCGGACATCAAGCCTTCGGGGACGTTATGTCCGCGGCGGAGCAGCTTTAAGGTGTAAATACTGGGTGACGAAATCCGCTTGCGGACCGTCCAAGCGATGCCCACTGTCAGCAGAATGGGGACAACCGCATCGAGGTCGCGGGTCATTTCGAACATCATAATGCTGCCCGTGGCGACCGCGCCTGTTGTGCCGCCGATCATGCCGGCCATGCCGGCGACGGCGAAAATGGAAGGTTCGACGGGAAATCCGGGGTCGATCCAACGCACGATCGTGCCGAGGCAGCCTCCCAGGCAGGCACCGATGAACAGGCTGGGGGAGAAGACCCCCCCCGAGGCTCCGGAGCCCAAGGTTAAATTCGTCGCCACCAGTTTGAGCGCGACCAACAGTAGCAGAAATCCGGGCGCTTCGAGAGTGTTCTGTAGGACATCCTGCACCGTGGCATAGCCGACACCTTGTATATAGTAGTGGCCGGCTTGATTCATCAGCAGCCACATGATCACGCCCACCGTGAGCATGCCCAGCATGTGCCGCGTGTAGTAGTTGCCGGGCATTTTGTCGAACAGGTCTTCGGTCCAGTAGATCGATCGCACAAACAGGGCCGAAGCCAGGCCGATCACGATGCCGAAGACGACCAGTAGCGGAAACATGGCCCAAAACAGCGGATGCCCCGAAGGGTGTTGAATGGTGGGGACGTCGAATGCCGGGTTCATGCCCAGGAATTCGCGGCCAATCCAGGTTGCCACCGCCGTGGCGATGAAGACCGGTAGCACCGATTTTGCGCGGATCGAGGTCATCATCAATTCCATCGCAAACAGCCCGCCACCGATGGGGGTATTAAACGTCGCAGCAATCCCCGCCCCGCCGCCGGCGGCGATCAAGGTCACGCGTTGGTGCGTCGGCATGGGAATGAGTTGGCCGAGGGAGGACCCAAATGCAGCGCCAATCTGAATAATTGGACCTTCACGGCCGACCGAGCCGCCACTGCCAATCGATAGCGCTGAAGCACACGATTTGACGGCCGCCACGACTGGACGAATGGCCCCTTTACCGTAATAGACAGCATCCATTACTTCGGGAACGCCATGCCCTTTGGCTTCGGGAGCGAAGGTTTTGACGAGAAAAGCAACTCCGACAGCACCGATCACGGGCACCAGGATGATCCAGGCACCCCAGGGAGCAGGGGTCGGTGTATGGATGTTGGCGTCGTATTGGTAGGAGAATGTGCCCAAAAACAGCAGATTGTGAACGATGGCGATCATGCCCCGAAAAATGACCGCTCCAAAACCGCCAATTAACCCGACCGCCACAGCGAGCAGCGCCATAATCCAGATTGATAAGGGCTTCGGTGTCGTCGAATCAACAAGATTGGTCATTCAAGCAATCCTTTGGCAAAGCTGCGTCGTAAATAGCAGTGACGCAAATGGTTTCCGACAACATCGTCTTATAGTGAACACCGACAAGCGACAACGTCGTGCCACGCACGCACTATACCGCATCATCCCCAACGGTGCGACGGTTTTCATTCAAACGCAATCTGGTAGTCCGCTCGCAGTTAATTTGCGAGCGGGTGTGTGTTTCCCGCTTTACTGCGTGACCGGTTCTTCGTCCGGTTCCACCGCCTCCGACCAAGTTCCTCCCAGGTCGACCAAGAGGCGTTCTACCGAAGTCATCTCCTCGCGCTGCTCTAAAACCGACCGTGCCAAGGCGGGTTTGTCGGTGATCAGATTGTCGACGCCGCGGCCGATCATCGTCGACATGATGAGTGGATCGTTCACCGTCCAGGCAAAAACCTGCTTGTCGCGGCCGTGAGCGGTCTGAATGAAGCTCCGGTCGGCCATTTTTAGGTTCACGGCAAAGAAATCCGCGTCCAGCCGCGTCAGGTCCCCTTTCGCAACGGCAGTCAGCAGTCCCACGGACCATTGCGGGCGGAGCGACTTCATCTTCGCCACCATCGATTGTTCCAACGACATGACAATAATGTCGTCCTGCATACCATGTTCCTCAACGATCTCGGCGACGCGTTCTTCCAAGCGGTCGTTGTGGCCGTAGAATTTCAACTCGATATTTACGCGGATTTTGCCTTTTGCCAGCGACAAAACCTCAGCCAGGGTCGGGACCCGTTGGTCGCTAAACTGTGGGTCAAACCAACTGCCGATATCCACTTTGCGGAGGTCCTCAGCGGTGGCATTCCAGATTTTTGTCCCCGGTCCGCCCAGCTTTTTGAGGTCGCTGTCATGCACCACGACAACCACGCCGTCGCGGGTTTCCTGTACGTCAATCTCGGCATAATCGGCTCCTTGGTCGATGGCGCCCTGGATCGATGCCAGTGTGTTTTCCGGAGCTACGGAGGAGGCTCCCCGGTGAGCGGTGATTAAGGTGTCCTCTTCAAATTTGACGCTTTGCAGCAGTCCCGCTCCGATACCGCCGGCAGCGAGTAACGCTAATAGTGAGCCAAACACGAGCCGTCGCCGAGTCAGTTTGAGTAGAAAGCGGCCCGCGCTCGACTCCTCCTGATAGGTCACCTTTGCGGTTTGGTGGTCTTTGCGATCCAGCGTTTGATAGAGCCCGACGAGCATGACAGCAAACGTGGTGGAGCTTAAGAGTGTCTTGGCG
>CALOFE010000041.1:0-92208 GCA_942492455.1 uncultured Planctomycetaceae bacterium | reverse complement strand
GATTCATGAAAACCGTCCAGATGGCTGATTTGGTATTGCCCGCCGCCTACTGGGGGGAAAAGGAGGGGACACAGGTTAATTCCGAACGGCGCATTGATTGGTCAAAAAAACCTGCGGCCCGCCCCGGGACGAAGCGCTCGCCGATTTTTCGATCTTCAAGCTCGTCGCGCGAGTACTGGGGCTGCGTCGAGCATGTTTGCGATGGGAATCTCCTGAGGCGGTGTTTCAATTGCTCAAGGAATGGTCCCAAGGAGAAACGCATGTGATTTTCGGGAATCGACTAGGTATGAAATGATCGATAAGGCGGGCGGAATTCAATGGCCCTATTCGGCCGATGGGGCAGAGGTAAATCTGGGGAGCGACGGTTGTTTGCCGACGGGGAGTATTTTCACCCCAATGGGAAAGCCAAGTTCCTTTTCGAGGATCCGCAACCACTCACAGAAAAACCGACTCACCGTTATCCCTTTATTCTGCTGACCGGGCGCGGAACGGTAGCCCAATGGCATACGCAAACCCGCACCCGGCAGTCGGCGGTGCTGCGGAAATTGTATCCGGAAAATCCGTTCGTGGAGATCAATCCCGCTGCCGATGCCCGCGCATGGCGAACATCCGTCCGGGTGAATGGACCATCGTCGAATCCCAACGCGGGCGCATGCGGGCCAAGGCGATGGTGACACACGCCATTGGGGCCGGTCAATTGTTCATTCCCATGCACTACGAACCCACTAACCGCCTCACCGACCCGGTCTTCGATCCCTATTCACGGCAACCCTCCTACAAATCCTGCGCCGTCAACATCAGCCGAGAAGGGTTTTGAACATTCTGGGGAGGGGCTGTAGTGTGGCAATCCCCCGACTGTTCAAAACTTGCCGCGTCACTCGGGAGAAAAGCAAAGCCGCGTCAGGGCTTTTCGATCAATTCGTCCAGTGACAGCGACAGAATCTCGGCATCCACCCCGACGACTTTTAGGTGGAAAGAGAGTTGGATCGGATCAATGTAGACGGGAACGTCAAGCACATGGTTCCCATCGATCAATACCTCGGCACGGTCTCGCACGCGGATTATGCGCAGTTCATGGGTTTGCTTGTCGTTGAACTCGAAGCGGGGATCGTAATATTCCAAATTTAGCGGCAGGTTGGAATGCTGCAGTGACAAATACGAGTGTTCATCAAAAACCGTTTGAAGCAGGATTTCATCGTACACCAGCGACCGTTGCTCCCCTGGCAGCCGCATCATCGTCTAACACCGTTACCGTAAACTGCTTAAAATATTGGCTCACTTTTTCGTCGTGCACTTTGACGGTGAATTGCATTTTAAAATCGAAACTGTCAACTGGTTCCGACATCCCAAAATGTAGAATTTTGAAATGTGCCGTTCTTGCCGAGAGTGTGGCCTTCCCCTCGCGCTGAACAGCGGGAAGAAGGGAATTCGTTGATCTTAAGTTGCGACCCCGTGATCGGGAGAGGAGATTATCGCGATACATCCCTTCTGCTTGTTGGCTAAGAGCCGTTTGCTTCGCGGGTTGGCCTTCAGTTGGCTGACTCGCATCGATGAGTAGCTGTAGCAGTTCGGGGACGATGCTGAAGGCACCGCGATATTTTTCTGCAACGCGCATCGCTTCGGTCAACTGTCCATTCGCGATCGCCAAACGGTACATGATGGTGGGATGGTACCAAAGTGTCGAGTCGATGCCGCCTTGGCGGGCAAGATCGGAAAACCGTGCTGCGATTTCAGTTCGTCCCTGACCGAGTGCAATCACGGCGCCGGACAATGCCGACCGGTGATCCCGAGGGTACCCAGCATCAATCGCATGCGACCAGGCGGTTTCCGCCAATTCTGGATCGGTCAATAGCGTTGTCAAACCGACAACAACCTGCTGCTCCCAACGCTTGTCCCGCCCCACTTCGTGGAGGTACAACACTTCGGGCCGCCAATATGACTTTACATTGATTCCTATGCTCTCAGAATCCAGCGGCATGCTCCGTAGCGCGCGATCACCTTGCGAATAATATTCCATTGTTTGCGACTGATCGCTTCTGGGAAGTATGTCTTTGACCCAAACCAAATTATCGTCAAATTTCACAACCACATCGCCAGGTTTGATTCCCGCCTCATCCGCCTGACTCTCTTTACCCACAGCCGACACTTCCACGCCTTGAGCAGGACCTGCTGAGTTCGCCAATGCGTCCAGATCACCGAGACCTCGTAAGACGGCCTGAAAACGGCGTTCGTACTCTTCGCCGTTGAGCAGTTTGCGAAACTCCGGTCGCGATTCCGGCTTCGATGTGCGAGGCGATTCAGTCTCTGCATGAGTGTAGGGCGGCGCCGCCAAGAAATAGGTACCCGCTGCCATCCCAATGACAACGGCGACGATAACGGGGAATCGAATCCTGGACATCGCAAGCGCTTTCCATTACGGACCGAGAAATATTAACGGTTTTCACATTACAGGATTCCGGGATGGGGTGCAATTTATTTTGCGGATTGAAATCCACCACGTTACAATTGGATGAGTCTAGATCAGTCGCTTCGTCGACACCGCCTGCTCAGACACGGTCCACCTCCACAGAAAAGCCGCACCAGTTGCGAGGAATGTTCATGCTCATTTCGCTGTCGAATAGATTCTGCGTGACGCTTTACGTGTCTCGTGGTGCTCGCCGGCGTGGCTCACCGGATTGCCCTCGGGCGTGAGCCAACGATGCCAAACTCAATCAAGGCATGCAAAGCTGCAACTGCGGCTTCGTCGACATGGGCGTTTTGGGGGCTGGAACGGCGTTTTGATATTAAGAAGGATGGCCTGTTTCTCACAAATCGTCACGTCGTTGAGGGGTTCGGAGTCAACAAGACCGTAAAACTGGTGCTCAATCCAGCAGAACGCAACGAGAGAGTCGTCGAAGCCCGAGTTGTTGACATCAGCAAGGATCAGGAACTCGATTTGGCTTTGCTGAAAGTGGAGAAAGCGGGCGAGTTTACAACGATTCCATTGGGAAAAGACCTTGAACTTTTCGAAACCATGTCCGTCACGGCCTTTGGGTATCCATTCGGACGGTTACTGGCAACCAACAAAGATAGTTTTCCGGCAATCAGCATCAACGTGGGACGAATCTCCGCGCTCAGGAAATCCAAAGGGCGTCTGAAAGTTATTCAGATCGATGCGGCTATCAACCCAGGGAATTCCGGAGGGCCGGTCATCGATGAATCGGGACATGTTATTGAGGAATTGTGATCGTTGCCGGAGCAACCGCAGCACGCATTATCTATTCGATACCTGTCAATGACGATGTCCACGATTATTTAAAAAAACCGCTGCTGGCAATGCAGACGCCCAAGGTCAATTATGTCGATCGACAGCAACCCGTGACGTATTCGAATTGACTTTGTTCGAATTCAACGGTGCGAACGATCCCCCCGACGTCGAATTGTTGCTCAAACACGACAATGGTCCTGCCCGGCGATTTCACGCCCAGAGGACCGACACAGGATACACCGTCACGGCTCCGCCCATTGACCCTGCTTTGGGAAATCCCGAAGGTGAAACTCGTCGCCCAGTTCGGGAATGAAATCGTCGCGACAAATCTGTCGGGCGATGAAATCGCCAACTTAAAGGTCAAGATTGGATCGCGAGAATTGCGGCTCTACGAAATTCGTCGAATTGAGAAACGTGATTCTTTGAGCATTGTGACCACCGTCGCAGGCAAGAAATACGCCGGCCAGGTTACGGGATTACCGGAGTTATCTGGCCCTTCGAATGCGCCGGTTGATGCAACCGATGCGGACCACCTCGATTTTTATGCTGTGGATCTCGGGCCGCTGGAAGTTGATTACGAAGTTGTAGCAAGCCGAAATCAAATGCCGCTTTCGAAAATCAGCGGCGTGCTCGAATTGAAATCAATTCCTTTTACTGAACCGGTTGAACCGATACAGCAATTCGCCGATCCTTTTTCGCCCAATCTCGATAGCTTTCTGCGCCATGCTATGGTGGACGGACGTAGCGATTTGTATGTGACGGAAACTGGTCTGGTCTGGGAGCATTTCTCATGGAATGCCCCGGGCGAGCAAGACGCTAAAGGGAGTTATGTCACGGTCGATGGACGAAAATGGTACTTAGAGTGGCAAGAAAATACTGGAGAACGTAAAACCTCAATCTCCAATCAGTTTCCTCTAAAACTAGGCATTGCCGATTGGGAAGCAGTCGTCATTTCCGTGCAACTCAATCCACAGAGTCCACATGATGAATCGCGCGGAAAAGTCACGCAGAGGTCAAACGATCGAGGAATTGTGGTTACGATAGACGACACTGTCGGTGGACACAGTTACTACACAATTCTGTTTCGCAAACGTCAATTCAGCGAAAAGGCTCTTCCGCGAAACGGACCGCCGCGCACGGGGCGATGGACTTTCGAACAGACCGAGGAGAACCGGATTCACGACAAAAGCGGACAAGGCAATCACGGTCTGTTGCTGCGAGCTGCCGCCGACAAAGCCATTGTCGACCTTAAAAACGGCGCAGCTTTGAATGTGACCGGAAAGGCCAGTGTTGATCTCAATCAAATCGGAGATTTTGAACGCACAGACGCATTCTCCTACGGTGCGTGGATAAAACCCAAACCCGGTGGTTCGTCTCCACTGGCAAAAATGGCCGATTCCGGTTCATTCCAGGGTTACGATATCATGTTGGACAAGGAGAAAGTCTTTGTTCACCTCGTCCATTCTTGGTACGAGGGAAGCGCAATAAAAGTTGGCACAACGGCGCAATTGAAATACGACACATGGCAGCATGTGATGGTCACTTACGATGGTTCTTCCAAAGCTGCGGGCGTAAAAATCTATCTCAACGGCGAGGTCGTGGAGACTACGGTCGAAGCCGATGCATTGACCGGCAGTATTAGAACGGTTGATCCGTTACAAATCGGTAGCCGTCGTGGTGGCATGCAATACCACGGGTTGATCACGGATGTGCGGATCGTGGACAAAGAATTAACGGCCGAACAAGTGCGAGAGATTGCAGAAAACCGACCGGAATAGACACCGCGATGGGGGCAGGAGTCGGTTGGCTTAAACGCAAGCCGTGCTTTCGCGTACTCTCCTCTTCATTCCCGAGGTTGCATCAGAAGCTATCTCGCCATACGGAGTGAAGTGACGATGTCGGCGCGGGCGGCATGGGTGGCGGGGGCGATTCCGGCGATGATGCCAATCACGAGCGAAGTGATCGCCGCATAGATGGCCATGTTCCATGTCGGCACAATCGCAATGCTCACCGCCTCGGCACCTAAAGAAAGCCCTGATTCGAAGAGGAAGACGGTTGCCAACGCGGTGCCCAAGCAGCCGCCGAGGACACTCAGCAAAACCGCCTCGGACATCACGAGTCGAAAGACCCGAAAGGTCGAGAACCCCAACGTCTGCAGACCGCATGTTCGCCGATGCGATCCTCGACCGTCATGATGGTCGTTGTTCCCAGCAGGACCGCCATCAAAAACAGGCAGGCCCAGCCCAGGTAATGCGACAGATCAATCAAGTGGACCAGGTCGGCGAGGCTCGACGCCTGAAAGCGCCCTTCGTTCGTGTGTCGGTTTCGATCTGCCCGGACTTCAATTTGGCGTCGATGGCACCGGCAGCCTGGTCGGGATCGGCGGAGTCATCGAGCCAGACTTCCTGCTGCGTGACAGTGCCGACCAGATCGAGTCCGCGCGTCCGCTGTAGAAAATCGAGGTGGCAGTAGACGTAGTCCTCTTCCGCTCGGTTTTCGCTGGTGTAGATCCCGGCAACGGCCACCGTGACATCGCCAATGGAGAACTTCTCCCCAACCGATACCACGTCGCGTCGCCAGCGCGCGTCCGACGATCGCCGCGTCCTGATGACCTTCAAAATCCGCCCAGCTTCCTGTCACAAGTTCAAAATTTCTCAGTCTGCGGATTTTCTCGACTTGGGTTCCATAAAACACGACGACATCCAGGCTAGCGCGGCAGTTGTTGGTGAAGACCTGAATCGGCACCACATCGCGAACGCCCGGCATTTCCCCGATGATCCGGTCATAATCTTGCGGAAGATGACTGGTCGCAGGACAGAATTTATTCGCCTGAAACACAACCAGCACCGAATTGTCCTGCTGGGTGAGTCGCTCAAGCCCTTGCTGGACCGAAAGGACAAAACAAAACACAAACAGTGCGACCGCCGATCCGCTGACCGTCAACAGCGTCCGCATGCGATGCCGCCACAAGGTCTTAAACAGGTAGGGAGCAAACTTGAACATCAGGAGGCCTCCGGATGCGCGACCATGCGGAACGGGCTCGCCCACTTCAATCAAGCTGCCCACGGTCGAGCTTCAATTGTCGCCCGGCCATTGCCGCTGCTTCCGGATCGTGCGTGACCATGAGAAACGTGGTCCCCAATTCGACATTGAGCCGTTGCAAGAAATCCAGAATCTGGGACGACGTTTCGGCATCGAGATCGCCGGTCGGTTCGTCTGCGACGACGACCGTCGGATCGGTCACAATCGCCCGCGCGATCCCCACTCGCTGTTCCTGACCGCCGGAAAGTTGGCGAGGATAATGATTGGCGCGGTTAAGTAGATCGACAGCCGTCAACGCGAGCTCAACGCGGCGCTGCCGTTCTGATCGATTCATCGGCAACAGCAGCAGCGGCAGTTCGATGTTCTCATAAGCCGTCAGCACCGGGATCAGATTGTGCGTCTGAAACACATAGCCAATGTTGCGGGCCCGCCACGCCGCCAGTTTCGTTCGTGACAGCCGCGTGATGTCGACGTTGTCCACGACGATCCGTCCGGAGGTCGGCCGATCAATCCCGGCAATGAGATTCAGCAACGTCGACTTCCCGGTGCCGCTGGCTCCCATGAGCGAAACGAACTCGCCTCGATCAATCGGCAACTCGGCGTTGTCGAGCGGCGTGATCGTCTCATCTCCTTTGCGGAAGTATTTGCTGACCTGATCAACATGTATAAGCGACATGCGAAAGTCCTCGGCTGTTATTTGTGTGCTTCATCCGGAAAACGTTGGGGGTGGGAGGCGGAGGTCGTCTCCTCGTCATAAGTGGTTGCCTCGTCGGTAATCCGGATTCGGTCGCCGTCATTTAGTTGTTCGTAACCTGAAGCAATGATCCGGCTGGCGGCAGTGAGCCCGCCGGTGACCTCGATGAACGTGCCTGACGCTTGTTCGCTGACCGTCACTGGCTGACGCCGTGCTATCTGATTGGCGACATCAGCTACCCAAACGAAGCTTGCTTCGCCATCCTGCACGAACGAGCGATGCGGAACGAACAGCCGAAACTGTTCGGTATTTTCTTCGGCCGGTGCCTCCGTATCGGGTGCCAGAAATGTCACATCGACCAGCATCTCCGGCTTCAGCACCGCCGGCGGATTCGTCGATGCTGACTTTCACCTCCAGCGTGTTTTTCTGAATGTTGGCAAACCCGGTCAGGAACAACACCTCGGCCCTTCAGTGGTTCCGCAATGGCAGGGGCTGCGAATTTCCACCGGTTGTCCCCGCCCCGTTTGAGGCAGGTCTTCAAACCGCACATCGACGCGGACCTGAAGTTGGTCGGGCGAATACATTTTGACGACCGTGCTGCGGTCCTCTCCTTGCATCGAACCGGCGCTGCCCATCAAATGCGACCCCGGTTGCGTGACAAGATTGAGAACTCGCCCGTCGACCGGCGCATGGATCGTCATTCGCGAGAGCCGCAACTCCGCTTCATCGACAGCGACCTCGGCTTGCTTCAAGCGGGACTGGGCGGCCATGAGTTGGGCTTTGGCTGCTTTGAATGCGTGCTGCTCATCGGTCTTCAGTTCCAACCGCTTAGCGGCCGCCGCCACTTGTCGGCGAAGTGCCCGCTGATGTTGGACAAGCACCGCGCGCCGATTGGTCAATTCCACCACACCGGCTGCGGCAGCATCCTGTTCACTCTGTGCTTGTTCGATGCTTGTTTGCGTGGCGACATCGCCGAGAGCTTGCTTGGTTTTCAAATCATAGGTGGCAAATCGCAAACGCGCATCCGCTTGTTTGATTTGGTGCGGAAGATTAGATAGTTCCGTCTCGATGGCTGCCAAGGCGGCTTCCGCCTCAGCGACTGGAAGTTCGAGGTGGGCGGGAATGTCAAAGTTGACCCGTGCCGCCTCCACACCCGCCTCGGCTTCCTGAATCTCCGCTTTCCGCAAATCAAGTGTCGCCTGGGCTTGCTCCAATGCCAAAATCGCATCGTCATCGACTAAGCGCGCAATGGGCTCCCCTTTGGAAACGAACTGATCTTCGACGACAAGTAACTCCTCCACCACCCCCGACGCCAACGCCGCCACGCGCGTCGGCGTGGGGCGCGGCTCAACCCAGCCCGCCGCGTTATACAGCGGCGTCCCTTGGGCTTGGAGTTCCGACAGACTCATCCGCACTGGGATGACCGTGACGGACGTACGCGGAAGATAGACGTCACGCGCCGCCCACGCCAAGACCGAGAGAAAGCTGACGATCATCAGCGCCGGCAAAACCACGCGGGAGACGATCCGCCGCTTGGGCGCGATCCGCGGCCGATCGTCCTGGTCACGCTGAATGGCCAGTTCTTTCACATTGACCTCTGTGGTCGTGCTCATGACTCACCCTTGGTGTCAGAATGTGCCTCTTCAGGCTCAGAATGAGCGTCCTTGTCGTCGCCGTGGTCGTGTGCTTTCTCATGATCGTGATCGTGTCCATGGTCGTGATCATGGTCATGTGCATGCTCTCGGGGTCTCTCCGGGATTGCCACGTTTCACCTGACCGGGATTCGCAGGGTCGACATAGACCTTACGGGCCAGGATTGTCACATTCCCGGCTTCGTCCTTGCTCGCTTTGCCGGTCACAATCACGGTCTGCAATTCCGTCAGACCGAGCAGTTCGCGAGCATCTGTGGAAATCACCTGGTCTTTGTCGTCCACAATTTTCACCAAGGTCGTGGAACCGGGCAATTTGTCGGTCGCACAGCAATAGTCCCAGGGAGTCGGGCATTTGTCGCCCGGGATATCCGTGCAGGCAGGTAATGAACGATCAACGAGGGAAAAGGCAGCCATTCCTTCGACCCACGGCTCATGACTGCCGCCGATGCGCCCAACAACCACCACATCCTCATCCCCTCCAACGCTCTCGCGCATTGGAATGATGTCCAGCGGGGAGCCGGGGGCTGTGGTGGTCAGATAGGCTGCGCCCTTCTGCAGAAGCTTGCCTTGCTGTTTCCGCTTTATCACTCGCATTTTCAGCTGAGCAGCCGGTTACAGCTGCAATTGTGATCAAAGTTCCGACTAACTTGAAGTTGTGCAACATTCGTAAATCCTTTTCGTAGAAAGTTAAATTGCCCTGAGTCCGTCCACGACGGACAGGCGGAAAAATTCGAATCGCCGGCGGAAGTGAGCCGACGATTCCCAGAAACAAGGCAATTCCATATCCGATCAGCAGCGTAGTCGTGTCGATCTGCAACTCAAACGCCCCCATCGTGAACCGGACCGCCGCTCGATGAATCAGTCCATACGCCACGATCAGAAGCCAGCAACGCAGCCGTCATCGCAAGGATCGTCCCTTCCTGCATGATGCTCAAGATGGCCGCCCTGCGCGAAAAACCGATCGTTTGCAGCGTCGCCAATTCGGGAATCCGACCGATGACTGCTCCGTACATCGTATTCAGACCGATGAACACCCCCGCACTCGAAACGAGAGCCACGACCAGCCAGGACAACAACCGCACCGGACGATAATCCTTTTGCAGGGAGGCGAAGTAATCGGTCTGACGAATCGCCTGCAGTTCCAAATCGAGTCGTTCCTTGCAGAACAAATCGACGTCCTGAAACGTGCCTGCGGCCCGAGGGTGAGGGCGACGAGGCTGAGATCCTGCCGCTTCATCGCCTGTTGCAGATCGTCCGAGCCGGCACCAGACTTCGGACTCATAGGTCGACCCGGCTGCGGCAAAGTGCCGCTGATCGTCCACGTCCGCCCTTCAAATAACAGTGTCCGTCCCGGTTGAATCTCTGCGGCCGTGAGTCCCAGTTTCGTCGCCGCCATCCGGCCGACCAGACTTCATTCACTCGCGGCCAATCGCCCTGTGTGATTTCGACATTTCCGGTGCACCAGCAGTGCCGACGGCGTGACGCCTCGCACCAGTCCCATTTCCTCCGGGCCTCTGCCGACGCGATTGACCTTCGTCCCGAGATACAGTTCGGGCGAGGAAGTCTTCTTTCCATAACGCTCGCGAATTCCCGGAATCGAGGCTGCCAGCAGATCGGCTGTTCGCATAGGAACTGAAGAATATTCTAAGTTTTCCCCCATCCCCAGCGAGAACACGATCACCGTTTGTGGCTGGCCTCCGGTCGTGAGCGAGCGGTCCAAACCGCGCACGAAACCCAGTACAACCATCACCAGTAAGGTGACGATGGTCAGGGCAACGAGTGTCAGCGCCGTACGTAGAGGACGGCGCAATAAATTGCGTATGCCGTACTCCCACGGCAGCGGTCGAAAGAAGACCATGGGCATCCAAGTGCTGAATTGAGAAGAATGCGTCGATTCAATGCACGTTATCAAACGCGCAAGACATCAGAACCGCCTCAAAAACGGGCGGAACGTACGCATCAGCACAACAGCGAGCGCACGCAGATTCGCAGACCGCTGCTGACAGAGAACTCGCTTCACCACGGTGGTCAAATCGTGTCGGTAGTTCTGACTTGGTGTCTGAAACCACCGGCAATTGCACCAGACTCGGGCTCAGCGGAGGAGTTCAGAAATGGCGCTTGCCACAAATAGCGGCCGTGCAAAAACACGATTTTGTACAGTCATCGTGTTCCGGCAGCTTCTTGTTCTCGTGGCACGGATCAGATTGCTGCCTGGCAATCATGACAGCAACCGACACTGGCTTCGATCGGTGTCGGGGTACAGCATATCGATGCAGCGTGACATACGATTGGGCATGTCAACACCGTAAGAATACCGATAATTGCTGTTATACGTTGCATCACGAATCAATTCCGCCTCTTGTAAAGTCTCTATGTACTCTAAGATGAAGACTCTCCAAGGTCAACCGGAATCCGCCCTCGCTGCCCGCAAGTGTGTTTTTTCATTCTGCGACTTCGGCCTAATGCGTTGTGCCGTGTCGTCAATGTGATCTAGCAATCACCCCCCGCTGCTGCCACGTTCGAGTAACGTCAGCGGGCGCAAGCGGCCGATTGCCAGCGCGGGCCAGAGCGCAGCTAGTACAGAGAGCCCACAGACAAATAACAAACCGATACCAATTGCCAGCCACGGCACTTGCAACGCGGGATGCAGCCCACCAAAGAAGCTGACGTATTGCGCAATCCCGCAACCGCACCAACCTGCCATGATCCCGAAACTGAGGCTAAGCAGGCTCGCCACAATGCCAATCAACAGGCCTTCAGCCAATATGGCGCGGATGATCTCCGATTGAGAAATCCCAATCGAGCCGCAGCACGCCCAGTTCCCACTGCCGAGAGCGGACTGATGCCAGAATTACATTGAGCACACCAATCGCCGCAATGACAGTGGCGAGAATCGGTAGTTGGCTGATCGCCCAGATCCATCGAGCGGCATTCGTTCGTGTCATGTCGCGTATGGCTTCAACCGGCATGATGCGTACTGTCGGTTCTTTACCACTCCCGCTCACTTGCGAGGGACTGCGGTGCGGGCTGTCGTCATAAATTGTCTGAGCCGCTGCGGCAATCTTGTCAGGGTCTGCTTGCGAATCGGTATAGTTCAACCAGACATGTGTCGCGACGGGAAAGTCAAAATCTTCAGCCACCAGGTCATAGTTGGCAAAGGCCAGTGCCGCCGCACGATGCGTGCGAGACCGAAAGCCGGTGAGTTTGGTCTGCCAATGCCAACCGGGAAGCCGAACCGCTCCGGCAATGGTATAGCGCACCGGATTCTCAGGGCGTTCCGGCGGAACGAGATCGAACCCGTCACCAATCTTGAGTCCGGTCTCAGTCAGAAAGTGATCGGGCACGATGCAGGCACGGATTTGACGCATTTGTTTCACCGCCTCTTCCGGCGAACCGGCCACCCAGTCGAGTTGGAACAGTGGGTGATCCGTGCCGAAGCCGCGTTCCGGATCGATGCCCACAATCACAATGTTGTCCTGGCGAGTCACCGAAGCCCGCTCAGCACTTTCAGTCAGATCCTGCAACAACCGTGGTTGCTCGACGACAATCGGCAGGCATTGTTCAGGATTGACGCCCGGAATCTGCGCGATCGCCTCCATGTTTTCTAACGGCAATCCTCCCTCGCGAAACTCCAGTATCGCATCCGGCGCCCAAGGCCCCACGATGAATGCGTCCAACATCGTAAAGCCCCACACCTGCACGCTGATAAACAACCCCATCCCCACCGCCAGGGAAATAGCCGCCGCGGTGGTCCGCCACAAACGGCTGGTGATCTGGCTGGCAAGCAGTTTGGGATCAATCCCCATCGCACGGGAGAGCAGGGGGCTGAATAATCGGTCGATAGCAACCACAGCGGCCGGAGCAATCAAAACGAATCCAACCGCCATACAGAGGAAACCCATTCCCAGAAACGCTAAAACCTGTCCCTCGGAACTTGGGGGAAACACAAATGTCAGCAACGGGTTAACGACAATCAGTCCCAGCCCCAGCACGATGAGCGGCAGTGGGTAAGCCCGGTCCGTATCCGATTGCGATCGCGGTGCCATGGCATCCAGCGGTCGCACGCGGGTGGCTCGCCACGCCGGCCAAGCTGCGGCGAGTAGGGCAGCCCCATAGGTGGACACTCCCGCGAGAATCAGACTGTTTTTTCCAATCGCAGCGCCGTTGTGCAACAACTTAGAGAATGCTTCACTCATGTACGTCGCAATGCCCCAGCTGATTGCCAGTCCGCCAACAAAGCCGATCGTCGCCAAGAGCAATGCTTCAGCAAAAACTAACAGATTGACTTGCCCCCGCGTGAACGTGACGGCCCGCAGAATGGCAAGTTGCCGCACCCGCTCCGTAACACCCATGTTCACCGTGCTGAAAATCACCAGCAGCGAAATCAGCAGCGCGATACCAGTGGCCGCATAGGCCTGCATGCGCACGTTGTCGGCGGCGGCACTCTCATCCAAAGCTTCCTCGATTTCATAGGCCTCTTGGAACTGAACCGGCGGTGTGAAGCGACTCAGGCGGGGCGCCCAGCCGAAGCGAAATGAATTGACGTCGGCTTCGGGTTTCATCGTGATCCCCAAGAAACTGACTTGCGCCGGTTCTTCAAAGATCTGTTCCGCTAAAGGCGTCGAAATAAACACCTCACCGCTCGCCGGCGTGAGCATATTGGGAACGGCATACGTACCTGCTCCCAATGACGGAGTCTTTAGGAGTCCAATGACCTGCAGCGGCACTTTTTTGTCATGATGCACTATGGTGATTTGATCGCCGATATTGACGTCCAACCGTTCCGCAATATCAGAGCGGACCACCGCTTCAGCCGCGACGGGATCAGTCACATCGATCCAGTTCCCTTCGACTTTAAAGGGTGGAAGCGTTGAGTCGGTCGCAAGGACCGTATATTCGGAACGTAGGTTGGGCGGGCCACTACCGGGTTGTCGCTGTGATTCCGCTTGGCCTTGCGACAGCGGATTGATGAGAGCTGCATTACCGCGCACAATCGTCCGCCGCACCCACATTCCTTCAACGGCTGCAACGGCTGGATCAGCACGGAGGCCCTCGGCCACTTCTTGCGAAACCGAGACGGGCGGGGCGGTGCTGATTGGTGCCACGGAAAGCTCGTAATGCCCCAATGCGACATTCGCCCAGTTGTCGAACGAATTGAGCAGCGCATCGTATCCAGTGGCGATTCCAATCACCATGCACGTCGCAGCCATCGTGGCCAGTGAGGTCAGCACCACGCGTGTCGGATGCTCGCGGAGGAAGGCGAGCGCCACCATCCAAACCTTTCTCATGATGCCTCCTCGACCGTCGAGCGGAGCGCCGCTTGGTAACTTTGCGCAATTTCCTGAGGATCATGCCGCCCGCTGGGATGAAACTGCGTCAAATTGGCGCCATCCTTCAACACCACAACCCGGTCAGCCCACATGGCGACGTGCGGCTCATGTGTAACGATGACGATCGTACGTTCTCGCTCAGTGCACAGTTCGCGCAGCAATTGACAGATTTCTTGCCCCGAAACGGAATCCAGGCTCCCGGTTGGTTCATCCGCCAATACGATTGCCGGATCGCAGATCAAGGCCCGTGCGATGGCAATCCGCTGTTGCTCTCCGCCGGAGAGTGCTCCCGGTTTATGACTTCGCCGCTCCAACATGCCGAGGCGATCGAGCAATTCGCTGACTTGGCTTTGCAATTCGGGTCCTTCCGCAGCCGGCAGACAAACGTTGTCCTCCGCTGACAGGCTGGGGATCAAGTTGAACGACTGAAACACCAGTCCAATGTGCCGACGCCGGAACTGTGTCAATCGATAGTCAGAAAGCGTTGCCAGATCCTGCCCATCCACAGCCACGCGACCTGCATCGATATCAGTCAGCCCGGCCATCGCATGCATCAGCGTACTCTTGCCCGAACCGGAGGCTCCCATCACAGCAACGAACTCGCCGGTTTGTACCGTAAGATTCACACTGCTAAGCGCTGTGACGGTGCGGTTTCCCTGGCGAAACTGTTTGATGACGCCGGTCACTTCCAGCGGCGGTGTTTCCGTGGTCATAGATCTCATTTTCCTAAATGGCATTGGAGTATGGCAGGGCAGGGGAGCATCAAGTCGCTGCCCGTCCGGCCTGCAGCAGCGATAAGGGTTCAGTCCGTCCGCAGGAGATAGCGGGCCATAGCGCGGCAACAATGCACAGCACAAACGTCAACGCATAACCGAAAGTCAGCGCAGACCAGGGAATGACCAGCGGCGTGGCAACCCCTTCGAACCAGGGATTGCTGACGTAACGCACTAAGCCCAAACAGGTCCACCCGGTTAGAATTCCAAAGGCTAGGCTGAGTATGCTGGCCACAAATCCAATCAGCAGCGCTTCGGACATCACCAGCCTAGCGAGGCTGAATCGTTTCAAACCAACCGCGCGTAGGACGCCGAATTCCCAACGACGAGCGCGAACCGAAGCGGCAATTGTGTTGACGATCCCCAAGGAAACCACGATCAGAGCGACCAGCGGCAGCCACCCCATTGCAGAGACCGCAGCTCCACCGCGACTGATCAGGCTTTCCCGCACATCGCCCAGCAATGTGACTTGGAGTGGCCGCTCTCGGGGGCCTCCTCTTCGACCGGTTCGTCCGCCGGGGCCACCACGTCGACCTTCTGGGCGCCGCCCGACGGTTGCGCCGGTTGTCGCATCCCTTGGTGGTGCTGTTGCGGTATTACCGTGACGTTTTCCTTGCGGCGTGGCGACGAGTGGCTGCAATTCCGCGGTGAGTTCGTCGGCAGTGACCCCCGCTTTGACATTGAGCCAGAAGTACTCAATTTTGGGCAGATCAAAGTCCTCCCGCACCTGGAGTTCCGGTGCAAACACAATTCCAGCAGTGCGCACAAAATGGCGTCGCAGCCCCGACGTTTTCGTGATCCAGTTCGATCCCGGCATCGAGACCACGCCGGCAATCGTATATTCCACCGGTTGATCTTGTGACTGGGGAGGAATCAAGCCAATGCGATCGCCGACGCCCAGTCCTCCATAGGTGACAAACGAATCGGGGACGAGGCAATGCCGTCCTTCTTTGAGTTTCTCAAGAGCACTCGCACGATCTCCTTGTATGAACTTTAACTGAAACAGCGGATGAGAACCGTCGAAGGCCCGCTGGGCATCCAGTCCAATCAGCGTCACATTGTCCTGCCGGACGGCGGAATCCAGATCCCCGCTTTGCAGCGGATCGCCGACCAGCTTGGTTTGTTCGACCGCAATCGGCAGACACGAATTCTCCAGCACCCCCGTGGTCTGGCAAACTTTTTCGATGGCCTTTTCGTCCAGCCCGGGGTCGAACTTGACGATGGCGTTCGGCGTCCAACGCCCGGGAAGAAAACCGCCCAACATTGAACTTCCCCAGACTTGCGTCGCCGTGTACAGCCCCAGCCCCAATGTCAGCGATGCCGCTATACCAGCCGAGCGCCACATGTTGGCGCTGAGTTGTGTACGCACCAGATTCGACTGCAGCCGCATCCCGCGAGAGATGACCGGCCCAATCACTTTTTCGACCAGCAACACCACGAGCGGCGACAACAGGATAAATCCGACAGTGGTCGTGGGGACGCCCACCAACAAGATCAATGTAAAGCGAACCTGTTCGGGCAGAGCGGGCCAATAGACTAAGGCGGGATTCACCGCGATCAGCAGCAAGCTAGCAACGCCGACGGCTACATACCATTTTGAATCCTGCGGGCGGCGTTGCAGCGGGGCCATGGCTTCCAACGGACTGATATGCGTGGCTTTCCAGATCGGAAAGACCGAGGCAAACAGGGCGCCGATCAAAGAGCATCCGCCCGTGAGAATAACACTCATAAAACCGAGCGACACACCGTTGGGAAACAAATCAGGTTGGCTGCTTGCGAGTATGCTTAACAGCACCCAGCCCCCAGCGAGTCCGCCCACCCAACCGAAAGTCGCCAATGCCAGCGCCTCGACCAGCACCAACGAGGCGACTTGCGCGCGTCGCAGTCCCACAGCCCGCAGTATGGCCAACTGACGCGCTCGTTCGTTCACACCCATGCTGAGCGTTGTAAAGATGATGAACGCTGAAGCTAAAATCGAAAGTGCTGTCACGAAATACGCCTGTTTCCGCGCCCCCTCAGCAGCAAATCCCGATGCCAGTTTGGCGCGAACGTCTTCGCGGCGCAGTAACTCGGCCGCCGGTGTTGCTGCTGCGACGGTTTCACCCAGTATGTCCACAGTGGCTTCCGGGGCGAGACGCAGTTCCACGAGATTGATCTTCGCCGCGGCCCCCGTCAGGGTCTCAACATATTTCAGGGGGATATAAGCGGCCAACGAAGCCGGACCACGGTTCACACCGCCCGGCGCGCCCCCCTTCGTCCGGGTCATGGCGAACTCGACATCCTCCACCTGTTGCACGATTCCGACAACTTCCAGTGGCGGCGGTGTTTGTCGGTCTTCAACTTGGAATTCGATCATGTCCCCCGGGTTGAGTGACAAAGCCTCAGCGACGCCGCTGCTGACAACCGCCTCGGTCATCGTAGTGGGGTTGAGCCAACGGCCGTCAACGAGTGGATAACGCGACTCGGTTGCCGTTGTGCCAACCACCATGGGGCCCATGCGGCCCAAGCCGCGTCGTCGCCCCGGCGGGCCGTCCTGGCCTTGAGGCGGTTCACCGACGCGGCGAAACCGTTGCCGGAATTGTGAAACGGGATTGGCCGTCTGGACCGCGGGGTGAGTCTGCAAAGCTGTGATCAATGCAGCGGGCAACTCATCATCCGTCTGTTTGGGGACCACGAAGACGTCGTAGTCCCCAACGAATTCGTCGGTTTGTTCGTCGAAATTCGCTGCGATGACTTCGTAGGCCGAAACAACCCACAGCACGACTCCAACGGCGGCAATCATCGCTAGAGCCGTCAGGCACAGACGCACCTTCTGCTGTCGAGCGTGCGCAACAAAGAGCTTCCATGTCAGATTCATGAGGTCCTCGCAAGATTCGAATCAGCAACAATGTCCTGGTACCATCCCGCTAGTCCGTGAGCATCCTGGAGTTCGTCTGAGTTTTGCTCCGCGCAGATCGTGCCGTCCTTCATCACGACGATCCGGTTGGCCCAGGCGGCCACGGATGGTTCGTGGGTCACGACCACGATCGCGCGGCCCTCGTCGGCATTGAGTTCCTTGAGCAACGAGCAAATCGCTGTGCCGTTTGACGAGTCGAGGCTGCCGGTCGGTTCGTCTGCTAGAATAACGGCGGGGTTGGTCACCAACGCTCTAGCAATAGCAACCCGCTGCTGCTCGCCACCGCTCATTGCATCGGGCCGATGTTCCATCCGCGATTCCAGTCCCAGGCGTTTCAGCAATGCGACGGCCCGTTCGCGGTCTTCCGTCCGTTCGTGCCCCCCTTCTGCCAATAGGGGAAGCATCACGTTATCAATCGCCGTTAAAGCGGGGATCAGGTTGAATTGTTGGAACACAAGTCCGATGCGGCGACGACGAAAATCGGTCAGCTGCGCGTCCGAGAAGCGGGAAAGCGGTTCCCCTTCAATGCTGACATCTCCTTGGTCTGGACGCGTCAATCCAGCAATCACATGCAGCAGGGTACTTTTTCCCGACCCACTCGGTCCCATGATGGCAGCGAATTGTCCCGGCTCGATCGTAAGTGAGACACCGCTTAAAGCCTGGACTACGTTGGCTCCCTGACGAAACGTCTTCGTCAAATCCCGCGCTTGCAAAGGAATGGTCGACTCGCCCGTCTCGGCAGGTGGGGGGATCTGTTCGGTGGATTTTAAATGAGAAGTCATTTCGTCCTTTCGCATCGAGCACTGTTTTTGTACTGGTTGGTGGAACGCTCATTGTCTGCGTGGTTTCTCTGGGAAAAACTCAGGCGACGTTTGCAGTTGGGTTGGCGAAAAAATCGCCAAGGGTGTCGAAAAAATCGCCGCGCACAGACGTCGACTAGCAATCCGCGATTGCCAAAACGCTTGAACCACAAGAAATATTCGAACCACAAGAAATAAATTTCTGGATTCATTCTGAGTCGCTCGACTACCTATGCACAAAGTGTGCCCTGTCGAACTTTGAGACGCAGAAACCCCACAGATGGTGAATCGACAGACTTGGGCGTTCAAAGTTGAGTGTAAGAAACGCGGCTGTTCGCCGCTCATGGCTTGGAAGCACCTTCGGAGGGTTGCCCGAGCAATTGGATCAGGCCGTTGGGCAGCGTGTAGCGCCAGTAAAAATAGCCATGCCCACTGGCATATTCGTTGTGTTGAACGGTGTACCCCTTAGCTTTCAGCACGTCGCGCAGGTGTCTCGTGGAGCGCAGGATGCTTGTGTCTCCATGATCTTCGAAAAAGCCTGCTTCGAGGTGAAACTTCACCGGTTGCACTGGGGCATCCACAAATTGCCGCGTCAGCCACTCCGGGTTGGTCTGTCGTGATCCCGGTTTGGCACCGGGGGACCACCAGAACGATCCGGATTGGCTATATACATTGCCGAACAATTCCGGATGCTTCAGCCCCGCATAAGCGGCTGCCAACCCGCCAAAACTGGCGCCGGCAACGACTGTCTTCGAAGGCTCGACTTTGACTCCCTGTTCATCGGCCCAGGGCATTAATTCCTCAGCTAGAAAACGGGCGAATTCTGGGTTGCAGGGCAGCTCGGCAGAGCGGGTGGCGCTGCTCGGATTGCCAATCAATATGGCAGCGGTTGAGGGGATTTTCCCAGCGGCGATCAGGTGATCCAAAATCCGCGGCGCCCCGACCTCGTCAATGTATTTCTCACCATCAAAGAGAACGAGTAGGCAATTCCCGTCTGCGCCTGCGCGGTAACCTTCAGGGCGGTAGAGCAACAAGTTACGAGTGTTGCCCAAAATGCTGCTGTTGAAGTGGTGGTTTTCGACGGTTCCGGCCGGAACGTCCGCGCGGGCCTCAAGCCACGGTTGTTTCGGTGCATCAGGGAGTTCCACAACCGATTCCCCTTCGTACTTGTCGACCGGTTTCTCCGGGAAACTATGAGGGTTCAATGGATCGAGTTGAGCGGTCGCCAGAATCGCCCGTCGACGGGCCCAGAACGGGGCGTTCAGTTGGGGGACATCTGGTGCGAGCTTATAGCCAATTCGAGCTGTGCGCGGCACACGGTAACTGGCGTACCACACGTCGGATTCGCCGAGTCGATGCATTTCATCATGGTTGCCGGAGGGGGCGGCAAACACATGGACGCGGTGCTTCGCCCCACGCCATAAAAATGTGATGAGCACTTCTCCCTCGGTCAACGGCGGTACCACTCCGTCGTTTTCCACAATCGGGGCACCTTGCTGTTTAACCTCACGCCAGAACTGACCGGTATCCCCTCCGTCAGCGAGAGTGCGAATCAGGGCACGCAAGCGCGGGCTTTCCGGGAGATCGGGCGGCGGTATTTGCTCCTGTTTGGGAATGATTGATTGAATCTCAAGTTGATACGTGCCTGCGACTTTGGCTTGGACCTGCAGGCGCCAAGGGCCACCGCTGCCAACCATGAAGTGAAACGCCTCTTGCTCGCCGGTCCCTCGTCCTAGCAGCCGCTCACGTTTCCCCGTTTGATCGACGAGTGAAAGCGTCACGCCGTCTCCCGTGATGTTTCCGCGGACGTAATCTCCCTCAGCGGCATCTAGTTCAAAATCCAGGATCTCTCCCGGCGCTAGTTCTCCATTGAGTGTTTTTCCAGCACCGATCGGGGATGGCCGACGAGGCTGATCTTGAGCCAGTGCGGGCTGCAAACCGACGAGCACGACCAAGACTGCACTGAGAGTTAAGAAACGAATTACCAGGCACGAAGGATTCATTGTTGGATCTCACGGAGGGGGGCGCGGGATGCATCGCCCGTTCTGAAACTGGAAACATGAGCGGGCGAGCGATAGCCAAAAGCGAAGCGGCGCAATATTTGCAGAGAGTCGAGCGAACAAAACTGAGTGCCGGTCGCATGCCGCAACTCTCGGCGACAGAATGGAGCAGCGATTTCGTTTTACACGAGAATCACTACGACATCAAGTTGACACTGAGACTCAGTCTCGTTAATTTTATTGTTCGCGTTCGTGTGCCCGCCAGCCAATTGCCTTCCCTCCAAGGTCGTTCTAGCCAGCCAAGATTGACGTCGCGATGTACTTGGCCTGAACAGATGACCTAGGAGACTTTTTATGCCCCTTGCACCTCAACGTGCCCGGCGACGTGCCTTTACGCTTATTGAATTACTCGTCGTGATCGCCATCATTGCGATCCTCATTGCCCTCCTGCTTCCAGCCGTCCAGCAAGCCCGCGAGGCGGCTCGCCGCGTTCAATGCCGGAATAATCTCAAGCAAATTGGGCTCGCTTTACACAACTACATGGATGTCTATGCCACAACTCTGCCGAGCGCGGGGAATCCATTGGATGCTGGCTATCCGGATGACTTTTCTCCCTTGTCGCGTCTGCTCCCCTATTGCGACCAGGCAAACCTGCAAAACCTAATGGACTTCAGCTTGAAGCTGGGGCACCCCGCGTTTCAGCCACTCCCCACTGAAATGCAACCGGTTGCCAAGACAGTGGTCTCGATGTTCATGTGCCCCAGTGATCCGGCGGTTACCAATGCCATCGAGCCTTACCAAGACTTATATGAGTATGCGGGGTGCAACTACGCAGCCAACCAGGGAGATGGCGTGGATTACGACAATGGCAGTACATACCCCCCGATTCACCCGCTTGGTAAGGGGAACGGCCTTTTTTGGGCGGGTGCCAGCACCAAAATCCGTGACTGCACCGATGGAACAACAAATACCATTGCCTTTGCCGAGTCGACGCGCGGACCAGGGTCCGATACGACCGGGACGGACAACGATGTGAAGCAGTATCGTATGGAAGGGGGCTACGCTGAAGTGGCCGCCGTGCCGCCGTATGCGAATACGGAAGGCTTTCGATTAACCTCTTGGCTGCGAGGAACCGTTCCCTTTGGTCCGGTGATGAACGGATTCTTGACGCCGAACAGCCAGGTCCCCGATGCGGTCTCCGGCTCATCAAAGTTGACCGCTGCCCGCAGCTATCACACCGGCATTGCCAATGTTCTGCTGATGGATGGTAGTGTCCGCGGAGTCAGTGATTCGATTGACGAGACGATGTACCGCGCCATCTGGACTCGCGGAGGCGGCGAGATCATCGGCGAGTTCTAAGCGGCACGCTGCCGAATCGATTTCAGGACGTGCTAGCCGCGCCAGGATATTCAAAACCGGCCTGCGAAATTCCCGCCGCAGGCCGGTGTCTTTGCGGCTAACGACCGATAAGCTTTTCTCCTACATGAGTTCTGCTCCCATGACGGATACTTCGTTGGATTCTCACGAAACGCAGCGCGATGGTACTGCACAGAATTCCCTGCAACTGGCTGACTCCGTGATTGAGAGGGAGGGGGATTCGCAAACCGACGTTGCCGCGTCCCCCAAGACGGTCGCACCTGGGAGTCTGTATGCGAATGTTTGGCGCTGGCATTTTTATGCCGGTTTACTGACCGCTCCGATATTGTGGATCGTCACCATCACCGGAGCGCTCTACGTCTTTCGCACGGAACTGACCGAACTTCGCGATCACGATTTGTTGCGCGTGACACCGGCACAACAACGAAAGAGTTACGAAGAACTGAAACAAGTGGCCGTCACCGCACACGGTTCGAACGATCTGGAAGCACTCATCGTCTATCCCGACAGCACGCGTTCGATTCAATTTGTCGGCCACCACGGCGAAGAAGGGGAGCATGGTCCCGAGGAGCACAAGCTCATTCACATCGACCCCTATTCGGGGGAACTGCTGGGAACGCAGATTGCCGAGCACGATTTTTTTCATATTGTTCTCGAACTGCATCGCAATCTCTTACTCGGCACCACCGGCCGTTTTGTCACAGAACTGACAACGTGTTGGGGCATCATTTTGTTAGCGACCGGAGTTTTTCTTTGGTGGCCTCGCGGCAAAAAGAATGTGGGTGTCTGGGTGCCCCGAATTCGGGGAAAGTTTTATGCGGTCCTGCGAGATTGGCATGCGGTGACGGGGATCTACGTGGTCCCGCTGCTATTGATCGTCACCGCCACGGGCTTGTTTTTTTCACCGCTGATGGGAAACGCGTTTAATACCACCGCCAAAAAAGCAGGGCATTGGCCGATTAAGGAATGGTTTGTCCCTCCCCAATCGAAACCGGTTGCTGAGGGCACGTTGCCGGCAACGCTGGATGAAATTGTGCCGACGTTTCTTGCCCAATCGCGTCCGAATGATGCTGTCAGAATTCGTTTTGCAGAATCGCCTGAGCATGCGCATCGCGCGTTTCTGATACAGGACGAAGACAAAAACTCCTACCGTTCAGTCGATGTCGATCAATACACCGGCGAATTGCTCAATGTCGTTGACGGTAGCGACCTGAAATTCCTGTACCGGGTGCGTTTGTGGGCCGTCTCCATACACATGGGCCAAATTTTCGGAACGCCCACCAAGATCCTGGCCCTGGTCGCTGCGGTGGTTATGTTGGCACTGTCGATAACCGGTCTGTGGATGTGGTGGATGCGGAAGCCGGGTGGCCGTACCGGATTCCCGCGACGTCCTGCTCGTTCGCTCCCCAATTGGGGGTGGGGAATCGTGGTCCTGTGCGCGCTGGTCCTGCCTGTCGCAGGCATTTCCATTCTTCTGGTGGGGATTTTCGACCAACTATGGGGCCGCTTCTACAACGCACCTCCGCCAACCACCTGAGGTTGGTTGGTTACGCGGAATATCGCGACCTATTGAATCGATTCCCCCGCCGCGCCTGGCATTGTCATGTCAGAATCTTGGTTGTTCAGTAGCGGCGCTAGGTCTCTCGTGAGCCATGGAGATCCAGGCCGCTAGGATTCCAAACCCTTAACCTGCAGGCATGAGCACAGTGACGTTGAATAGAAATTGCCAACGCGCAGCCGGACCTTGGTGCCAGTCATCGGGAGTGTAACCAGCCTGCATGGAGATATTTAGCGGATACGGTTTCACTTCTTTCAGAACGCGCCCGACTCGCAAAGTGAGCGGCATAGAGAAGTTGCCGTTGTTGGTCTGCCAATTCCAAATCTGGAATCCATTTCCGACATACCAGTCGTTTGGCAGAAACCGGACGACGATGGGTTGTAGCGAAATTGATTTCGAGTTGCTCTGCAACGAAATGGGGGCCAACGCCAATCCGCCGAATAGCCATTTTTTGTTCTCTGATGGAATAACGACCGCAGCCGAAGGAGCGATCTGCCACTCGCGAGCCCCTAACGCGGGATCGGTAGCCGTCGGAAGGTTGAAGGATGGCCCCAATCCCCATGCCCCCCAGGATTCTTTCTTGATCAAGAGATTTGTGACGAAGATGTCACCAAGACCACTCTCGGAACTGACCGGCCCAAAAGGATCGACACTCGGTCCAAAAATGGGGATTGAGGGCCGGGTGATCATGTAGTCGAAACCCAAGATTTTCTGTTGAATCGGAATGACCGGCAACAGGCCCAACGAGTATCCATGGCCAGTCGCTTCATACGATTCTGTCGTAAAAAAATTCTGTACGTTGAATGAAACCAGAGCAGCAGTGGGGTCGTTCGCCTTCGAGGTAAGATCTTCTCCCCCACCACCGTCTCCACCTCCGGAATTTGTATTTGTGGATTGGTTGGAAGTTGGTGATTGTCCACGCACCAAAAAAAGAGGGTCTGATTCCCATTTGCTTTTTGAGATTGGACGTGTCAGGAACGGGGACACGTCTGACAATCCCCACGCAGTATCGTCTGCCGATTCGACCGTGAGGTTATCACGTACCAAGCGGCGTTCGACACATTCTGGCAGCCATTCAGCGGAAGTTGCACACGAATGCCCAAAATCAAGGAGCTCTCCACTTCCCCTGTCACATTGAGCGAAGCAGACGACAGGAACTGTGAATACATAGACCACAACTGCGGAAATGGTCAATCTCATCTCAATCATCCTTGATTGCGATCGGTCGGGGCTTAATACAACCACTTTTTATGGTTGCATGCGAGCGATATTCGTTAATTATCGCCATCTTAAAAAATGATCGTGAGCAACTATGAGAATTTTCGTCGATACAGGGTAGCCCCTATCGGAACGAACTATTACTCAATTCTTAGTAGCGAGTCTTTGGCCTCGAACGAAGCAATATCGATGGAAAACCATTCTGGCGACGTTAAAGCGACAAGGTAAAGAGGCTGAAGAATCCTGAGTGCGAAAGCGTTCGTTAAACAAGTTTGCACTACCCGGTACAAGCTTGTGTTCGCTGTCCGTCTTTTTATTAATATTAGTCTATCGCTGAACAGACAGGCTCTCACCCATTACACCGGTTGCGACTGATTCACCCGTCGGTCGTTGGTTCACGCGAACAATTCGCATTTTCCAGTAGAGTGAATCGCCGATATCTTTTTCCTGGTATACCCCGGCATGCAGTCGCCCTTCCGCCGCGTCATCCGAGTCGAACACGATGCCCGTTTTCATCAAGTCGTGGATCTGCTCGGCAGCTTTCCAGGTCATTGTCTTGGGGCGGATTGCCCGAAGCGTGACATCCAGGCCAATCAGTTGCTTAACACACAATAAAAATCGCGACAGCCACGTTTCGACATTCTGCAGATCCCACTCCGTTTCCGGGATGACATCCGCCGCGATGCCGAGCATCGAGATTCCTAAACCGGAGCGATGACCGTCATCATCCTGATCGGATGTGACGGCCATCACTTGCCGAATATTGGCGAGGTCATTGGGATCGCCGTCAAACCAACCGAAAAGCTCCGGGTGTTTTCCGGCTTCCTTTTTACACCGCAACCAGTGTTGGAATTGATCTAGGCGGAGCGCGCTATAACGCTCGTCCATGAGCCGCATGATCTCCGCAAATCTCGCTTGTTCTTCCTCACAGACGAGTTTTCGCCAAGACATGGTGCACCTCCGCCTCTCTTGCCTAGGAATGTCTAGATTAGCCTGCAATTTCTAGGAACCCAAGGTTATCGTCTTCATAGTCGGTGTCATACCCACAAGTGGGATGTGTCCCTTCCACCGTTAACTCAACGACTTGCCCAGGATCTCCCGTAATCTTGACGCTACTCGATCCGTCGGTTCCATTATCGATAAACACGGAGTCTGTGGTTTTACTCAATTCAGGATCGTCTCCGCTGCCGGTCGCCTCGCATGTATAGTCGAGTGTGACTGTCCCTTTGCACCCTCCCCCGGATACAACTTCAGTTGTCACAACAGCCTCTCCGCCCGTTAACGCTTTAAGTGATCCTGGTGGTGGCCATATAATTGTCACGGTGAAATATCCTGCCATCGTATCGCTTCCCTTTCATATGTAGAAAATCGTGAATTCAATTCAAAAAACTCTCTCTTCGATCAAGGATTAGTGAGCTCCAGCGTCCAGCTGGTCGGAGGGGAGTTTTTGGTGAAGCTGACTCCATCCATGGTGTCTTGATTGCTTGCCAAATACCGTAACATCTTCGACACGAAAGATTTGCCTTTCATTAAGGCAGTGGGGATATCGGGAAAGGTTAGAATGGGCAGTCCATTCTCGACTCTGTGCTCTTGGAGATCCTCAATAATCTCTTCGATAGTCTCTCGCACTTTATTTCTAGCGTCACGCGATACACTACCGACCGCCAAAAAGTGACAAGTTCTAGGTGCATTCTCCTCGTAAGAATACGCATACACATAGCTCAGTTTATTCTTGTTATCGAATTCGCTGTCTTTGTAAAAACCACGGACACGATGGCCTGGGATTCTATTTCCATCCCCGTCAAATGCAAATCTCTTGAGGTTGCCTTTGGTGAAATCTTTAAAAACCTTTGGGGATGAGCGTTTAATAAGACGCACCGCTCTAGAAAAATGTCCCTCAACAACATCGTCCGCTTGGTTTTGCCAAGCACCGTTTATTACTTTTGCATCTGTTTCCTTTTGTTCCTGTAATGCTGCTTCCACTTGACCCTGGGCCAGTGCCGCTGTTACGCCGACTGCCGAAGCGGCTGTGAGCAACTCTCTGCGAGTAACTTCCATTGCAATCTCCATCTCTGGTAAGAAAAAGGGTTAGGATCGCACTTAGTGATTTATTGTCGCATGGGATTGCGGCGCGCGTCAAATTTATGGGGTGGGGCTGCGGAATTTGTTCCACAATTTCCGCAACTCAGCTGGCGTTAGCGGCAACGCGTCGGACAGTTTGTCAATCCGCTGGCTTGAGAGCAATTTGGTGTGTTGAATGATGGCATCGACATCGCGGGTATCTCTCGGCAGTTCATGCAGACTCAACGAGTGCAATATCTCGTTGGCGGGATCTTTGCCGTGCAAAAGCAGGATCGACCGATCGTTGTTTGCGAAACCTGCGGCTACAACCGGGGCGCTCGCTGAGAACGGCGGCAGAGCTAATTCACTGGTGGCAACGCTCCAAACAAAGGCCACGTCCGGTTTCTTTCCCATGGTCAACAGCAGCTTGCCGTCGCGACTGAACATTAAAGAACTTTGGGCCATTGACGTATCTTCTAGGAAAAAGTGCGGTAGACGTTTGGTGACGGGGGTTGTGGTACGGACATCCCACACGCGCACCGCGTTGTCGCCCTTGACAGTAGAGATTTCGCGGGCGAGAGTGACGAGCCGCTTACCGGTGGGATCGAATTTCCCAAAAATGACCGCTGCGGAATGAACCAGCGGGTTTCCCCACGGTTTTCCGGAAGAAACCTCCCATAACCGAGCCGTCTTGTCGTCGCTACAAGTCAGTAATAATTGTCCGTCTGGGGAGAACTGACAGTGCTGAATTCGCAAGTCGTGTGTTATTTTCACGCCGCTGGATTTTCCCGTGCGTGCGTTCAACAGTTGTATGTTGTTTCCGTCCGCAACTGCGACTTGCGTACCATCGGGGCTGAATGTGGCGTGCGTCAGGGCGCCCTTGATTGACCAGAGTGGTTCAAAAGCATCCTGAACCTCCCAACACGTGACGAACTGACTGCGAATACTGTCGCGAGAGTGGACGAGCAACAGTTTGCCATCAGCACTCAATTCGACGGTTCTGACTGGTCCTTGATGTGGCAGTCGCGATGTGACGGGGGTTGCGCTCACTCTGTCCCAAACAATCACGGTACCGTCAACGTCACCGGTGGCCACGAGTTGGGCATCCGCACTCATTGCTCCGCACGACACGTGAAACTTGTGCCCATTTAAGTCATTGTTAGCCGGAATAGGGTGTGTGGACAATTCTCCTTTGTCCGTGACATGAACTGCGATCAGCGTGTTTTGGTGGCCCTTGCTGGTCATCACGCACCAGTCGTTCTGCGGCGATATCGAAAAGGAACTAATCGGAGACGTTTGAGGTAACGTCAGTAGTTGTGGCTTAGCGGGCAACTCCCAGAGCCGTGCGGTTCCGTCGGTGCAGCTTGTCAGCAATTTGAGCTTTTGGTCCCGGCCCGGCAAAAATTCCACATGCGAGACGCTTGAGCTGTGGGGAATCAGTGGAGTGGCGGTGCTGCCGGTTGTGGTATCCCAAATACACACCGTGCCATCCTCGCTTGCTGACGCCAGCAAGCGACTGTCATCGCTAAACGCCACCGAGTTCGCACGAAATTGGTGCACAAACGGCTTACTATGTAGAGTGTAACCGTCTGCGACGCTCCACACACGAGCCGTTCTGTCATGACTGGCTGTCGCAAACAGTTGTCCGTCGGGGCTACAGGTGATGTGGGTAATCAAGCCCGCGTGCACGTTTTGTTCCGTGTCGATTTCTTCCGCAGTTGCGACGTCCCATGGATAGACGTCCCCGCTGTTTGTCCCAGTGATCATCGTTCGATCGTTGTGCGTGATCGCCATCGCCGAGATCGCGTCATCGTGAGGGAGGACCTTGGGATTTTCGCCTCCTCCTCAATCGGTTTTCGCCAATTCCAAATTCGTGCAGTCTCATCCCCACTCGCAGTAAACAAATTACGACCTGTCGAGTCAAAAATGACGTCGGTGACTGGTCCATCATGCGGCAATTGGGCAAGCTGCTCACCCGTTCGACCATCCCACACAGTCGCTGTGTGATCGTAACTTGCCGTTGCGATGATGAGTTGCTCGGGCTTGGTAGGATCGGGTGGGCAAATCCGCACACTAGCTACGAAGGCTGGCAGGTCCGGGTTGTTTTTACGATTTCCATGCTTGATGCGGGCCAATTGCTTGCCGGTCGAAATTTCCCAAACGTACGCAGTTCCGTCGTCGCAGGCAGTTGCAAAGTATTTTCCGTCGTGGCTGAACTCAGCGTGACGAATTCGGTCTGTGTGTACGAAAGGTTCAGTCACCGGCAGCCCTGTGGTCACATTCCAGATCCGGGCGGTTTTGTCGACACCACCGGTCAAAACCATTTGTCCATCCCGACTGATGGTGGTGAAGTCAATTCCACCGGTGTGAAACCACATCTGCTCTAACGACGGGCTAGATTGGAGCGCGGCTGCCACGCGCATGCGGCTGATCGGTTCTCGCTGCGGGTTCCCTTCGTCGAGCGCCAGTGCCGCTGACAACCAAGTGAGGCCGCGCATCAGAGCGTTTAAATCCTGTAATTCCGCTTCCTTGACGTACATCTGCGAAAGCACTTCTTTTGTACTGTATAGAGCCGCCGCTTCCCGCACGTACATTGCTGACGACACAGCGGTCCCGCAGGCAAACGTGCTGATCACCGCCACGATCAGTGCGGCGATGGCGCGGTTGCGTTTGCACCACCGCCACGTCTTGGCGACCGGCCCGACCGGACGGGCATGAATCGGTTTTCCTTCAATGAAACGTCGCAGTTCGGCTGCAACTTCGTGGGCCGATTGGTACCGTTTGGCAGGATCTTTCTCGAGACATTTTAAACAAATGGTCTCCATATCCACTGGGATGTGAGCATTGAGTTTGCGCGGACTGGGAGGCTCTTCGGCCGTGATTTGCACGATCAACATCAACATGTCGCCGCGAAATGGCAGGTTGCCGGTAAGAAGCTCGTAGAGCACGACGCCTAGTGAATAGACATCACTCCGGCGATCCGCCTCATGGCTATTTCCTTCTGCCTGTTCGGGCGACATGTAGGCCGGTGTACCGAGAATCTGGCCGTCGTGAGTCATCCGGATCTCACCAGCGCCTCGTTTGGCGAGCCCAAAATCCATGATATGTGGCGCACCGGTCAGGTCGAGCATAATGTTGCTCGGTTTGATATCTCGGTGAACCACGCCGGCCTCATGGGCATGCTGCAATCCGTCAGCTAGCTTCTCGCACAGTTCGGCAATCTGTGTCATGTCCGGCCGTTTGCCGTTGAGCCATTCGCGTAATGTGGCTCCTTGAATATATTCGCTGACGATGTAGACCGTATCTTTGTCGCGCCCCACTTCATGGATCGGGACAATGTTGGGATGATTCAGTTGGGCAACGGTTCTTGCTTCTTTTAAAAAACTGGCCGACTCAGCAGCGCTTAAGGCTCCCTTGCGGGGGATCTTTACGGCGACCAACCGTTCCAAGTCCTTGTCGCGCGCTTTCCAGACTGTGCCAAAATGACCAGTGCCGAGTCGGCTGATTAACTCAAAGTGGCCCAATGTGCGACACAAATCTTGTGCGAGCGTCTCAGTCGCTTGGCTGCCCAGTAGGCTGATGGCGCTTCCACACGCATCGCAAATAATCTCCTCTAACTTGGCGTCATCCGCGATGTTCATATGGTTTTGACAATGGGGGCATCGCGTCTGGATCGGTAACTCGCCGACATTTGCCTGTCGAGTTGAGTACTTGCTTGGTGTTCTGTCAAAGAGCTCCTCTTCCACACGCTTGACTGAGCTGAGCCAGGCCGCACGTTTGAGCCGAAAACGCTTCAGATAGTCTTCTTCCCGAGGATGTTCGCCGCATAGCCGCCGCACGCGGTACTCTTCAGCCACTAGATCGACCGGCAATTGTTCCACGGGGTGAAGTTGCTTATAAACACGCGCGTAGTCATCAAGCCGCGGACGCTTAGGGAGCGTGCTTCCAGCGGTTCGTGGATTGGTATCGCGCCAACGGCGCTCTAGGTCGATTTTGACCAACTCAACAAGCAGATCCCAACGTTCGTCATCCGGCACTGCCTGCAACGCTTGGTCGATCATCGGAGGCGTCCCGGCTTCCCAGGCCTCTTCAAAATCTTCGAGTTGCTGTTCGAACACAGCCGAGTGGTCATGCATGAGGGGTCCTCCGGCAAACGTCCTGCGCTAAATCGTGTTTGGATTTCACGGTACGGCAGTCGCGTTGAGAATTCAATAAAAATGTCGCCCCGTACGTCAGCCTTAGCAAATCCAGGGGCGAGAGTTGGGCGCCAACTCAAATTGGCTTCAAAACATTTACACACTGATCGCATTCGACCGCATGCACCAATATCCGCGCGACTTTACATTTCGCGATATCGTGCCCGCAATCGATATCAAACTGCGCTAACAGCGCCGTTTGACAAAAATGCTGCGTATATTCCCAATCCACAGTCGCTTGATCGTATTCGACGAGCGACCATGGCAATGCATGCAACGCGATACGAGTCTCTGCCCAGAATTTGACGACCTGACTCTCCCCCACAAGCTGTCAGGTCGGGATCAACCAGCGCTACTTGTCGACTGGACCATCCTTTTCCTAAGGGTTAATCAGGAAATCGCAGGGAAAACGACATCCGGAGGGTGAAAAATCTGAAAAAAAGCGAAGAACGTCCACAATATTCGCGTTTCGCTTTGGGCAGGGGGCTCATTCGCCATGGGGGACAAGACGCGCCTAGCAAATCCGCGCGTTGAGAAGCTGAATTGCTTTGCTGCGGTATCGCTTGGCTACGCCTCAGTCACTTCCTGACGAGCGCCAAGCGATGAATCCTCAAATAGCCGCATTTCGAGGTCCTTTCGGATCCCCAGCATCACGCGCTGGACCGTGCGTGTTGTGCGACCTGTCGCGGCGGCAATGTCTTCCACCGATTCCCCTTTCAGCCGCAACTCCAGAATGACTTGATACTTAGGCCTCAACTGCCGCATCAAGTCCTCCAGCTCCTCGGCGATGGCTAACGCCTCATCCGGCGAAGGATCGCGGGCAATGACTTCGGGATGGATGCTCCAGCTGGAACCTCCAATGCTTCGTACGGCTCCAATAGACCGTTTTTGTGCCTGGTGAAACTCCACCTGACGGAGGACTTTGTGGACCGTAATGGCCGCTAGCAACCGCCACAAATCGCCGCCTCGATTGAGCGTATAGCTTCTTTCGCCCGCATTGCAAAAGAAAGTGCGATAGGCAGATTGTACTACGTCCTCCGGATCGACGGCGGTTTGAATCTCATTGGACAACCGGGACCGCGCCAGAGCTGTCAATCGCAGCAAATAACGCTCAAAAATTTCATCGGCCGCTTTTTCATCACCTTGCTCCCAGCGTGCGAGTAAAGCAATTGATTCGTCATCGGCCATGACTTGTTGCCTTTTGGAATTGGTAATTGGAGTCACCACTCACACCTTATACGCAATTCGAGGACTAATCGATGGCAATTGGTTCGCGCCGGGCAAAAAACCAAACCTGAGACGAAACATGCAGTCGCATTTGTTCCGGAAATCGAGGGGACGATCGAACGATTTCCACGATTTGTCCCGACGATTGGGGACCAACCCAGCAATGCAAAATAACGCCGGGATTCTGACAACCGCCGTGTGAAGGCTTTCTATGTGATGCATGACTCCGTTCTCGATTTTACGACCACTACCTCGAATGACCGCATGACGGGTTGGGGAAATACGGCCGTTTGTCGAACGGGGGCTTGGTCGCATGTTGCGGTAAGCCGTTGCCGTTTTGAATTCCCAAACTACGGCTTGAAAGTGTACATGCGAACACTTATCCTGGCAACATGAAAACCCATGAATTAATCGGCCACGTCGATTCTGATTGCTTCTATGTCTCGGCAGAGCGTGTTCGTCATGAGCACCTGCGGCACATTCCGGTGGGCGTGCTGGGGAACCAGGGCGCCTGCGTGATTGCCAAATCCTACGAGCTGAAAGCTCGCGGTGTGAAGACCGGCATGCCCATTTGGGATGCTGCGCCGCTCTGTCCCGACGCGGTATTCGTCAAACGCGACTTCCGTTGGTACGAAGTGCTCTCGCGCAAACTGCTGGGGGTCATCCGCAGCGTGAGTCCACAAGTCGAATATTACTCGATCGACGAAATGTTTTTTGATGCGTCGGCGCTTCGTGAGCCGGCGGAAAATTTGCAGCAACGCATCCTCAAGGAGGTCGGCATTCCGGTGAGTATTGGCATCTCACGGTCTCGCACGTTAGCCAAGCTGATGAGCGATGTGCGCAAGCCATTTGGGTGTTGCACAATCACCGAGAAGGACGAGATTGAGAAGTTCATTCATCTTCAACCGGTCGAAGAACTGTGCGGCATCGGATCTCGTAGCACGCGCAAGCTGCACCAGCACGGCATCCGGACTTGCTGGCAATTCACGCAAGCCAACCGGCATTTCATTCGCAAGTTGCTCACGATCAAGGGCGAAGCCTTGTGGTGGGAACTTCAAGGAGAAGCGGTGATTCCGATCTTAACGGAGCGAAAAAAGCATAAGGCCATCGCGCGGGGAGGCAGCATCGGACGGCCATCGACTGACAGGGAGCGGTTGTGGGCCTGGACCGTTCGCGATGCGGAACGGCTCATTGAAGAACTCGACTTTCACCGCGTATTGGTGGGCGAGTTGGTGATGAAGCTCTCGTACAAGACAGCGGGAGATTGGTCACGGTCGGTGCGGTTTGCATCTCCGACCTGCGACTTTGACAAGCTGCTTGACGCGGCTCATCGCCTGCATCTTGTGGCTTGCTTGGAGCTGCAAGGACAGGCGATCACACACATCGACCTGGTTGCTGAACGGCTTTGTGATCGGGGGGCCGAACAGCGCAGTTTGTTTGAGGCTGACGAAGGCAATTCCAGCATTGCGCAACTGAAGCGTGAAACCAACGAGAAGCTTGGCCGCTTCGCACTGAGGAGCGCCGCCACATTGCCGCTCACAGATATCTACAACGACGAGGCTTTTAATTACGACGTTTGCGACATACGCGACAAGACGTGCTTTTGAGGAACAACATGTGTGACGGCGTAGCATTATCATGGCGGGAGATTCCGGACGAACTGATTGGCAAGCATGGTTTGCAACGCCGTCTCGTGAAACGGGGCGAAGAGGCCGATCGTGAAGTCCAGTTTCTGCAGCGCGACAGGCAGCCTGTGCTACCGGTCTGGGCCGGTGGGCAACTGTGGGTCTGGACCTGGGGACCGGGGGCACAATCGCGGTTGCCCGCGAATTGCTGCTGCAACAACGAAAGCCTCGAAGCAGGCGGATGGTCTTGGTTAGAGCCGCAACCGGTCGAGATTCCGGCCAGCTACGTTTGGCACAAAGGCGTCTGGTACCAATCGGTCGGCGGTATTCGAGGAATCCTCGTGTACGATGCGCTGGGCATTCCGCACGTTTACGTGCTTACTCAGCCCGCCAGTCATTATTACAAGGTCATGACCCGCAGCGACCGCATGCCGGTCTTTTTAGGGGACGGCATCTGACTCGGCGACGCACGTCATCAGCTGTTCATCAAAGGGGGCAAACAAATCCTCCAACCGGCCACGCTCCTTCACATCAGGATCGAGCCAGCGAGCGTAGGATTCCTCTCCCGTGAGAATCACCGGCATCCGTTTGCGCGGATGGTACTGTTCAACCAGCGGATTTGCTGCTGTGGTGACCACGGTGCAGGTTTCCAGTTTGTCTTCGCCGAGTTGCCAAGATTCCCACAGGCCTGCCAGGGCAAACAGCTCATGATCTTTGAGACCAAAAAAGTGTCCGCCTTCATAAAAAGCAGTCACCGGAATCAAAGCCCGCCGTTGCTTAAACGCATCGCGAAAGGAGGGCTTCTCGTGAATCGTTTCACTACGACTATTAAACGTCATGCGTTGAAATGATTGTGGAGAGTGAAACTTAGCAGAGGGCTTCCACCAGCGCGGCAGCAGTCCCCAGTTGAGGAGCTTTACTTGGCGTTCCCGGTCGGGATCCAGGTGGATCGCCACAACGTCGCTTCCTGGAAAGCGATCTCCCGTTGGGAACGGCAAGGTCTCCTGTTGGGAGAGGGCAAACTCCTCCACAAGAGCTTTTAATCGCAGTTTGGCTTGGAATCGGTGGCACATGACAGCATTGTGACTTTGTGGGCACGAAAAATCCACCTCCGGCCACGCGCAGTGTGTAACCTTTCTGATTTGAAACCACAACTGCCGCGAACTACGATAGCTTCCGTCGAAGGTTCTGCCACGCGTTTCAAAGGCGAACCTCTTTATCGGCTTCGAGCCACCATTGTTTTGAGGCTGCGCGTTATGGACCAGTTGATCGGATTCATCCTGGGGAATTTCACGCTGACCTTTCTGGTCATCGGTTTGATCTGTTCGCTGATTGCACTGGCAAGCAAGCCCAAGCCGCTCAAAAGTCCGGTCGTCAACGAGGCGTTTTTCTCCTATTTTTTGCTATTCAGCATTGGTGTCAGTTTTACCTACAACTTTGTGATGCACGTCTTTTTCGCGGACATGGCGGCTGCGTTCATCGGCTGGAAGAATAGCCCGTTTCAGTATGAAGTCGGCTTTGCCAGTCTGGGATTCGGTATCGTGGGACTGCTGGCGTTTCGACAGAAACTTGGTTTCCGGACTGCGGCAGTCTTGGGACCGACCTGTTTTCAGTGGGGCGCTGCCGGCGGACACGTTTACCAAATGGTCACGGCGCACAATTTTGCACCGGGAAACGCTGGAATCATGTTCTGGTCAGACGTCTTCCTGCCGATCATCGGCTTGCTGCTGCTGTTCAACCAATACCGGTATGAGACGCGCGCAGGGTGATCATTTCCCGCTACGCGATGATTCCCTGAACGACCTCCCCGGCGACATCGGTCAGGCGGAAGTCGCGGCCGGCGTGGCGGTGGGTGAGTCGCAGGTGATCGAGGCCCAATAAGTGCAGCAACGTGGCGTGTAAGTCGTGGATGTGCACCTTGTCGACCGCCGCGTAGTAGCCGTAATCGTCGGTCGCCCCGTATTGGATTCCGCTGCGGACTCCGCCGCCGGCCAGCCACATCGTAAAACCTTCTGGATTGTGATCCCGGCCATCGTGTCCTTTGCCCTGACAGGTGGGCGTGCGACCGAACTCGCCGCCCCACAACACCAGTGTGTCGTCTAGTAGACCGCGAGATTTTAGGTCGCGGAGCAGACCTGCGATCGGCTTATCAACCTCCGCGGCATTCTGCACGTGGCCTTTGCGAAGATCACCATGTTGGTCCCATTGGACCTCGGAATTGCTGTGTGTCACTTGCACAAACCGGACACCCCGTTCGGCGAACCGCCGCGCCATCAGGCACTGTCGCGCGAAATCCGCAGTGACCGGATCATCGGTCCCGTAAGATGCGTGCGTCGCGCGACTCTCTTGCGACAGTTCTAACGCTTCGGGCATCTCGGTCTGCATGCGAAACGCCAATTCAAACGATTTGATCCGAGCCTCTAGGGCAAGATCCGGCCCGGTGGTGTCGAGGAACTTGTTGTTGAAGGACTGGATCAGGTCGAGTTGAAGTCGTTGCGAATTGCGGCTGAGCTGCGCGTTGCGGATATATTTGACGCGCGCTTGCTCCGAGGACTGACTCGCATTTCCCAACGGCGTTCCGGAATAGTTGGCCGGCAGAAATGCCGAACTCCAGTTCTTGGTCCCACCGTGAGCCAGCGTCGGACAAATGGTGATGAAGCCGGGGAGGTTCTGGTTCTCAGTACCTAAACCATACGTCACCCAGGAGCCCATGCTGGGACGGACAAAGGAATCGCTGCCGGTGTGAAGCTTCAGACTGGCTCCCCCATGTGCCGGGTTTGTGCCGTGCATGGAGTTGATGATGCACAGGTCATCGACGCACTGAGCGACATGGGGAAACAACTCACTCACAGCGATGCCGCTTTCGCCATATCGCTTGAATTTCCAAGGCGAAGCAAGCAATTCGCCGGTTGGGGCGAACTGGACGCGCGGCTTGTCGAATGGCAGCTGTTTATGGTCGTCTTTCTGGAGTTGCGGTTTGTAATCAAATGTGTCCATGTGCGACGGGCCGCCCTTCATGAACAAAAAGATGACGCGCTTCGCCTTCGCAGGAAAGTGGGGCAGGTGCGTACCGGCAGAGTCCTGTGAAAGACTTGGCGCCGCAATAGCGTCATCCGCCAACAGAGAAGCCAACGCGAGCGATCCGAATCCGGCACTGCATTGTTGGAGGAGTTGTCGTCGTGAAATCGTCATATTTCTATTCCGCTGAATCTCGATGATTGCTTTCCGAACGTCGCAATCATCAATTATCGTACGTAGATAAACTCACTGGATGAAATGACCGACTGGCACAAAGCCTGCCATGCCTGATGTGTCCCGTCGGCATCGCCTGGCGAATCCTCTTTTTCTTGTGCCGTCAATTCCGCAAATTGCGTCAGGAAAAGATCAGCACGAGTCAATTCGTCCTCTGTCGGCGGTCGGCCATAGGCTTCTAAGAACAGTTGTTTGATGCGTTCCTCGCGGGTTCCCTCGGTATCCAACAACCGGTCGGCCATAGCGGATGTGAGGTCGATGACTAGCTTAGAGTTCATCAGAAACAGCGCCTGCGGGGCGATCGTACTGGTGTTGCGATTGCCGTTGAGCACGCTGGCGTCGGTATAGTCAAAGAGTTGGAACATGTCGTACAAGTGATTGCGGATCACCGGCACATAAATCGAACGCCGCCGAATGTCATAGCTCGACTTGTCTTGCGAGGTGTGATCGAACAGGTAGTCGCGGTTCTTCACGGCAAGCAGGTTTCCACCAAGCGTGCGGTCGAGTGTCCCGCTGGTCGCCAGCAGCGCGTCGCGGATTGTCTCCGCTTCGAGTCGCCGGACATCAAACCGCCAATAAAATTGATTGTCTGGATCGACTTTCGCACAGTGTGAATCGAAGTCACTACTTCGCTGATACGCAGCCGATTGCATGATGAGACGGTGCATCGCCTTGATCGACCAGCCTTCTTCAACGAAACGAACAGCGAGCCAGTCCAGCAGCTTCGGGTGCGTCGGCGGTTGCCCTTGTAGCCCAAAATTGTCGACAGTCGACACCAGCCCCTTGCCGAAATGCCACCGCCAAATGCGATTGACCATCACGCGTGCGGTTAACGGGTGACCCGGGGCCGTCAACCAACGGGCATACTCCAGGCGGCCGCTACTTTTGCTCGGCAAGCTTGGTGGGGTGTCACTGCACAGAACGCGTGGAAAACGACGGGGGACCACATCGCCCAAAGTCAGATGGCTGCCGCGCAGGTGCATGGCAGCATCTGCGATGTCCCCATCAACGACTCCCATGGCGGTGGGCAATACTGGCACCGATTTCTCAAGCTCTTTGAGTTCGTCGCGCAACTGCTTCAATTCGTCTTGCGTTTCCTGTGGAAAACGTTTCTCCAAGTCCTGTGGGACAGTCTCACCTGCGGGAGGAGCCAACGCGCCTTTAGCCATCGCGATCCGATCTTCGATCTGCGATTTTTTCTCGGAGATCCGCTGCTCGTGCTTCTCCTTACGGGCCAATTCCTCTGGCAGTGCGATGAGATTCTCTTGCCACTTGGCGACCTTTTTGAAACTCTCCATGGTACGGGTACTCATAAAGATACCCGCCAGCCCGTAATAGTCGTCCTGCCCGATCGGATCGAACTTGTGGTCATGACAGCGAGCACAGCCAAGTGTTAGCCCCATCAGGCTGCGGCCAATGGTGTCGACTTGTTCGTCGACAATATCCATTTCCATTTTCGCTTCATCAACTTCCGCGAGCACTTTTGGACCGAGTGCGAGAAAACCGGTGGCGATCAGTCGTTCGTTTCGGAGAGACACGTCCGTTCCGGAGTCAAGTTGATCGCCGGCCAGTTGTTCAACCACAAACTCGTCATACGGTTTGTCTTGATTCAACGACCCGACGACATAATCGCGATACCGCCATGCATTCCCGTGGGCAACATTTTCGTCGAGCCCATTCGAGTCGGCATAGCGGGCAATATCGAGCCAGTGACGCCCCCACCGCTCGCCGTAGTGCGGCGAATCAAGCAACCGATCCACCACACGGCCAAACGCATCGTCCGACTCGTCGGTCAAGAAGGCGTCGATCTCAGCGGGCGTGGGGGGGAGGCCAATGAGGTCGAAAGTCGCACGACGGATCAAAGTCCGTTTGTCGGCAGGACCGAGCGGTTGGAGTCCCTTGTCTGTGAGTGCCGCGCTGAGAAACGCATCGATCGGATTCTTAATGGAATCAGCAGGGCCGCCGCTCGGAACGTTTGGTTTCGACGGGGTTTGAAACGCCCAGTGTGTGCGTCCCTTGGCAATGTCCAAGGTCGCACGTGGGGCGACTTTTACGGTGCCACTATCTGGATGCGGAGCCCCCATTTCGACCCAACGCGTCAAATCGGTAATTTGACGATCGGATAGTTTCTCATCGGGTGGCATTTGTAGTTCATTGTCGCGGTAGCCTATCGCGGTTATGAGCAGGCTTTGCTTCGGTTTTCCTGGATTGATCGAGGCACCCGCATTACCGCCGGTCAGTATGCCTGCCAGCGTATCGAGGCGCAACTCCGATTCCTGCACGTCAGCTCCGTGACACTCGTAACAATATTTCGCTAAGAGTGGCCGGATCGTATTCTCGAAGAATCGAATTTGTTCGGCGTCGGGAAGATTGACTTTTTGCGAAGGCTCGTCTGACGACAATACTTTAGTGCCGACAGAAAACAGGACCGCCAGGGACATCGCCGTTGGCAAGAAGCGTCTGCTGAAGAACTGGACTAGCCGGGTTCGTCGTCTTGGAGTGAGCATGGGGAGTTTATTTGACATAAAATCAGGTAGGACACTGATGTCGTTGATAAGAGGTTTTCAACTTGAACGTTTGCAGTTCCGCCAGAACTTCCAACCTCGCATGCGGTACGAGGGAGGAATTTAACGCTCGATCCAGGGCTGCTTGTGTGGTGGGCATAAGTTGTGGGCGAGGTCTAGTATAGCATCGTGCGGGGGGAGAATGGGAGTGCGAAAGAGACGACGACCGGTAACCCCTTGGTGCCGCTGGTTACAGCACGACGGACTCGCTGGCAATTTCTGAGCGCAGCAAGCGTTCCGTGCCATCTCGGGGCATTATTTCCTGTGTGGAAGGACACTGAATTGGGGAGCCGAGCAATGGAACGATTAACGGAAACACCTCCCAAAGTGCAGGTGCCAGCCATTTTCGGTACAATGCAAAATCGATTCAGCGGGCAACAGAAATAACAGGGAATTCAAATGAAATCAGTTTGCATAAGACAACCCACAACAATGAATAGCATCTTCTGGTTGACCTGCTTTGCCCTGGTTCTCACGTTTCACAGTCTTGTTGCATGTGCAGAAGAATCGGTTGCCATCGAGCACAAGATCGCCGCAATTGAAGAGGACCGCTTTCACGGCTGGCCTGCGAACAATGGGGTGTGGCAATGGGGGGACGAGTTTCTGGTCGGCTTTACTCAAGGTGACTTTGAACTGAAGTCGGGGCACAACATTGCGGGTCGTCAAGACAGCCTATTGGCTCGCAGTCAAGATGGCGGGCTGACGTGGCAAATGTTTGATCCTCCAGGTTTTTTGGATGACGAAAACGCACAATATCTCGGCGAGGGTAAAACTACGCTAACGCAGCCGCTCGATTTCCGGCATCCTGGATTTGCGATGAGAATCTTTGCTGACGGCTACCATGGCAACCACGATCCGGAAGGCGGCTTTTTTTATTCCAATAACCGCGGTGCAAAGTGGAACGGCCCCTATGCACTGACTGGATTAAAAGATCATCCGGAGATGAAAGACAAGCTTCTTTCACCGCGAACCGATTATCTGATTCAAAGCCCAGATCATTGCATCGTTTTCATTTCCACGCATGTCGACGATCCCAAACTTAAGAGAATTGCTTGCGTGGAGACGACTGACGGCGGACAGACATTCGAATTTGTCTCATGGGTGACGCCCCAGTCTGAGGAGGCGAGTGCGATCATGAGCCAAACGGTTCAGTTGTCCGACCAGGAATTTGTGTTGGCTTATCGAAAAATCTATCGCAATCCCGGCAAACAGGATGAAATCGAAACTTACCACTCTGTGGACGGGTGTAAGACATGGCGGCCGCTAAGCACCGTCAAAGAGATGCAGACGCATTCCAATCCGCCCGCCTTATTGAAACTAGCGGATGGCAGGCTTTGCTGTGTTTACGGAGATCGCCACGTGGGTGAGATTCGCGGGCGATATAGCAGTGATCGCGGTAAGACCTGGGGCCCGGAATTGATTATTCGTGATGATTTCCAAGCTTTGCCGGACGACCCTGACTCCAGCACCGGGCTCAATACGGACATCGGTTACCCCCGTCTGGTGCAGCGAGCGGATGGTAAGCTCGTGGCCATTTATTACTGGGCCACTGCTGAAAACCCGCAACAGCACATTGCTGTGTCCATCTGGAACCCGTAACCCGGATTTCAAACGCGCGCCGACTATTCCATTGTCAGAAGCTCAAACCTTCATTTCGCTGGTTTGGACATGGCGAACCGGGCTTAGATTGGGCTTAGGGAATGCCCGCTTCGAGAAGTTCGGCATAGCCAGCTTTGAGTGGACGCACATCATAGCCCCTCTCCTTGAAGAGGGGCGAAGCAGCCAGAACCCGCGCACCTGACTGGCAGTGGCAGTAGATGATTTTTCCTTGCGGGAGCGTCTGGGCCAATTGTTCGGCATATTTTTGATTTGTTGCTTCGCGTTTGAGTTCGCTAAGCGGCACCAGTACTGCGGTTTCCAGGTGCCCTGCGTCCCATTCTCGCTGTTCCCGTACATCGACCAGAACGGCCGATTTGTCGGTTAAACGCTCATGGACTGTCTTGAGCGAATCGGTGGTGTGCCCTGAGGGATGGAAGGTTGCCGCTTGTTTGCCTGCATGGGGCTTTTCCTGTTCCTCATCCCAAGTATTGGCTAGCAGGCGTGTGGCTTCTTTCAGTACGAACTCCGCATCCATAAATGGTTCGTAGCTGATGTCCTGCCAGAGCACCAGACCGTCGCCATCGATGATGAACGTCCCATGCAATGGTTGATTCTCGAAATCGTCATAAACACGGTAGGCCTTGAACACGTCGAGATCCGCATTGCTGACCAACGGAATGGGCATGCCTTTTTTGTCGTAGTTATCAATCGAAACTTTCAACCCTTTTTGGTCGTCGGTACTGATGGCAACCATCGAGAGACCGGCGGATTCAAAATCACTCACTTTCGGCGCAAAGGCTTGAAGTTGTTTTGCGCAGTGCAAACATCCAGACCCGAGATAAAAGATCACGATGTGTGGTTTGCCCTTGAATTCAGCAGAGGAACGAATTGTGCCTTCGGCATCTTTGAGTTCCCACTCCTGTGACGGGGAGGGGCGCCAGCGGAATGGACCGAGCGAGTCGAGCGGTGGGCGTTTGCCAATATCCATGGCAGGCGTTGCGGCGACGCGCCAATCCGTAGGGAATCCGAGTTCTTCGGCGATGGGCGTCAGTCGCGCAAATACAGGGACATCGAGATCAATTGCGGAGGAAAGACTTCGTAATTCCTCAAAAACCTCGCCTGCCTCCTTCTTCTTGCCCGACTGCCACAAGGTCTCAATAAGAATCGCAAGGGGATGAACTTCGTTTTCGTTGGATTTCACTTCCTCGCGAATCGATTTCTCTGCTTTATCTTGTTCGTCTTTGTCGCCCGATTGCCATTGCACCTTTGCCAGATAGAGCGGATCAACGTCGTCGGCTTCCTTCAATAGTTTGTATGCGTTTTGATATTCGCCTTGGGATACGGCTTCGTATCCTTTCAATGCATTTAAGGTGCTTTTCAATTCCTTGATTTGGGAAGTGAATTTCTCCCGCGCTTTGGCGACAGCATCGTCGTTGTCTGGTTTTTTATCGGATTCTTCCGGTTTCGCCTTCTCGTCGTCTGCAGCTTTCGGTGCCTGTTCTTCTACATCTTTTGTTTTGGCCTTTTCTTCGGCAGCGTGCACCGCATCTTTCTGTTCCTGCAGCTTGGCATCGAGTCGACTTTGGACTGCTGCGATCTGGGCACGACCTTGAATCACATCTCCGGTTAAGAAGTAAGCCATTCCCAAATGGCGCAGTCGTTGAATCTGCTCTTCGTCGACATCTGTCGGTTCAAGATAAGGAGTTTGCGACAGGGCAATGATGTCATCCCACAGTTCATACGTCCGCAAGACCTGAAAGAGTCTCTGGCGCCCGTATTTGCTGCTTCCTTTTTTCTCGAATGAGTTGTAACGCGGGTGTCGCGGCAACTCCGTCATGTTTTTGGCCAAGTCGACGGCGTCGTGAACGCGCCCGACATGGATCAGGTTGCGGATGAACCATTCGTTGTTGTGGGCAAAGTTTTCAATCTGATCCGGCATCACGCGATCACGCATCATATGCGCATGATCAACCCGCGCTGAGGCTTCCTGTTGCCATGCGGCATCGTGGTAGCGTTTCAATCGTGAGAAAATATGCCCCGGCATATGCCACATATGGGCAATGCTCGGAGAGGTTTGACCACACAAAGCGGCTGAGGGGATCGCTTTTTCCGGATGGCGATGATCCCAAAGATGAATGCGAAAATGGTGCGCCGAATGCATCGGTTCCGCGTCGAAAACATCTTGCAACAACGAATCGACCGCAAAATAGCTGGTGCTTGAGTTTTTCGACTTATACAAATGCAAAGCCAATAACGCCTTCGCTTCCCGGTCATCGGGGAATTCGAGAATCAGGTTTTCCAGCGCCTTGGTATAGGCATTGTTGCGTTTCTCTTTTTTGTCCTCATCGGCAGTGACGTAAGCCTTGATGGCCTCGATGTACATCACCTCTCGCTTGGATGCCTGTTCTTTCCGCTTGTCGGCCTCGGTGATAAATCCCTGTGCGCGTTCTTGATTCCCCAGGTTGGCCATCGCGGCGCCCCAATACGCCATTGCACAATCCGGGTCTAAAGCAGCCGCCTGTCGAAACGAACGTTCTGCTTCGAAATTCCAAAACCCGTACAACTGCCCCAGCCCTTGGTCGATAAACTTTTGCGCTTCTTCATTCTTTGTGGTGACCGGAAAATCAACGTGCCCCGTCCCTCCCATCAGGTAGGCTTTCTGCCGCGGCCCTTCGTTGAAGACTTCACCATGATAGGAATGACCCGCCAGAATCTCCGCGAGGTCATCTTTTGCTTCGCTCTGATCGGTTGCAGGTTTTGCTTGCGCTTCGACGGGCTCTTCAGCCACGATGCTTGAGACAGACAGCACAAGAGCGACAAACACTCCGATTCCAACTGTCGTCAAATCACGCATCGGCAGGTCAACTCGACGGGACTTTGGTTTCGAAAGGAAAGACCTTGAGACTGGGCGGTAGCAGTGCATGGTATTATCTTTCAAGGCATGAATCAGCCAAAGGTTCGCGCGGCCTAAACTGTGACAAGATTCCCCTGAACGCAGAAGAGGAGTGTTGTCTGAAGCGAACGTGGACTAACTGGTGGGAACCGCATCGTACCCAATCGAAGGTGGCAACTCAATTCGGTGGGGCCTCCCCTCCCAAGCAATCTGAGCGCGCGGGAGATCAATCCGCCGATTATTGAGTGCTGCAATGAGCAGGTGCATCCATTAGGTCGCGGGTTGCTACGGTGCTCGCGCGACGATTCTCCGACAAGTCTCTCATACCTGCCGGGACAACACCCGCGGAAGAGGGGACGAAAAATTAAGGATTTCGCCGGACAAGGGGTGCGGGAATTGTAAGGAACTCGCGTGCAGTCCCAGACGACGGGCCGGATTTGTGACAGCCTTATGCTTTCGATCGCCAATGATCGGGCATTTTGCATCGGCTAGGTGCTCGCGAATTTGATTACGGCTACCTGTTTGGGGTGTCAGTTCGACCAACGCGCGTGTCGCGTTTCGCTTTAACACTCGGTACTTGGTCACGGCAAGGCGTGTTCGCTGGCTGGGTGGAGCACTGTCAGCTGCGGATGGATGACGCTCGTCCATTTCTGAGCTCAATTCACCGCTACTCGCAGGCAAGTTACCTTCCACCACGGCTAGATAACCTTTCTCGGCCTGCAACCAATTTGCCTGCAGGACCTGCTTGGCCTCTTCGGTCTTCGCAAAGACCATCAGTCCAGATGTTTCGCGGTCCAACCGATGGACGATCCATACTCGTTTCGGACTTTGTGGATTTCCGCGACGAATGTAATCCGTGAGATACGAATACGCCGTCTTATCCCGTTCCCTCGGCGTGGCCATGCTCAGTAGATTTGCCGGTTTTTCGATGACAACGAGTGACTCGTCCTCGAATAAAACCGTCATGCCGCGTGGTAATAGACTCTCTGAAAGGACCTCTTCTTTGCCCCGAATCGAAACGACATCCCCAGCTTGCAGACGGTGATTGTAGCGTGTGACTGACCGTCCATTGACTTTGACCGAACCATATTTCAGCCACTGCCGCACCTTCACCTTCTTCACGTCCTGATGGCACGCAAAAACAAAGGTGAGAAGTTCCACAGGATGTTCGACAGTGTGCGATGCGGTCATGATGCTTTGTGCTGGTGGGTTCAGTCGCTGAATTATTTAAGGGACAGCTTGAATTAGGAGTGTCATTCGTTTCAAAGGGGAGGGCTTGGGATGCCAGTTTACTCGACAGGGACTTTCAGAGCGAACCGGTCAGCTGTTACCGGCTGCAATCGAGGTTGCCTCTGTCATATTTTTCAATGCGAGAAGGAATTTGGCCCTAAATCTGGAATGAATCGGTTCCACTCAAATTCTACAGATTGGACGTTTACCTTTGAATTGAAATACTGTCGAAAGCCTGGAGCTGGCGTAAGTTATGGCGAGAGCGAAGCGGAGCAGGGGGGCCGGTTGGAGTTTCAGGTTCATCAGCGATTGGGGGTGAAGAATGTGGTTGGTGATAGGAGGCCGGCCAGAGTTTCGAAACACCTTCGTTTCCCGGTTATGACTGTCATACAAGGGATTTTGTTGACATAACCCAGATATCCTGACCGCAGCTGTTCCTGCTCGCCATGTGCGTTCGGATTGATAAGAAACAATTTGAAATCGCTTCCGAGGTACTGTACAATTGTCGTTGCGAAAATCTCGAGAATATTCGAGTTGGAGCTGCTTTTTTTATTCGAGGCCCGCCTGTCTTTTTCTGAGAGCGTGCGGGCTAAGAATTCGTTGATTTTCACCTTATATCGTTTCTTTTCCCGTCACATTTCTTTCGATGGATCTTTGCTCCCATGAGTGTGTTGAAAAATAGGACTACTCAAAGAGGTTTCACCCTCATCGAACTCCTCGTCGTGATTGCCATCATTGCGCTTCTGATCGCGCTGTTGTTGCCGGCCGTGCAGCAGGCTCGGGAAGCGGCTCGTCGTACCCAATGCAAAAACAACCTCAAGCAACTGGGGTTGGCGATGCATAATTATGAATCAACCTTCCGACGTTTTCCTTCCTCAGGGCAGGGATTGGGCAGCGGTCCTTACGGGCAGAACTTTGACCGCCATTCATTTTTCACGCATATCCTGCCGTTCATTGATCAAGCGAATATCACAAATCAGTTTGACTATGGCTCCTATTACAACGAGACGCCTGAGAATATCGCCATCACGAAGATCGCGTTGTCGATGTACCTTTGTCCCAGCGCTGCACTACGCGAAGGAAACACGGATAGCCAAGGGTATGGTGGTATCGATTACGGTCCCACGATTCACACGAATATCAGTCCCGTCACTGGGCTTCCCGATAGCTCTACGATGGTGCATGGGGGCTTGCGCTGGGAAGGGACAGACCTTCGACAAATCACTGACGGTTTAAGCAACACCATGGCGCTGGGGGAATGTGTCGGACGAAACGACGGGATGGACTCTCTGTACGCGGATCCTGTTGAGATCGGGAGCATGAGATCACACTGGCGCTGGGCAGAACCTGACAATGCGTTCGGTGTCTCTTACACGCCGAATTTCCATAAGAATCCGTGGGGCGGACCACCCTCCTGTCCCTGGGTCGACATGAACTGCGGTCCGAATGATGAACTGTTCAGTTTTCACGACGGCGGATGTCACGCTTCGTTTTGTGACGGGAGTGTCCGATTCCTTTCTGACAGTATGGACTTTGGCGTCCTGCGTGCCGCAGTCTCAGCTGGTCAGGGAGAAGTCATCGGAGAATACTAACGTTCTGAAGTATTTCTGACACACTGATTCGAACACCGTCGAGTGCAAGATTTCTGCGCTCGACGGTGTTTTTTATATTGTTGCCGACAGCTGCGATCCGCTATTGGAGCAATTTGCAAAAAGAACCGGGCGCAAGCTGGCAACATTCGAGGACTCGACCGCACAGTAGCCACCACCCTGGAAACGCTAGCGCATTCGAGGTCAATGCGTTGGGAGTGCTGACCGGTGAAGTCTCCCTTCACAGTCCCGCCGAGTCACTGTTTCCGGCGGGCGCACTCTCAAGCACTTTTTCTAATATTACGTAGGATTGCTGTCCCTCCGGATCGAGTTGTATCGCTTCCTCGATCACCGATTTTGCTTGCTGCAATTCGTTTCGTTTCAGGTAAATCTCGGCGAGATCTAAGCGAGCGAGCACGTGGTTTGGCTCCAATGCGATGGTCTTTTGTAAAAAGCCTGCTGCCTGATCCAACTCGCCCGATCGGTAGAGCATGTGACCGGCGACAAAGTAGGTATGGGCATCTTCTCCGGCGAGCTGGATCGCTTGCAACGCTAGTTGTTTCGCTTCAAGCTGCTTTCCAGCCCAGGAGAGCACCTGTGCCAAGTTCCGCAGGGCTTTGCCCTGTTGGGCAGTGTTGATTTCCCCTTCGATTTGCCGGGCAATCTTTTGCCTCGACAATTCCGACCAGGATGCATTGGGCGAGACTATACCGGAATCCTCTAAGTGTTGAAAAAGTTCATCAGCAAGTCTGCGGTGCCCGTCAATTGTTAGGTGCACGTGATCCAGAAACAGATCATCGCCGGGAATGCCATCTTTCGCCCATTGATGAACGAAGCGTTCGAAATCGATCAGTCGATGGTCTGTTTCATCTGCCACCCGACGAACTGCATTTTGAAATTGCGAAGAGGCTCGCAATGGGCAGACATCTTCATCGACGGCCCGCTGATATGCTGCGCGTGCTGCGTCGAATTTTCCAAGCCGGTCCAGCAATCGCCCGCGTTGATAATGCAACTCGGCGTGCCGGTCGTCAATGTCCAATGCTTTGTCCAAAGAGCCCAGGGCCTCCTCATCCCGTTCAGCGCGGCTCAGCACAGTGGCTGAATGGACGAGTTTTTCCCATTGAGTTTGTTCGTCAATGCTTAAGTCGACGCGATGTTCGCTCTTGAATGGCGAAAAGTCACGGATATTGCTGGCCGCTGTGACGAACAGAATGTCCGCACTTGCCTTGTCCGCCAGGTGCTCCATCCGCTGAAGATTGAACTCGAAATGCTTTAAGGTTTGCTGCCACAATTGTTCGTCACGGGTGTACGTCTCCGGGCCCACGGTCTTATCCAAAATTGCATCGACTTCTTCAGGGAGGATTTGCTTCTGCCCAAATTTCCCCGGCTCCGTTTCGTCGCGACGTGGAAGCAGCCGATCGGCTAAAGCAAAGGTGCGGGTTTGGCCAAGCCAATTTCTCAGACCCGGCAGTGGTTGTTGCGTATCCAGCTGCTGGCCGTAGGTCCGATGTTCTAGAAATTCATTATGTCCTGTGTAAACGATGTATAGATCCGGGGAATAGTGGTTCAATTCCTCCATCAACGCAGCGATCCGGTAACTGGCATAACTAATTCCGCCGACGTTGATCACTTCCCAGTCGCGAGTGGGATCGGCCGCCTGCAAATACTCCCCAAGCCACCTGGAAAAGGACGTGTGATGATCGTAAGGCCGACCGTAGGTGGTCGAACCGCCCAGGCAAAAGATCCGATAGGTTCTCGCCGGTTTTTCTTGGGGAAAATGTTGTTCGTTGAAAAAGACGAGCTTGTTGGCAGCCGTCACCATCTCTGCACCGTCGCGATTGTTCGATGCGACGAACAGCGGCGAGTTTGAGGAGTACCCGACAAAGGGATCGTTGTCGTAGTGAGTCGGTTGCACCCCGCATACGTTCAGGAAAAGTTCTAATGTGAGAAAAAACAAAACGCACGTCGAGAAAGAAAAAAATACTTTCTTTTTCAACGAGAGCTTCGTTTTGTTCTTCATGGTTTCTTCGTCCATGTCATCCTCTGCTGCCAGTCGGTCAGGAAGTCGATTCGCCAACGGTTGACGGTCTTGGCTCCCGCGTAACTAGCTTCGGACAAACTGTGATCAGGATCATCGGTCCAGTACTGCTGACCGTGATCGGTCTTCATATAGGAACCGCCCCAGTGTGCCGTTGTCGGATCGTCTACCTCGCCCCGCAACAGGTACAGCAACGATGGCGTATCCCCCATCTTGATGTCGCTTTTCTTACGGACGAGCAAATCACCCAACGCACCATGTTTGTGGACATGGTTGGCAACAAAACTACGATTTCCCCAATTCTCATCTTGCTGGCCCCCCACGTACATCCCGCGAAACGTGGTGTCGCTTTCAATCCACCATAAGTCGGGATGATTCTTGAATAGGTACTCGCGTGCGGCGCGGTCCTGCTTGGTATTCCACGAGCCGATCGAGTACAGGCGGATTTTGCTTTTGATCGAAGGGTCGTCGTGGACTGCCTGCGCAACATCGGTGATGCTGCCCCACACCAGCACCCACAACGGTCGTGGATCGTCGACCTTTGCCCGCTGGATGATCCACTGAGATCCCTCAGTCGGTTTGCTCCAACCGCTACGAGGGGCCGGATCGATCGCACCTTGCTTGGTGACATCTCGCAATAAATCGGGAGCCGGAAAGGCTTGGGAGTGTTGCTTGAGGTTCGGATAGTCCTTTGAGTAAGCTTCGATCGCTTCGTAAATGTGTTTTGCGCGGCCCTTCTGTGGCGGAGACGAAATCAGCCCTTCAATATCCAGCACATCGGCGTAGACGAGTAAATGGACCATTGACTGAAAATCATCAGGGTCCGAACCACCCACATCGGTGGAGATGATCACCCGCGGCTTGTCGCCATCCAAAGCTCCACCCGACGGGACAGGCTGATCGGCGCCCGCTGCAATCGCGGCGCTGCAGAGCAGCGTAGACATATAAGTCATCAGTTGGCAGACGCAGGCCAGTGTTCGGGGTAACATGGGAGAAACTCCAGGTGCAGGTTCGTTGCAAAACGTGACAGTCATGATAGTCAATTGTACCAAACAACGGGACTCTGGCTCGGAGCCAAGCAGCGCAGATTAGTCGACTCGCCTCCCTGGCAATGGTTACCGTCGAGCAATCAATAACCAACGAACAATCCCATGATAAACAGACTCAAGGAATAACATGAAACGAATTTTGACATTTTTTATGGCGTTGTCTGTTGGAGGACTGATTCTGACCGGTGCATTAGCGGCGGCTGAAGAGAACTACGACGTTGATCCAGACTCGCTGCCACAAAAGGGTGTACCGCAAGGGGAAGTCAAAGGGCCGTTTCCGTGGAAGAGCAAGATCTTTCCCGGCACCGAGCGCGAGTATTGGATCTACGTGCCGGCGCAGTACGACAAGGAGAAACCGGCCTGCGTGATGGTCGTGCAAGATGGGCTGGGCCGGGCCAAGGATTGGAAAATGCCGACCGTTTTCGACAATTTGATTCACAAAGGTGAAATGCCGGTCACCATCGGAATCTTCATTACCCCAGGCGTGGTACCGGCGCCGCACGAAGGCGCGCAGGCTCGGTTTAATCGCAGCTTTGAATATGACTCACTCGGTGATCGCTACGCGAATTTCCTGCTCGAAGAGATCCTGCCCGAAGTCGCCAAGAGTTATAACCTCAGCGAGGACCCCAACGACCGGGCAATTGCCGGCGCTAGTTCGGGGGCCATTTGCGCGTTCAACGTCGCGTGGGAACGGCCCGATCAATTTCGCCGCGTGTTTAGCACCATCGGGACTTATGTGGGACTGCGTGGCGCTAACGAGTTTCCCGTGCTGGTCCGCAAAGTCGAACCGAAACCGATCCGCGTTTTTTTGCAGGATGGCAGCAACGACCTGGACCTGTACGGCGGGAGTTGGTGGGTCGCCAACCAAGACATGCTGGCATCACTGGCGTGGGCCGGTTACGACGTGAACCATGCCTGGGGGCAAGGCGGACACAATGGCAAACAAGGGGCGGCGATTTTGCCTGATGCCATGCGCTGGTTGTGGCGCAACTATCCAGAACCGATCCGCGTCGGCACCGACGGCGGCAAACGCCGCACCGACATCCTCATTCCCGGAGAAGATTGGCAGCTTGTCAGCAAAGGGCACAAATTCACCGAAGGCCCCGCCGTCAACGACAAGGGCGAAGTGTTTTTCACCGATGTCCCGAATAGCCAAATTTACAAAATCGGACTGGACGGCATGGTTTCGTTGTTCGCCGATGAGACGGGAAACGCCAATGGTCTGATGTTTGGCAAAGATGGCAAACTGTACGCCTGCGTCAGCGGAAAGAAACAGATCGTCGCCTACACGCCCGATGGCAAATCCGAGGTGATTGCCGAAAATGTCAGCTGCAATGACTTGGTTGTCGGTGATAACGGAATCTATGTCACAGACCCGGAAAACAAACGCGTATTGCACATCGGCAGGGACAAAAAAGTTAGTGTCGTCGATGAGAAGGGACTCGAATTCCCCAACGGAGTTGTGTTGTCGCCCGATCAGTCGCTGCTGTACGTCGCCGACACCCGCCGCCAATATGTCAACTCCTACCAAGTACAACCCGACGGAACGTTACGCTACAAGCAACCTTTCCATCACCTACACATCGCTCCGACTCAAACCGATACCGGCGCGGACGGCATGACCGTCGATGACCAAGGCCGACTGTACGTGGCGACGCGGATGGGCGTGCAAGTCTGCGACCAACCGGGACGCGTGCATCTAATTCTCTCTAAACCACAGGGCAGCTGGCTATCGAATGTTGTATTCGGTGGCAAGGATCTCAACACGCTGTACGTGACCTGTGGTGACAGCATTTACAAACGAAAGATGAATGCAAAAGGACTTTCGGTTGGCAATGTACTCATACCCCCAAAGCCCAGGCTTTAATCAACGTTGGGGATCAAAGTGTTTGTTGTGCAGGATGAGCTAAGTGATCTCTGGGATGCCTTTCCTGGGCGCCTGGCTTTCGTGAAAAAGTCATAAGAATGGATGTCCAGCATGAGAAAAATCCTTCTGATCGCACTAGCGTTTCTGATTGTCATACCTATCGCTTGCCGTGACGTCAAATTCAGTAGGAATGGATATAAAAAGGCTGTTCGATCGGGCCTCAATAAAATCCCGGAGGCAAGTCAAATCGAGGAACTCTTGGGAGACGCTGATCATTTTATTTCATACTCCGGCAGTCGTTCAGTGGGAAACGTATGGAACACGGAAGTTCATTTTAAAGGGCGTTATGTACTGACAATGCAAGTCCCAGTGCGAATAGGAGCCAATTATGATGAAGTGATCGAGGTACTGGACGAACCGAAGTTTTATCTCGGAGAAATACGCGAAGTCATTTACAGTGGTGGAAATATTGGAACTGAGACTGCAAATAACGACTGGGATTATCCTTTGACTCTTGATGACTGGAAGAAGGTTTATCAAGCCGATGGCGACTTTTCCGTAATTGGCATCCACCTGAAGGAGAATCAACCTGTTAAGGATTTTGAAAAGTTTGTCCAAGCTGTCCGCCGCGATCGAGTGAAAGTAGAAAAGGAGGAGGAGTGACTTAACTGTCATAACGGGTTGGATTCCTTCAGAGCGTGTTTTCACAATTGAATGAATCGTCGGGAAAAGGGGCTCTTCGGAAAATTTCATGGCCAAGACAGGATTTGTCCAATATGCAGTGGTGTTGGGAGTGGGCAATCTCTCGGAACTTTATGCGTGGTTGTTGGAGCTAGGGGACGATTGGGACGAGACCGATGTAGACCTCGACCTCGACATGGGGCCAAAACGCAGACCGCACAATTTATACGAGTGACAAATGGCGAAAACCGCGATTGGCTAATTTCTCATATTATGATGGCGGATGTCGTGCCAAGCTTGCATAATGCACCTCTCATGGTCGGAACCGCTCACAATTCTAAAGGGTGACGCAAATGAAGGAACTATTGCTAGGGACTGCAACGGCTGCCATTTCAGCTGTCTTGCTTTTGTTTCAGGGTGGACCTTCGGATTTGGTTGTCTATCCCTATCTGCAAAATCCAGCGCCGACCGCGATGACGATCACTTGGCTGTCACGTAGCGACGCGCCTGGGCGACTCGTTGTCAAAGCAGCGGACGGGTCCCAGGTGTTTGACGAAATGTCCAAGCCGGTCTTGGCCGAGGACCTCGCCTATCTTTCGACGGAAAAGGACTCATTTCCCGAAGGGAAACCGCCAGCATTGCCCTATATTCACCGCGTCCGTGTGAACGGTCTGCAGCCTGGACAGTCGTATGACTATACGGTGAGTCAGGGAAGCACCGATTTCTCCCGGCAGTTTCGTTCATCGCCCACAGATGCTGCATCCGTCCGCTTCGTGGTCTATGCGGATTCCGAAACAGAACCAGAGTCAACCGGCAATAAAACGAATTGGCCCGAGCCTTTTGGCGAGAAAAAACGGGTGTATCTGGTTGATCAAACAGACGGTTATCGCCGCAATCTAGAATTCATCGAGTCGAGGAAACCAGATTTCATCGCGATTGCGGGCGACTTGGTTGAAACCGGAGGAGAGCAACGCGATTGGGATGAATTCTGGCGTCACAATGCGGGCGAATGGAATGACATCGCGAGCACCATTCCCATCTTCCCGGCCGTGGGGAATCATGAGAATTATGCCGGCGCGGGCGGCGGTTATGGCACCGAAGCGGCCGGCCTTGCCGTGAAGAAATTTCAAACCTACTTTGAAACACCGCACAACGGCACCGGTGAATCGGCATTTGATGATCGCTTTTATCGCATCGATCATGGGCCGATCACATTTCTGACAATCGACGGCAGCGACGGCCGTCCAGACAAATCTGCCAGTGACACAAACTTCCTGCTCCGCAGCGACAACGGCACCGGCGAGCCATTTGATTTCAACCCCGGGTCGATCCAATACGAGTGGATTGAGCGACAGTTGGCCGATGCCAAGAAGAAGAGCAAATTCATATTCGTCCAATTCCATCACGTCCCTTTTTCCGTGGGGCCGCATGGGTTTCCCGCAGGACGAGGTGAAGGATTCGACACGCAATCCGGTCAACCGCTCCGCATCCTCTCGCCGCTCTTTGAGAAATATGGAGTGGCGGCTGTCTTTTGTGGACACGACGAAATGTATGAGCATTCCGTCGTCAACGGCATTCACTATTACGACATCGGAATCGGCGGCGATGGTCTCCGCGGGCCTTCGAGCGGACCCGATGGCGCGACCGGTCGCGAAAGTTCGAACACAAATCAGGCCTTCTTAGCACATATCAACGCAAAAGAGGTTTGGGACGGGAAGAAACTGGTCGAGGGGGGCAAGCATTACGGACATCTGGAAGTCAACGTTTCAGAAGAAAACGGAAGTTGGCAAACAACAATCAGTCCTGTCTATATTTTTCCTGTCATGAACAAAGAGGGAGAGGTCATTGACTGGGAGCGGCGGATCTACGATGACGAGGTAGTGATCCGTCAATAGTGTCTTACTGGTGAGCACTCTCTTAGTCGGCAGGATTTGTTTCTTCGGCAGCGGTTATTAAATTCCGAGCGAGAATCACTGCTCCCGCGACGGGGTGTTCGACAACCACAACGGGGTCAGGGGATGACTCCCGTTGCCGTAAGCGGGTGATGAGCCCTTCTCGTAATAACGCTGCCTGGACCAACAGGCCCCCGCCGATTGCGAGGGGATACTTCTTTGTGTCCAGCTCCAATGTGCGTGTGACAGCGGTGACTTGTTCGGCCAGGGCATCGGCAGCTTCCTCGAGAATGTTCTGCGCGACAACATCGCCATCGTTGGCCGCGTGCACCACGATCTGCGACAACGATGACAGCCAGGTGCGGTCTTCCTGCCGGGCATAGACCGCTTGCACCATCGCAGCTGGTGAAGCAATGGCTAACTCTTGGAGAAATCGATCGGTGAGTAGCGTCTGGGCAGTACGTCCATCAGCGGCGGATGCCACCGCCCGCAATCCGGCAATCGCCACCGCATAGCCGCTGCCTTCATCGCCGAATAGATACCCCCATCCGCCGCTGCGAGCTGTCTTTCCCGACTGTGAACGACCAAACGCCAAGCTTCCCGTACCCGAAATGATGGCGACCCCAAAACCGTCGGGCGTGCCCGCCGCTAACAGCGGAGCCGCGTCGTGGACTGGCAAAAACCGTTCGGCAAGCTGGCGGCCAGACGACCATTCATTGAGACGGCTTCGCGCGTTTTCGCGATCACTTCCGGCCATGGCCACGCAAGCGGCTGCAATTTTAGACGGGGAATAACCGGCGGCGAGAAAAGCGGCATCGACCGCTCGCCCCATGTTTTCCAACGCTGCCTCCCAGCCAACCGACTGCGGATTGGAGGGGCCCGCTTCACCGACTCCTAGTGGTGCGGCTCCGAAGGAAAAAGTCGCCTGCGCAAGCCAGGCCAGCGTCTTTGACCCGCCCCCATCGATGCCAATTACGAACTCAGACACGGACAATTGCTGTCATCCTCTCATCGATATTTCCGGTTGAACGCCGCCCTAATCCTCGCGCAGTGGAGATTCCAAGGCATTGCGGAGGTGACCTTGTACGTCGTGTAACAATTGCCGAGCGGCCGCGGGTGTTAACTGCCGCTGATGAGCGACGATTGCTGTCTTTACGTCGCCTCCGCAGCGTTGAAGGTGTGTTTCGGTTTCCTCGATCGAAAGGCCCGTCAGCTGCGCCACGATGCGTCGTGAACGCTCTAAGAGTTTTTGGTTTTTGGCCTGCAGATCGACCATCAGATTGCCAAATGTCTTTCCTAGTCGCACCATGGCACCGGTCGACAACATGTTGAGCACCATCTTGGTTGCCGTCCCCGCTTTGAGCCGGGATGAGCCGGTAATGACCTCTGGTCCGACGACCGGCGCGATCATCAACTGCACCCTGCGTGATAACTCCGAGTCGGAATTACATGCCAAGCCAATCGCGTAAGCGCCGACATCCCGTGCGTAACTGAGTCCGCCAAGCACGTACGGCGTTCGGCCGCTGGTGGCAATACCGACCAGTACGTCCGCAGGCGAAAGTGCAATCGCTTGTAGGTCACGGATCGCACCTTCCGGCTGGTCTTCGGCGCCTTCAACGGCAGAGGTCAATGCAACGTTCCCACCGGCAATCAGGCCGACGACCTGACCTGGCGGAGAATTGAATGTGGGAGGACATTCACTCGCATCTAAAACGCCCAGTCGCCCTGAGGTGCCGGCGCCTATGTAAATCAGACGTCCTCCGGCAGATAGCCGATCCGCAATGACATCAATCGCTTGTGCAATTGCCGCTGATTCGGCGGAGACGGCAGCGGCAACTTGTGCGTCTTCGGCGTTCATCAGCGCAACAATTTCTTCAGCCGTCATGAGGTCGAGCGATTCCGATGCCGAATTGCGGCGCTCGGTCGTCATTTGGTCGAGATTCTGCGAGTGACTTGTCATATGCCAACGACACTGGAGAATAGCAACTTCGATCGATGCTGACTAAAGGATAACATTGTGAACCCAGCCATTAGCTTAGTCGATTCAGCAATCGTTGTCGCCTATTTGGGCTGTGTCCTCGCCTTGGGGATCTGGGTTGGTCGCGGCAAGAAGAGTCTCGACGAGTATTTGCTTGGGGGAAGAGATCTGCCATGGTGGGCGATTCTCGGCTCAATCGTGGCTACGGAAACCAGCACGGCCACGTTTCTGAGTGTGCCCGCCATCGCGTTTGCCACTGGCGGAGATCTGCAGTTTTTGCAACTGACATTCGGCTATATTATTGGCCGGTGGATCGTTGTGGTCACCCTCTTGCCGCTGTTTTTTCGCGGCCGTTTGCTGTCAGCTTACGAGGTCCTCGAACAGCGCTACGGTAGCCTCACCAAGCAGACCGCGTCGGTGATGTTTCTGATTACGCGAAACTTAGGTGACGGACTGCGGTTGTTTTTGACGGCGATTGTGCTCGAAAAATCAGTGGGCTTGCCGTTGCCGCTCAGCGTGGTTGTGATTGGCGTAGTGACCATCATCTATACGTTTTTTGGTGGTATGAAATCAGTCGTCTGGAATGATTGCCTTCAATTTATAATCTATATCGCTGGTGGGATCGTCGCATTGTTGCTTATTCTGCAACAGCTCCCCGGTGGGTGGCAGCAGTTCTGGGATTTCGGGGTGACGACAGGCCGGTTTCAGTTATTCAATTTTGATTTCAACCTCACCGAGAAATACACGATCTGGTCCGGAATCATTGGCGGCATCTTTCTGTCCTTGGGGACACATGGCACGGACCAAATGATGGTCCAACGTTATCTCAGCGCGCGCAGTCAAAGAGATGCTGGCCGTGCGTTGGGACTGAGTGGTTTCGTGGTCTTGGTTCAGTTCGCATTGTTTCTCTTCGTGGGGATTGGCCTCGCTGCATATTACGAGCAATTTCCGCCTAGCTCCCCGTTTCAACATGGCGACAGCGTTTTCGCACATTTCATTGTCACACGCATGCCGACTGGGATCATGGGACTCACACTTGCTGCCGTCATTGCAGCTGCCATGTCAACCTTATCGAGTTCGTTGAACTCGTCGGCCACGGCTGCGTTGAATGATTTGTATCTGCCTCGAAAAGGTCCGGCATTCTCCGGAAATGCGGTCAGCATCAGCCGTGTGTTGACGGTTCTGTTTGGCATCGTCCAGATCGGTGTTGGCATTGCCGCCGCACGGATATCGCAGAATGTTGTAGAAGATGCACTGGCAATTGCCGGCTTCGTGGGAGGAATCATGCTAGGCGTCTTTGCACTGGCTGTGTACGCGCATCGCACCCAACAACGCGACGCACTGGTCGGCATATTGACTGGTGCGGTTGTGGTCAGCTTTGTGAAATTTGGCACTCCGATCGCTTGGCCGTGGTATTCCGTAATCGGTGCGGCGTCAACAATTGCCGGAGCCTGGGGATCGACCTTGCTAAAACGCCGGTCTCTCCAGAAGTGAAGACAGGAAAAACAGGAAGATTGCGTGGAGTACCCGTTGGGTCCGCGGAGCAAGGGCAGTGCTGCCAATCCCCTTGTTGTCGATGCTGGGGAATTGAAATATCCGAAAATCTCCTAGGGAATTTTCTTGCATTTTTGTTTGGAACAGTGCAGGATGATGCGCATGCGTGTTGCAGGATTGCTCATGCATAAGGGTTTTTAATATTTCGTTTAGGGGATTCACCCTAGCCCGGAGAGGAGAATCATTCCTCTCAGTCAATCAGCTCTTGCGGTGTCGTCCAGCGGCCTTTTTCTTTCACCATCAATCATTAATTCATGATTTGTATGTTTGAAGTTAATCAGATTGCTGTTCATTCATTCAATCAATCTCACATCCCTGGCAGGCTCTCTAAGCTCATGCAGCAGAGTTTCGGGCCACAGCGGTAGATAAAAAGGAGGTGTTACATTCATCGAGCTGCGTGATCTACTGCGGCGAACTATCTCGTTGCGATTGGGAGAAAGAAAGCATTCCCAGCAGCGAGATCATTTTTGAGTTCAGTTTTTCGCAGTCTACTCAATGGCTTGCTTCCCACGAGAAGCGGCCAGAATCTTTGGTAACGTCGTTCTTTATTTCAGCTCATCTCTTTCTCCGGAGAACACTATGAAAGCACGTACCAGAAGTGGATTCACATTAATTGAGTTGTTGGTGGTGATCGCAATCATCGCAATTCTTATTGCCCTGCTGCTGCCGGCCGTTCAACAGGCACGTGAAGCAGCGCGACGAACTCAATGCCGTAACAACCTCAAGCAAATCGGGTTGGCGCTGCACAACTACGCAGAGACTTTCGGCGTATTCCCTCCAGGCTATGTCGCAAAGATCCCGAACAACAAGACCTCCTCAGAGCAAAGTCTGTGGGCCTGGGGAACGCTCATTCTGCCTTACCTGGAACAGGGGAATCTCTACCAGGTACTCTCACCGGACAGTACGCTGGCTGAAGATCAATTGACTACGCCTGAAGGCTTAGCTGCGCTCCGAACTCCTCTTCCTGCATTCCGATGCCCAACGGACATCGGACCGGCACTGAACGATTTTGACAGTACCCATAATGATTCCATCATGGTCGGATCATACTACAATCGCCAACTGACGTCAGATGGCACGGACAAAATTCCGATTGCGACGTCAAACTATGTCATGGTGATGGATTCTGGAAACAGCACCACGCCGGCTGTATTTCCCGCCGATTATGGCGCAGCTCGCGGCATGGGGTATCAGAACTCAAGCGTTCGTTTCCGTAACGTGATTGATGGAACGTCGAACACGATTCATGTCGGCGAACGGGCATGGAAGTATGGAGATGTCGTCGCTGGTGCAGGCACGATTTACGCGATCAGCGCTAGTGTTCCGGACCTTGATCAAGGTAGCAGTTGGAATATTAAAGCAGCGGGAACCAACGTGCTGTCGCTGCCTTATGACGGGATTAACCACAGTTCCAGCAATCAACAACACCAAGCCCGTGCGTTCAACAGCCCGCACACAGGTGGTGCGTTCTTTGTCTTCTGTGATGGTTCCGTGCATTTCCTCAGTGATAGCATTGACCACCAAGGCGGGAGCATCGGATTGGGTGTTGAGCACGTGAATAGCACGTACGAGAGACTCTGCGATCGCCGGGATGGTCAAGTGAACGGCGAATTCTAAACTTTTGTAGGTGGTGTCAAAGTTTGGCACAGCCTCTCTCAACGTTTCAAGTGGCAAGTATTCACGTATCGCGTGGCTGGAGCCACTTCAGCCACGCGATACCTTGCTCGCCTATATGGGGAAACTCACTGTAGGGGATTTGAACGTAACGCAGATGTGGTTCGCCGACACAGTGCCATCTATCACAGTGCGATACATCGGGACCACCGTTGCCAACTCTCGGGGAAATCTCGAGTCGTTACGAATCGGTTTCCGCCACAATGACATTCCCCGAGCGCGAAAATTCTAAGAACTGCGTTTCTGCATCGCATGAGCGGTCGATGCCGTATCGGCGGAAAAGCGCGCATCGAAATCGTCACCCCGGTCCAGGCGGACTTACGATGCGTTGCGAAGTCGTCGTGGACAGATGTGCCTGATCTAGAATAATAAATGATATTAGTGAAAGAAGAGCGTAGAATGTCGATGAAGTCGAACTTATCCAAACGTCACGTTACTGGGGCCATCGTTCTCATTGCCAGTCTGCATCTGGTCGGGTGTGGTCGTAGTGACATTCCGGAACTTGGCTACGTCGAAGGAACGGTGAAGGTCAACGGACAGCCGGCAGCCGGTAAAATTGTGCAGTTTTACTCCGATGAAGGCGGCCGCGCCGGGACGGGAGTCACCGACGAAGAGGGGTATTATTACCTGACGTACGTCGATGGCGAAGAAGGAACGAAAGTCGGGCCGTCCACAGTTCGGATTGTGACGGAATGGCCGGATGGCGAGCCGCCGGCAGGGGAAAGCGATCCCATTCCTCCCAAGTATAACAGCAAATCAGACCTGACACGCGATGTGCAGCCCGGTAACAATACGTTCGACTTTGATTTGGAAACCAAATAGGGCCCAGTAGGTATTTGCTGCTCGAAGTGATATTTGATGTCTTTGGTTGAAGTTGTTTCGCCCGTGCCAAGTCTTGAGTCACGGGGCGTTGAAATTTCGGTCTCTACTCTAAATATCGCTGTCGCAAAGTCAAATTGTGTTGTTAAAGACAAAAAGGCATCGAGAGATATGATGACGGCCTCAGGCATACGTCGCTTCTATTCCCTGCAATTATTCGCCTTGTCTGCAGCCTTAGTGCTTACAGGCTGCGGTGATCAACAACAGGGCGGATCGGGCGCCAGCGTTACCGACGGTTTGAGCGCTCATGACGCGGCCATCGTCACAATTAAGGAGTTAGGAGGTAGGGTCCAGACCAACTCCCAACTAGACGGAAAACCGGTGACGGCAATCCATCTCGGCCGCTCAGCGGTTACTGATGAGGGGCTGGCAATTTTAGCCAATTTCCCGCAGCTTCAGGAATTGCACCTGTTCGAAACCAAAATCGGAGATGACGGTGCAGAACACATTGCGAAACTCTCGCAATTAGAAAACTTGGGTTTAAAAGGGACCGCGCTCACCGGTGCCGGCATGCTGCAACTTAAGGCGTTGACCAAACTGCGAAAGTTGAATCTCAACGAAACGAAAGTTGACGACAGCGGCATGGCTGCCGTGAAAGAGATGCCCGAACTCGAAGTCCTCTGGCTTGCTGACACGGCTGTGACGAGTTCTGGGGTGAAAAACGCTGAAGGGCTGGCCGAATTACGCGAGGTCGACCTCAAACATACGGCTGTCGACGATGCCGCACTGAGCTATCTCGCGGGAGCATCACACCTGATGAGACTGAATCTGAATGGCACGGCTGTCTCCGATTCCGGGTTGGAATTCTTGAAGGATTTGACGGAGTTAGAGGAACTCGACCTGGAAGGCACTCAGGTGAACGGTTCCGGACTTTCGCATCTCAAAGGGATGAGCCAGTTGGGTGTGCTTTGGCTATTGGATACGGACGTGGGAGATGACGGAATTGAGCAGCTTCAAGGATTGCCGAAACTTCGAGAACTGGACATCAGCCGAACGCAAGTGACCGATGGTTGTATGCAGTATCTCATGGAAATTCCCACACTCGAAATCCTGAATGTGACAGACACTGCGGTGACCCCCGAAGGCGCTGGCACACTCAAGAAAAAAATTTCCGCCATTCACATCGCACCCTATACTAAAATCGCAAACTAGCGACGCTCTAGGGAATTGCGAGATGAGGCTGGTCACTCGTCACTGGTGGAATCTGGCTTTGCGTCGCGCCGATTCAGGGCGCGTCCGGCCAAGGCCCCTGTCGGGACACCGTCGAACACCGCCGGTTTTCCGGCAACGTAGACATATTTGATTCCCGTCGCATAGCGATGCGGCGCGGCAAATTCGGCGGTGTCACGCAACGTCTGAGGATCGATGACCACGATGTCGGCCATCAGTCCCGGCTGCAACCGTCCCCGGTCAGTTAAACGCAAGATGTCCGCCGGCAGGCTGCTGCAACTGCGGATGGCTTTGGCAAGTGGGATCACCTTTTCCTGGATCGCATAGTGTCCGATTTTGCGTGGAAAGGTACCGTAACTTCGAGGATGCGGCTTGTCATCTCCGGGGAGATAGGCGCGTCCGTCCGATGCCGTTGCGACCCAGGGGAGTTGCATCCCAAATCGAACGTCTTCTTCATTCATGCCGAAACTAATTGCGCCTGCATCACCGTTTCGCACAATTTCGTAGACAATGTCCACAGCCGGGCGATTCTCTGCCTGTGCGATTTCGTGGACTTTACGTCCGACCCAATTGGGTTTAGGTTTGTAGCGACCAATTTGGACCGGGGCACGCTCGCCTCGCTCTTTCAACGTTTCAATGACTAATTCGCGTATCTCCTCGCTTTTCTCAGGATCGTCGAGTCGTTTCACCATCACCTCTTTGCCACCCGCCCGAACCCAACGGGGGAAGAGTATTGCGCTGAGTGAAGTGCTGGAGGCAATGTAGGGGTATTGATCCGCAGTGACTTTTTGTCCTTCAGCCTGCGCCTGTTCAATCATTTCAGCGGCGCGGCGGATCAGTCCCCAGGCATCAATTCCGTTCGATTTGAAGTGCGAAACATGCACGGGCAGTTGCGCCTGCTTGCCAATTTCAAGTGTTTCTTGAACGGCGCCGAGCAAACCGGTCCCCTCGTCACGCATGTGGCTGGCATAAAATCCCTGGTGAGCGGCAATAACTTTAGCAATCTCAACCAGTTCATCGGTCTTGGTTGATGCACCGGGAACATAGATCAGACCGGTTGTCATTCCCCACGCGCCATCTTGCATCGCCTGTTCGGCCAAAGCTCGCATGCGTTGTAACTCATCGTCCGTCGGGGCGCGATCGGCTAGCCCCATCACGTCGGCACGCAGAGAACCTTGGGGCAATAGGTGTGCGACATTCACCCCAGCGCCGGAGGAATTGATTTTGGAGTAGTACTCGGCCACGTTCACCGGCCCGAACCCACAGTTCCCCGTTACGATCGTTGTACAGCCCTGCATCAGATAATTGACACAGCCGCGGGTTTCGGGCTCGACGATTTGCTCATCGCTGTGATTGTGTAAATCAATAAATCCCGGAGCGACAACCAGCCCGTTGCAATCAATCACCTGTGGAAATTCGCCGACTTCAAATGTCCCCACCGCTACGATGCGATTGCCACGAAGTGCAACATCACCCACCAATCCAGGGCTGCCACTCCCGTCGAACACCGTTCCCCCTTTGAGCAGGATGTCCCCATCAATCGGCTCTGCAGCTGGCAAAGTGCCGATCGCCAGATACCCCACGAGAAGCAACAGCAACAGTGAATAACGGTTCAGCAACATGAGCACCGGTTCCTGCGAGGAAAGATTGGATGGGCTACCGAATGACGGAGTGTATTCCAATCCAGAAAATGGGTCAATTTGTTGTTCGCCTTCGAGTAGATCAATCGATTCCGGTGTTTAGGAATCCACCTCTTCCGGCGAGCTTATTGGCGGGGTGGCAAAAGACTTTGGGGGCCAAACAGTATCAAGCGGGCTCTTGGATCGGCCGATCATCCGGCGGAGCATGTTCGTCACATTTTGCGCAGTCGAGCAGGTGTCCTAACATTTGCTCGCGCCCCGCGACCGTGGTGACCCATTTGCGATTCATCCACGGAGGGTCATGGCGAACATGTTGATTGTGGCCGCAGACGAGTTGGGCCACCCAATGGCCGTCGTCATCCCTGTGATATCCGGCAATTGGCTGCTTCATTTGGGATCTTCGCACAACGGCACAACGGGGTTCGTCGATTCCAGAAGCTGGCGGATTGTCACCGCGGCAAACGCAGCTTCCGTAGCGGCAAAGGCTCGGTCGAGTTCCGAGTGCAACGGGCACAGTGACGTGTGCGAATTGAGTCCTAACGGGCAGGACTTGATACGTTCCAGCGGAGCGACGGCGTTGATGACATCCAGAATCGTCAATTTGCCGGTCTCGGGTATGAGCACGTATCCGCCTCCCGGTCCGCTACGCGAGGCCACCAACCCCTCAGCAGTCAAATCCTGCAGGACACGTGTTAAGTAGCGACGTGGCACCTTTGTCTTTTTCGCCAACACGTCGGCCGACGCGGGGCAGTGGGGGGCGTTCGCCAGACAGGTTACGGCCCGTAACGCGTACTCGGCTGTTTTTGAGATCATGGTTTTTCCTGGAAATTCTCCCCGCTCTTATTCTTTACCTTGACGTCCACTATTGTATTCTATACCTTTGGGTGAAGAATTGAGTTTATCCCTCGGAAGTCAAGACAGCAACACCTAAATAAGCAGGAACAGACATGCTCAGCGAGAAAACGGTCCAGATCGTTAAGGAAATCACCCCGGCCGTTGCTGCCAATGCGGAAACCATTACGCGGCGGTTTTATGAACGAATGTTTCAGGGGAACCCGGAAGTCAAAGCGTTTTTCAATCAGGCGCATCAGCATTCTGGTGGCCAGCAGAGAGCTCTGGCGGGAGCGATTTGTGCGTATTTCACCCATATCGACAACCCCGCTGTGCTGATGCCCGCCGTCGAATTAATCGCTCAGAAGCATTGTTCGTTGGGCATCAAGGCCGAGCATTACCCGATTGTTGGTAAACATCTGCTCGACGCGATCAAAGATGTCATGGGCGAGGCGGCAACCGACGAGATCATTGATGCTGTGGCGGAAGCTTACGGGTTTCTGGCGGACATCTTCATTGGTCGCGAAGGAGCGATTTATGATGAGCAACAATCCATGCCTGGCGGCTGGAATGGTTACCGCACTTTTGTGGTCGATCGCAAAGTGCCTGAAAGCGATATTGTGACCTCGTTCTACCTGAAACCGGAGGACGAGGGGGAATTGCCGCCCTTCAAGCCCGGTCAGTACATCACCGTTCACATCGATGACCTTCATACTCCCACGTCGCCCCGCAACTATAGCTTGTCTGATCGAACCGGCGAGCAGCATTTTCGTATTAGCGTCAAACGCGAAGAGCGGCTTGCGCCGGATGCACCGGACGGTCTGATCTCCTGCCACCTACATGAGGTGACCGAGCCGGGGCATCGTATTCAAATCGGTCCGCCTTGCGGCGAATTCACCGTCGATCCTGAGACGGCAGCGAGCAAGCCGATTGTATTGCTGGCAGGTGGTATTGGTGTCACGCCGCTGTTGTCGATGGCTAAGTCGATCATTCATGCGAACCCCGAGGCTGCGATCTACTTTGTTCAGGCCGCTCGCAACAGCAAGGCACATGCGTTTGCGGATGAAATTCGCAACCTGGCACAGACTGGTCCGAATGTGCGGACACAGGTTCTATACGATGCGCCGTTGCCAGGCGATCTCGAAGATGGCAATTGCGACAAAGCCGGGTTCGTGACGACTGAGTTTCTGCGTGACTGGACCCCTTACGACGAAGCGGACTTTTACTTCTGTGGTCCGCGACCTTTCATGGCGAATGTCCACGCGAGCCTGCAGGAACTGAACGTAGACGAACACCGTATGCGCTACGAATTCTTTGGCCCCAGGCAAGAGTTGGAGGCGGCAGCGTTGCCCACCTGATTCATCGTACGGCTGTTTGTCCAAACGAATTGGCATTGCACATAAGGAAATCAAAAATGACAAAAACGTTGAATCTAACAGACTCGGTTGGCCAGTGGGTCACCGAACATCCGGCGACCTCTCGCGTGTTCGAACAGCACCGAATCGACTACTGTTGCGGCGGTGGTCGGCCGTTGGAAGAAGCGTGCCGTACGAGGCAGCTTGATGCGCAGGCCGTTCTTGAGAAACTGCTCGATGTTATTGCATGTGGCGCAGTAGAGGATGCCTCAGAGAATGACTTTGCGTCAAAGTCTCTGACCGAAATGTGCGATTCGATCGAGGCGACGCACCACGAGTATCTGAAACGTGAGTTACCTCGACTCACGCAGCTTGTCGACAAAGTTGTGTCCGTTCATGGCAGCCAACATGCCTGGCTGGAACGTATGGGAACATCTTTCCAGCAGCTTCGTGATGAACTCGCCCCGCACATGTTCAAGGAAGAGCAGATTCTTTTTCCGGCCATCCGCACGATCGAACAATCACGTGCTTTGCCGTCATTCCCGTTTGGTTCGGTCGACAATCCAATACGCATGATGGAACACGAACACGATATTGCTGGTCAAGCTTTGCGTGATATTCGCGAGGCCTCGTCTGACTTCACATTACCAGACGGCGGTTGCAACACATTTCGAGCAATGCTCGATGGTTTGCGGGAACTGGAAGCCGACCTGCATCGCCACATTCACAAAGAGAACAATGTGTTGTTCCCGCGCGCATCACAACTGGCGGCCGAATTGGGCGAGGCAACCGCACAAGAAACGACAGCGCGATGAGCGTGTTCGCAATACGTTGATTTGTGTCGTCGTGTGATTTTCAAGGTGTTTCCATTACGGCTCGGCTAGCACGAATGCATCCGAAGAAACACGGAGATTAGGCGATTCTCCGTGTGCCGCTGATTGTTGCATAGCGTATTTATGGCGTTCCAAGTGAGCTTTTGGGGTTTCCGGTAAGCAACGTTCAACATCTGAACTCAAATGAATTCGAATTCAAAATACAAAGCGAGAACATGATGCGACGGCTTTGGCTACTTTTTTCGGCAGTGATGCTCTTTTCGTTTTTGGTCCTGGGCTGGATCGGAACTCGAATTTATCAGGAAATGCCGCCTTTGTTTGACAAAGTGGTCACAACCGATGGCAACACTTTGATCGACAGCGGAGATGTATCGGCGGGTCAGAATGTGTGGCAGTCGCTGGGGGGAATGGAAGTCGGATCGATCTGGGGACACGGTAGCTACGTCGCTCCCGACTGGACGGCCGACTGGCTGCATCGCGAAGCCATCTTCATTTTGGATCGTTGGGCGGACGCCGATTACGGCAGCACGTTTGAGGAACTCGATAACGAACAACAAGCTCAACTGCAGGCGAGATTGACTGATCTGCTGCGGACGAACACGTTCGATACGGAAACCGGAATTGTCACGATCGATCCGATTCGCGTGGATGCGTTCGAGTCAAATCTGGCTCATTACAGCGACGTGTTTTCGAATGGAAACGCCGACTATGCGATTCCTGCCGGTGCCGTTTCTGATTCAAGCCGTCTGCGAAATCTATCAGCATTTTTCTTCTGGACGTCTTGGGCGGCCTCGACGAATCGCCCCGATGAACCGGTTAGCTACACAAACAACTGGCCTCACGAGCCGCTGGTTGGCAATCGCCCGACGGGTGACAATATTGTCTGGACCGGTGTGAGCATCATTGTATTACTGGCCGGCATCGCGGGGATGGCGTGGTGGTACGCATCGAAACGAAACGAAGAAGAGGAACCGTTGCCTCCCGAATCCGATCCGCTGGCATTGTGGGAAGCCACGCCGTCACAGCGAGCCACCGTCAAATACTTCTGGGTCGTCGCTGCGTTAATTCTGGTGCAGATGCTATTGGGCGTCATCACAGCGCATTACGGTGTTGAAGGGGATGGCTTTTACGGTTTTCCCTTGTCCGAATGGTTGCCCTACAGCGTGACGCGCACGTGGCATGTGCAGATGGGGCTGTTTTGGATCGCCACGGCCTGGCTGGCTGCCGGGTTGTTCATCGGCCCGCTCGTCAGCGATCACGAACCCAAAGGCCAGCGACTCGGCGTGAACGTGCTGTTCGCCGCCTTGTTGATTGTGGTCGTCGGATCGTTAACAGGCGAATGGTTGAGCATTCAGAACAAGCTGACCGACACCGTGTCATTTTACTTCGGACACCAAGGTTACGAATACGTGGATCTGGGGCGAGTCTGGCAAATTGCGTTAATGGTCGGCCTACTGCTGTGGTTGTTTTTGATGATTCGCGTGCTGCTTCCCGCGATGAGAAAAACCGGGCAGCAACGTCAACTTGTCATTTTGTTGGCTGTGGCCACGGGGGCGATTGCACTGTTCTACGGTGCCGGCCTTACCTGGGGACGGCACACACACCTCTCGATGGTGGAATACTGGCGATGGTGGGTCGTGCACTTGTGGGTCGAAGGATTTTTTGAAGTGTTTGCCACCACCGTGATCGCGTTCACCTTCATGCGGCTGAATTTGATTCGCCCCCGTATCGCCGCAGCGGCCGCCCTACTGTCGGCGACCATTTTTCTTGCCGGTGGAATCATCGGGACCTGTCACCACTTGTACTTTTCCGGAACCCCGACAGTCGCTTTGGTCTGGGGATCTGTCTTTAGTGCTCTAGAAGTCGTCCCGCTGGTTCTGGTCGGTTTCGATGCCACCGAAGACCTACGTCGTTCGCGATCGTCGCAGTGGGTCCAACGGTACAAGTGGCCGATCTACTTCTTCGTCTCTGTTGCGTTCTGGAACATGATCGGAGCCGGACTGTTTGGATTCATGATCAATCCACCAATCGCGCTGTACTATATGCAGGGACTGAACACGACACCTCTGCACGGACACGCAGCTTTGTTTGGCGTGTATGGAATGCTGGGAATCGGACTGATGCTCATGTGCCTGCGCGTCCTCGTTCCGGGCCGCGAGTGGAAAGACGGTCTGCTGCGGTTCTCGTTTTGGGCGTTAAATGGCGGCTTGATGGCCATGTGCCTCCTCAGCCTGCTGCCGGTTGGACTGCTGCAGACGAAGGCTTCTGTCGAACACGGTTACTGGTACGCCCGCAGCGCAGAATTCATGCAGACGGATCTGATGCAGACCCTCAAATGGATGCGTGTCCCCGGCGACACGGTGTTCTTCCTGGGAGCAGTAGCACTTGTCGTCTTCGTAGCCGGTCTAAAAACAGGACATTCATTTCGCCGAGCGGAGTGATAGTTCTGTTGCGCTACCGAGAGACACGTGTCGATCACTGATAAGAGCTTTTTAGGTGGAAGACGTCTGACAAACCAAGTGGTGTGGGTGCTTTGTTGCGGTACTTGGTACCTTCCGATTGGTTCGCCCCTCAGATATGATAGGGTTCTCCTCCGATGGGTCGAACCGCGGCTCAGACTTTGCCTTACACCTGGATTATGGAACAATTTGATAGATGGCTCATCACAGAAAATCATCACAGCCCCGTCAATACGGTATCGCACGCCGGGACTTTCTGAGTTACATCGCAGCGGTGTCAGCGATCCCCACGATTGCCTTGCGAGCCGAAGGAGAGGTGGCGCAACGCCCGCGATTTGACGGGAACCCCTTCACATTCGGGGTAGCGTCTGGGGACCCCGAGCCAAATGGCGTCGTGCTGTGGACACGGCTCGCTCCGGATCCGCTCGAGGGTGGCGGCATGCCCAATGAAGCTGTGCCAACTCAGTGGGAAGTTGCCGAGGATGAGGCATTCGCCAACGTGGTCCAAAGTGGGGTTGCCTGGGCGATGCCACAACTGGGCCATTCAGTGCATGTCGAAGTCGAAGGCCTAGAACCGCACCGCTGGTATTTTTATCGTTTTCACGCCGGCGATGAAACCAGTCCTGTCGGACGCACACGCACGGCACCGGCTGATGATGCCATGCCCGATCGCCTGAAATTTGCGTTCACATCCTGCCAACATTTCGAAAGCGGCTACTTCAACGGCTATCCCCATATGCAAAAGGAGGACCTCGACCTCGTTGTCCACCTGGGCGATTACATCTACGAATACGGCGGAGTCGACAAACGGCCGCGCAAACATATCGGGGGCGAGGTCAAAAGCCTTGACGACTATCGCATCCGTTACTCGCAATATCGCCTCGACGAGACGCTGCAGGAGACTCATCGTCTGTTTCCGTGGCTCGTTACATGGGACGACCACGAGTTTGACAACAATTATGCGAACCTAGTCTCGGAGGAAGAAGGGATTTCTCCAGAAGCGTTTCTGGCGCGGCGGATGAACGCCTATCAGGCGTATTACGAATTCATGCCGTTGCGGCGTCGGTCCTTTCCGCAGGGGCCGCACATGAAACTCTACCGAGGCTGCCAGTACGGACGACTGGCGAATTTCCATGTGCTCGATACGCGGCAATACCGCACAGATCAGCCCAATGGCGACCACCAGAAACCGATGATCGGCAAGGCCCTTGATCCGCAGGCCACCATGCTGGGCGCTAAGCAAGAGCATTGGCTGATGTCGAGTCTCCTCAAGTCACCATCCACCTGGAATGTGCTAGCCCAGCAGGTCATGATGGCGCCCCTCAACCGAGGGGAAGGGGAGTATCATCGTTACAGTATGGACCAATGGCCCGGCTACGAGATCAGTCGCCGCCGCTTATTGCGTTTCTTCCATGAACGAAATGTTCCCAACCCCGTCGTGCTGACCGGCGACATTCACGTCAATTGGGTCAATGATTTGCAGCTTGATTTTCAAGATCCAAAGTCGCCGCTCGTTGGCACCGAGCTTGTTGGTACTGCCATGACTTCCGGCGGCAACGGGGGAAACCACATCCCCGAATTCGAACGGGCCGCGGCGCAAAACGATTTTGTTCGCTGGTACAATTCCAACCGAGGCTATGTTTCCTGCGAACTGACGCCAAAGACCTGGACATCTCACTTCCGCGTGACTCCCTTTGTCGACAAACCAGGCGCGCCCATTCTCACCAAGGCGTCATTTGTCATCGAAGAGGGCCAGCCCGGCGCCAAGCCGGCCTGAGGACCAACAGCAGCCGACCATCACGGTTAGCACAAGTCGCATCGTCACGCTAAAACTCAGCCGGAGTTGAGGCGTCAAACAGGTTTCCGTTAAGCTGCGGAAAATTAGGTCGGAGTCTACTTTCTAAGAGGCGGCAGAATATGAAACCCCACGTTTTTCAGATCACAGTCCTGACCGTCGCACTCTTCACAATGCGCGTTGCACAGTGCAATGCAGAGGAACCAGCAGCTGCGCCAGCGGGAACCTTTAGCTTTGTCGTGCTGCCCGATACTCAAGGGTACGTGAGCGATAAAAACGAAGCATATTTTGAAGCTGAGGTGAATTGGATTCTGGAGAATCGCGAGACGCAGAGAATCGTATTTGTCAGCCATGTGGGCGATATTGTCAATAAATATAAAAGCGATGAAGAATGGCAGATCGCCCGCAAGCACATGCTACGGCTTTCCGGCAAGTTGCCGTTTGCTTTTTCGGTCGGGAACCATGATATGCTCTCGGGGGGTGACTCGCAGAAGTATCAAGAAACATTCCCCGCTTCCTTGTTCGAAAACGAGAAGTGGTACGGGGGACAGATCAAGAATAATGCGGACAGTTACCAGTTGATCTCAGCCGGTGGAATGGATTTTGTCATTTTGCATCTAGAGTGCAATGCGCCGGATGACGTGCTGGAGTGGGCCAATGGCGTATTGGAAAAACATGCCGATCGGCGCGCGATGGTCACGACGCACATGTACCTGGGGCCACGCGATCGGCCTCGTGAATCCCGCGACTACTATGACGCGACTAAAGGCCGCATGCGGTGGCACAAGACACAAGGGAAACAGGGTAACACCCCACAACAGATGTGGGAGAAGTGCTTCAGCAAGCATGAAAATCTATTTCTCATCTGCTGCGGCGATCAAAGTCGCACGCAAGCGATGCACCGCACAGTGAAAGGTGACCACGGAAATCCGATACACGAGTGTCTGAGCGACTACCGGGGTGGCTTCCTGCGGATCTATCGTTTCGAGCCAAAACAAAATCAGATTTCGGTCATGACCTACAGCCCACTACAGCAAGAGCTGTGCAGCGGAACGGAGATCGCGCCTGATGCCGACGACCATCAGTTTGTGCTGAAGTATGAGATGAGCAAGTAACTGACTTCGCTACTATGAATCGACTCAAACAGTGGCGTTTGTGATCGATGTCATAAACAAGGGTCTGCTGTCCCAACTCTTCCCACCACGGCGGGCAACGCTACTTTTTAATCAACCAAACTTCAGCCACTTGTGTTCCGCGGCCTTCGACCAGTCTCCACTTCAATTCCAGTTTCCCGTCTGCCGTTGCTTCTTGTGGGATGTCATACTCGACCGGCGCCAGGGGCAGCGTGGGGCGCAGTGGGCCGTGAATGGGATATATGTCATCGGCAACCAAATCGATTGATGCACCAAATCGACCAAACTCGATCACGCGAAGTTTGTATTCCGCGTTCTGATCCAGTCCCTCGTATCGCATGATCAGCGGCGCGCCGTGTAGTGTTTGTGCGCTGCTCAACATGGAATACCGAAATCTCGGATCCACCTGAATGGTCTCATTATTGACCCAGCGATAATGCGCTTCGGTCATGCGGTCAATACGGCTGGGGTTTTCTTCATACGTCGACAAATGATCCACATGCGGCTGTCTTTCGGGATCGCCCAAATCGTCGTAAAATCCGCCCGGCCCGGGATCTTCCCAATTGACAAGATAATCAATCCGCTGCAGCTGCTCCTTCGTATCTTCCAATGCCAGGATTTGTTGGAATTGATCTTCAAGCCACGGCCGGTCGTTTAAGGGGACATCCAGAGCATCCAACAACGCCCCCCGTTCCGGATTGCGAGTAAAGTAAGGAGGTTTGACACTGAACTGATATCCGATGCTGTGAAACATGTCGTCGGCCAGTTCAGCCATTTCCTGGCGCAGTGAGTCACCCTTCTGGTAGTTATCAGCTTGGGACAACTCTTTGTTCGCTGCGGCAATCGCCTTGGCTGCTCCCACTTGAGACGCTTTGGCCAATGCAGCATAGGCCGCTTTTTCGTGCTCCATCTCAGCAATATAACGCTCGCGGGTATACTGATCGAATAATGCACGCATCAGATACATCTGATAGCGCCAGCTCTTGCGGACTTCGGGAGTAACCTTCTCACCAATCGCACGCCATTTGGCCAATGTCTTGGGGACCGTTTCATTTTCGAGGAAATCGCCCGTCATGTTTTCCTGAAGCATCCATAGCCCATCGGCCACATCTTGGCCGACATCTTCGCCAAAGAAAATGCGACCGTAATCCAGGACGATTTCGTGAATGTCCGTATTCGGGTCCCAGGCCAGTGCGCTCCAAATCATCTTATTCAGGTCGTCATTGATTCCGTCGGAATACGAACCAAATCCGCTGGCGTATTCGGCATATGTGTTGTGGGCCAGTTGATTGTGTCCCGGTCGCGGGTTGACCCCTTCGCGTCCTACGGTTTGAGCCATTCGGCCATCCCAATGGGGGACAGGAAATTGGCAGCGAACGTTATGCGTGATGTCTGGGTAGCGGCGGATTTGATATTGTTCCGGTAACCACTTGCGCGCATCCATGATCGAGTGTTTCGTCCCCGGTCCATACACATATCCACCCAGCCATTTCGGTTGCTCCTCGCGGATGTAATTAAACATCCACTCAGTCCATTCGGGAATCATCTTTTGATTCGAGACAAATACGCCGGCATCGGGGAATCGCTTGTGCAGCGTTTTTGCCATCTGTTCCAATGCGGGCATCAAAACCTTCGGATGGTTGTTCCCGGGATCTCCTCCAGGGACGAAGAGATGATCGATCCGTGGCATTTCCTCAAAAAAGCGTTCGCGATAGCCAATCTCTCTATCGTATTTCTCTTGATCGTCCCCCAGAATTGGGACGGGATACCACATAAACACATCGAGGTCATAGTCGTTGAGAAGTCTCCCCAGCCGCAAGTTCATGTCCCACTGAGGCTCGGCCATCAACACACTGTCTTTTTCACCAGGGGGGGATTCCTGAATCAATTCGGCTCCGCTACATCCAAAAATCGCCAGCTCCCGCAAGTATTGTTCGTAGGTCTCCTCCGTCCAGAGATCGTAGCTGGTCGCCGAATTTCGATATCCTAACTGATGGACACGCATCGGGTATTTCGGTGAAGTCGACACCTGGGTACTGCGTGGTAACGAGATCTTTCGCGGACGCAATTCCATGGCCCGCAACAGTCGCCCCGCGGCATACAGCACGCCGCGCGGATCGCGACCTACTAGGAAGACCGTGTCCCCCTTGACCGCAATGGCAAAACCTTCGGCAGCTTCCGGAACCTTCAGCCCGGCGGGAAGTTTCACTCCCTCAGGGACGTCGTCGACGGTGCACAGAACCACCTTTGCTGCACCGTCAAAGTGATCTCGGATGTACCAACGGATTCCCGTACGCGTATAAACTTCATCACTGAGAAAATCCGCCGCTTTTCCGATCGGCCCTTCAACGGGTGCGATTAATACCGTTTGGCCAAGGTCCAGGTTCTCCTCCGCAAAACATGCCGTTCCCAAGAGAGTCGAGAATACCATCGCGGTTGCGGTAACAATGCCTCGCAAAGACATAAGATCTTCCCTCAATTGGCGATTCGTGTTGATTCAATACTGTTTGTTCAGCAGCTTCAGGCGCGTTTCATAGACAGTTAACACAAAAAGGCGTCAATCAGCGACTGGGGGGCTTAGACAGACTTCGAGTAGTTTCGCAAGTATCTAAATGAGCCCCCAGAGCGGCAAATGTTTTACGGCGAAAAGTCTTAACGTGACCGATAGATCCACTGGACTCCGAATGCGAATCAAAAAAGTAGAGAGATCACGGCCGCGCCTTGCCGGAACAGTGTTACTTCCAACATCAGTGACAGCCACAACAGCGGAAATTCAAAGTTCATATCAAACTCACCGCATGAGCAGCGAGGATTGACTTGACCGATAAACCGCGAAGCGCGTGCGGGTTGTTATGACCATGTCACGATTCGTGAAGTTGCACGAATTCAAACGTGTTGGTCTGCGTGTAGATGCCAAGTGTGGCCAGCAACGATATGGTTCCAATCAAGCGGTATGGCAGGAACTTTACGAGTCGAAGTGAGCAGCCAAAACCATGGCCCTGGCAATGGCTTCCATTGCTTTCAGCTTGACTGCGTATCCTCGTTCAATGACTCGCGGTGGACATGTGCAGGCTGTCGCTGTCTGCCGCTTCCGTACAACTGCGGCATTACTGCAAATAGACAGCAGGTCGGGCTCAGGAATAGAAATTCAGAATGCTCTGACCGAATCCATGAGGCACTCGTTACAGCATCGTCTTCATGTGGTCGACCTGGTCCTGCATCTCCTTTGCGGCAGTTCTGATTTTTTCCACCGATCCGTCCGAAGACTTCCAGATCTTCAAAATCTCCTGTTCCTTATCTGCCAGTTTCTTTGCCTCAGCTTCCAGCGGCGTCCCTTTCACGTCCTCATTTCTCATAAAGGCGTAGATGGCGCTGCCTAGTTGGTCTTCAATCGGGCTGACCCGCCCGTGGTAATGCTCGGAATTAACTTGTTGTTGCAGGTTTTCAACTTCTGAAACAATCATGTTGAACGCGCCATAATACCCGCGCGTGTCCATGCTATTGCGACTTTCCCCGCAACCCACCAGTAACAAGACGGAACACAAGAATCCCATCAAACGAAGCCCGTTACTCATCGTTACTTTCCCTTTGATGACTTAATGTCGCGAAATCCCAATCATGCTGCCACGACAACTTTGGCACACCCTAGTCCAGAACGATTCTCAGGAACGGCTCCGGTGTAGCGGTACGGTCCGCTTGAAGTGTGTTTAAAACAGCCGGGCAGACATGCAAATCTGCGGGCAGCCAACTTTAGAAACACTCAAAAGTTTCCGGCTGCAGTTACATACAGAATCAATGGTGTATCAAAAAATAAGACCTTCCCGGCCGCATTTAAGCGGCCGGGAAGAATCGAATTCTACTCCATTAAGATTCCTACCATTCACCCTGGACTTCACCACCGGCTCGGGTACCGGCTGCCTGCCAGATGCCCAAGTCGATGCTGTCATTAACAAAGCGGACACTACCGTCAGTCAGACAGCACTGGACGCCTCCGGTGTGATGACTACGAGCAGTCATGATAGCCACTTCGTGAGGGGAGTCCGGAATAGAGCCGGACCCGCAGTCAGGTAGTTCAGCATTCGGCGTATAAATGTGGTTGTAGGCCCCATGCTGATAAGTTGAGTAATACCAAGCGGGGTCATCGCCACTCGTCCAGCCAAAGTCGGTTCTGTAGTTAGCGGGATCCGACGGGTCACCAGCAGCACAAGCGGCAACGACAGCGGCAGTCGTGTTCGCAGCAGCGTTGCCCGTGGTGATGATATTGGTTCCCGCATTTCGATACATGTAGTTCCCTTTGCTAAGGGAGGAATTGTCGTTGGTGCCGATCATCCGCTCAGAGTAAAGGACCGTATTTGAGCTGCCATCGGTGAAGTCGCGGATTCTGCGCACCCGATCGCAGAACGCACCGCCCAGTTTTCCGTCCATTTCACTCGCAACGCGTGGTGTGAAGACGGGATCTACACCCTCCTGGTCACCGAAGTTTCTCCCGCCGGCGACAGTAACGCCCCAGTTGGCGCGGTAGCTGTTCGTGTTAACGCCGGACATATGGCGGGGGTCGGTCGGGCACATGAATGCCGGGATCGGAAGGTCTGTCACAAAGGCGTTCGCAACGCAGAGCGGTGAGCCTTTTCGAACGCGCGTGTTATGATGATCAAGATTATTCCAAACATTGGCTTGATCAATCATCGGCAGAACGTGATACAGAGGCGATACCCAGCCATACCAGCATTCCCGAGGATCGCCGTTCGGCAACTTAGAGGGAACCATCCGTCCAATGGGAAAGGCCAAGTGAATGTCGTGATAGTTGTGCATGGCAAGGCCAATTTGCTTCATGTTATTCCGACACTGCGTGCGACGTGCTGCTTCACGGGCCTGTTGGACCGCTGGAAGGAGCAACGCAATCAGAATCGCAATAATGGCAATCACTACCAACAATTCAATCAACGTAAAACCGCGTCTTTTAGAATCCATACGAGCCTCTCCTCAATAAATACGAACAAGGGAAACGGAACATCGCAAAAGAACAAGACATATGTGAGTACGTTTCAAAACCACTATTCGTTCTGGTGCCAGGATCGAGACCGAAGTCGATGGGCTTGTGATCTCTGGTAGGAGTCTTACCTGTGGGGCTGCCTCCCGCACCTTCGAATTGATTGTTGAAACCTCCTCGATAGAACATTCGGTCAGCATAGCGTGGCTGAGTTTGTCGTTCAACAAAAATATTAACAGAATCTGAAGAAAACTGATGGGGGCGTTTCCCGTAACTCAAGAGGAGTTCCTGTACTTTGTTGGGTCGTCGCTCTAAGCAAGGCCTTATCCCCCCGGAGTGGTATTCGTAGTCTATGAACAAATGCTTGGTTTAATAAAGGCGTTTTTCCTAAAAACAGCTCAAAAATCCGCGTGTGTTAGTTTTATCTATTTGCATAGGAGTGTTCGCAGAACGCGTGGGAAGGGGGGGAACGCCCCATAAAAAAGGAACGTCTTCGGACCATGGGACGAGGCGGCATAGGTCGATTGTGAAGTTGCTGCGACTTGACCAAACCCGTCGGGGAGATAGTTTCCCAAGACCAAGAGACTAAGGGGTGATCGTGGGAACCGCAGTCTCGCTTTGTGCGTGCCTGAAACGTGTGGAACTTCATGGCTCGCGCACTTAGCACGGCTTGGTGCGCGCCTCCTCTGAAATCACACATAGGGAGCTTGCACGCTTGCATGGTTCCGATCATAATCAAGATCGTGTGCTTTTCCGGTGATGTCTGTTTAATCCTCCCTCCAGTTAAAAAACCTCTTTTAGGACAATTCTACCGTGTCGCACGAAGCTGCCAGATCATCCAACGATCCCCTTACAGTTTCCATCCGGCCCGACTCTGATCGACGGCTGTCGTACCACAAGAATCGGCAGTGTCTTCTCGATGACAAGCCGTGTGCACCGGTCGTCCACGACCCTCTTGCGCTGGCATCACCACGTTGGGCAAACGTGCTCGTACGAGGTTTACTCTGTAGTCTTATTCTCGTTGCAGTCGGTTGCGGTCAGGGGCAGACTGGTTCGCAAAAATTCAACGAAGATGAAGCCAAGGCACAGAAGGAAGAACTTTTAAAAAGATATCCGGTACCCCCGCCCGATACCCCGGAACAAATTCAGGAGAAGGAAGCAAAGATTGAGGAAACGTTGCCCAAGGTTTACGAACTCCTGGAGGCGGCAAAGCAGGATCCGAAAAAAGCTGACGAGGCTGTCGAGCTGTCAATGAGTCTGTTGACGCAAGTCCCCGGGCATCGTGCGGCCAAGGTTGCCTACTGCAAGGCGCAGCTGGCCGCATTCTTAGCCAGTGAACCAACCGACGAAAACGGAAACATTATCGACGAATTTGAATTCAACATGGCGGTCGCCATCCGCTCGGCGTGTCTGGAGATAGACCGTTTGCAGGAAACCTTTACGGACTTGTCCGAAGAGGAGAAGCAGCTTTGCCAAGAGGTCTATTTCAACCGCGCTCGCCTGGACGGTCTTTTCCCTGATGGATCGGATACCGCTTTGTTCAATGATGCAATAAACAAGCTGATGAAGGCGGGGTTCCAGGACGCGGAAAGACTCAAGTCGGAACCAAGATTTCAACCCTACTTCACCAATCCGAAAACCGCCCCTGTACTACAGGCAGCCATCGCGAAGATCGAGGCGTCGGGTCAAGACGATGGGGCCAATTGAAGCCAGCAAACGACGCTTTCCAGGATGATTTCATCGCGAACGCGACTTAACGACGGCGGACTTCATTCGATGTCTTCCTGCGGCGTTAATCGACAAAATCCCGAGACTTTCATGCAGCATTGCCTCTTTGCCGGCAACGATAACGATACCCTTCTCAGGATTTCGTTCATTCGTCATTTTGCAGCGTCGTTTCTGCGAATGCAGCCCGGATTGCCTTTCGCAGTTCGGGCATAATTTTTTTGCGTTCTTCCGGCGTCATATAGAAACGGTAGCCAGAATCCCGTAGCTTCACGTCCAACATGCCTTCAAATCCACGAAGTGCGAATTGACGGTTCAGCAAAAACGGATCGTCTAGGGCATTGATCAACGCCTCTTGAATTGTCGTGTCACTATCCCATTGGGATTTCGTACGGAACAGGGCATCCGCGGCAACTTTCCGAACCGCTTCGTTCTCACTCTGCAACCATCCTAAAGCAGCCGATTGCGAACGGTTCGCATATTGACGCTGCAGTTTACCGTCGTCAAATTTCGAACCAAACCAATTCTCTAAATTGTCGATCGTCCAGTCGATCGACTTGTCTGTGTGGCACTGATTGCACGCATTCGGATGATTGGCGTGGATCATGTCGGTGTTTGTCGGTGAGAATATCGTATGCGTGCGAACAATGTCCTGCATGCCTTCATTGATTCGGGGCATGTGGCAATTCATGCAACGACTCCCCTCGCTGCCCGGCTGATGATGCGTGTGCGCGGCTTGTGCTTCTTCCGATTCATATTGCTGATGACACTTAATGCAACGGGCGTCGTCTTTTGCAGGTGTCGACGACCATTTTTGACCAATCGCCTGATGCGGGTTATGGCAGTCGGTGCACTTTAGCTCACTGTAGCAACTGCCGCGCATGGCGTCGGAGTATTCAGTCGAGTTCCATGTCGACATGCCGCCGGCAAACTGGGGGCGCTCGCCGGAGTGACAGCGACCGCAGGCCCAGTTCACATTATCGTGCGTTCGCCCCAAGTCGGTCGGTTCGTCCACGGATCCGGAAAGCAGGTGTGGACTGTACGGGAAGAAAGCAGGGAGAATTTCCGGGTGCTCGGCGTGTTCGCGGCAACCGAGATGACACGATTCGCAACTGATCCCTAACGTGACAGCATGCTCCGATGCGGGTATTGCATCGAGTGAATTAAGCACGCCAACTGCTTGTTCGTCTGGCAGGGATCGGTGTTGTGGCGGCAACCACTGGGGGCGTTCTTCCTCCAGATAGTTCGCGACCTCCCACTGGAGGTTTCCAGGGACTTCGCGGGCCAATTGGTTTGCGTTGCCCGACAGCAGATCACCCAGCGGACTCGTGGTGTGACAGACATCACAGGCATCCGAGTAAACGCAGAAGTTAGTCTGGTAGCTTTTCGCGTCGAATGGGTCCATCCGCTGGCCATCCGGCACTTCTTCATGTGCAACGTTTACAATTGGCACCCATTCCCCGGGTTCAATCCAATAGCCCAACGGTAGAACGTGGTCGAGTTCTTGCCGATCGGTACGCTGTTTTGGGGTTTGGGAACCATCGATCTGTTTGCCAATGTAGTACTGAAAGAAACGTGAACCGATTGTTTGATGAATCGCATAGGTTTGCGTTTCTTCTCGTTCGAGCCGCATGCGATATTCGCCGTTCTCCTTAAAAAACGTCGCCTTGCCACCGAGGTAAGAGATGCTCTTGCCCGAGAAGTCACCGACAACGGTCGACGTATCGGCCAACGCGTTCATCCAGCGATGTGGATGATGCGACCAACTGTCGTAGTTCTTCTTGTGACATTCACGGCAGGCATCCGGACCGGCGTAGTCTCCAGGGTGGATGTTGCTGGACGCGTTCTGCGGTTTCCCCGCCGTCGTACGCAGGAGATCAGGAATTTCGTCCCACCAAACCGTAATATGTGGGGTGTTTTGCGGTGCTTTGCCAGCTTGCGAAGCGTTATAAAATTCCAGCCTTCTCGCCCCGGCGCCGCTCGGGCGTTCCGGCAATCCTGTATCGGACGTGACAACGATCACCCCGACAAAGACAGCGATTCCGAGCACGAGAGACAGACCAACCACCAGCGGCCACCGAACGGGAGGCGGAGGCAATTCGGATTGGTAATCCTGCTTCCTCTGGTATTTCCCTTTGGTCATTTGTCTGTCCAGCGCGTGCGGCGAACGGATTCTGAGCCGCTTATGATGGTCGTGTCGCCGAAGGCGGAAAATGGAAATGGTCGTGTCTGTACATTCAAAATAACATTCCGGAACCGGTCCGGCAATCAAATTGACGGTTTCAACATGAAATGGCTGGTCGTGGCGTAGAAAGGTATTGCCGAGTATTCGTGCTACGGATGTTTGCAGGTTTTGCGTCCTACGCAAATATTCGTGCGGCAAGGCATATTGTTGTTCAAGTGCACAGCGGCGATGTGGAAAATCAATGCAGGACGATCCGGCCGAATGATTTGCGCCGGAGATCATTCGGTCCTTCTGCTCGACAAGGATCGCCGTGCGCGACGGCAAGCCGTCGGGTTGGGACTTTGCGGTTTCACGCCCGCTAACAGCCCGCCAGACTCTCGTCTGTTTTGGTTTTACAAAGGGTTGCTAATCTGCGTTTTATCCGTGTTTTATCTGTGGCTAAATCAGAAACGTCGGTCTGGTTGCGGCTCCGCCGCGCTGAGGAATTCAGGAGTTACTCCTTTATTGCTTGATCAACCACACCTCTGCGACCTGACACCCGCGCTGAGCAAGCAGTTCCCATTGGAGGTCCAAAACGCCGTCGGCGGTAGCGGCTTGCGGGATGTCGAATTCGATTGGCCACGGTTCAGCCGGTTGTGGAAGCGGGCCGTGGATTTCGTGGCTTTGGTCGGCAAGCAATCGCATCGTCGCGCGGAAACGACCGGTGTAGGTCACGCGTAAGCGGTACTTCGCCGACGGATCGAGATTCGTATAGCGCATTCTGAGTGGCGTGCCAAAGAGCGTTTCCGCTTGGTTTAGCCAAGAGAGCTTTCCGTCATTCAGTTTCAAGAGGTTCCCGTTCACGCGGTTGCCAAATTCTGATTGCGACGAGCTGACAAAACCGGGGTCGGCTTTCCAGGCGTTCTCACGCATCGCAGGCAGAAGATGCGGCTGACGTCCAACGCGGCCCAGATCGTCATAGTATCCCCCCGCACCGGGGTCTTCCCAATCGACGATTTGCTGAATCCGCCGCAATTGCTCTTGTTTGTCGTCGAGCTTGAGAATCTCCGCAAACTGGGCCTCCATCCAGGGGCTATCGTTCAACGAGAAGTCGAGATAATCGAGTACAGCACCGCGGTCAGGTCTGTTTGCTCCGTAGTTGGGCGTGTCCAATTGCATGCGGATACTTTCATGGAGCAACTTTCCCAATTCGACGAGTTTGCTGCGCAGGTCATGCGCCGTGTCATCATCTTCGACCTGGGCGAGCGTTTTACGCGCCTGGTCAATCGCTGGCTTCACACCAATTTTCGGGGCTTGGCGAAGTTGGTCTTTGGCTTCCTGTTCGATTTGCGTATGCCGGAGGAGTCGTCGTTTGAGGTACGCATCGTAGTTGGCCCGCAAGATCGGCAGTTGTAGACGCCAGTTCGTCTGAGCTGCCTCGGGAAGTTGTTTCTCGATGTCCTGCCATTGGGCGAGCGTTTTTTCGATATTCTCATTCGCAAGCAGCGGTCCCCGCCAATTTTCTTCCAGCCCAAGTAAAGCTTGCGTGATGGCTTCGCTTTGCTCTTCACCGATGAAATATCGGCCGTACTCGTGCAGGATCTGCTCGACACTCTGATTCTTATCCCAACCGGACGCGCTCCAGATCGTTTTGTTCACATCGTCATTAATTCCGTCGGAATAGCAGACAAAACCGTCGGCGAAATCTGCCAGGGAATTGTGAATGTGGGCCATTGCTCGGGGACGAGGATTGTACGGTTCGCGCCCCAGGGCTTGGCAGAAAGCGGGATCCCAATCGGGGACTGGGTATTGGCAGCGGAGTGTGTGGCAAATGTCCGGGTAACGACGGATGCGAAATTTCCGCGGCGTCCGCGCACGGGCTTCGGCCAAAGATATCTTCGCCCAGGGGCCGAAAACAATTCCCTCTAACCAATCCGGTTCGGATGTCCGCAAGTAATTAAACAGGACTTCGTTTTGCTCCGGGGTGAATCCCTGGTTGGAAACCCACAAGTTCGCATCAGGGTGCGTTTCGTGAAGTGCCGCGGCCATCCGGGACAGCCAGGGCAGCAGGATGTCCGGCGGCGTATGCCCAGGGTCTCCTCCCGGTACAAAAATATCGTTGATGTGCGAACAGGATTGAAACAGCGTCCGCATGCGGTTGAGTTCTTCCTCAGCCTGTTTCGGATCGTTCACATCGGCTTCGACCGGCACCCACATCCAAACATCCAACCCATAAGAGCCGATCAACGCACTCAGTTTCTGATTCATTTCCCATGGATGAAGCGGCATCAGTGGACCGCGTGGCTCGTCTGGGCCGACGGGAGGAATCAATTCAATGGCATTGGCGCCGAATACAATGAGATCGCGGAGGTACTGTTCGTATTGCTTCAGATCCCATGCGTCGTAACTGTTGGCCGTTTCTCGGAAACCGAGTTGGTGGCCACGAATGGCGACATCGGGAGCCGTGGAAATACGGACATCCGCGGGTAGTTCCAACTTGCCTTTGGTCATGGAGAGTAACCGCAATAATCGTCCCGCTGCATAAAGTGTCGCTCGCTCGTCGAATCCCAGCAACATCACGGTCGGACTCGGCTGCGTTTGATCAACCCAAATCGCATAGGCATCATCGCGACTCGGCGGTTCGAGGCTGTCGGGGAGTTTGCCGTCCTGAAATTGGGCGAGCGTTTGGATCACGATGGCTGGAGTTTTTTGATTCTGGCCGCTCTCCACAGCTGGGACGCGGATCCCGGTTCGCTTCTCAATTTCGTCAGTCAATAGCGCGGCGGCCTTCGCAGGCAAAGATCCGTCCTGAGTGCCAACGATTTTCACCTTTGACAGGTCGAGAGTCTTCCCGTCAGCCGCGCTGGCATAGGAGGAATTTGAAAGGCCACAGAAGAGGGCCGTCACAGCAATGCAAAGGTATCGTGCCGAGAAAGATGCCATGTTGTTCCCCATAAGTAATTAGTCGAGGTCCAGGTTGGTCGCTCACGGTCGATTGCGACGGCGTGATTGACAGCTTCATCACCATAACATGAAAACTAATGAACTGCGACGTTCGGCAGTGTTCTGCCAAATGGTAAAAAGTCCGAGCGAAGCGACCGATGATAATTTAAAGCGAATTGCCCCGAGCAACCCCGAAGCCACTTCTGTGTGTTGGCGGCTTTATTCGTCCCGTTTCATCAACCAGACTTCCGAGGCGAGTGTCCCCCAGCCGCCGCTATTGCGCCATTGTTCGCGTTCCACGCGCGGGCCGTTGGCGACATCTTTGGCTTTGCGGAGCTGAATCGTCAGTTCGCCATCGCGGGTCGCCGTTTGTGGGATGTCAAACGTAACAAACTCGCTCATTCGTTCCGGTAGCGGCTGATCTTCGGCCAGCACCATATCGTCTGCCAGGATCGTTTGGGACTTCTGGTTCATCCGATCCGCATAGCGTGATTGATACCACGGACGCACGAATGTGAAGCGCACCCGGTAGCGAGCCTTGGGATCGAGATCGTGATATTTGAGCGTGACCCCCTCGGATTCGTCCTGCGTAAAGTGCATGGAACGCTGGCTGGGGCGATTGCCTTCGGACAGCATCATCGAAACATACGGTTGGCCGTGATCGTAGGGGTAACCCTTCACAACGTGCGGCGCACGGTTGTTGGTGCCGAGATTGTCGTAATAGCCGCCAGGTCCCGGATTCTCGTAGTCGACGATCATCTTGAGCAGTTCGACTTGATCAGTGCCGTTCGCTTGCTTCGCTTGTTCGAGTTGTCGTCTCAGCCAGCCCAGCCCGATGAAATCGTGCTTCAAATTGAAATAGCCTTCATTCCGTACGCCAAACAGGGCATTGCTTTCTTCACCCAGTTTTCCGGCTTCCTCACGCAGTTGGGCCATCTCAGCTGATTCTGCCAATGCGTCGAGATTCGCGAGCGAACGATCAATTGTGGTGGCGACATCACCTCCAGCGAGTGCCTGGGCGATGTTTTTTTCAATACCGGCCTGCAATTCCGTCTGCTGACGCACCGCGAGTTGCGTGTACTTATCGAGCGCGGCCTTTTGCATGAATTGCCGCCACAGCCAATTGTTCCGGAGATGAATCTTCGGCATCGCGTCGCCGGCCTGGTTGACAAGAAGAAGGTAGCGATCGATACCCTCCTTTTCGATCAGCGGAGTCGCGGGGGCTTCTTCGAGGTTCTCTTCCAATTGAAAAATCGCCTCGGCCATCAGCGGTGCGGCCTCGCGGCCGAACCAGGTTTGGCAATATTCGTCGACGACATCCTCGACGCTGGTCCGCGGAGCCCAGAGCAAACGTTGCCACATCCACTGGTTGAAATGGTCGTGGTGTCCGCTGGAATGGGTGATGTCTCCGACGCCGTAACGCATCAGATCATTGAAGACCCGATGGTAAAACCGCGGCCAGGCGTAAAATGTTAGCCGGTCATAGACCATGGTCAGTCCCTGATCCGGCCGCCGCTCGTAGATCTCGTGTCCCGATGTCCGCGGCGGGAGTTCCCCATCGCGGTCGGCGCGGGGGTACATTTGAATGTACGCGTGCTGAGCATAGCGCCAGTGCGTGATTTCGTTGTAGTACACAAGTTGGTGCCGTGGCGGAAGTTGCCGGAGGATTTCGCGGGGGTAAAGTCCGTACGGACCGAATCCCGGATAGCGAAACAGATCCACGCGGTGCGTCTGACGATGCCCCGGCTGCCACGACGTCGCATCCGATCCCGGCCCGTAACCCCAGCCCCACAACCAATCGCGGGGCTGTTCCTGTAAGTACTTGAAGATCGCGTTGTCGTCGGCGTTGTCGAATTTTTGGTTGGTAAAGTAGATTTTGGTCGTAGGGTGGTACTTGTGAATAATCCCGGCCATCTCCTCGACGAGCTTGATAAACTTCAACCCGTAAGGATCGCACAGATCGCATTCACATCCCCCCCCGTCGCCGCCGTGGAATTTGACGAAGTCGTATGTGGGGCCTGAGCGGAACTGGTCTTCGCAGCGTTTGAGCTGAGCGGCACGTGCTGCGGGGACCGACAAACAGAGGTATCCAATCCGACCGATTGATTCTTTGGCGTTCCATTCCGGCGGGCCAGGTCCGGTGTTGGCGCCAAATCCCCCCTGGGTCATCAAGCCGAACGACTTGATGAAATCGAACATCGGCCCCGGGCCGGTTGAAAATGTATTCGCACCGGCCAGTGCATAATCCAGAATCACCCGCTGCGTCTCTGCCGGCGTCCAATCACGAACCTTTGCCAGTCTTTTAGCGACACCGCTTTGGCCATACTGTGTGCCGCGAATGGCAAACGCGGGTGCCGTGCGTACTTCGAGTGCGTCGGAAACTTCGACCGAATTCTCTTTGATCTCTAACTGTCGCAAAATCTCGCCGGCGGCGTAGAGTACGCCCCGCTGGTCCACTCCAGCTGCCATCAGCACGTTGTCGTCAGCGAGCATTTTGACCAGGAAACCCTCTGGTCCGGGATCGCGCTGGGTGAGAGCGGGAATCTGATCGGCTTCGAGTTGTTTTTGCAGCTCCGGATGATGCGCGGGATGCCTAGCAGTATGAGTAGAGAATTTTTCGGCACGTCCCCCACAGTCCGTTCGACGCGCGTCGGGAGGTCGCTGGGTTCGGCAATCCGCTGCCGGAGCAATTCGGCCACTTTGAGTTCTACGGCATCCGCCTCCGCTCCGACGCGGATCGTGACCGATTCATACTCGGCACCATGCGCATTGGTCGCAATGAAAATGACGCCGCATAGGACACTGTAAAAGACACCGGAACGCATAGATCTCTCCTCGGGGCAGGGGACAAAAAACGTCGTTTCCTTGCCTATGTGATTAGCTTTAGATCGAAACCCGCAAAAGGAGGGGGAAATTGCAACCTGACGGTCGGCGACGCAGCCGCGATTGCCGGGGGTGGAACTTACTGAGCCGCGTCACCTGCGCGGACCCAATCCTCATTAAACCGCACGACTTTGATCGTCTCGTTAGGGCTGGGCGAGTGCGTGTAGGCGCAGAGGATGGTGCCGTCGCGTGATTCAATCACGGACGGATACGCTGCGGCGGTTGAGGCATCGTGCTTTTCCAAGATCCGATGCCACTTCCACGTTTCTCCTTCGTCGTCGGACAGGTATGCAGTCAATTGTGTGCGTCCGCCGCGGTCTCCGCCTGTTGTGTCATTGCAGACCAACAGCCAGTTTCCGGATTTCAGGGCGATGCATTCCACGCTGCTGTCGGGGTTGGGGATTTCCATTCCCTGCGTCGGCGTCCAGGTTTGCCCGCCGTCTTGGGAGACCGACCGCGGAATGCGGCGACGAGGGCTTTTGTCACGCATCATGGCCACGATGTCGCCGTTTTGCTTGCGGACAAAACTCGGCTGCACGTTCAGCGGCAGAATCGGTTCGCTGAACTCCCAGGTCTTGCCCCAATCGTCAGTAAAGGCGGCCAATGAACAATTGAAAATGTCCGAATACAGCGGCACCATCATCCGGGTGTCTGAGAGCATGATGGGATGCGTCCGCGTCATCCAGCCCAGACGACGCGCCAACTTGTCTTTGGAGGCGGTCACACCATACTCCAGGCGGGTCCGCAGCCGTTCGTTGGTTTTGATGTCTTCAGCGAACTCCTCACGTGCCTGCTCGGCGCTCTCTGGATAGCGTTGTTGCAGATTGACCGGGCGGCAATGCAGCACATCCTGCCAATCCCATTTTGGTGGGCCGTCACCGGCATAATCGCTCGACGTGCGATATTTCAGGAGATAGGTGTCTGACGTGTTGTCGAGCGACGAAATCCAAAACAGCCACAGCTTGCCGCGCGGATCGATAAAGAGCACGCAATTCTGATCGGGAAGGTTTTGGTTGTCCGCCATCAGAAATGGAGCCGACCACTGATCCGATCCGTGTTTTTTACGTGCCCCTCGAATCACCAACGAGTCGTCGGTTTTCTCCCCAGCACCATGAAACCAACAGACCAGCAAATCCCCATCGGCCGTCTCGACGATGCCGGGCGAATGATTGTGTCTAGGCTCCCCGGGAAAGACGAGTTCCGCTTCATAGAGCGGCGCCGTAGGCAGAGCGACGACCAGCAGGGCGTAGGCAATTTGCAACATGGTGTTTCCTCGATTGATCCAGCCGACCATTCCCAAATAGATTCAGCCTGGAGCTGATCCAAGCTCAGAGTGGAATCCCATTTTATCAAGGCTCTCCGCTGAAGCCAGCGCAGCAGGAATTTGTAAGGTGTTTGTTCCTCCGCTTTCTATGTTTCGGCTCCGGCAACCAGAATTGCCCCGGGCGCAGGCGATGGGCAGGTGCTTTGTCGGGCACAGCGCACAAAAAGACGCCGGGCACTCTCGCGCTCGGCGTCTTTTTATCAACCATTGGAGAGCGAATTCTCGCTTCCGAGTTGTTCGAGGAGTTAGTCCACGGTCACATGTTGGAATCGTTCGTTCAGCTTGCCTTCTCGATAAATGGCTTAGAACCGTCGAATGAGGCTGAGCGAAATCCAGTGAGCTTGTGAATTGCTCTCACTGTTGCTGAAATCTCCGCCTGCCAAGGCACTGGTGCCGACCGACCTTTCCGGTCCGAAGGAAAACTGATAGGCGAAGTTCCACTGCCAATCACTCCATTTCTTCCCGTAACCAATCGTAAACGAATGTTCCAAGGTCGCCGGGATCAACGGGGTGAGCGTTGCGCTGGGCAAATTGCGAGAATTGTAAACGTATCCGGCCCGAAAAACGGAATCGTTGGGATTGAACAATTCATAACCGAGTCGAACTGATAGACTGTCGCGCCACCGGAGCGGAAAGGACTCAGAAATTTCAGGTCCCAAGACAGCCGGAAAGATCGGGTTTGTAGAGTTTCGCAGCCTGATGTCGAGTTGGTCATACGCATTCGACCAGTCGTACCACATCAGATCTGTGGAAATCCGTTGACGACAATTGAGCCAGTGGGCGACCCCCACGCCGGCAGAACGTGGCCACGCCAGATCGACCTCCGCATCGAAGCGGCTTTCGATCGGCTGCGGACCCAATCCGACCACAGCAGCGCGAACATTTCCATCGTACTGCATGCGGGTTTCGCCAATAAAGCCGGCTCCAATAGTCGTCCACTCATCGAGTTTATATTGTAGACCCACGTTCCACGCCAAGCTGGCACCGGTTGCCTGCAAATCGAATTGGGTCGGAGCTCCGGCCAGCGGACCGGTTTGCAGGAAGAACGGGCTTTCGAATTCGAGATGGCTGACCGCCACCCCTAAAGAGGCACCGATGGAGAGATCGTCATTCACTTGGTAGGCCACACCGGGCATGATTTTGCCCAGCGCGCCAAATGACTTGTACGTATTTGTTCCTAAAATTGGATTCGACAGCTTCCATGTCGCACCATATCCGGCAGGCGCGAAGGCTCCAAATCCCACGGCCCATCTGCCGTCCAGGCTTTTGCGGATCACCGATATTTCCGGAAGGACATTCGTATTGACCGCGTTTGAGTTATTTTCCGGGTCGGAATAGTCAAGATCCGTGATCACGGTATCGACGCCAAACTCGGAGAGTCCCGAACCCTCAATGTTCACCATCGCCGCAGGATTGTTCAGGATGACGGCCCCGTTGTCATGGTGCGCGAGATTGGTCCCTCCACGCCCCGAACTGGTCGCACCAATGCTGTCTCGTACCACACCATTTGATTGGGCGCGACCAGGGACCAGCAGTTGGGCTGCTACAACAAGAAGCAGATAAGCCACAATTTTCTTCATGATTAGTCCCGATTTTCGTCAAACCCTAAATCAAAGTATCGCAGACCGTCTCCAAGACTTTGAATTCTGGAGATTTTGCAATGGTAAAACGTGTGAAGTAAGAAAACAGTCGATCTCACGAGGTCATTCCCCAATGGTCATCTGTCTATTGATCGGTCCTTACAATGTGAATTTCTCAAAATTCCAGATTCTCTAGAAATTTCGCCCTAATCGTCAAATTTCTTGTAATCCGCAACTTTTCGCAATCAGCCACTCACCGATAGGCAGTGAGTGCACAAATGAGGTCTAAAACGCGGGCTCTCTCGAATCAGGATATGCCCTGACTTTCGCACGAACTGAACAGACTTGGCACTTCTTGGTCCAACAGGTCAAAACACCTGCACGAAACAAATGCTGATTCTGCGAGCCTTGTTTTTGAGGGCGCACGTCTGGCAGCTACGTTTTCACTGGCGCAGTCGGTCTCTCTAGTCACAGAGGACAAACCAGTGAACCAATCGCCAATCGAAAACTTTGTGGTGGCTTCAATAGGACTCCGGAAAACGCCAGAGGCTCCTGGGAGGTCCTCTTGAGAGCAGAGTAGGGATTGTAGTGCTCAAGGGCACGAAAATCCTCTCAAATGGTCGAGAACTTCGGGTCTCCGAATTCAGAAACCGCGACAGAATTGTAAGCTTAGATCCCCAAACGTCTACGGTTCCGATCATTAGTCGTCGAGCCAAGAAACTGTCGCACTGAGCCATAATGACAAAGGTAGTATTTTGACTATTTTTGATTATCTAAACTGTCTGGCTTGTGCATTGATCGGGGCTTGTTTGGGGTATCAGTGGTGCAAGCGAAGACATTCGACTCGTGACAACACATCGAGTCCTGACAATTTGGCGACTCGACAGGCCATTGAAAAACCTGAACACTCCGCACCGTTTCACGAACTCCAAGACGCACTCGCTGCCAGTGAGTGGGCCGCAACTTCGATTTCCATTGGTCAGGCTCTTTCGAGTGATGCTGACGACGAAGCTCTATGGCAGGGCGAAGTTCGAACAGAATCACTATGTCGAAACGACTATGCCGAAATGGATGCGGAACTTGGGCGTGTGAGATCGATACTCGCTGAGCAAAAAAAACAGTTGTTATTGTCCCAAGCCGAAGCGCGGACAGACGTTCTCACGGGCTTATTCAATCGACGAGCAATGAACGATTGGTTGGACCGCTGTCTCAAACGCTACAGGATGAATAATGAAGCCTACTGTCTCATGTTAATCGACATTGATGATTTCAAGGTGATTAATGATGACTTTGGGCACGTCGAAGGTGATCGGGTTCTTCGGCAGGTAGCGGAGGTGCTTGGGGCTTCATTAAAGTCACCAAATCAGCTGGCTCGGTACGGAGGTGATGAGTTTTCGATTGTCCTCCCCGCCTCTGATATCTGCGTTGCACAAATGAGCGGCATACAGGTATTAGAGTCGTTCGCAAAACACAAGTTCGTCATCGAAAATCAAATTCGGCATATTACACTGACCATTGGGATTGCCGAACAGACTGAGGAACTTGAAAAATTAGACCTCGTCAAACGAGCTGACGAATGTCTCATCGCTGCCAAATCTGCCGGGAAGAATCGCTGTTGTTATTTCGATCATGTAATCGGATTTCCAGTCACAGCTCTGCCTGCAGTCTTTTCTGTCGATAGCCTATGAGCCACTAGGTCTTGCATGTGTTTTCAACAAACACCTTGTGAGCTCTCGGCAGACATCGACTCCACATGCTTTCAGCCACCAGCTGAATGAGGCCGAACTGCGCAGCAAACGCTGGTCTGCTTGGCAAGCATGGAGTTGGATGATGCGCAAATCCGATTTCCCTGCCTGCGCAGGTGATGCTGGCTCGATCGTCGTGCGGTGTGATTGCCTAACTCCCTTTCTAACGGAGTGAAGTCGAAGCGTGTTGCGAAAATGCTTTCTCGCAACACGCTGCCGTTTGGCTCAAGATCGGCCTCATAGTCCACAGTGCGAACCTGTGCTAAAAGCACAACCGCCTTCCGATGCGTCACAGACCTGGCTGCTCTTATCCAGGCCGGTGATCAGGTCTGACTGTTGCAACGCCCCATGTCGATCTCTCCATCGCAATGCGAATAGGTTCTCACAGCATTACAAACGGCAATGTAACCGGAGATAGGCAAACCCTTTATTCTTTGAACAACAAATTCATTATTTGTCAGAGACATTGAATATTGGTTGATTGTAAATGCTCCCACTCGTACATTGCCTCTCCGATTCTAAAGCTCCGGTTCTCATTTTGGTCATCTCTCCTCCTTTCTTCATTGGATCTAGAAACAAAATGAAAAGAAACCATTTTTCAACAATCGAAACTGCGATTGAAGCGACAGCTAACGGAAAAGTGCTGATCATCGTCGATTCAGAGGAGCGCGAAGACGAAGGTGATTTTTTCATTGCAGCTGAAGCAATCACCCCAAACGCGGTTCATTTCATGATCAGCGAAGGTCGGGGACAGCTTTGTATGCCGCTATTACCCGAACTCGCGACCCAGTTGGCGTTGGAGCCGATGATCTCGTCGAACAGGGACAAGGACCAGCCTCGCTTTGCAATTCCCGTTGACCATCGTAGCTGTCGTAGCGGGATCAGTCCTCACGAACGGTCGTTGACAATTCGTGCGATGATCGACACCAAAAGCCGGCCGGAAGACTTCACTCGTCCCGGGCACGTCTTTCCACTGTTGGCGGAAGCTGGCGGAGTTTTGTCACGCACCGGGCACACGGAAGCGGCTGTCGACCTTTGTCGATTGGCGGGACTGTCCGGTGCGGGAGTGATCTGCGAAGTCTGCAGCCGGGATGGCATCGGGATGGCGCGTCGTCCGGAACTGACTAAAATCGCAAATCAATTTGACCTTCATATGATCACAATAGATGACTTGGTACAATTTCGTGAGCGAAAATCGTCATA
>CALOFE010000040.1:0-31246 GCA_942492455.1 uncultured Planctomycetaceae bacterium | reverse complement strand
GGGTGTGGACGGCCTTCGGCTCGTCCAGCGGGCCGCGCCAGCGTCCCCGGCTCCGGTCGAGTGCGTGCCAGGCCAGCAGGTCGCGCGCGGCTGCTCCGAAGGTCTCCTCGGAACTCTGCCCCTCGCCGTCCGCGAGCCCGTCGACGATCGCGGCGAGCTCCGAGTCCCACGACCAGGCCTCGAGGTCCGCCCAGCTCCTCACGGTCTCCCAGCGCTGCTGGATCGAGTCCGGATCGTCGGGCCAGCGCAGCTTGCGGTTCGCCAGCGCTCCGAACAGTGCCGCCGCCGTCAGCGCGAGCAGCGCGAACCCGGTCCAGATCCTGCGCCGCGTCACGACCCGTCGTCCGCCGGCCGCAGCGCCGCCTCCAGCGCCGTGCGCACGTCCGTGCCCGCGTCGCGGTACTTCACGATCAGCGCGCACGCGACCTGCAAGCCGTGCTCGCGCGCCCAGGGACCGCCCGCGGGCCGCGTGCCGGGGACGACCACCGCGCGCGGCGGAATCGTCAGCGGCTCCCGCGGCGTACCGCGCAGCTCGCGCTCGTTCACGAGGTCGAAGACCGGCGTCGTCGCCGACAGCACGACCCCCGCGGCCACCACGGCGCCCGCGCCGACGCGCACGCCCTCGTACAGGCCGCAGTTCCCGCCGACGAAGGCGCCGTCCTCGACGATCACCGGCCGCGCCGCCGGCGGCTCGAGCACGCCGCCGATCTGCGCCGCCGCCGAGACGTGTACGCCGACGCCGACCTGCGCGCACGAACCGATCAGCGCGTGGCTGTCCACCATGCTGTCCGCGCCGACGTAGGCGCCGACGTTCACGTACATCGGAGGCATGCACACGACGCCCCGACCGACGTGGGCCCCGCGCCGGATCGCCGAGCCGCCGGGAACGACGCGCACCCCGTCCTCGAGCGCGAAGCGGCGCAGCGGGAAGGCGGCCTTGTCGAGGAACGCGTGGCGCTCTGCAGGCGGTTGCGTGGCCGAGGCGGCGCGCGCGGCGCCCGAGCCGGGCGACGCGGCACCGGCTCCAATGGCCGAGGCGGGCGGCGCAGCGCCCCCCCCCAGGGGGATGACGGGCGAGGTGCGGAAGAGTTGCAGGATCTCTTCCTTGATCCAGCCGTGGACGACCCAGGTGCCGTCGTCCGCGGGCTCGGCCACGCGGAGCGTTCCGGCCTCGAGCGCGTCCAGCAGGGCCTCGCCGGTGAGGTGGGAGCTCACGCGCGGAGCCTCCGATGGGTTGAGGTCGTACGGGCATCGTGGAGCGCTTACTCCGCGTCGATGCGGGCCAGGAGTTCGAGGGCGGTGTCGTGGTAGCGCGCGGCGGCGCGCTCGAGCTCCGCCTTCGAGACCTTCTCGTGGTCGGTGTGGGCGTCGAGGATGTCGCCGGGACCGACGAGCAGCGGCGTGCCCCAGTCGGGCATGTGCGGCGCGTCGGTGCCGAAGGCGACCTCGATCGCGGTCTCGCCCGTCGGGACGTGGAACTCGATGGGGGTGGCTTTACAAAACTTTTATCAAAGTAAATATGACTACCGTCAGCAGTGGCAAGATTTCACTCGAAGGATTTCCGGTGCAGAATCCTTACACGATTTGCAAAATTCGATATTGGTCTTCTTTTTTTGTGAAACATTTGCTTTTACTGGCGCGGCCATTTACCTTTTTTGGAAATGATAAAAACGAGGTTTCGTTATCACTTCTCAATTCCGTATTTTTCATGATTGGCAGACGTGTAGCTCGGTTGACCCTTTTGTTGAAATGCTCAGAGAAGGATTGGTCCGTCAATCTAAGAGAATTAAATGGTGACATAAAGAGTAAATTTCTCGAATCCCCTTTGGAGCCTCTGAGGTTTTTTTTATTGTTCCATTATTTTTTACTTGAAAACCAATTGGCAGGTTTCATCGTTTGTGCTGAACAGATAAATCGTATGGAAGAGTTAAGTTATGAAGATTACGACTTGATGCGTATGGTAGCGAATCAGTCGATTGTCGCGATTCAAGGAATTCGTTTAACCCTACAATTAGCATCAGCAAAAGAGATGGCTGCAATTGGGAAAATTTCTACCTTCGTCTTACACGATTTAAAAAATCAAGTCTCTGGGCTCGCTTTTAATGCTTGATAATGCTCGTGAACATATTGCTGATCCTGAATTTCAGCAGGACATGTTGGAGACAGTCGATAATACTGTCGGAAATATGAAAGATTTGATCTCGCGATTAAAGACCTACAAAGAGAAACCGCAGCATATTGGGACTCCAGTTGATCTGAAGAAAACTATTGCCGATGCAGTCTTAGCGGTTGGGAGAAATGTGATAGTCAAGGGAGAGAGTGTCTATGTAGAGGTGGATGAAACTGAGATTTACAAGGTTATTCTTAATCTATTGATCAATGCGCATGAAGCTTCGGAACCGGAGCAGCCGATTAGCATTCAATACTATTCGAAAGACGATGTCGCTTGTGTGGAGGTTACTGATTCTGGTAGTGGCATGAGCTCCGAGTTTATCAGGGACAGCTTGTTTATACCTTTTACGACCACAAAACAACATGGTTTCGGCATTGGCCTCTATCAGTGTCAACAGATTATTGAATCATTTCGGGGGCTAAAATTTTGTTGAGAGTCAACTTGATAAGGGAACGACATTCACTTTATTCCGTTGCCGGTGGCTAATCGCCAGTAAGTATTTGGAGGAGTCTGTGGAAAATCTATTAATCGTTGATGATAGTGGTGAAATTAGAAAGCAGCTCAAGTGGGGGCTGAGTAAGGAATATAAGATTCTGCTTGCGGAGACAGTTGATGAGGCATTGAAGTTGTTTCGTCAGCATAGCCCGCGGGTTGTTACCCTAGATCTTGGTTTGCCACCTGATGTCGATGGTGCGACAGAGGGTTTGCGTTGCCTGCAGCAGATGCTGTCTGAACAACCTACCTGTAAGGTCATTGTTCTATCGGGAAATGAAGATCATCAAAATGCATTGGCGGCGGTCGATATCGGTGCCTATGATTTCTATCACAAGCCGATTGATCTGGCTGAATTAAAAATCATCCTGTCTCGTGCTTTTCATGTTGCTGCTCTTGAGGTAGAAAATAGTCGCCTGCAAAGTTTGGCTAATCTGGATGCGAGTGGTTACGGGGACATTCTTGGCCAGTGTCCACAAATGCAGCAAGTTTTCGCGACGATTAAGAAAATAGCGTCGGTCGACGTTCCTGTTTTGATTTTAGGTGATAGTGGTACTGGAAAGGAGTTGGTTGCTCGGGCGATTCATCACCGTGGAATTCGCAAACAGGGAAACTTTATCGCTATTAACTGCGGTGCGATACCAGAGACTCTTCTTGAGTCAGAGCTGTTTGGACACGAAAAAAAGGTGCTTTCACCGGTGCTCAGGCACGCTTGCGGGAAAGGTTGAGTTTGCTGATAATGGCTCATTGTTTTTGGACGAAATTGGCGTATTGGCCCCCTTGCTTCAAGTGAAACTTTTGCGTTTTTTACAGGAAAAAGTGATTCAGAGGGTTGGAGGGCGTGACGATATTCAATTGGATACCAGAATTATTGCGGCAACCAATATAGATATCACTGAATCTATCAGCAAGGGAAATTTTAGAGAGGATCTCTACTATCGCATAGGAGTTATAACCATAGAACTTCCCCCATTACGTGAACGTGGAGAAGATATCGATCTGTTAGCCAATTATTTTTTGCGACGTTTCAGTCATGAATTTGGACGCAAAATAAGAGGTTTCAGCCGAGCTTCTACTCAGTATATGGAAACTCATGAGTGGCCAGGAAATGTTCACGAGTTGAAAAACTAAGATCAAACGAGCTGTGGTTATGGCAGAGGCAGCAATTATTGAACCTTGGGATTTGGGATTCATTGAGCGCCAGCAGGCAGCAGCTTTAGCTGGGACAGATCCAGCTGCAGATAGTTCTTCGGGTCTATTTAATCTCGAGGGGTTATCGTTGAAGGAGGCCCGGCATAAGATAGAGAAGGAGCTACTCCAGTACACTCTTGAGCAGTGTCAGGGGAATATTCAAAAAGTCGCAGATAAACTCTCAGTTGGGTAGGCCAACAATCTATGATTTGTTCAAAAAACATGGTCTCCATGGCAGTAGTAGTTGATGGATGATACCAGTCATGATTTTAATAGTTTTCGGTGGTGAACTGGTAAACAGAACTTGTATAAATTTCACCTGGATTGTTGACATCTTTGCCCACGACTTTCCAGAAATAAATTGTGTTCGGTTGTAGATCGAACCCCTGATGATAATCACTATTTCCTTTGTCTATGGCATATATCGACTGATCTTCAATAGATGGCGTTGTGTCTATTGATCTGGTCGGATCGGTCACGATTTCCGGTTCAACTACGGGCTCTTCCTGGGGGGCGATTGGCGTCACGATTTCCGGTTCAATCCGCCGAGTTCTTCCTGGTGGGCGACTGGTGCAACGACTTCCGGTTCTCTGGCCGTAGGACGCTCATTCTGAACCGCGACCGGTTCCGCAGGCTGTGGTTCTCGATTGGTATAGATAGGAATGAGGACAACAGGGTTGTTCCGTTCAGGTTCTGAAGGGGTTGGCAGAACGGAGTCAACCCCTGAAGGATCTAATTGCGTATCATTGTTTTGTAGCTCATCCGCAGAAATTACCGTTGAGCCTGTCGAGCTCCCCTTCGATTTCAGTAACCGCAGCACCTGTTGGGGGGAAATCACTACGGCTTCATCGCTGGGAGCCTGCTGGGGAGGATTTCAATCGCAATCCTCATAGTCGTACCTTCTGCGGTCGTAGTCGTACTTTCACTAGCTGTGGCCATTACTGCTTCGCGCACTCGAAGGTTCTGGGGCACTGCTGTCTGTTCCACAAGCATTAGCGAGCAGTGCAAGAAACAGTAATGACATGATGGTTATCGGTTTAGGAACGAACTGCTGTTTTGTTTTTGAAATGAGGGTAGTGATGAAGAGCCCAATCATCAGCGCAAGCAGTGTCTGCGGTATTCGGGATGGAGAGTTATTCCCCGATGGTCCTGCAATCGCAACTGGGTTCTGGTCAGTTCCATAGTAGAGTGTGTAATTGAGCTGCAGTTCATTCGTTTCTGTTGTCCACTGAAAGGGCATCCCTTCATTCACCGAGACGGTGATACGGAGTATGTGTATTTCGCCGACCCTTATCCGCTGGTGCGGGTCAATGCGAACGCTGAGTCGCTTCAGGACCTTGAACAATATGAAACCTATAGCTGCCTCCGCCAAGGAAGCCGAGAGAAACAATTGGAGTTGGAGCGTGATGCGAATGGCAAACTCGTATTCGCTTGGAAGAAAGACACGCCCCCATGGTCGCTGCAAATACAGCAGGAGCTAATAGACCAGGGGCATTTGAAAGCAGATGAAGCCTACATCCGTTTTGAGGATTCAGAAACCGGCGACGCTGTGATACCAAGTCGCGGGTCAGTGTATTGGAATAAATTTCGAAAAAAATGGGTGATGATCTTTGTGCAATTCGGCGGCCGTTCTTTTTTGGGCGAAGTCTGGTTCGCCGAAGCGGACGACCTGACCGGCCCATGGTCCAAGGCAATACGCGTTCTCACCCACGACAAATATTCGTTTTATAACCCCAAACAACATCCGTTTTTCGCTCAAGAGGATGGACGGTTCATCTACTTCGAAGGGACATACACGACGACTTTTTCCGGAAACGACCACCCGACTCCGCGCTATGACTACAACCAAATCATGTACCGGCTTGATTTATCAGATCCGCGGTTATCGCAATGAATCGACATCTGCGATCGTCGCAGTGATGTTCGTTGTTTTTGAACTGGAACAAGAATTCCGGAGACGAGAAAGTATTTTGTGGTGCAAAACGGAGAACTGTGTTAGTCTGTGCGATCGTTTCCCAAGTCAATCCGCTGCCCGCAAATCAGAATCGCTCCTGCCCAATTCCACGAACCATCAACGGTTGACGGCCTGTTCGTCACCGAGCCCACGGTTAATACCATGAACGATGATATCGCTTCTTCTCCAAACGCGAGCCAACCGCCTACACGCTCATCCGCTGAAATTCAGAATTGGTTGCTAGATAAGTTGGCGGAAGAACTAGAGGTCGACCGCAGCCAAATCCAGGTCAATGAACCGCTTTTGGCGCAAGGAATCGATTCGATGCATGTGGTCGCCATTGTCGCACAATTGGAGGACTGGTTGGGCATTCGTTTTTCCAGCAATCCCTTGGAGGATTATCCGTCGATTGAAGCTTTGTCACAATCGTTGGGTGCAAATGACGAGCGCGGCTAGTCCTTGCTGAAAATGAAATGATTGATGTTGCTGTCTCGTTCGGCCCATTCAGTAGTGAGAATCTTTTTCAATCTGTAGAAGCGGTTATTGCCAATTTGGCTCGGCAACTGCCGATCAGGCAAGCCGGGATGCGGTTAGGGGAATTCGGCCCCGGAGAGACAATATGCCGGAACAAGAACGAACAGACGATCTATCGCAGGCAACCGGAACAGACAGCCCCCCATCGTCGGGCGGAGTTCCGACCAAGTTCCTGTTCGTGATGGCCGAGTTGCTGCTAGCTGCCGGAATCGTCTATCTGTTCGACATCGAAGGACAGCGTCTCTTGTTCCCGGTGATGTGCGTGATGATTGGTGGTTTCGCGGTGCATACCTGGCTGCCGAAAACCTATCGCATGGGATTCTTTGCGTGCCTTTCGGCGGGCTGTGTTTTGCTAGTCTTGGGAATGACCAACGGCCTCTACGTGCTAGGTATCGGCGGAGTATTAATAGGCATTTGCTACTTGCCTATCGGTTTGTGGTTTCGCTGGCTGATGCTGATCGCCGTTGGCGTTGTACTCATCGTGCTGCGGAACCAATGGCCGCTTCCGATGTGGCCAGTCTTGGGATCGATGTTCATGTTCCGGCTGATGCTCTACTCCTATTCCACGCGGAAAGCCGTGACGAACCCGCCTCTGACGACAACTTTGTCCTATTTCTTTATGGCGCCGAACGTCTGTTTCCCACTTTTTCCCGTAGTAGATTTCAACACGTTTCGTGACACGTGGTACAAAGGCGACACCTGGAATATCTACCAGAAGGGCATCATCTGTATCGTCCGCGGCCTGACCCATTTGCTGTTGTATCGCTACATCAAATTTTATCTCGTCCCTGAACCGTATGAACTGTATGACGTGCCGCACGTCGCACTGTTTATGGTGACGAACTTTGCACTGTATTTGCACGTTTCCGGCCAATTCCATTTGATCGCCGGATTGTTGCATCTGTTTGGATTCGACTTGCCGCGAACACACGACCGGTATTTTTTGGCATCGAGTTTCACCGACATCTGGCGACGGATTAATATCTACTGGAAAGACTTCATGCTGAAGTTGTTTTTCTTTCCCACGTTTTATTCACTCCGCGGCCGAGGTTGGGGGCTGGGGCTGGCCACGGTTGTGGGGGTGCTTATCGTCTTTTTGAGCACTTGGTTATTGCATTCGTGGCAAATGTTTTGGTTACTTGGCCGTTTTCCCGTGACGGCCAACGATGCCTCTCTTTGGATGGGTGTCGGTCTGTGTGTTGCCGTCAATGCGCTGCTCGACATGCGGCGAGGTCGCCGCCAGGATCATTCCGCGTGGCGAGCGGCATTCAGCCTTTCAGCCCGGACGGCAGGCATGTTCGCGGCGGTCAGTTTATTCTGGGCCTGTTGGACTAAGCCTGGGTTCTTAACGTTATTTGCAGGAGTCCTACGTCGTCCCGGTGCAATAAACGGCCTCATGCTTGTCCTGCTGGGGTTCATGCTCGTCATCATCCTCGGTGCCATCGTGGTCCGTCTCAAAGGATATTATGATTCCCGCAAAACGCCGCGTCCTGCAACTTCGTTTCGAGAGTCGGCTAAATTGTATGTGATCGGCATGGCATTATTCGTAGCACTGGGTTCACCACGTTTTACGGCATTGCTCAGCTCAGACATGTCCAAAGCCATCGCCGAATTCCGACAGGATGCTGCGCGTGCGGATGCGAACGAGCACGTGGCCGGGTATTACGAGGATATGAATTCGACCGCAATTCAGGCCGGTCCAATGCTTGCCTCTTGGTCGCCCACTGACAGTACACAGCGTTCCCAGGCGGCTGGCTTTGAGTTGGTTTCCCGAACATCTGATCTAGCACAAGAAACCGAGTTAATACCGGGTGTGCAAGTCGAATTGGACGGCAAACTAACGACCATCAATCAGTTCGGTATGCGCGACAGAGAGACTCTCACATTGAACAAACCAACCGGCACGACGCGAATCGCCGTGGTGGGTTCCAGCGTGATCATGGGGTACGGCGTAGCGGACGATGAACTGTTCGTACGTCTCTTGGAAAATCGCATCAATGAAGAGTCGCCCGGCGGCGGGCGGTATGAACTTTTGAATTTCGGCGTCGGCAAACAGTGGGCCAGCCATCGCTTAGTCCGAATCCAACGCAAAGTATTTGGGTTTGACCCCGACGCGCTTTATTACTTCGCACACCAAGATGAATACCAGTCGTTTGTTGATCATCTGGCAAAGCTCTTCGACGCCGGCAAGATGATTCGCTCGGATCCCATCGAACAATTGATCAATCAAGCCGGGATTACACAGGACATGCCGCCCGGAGTTATTCACTACAAACTGAATCAACAACGCAACGCACTTTTGCTCGCCGTTTATCGCACAATCATCGAAGAGTGCCGAGAACGCGGAATCTTAGCGGTATGGATCTACTTGCCAATTGGTGCCGACCCCGAAAACCTAGCGGCGCAATTGATGCCAATCGCACGCGAGGCAGGTTTCATTGTTTGCGAAGTGCCGAACTGGGCAAAGGGGCATTCGTCCAGCGAACTCATGATTCCCGGCCAAAAGTATCATCCACACGCAGACGGTCATGCGATGATTGCCGAGGCAATGATGAAAATGCTCCAAGCACATCCAGAGGCACTTCCGCCGTCGAAACCGCAAGGCGTTTCGGGGCCGAATTGACCGTCAAATTATCTTTTATTGACGAACAGGGCTTGGTTTCTAATTTTGACGCACGGTTCAATCTTGGCTTTGTTAGCAAGATACGTGCTTGCAAGGCAGGTGCAGCACCAATGGCGGCACGCAGCATGGCGAGACACTCTGATCTCCGCCAGACGATGAGGTACAGCCACGCCACCTGGGAGGAACAGCAAAAAAAACGCCGACAACCTCTCCGGGAGATCCAAAATCCAATGAGGACGTGGCAGACACAGTTCGGCGCGGTCACGGCCGGAAATGACAAAAGGCTCCCAGGAAATCACGCCACGCAGCCTGACGATGCACAATTTGATGCACAGTCGGACGACCGAGTACTGGCGAAAATTCCGGGGAGCCTTTTTCTCAAGTACACCCCAGTGGATTCGAACCACTAACCTTCGGTTTCGTAGACCGATGCTCTATCCAATTGAGCTAGGGGTGCATTTTTGCCGGTTGACTCCGGCGGGCCGCATTATGGCACATTGCGGGCCCTGCTGCAAGAAACGTGAACGCAGTTTACGGGGGTTTCTGTCAGTGCGATTCACCTGGGCTGCACAGGTTGAGTTCGATTGGCGAAACGTAGCCCATTGTAGCAGCGGTGATCAAGCGGGGGTGGAGTCCACGCAGCCCATGACGACCAAAAAATGGCAAAAACTGCCCGCAATTACCAGTAAATGCCACAATGCGTGGAAATAGGGAACTTTGGTGTCATACGTCAAAACGACCGTTCCGACCGTGTAGCAAACTCCCCCAGCGATACACCAAAAAATTCCATTGGCCGGCAATGCACGCAGAATCGGTTCGATGGCAATCACCGGCAGCCAACCAAGCGCCAAATAATGCGTCACCGCGGTCGACTCCACGCGGTGCGTCCAAAAAACTTTAGAAGCAAACCCGATCGAGGCCCCAATCCACATCAGCGACAGCAAAATCCACAGCATCGATCCGTGCAAATAGGCGATGGCGAAGGGCGTAAAGTTCCCGGCGATGAACAGAAAAATTACACCTTGATCCAAGCTGCGAAAAAAACTGCGTCGCGCCGGATCGATGAACGTGTGCGACAACGTCGAAGCTGCGTAGACGGCAATCAGTGCAGCCGCATAAATCCAACAGCCCAGCTTCAATGCTTCATTCGGGCTCTCGGCAACGGCACGAACCAAAACACCCGCCCCAACCAGAGCGAACAACAGCCCGCCGCCATGGGTGAGAAAGTTGGCGAACTCTTCGCCAGCAAGACTTTTTAAGGAATTCCGCATAGTCCATCCTGAGTCATTTTCCTGAATCCCGGCTTTTACCATCCCTGGCTCCGGTCGTCATGTTACTGGAAAATCGAAACAACGCGATGCCCGTCTGTTTGTTTTTTTCCTACCGATCGACAAGTGGATTCCACCAAACGCCTTACGCAGCGTGCGAATCGTCAAAAAAATTGTAGCACAGATGCATAATTTTGAGATAAAACCGGACCTAGTCAACAGATTTCCCCAGAATATTCCTCTCAAATGTCACACCCCTGCGTTACTACTTATAAACGGGCCAGTCATACACAACTGTGAGCTCGTAGGCCCCTGAACCCGGGAGGCGCTCGCCCCCGGGGGAGGGTTGGCGACGTAACCTACTGATGGGAGACGACATGCAGCTCACCACTTGCCCGTCTAGCGAACAACTCTCGGACTACCTCAGCGGGAAGCTCTCCGCCCAGGAAATTGACGAAATCTCTTCGCACATCGAGAGTTGCGTCGATTGCGACACCGCTGTTAACAAGTTGGATGACGATTCCGATTCCCTGATGTTTGCTCTACGGCAGCCGCTGGGTGAGGAATTATTTGAGCAGGAACCGGAATTACAACGAGCCGTTGCCGCGATGCGGTTGTCGTTGCCGGAATCCGAGTCACAAAACTCCTGCACAGTGTTAGGCACTGTGCGCGAATATGATTTGTTGGAAAAAATCGGCCAAGGGGGCATGGGCACCGTTTATAAGGCCCTGCACTCGCGGTTGAAGAGAATAGTGGCACTCAAAGTGCTGGCCGACCACCGATTGGGGGACCCCGCCGCCGTCGATCGGTTTTCACGGGAAATGCAAGCGGTGGGAAAGTTGGCTCATCCGAATATCGTCCGCGCGCTCGACGCGGGCGAAGCGGAGGGCCGACATTATTTAGTCATGGAATACATCGACGGCATCGACCTGTCGCGGTTATCGCGACGCTGTGGTCCGTTGCCGGTCGCCGAGGCAAGTGAGTTAGTGCTGCAGGTATCGCTCGCCCTGCAGCACGCTCACGAGCACGGCCTCGTGCACCGCGATATCAAACCGTCGAACGTGATGCTCACCCGCGACGGAAACGTCAAGCTGCTGGATCTGGGCATCGCTCTGCTGCAACCGGACGAACCGGCGACCAGCGACCTGACCGGCACCGGGCAGGTGATGGGGACGCTGGACTACATGGCCCCCGAGCAACTCGACAATACCCATGCGGTCGACATCCGTGCCGATGTCTACGGCCTGGGAGCTACACTGTATAAACTGCTCTGCGGCTCCGCCCCGGCGACCGATTCGCAATCGCGATTCCGGCTGCCGGGCGAATCGATTCCACCCGTCCCCAACATCCGCACGATCCGCGGCGATATTCCCAAGCCAGTCGCAGCGGTCATCCAGCGGATGTTAGCGCCGAATCCCGATCAGCGTTACGCCACGCCGGCCGACGTCGCGGAGGCTCTCAAACCGTTCGCCGCGAAAAGCAATCTCAAACAACTCGCCCTCGCCGCCGCCGCCGACGCCCCCTCACGAACCATGACGCCCCCCAAACGTTTCGGCGGCCGGTTGGGCCGTTTCGTGATCGCCGCAGCGGCACTGCTGGGAATGACGCTGGCCGGTTTTGCGATCTACGTCGAGACCGACAAAGGGCAAATCGTGATCCACAGCAACGTCGACGACGTCCAGGTCCTCGTCAAACGGACCGGCAAGCTGTACGACGCGCTCGACGAATTGGAGGTCGACAAAGGCGACAACCAATGGAAATTCCGCAGCGGCAGTTACGAAGTGCAATTGCTAGGCAAGACCGATGGCCTACGCGTGAAGGACGGCGTGTTTACGCTCACGCGGGATGGGAAAGCGGTGGTGACGATTGAACGTGACCCGGCTCGAGCTAAGGCGGTGGTGAGTGGGCCGGTTTATGAGGGGAAGACGCTGGAGGAATGGCTTGAATTGTTGTTGATGGAAAAAAGTGTGCCACAACGCTCGAAAGCGATCCCCGGGATTACGGTATTGGGTATCGATGCACCGGACAAGGCAATCGCGGCACTGTTTAAAGTCGGTGTCGAAAACGACTCCTCCACTTCTCACTATAACAATAAAAGCTACCTCCAAAAAGAAACCATTCAGGCAATACAGAAGCTTTCGCCTGACAAAATCCCTTCAATTCTGCTAGACGCATTGCAGGACTCCGACGTGAAAAAACGTCGGTACGCCGCACAGTATATTCGTCATCACTGGGACAATGACCCTCCGATCACTTTAGTGAGAACGGCGGCAAAGGACCCCGATGAATATGTTCGCAGAGATGCCGTGGGTTGGCTTGCGCAGTACGGATCGGTTGCGATTCCTGATTTGATCGTCGCATTAGATGACGAGAGCGATAAGGTTCGTCGAGCGGCGGTCTCGGCCGTCAGCCTGATGGCTTCTTATTACAAAACATTAACTCCCGAAGATGCGCGCATTCTTGAACCAAAAATTTACGACATGGTGGACGATAAGAGTGCCAAGGTTAGGGAAAGCATATTATGGGCTTTACGAAGTGTTGCGAGCGATGATCAGAAGTTGTTGGCCGTATTAGAAGCAGCACTCCACGACCCGGTACCCGAGGTCCAAGTCGCCGCTATTGGCGTGTTGAGAACGTTAGGCCCCAAAGCGGCTGCAGCCGTGCCGGCCCTGACTGTCGCACTAAAATCGCGGAACCGCAAGAAAGTTGCCCCTATCATAACGAGCGGGGGCAGCGAACTGAGCTTTACTGAGCCGATACCAGCAAAATTGATAAGAGCATTGGGATCGATCGGCCCCAACGCCAAGAGCGGCGTTCCGGTGATTAAAGAGTTTTTACAGCACGAACACAAAGATGTCCGCAATGCAGTCGTCGAGGCGATTCAGCAAATCACCGGCGAAGATATTGAACTACCCCAGGACGACAAAACGCCGGGCAATAAAACGGCGAAGGGGCCGGTTTATGGGGATAAGACGCTCGATGAATGGATTGCGTTATTAAAGACACAACGGAGTGCTGCGGCGCGGCATACGGCCGTTGAGCCTATTGAAACTTTGGGGGTGGACGAACCCGAAAAGGCGATCGCTGCGTTAATTGAAGCAGGCAGCGACTACGATCCTAGGAACTTGGAGCAGTTTGAACCTTGGTTTGAACCCAGGTCAATTTGGATCGCGATTAACAGTGCCATCAAAAGATTGTCACCGTCCCAAATCCCCGTGGGTGTCGTCGAAGCATTAGCGGATGAGGACATTAAAAAACGTCGATTCGCAACGTCCTTGATCGAGCAATACAAGGACGTGGTTCCTCCAATCGAAGCGGCGGAAAAAGCGGCAGCGGACTCTGATGAGTATGTCCGAAGTCAAACTTTGGAGTGGGTTGATCGCTATGATGGCGAGGCAATTCCAATACTGATTGCTGCTTTCAATGACCAGTCAGAACAAGTTCGTCGTAGGGCGGCAGCGGTAGCTTCACGGTTGGCAACTAGCGGCAACACGAGTCCGGAAGACGCGAAGCTGATTGCGCCGAAATTGTACGAGATGCTGCATGACAAGGACGCACAAATCAGGGCCGATTCTTTAACGGCACTGTCGCGATTCGCATTTGACCAAGACAAACTCCTTACAGAGCTTATTGAGGCAGTCGGCGATTCGGATCCAAAGGTGAAGAGCATTGCCATTCAATCGCTGGGAGCGCTGGGGCCAAAAGCAGAACCAGCGGTGTCCGTGCTCGTCGCATCGCTCAAGCAATGTAGCCGGAAAACCCTAAAACCAAAAGACATTTTGACGATGTATAGCGTGACTCATGCCTTCCGCGATATTGCACCCGAACGACTAATCGTCGCACTGGGTTCAATCGGTCCGAGCGCGCAATCGGCGGTACCGACGATTAAAGAGTTCCTAAAACATGACGACGTGTACGTTCGCAATGCAGTCGTCGAGGCGATTCAACAAATCACCGGCGAAGTTATCGAACTACCCAAGGACAATAAAACGGCGGTCACTGGCCCCGTTTACGATGGGAAAACGTTTGATGAATGGGTGACGCTTCTCAAAAATGACAAGTCGCCGCAGCGTCAGATCGAAGGCATTAAAGCGCTCGTTGCTTTGGGGACGGCGGAAAATGCGTCGCGGGCTTTGGAGATCGTTTTCGAAATGGGAGCGAGCCACTCGATCGAACGCCAAAATGACGACGATCGCGAGGTCGTCAGCGCCGCCCTGGAGGCCATCGCCCGGATCAACGATGCGAAGTTGGTCCGACCGTTTCTTCTCGGCAAGCTGGACTCCGAGGACGCGGGGGCGCGGTTGTTTGCGATCACTGTTTTGAACTATCCGCTGGCATCTGGACGTGATCCGAATTACAGCGAAAAGACTTTAGCGCGGATTTACGCGATGTCCGGTGATCCGGCAGTGCGTGTGCGTTTGAAGCTGATCGAATTGTTGGGGAGATTGGCAAGTTTCGCGAAAAACGGCGAATCGCCGGTCCCGACGTTGATCAAGATGTACGAGACGGACAAGGATCAACAGGTGCGGTATGCTGCGTTTCACAGTCTAGCTGCGCTGGGAGACAAGAGAGCGCATGCCGCCTTTCCGCTGTTCCTAGATGCTCTCTCGTCTCCGGATGGAACTATCCGTAAGTACGCGGTGGGAGCGCTGGAAGAGTCGAAGCCGGATCCCAAATTGCTTAACGAGGCACTCATCAAGGCGATTGAGAGTCAAGAAGAAGCAGTCCGTAGGAGTGCCATTGAATTCGTAGACTTCCTAATGAGAACGCGACAACCGACCTCAGCCGAGTTATTGCCCGCGCTAATCGTCGGACTGAAATCAAAGGATGTCAACGTTCAACATGGGACGCGCATAGTGATGCCGCTACTGATTCGCTTTCCCCAGGAAGTCATCCCAACTTTAATCTCAGAACTCGACAGCGCACATGGCGAAACCAAAGAACGTATCGTTTTGGCCCTTGTCAGGTACAATCGCTCCGTTTTGGCCCTCGTTCGGCACAACCGCTCGGGAGAAAATGGTAGCACGGAGGCGACCGATATTCTTGAGCTGGAACGACTGTATCAGACTGCCGACGCAAATCGCCGCGCGAATATCATACGGGTGTTTGGCGAAATCGGCCCTGGCGCAAAATCGGCATTGCCGCTCGTCGAAGAAGCACTGAAGGACAAAGATCCGCAAGTCCGCGCCGCAGCGGAAGCGGCGATTAAGGCCATTCGGTCGAAGTCGAGAAAAACCGACTCACCGCCCGCACCGAAAACCTCTGGGCCGGTTTATGACGGGCGGACGTTTGACGAATGGGTCACGCTACTCAAAACCGATCGATCCGCCCATCGACAACTCGAGGGAATCAAGGCGCTGGCGTCACTGCGGAGTGACGAAAACACGCCGCTGGTGGTTTCGACGATCATCAAAATTGCCGGCGATGGTGATCGCATTTCTACGGGAAAGAACGACCCGAACGTGGCAGAATCGGCAGAGGCAATTCTGAGGCAAATCGGCCAGGAAGCAGCTGTGCCGCAATTGCTAACGACGCTCGAATCAGATGACGTCACGATGCGGCGGTTTGCGGTCAACGCTCTTGATCGATTTGAGATTACCGAAGAAGTGGCTCCCGCGATTTTGAAGCTTCCAGAAGATGATGACATTCAAGTCCGCTTAGCCAGCACGCGACTGTTACGTCAGGCAGGCGAACCGGGTGTCGCGGCTTTGGCAAAAATGGTGGAAGAGGACAAATCTGATGGTGTCCGTGCCCGGGCAGCAAACTCGTTGGCGGTCCTGGAGGATAAAGCACATAGTGCCGTTCCTGCACTACTCGACGCGCTGTCGAACGACGACATGCATGTACAAATGGCGGTACAACTTGCGCTGAGACAGATCAAACCAGACCAAAAGTTACTCAACAATACTCTGCTAAAGCTCGTGGCCGATGACGCGCCCATCAGTATCCGGGTTTCCCCACTCGGCCCGTTCGGATTGGTAGATGAAAACTCCACCGCCACATTGCCCGCGCATGATCGCCGGGATGGCGGATGAGGACAAAATGGTTCGCTATGCTGCTGGAGGTGCCTTCAGAAAATTGAAAGCCACTCCCGACGTCTTACCGGCACTGATTGCGGCTGTTCAGGATGAGAAACACAAGTACAAAATCGACTTAGCCAAAGCCTTAGCGCGATACGGCGCCGAAGCCCGGGCTGCCATGCCGGCGCTTATCAAACTCTATGAGACGAGCAACGATGAAGATCGGCGCCAATTGCTCTATGCCTACGAAAAAATCGATTTGCAACACAAGGACGTACAACCGTTGTTGCACCAAGCGGCACAGAGTGAGGATAAAAATCTTTCGCGAGCAGCACAAAAACTTCTACGGGTCGTCGCCGAAGGGACCGACGTGGCGACCTGTATCGTTGACAATCAAAGTCACCGCCGACGGCAAACTCAGCATCGGCGACAAATCATACGACCTGCAGGCACTCAAAACGCTGCTCGCCGAACAAATCAAACAAGCGGGCGAGCGGGGGGTGGCTGTGCGGATTGATGCGGCGGCGGAGGTTCGCTTTGAAGCTGTCAATACATTAATCGAGATGTGCAAGAAGGCGGGTGTGCGGAATGTGTCGTTGGGGACGACTAAGGTTGCCCCAGCGGCTAAGGAGGACGGGGCTGCGGTTTACGACGGTAAGACGTTCGACGAGTGGCTCTCGATTCTCAAAACGGAAACGAATCCTGCCAAACTGGCGCCGGTCATCACAGCCGTCGGCGCCACCGGTGCACGCGGACGCGAGCGTGAGGCGACAGCGGCAATCCTAAACGTGGCCAAATTGATGATCGCCCCATTCAACGAATCGCTCTACTCCAACGAAGATGAAAAGAAGCTGGGCGAACTCTACAACGCCATCAACATCGCCCTAACCCGCATCGGCGCTCCGCACGCAACCGGTGCACTGATCGAGGCGGTTAATGACCCCCATCTTGGCATGCGTCGCCATGCGCAACAGGTGCTTTATGAATGGACGATGAGCAAGGAATACGCAGACCAAATTTTCGCCGCATTGAAACATAAAGACCCGAAACTGCGAGAATGGGCGGTCGCCCAATTGGCTAAAATAGCAGATTCCGGCGTTCGCAAATTTGATGAAATCGTTGCTCAGTTGTTTGAAATCATCTCAAATGACAAATCGTTAGCAATGCGGCGGGCAGCCGCCGAAGAGTTGCGTCGTTTGACTGGCAATCCAAACACCGGCGATCGCCGCGCGCAAATTGACAGGTTCAAAGCCCGGCGAATCAAAGAAGTCGACGGCGCATTGGAACAATTATATTCTCTGGCGAAAGACCAGGACCCGACGGTTCGTTTTTGCGTACTATGGGTACTGACGCGGATTGAAGCGGATCCTGCGACGTTGATCCCTCTATTGGCCGACGCGGCCGGAGACAAGAAATCAGCAACACAACAATTGGTCATTGATGAGTTGTCCAATTTAGCGCCGCGCTCGCCCGCAGCAATCGCTGCTCTCATCGCCTCCTACCCGCGTTTCGGAGCGGACGAACGCATTCGCGTTGTGAATGCGTTCGGTCACAAAGGGGCGATTGCCGCACCAGCGATTCCGCTGCTGAAAGAGGCAGCAAAATCTGACGACCAGCTTCTCCGCGAAGCTGCCGTTGAGGCTCTCAAGAAATTGGAACCTTCGAAACAGTGATCCTTAGTCACGACCATGCTTTTATCTCAGCACACGCCAATTGAGATCGCCGCGTTAAAAGACAAACGGCCATCTCGTAACAGCGAGAACTGCGCGTTCGCTTCGCTGCTGAGGGGCGTATAACCCGTTAGCACCATAGCGGTTGCCGCTTCGCTGTCGCTTCCCTGCCCGCCGCACCCGGCAACCTGCGCAAACTTTGCCGGTTATTCCGGTTATCCGGGCGATGCCTTTTATTCATGCCGAAACCGGACCTGCGATCAGCATAGCCGTCAAAATCGATGCAGCCGTTCGACGATAAGTTCGAAAGACATTTTGAACTTTGGCCGGTGCCGACCAAGACACGCCGGACACGATTACGGCACGTTGATTGAGAATGAGATTGCGTTGGAAGCGTTTTGCAGACCGTCGATGGAGACGGAGTTTTCAGACGGACCAGCCGTCGAATTCCAACCAGCGAAAATTGTCCGGAACTTCAACAAAGTCGAGGAGATGGTTGGAGATGAAATCACGATTAGGATTCACACTCTGCGTCGCGTTGGTAACAACGACTGCGGGAGTCTTGTTAAACGCGGATGTGGCCCACGCACAGTCATCCGGAAACGGTTATTCCGCGGCGGCGCAAGCCCCGCAGAAGAAAAAATCCGGTTTGCTTTACCGACTGTTCTCGCGGAAAAAATCCAAACCGCAGCAACCGGCCGCGGTGCCGCAGCAACAACAGCCGTGGCAACAAACTGCTCAAACCGGCGGCGCTCGACGTCAATCGGTGCAAGAGCTCTTAGAAGCCAAGTTCCGCGCCGAGGGCCGCGAGGTTCCTCCGCTGACGCTTGAACAATTGGCTCAAGAGCAAGGGTTGCCGGAGATGCAAATGCCGCAAACGCAGCAGATGCAACAAATCCAACAGCCCCAGCAACAACAATACCAAGCGGCGCAACAACCACAGCAAAACTATGCTGCCCAGCCAAACTATGCGGCTCAGCAAAATGCCGCCGGGTACCAAAACTATGGACAGCCGCAGCAACCGGTCGCCAACACGGCTCCCGCCTATGCCGCTGCTCCTCAAAACATCACTCCGCCGGCTCCGGAAAAACCGAAACGGGGTGGTTTCCGAGGATTCCTCAGCCGATTGAATCCGTTCCGCCGCAAGGAACGTGAAGAAGTCCAACCAGCGACACTGCCGTCGAATGCGCCGGGCCAATACCAAGCCGCGCCGCAACAACAATACGCGCAGCAACCGCACAACGTGTACCAACCCCCGCAAGCGTATTCGCCGCAGCAACAGGTCCCACCCAATGCAGTGGCGAACCAGATGCCGTTTCAACGTCCGCAATCACAGCAGCAACAGCAGCACGTGACGCCGACAGCCATCCCCCGCCCGTTCCCGGGAGTACCGCGGATTGCCGCACAACTTCAAACGGCCAAGGAGGATCTCGAGGAACTAGCGGACGAAGCGGAAGAAGAGTTCGACTTCGCTTTCGAAGAAGAGTTGCCGACACTTGCGGAAACGCCGGCCGTCAAAGAGCCGGTCGAGTCACAGACCGAATTTGATCCGTTTGCGGAAGACTCACTGCCGGAATTGGCCGAGTCCGAAATCGAAGCGGAAACCACTCCGGCCAGCGATGAAGGTTTCCGTCCCACGGAACAACCGAAATTTGAAGAGCCGATTGTGAAATCCGAGGAATCACAAGTTGCTGAGGAAACTCAGGTCGCCACCGACGAGTCCACTTCGCCCTACACCGGCGAGTCACTGGACGGCGGCGAGACTGACCTGCCCAAGTTGCAACCGGTTCCGACACGAAACGATTACATCCACTTGGATCAACTCAATGCCGGGGTCGACAGCGAAGCCTTACGACGTGAGAAGCGACGCCTGCTGTTGCTGTCACGCCCCGAACTGTCGGGTTTGAAAGGCTTCTGTCCGGTCACATTGAAAAACGACCGCGACCTGGTCGATGCGAAACCGGAATTTGAAGCCGTCCATGACACCAAGGTGTATCAACTCAGCTCCGCAGAAGCCAAAGCGGAATTTGAGCGAGCTCCTGAAGAATACGCTCCGTCCAAAGGTGGAATCGACGTCGTGAAGTACACCCTGGGCGCCGGCGAAGTAGAAGGCACACTGGAATTCGCGGCTTGGTATCGCGGCCGGTTGTACCTGTTCTCTTCGGCAGTCACCTACGACGCGTTCATGCGTCAGCCCAAGAAGTTTGCGGTTGAGCAGGCCAGTGCCGAATCACCGGAAACCGTGGAAGAATAACAACCGCTCACCCGGCATAGAAACGGGTGGCCGATTCTCATAGAGACTTCTCCTCGATAGGCATCTTCGCGGACCACTTGGTTCGCGAAGATGCTTTTTTTATATCGCGAAGTCAACGTGAAGTGATTCAGATTGCCACGCAGACTCGCCAAGTGAAGCGAGAGGGTTTATAATGTGGGCATTCGTTCAGGTAACAGACACGAATCTCGCAAGTAGGCTTGCAGGCGCTCGGTTCTAAAGGTCATGATAGTGTCCGTCGGAGCAGTTTCCGGCTGACCTGGCCTACCACAACCCAACCCTCCAATGCCTACCCCTTTGTAGACACACCGGGACCCCTCCTCACCGGAGTCGTCCTCACTCCCGCGGTTCGATCCTCGACATACTTCCCACGCTGGTACTGTGTTCTGAGTATGACCGTTATAGAAATACGGTCGATGTTCACGGGCAATTTCAGCGGATTGGTCAAGGAGTTTTATCATGACAGACGATTCCAAATCGACATACCCCTTAGACATACCTGAACCGAATGAGAAGCCGCAATCGGTCACGGAGTCTCCGCTCCCGGTCTCGGAATCACCACAACCGGTCGCAGCTGAACCGCGGCGTAATTTTCTTACCAAGGCGCTCGCCGTCGTAATTGGCGGTATCGTCACGCTGGTCCCCTTCGCCGCAGGTCTCGCCGTCTTTACCGATCCGCTCCGTACGCGTAAGAAGGGCAGCGGCAACGGCGACGACGATGGCTTTATCAAAGTTGCGACATTTGATGAACTCCCCGTGGGCGATCCGCCGCAACGTTTTCAGGTCATCGATGACCGCGTCGATGCCTGGAATATGTTTCCCAAAGAACCAGTGGGAACGGTCTATCTATCGCGATCGACGGAGGACGAAGTGCTGGCATTGTGCGTCGCTTGCCCGCACGTCGGCTGCCCGGTCGATTACGATACTGCTCGACATGTGTTCCAATGCCCCTGTCACAACAGCTCATTCAAACCGACGGGCGAGATTGACAATCAGGACAGCCCGGCGGCACGGGGGATGGATGCGTTGGAAATCAAAATCAAAAACAAAAACGAAGTCTGGGTGAAATATCAAGAATTTCGCCCCGGCACAGCCGAGAAGATTGCCGAAGCATGAACGCGTTGGCCAATTGGTTTGATGATCGCACCGGATATCGCGCCTATCTCCACGATACGCTCTACGAGCGGATTCCCGGCGGCGCGCGCTGGCGATACGTTTGGGGCAGCACGCTGGTCTTCACCTTCACCGTGCAGATGATCACCGGACTATTTTTGTGGATGTGCTACAGCCCCAGTTCGCAGACAGCCTGGGAAAGCGTGTACTACATTCAGTACGAAATGCAATTCGGCTGGTTCCTCCGCGGCCTGCATCATTTCACCGCCCAGGCGATGATCGTGCTGTTGGCGCTGCACTTCATGCAGATCATCATCGACGGCGCCTACAAGGCGCCTCGCGAAGTCAATTTCTGGCTCGGTTTAATTTTAATGCAGATCGTACTGGGCCTGTCGCTGACCGGTTACTTGCTGCCGTGGGACCAAAAAGGCTACTGGGCGACCCAGGTCGCTACGAAGCTCTCCACAATGGTGCCGGTCGTGGGACCGCAGATCCAGCGGCTCATCGTGGGGGGACCAAACTATGGACACCATACGCTGACGCGGTTCTTTGCCCTGCACGCGGGTGTCCTGCCGACACTGCTGATCGGCCTGTTGGGGCTGCATATCTATGTGTTTCGCCGCCACGGCATTACCGCCAAGAATCCGAATCGCGCTCCGGAAACCACATTTTGGCCCGATCAAGTTCTCAAAGACGCTGTGGCTTGCTTGGGCGTGTTGCTGGTCGTGTTGGTATTGATTTTCTGGAATGCCCCGCAGCACTCCGGCGAGTTGAAGGAGTTGGCCGATTCGGGACGACTGGGTGAAGTCTTCGGCGCCGAACTGGGTGCTCCAGCCGACCCCACGGAACAATACTCAGCTGCGCGGCCGGAATGGTATTTCCTATTCCTGTTCCAGTTCTTGAAGTTTTTCAAAGGGGAGTACGAAGTCTACGGCGCGATTTATATCCCCGGCGGCGTCATGATGTTTATGTTTCTCATGCCGTTCATCGGCCGCTGGAAACTAGGCCATCGGTTCAACCTCCTCTACATGAGCGCGCTGATCATCGGCGCGATGACACTGACATGGTTGGCAATCGACGAGGACCGCGATAAGGATTCCTATAAAGAGGCGGTCGCCGATGCCCATATGAAATCCGAGCGGATTCGGGAACTGATCGAAGGTCGGCAAGGAGTCGGCTCCGATGGGGCGGTCGCATTATTACGCAGCGACCCCAAAATTCACGGACCGGAACTATTTGCCAAAAAATGCGCAGGGTGCCATCGATTCAATGCACACGACGGGATGAACGGTGTCCCTGAAGAACCGGCAACGGCTTCGGACCTCGGAAATTTTGGCACACGCGAGTGGATACGGGGATTCATCACCAATCCCGCCGGCCCCGCTCACTTTGGCCCCACCGTCGAAGCCAGTTTCAACGGCGAACCATTGGGAACACGGTTCACCGAAGGGGACATGGCTTTGTGGGCTGACGAAAATGTTGAGAGCATGTCGCAGCGCGAAATCGATTCCGTTGTGGAATTTCTAGTCGCTCAAGGCAAACGTCAAGACATCGCGGCGGTGAATGAAGAATTAGTGACCGAAGGCCGCGAGTTCTTCGAAAACGCCAACGACAACGTGCAAGCTTGCGTCGACTGCCACGCCATTCAGCCAGACGGCGAGGACGAGGAACTCGGTTCCATCGGGATGGCTCCGCTATTAACGGGGTACGGTTCCGAAGCTTGGTTGCGTGATTTCCTGAGCAATCCGGGCGCGGAACACAACTATGGCGAACGCAATGCCATGCCCGCATTCGGGAAACAATTATCGGACCAACAGATGGAAATCCTCGTGCGATTCCTCTCGCGCAATTGGTACGAACGTCCCGACAACGACGCCAATTTCGAAGCCGTGATCGCGGAATAAGCTGCATCTGCAACGACTAATTTGGATCATCCGAACGGGGCGCGGGGGTTGAGTATGCGCCGAGCATAATTCCGAACCCGTTCTTGCGCGCTGTTCAGCAACGATTTTTCTGATTCCGCATCACCAGCTACGCCATAGAGATCCAGAGTCTTGGACTTCAAATCCTTCTCAAACGATGGCGACAACTCGTAATCGGTTTCAACTCGTCCATACATGGGAAGTCGATTCGGCAGCCCGCGCGCAGGACTTCAATGTCCAGGGAACCAAGTACGACTCAGTTGGATCGCACATCAAATCAGAATAGGCCGCTTTTTCTAGAAGCCGGTCGATGTGCGCAGCTGTCCATGTTTTTTTTCTACCGTTGGCGCGGTCTTGAATTTGTTGCCGAGAGCGATTAAATAACTCCGTCTCCGCAGCCGTGAGTTTGGATTCGTCGATCTCCTCAAGTATGGTTAAGGTAAACTCATCGCCGACCGTAGCAAGTCGCGCGACGGCATCGGACCATTCTGGATTCCCTTGTCGAGCAGCGTTGTTATGCAGTTCCAGGTATTCCGACGGTTGGAGTAGATCCGCACGCGAAACCTCAACTTGTTTCCCGGCCGGTGCAAGCATGTCCTGATACTTCAACTGGCCATCTGCAAATTGGATTAACCATACTTCACCGGACATAAATCCGATGGCCAGCAGTTTCCCATCGGACGAAAAGTCTGCTGCCGTAACATCGGAGTCGAATTGGAATTCATCTGCAATCTCGCCAGTCTTCAGATTCCACAAAATTCCAACTTCGTCGCCCGCTCCTGAGAACAGGTACGCACCATCAGGCGTCATGGCCACACAAAAGGCCCAGTCCTTGTGGCCCTTGAGAACTCGCAACGACAAAGCTTTTTCGACATCCCACAGGCGAACGGTTTTGTCATAACTGGCTGACGCAAGCGTCTTACCATCCGGGCTGTATGTGATGGCCAGTACATCAGCATCGTGCCCCACCAATGTTCCTGCTTCTTTTCCCTCCGGCAGGGACCACAGGCGAATTGTGCCGTCGCGACTGGCAGAGGCAAACTGCTGCCCGTCGGGCCGCATGGCGATCGCGGTGATTTGCTTCTCATGCCCCACCAACAATCGACGTTTATCCGAAGCCGGTTCCCAGATCATCACCAGTGTATCGTCGGATCCGGAAATAATAGATTCACCGTCCGGCGAGAAAGCAACGCCGTGAATATCGTCTTCTTGGCGAGCGGTTTCGGTCCGCTGCTTGCCGGTTTCAGCGTCCCACAATTTAATATAATTGTCGCCGCCTCCGCTGACAAGAATCTTACCATCGGGACTGAAATTCAAATCGAACGCCCAATTATCGTGGGCGGCAATGGTGTGGAGAATTGTCCGTTGAGCGACATCCCATATCCGCACGACCCCATCACCGCTGCCAACCGCCAATCGGTTACTCTCGGGATTGAATCGCACACTTTTCACCGCTGATAAGCCGACGGGTTTCCCACGCAATGCGGTTGCCACCGGATCGATCACCGGCGGGCGTCTTTCGGGGGATCCACAGCCTTTTTCGCAGGATCTGCAGCCTTTATTGCGGGATCGACAGTAGCGGATTTCTCAGCTTTCGTCCCCGCCAATGGTTTTGGTGGAGGCGACGGCTTTAGTGGAGTCGATTCTGCACACCCAACAACCAACGAGACCGCGACAAACCAACCGATGCGCGCCAGCATGGTTTTCTCCTCTTGAATTCGCGAATGCGTAATTGTAGTTATCACCGAAGAGCAGAGACTCGGCAAAGTATACGCTGACTGCAACTGATTCGTGAGAGGAGTTAACGGAATCCAACAACCTTGTTGAATTTCTAACTTGATGTCATAAGGTGTGACATTTTATTGACGGATGTCACATCTTTGTGACAAGTGCGTCCAGCGCCGCTTTAAAATCGTCGCCTCCGACGGGCGCAGTACACGTCCCTTGCTGACAGAGAAACACCGTTGCCTTGTTCTCGATTGCCGTCTTGCCTTCGACCAACGGCCCGAGTAGAGCGGAGGGCGAGTTGGCGGCGGTTGTTCTGACCACGACTTTGTTCGGTAGGAACCGCGATTCGAGTTCTTGTAAAACCGCATTCCCTGCCTCTGCATCGCTACCGTCGACCAACACGACCTCGTGCGTGGGGCCGATGAGAAAGTCGACGGCTAGTAAGGCTTGTCCTGCCGCCGAGGGATGTTTTTCCGCCATGCCCGAAAGCATCCGTAGCGTGCCGATAGCAATGTCTTCGAGATCGCGACGGCCCGTTAGCCGGGCCAACTTCAACAAACCTGTCGCCGCCATGCTGTTCCCCGACGGCGTTGCCGAGTCTTGCAGATCTTTTTGCCGCGTGATCAACTGCTCGTGGTCGTGGCTGGTGTAGTAGAATCCCCCCTGCTCTGGTTCGTGAAACTGGTCGATCATCGTCGTCGCCAATTCCGCTGCCGCTTCGAGATACTTTTCCTCAAAGGTCGCTTGATACAACTCCACCAGTCCATCGACAAAGCAGGCATAGTCGTCGAGGTAGGCATTGAATCGCGCGCGGCCATCTTTGTAGCTATGCAACAACCGGCCAGATTCGTTCCGCATTTCTCCCAACACGAACTCAGCGGCGTCCACTGCGGCAGCAGTGTATCGTTCGTCGCCCAAAACGCGTCCGGCCTGCGCCATGGCGGCGATCATCAGGCCGTTCCAGGCAACCAGCACCTTGTCATCGCGCTGCGGCGCAATGCGTTTCGCACGGACAGCGAATAACGTTTCCCGACAGGCCGTTAGTTTCTCGCGCAATTCCTGCGGGTCAATTCCCAACGCAGCAGCGGCTTCGTCGTGTGGGCGGGGGCGGTTGAGAATCGTGTGCCCTTCCCAATTGCCGCGGGGGGTGACGTCGTAGTAACTGTTGAACAACCGCGCATCCTCTTCGCCCAAGAGTTCGACGATCTCTTGCTCAGACCAGACAAAGAATTTCCCCTCCACGCCTTCGCTATCGGCATCCTGCGTGCTGTAAAACCCGCCCTGCGGCTGCGTCATTTCATTGAGCGTATAGTCGAGTGTTTCGCGGACAATGCGGGCATAATCCGCGTCACCGGTTGCCTGATAGGCCTCCACATAACTGCTGGTCAGCAACGCATTGTCGTAGAGCATTTTTTCGAAGTGCGGAACCAGCCAGCGGTGATCGGTCGAATAACGATGAAACCCGCCACCCAGTTGATCATAGATGCCACCGGCGGCCATTTTATCGAGCGCCAATTTGACCACGTCCAGCGCCTCGTCATTTTGAAAACGTTGCCAACAACGCAGCAGCAAACGAATATCCATGGGGTGCGGGAATTTGGGAGCGGCTCCGAATCCGCCATGCGTGCCGTCGCTACTGCGCAGCAAGGCCTGCATGGCACTTCGCAACGTCTCTTCGCCGGGAGCCGCATCCGCCGCCGCAGGCGGGACCATGTCACTGATCGCCGCCGTTAATTTCTCCGCGCTTTCCAGCAGTTCCTCGCGCCGTTCCTTCCAGACTTCACTCACACGGACGAGGATATCGGGAAAACCGGGCATCCCCATCCGCGCTTCGGGTGGAAAATAAGTGCCGCCATAAAATGGTTTGAGGTCTGGTGTCAGAAACACCGACATCGGCCAACCGCCGCGACCGGTCATTAGTTGCACGGCGTTCATATAAATCTGATCCAAGTCGGGCCGTTCTTCGCGGTCGACTTTGATATTCACAAACCGCTCATTCATCACCGCAGCGATTGCCGGATTCTCAAAGCTCTCATGTTCCATCACGTGACACCAATGGCAGGCACTGTAACCGATCGAAAGAAAAATCGGCCGGTCCTCATCGCGCGCCTTTTGAATCGCCTCCTCACCCCAGGGATACCAATCCACCGGGTTGTAAGCGTGCTGCAACAAATAGGGGCTGGTTTCCCCAGACAGGCGATTGGTGGGACGATTGTCTGCGGGGGTTGAATCTGACATAGCAAGATCACGGCGTACAAAAAGGAAACGAATGGCGACAGCACACTTTCGGAATCCTATGAGGCTGCTCCCGGGGGAACAAGGCAGGCTCCTTTTATCACGTCGCGCAAACGCCCGCCAACACGAGAGCGTATTCCGGTTACATCCGATTCTATTTGACGTATAATTGCAGTTCGGCCTTGTATCGCGCCACAAAACCGCCCTTTTGTTCACTAGAACCAGTTTCAAAACTCGGTTGCGCTTGTTCTCGAAACGTTCAGATCGGTGTCAGTGAGACGCGTCAGAGGGTTTTGAAACGACTTGTAAGGACCACTAAGATGCAGAAGCGCTTAATCTTAGGGACTCTCTGCTTTTCCTCCTTGGCCATGTTTTCGCTCTTTGCCCAAGAGGAGGACCCGAATGCCGAATATCACAAACGTTTTGCGGCGATCCCGGTCCCGGAAAAGACGCCGTTTGACACAGTCGAGAAAACGGCGCGAGATGTATTTAAACGGGTATCGCAGTGGTTATTTTTGGGCAGAAGGTCCCCAAAACCATATCGCCTGTCCGACGAATCCCAACGACTGGAATGGTCCCGCAATTCGCGGTTGGATTGAAGGTTGGCAAGCCGGTGCACAAGCAGGGGGAACCGGGGAGTTGCCAGCCAAGTACGGACGATTCCTCGCCTGGGACACAGCTGCGGCTAATGACGCCACTGCTTGGTCTCAACCAGTCCATGGTCTGCAAGCCCGCCTGAGCGTTACCAGTAAAGAAGTCGTCGCCGACACGCCGATTTTGTCGACCTACTTAGAACTTCGCAACGTGGCTGATGTTGCGAATGTCATGGAAATTCCGCTCGATACTGAAACGATTCGATTCACCGTCACAAACGCCGACGGAACAACCGTCCCCGCCACCAACGGTCCATTCGACGGAATGACAGTCCCCTTGGGCATGACCCGGCTACCGCATGACAGTACATTGCGATTTAATATCTCCGCACGCGGAGCGGGAATCCGGCCCGGTGCCGCTGCCCATCTCGATCTAGGACCGACGTCCAACTGGAGTTTTCCGCAAGGCGAGACGGGGACCTATTTTTTGCAAGCCGAATTTGACATTCCCAAAGCAAGCAACGATCAGTGGTGGGGCACGATCGAGATTCCCAAAATCAAAATCCCAGTAACGGGCAAATGAATGCGCGCCACCACACGTCATATAAGAATCTGCTGCATTGCGCCCTGCATCGTACTCGCCGTCGCTGCGCCCCGGTCATTCGCCGAGACAGTCGAACAGGTTGTTTTTCGTGATGAACAGCAACAACAGCATGTTGTCACTGGGCGGATCCTCGTCGAAGCGGCCGACGGAGGCGTGATGTTGCAGTCCGCCGACGGGGCGATTGCCGCTATCGCAGCTGAACAAATCATCGAGCGTGAGAAACGGGACGAACCATTTCGACCGCTCACAGCAGAGGAACTGGGTGGGCAACTCAAACAAGAGTTCGGCGACCGGTTTGAAATCACACGAACCACACATTACGTCATCTGTTCTGATGCCGGCGCAGCCTATTCCGATTGGTGTGGCGGATTATTGGAACGGCTGTATGCGGGATTCAAGAACTATTGGTCGCGGCGCGATTTCGAATTCACCGAACCGCAGTTCCCTTTAACGGCCATCGTTTTCGCCAACCAACGTGACTTCGCCGCCTATGCCACAGCCGACGCCGGACCGGAGACCGCAACAGCCAAGGGATATTATTCACTCAAGACTAATCGCGTGGTGCTCTATGATCTCTCGGGCATGAAACAAAACCGCGGCGCGCGGAACGTGGCGGAGATCAATCGGCGTATGGCACGCACGCCCTTCAACACGGCAACGGTCGTCCACGAAGCAACACATCAGATCGCCTTCAATTGCGGACTGCACACGCGCTACGCCGACAATCCCTTATGGTTCACGGAAGGGATGGCGATGTTTTTCGAAACGCCCGACTTGCGTAGTCGGTCGGGATGGAAAACGATCGGCAAACTCAATTCCGTCCGCATGAATCGCTTCAGACAATTCGGCCGCCGTCGCACAGCTGATTCGTTACGAACGCTGATCGAATCCGATGCTCGCCTCCTGGATGCACAAACCGCTGAGGACGCCTATGCGGAAAGTTGGGCGCTTAGCTACTTCCTGCTCAAGACGCGCGGCGACGCCTATGCCGACTATTTAAAAGCATTGGCCGCCAAGAAACCGCTCCGATTCGGCACGCCCCAAGAGCGGATCGCCGAATTCCAAACGGCCTTCGGCGAAGATTTGAACAAGCTCGAACAAGAATGGCTACGCTTCATGCAACGAGCGAAGTAACGTACCCCAGTCCCGTAGGGTGCGTCGCGACGCACCTTTCTAGGTAGTACGAACGACATCCATCATCAGCGTTAGTCGCCCCGCAAACAACTCATGCGATCCTCAAGAAAAGAAGCCTCACGCAAAGCCGCAAAGGCCGCCAAGAGAATTGCTGCATCGAACCAGTTGCAGTCGGTCTCCGTGTAACTCGTCCAACGCATTGAAAAGATTTTCAGGAATGACATTTTCCCTGCCACACTAGCAACATTGAAACATAAGTTTCTCCTGCGTCCTCCTTTGCGAGCTTTGCGGCTTTGCGTGAGACTTTTTCCAAAAACACGACGAATTGCCCCCCCTACGGTCGTCGTTGAGCGGGTTTAAAAGCCCTTCGCACTACTAAGCCATAGAAAAATAAACCGGGGGCGATTCAGTCCAGCAGCGGTTTTAGTTTACAATAAGAGGCCGCCGCTTGAAGCACTCCCGACAAAGTCATCCCCAGCCAAACTCACAAAGAAACCGCCACCATGACCGACAACATCTCGCGACGCTCATTACTAACTTCTTCCATGGCGGCCGCCGGGGCCGGGTTGATGCTGGCCGCCCCCACGCCGACACTGGCTGCCGATGCTCGGCCGAAGTCCGAACCGTTTCGGTACTGCCTAAACATGGGCACGATTCGCGGTCAAAACTTGACGTTGGTCGAGGAAATCGAAACGGCTGCCAAAGCTGGCTACGACGGTGTCGAACCTTGGTCGCGCAAAATCGATGCCTACGTAAAAGAGGGCGGCTCACTCAAGGACCTCGGCAAACGGATCTCCGACTTGGGACTGACGGTCGATAGCGCGATTGCTTTTTCCAACTGGATCGTCGACGACGATGCGAAACGTGCTCAAGCATTGGAAGAGGCCAAACGCAACATGGATGCACTGGCACAAATCGGCGGCACCCGCATTTTCGCCCCCCCCCACGCCGCCAAGGACGGGACCAAGCGGCCTGGATCTGTTCAAAGCAGCCCGCCACTACCGGAAGCACGTTGCGAATTGGGGGACCAAATGGGGGTCGTTCCACCGGTAACGAGGTCTGGGGCTTCGCCAAATCACTCGCGAGATTGGGCGACGCAGTCTTCGTCGCTATCGAAACCGGCCATCCGCACGCCTGTTTGTTGCCGGACGTGTATCACGTTTACAAGGGGGATCGGATTTTGGCGGCTCGCAGATGGTGGCCGGCAATTCGATTCACGTGTTCCACGCCAACGACTACCCGGCAGACCCGCTATCGCCGAAACCAATCAACGATTCGCACCGCGTCTGCCCCGGCGACGGCATCGCGCCGCTGACAGAGATTTATCAGACCATCTACAACTCCGGCTTCCCGCGGCACGCTGTCGTTGGAATTATTCAACCGCGACTACTGGAAGCCAGACGCACTGACCGTCGCCAAGACCGGCCTGGAGAAAATGCCGGACCTCGGTACAAAAAGCATTCGCGTAGAGCGAGATTCCTGTGGCCCTGCACGCTTAAGCCATTCGCGACTTTCGCTTGGCTGCCGCTGAGTCAATCACCGCGCGCTTGCGTCGTTGAGTAGCAAGATCCCGATAATAAAAATCAGGCCGTTGGAAAAGTGCGCGCAGCGCGTCGACCAACAGTTTGGTCGCAATCACCACCAAGATCGACGGCATCAGCCACGCCAAAGTGCTTGTTCTTAGCGATGATGGCGCTGATCGGGATCATGCCGAACACCA
>CALOFE010000039.1:0-82540 GCA_942492455.1 uncultured Planctomycetaceae bacterium | reverse complement strand
CAAATTACACCGAAACGTGTAAGGGTGTTAGTTTTTAAAGCACAATGGGAGATTATGCTAACATGTCCAAGGATGAAACGAATGTAGGAAACAAGAGAGGCGCGGAAGCGACGAGTGCTCAATCATCGCAAGCGCGAGAAACCAAACATTCTGACAACTATCCTCCGGAGCATGGATGTTGCTATCGATGCTGTGCAAAAGAATAGGTCGAATGATTTACTATGCGCCATTCTAAATGCACCAGTACAGTGGAGTTGATAGAAATTCATGAGAGTGGACATTATTGACGAAAGTAATGGACGAGTGGCGGCAACACGCGCCTAACCATGCGCCATCAGCGATAATGTCTAGATGTAATATCGAAATGCACTGTCACTTAACTTAAGAACTTAAACACTAAGTTAAGTGAATGTTTTCCATGATCCAAAGCCTACTGCTCCTCGCTAGTCCCTTTTGGCCTCTTGGGTTTTCTTTCAGCCACTTGGGGGAATACACAACTTCCACCTCTTTATCGAAAGCAAGCTGCACACTGTCAACATCATTCAGTGTAATCTCCCGAGAGACTATGTGTGTCCACATACATATTTCCACCTCTCTATAGTTTGTGAGATGAAAGTCAGGGTGGTGTCCTTGTCGCTCGGCAACTGCTCCCATACTGTTGATGCAGTCCAAGGCCGACTGAAAGTTCTTCGATGTAAACTTTCGTGACAGATACAAGACACTGTCCTTCTTTTCTTGAACTCTCCACAAAGGCAGTGACACTACATGTTTATTTCATATACTATCTATCTTTTCCTCCTTTTAACCATCCTTGGTCTTGAGCATGTTGAAACATGCGTACAATTTCATCACGTTCGGATATTTTCACATCCGGATGCCATATATCGACCAGCAGCAATACACGTGTTTGATCAGAATCATTCCATACTTGATGCTCATAGGAATCATCCAATACCATGGCTTGACCTGTATTCCATTCTTGTGTCGTCGGTCCAACACGAATCCCACAATTTTCGGGTGGCACGACAAGCGGTAGATGGACCCGCAATCGAAAGTTCATGGCGGAACAGTGAGCTTCAATGGAGGATTTTGGATGCAAGGATGAAAAGAAACAAAAGCCAAAGGGAGTTCCTTCAAATAGCAATTGATCTTGACGTAGGCCATCTAGAATTTTGGACGTTTCGCGAAAGTGCTCTGCAAACTGCGGTTGAACCGAGCCTTGAAGCATGTACGAATGCCAATCCCATGATCCAGAGTGTAGTAGTTTCGAGTCATGTTCCCCTCCCGTTTGATAGTCGGAAGGGACATTGGGTCGTTCTTTTTCAAATTCCTCTTGAAATGTCGAAACGTGTTGTTGTAGATAATCCACAACGTGAGAAACAACAGGATCTTGATACGCGATCCTATTTGTGGTTCCATCAAACGACGTCCAAAACGGCAGTGAACGTAATCCAGGAAGAAACATGAGTGATGGAGAGGGACGATGCAGACTTGTTTGTAAAAGAGAAGGCCCTTGTACCACAGCCGCCATCATGTTGTTGTTTGTGTTGTCTGTGGCGCCGCCAGCACCGTTTGTTGAAAAGAGACGGCGGCGCGACGACAAAGATCCAAGCGATTTGAATCTTGCTATTCTTATTGCAGCTGCTCTCATTATTCAATACTGCTATATACAGTGTGGCAAGTGAGAGAGATATTGGATATGTGTTGCGCGGCGAGAGAGAGAGAGAAGTGGAGAAGCAAAACTGCCGCCGAGCCATCGAGTCCCGCGATCTTTTGATTCACGAGTTCAAGTTCTGTCGGCGCGCGGCATCATCATCATCATCGTCGTCAGCACAATGGCGTTCATTCCACTTCTTTAAGTGCATGCATGTAGCTAAATGGTGCCAGCTGACATACCACTATAGTACTTCCCGACAACATACACTGTACTGTTTCATAAGAGGATGCCGAGACTTTTAGCAAGATTGGCCTTGGCGGCATTTGTTTTCATTGGCGCACTCGCCTCTCACGCTTCACTTTGCATTCATCACTCGTTCCTCTACCCCTTTGACGACGACACGTAGATTTGGTTGGCTGGATAATTTCTTACCTACAACAACAGATGATGCCGAGTCGGATCAAGAGCGAAGACGGCAATACCCGGAACAGTATCCCGCCGCTTATGAATTATCGTCCATCCAAGTAGCTGGTGACTCGAATCAAGTGGCCACGACTGTAAGACCTCTCTTGCTGCAAACACAATTAGAACAACGACCTTTGATTCTTGCCTATGATGCGAGTCGACATGGATGGTCAGCAGCATCCTTTCACGACCATGTCGACGGCAAGGGCGCCGCCATTGTGGTTGCCACGACAAAAAGCAACAACAACAACCAGGTGAAAACGGTGGGAGGATACAAACCAAAAGGTTGGGCCAGCATGGGTGGTGCACGGCCTTCTGTAGCTGCCTTTTTGTTTCATGATCATAATGGTGTCTTTCAAAAATTACGCAAAGTGGGAGGTGGAGGACTTGCATGTAGCCGAGACGATCCAAATTTTGGCATTTCCTTTGGGCCAGATGCACTCGTGATTCCATTACAACCTGGACGAGAACGATTGGCTTCAAGCAAACTAGGACCTTACTATGAACGAGGACCAGACGAATTGTCTAGTTTGTTTGAAAGCTCCAACCAAGCAGTGCAATTGGATAGCCTCAAAGTCTACGTCGGAAAGTACGATCGTGGTGACGACATACCATACTCTGGTGCAGTCATGGACATGACGTCTGGATAGAAGCTATAATAATGCAAAAGAATATAAGAATACATAGTACTATCTATTAGATTATGCCTTCCTTTTTTTTTCCCCCTCTTTTCTTTTCTCTCGAGAATACTGTATGATCATGTGAACAAGGGACGCGGAAGCGAAGCGACAACGTCGACTGTAAGATCCGGCGACTTTTATCTTTGTTTTAACTAGTAGGACAAAGAAGATTCAAGACATGACTCAATCAAACGTATTAGTCTATTACATGGAAACTGAATCGTCTGTACATGAATACCCATGGTTCCACGTGAGTGTAGAGGAAGCAAGTGGGATTCCATGCAAGTGCCGATGCACGATGGAATAGCGCTTTCCGTCGTCTGATTCTGTACCATCTGTTTGGCGCTCGGCAAGTCCTTCCAGGTAAGCATCAAGGCAGACAGTATAGGCCTTTTCAAATTCTAATCTGGAAACGCGTCGCCCTGACTTTCGTTCAGATGCCGATTCCCGTGCATAGACTTCTTCCTCATTCCTCAATCACCTTTTTCGAGCATTTTTGACCACTTCAACTGGATATTGGACCTTATCAGCAGGTCTCTATGAGACGAACTTACGCAAATAAGTAATGTGAATGCTAGAGGATGTATACGTAGCATAACAGTAAGCGGAGAGGGCCAAACAGTCAATATCCTGGACGCGAGGTCATGCCGTGTCGGAAAATGGCCGATTCTTCGTGCTTTACATGTAAAATGAAGATTCAAATGATCATATTTCTCATAATTTCAAGGTAGAGGAGCGTGAATCATCATGCAAAGAGATGCTCAGAGCTTGAAAGCAGTAGGAACGATGAAGAACGGTCGACATAATGCTCAGAAATTCATGTCGCGACGAAAAATGGTCGAGTTTTCGAGCGTTTTCTTCAAACTCTGCTTCCAGAAATCCGTTTTCTTTAATTCCAACGATGCAGGAGGATCAAACGTAATAAGAAGAGGCGATTAGAGCTTTGAAGTAGCTCAAACAGTGAAGGGCGCGCATTGTTTTGGCCGAAAGGCGTTTTTGGTCCTTTTTACCGTTAATTTTTGACAAAATCAATTTTTTACGATTTCTAGAAACGTGACGTCGCGTGACAAAAATGTCGCGCAAAATGCGTGGTATCAGGACAATCAGGACACCCGATTTTAATCGTGAATCGAAAAAGTCGAAAAACTGACAAAATTTCTGACATTTCTCTACCAAAATGGCCATTTCTTCAGGACCTGGATGTGTGTGGTGGCATTTCTGCTTAGGGACATTACATATCCTCTGCTGCACCGTTTGGGCCCATTCGAAGCTCTATACACCCCTTCTTGTTAAGGGCGACCCTCCTGTACCATTGAATTCAAAGGAAAAGGCCTCATGGAAAATATTTTAGAAGAAAACGATCGAAAATTGACGAAAATCGCACTTGGCGTATCGCATGTGATTTTTTGTTCCATCAATTGACCTCTTCTTTGAAAACCAACAGTGGCGCCTATCTCTATGGTACCTATATGAATGATCTTAACCCAACTTGAGTCAAAGGCAACCGAGAAATTACCACCATTGGGCTCGCAAAATGTTGGCGGGAGGCCTCAAGTTTTCGTCGACATTCATGACCTGCAACGAGACTTGGCAACGCTCTTACAAGAAACGCCTTCTACGAACAGTATGATTACGCATTACGTGAATTTAAATGACAAAATGTTTAACTGATACTGCTCATTGCAATGGTGAAAAGTTGGTTCGCAATCGACATGAATTGCCCTCTTCTCCAAGGACGAAAACGACCCAACTCATTGTCCACAAGAGAGTATGTGGTTGCGTACATGCAGTTCTGCATGTTATTGACATGAATGATGGATTACCTATGAGAAATTTAGGTTTGGCATTGTGGGCAATCTCAGCTGAAATTGGACGCCAGCAACAGCAACAACTGCATGTGTGGCCTCTATATATCTACCACACTCACCGGAATATGTGAACCAAATCCCATTCTTGTTCGTCGATAGTATGCTCACAGAAGGAAACACATGTTTCGGTTGAGAGAGCGTGACGTTCTGATGCACATCGAGAGAACGCTATGATTCTGTGCCAAACCGAGTCGTTGGCTGAACTCAGTCTGGAATCAAGCGTTTGAGATACTCTCTGTTGAAAACCACTCACATAATGTTCTTCCTGTTTATCACTTCATAGTAGACTGCGTCGTTTGTTTAGAACGGAGGTTACTATGACTTTCAAATCAGAATGCGGGAAGCTGCTTCAAAGATCGAGTTGCTGCACTTTGAAACACGTGACTGCCTAAAGATTGTGAGCTATATGTACCATAGTGTAGAATGTAATCCCCTTTTACAGAATTGATGCTTTCGTCTTGGTCACAAGCTCGAGACTATGTTCTGACAGTGTATTAAGACAAGATTGAAAGAGTCCTCGCTCCTATAGTTACAACAGAAGCTTGAGATTTATGCTCCGACACTGGTGTGAGACAAGAGTCCTCCAATAGTCAAGGTAAACTACAAGCTCTCTGTGATATTCCTGTTGTGTACCGATCATTCAAATAGGAAAACAATGTTTCATGTTGGCCACACGGAAGGAAGCGTCATTGGTTGGGGGTTCAGCGCCAGTCGGGCAACCTGCCTGCGCGCGCCAAACTTGCGCGACAGAGAGAACACACGACTTTGTTCTGCAATCAACTGAGATCGAGATTGCGACCATCAGTCCACATAAAATGCATAATGAGGCGCTTTTCGTGGGTAATTCTCGCGATTTCATGCAAGATGAGAGTCATTCAAGCGGAAACAATGTTCAAGTCACACGGTTTTGGCTTGAAGCGACATGTTTGGAGGCGCGAATGCAAGCGTCGCCTCAACTCCACAGCAAGTACGTCACTGCAACCATGCATCACAGACGATACCAAGCATCCAAATGCTTCGTGGTGGCGGTAAACCACAATGGATGAACCAAGGAGATAGATCACAACACGTTTCGCCAGGTACAAAGGAGACGTCTTTGTGGGACTCATCCAGAGAGGCACTGGCGCCGATACAAGCTGCTCTCATGTCAAGTGCCACTCGTTGCAATACACGCCGACAAGAGTTTCTTCAAGACGAATCACTGCCATCTATCGATTCTATACTGAATCCCGCTCGGATTGGTTCTCTCACGTTGGTTGCCGTACTACTTGGTCAAGTTTGGCGCTTCATCACAAAAGGTACAGCAGATGAAACGCCAATCCCGGAACCAAAGAGCACTTGGTGGTGGCACATACGCGAAAAGGAGACTACGTCTTTGAACCAAAAAGAAAAGGGCAAACTTTTTAACCTGATACCACCGAGTTGGCAGGATGATGACTTTTTCATACAACAATGCAAATCACCCACCTATCAATGCACTGTTGGAGCACTGGTGGGATTGATCGCATGGCCTCTTGCCTGGTATGGATGGACGACAGTGCTGGCTGCCGGTGGTACAGCATACATATTCTCAGAAGTGTATCATTACGTCTCGGCGCTGCTACAAGTCGAAACGGTATTGGGAGCCACAGTTTCAGATGTACTCGTCAAGTCTCTCGATAAGATTCGTGCTGCAACTCGACACGACTTTCAGGAGAACAAAGTTGCAGCGTTGTTGCTTTCACTGGAAGAAGAGGTGGGAGAACGGTTGCCAAAGGGCTTTGTGATTCCATCAGATTTACTTTGCGGTGTTTTACTTGGAACCGCAACAGGTTTCGCTGCTGGAGTGTAGCAATAAGCGCTAGCACGAGTCCTAGCAAATCTACAGTAGCACTGTAATTATAAAGCATACTATAAAATAAGTATTTACAGCAAGACTGGTCCAAGATTGCATCCACACAAGGCACTCCCAGCACTGGCAGTTGCATCCATTGTTCTTTCTCGTTCGAGAAAAGATGGAAATTCCAAGTTACAAAGAGTTTTGACATTCCCTCGACAGGCAGGATAGGTCGATACAAGCCATGTCGCATAATGGCCATACAATCGGCTTCTCGTTTGTGAAAAAGTGACACCAATTCTCAAAAGGCTTGTTGGGAAGTAAAATCATCACTTGAACCCAATATTAAGAGACGTGGTAAGGAGGTTCGTAGTCGAGCTTGATTGGAATGAAACTTGTGATTGAAACATAAGAGCCAGTGCTGGACCGATACTGGAGGAGCAATGGAGATGCATCCAATGCATTGTGGAATCAAAGAGGAGGCACTTGCTGTAATGAGTGAGCCATAGGAATATCCACACAAGAGAATATAAGAGGGTGGTTTGTTGCTTGTGGAGGTCTGAATATGTTTTCCGCCTAACAGGTAGGATGCGGCTTCCGTCACTTGTGAGACCTGAGCATTCCCTCGTCCAACTTGACTTCCGGCAAAGTCAAACCGTAATGTCGTAATTCCAATGCTGTGAAAGTACAAGACAGCAGCCACCACGACATTATTGTGCATATCTCCTCCCAAAGGACCCCAAGGATGTGTGAAAATGACGGCGACGCGGGAATTCATGTCGGCTATTTGGGCCTTTGTGTTGAAATCAGGGATTGTGTGCTTTTCTTCAAACATGCTCAATTTTTGGACGTTTCAGTGATTCAATTTTCAAAGCAAACGGTACATGAGCAAGTGGAATGACTTATAAAGCAAGCTTGTGTGCACAAGAGAGAGTGGTAGAGGTATTACAGTTTGAAGCCTCACTTGTGTTGTGGCGCGGCGCGCGGCGGCTACAAGTACTTGTACCGCGTATGCATGGGCTGGGACGCGGCACAGTAGGATTCTGCGCGGATCCCGTAAAGAGTCCCGTTCGACCACCAAAATCGGACGGACGGTCTAGCTTCTTCTTCCTTTAGGCTTCTTCTTGTTCTAGACTATCGTTTTTTTATGCACCAGACGCACCAGACTCTCGGGTGGCCGCCCGCGCCAGGCGGGGGGCACCAAAGGCCCCACGCCTGTCGCCGCGGGGCCCCCACCCGTGGTGGCTTGTCGCCGCCGCGCGCCGGCCTGGGAGCGGGACGTCGGGGACCCCGCCACCCCCGCTCGCTGCGCGGGCTCAGGGCCGCGCCAAGGCCTGGGGCGCGGAGGAGGCCCCCGCCGCCCACGCGCGCCAAGGCCCCGGGGCCACGACCGCGAGCAGCGCGGACCCGCCCTGCCCGTGGCCTTGGGGGGGGGGGGGGGGGGGGGGGGCAGCCGGGCTGGGGGCCCCGCCGCCTCGCCGGGTGCGCGACGGGCCCAAGGCAGGGCTGTCAGAGCTGAGGAGCAATTTCCTCCCTTGCCGACGCCCCGCCCGCAGCCAATTGCGGAGCCAGCCCCAAGCGCCTTTGCTGCCCAGCCAGGCCACGGCGCCGGGGCGCTGATGCATGCAGAAACAAACTGGCTACTGCAGGAGGAGTGTCTGAGCGACGTTGTTCGCAGCGTTGGAGGGAGGTCGGCCAGCGCGCCAAAGAACGACGTTCTTTTCCTTTCTACTAAACAGCGAGCAGTAGCTATAGCTAGGCGAGTGGTCTATAGGCTCGGTACTTCTCAATCGTTTCCTAAACTTGTAAGAATCTACAAAGCATTCTAGACTACTTGTCCTTCTTGACGAGTTTGTACATTCCGTCGGGTCCGCACTCAATCTTTTCTTGCTTGCACAGTTGCTGCAAAAAGACACTCAGCTGTTGGGGCGTCTTGTTGTACTTGTGGTCGGAACCAGACGTGACCATCATTTGAAGCATTGTATGAATACTATCCAGAGGTAGCTGTCGGTTTGTCAACATGACGGTAATAAAAGACTCGTACACTTGCACTTCTTCCTCCTCATGTGCTCCTCGTGAGACGGCGAGACCGTCGTGTCCATCATCATCGTGCATGGCAGAAGCAGTAGTTCGATCGGGTCCAGCTTCTGCTTCCTTCCATGCTTCCATGGTGGGTAGTTCATAGCATGCTTCGCCGTCTTGAAGTGTAGCAAACTTGACGACGCGGTTGTGAACCCAATAGAGCATTTTCTTTTGAACGACATGTTCGGGAATACCAGTTTCGTTCGACAAATCTTGAGCAGTCCACGCTTCCCTGTCTGCAAAGTGGGAAATAAGAGTTGCCAGCAATGGTGAACAGGAAAAGGTACGAGTCACAGTCGTGCCGTCCTCAATGATATCCAGTTCCAAATCGACATTTCCCAACTGATCCAACCAGACAAGTCGTCGAGGATTCTTGAGCTTGCCATACTCTTCACTAAACTGATCTAGTTCCGACTGAATACGAGGATGATGTTTGAGTGGTTCCTTTTGTAATGCGGGCGAGAAATTGTGCGAGACAATGGCGGCATCGACAACTTGTTTCCCTTGCTCATTTCCTTGATTGGCTTGAATCATGGAATGAATACTGGAAATGGTTCGCTTGGAATTGTCGACATCCTTAATCATGACTTCACACTGACGCATACTCATTTCACCAAATCGTAATTTCAGCAATTCGAGTGTATGTAGTTCCTTGTCGGTATTGTAATCCATATTGGCCAACAACTTGTCGGCCAGCATGAGTCGATACTCATTGACAAAGAGTTCCTTACTACCATAGATACTGACCAACATGGAGAGGATATCACCTCCCTTGGAACCAGTACCCAGAAACGAGTGCCGTTGTTTGGAGAGTGGAGGAGGTGGTACCCAGTCTAGCTCGGGCGGATCCGTCTCATCGTCGGAATCCAAATGAGCCTGTTCCAACGGCCGTGCATCTTGTCGGCGAAGCTCTTCGTACAAGTCGCCACCGGCTTCTTCGTCTGTAAGACTATACAAAAGCAACAAGTGTTAGTAAGAAGAATAACAGTGTGGTTGTATACAACAAACACGAACAAGAGTATACCTGGTAATGATGCACCGCACGGTATCGCTTCGACCTCTCAAGTAGGCCCGGACAGGATCCGTCACGGACTCGAGCAACCGATCCGAGGGATCAATCTCGCGAAGCACCTACATAACAAGAGTACAGAGGTCAACCCTACATATTTCATAGACAACATCATTACACAATGTCAATTGGACAGTCATATACAGTACCTTGATTGTATTAATGTACACTTCAATAATTTGCGACGTGTTGGCTCCTGGATGAATCAATCGGGTACGCAAGGACGCTTGCAAGGTTTCTCCCAATTGCAACTGCATATTAGTCGTTTCAATACCATGCGCAATTCGGCCACGGCGGCATGCGAATCGGGATAATCGGCAATAATATCAAAGAGTTCCTTCATTCGAACCAAACAATAGCATTCGGCCGTACAAAAGTCGAGCCGTGCCTCCCAGTCGTCTTGTACAAAAGCGTCGTCTCCCACGACGTGTCGTACCCAAGGTTCCTGTTGTTCATAAATGTATGTATGTAGTGAGATGAGAATAATGTCATTCTGCAATTATCACATACATCATGTTGTACTTACAATGACGGCAGTTTTCCATTCGACCACCGAGTCAAAGAGTCCTTCTTGTTCCAATTCTCCTTGAATTGTTTGTTGCACATGACATGTTATACATTCGTGAATGGCTTGTTCGAGCGGTTCCGTCAAGCAAGCTCCCCGACGAATCCATTGCAAAATTTTGAAGGATTCGACAAAACTTTCATCACTGTCTTCTTCGTCATCCATACTGTCATCTTGATATTGTCCATTTCGACGTTGGAGAGAAGACTGGAATAGCTGAAAAAAGTCTTGTGAAAACGTGGGTGGTGCCTGTGCTAAAATGGCTGCCGTCAGGTAGAGTCGCTTGGATTCCTGTAGTGTCTCTGATGATGAGGGCGACAAACGAGTGACGACGGCGGGCTCTGAATGAAACTGCCGAGTGTCCTAAGAAACAACACAAAAACAAGAGTAAGAATTAGAATAATATACAGTTTAAGAATACATTCGAGTACATTTGTTTCGTACCCACTGTTGGAGGACATGACAGAGCTTTTCGAGGCGCAGTGGCAGTGTTTGCCAACTTTGGTCATTGGCGAAAAACTCGCGTGCCGCTACCGTCGTTGGACGCGTTCGAACGGCACGAATTCGACGATAGGCTCGCAAGAATTGTTCATCCTCTGCAGATCGGGGTGATGTGGCTGCTGTGGTGCTTGCCATGATGATTTATTGAATGGAATGCAGTGATGACAGGTTCAGAACTGTGATGCGATGGCGGATGGCACCACAGTATGACTGTTGACATTATCCTAAAATCGTCCCCAGCGTTAATGCTGGATGCTGGCTATTTGTTTTGTTTGTGACTGGTGCAGAAGAACGCTGGGAAGTGGTCCAAAGACCATTTTGAATGTGCGGTTCTCGTGAGCTCCATCCGACGAATCGATCGATCGTCGTTGTTGATCATTCAATCATTCATCCTATCCCTTTCTCTCATTCATTCATTCAAAATGACAAACGAAACAACAACAACGACAACTACAGATTGGGACTTGACATCGAGCATTTCTCCGTATTTGGATCGGCACATGATGTTTCCTCTCTTGGAGTATCTCGATACCCTCATTCAAGCGAAAAAGATTGATTACTCCACTCAAGACGTGGCGGCGGCTCGACTATCTCTCCTTCGACCTACGCACATGGTGGACTATGCCATTGATATCTACAAGGATTTGCATGGAGGAGGGGAAGCTCCCGAGGAAATGCTCCAACAAAAGCAACAAGTTTATCAACATTTGGAAACATTGCGCGCCGGATGCGCGCCACTCACGGAACTCTGCAACAATACACAAGAACGAGTAAGTCCTACTGATACTCCTACTTATCATATAATGTACTTTATACTCACCAACATTACCTATGCAATTTTTATTATCATCATTTAGGCCAAATTGACGGCCAATGGACAGTGGAATGTGGCGGCTCTCGTCGATGATGCATCGCTCAATATCTCGGAAGAAACGGTCGAGACATATCGTCAACTGGCAAAGTACAATTACGAATGTGGTGACTACCAAACGGCGCGAGATGAATTGCTCAATTACATTTCTCTCTACAGCAAACCACCGCCGCCGCCGCCCACCAAGGACGAGGACGATGAGTTTGCCACAGTCGAATCACCCTCCAACAACAAGAAGAATCAGTCGTCCGATGCGTATGGGAATGCCAACATGTATTATCTGACTAGTGTTGACGACAAGATGCTTCGAGTACTTTGGGGAATGCTGGCCTGTCAAGTCCTGGTGGAAGATTGGAAGGCAGCCTTGGTGGCCATGGAGGCGGTCAAGACGGCGATTGAAGTACTCGTGCAGGAGAAACAACTATCACCCCTTCAAGCACTTGACGAACGCACGTGGCTTCTCCACTGGTCTCTCTTTGTCTATTGGAATGAACCCAAGACGGGTCTGGAGCAAATGGTCGACTTGTTCTTTTCCGATAAATATCGTCAAGCCATTACGACGGCCGCTCCGCATTTGCTTCGCTACTTGACGGCCGCCGTGCTCTTGTGCAAACGTGGCAAACACGTGGATTCTCGTCGATTGCTCAAGAATTTGGGACACGTCATGCAAAATGTCGAGTATACCGATGCCATTTGTGAATTTGTCAATTGCCTATCCAACAAGTTTGATTTTGAAATGGCACAGCGGAAATTGCAAGAATGCCAAGACGTGTTGGAACGTGATTTCTTTCTTTGCAAACAAACTTCTGTATTCATGGAAGAAGCTCGTGTCTTTGTCTTTGAAAATTATTGTCGCATTCACGACAAGATTGATCTCAATGTCTTGGGTAAACAGCTGGCCATGCCGTTGGATCAAGCGGAACGTTGGATTGTCGACTTGATTCGCAATGCCGATTTGGATGCCAAGATTGATTCCGAAAATAATTGTGTCGTCATGCGAGGAACGTCCCAAAGTATCTATCAACAAGTTATGGAACGGACGCGAGACTTGAACATGAGAAGTGCGACCCTGGCGCAAAACTTGCAAAATGTCTTGAATGATGCGAGAAAGGAAAAGGCAAAAAAGGAACGGGCTGCAATGGAAGAATAAAAAGTGTGTAGGTGGATGGTGGGTTGGTAGTGTGGTAGCTTAAGTATTAACAGATGAATGTTTGCATGATGGTGCGGTTCTTCGACTTGCGTTGAGGCCTGCTGAAGCTAGCTAGGTAGGTAGGTAGGGACGCATAGTAGGGTTAGGGTTAGGAGAAATGATGATGTGTTGCATCAGAGTTGCGTTAACTGATGCCTAGATGCTGATGATCATCCGCCGCACGCCTTTGTGATACTTAAGATACGAAAGCTTGAGGTATTGGAGTGTTAATTGTTGAAAAAGGCGCCGAGAGAAGTTCGTAAAAAGATGAATGATGAGGTCGGCGCGTCGCTTCATCCCGCCTTTCGTCGACGAGGAGATGGTCCAGTCTTTACATCCACAAAGTGCCCACCTGGCCCAGGACTGCAGTATTCTTGTGAATTACCATTTGGATTCATCTGGACACCAATGTCACCCTGTCGTTCGGTGGCTCTTGCCTCTCAAAGTGCGGATGCCGCACTGCCGCCAGTCATTTGCCTCACATGCCTGGCCTACATGAATCTGTACTCGCTTGTGGAAGAATCGACTGGTGTTTGGACGTGCAGTCTTTGTGGTGAACAAAATGTAGCTCCCGAGAATTTGTTTCGTACAGACAGCTCGTCGTCCAAAGCAAACATTTCGTTGGCGCTTGTCGCGCCAGTCGTCGAATACCGCCAACAAGTCAATTTGGTGACTCCCCAAGGCGGTGCAATGCCAAACTCGCAATCCTATACACTAGTGCTGGATGGAAACTTGCCATGTGAAGAGGTCAAGGCTGTAGCTACGACAATGCAAAAGCTACTCTTGGAACAAGTTGCCCGCGGCGTGCATGTGCAAGTGGCCTTGGTAATTTTTGATCAAGCCGTTTCCATATATCAGCTTGGAATTACGGGAATGGCATCCGCCGACGTGTATACTCCGATACAGGAGGATAATGAAGAATTGTATGAGGAAATGCTGGTTCAACGTCGATTGCGAATGGAAAATCGGTCGTACTTTGTCCAAGTTACATCGAATGACGACCTTGCAACCTTGTGGCTGTGTTTGTCGGCAGTCTATGGTATCCAGGTACAGCAAGTCAATGGAGGAGAAACGGAACAAAGCTCCAAACAGAAAGAACCACTATCTCGAAAAGAGAAACTCCGCTTGAGAAAGGAAGCGCGATTACGAAAGGAACTGAGCGGTTCACTCGAACAAGATCCTGCCACAGTCGTGGAGGCGTTCGCAAGCGGAATCGCCATGGGTCACCAAGAATGACAGTCCTCCTCCATTACGGTGTACAGGAGAAGCAACCCAATGTGCAGTGGATCTAGCAATCTTTGGACCTCATCGAGAACCACACTCGTCGAGAATCTTGCTCTTTACCAATGGGTGCCCGAGCATCGGCGTTGGGAGTATCGTTCATCAAACTGACGGAATAGAACCAAACGGGCAGAATTTCCGCTCGACGTCGCATAGTGTAGATGCAGATCAAATGGCTAGAGCTATGCAATACTTTGAAGTCACGGGAAAGTATGCTACAGAAAATGGTATTGCTGTTGATGTATTTTGTACTGGTGAGCCGAGTCGTTTTATACAAGGAGCCGAGTCATTGGGAATACCAGCCTTTCAAGCACTGGTCAAGCCGAGTGAAGGATATGCTCTGTCGCATGATAGCTTTCAGGCCCCGCCATTGGCACACAATCTTTCATATGTTGTGTCGCTGACGCAAATGTCTATTGCCGATTGTAGTCAAGCTTTGGATATGGTGGAAGGGGCTCCTCCGTCCATTGAAAATCATTTAGAAGGCTGTATCGCGGATATTCGAACATCGAGGTACGTTGTCCTCCGCGAGTGATTGCTTGCTGCACGGCGACGCTTTCTCAACACTTTTTAATAGTTTTGTGACGCCTACTCACATTGGTGGTGCTGGAACAATTGTCGACGAAGATCGTCAAGGTCTCCTTCCGAATGAGAAGTCAGCATTTGCGGCAGGTGAGCTGTTTTCAAAATCAAGAGGCTACGACACAGAGAACAAACCTTCACTCGACGTGTTGAACGAAACGCTGACACGAATTCGCTTTGGGAGATATGACCCACTAACGACACTGACTGCTATGCTACAAGTGAATGAGCAGTTACTTCCTGATGATAGACACGTCGTCTTTCAGTGCATTGTTCGTTTCGTTGATCCGGCGACACAAGAGCTCGTCACTCGAGTTTCCACCGATAGACTTCCAGTAGCGCTGAGTGTGAACGACTTTCTAGAGAGCTCTGACGAAGAAGCAGTACCAGTGATTCTTGGGAAAGAAGCAGTTTATCGATCCATTGTTGGAAGAGAAGAGGAAGAAACGGCCGCCGCTGAAATGGATCGCGTCGAGTATCTGGCGTACGAATCTCAGAACGACCTCGATGCGACAGTCCACAGGATTTCGGGTGCTTTTCGCCTACTTGGACTAGAAGAAGGCAACTTGATGAGGTAAGTCGATTCGTATTGTTCTGTTGTTCTTTTTGTGTGTTTATAATATACTCACAGCGCGCTTGTGTTATTCGCAGCGAGAGAATCCTGGCCGAAGAAGGACGAGTTGGGGCGTCGCCTTCTAGTCTTGACTTTGCGTTCCCGCCAGAACTGGCAGATGCTCTCCATCGTCTCTTTCATCTCCGTCGAGGGTCTTTGTTGAGTCCCGGGCCGCTTCAGTCTGCAGACGATCGTGCGGAGAAGCGATCTCTTTTCCTTCGGCTGCCTTTGGACGATTGTCTTTGCATGATGGCGCCATCGTTGTGGAGTGCTGGAATGAGTGAACTAAACGGAGAGGCATCATTTAGCTTGGAACAGATTCCTTCCGATACACTTACTCTCTGGGATAATGTAAGTTGCTACAGTGGGCTGAGAAAGCGTAGTGTGCGAATACTCCAGACTAATATTTTATTTTACATGTCTCTACAGCGTATCATTGCGGCAGATCACCACGACACTCTCTTTGTTTGGAGTGGAAAGGGAGTTCTTGGTCCGGAATACGATGAAATTCGAAAGCAGTGCAAAGAATTTCTATTGGAGCGATCCAAGAATCGATTTCCAATGCCACACTTTCACACGCTCGCCGAAGGCGATTCCATGAGCCGACGATTCACTTCACGCCTGGCTCCTTCGCATGCTGACCCGGAAGATCATCAAATGGTACATTTTCCAGCGCTTTCTGGTCTATCAGCAACTGAGCTGACTGCTCTTCGCGAAAAGTTTAGGTTCTACGACGAAGCTTCTGATAACAGCTTCCGAAGATGGTTCTGGAGCATATCTAGCGCAAGTTCGAATGCCAGGGATGAAGGCTTGTCCCTTTGCGAGTAATCCATCGAGACGCAGTAGTTAATCTGTAGGTAGAGATATGATCATAACATGCCTGTGTTGAATGTCAGTCGTTTAGTCCTTCCAGCTCAATGGAGTGGCGAGAAAGAGCGTCTTTTGTTCGAGTAGTAGCTTTCTCACCAGTCTAGCTCCACAAGTTGCCGCCTGCTTGAAAGGGACAGTACTTGGAATGACAATATAGCTGCCGAAACGAAAGTGAGAATCACAATCGCATCAAGCGCAAGCAGATCAACACCAACCGTCTTGACTTACACTTCAAACTCGCGGCCATTCATGGCAAGGAACAGATCCGAACCATCAATCGCATAGATAACTCCTTGTATATCCGGAGGACTCTCCACAAGACATGATGCAGGACAATGTCGACCAATACCCTTCATGTGCTCTTCCTCGGATGCGGCCTGTTCAGTAGATATGGAATCAAAGGCATTCATGGTTGATTCGTATGTCGATGATCCCAGTCTCATGCGCAGCTGTAACTTTTGATACATGGCATACACTCGCCGCCTCGAATCCGCATCATCAAAGTGCGGTTCCAGAGAGGAACTCAAGCACTGCGAAACCTTTCCAGTTGCCTCCTTGTGATTTGTCGGCACGGGTGCATCCAGTCGAAACAGAAAATGCTTGACCTGACCAACGGTGCAACACTCTTTCAAAATTTCATCCGTCACTTGCGGATTCAATGCACCCTCTAACTCATCGAGTAGTATACTCTTTGTATTTTCCTTGTGCATTATTGACGACGGAGGACTCGAGTCTTTGAATACATAGGGAATCATTTCTCCATCTCCTTCTAGCGAAGCATCGACATAGTCTTCTTGATCGAGACTTCGTTTCCACGCGACATCGTGACACGGAACTGATCCTTCTTGCTCTTGATTTATAATTCTCAATACATTTCCCACTCTTTGTGGTAGTCCCAAGTTGTTGTCTGGCCAACATTGCGGCATGACGAAAGAGTTGAAACTGGTGCGTCGAATTGTCTTGACTCAGCAAAATGAGAATCAAACCAACGTCGCGGTCCAGACAGTTTGTATAGATATATAAAAAGCCATGCGAATGAAAACGCGATAGACAAATTGGAAACCAAAGTTCACTTGTTGCGAGTCCTGGACGAATGTGACAAAATTGCAAGAGTAACTGTAAGTCAAAGGAAGAGAGTTGATGCGGCAAATGTCGAGGTTGTACCATGGAAACAATCTTTTTGTTCCCAGCAACCAACAAGGCAAAGACTGTATTTTCCGTCTCATTACCAATATCCAACAATACTCGCGACGCGTTATCTCGGACAGGGAGCAATGGGAAAGACTGACTCGACGGCACCTGCCAACAAGGACCAAGATGAGGTATTTGTGTCGTTGCTTTCATTCAACATTTCGATAATGAGACTTTCCATGGACGGCCCAAGCGATTCAGCGAGATCAAAGTTTGGATTTTGTACAAAGACACTTTGTACTTGCTCCGTCAAGGTCAGCAGTATCTGTCCATAGACGTGTTCCAGCTGCATTCGAAGGTATGCTTCCGTTTCGTTCACATGACGTTCGTTTCGTTTCGAGACAGCCAAGAGCGTAATGGATTCCACATTCATAAAGACCATTGTGAGTTTTCCGGAAGAAAGTGATTGAATATCCCCAAGATTCATTCGGAAATCAGTCAGAGACGTGCGAATGGCTTGAATCAGTCCACACACGCGCGCCACTTGTTGGTGGGAGCCGTGACGCGCGTAAATGGGCTTTCCTGATTGACTCATGCAAAAATTGTCCAATGGTTGCCAAAGTACATGGCTGGAAGCTGTCGCATATCCAATATTAAATCAAACAGTTTTCGCGCTGCCTGTTTTTTGTTCACATAACCTTTTTGAGGTGGACTCTTGCCGAATTCATCCAGAGCCATTTTGCGAATCTCGATGAACTTTTCCAGTGCTTCAGAGTCGTCGCAAGTGATGAGTTGAGCGTATGAATAGCCACTCAGACAGCTATACGCATTCATCCGGTTTCGGTGCTCTTCTGTCATCGTCAGACGTTGCTGTAACCATCTCTGAAAATGAGTGAAGTCCAAGTCGTCGTGTGGACGCGGAAGTTCGAAAGCCGCACAGGCAATGTCATATACAGTGAGGTAGGAACGAAGCAATTGAAGCGACTTGCGCCCGAGATGCACTTCCGGTGAAGCAGCAGCACGGTGAATGAGCGTCGACACATCATGCATTGTGCATTCTTCCTATGATTTCATAGTAGAACAGTTAAGGACGTAGCCTACTCCACAACCCCCACCGTCCGATACACATCAAACCCACCCCCGCGATTCGACACCCACGTCAACCGCCCGTCCGGGCTCCAACTGGGGAAATTATCGATTCCGCGTTGCTCGGTGATGTTGTGCGGATTGGTGCCGTCGGCGTTCATGGTGAAGATTTCGAAATCGCCGGTGCGGTTGCTGGTGAAGGCGATGGTTTTTCCGTCGGCCGACCAGGCGGGGTAGTTGTCCAGGCCGCGGCTTTCGGTGAGGCGGGTGATGGTTTGGGTGGCGAGGTCGCAGGTCGCTAGCTCGAAATCGCCCCAGCGGTTGGTGGCGAAGGCGATTTTTTTGCCGTCGGGGGACCAGGTGGGGTGTTCGTCGATGGCGGCGTGGTCGGTCAGTCGCTGCATCTCCTTGCCGTCGGGGCGGACGATGTAGAGTTCCTGATTGCCGTCGCGCGTCGAGGAGAAGGCGATCCATTTCCCGTCGGGGGACCAACTGGGATATTCCTCGTGCGACAACTTGTCGTTAACGGCGACCGGTTGTAGGTCCTTGCCGTCGATGCCGATCGAGTAGACCTCCAGGTCGCCCTGGTTGGGCGAGACTTTGTCGAAGGAGAAGACCAGTCGTTTGCCGTCGGGCGAGAAGTGGGCATCGTATTCCGGATCAGTGCGATCAGTCAGCCGCTTTTCGGTTTTGCCGTCGGCTGAGAGCAGATACAGAAAAATCGTCGAGCCTTTGTGCCGAGCGAAACAGAGCCATTTTCCGTCCGGTGACCAAACGGGGCGTTGTTTGAAGAGACCGTCCTGCGTAAGTCGCTCGACGGTAGGTTCGGCGGCGGTGAGCGAAGCGGCGGTCAGGATGCAGAGGACCAGGGGAATGGCTGCGTGGACGAGATTTTTGATGCGCATCGTGTTGCTCGTAGTTTTCCGGACTCGAAGCGGAGCTTCGAGAAAGTGGGTTCCCAAACTGGAGTTTGGGAACCAGTAACCCGTGATATTTTTTGAGTGGGAATGTTCGTTGTGATGCGGGCCCTCACCCCCGGCCCCTCTCCCGGAGGGAGAGGGGGGAATGGATGCGTCGCTCACCGGGCACGATACCTCCCCCGCACTGCCTACTGCCTACTGCCTACTTGTTTCTGGCCACCGGCCACTCGCCACCGGCCACTAACCTCAAACCAAATCCTCAATCGGCGTCCCCAGCGGCGCTAAGCCGGTCGTGGTCAGTTGCGTGGTGCCAATGCCCATTTGGTCCAGGACGGTGGTGAAGAGATCGGCGGGGGTGACGGCGTTGCTGAGGGGGTGTTCGGCGTGTTTGTCGCTGGCGCCGACGACGTTGCCGCCGCGAAAACCGCCGCCGGCGACCAGGGCGGAGTAGCAGTGGTGCCAATGGTCGCGGCCCGATTTGTGATTGATCTTGGGAGTCCGGCCGAATTCGCCCACGGCGACGACGATGGTGTCGCGGAGCATTCCGCGCTGTTCGAGGTCGTCCAAGAGTGTGGAGAGCGATTGGTCGAGCATCCAGGCGTGGCGTTCCTGGAATTGTTTGAAATTGCGGTCGTGCATATCCCAACCGCCATCGCCCGTGTCTTCAACCGGTTCGACGTGCGACGACCAATTCACCTGAACGAAGCGCGCCCCTTGTTCAATCAACCGCCGCGAGAGCAAACAACATTGTCCAAAGCGGAAGCGGCCGTATTGCGTTCGCAATGCATCGGGCTCACGATTCAAATCGAAGACCTTGCGGGCGTCGGGCGAGGTGAGCAGTGAGAAGGCCTGTTGGTAAAAGCTGTCCAACTGTGAGATTTCGGCGGAAGTTTCTACGCGGCGGGTTTGTTGGTCAAACGCATTGAGCAGATCGCGGCGCGAGGCAAGGCCGTCGGGGGTCAGACCGTCGATCAAATCGAGTTGCGGGATTTTGACTCCGGCTTCGGGATCGTAGTCGAGGCGAAACGGATCGTGCAGCGTGCCGAGCGGTCCGCCGCCTTCACCCGCAATGCGGCGATGCCCTTGGTGCAAATGGCCGCCGAGCGTGACGAAACGGGGCATTGTCGGTTGGAATCCCAGCAGTTTGGAAATCACCGCTCCGTGCGCCGGTTTGAGGTCACCCGGCATGGTCTGTCCACTGAGGCTGATGGCGCCGCTCTGCGCGCCGGTCAATCCAATCGTGCCGGCAATCCCATGGTCGTTCGATTCACAGTGCAGCGAGCGGAGGATCGCGTATTTGTCCGCACGACGAGCGAGTTGCGGTAGCATCTCGCAGATATCGATACCCGGTACGTTGGTGGCGATGGGGCTATAGGGGCCGCGGTATTCTGTCGGGGCTTTTGGCTTGAGATCGAACGTGTCGAGATGGCTCGGTCCACCCCACAACCAGAGGAGGATGACTGATTTGGCCGGGGCGTTGGGTCGCAGCGCAGCTGTGGCTTCGAGTCGTAACAGGTCGCCCAACGACAGCCCCAACGCGGCCAACGAACCGGCGCGCAGAAGTTCGCGACGAGAGATGCCTCCGCAATGCTGAGCACGTTGCCGACCGACGTTGAACATGGCAGCCTTTGTGGAAAGTGTGGGATGTTTGGTGGGGTGCTTCGTCGGCGAAATTGTGTCAACGACTCGCCATTGGTCCAGGTTCGACTATTGCCGGGCAGGCGTCAAGCGAGATTTCTCGAGGGAGTTAACGGTTGCCCAAGGCGGGTACGGGGAATTGGCCGGCGGCCCACTTTTCGGCCTCGGGACTGCCGGGGGGAGCAGAGCGGATACGGACGTGGTAGGTGTTCGAGGGGGAGCGTGCCCCGCCTTGCATGACTTTGGCAACGTATTGCTTTTTGAGCAACGCTTTTTTCATGATGCCCACCTTAGGAAGATACCAGTCGGCATACATGCCCGCATCGGTTTCGACGGTGACATAATATGCGAGTTCGCGGAAGGGGCAAATGTTTGTCAACTGGCCACCCACCCGAAGTTGCCCCCCGAGATCGACATAGTTAATCGCGGTCAAACCAACCTGGGCCATGCCATCTTCGGTGATCGACTCCCCAGCCACCCGCTCATCGGCGAGCGACACCCGCTGTCGTTTGAGGCCAACTTCGAGTTGCTGTTTGAAGGTTTTTTGTAGTTCGGCAATATCCTGTCCGAAGGTTTCGCGCAGATCGGCATCGCGACGGCCCTCCGGTTCTTGTTCCAGCGGTTCTTTTTCCGCAAGGAGTTTGACGTACTTCAGATACTCCCCTTTGTATTTGGTGACCAACAACCAATGCAGACTCCAGGCATGTCCGTACGCTTCTCCGACCAGCACGTTTCCTTGAAAGACTTTGTCATCGTTGAGCATTGCCTTCCAGGAGAGTTGGCCGCCAGCCAGTGCCTGCTGGGCATAGCGACGGCTGATCTTTGTGGGGCCAATCGTAATGCGACCGGCGTTGGCTTCGAAACCGGTGGCGATTCCTTCATCGAACCAATGCGGAACCGGTGCCAGACGTTGGAAAAAGTTGCGATTGTACACCTGCTGGTGAATCGCTTCGTGCAGCGGAACTTCAAACGTGCTACAGGTTTTTAGGCGAATCGCCAAAAAGTTGGTCAGCCCCGAATAAAACCCGGCGACGTTTTTGGCCTGTAAGACTTCGGTCTGTGTCGTCTCAGCCATGTATTTGTCGAAGTCGTCATCCGACTCAAAAATGAGTACCACGAGTGGATAGTCCGGTTCCTTGACCGGCACCCGCAACTCGACGAGAAACCGCTTAAAACTGCCCGAGACTTTATCCATAAACCGGGCCGTCTTGCGGAGAAAATTTCGTACACGGATTTCTGAGGACTTCGGCAGTTCGTCCGACAGCACCAAACCGACCACAAACGGCTCCTCGACGTAGCTGCGAAATCGCGCGCTGCCGAAACGATCCTCCAATTTCACGGCCGCCTCGTCGTGTGTGAGAGGTGCGGGGCCCGGTTTGACCTCGTGATTCGTCACTGCTGCTTGGGGAATCAGTCGGTACTCACCATCGGGGAGAGCCACAAGATGCGTCTCGCGGACGGTGCGAATCAGCTTGGCTTCCAGGACGACTTCCTGACCGTCCCGATCGTGATAGGTGAAGACGTCGGCTCGCAAGAGGTGTCCGCTGCCAAACAATCCGATCAGCAGAATTGCAAACAACAGGCGATATACGGAAATCATTTCACGCCTCGTGGTGAATATGTGGCAAGCGACAACGGCGCACAACGTGCAGCCTATCAAAGCCGCACAGGCAACGCAAAGATTTTGCCAATCCGGCCATCCACGCGTTGACGTTGCGGGCAGGTTTCTCGATGATTGGCGGGACACCCTTTGCGATCCCCCCAATTTAGCGTGCAATGTCCCTCGAATTTCTAAATCCCGCCTTGCTGTTCGGTTTGGCCGCCTTGGCGCTGCCGATTGTCGCGCATTTGCTCAGCAAAAAGCGGTTTGACGTCGTCGAGTGGGGGGCAATGCAGTTTTTGGACCTGGGCAAACGGCGACGGCGGCGGGTCCGTATTGAGGAATTGCTGTTGCTGTTATTGCGGATGGCGATTGTGGGGCTGTTGGCCTTGGCGATCGCGCGGCCGACGGTGTCGGGTGGATTTTTCGCGAATTTCGTCTCGACCGACAACCGCGACACGGTCTTCGTGATTGATGGCTCCTACAGTATGGGGCGGTCTGACGGCGATACCACGCCACACAATCAGGCGCGAGCTGTTATCCATAAGCTACTGAACCACGCGCGGCCGGGAGATACTTTTTCCTTATTGGACGCGCGCGACCAGACACGATTCGTCGGCGATGGCCCACTGCGTGATGCCAACCGAATGCGGACCTTGGTCGATGCACTTCCCCCACCGGCGGGAGCGTCGAATCTAGCCGCCGCGGTTGCTGACGCTTTGCAAATCTTGGGGACGACGAGTCACGTGCGACGCGATGTGGTTATCCTGACCGACGGACAAGCCCGCAGTTGGCATCCTACCGAAGAGGCGCAGTGGCAGGTGATTGATGAACTGCGCGGCCAACCTGCCGTACAACCGCACCTCTGGGTGGTCAATTTTCAGAGGGCCGACACGCCCAACAATTTCAGTCTGGATCGCCTGGATGCTTCCCGAGCACAGGCGCCGGTCGGGTTTCCCGTGCGTGTTTCGACAACACTGCGTTATACGAGCGATATCGGACCGGGCGAATGCAATGTTTATTTCGAGGTCGATGGCCAACGGTTGGGCGATGCGACCGTTAAGTCGCCGCTGTTGGAACCGGGTGGGGAATTCCGTGTGGAGTTTGAACACCGCTTTTCCACAGCCGGGTCGCACGTGCTCAGTGTGGTGTTGGACGACGACAATGTTCCGGGAGACAATCGCGCCGATGTTGCGATTTCCGTGACACAACCGTTACGGGTCATCCTTGTCGACGGCAGCCCGCATCTCGATGCGACGCGCAGCGAAACATTCTTCGCCGAGGCAGCGCTGCGGAGCGAGGAGGAACAGGCCCCTTTCGTCGACAGCCGTGTGGTCACGTCACAGAACTTGAATCCAGAAATGATCGACCAAACAGATGTGATTGTGTTGGCCAACGTGGCCACCTTGTCGGCGGAACAAGCGGACATGTTGCGGCAATTTGTTGAAGCCGGGGGCGGGTTGTTGATTGCGCCGGGGCGACTAGGTGGAGCCGGAGAATTATCGTACGCTGCTGGGCGATCTGCTGCCGGGGGATTTGACCGCGTTCGTCGAACCCGAAGAGGCTGCACGTGTTGATGTGGCGCAATTACAACTCCCCTGGCAGATTGGCATCGCCGACATCGACGAACTGGCGACTGCTCGTTTTTCTGGGTACTGGACCATTACTCCGCACGAACAGGCCAACGTGCCGGCGCGGTTCGTGTCGGGGGATCCGCTGTTGTTGTCTTCTCCGGTCGGTCGCGGACGCGTGATGCTGATGAGCACGCCGTTGGATGCCGATGGCAGTAACTTGCCCACGAAGTCCGTGTATGTCGCCTTGTTGCATGAGATGCTGTTTTATTTGGCGGCAGCGGAGGAATTTCCCCTCAACGTCAATGTCGGTGAGCCATTGTTGCAGCCATTGATTGACGAGGCGGCGGAAGCGGAGATTCGTGTCACCCGGCCCGATGGGACGACGGCGACACCGGAGATCACCGGCGAACCGCCGTTGGTCCGGTTTGACGACACATCTGCGCCGGGCGTCTATGAGCTGGAGCAACCTCGCCGTAACCGCAGCGGTACGCGTTCGTCCGTGGCGACGCGGTTCGTAGTGAATTTTGATCGCGGCGAACGCGACCTCACGCCGCTCTCGGTGACAGAGATCGAAGAGCTTTCCGCCGATGGGCGAATCACGTTTGTCGATTCGCCGGACGACTTGGAAACCCAACTGCTCACCGACGATTCCCGGACCGAACTGTGGCAACTGCTGGTCGTGCTGGTCTTCGCACTGCTGTGCCTGGAGATCTGGATGACCCGCCGGTTGGTCCAAGGGGGCCATGCGGTGTTGGATGCGGCCGCGAGCACCGGACCGCATCCACCGCAGGGTATCGATTAACATTTGACGGAAACTAGCACACCAACGATTAAAACAGACCGCCGCCTCCACCACCGGGTGCAGTCGGGGCGTATCCACCGACATATCCGCCCCCTGGCTGCCACTTTACGAAGTCCGAGACAGAAATTGCTCCCTCCGGTTCTTTGCCTGCGGCAGTGACCAGCAACCCGTAATCACGCACGACGAATGACACCCGTGGGTGCAGATCCATGATCGCCTGTAGAGCGGCCGCCAAGGAAAGCCCCGCATGATTGCAAGTGATGAGAGCCATGCCCTGATCCTTGCCGCCAACAACAATTTCCTTCAATGCGTTTTTATCAACTGTGACGGAAATGTTGTGTAAGTCTCTCAGATAAAGGGCGACATCGTCAATTGGCTGGTCTTGGAAATCGATTTCCGTATTCTCTGTCAAAGCTTCGCGCAGCTTCGCCAGCACAGGGGATTCACCGGCATGACTCACACCAATCCGAATTCCCCCCCGTTGTCGAGTTTTAACATCAGCCGCATCGTCGTTGTTTTTCGGTGTTGCGCCGTCTTCGACTTGGCTCTTACTGCCCATTTCCCTACCATGAACGCGTCCCCGTCCCGACATCGTACCAGTCCCGACATCGTACCAGTCCCCCGTCCCGACATACTCCCCGTCCTCACGACCGGTTTCTGTGTCCCCAACACGTAGGGGATTTTTGCTTTGATCTCGGCCAATTTGGCCTGAGCTAGGATCAGCGCGACTTCCGCCTTGATCTTTTGTTCCTCAGCGGCTCCCAGATCCACCGCCGTCCCAGATGGCTGGCCAAGATCATACAATCTTTTCACGTATTTCCGCTGTTTTTCAGCGGCGGCAACGCTCGCGGTCGCGTGTTCGACCAACTGTTTTTGCGTATGCCATGTTTCTTGCAGGTCCATGACCTGTTGAACGACACTGAGTTGTGCCCGCTTCAGTTGCGCTTCCGCAGCCGTCACCTGGCTAGCGGCGACGCCGATGTCGGGGTTGTTTTCCAGCGCGGTCGCTAACATCTCGGCCAGCGGCGGAATTTCATCCTCTGTTTTTTCCTTGGCACCTTCGTCATTCGATTGCTCATTTCTCCCGCGCAAACCCCCACGCCGGTCGTCATCGTCGTCGTCCGATTTTGCCTGACATTCGCACGACCACGCCCGCGCCCAAAACCGCGCCCGTCATCGTCCTGCGATCGCCTGCCACGCCGGTTAGAATTTGAGTCAGTCGGCTCCTTCGTCTTCGCAGGCTCGTCAGCCTTCGTCTCGGGGTCTGCCGCAGGAGTGGACGGAGTGCTCTTCTCTTCCGCCTCTTGTCCGAAGAGCAGGCCGGACTGCGTTATTAGCAGCGTGCAACAAAACACGGCGGCCAGTGCCTTGAGGAATGAGTAGTTATCCTTGATTGCGCGCATCGTCGGTCTCCCAATGGTGGTCGAGTTTCAAGGCACGGAACAGCCACGTGCCCTCGTCGGATTGTTGATTGACTTCTTCTTCAGTGGAATATCGCAGTGCCATCTGATAACACCGCGCCGCCCCGGCCGGATCTTGTTGTTCCAACAGATATTGATCCCCCAAGTCCCGCAACGAGAGGAACCGCGATTTCTTTTTTCTCGGCTCGCGCAGAATCGCATTCGAGGGCCGTCTCTGCTGCAGCGGCTCATCTTGCAATTCAGCATCCCTCCCGGTTTCGACAGTGACGACCGGATTTGTAACCGAGATGGTCTCCGTCGACGATGTCGTCTTGAACCGTCGCATTCGGCGCGACCGCTTTATGGTCAACGACCTCGCGAACGATTTCAGGCGACGCGCCATCGGCCATCAACGAGACAGTCAGCAGACCGGCCAAATAACAGCCGACGCAAGCTGCAAACATCCCTGCTCGCCGATAATACCGTCGCCGCCGAATCACACCGGTCGTCTGCGACAGAAGTCGCGCTCGCAATTCGCGCACACGGTCATCGGCCGCTGCCGGTTGTTGATGTTCCTGATTCATGAATCCTACTCCACAATATAATACCTGCTGTATCACGGTTTGATTCAGGGGGGTGCCACTGGCTTTGCCAGTGCCTCCTCAAATGTCGGCCCTCAAGGCTACACTGGCAGAGCCAGTGCCACCCTGATTTGCTGATGTTTGAATAAACGATCTCGCTGTGTTCGATGAAATTTCATGGCGATAAATCGTCTCGCTGCAAACATTCCCGCCGAAATGCTTCGCGGGCGCGGCTCAACAGCGATTCGATTGCTTTGGGTGTTTGACTGAGACTGTGGGCGATTTCGGCGACCGGGAGGGCATCGACGTATTTGGCCCGCAAGACTTGTTCGTATTGGTTGGGAGTGCCGCGAGTGCTGCGGCAATTTGTTCGGCCTGTTCGCGGTTCTCGGCAGCCGCTTCGGGAGGCAGACTGATTGCCTGTTCCCAGTCCAGTTCTCCCGTGCTACCCGTTCCGGCACGCTGTCGGCGAAATTGATTGCGCAACTGATTGGCGGCAATGCCGCGCACCCAAGCTTGAAACGTGCCTTGCCGCGGATCAAAACGGCGAATTTTCCGCACGGCGGTCAGCCAAGTCTCCTGCACCGTTTCCTCCCCCAGCGACGACATCCCCCCACAGCGCCATTGGACATATCGGTATAGTGCATCAAAATTCTCTTCATACAGCGCATGCCACGCCTGTTCATCGCCGGCCATCACGGCTCGATGTAGGACGGATTCACGATGAACGGTTTCGTCACAACCCATCTGCCGGCGAGCTTATTGTTGAAGGTTGGTTATTTAACAGACTATTGTCGTTATACCGGCAAATCCTTCGCAAATTTGCGCTGTTTCTTGGAAAATCTATGAGACATTGATCAAATCCAGATCACTTGGTTAGTTCCCGGACACTGTTGGGAAGCCAGTTTTCGTCTTTTTTCCTCTGTGTTCAATCTGTGGCTAAGAAAACTTTCCGTAGCCGCTAACGATTCCACAGACAACGGTACGAAACGTGCTCCTTTGCAGAAATGCTCAACTGGGTTATGCTCATGTGTCGGCTGTTCGAAGCTTTAGATGTAGGGAGACACTTGTGACTTTTGACGGTCCATTGACAAAAAAACGATCCGTGAAGACTAAGATCATCGCTACCGTCGGTCCGGCGAGCGAAGACTTGTCGGTGATACGCCGGTTGGCGGTTGAGGGGGTCGACTTATTTCGCTTAAATTTCGCGCACGGCAATCTGACCTGGCTGGCGACGATCGTCGAACGAATTCGGCAAATCGAAGTCGAGCTGCAGCGGCCGATCGGGATTCTGGGCGACCTGTGCGGACCAAAAATCCGCCTCAACGAGTTGCCGGACGACTTGATCCATTGCAACGAAGGCGAAGTCTTTGAATTCGCCCGCGAAACGGACGCCGATCATCCGCGTCGATTGACCTGTACCTACGAGCAATTGGTCGACGATCTCCGCGTGGGGGATCCGATTCTCATGGCCGACGGAACCGTCTCGATGGTCGTGACCAAATGTAATCCTGCAGAAGGACGGGTGGAATGTGTCGTCGAATTGCCCGGCATCATCCGCAGCAAACAGGGCATCAATCTTCCCGGCGCCGTGTTAAGCACACCGAGCTTAACGGCCAAAGATCTCGATGATTTGGCCTGGGCCGTCAATCACGAGATCGACTTCGTCGGGCTAAGCTTCGTCCGGAGTGCCGAGGACATTGCCTTGTTGCGCCGAAATATTGACGCCTTTGGAGACAAATCACCGCCGCAAATCGTCGCAAAAATCGAAAAAATGGAAGCCGTTGACGATCTGGATCGAATTCTGGAAGCGACCGACGCCGTGATGGTTGCCCGCGGAGATTTGGGGGTCGAAGTCGACATTGCCCAGGTTCCGGTCCTACAAAAACGAATCATCAATCTCTGCAACCAATATCGCATTCCCGTGATTACTGCCACGCAGATGCTGGATAGTATGGAACGCAGCAATCGCCCCACGCGTGCCGAAGCGACGGATGTGGCCAACGCTGTATTGGACGGTAGCGATGCTCTGATGCTCTCTGGTGAAACTGCAATTGGGCAATATCCGATTGATGCGGTCTCGACAATGAGCCGCATTGCCCACGAAGCAGAACGGCTGGTCCGCACCGGCATCGATGCCGATCGAATGAGTGGGCCCCGGACCCGGGCGCTGGCCATGACCGAAGCGGTCGCCGCCGGAGCCGGCGCGGCGGCCGAGCAACTCCACGCAGACTGGATCGTCGTTGCCACACACAGTGGAAAAACCGCAATGGCCGTTTCCAAGCAACGCCGGCAAGTTGCCATTCTAGGGCTCAGCGACCGAGTCGAGACCGCGCGGTGCATGTGCCTGTATTGGGGAGTGACGCCGATGCATACGGACGTGGTCAATCAGCAACCGCAAAAGATTATGAAAGTCGTCGCTGAATGGGGCCGCCGCCACTCTGTGATTGCATCGGGCGATGAAATCGTGCTTATCGCCAGTACCAACTGGTCCACGCGCGGACACGACTTGATGTTGGTGCATGTCGTGCCTTGAATGGCACAATTCACAACAGGGATTCGTTTGCGTAAAGGTTTCCACTATACTGACGCTCCGAATTTCCATTTTTAACAGTCACAATTGCCTGCAAACTTGCCTCCATGAAATACGCCCTGATCATTCCCGATGGCTGCGCCGATGAAGCGCAACCCTCCCTTTCCGGCCAGACCCCGTTGCAAGCGGCGGCCACTCCCAACATGGACGCCATTGCCGCGACCGGCATCGTGGGACAAAGCGACAACGTTCCCCCCTCGCTCCCCTCGGGTAGCGATGTCGCCACGATGAATCTGTTTGGTTACGACGCACTCAAATACCACACCGGCCGCGCGCCGCTCGAGGCGGCCGCTCAAGGAATTGTTTTGGGACCGCACGACTGGGCCGTTCGCTGCAATTTGGTCACCATTCAAGATGGGAATATGGTCAGCTTCACAGCCGAACAAATCCCCAATGCACTCGGCGCGCATTTGATCGGCTTGATGCAAAATGCGTGCGGCGATGACCACTGGGAATTTCACACCGGCGTCAGCTATCGCAATCTGTTGATTTATCGCGGTCACGGAGATGCCCCTCCCTTCGACGCCGCCACGGCCACCTATCCACCGCACGATCTGACCGATGGTCCCGTGGCTGGACATCTACCGTCCGGCACCGGTGCGGAAACGCTCCAACAGTTCATGCGACAAAGCGAACAACTTTTTGCGGACGATGAACAAAACCGCGCCCGCGCGGCCGCTGGGCAATTACCGGCCAGTTCCATCTGGCTCTGGGGCCAAGGCAGCCGGCCGCAGCTCGAACCGTTTCAAGAGCGTTACGGAAAATCAGCCGCTGTGATTACAGCCGTCGACTTGTTGCGGGGAATTGGCCGACTGCTGGATTGGCGAATTGTCGACGTCCCGGGCGCCACCGGTTATCTTGATACGGACTACGCCGCCAAGGGCCGCGCCGCCATCGAGACGCTCGAAGAAGTCGATTTCGTCGTTGTTCATGTTGAAGCCAGTGACGAAGCCTCGCACGAAGGGGACGTCGCCGCCAAAATCGAAGCCTTGGAACAAATCGACCGGCATATCGTGGGACCAGTACACGAGTATTTGAAATCGACCGGCGATTACCGCATTTTGGTTTCGCCCGATCACCCCACGTTCCTCCGCACCAAGACACACGCCCACGGCTTTGTCCCGTTTACCATTGCGGGAACAAACGTCCGTCATGGCGAAGCCGAGACTTATGACGAAGTCACCGCTGCCGCCTCGGGCAGGCAATACGCTGCCGGGTGGACGCTGATGGCGGACTTCTTAGAGGGAACGTTTTGAGCCGACCGGTTTCCCCGATTCGAGCCAAGGCTCAATGCTTTGCTGTTGGCGAAGATTGATCCAGCCCACACGGGGAATGCTCTGAGCCAATTGATGAAAGTGGTTATCGATGAGCCGTCGTGACTGCACGGCGGCAATGTCGCGTTTTTTGGGTAACGACACTGATTTGGCGAACACCAATTCTGTCGCTTCGAAACAGACCGCAGCCCGGGCGGCAATGCTGTCGCTGGTCACTTCCCAGTTGTGGGGTAAGGCCTCGGAACTGTTTTCGTCGTGACGCAAAAATGCTTCACTGGCCAAGACGGTCACCTGCCCCGCTTCGGCGTGAGCTGCTGCCTCCGCAGGAGTAGAAACCGGTACACATTGCGGCAGCACATTGCACAACAAAGCTTCGTTGATGCTGAGCGACCGGACCGCCAACCAATGCGCGGCTTCGTCGCCCAAGCTGTGCACGGCATCCCAACGCCGCACGACATCAGCAACGCCTCCGCCTCCCACAGCCAACACCGCTACAGTCTCCGGACGCTGCGCCATCAACGCTTCAATCCGGTCCGCCAGACCGGCAACCTCCAACAAACTGCCACCGATTTTAAACACAGTGATAGGCATGAAGAAAGTAGGGTGCGTCGCGACGCACCTTTCTATATAGGACAAAAGATCAACCCAACGCCATACGCCCCAGCAGAAACTTCGCTGCCCCAATGCGACAAAGGTCGTCGTCTGTTGTGCAAAACCCTCACCCCGGCTCTCTCCCAAAGGGAGAGGGAGATGACATCGACACGGCTCCGCAGGAGTTTTGCCCTCCCGTAGGGCGTCATTGACTTAGTCGATAATCTTGTTGATCGGCGTCTCTACGATGCCTTGTGCGCCGGCGGAGCGCAGTTTCGGCACGATTTCGCGGACGAATGATTCATCCACAATTGTCGAAACCGCGACCCATTGCGGATCGGACAGTGAAGCCACGGTTGGTTTTTGCAGCGCCGGCAGTGTGCTTAACACTGTTTCCAGGTCGGCCCGCGAGACGTTCATCATCAAGCCCACCTTCCCCTCAGCGGCGAGGCAGGACTGCAGCATCAAGGCGATGTTGTCAATCTTCTCTTTTTTCCACGGGTCGGCGATAGACTCGTTGTTGGCAATAAACCGCGTGGTGCTTTGCAATACCTCCGCAACAATCCGCAGATCGTTTGCCCGCAACGACGATCCCGTCTCGGTGACCTCGACGATCGCGTCGGCCAATTTGGGCGGTTTGACTTCCGTGGCTCCCCAGGAGAACTCGACATTCACATTTGTGTTGTGCTTGGCAAAAAAGGACTTTGTCAAACCGACCACTTCGGTCGCGATCCGCTTGCCTTCCAAATCCTCCGGCTTTTGCACGGGTGAATCTTCCGGCACGCACAGCACCCACCGCACCGGGCGGCGGCTGACTTTTGAAAACATCAGTTCGCAGACCTCGGTGACATCGGCTTCGTTCTCGACCACCCAATCGTGCCCGGTGATGCCCGCGTCCAAAAGTCCCTGCTCGACATAACGCGCCATTTCCTGCGCGCGAATCAATAAGCACTCAATCTCCACATCGTCGATTTCGGGATAATACGAGCGCGAGGAAAACTTGATGTTGTAGCCCGCTTTTTTAAAGAGCTCACCCGTGGCGTCCTTCAAACTGCCCGCGGGAATGCCCAATTTCAAAATCTTTTCAGCCATGGGTGTCGTCAATTCTTCTTGTAGACTTCTTTTGGATCAAAAACGCGTTCGCCCACCGTTTGGAAACTTTCCCCTCCATCGGTGACCTGGCGGAAGAAACAGCTCCGGTAACCTTCGTGGCAAGCCGCCCCGCCGATTTGGTTGACCTTGATCAGCAGCGTGTCCGCATCGCAATCAAAGTAGATCGCTTTGACTTCCTGCACATTGCCGCTCTCTTCGCCTTTGCGCCACAGTTTATTGCGACTGCGACTGAAATAACAGACGCGGCCGGTCTTCAGCGTCTCTTGGTACGCTTCGGCGTTCATATAAGCCAACATCAACACATCGCCGGTCGCTTCGTCTTGAGCGATTACCGGCAACAGTTCCGCCTTAGAAAAATCAGGTCCGCTCACGGTACAGTTTCCGTTATGAGTGTGGTTTGGTGATTCCATAGAGAATGCGCCCGTAGGGTGCGTCAAGACGCACCTTTTACTCGAAAAAGCGCGGGCACCCCAAGCAAGTAAGGTAACACGAACCGCCGCACGTGGCCAGTTTGTGGGCGGGAAAAGTGGGGGGCGCACGACACGACGCATAATTGGCACGACAATACTCAATCACGCGTCGTCAAACGCAGCCCGGCGAACCACTGCCACTCACACCAATTCGCGGATCAACTCACGCCGTTCCAGCACGTAGCGTGGGCGGCCGGCGAAATCGTCGAAGGTCATGGCGGGGTCGATGCCCAGGTGACGGTAGAGCATGGCGAGGACGTTTTCCGGCTGGTATGGTGCCTCGGCAGGGATTTCGCCTTTTGAATTCGAGGCTCCCAGAATCCCCGGCTTGAGTCCGCCGCCGGCGAGGGCGACGCTCATCACGGCTCCCCAGTGGCCACGGCCCGCATCTTTATTGAAGCGGGGGGAACGGCCGAATTCGCCCATGGCGACAACCAGGACGTCTTGTTGCAGTCCGCGGTCGTAGAGATCGTTTACCAGCGCAGCCATGCCGCGGTCGAACTCGACGCCGTTTTTGACGATCCGTTTGGGCAAACTTCCGTGGTGATCCCAGCCGGTGCTGCGGACAGTGACGCAGGTGACCCCCGCTTCGACTAACCGCCGCGCCAACAACATGCCCTGTCCCGCAGTGCTGCGGCCATAGGCGTCGCGAAGTTTGTCGTCTTCGCGAGAAATATCAAACGCCTTGCGCGCTGCTGAGCCGGAGACCATATCGAACGCTTGGGTCGTGAACTGATCGATCGCTTCGGAGGAACCTTCCAGATCCAACATCCGCCGGTCATCGTCCAAAGCCTTCAACAATCCACGCCGATCGTCGAGCCGTCGCATATCCATTCCGCCGGCCAAAGAGAGGTTGCGGACCTTGAACTTCTTCTTGGAGGGATCGTCGACCGTTTCAAACGCATTGCATCCTTTGCCCAAATGCGCCGAGCCGCCGTTACGCATGGTATTGGGGATCGCCACATAGGCGGGCAAGCCTGCAGTGTTCGCGCCGCGGACTTTGTGAATCACCGAGCCGAAACTGGGCATCTGATTCGGCCCCCCCTTGGGGCCGGTCTTGTAGTAGCCGGTCTGCGACAGATGGCTCGACGGATCGTGGTTGTTTTTGCGGTGATGGATTGAACGGATGATCGTCAGCTTGTCGAGAATCTTGGCTTGCTGCGACATCGTCTCGCTGAAGTACGCGCCCGGTTGGTTCGTCTGCACCGCACTCATCGGTCCGCGATATTCCACCGGCGCCAGCGGTTTGGGATCGTAGGTTTCGAATTGCGTCGGACCACCAGCCAGCTCAACAAAGATCACCGCTGTCTTGCGTGAGGCTTGTCCGGCAGCAGCGCGTTGCCGCAGCAAATCGGGCAAGGTCGCCGCCCCCAGTCCCGTCAACCCAGCCTGCAGGATCGTCCTCCGTGATACGTTTCCGCAATCGTGTTGAATTGAGACAGGGGATTGCATCACCGCTCCTTCCAAGGACATAAAGAATCGCAGATCGGACGGCCACGGGCGAACCCATCAACCATTATTAATGTATCGGCTGTGGAGAGGTAGGTCAATTAAAGTTCGGATCTTGCGGTCAAATCGTGGAGGACGTGTAAGTGCGCATGGCCACCTTCTGAATGCTTATTTTCAGCGAAATGGCTGATTTCAGAAACGATTTGGGATGACATAGAGTTCTTCCAGAGATGGCTGTGACAGACCGTGTGCAGAGCAAGGATTGCCCCGTCAATACGCGCAGTGGATTCGATGCAAAGTACCTGCAACCTTTCTATCCAGCTAATTCAAACGAATGTGACGGGAACCAACAGGGTATCTACATAGCATGAATCTCCGTTGTCGGCTGAGGACGGCGTGTGTTTCGGAAACAGCGACTTCAATTCAGCGATGGCAATAGGGGAGCCGGTGACCGACGTGAAAAAGCAGGAAGTTTGAGTGTGACCGTCGTGGTTCGGCAACAGAAGGTTTTAAGGCACTCATTCTACGGCATTACTGGCTACCAGAACTGGGTTGAGAGAGTCGGATATGACGCCAAGTAGTGGAATGGCACGCTGTTGGACGGTATCATCGATTCGATCTGCCTCCTGTGCGTTCGGTTCAGATTCCATCTACAAAAATTCCAATGGGGAATATAAACATGAGTTCCGACTTAAATTGGTTTGAGAGAAAGTACGTACTGTTAGTACTCCTTCTACCGATTGCCGTAGTCATCTTCACATTCACCGAGTTGCGATACCTTGCCTTCGGCGAGACAGTACAAGGGTCGATCGTTTCCGTTGATGCCATTGAAGGAGAGCGTGGCAAAGACATGACTGTGATCGCCCACGACTTAAGAGTGGAGTATGTCGACCCGGCTGACAATCAGTCTGCAACCGTTGCTGCAAGAATGGGCAGCATGTGGGAACCGGAGGGAGACACGATCAGCATCCAGTACATTCCCGGTGACACAGAATCCGGCCGGCTCGCCAGCGATCAGCATCCCTGGATTGCCGTCTCGATTCTCATTGCGACTGTGCTTCTGACGCTCTTTGTCATCAAGGCCGTCCGCGATATGAATCGTCCTATCAGACGCTAACGGTAATTTCTCCGTGAGTCTGGTTCAGCAGAGTCATGTCAGGGTCAAGGTAGATCCTGCATTCAAATTCCTTCCGACGAGTCCGGTAACTTCGCAATCATCGGACGCTGGAGCGCGGTCGGTGCCGCAATTCGCAAATGTACGTCGCTGATCCGCGTCCGTCGTGTTTCGGCAACGGAACGTTTTCGTGGACTTCGCACGTTCCGGCGGAACTCATACGACGATGAAGTCCGTGGTCGTTCCCATGAAGATCAGTTTTTATTATTCTCTTTGATGAAACGGACGGAAACACGTAGGTGGTGGACAGAGTCGGTTGTCGCGAGTACGCTGTTGGCCCCTAGAGCTGAAATAACTTCACACACAGAATTAACTTCACAGACAACGGAACAGGTCCCCCATGAGTGATCGAATTGTGATGCGTACCGGAGAGTCTCTTGTTGCTGGCGGACCACCGTTTACAGCTGCGGAGCCTGAAGTTGTCATTGGCGAATTGGACGGGCCGGTCGGAACAGCGATTGCCACTTTGACGGGCGGCCAATCGGCTGGCCACTCGAAAGTCTTTGCAATCTTGGACACCGATATCCAAGTGCGGCCGGTGACTCTGATGGTCAGTAAGGTGACGGTCAAGAGCACAGCCTACACAAATATATTAATGGGGACTGTGCAAGCGGCGATCGCAAACGGTGTCCTCGACGCCGTCCGAGCGGGAGACATTCCCAAGGAAAAAGCCAACGACCTCGGTATCGTATGCTCGGTTTGGCTGAACCCCGGGGCCGCAACGGAAAAGAACCTCGACCACAAGGCACTTTTTGAAATTCATCGCAAGGCCACGGCACAGGCCATCCACAAGGCCATGCACAACGAACCTTCCATCGACTGGCTCCTCGAGCACCAGGACGAGGTGACTCACAAGTACTACCAGCGCGGTCTTGATGGGACACTCTAGCCAACAGTAAAGATCAGCATTACGGAACTGCTCAGCGCACATGTTGTGGCCCGTCATCCTGCCGATCCAGATTACCTTCGGCGTCTTACTTGTGGTGGTTGTAGTACTCACAGCATGCGCTTCTCCCAAGTCGTGGGGCCGCGTCAAGACCTGTTCTTGGTACTCGACCATCGCATTACTTGCGTTCATTCCATCATGCACTGGCATAATGATGGTGGTGGACGCCGTCCGATTCGGTGATTTCCGCTATGCATCGTTCGGTGACATTCCGGATTTCCGTTCACAGCGCTACATGCCGGAGGCTGCCACTGATATTCAAATGCGGAAGCACGGAAACGGGTATCTGGCGCGGTACAAGATCTCGGCCGATGATTTCGCAGTCTACTTGGACGAACTCTGGCAGGAGCATGGTCAACATCCCCCGTATGAACGCAGTGAGTTTGCCAAAAACGGCGACCCCGCGTATCCAGAAATGTTCGACCTGACGTTTGGTGAACTGGGCTGGGCATTCCCGGAAAACGCGACTGTCTACAATAGTCCCCGTGAAGCAGATGGCGGTGGTGCCACTTACTATGTTGACACCACGGCCGGACTCGTTTTTCAACGCACCGGATTTTGGTAACCGCACCGAAGCGACGGCTAACAAGAGCATGCACTGGAAGTGCCGCCAGTGCTGAATCGAACCACAGCGTCCCCGCCCCTCACGTAAATCCGCCCCGCTCCACACCCCTACCCATCCTCGCCAACCGGGTGATCCCCTGCCCCGCGGACAACGGGGCGCCACATCCATTGTTGTTGCTCGTCGTTGGCGAGCGTGCGTAGCAGTGTGGATAACAACAACGAACTGACGATGGTTGCCGCCCAGGATGCCGGGACCACCATGTGCGTTGAAAACTCCTTTCCGAACAGTTCGTTGCTATAGCTGCTGCAAATCCCCACCAGTTCTCCCACGACGACCGCCGGCAAAACAGTCGCGGCCGTCGCGCGGCGGGAGAACATGGCCAAGACGAAAATGGCTCCCAACGGACCGAGGAACATGTTGAAGCCTTTTTGGCAGAGGCTGATGATGTCGGTTCCCTTGGACGCGTGGTACAACCCAATCGTGCAGACGACCACGATGATGCCCATCGTGGCGGTCACGGTGCGGGCCAATTTGAGTTCGCTGGCAATGGTGCGGCCTTCGGGATAGAGCCGGCGAAAAAAGTCGACGGTCAGAATCGTCGACACCGAGTTCGAACCGGAATCAATCGTCGACATCGCCGCCGCGAATAATGCTGCCACCACCATCCCCCGCAAACCAGAGGGGATGTAATAGCGGATGAACTGCGGAAACATATTGTCCTGCGCAGTTCGCACAGTCGTCAGTTCGGGCGAGGTCAGTCCCACTTCGGCAGGTAGGTCATGTTGGGCGATGAAATACATAATCGACATGCCGACCGCTGCCAGAACGAGACTCAATCCAAAACTGGCGAGCGCGCTGACAAGATAACTCCGCCGCGCCGCCCGGATATCTTTAACGGCAAAATAACGTTGCAGCGCCACTTGGTTCGAGCCGTGTGTACAGATAATCCAGAAACACATGCCGATCGCTATTGAAAACACGGTGGAACGATTTCCAATATCCCAACTGAACCACTCGACCTGTTCGTGTTTGTATTCTTGCGAGTACTGAAACCAATCCGATATCCCTGAGTCGGTCATCGAGGCCACGACCCCCATCGCCACGAAGGCACCGGCGATCAGGATGAAAAACTGAATCACATCGGTCCAGACAACCGCCCGAATTCCGCCGAGCGTTGTATACAACACCGAAAACATTCCAACAGCGGCGATAATCACATGCAGGTCCAGATCACTGGTCGCAATCTGCGTATCGACCACCGCTGCCGTTTCGCCGAAGTATTGATCGAGTTGCAAGTTGGCAATCTCACCCATGGCGCGCGAGGCAGTCAGCACCACGACGGCCATCCACCCGAAGATTAACAGCATACAAATCACAGCCGCCGTCGCCCGCACGGCGTAATTGAAACGCACCTCTAGGTATTCATAGGCACTGGTCAGCCGCAATTTCATAAAGAACGGGATCCACAGAAACCACACCACCACCAGCACGACTGGAATCGAAAGTTGTCGTGTGAGGAAGCCGATCCCCGTTCGGAACATTTCGCCCGGCATGCCCAGGTAGGTGATGGTCGAAAGCAACGAGGCCAAAATACTCACGCCGACCGCCCACGCCGGCAGATTGCGGCCGCCGACAAAAAAGTCATCCGTCGATTTTTGCCGCATGGCAATCACAAACCCCATGCACAACATACCCGCCAAGTACAAGCCGATCACTACTAAATCTAAAGTGGTCAATCCCCCATTGGGCAGGCTTGTCTCGGCAGCAAATATGGGCATAGTGCGTGGCTCGTTGTGTTGAATTCAAATGGATGCGCGTGTGTTTATTGGGTGCGTTGAATCATTGTGGGCTGGCCGTCTGGTTGGCGGCCCTCACCCCCGGCCCTTCTCCCGGAGGGAGAGGGGGGAGAATCGCCGGCGAACAAGCTAAACCGTGTGGCCATTGTAACCGTGTGCGGGTCGACCCGCACCTGACTTGCGCGGTTTGTGGCGGTGACACTTGATCCGATGGCATGCTTGCGACGACAATCTCTGAAAACGATCATCGGCGCCGCATCATTAGGAAAGACGATCCGTTATGAAAAACTCCTCCTGGAAACTGTGGACTCTCACCGCACTCACGTTACTTGGAATTTGTCCGGCTGCGTACGCGGCAGATGCTCCTCCCAATGTGGTGGTCATTATCACCGACGACCAAGGCTGGGGCGATTTGAGTTTGCACGGCAACACAAACATCAGCACGCCGAATATCGATGCGTTGGCCGAAGCGGGCGCCCGGTTTGATCGCTTCTATGTCTCGCCCGTCTGCGCTCCCACGCGGGCTAGCCTGCTAACGGGCCGCTATCACCCCAGCACCGGGGTGGTGGGTGTCTCGCGTGGACAAGAGCGGATGAATCTCGACGAGGTGACCTTTGCCGATCTGTTCAAAGCCGCTGGCTATGCGACGGGGGGATTTGGCAAGTGGCACAACGGCTCGCAATATCCTTACCATCCCAACGGTCGCGGCTTCGATGAATTTTACGGCTTCACCTGTGGACACTGGGCCAACTATTTTGACACGCTCGTCGACCACAATGGCCAGGAAGTCCGCGGCGAAGGCTATTTAACCGACGAATTCACCGAGCGGGCGATGAAGTTCATCGATGCCAACAAAGATCACCCATTTTTGTGTTACGTCGCTTACAACACACCACACACTCCGTTTCAGGTGCCGGATGAATTTTTTGATCGCGTCAAAGCCCGCGGCTTAACGATGTTCAATCGCGATAAAACGCGCGAACGCGATATCGATACGATCTCTGCCTTAGCGATGTGTGAAAACATCGACTGGAACGTGGGCCGCATTCTCAATAAATTGGAAGAAGATCAAATCGCTGAGAATACAATCGTGATTTACATGTCGGACAACGGCCCGAATACCTGGCGCTGGAACGGCGGCATGAAAGGCAAAAAAGGGGCCGTAGATGAAGGGGGCATCCGCTCGCCATTTTTTGTGCGTTGGCCGGGACACATTGCTCCTGGAACGACAAGTGACCGCATCGCCGCGCATATCGACGTCCTGCCCACGTTGGTCGATCTGACGGGGATCGATGTCACCAAATCGGAAAAGACTCCCAAACCACTCGACGGCGTAAGCCTTAAGCCGTTGCTGATGGGAGACAGTGCGGATTGGCCCGACCGCATGCTCTTCTCCAACTTTCGCGGACGCTCCAGCGTGAGAACACAGCAATACCGGGCCGATGACAAGACGCTGTTCGACATGCAGGACGATCCGGGGCAGAAAAATAATCTAGCCAAAGACAAAAAACAGGTGCACCGGGAATTAGCGGCCGCACTGAAAAAATGGAACGCCCAATGGTCCGACAACTCCCCCCGCAGCGCGGACCAGCGGCCTTATCCGGTCGGTGCCCGCCCAACACCACCCACGATGCTGCCGGTGCAAGACGGTCAGTTCCACGGCAAAAGGTTACAGTACAGTGCTCCGCCGCCCAATGCCTCGTGGATGGATGGATGGACAAACCGGGCGGATTATCCCTATTGGGAAATCGACGTTATCCACCCCGGTCGGTACGAAGCGATCCTGAAATACACCTGCGCAGAAGACGCCGTCGGCACCGAATTGGAATTATCATTTCATGATAGTCTGGTCAAAGGGCAAATCAGCGAGGCGTATGATCCTCCGCTGATTGACAGTCCCGACCGTGCGGAGCGTAAAGAATCGTACGAAAAGCCGTTTAAGAGAATGACACTCGGAGAAATTGACCTGAAGAAAGGCCGCGGAAGGCTGAAACTCAAGGCACTGAACCAGCCAGGCAAGGAAATCATGGACCTGCGGGCGATCGAATTGCGACAGATCGACAAGACGACAGAGTCAACTAAACGAAAAAGACCGCCCGATTCGGCAGGGCAGCCCCCTGGCCTTCGAAGAAATTGGATTTGTCATTCCCAGGCCGGTCGCGCACAATAAGCGGTGGTGGAATCGGGAGCAGGCGTCCTCGCTAGGCGCACCGTGAGGAAAACATGCCAAACGTGCCGCAACAAAATCGCGAACATCCTGTTCAGCAACGGCTGCGCAAAAAAAAGCCGCGCGTCCAACCTCTGATTGTTCCCGAGGTTCCCGACGCTCCGCAGGAGTTAACGGCTTTCGGGCAGGTCTCTGAATTCATCGGCGGATATGCACGTGAATTCCGCAAAGGGCAAGCGGGTTGGGGCGCGTCGTTTTTGTTTCATGGCGCATTGTTGCTGTGTCTTTACGGTGTGATCATCGGCCTCAAACCTCGCCCAGAAGCGCTGAGTATCGACACGGTGATCGCCGAAGACGCCGGGGATGAGGAGTTTGACACCCTGCTGGATGAGTCGCTGAATCCAGCTGAATTGGAAATGCCCGACGCATCGTCGATGATGCTGGAACAAGAAATCGTGGTTCAAGACAGCGATCTGTTGCTTCCCTCCGGAGATGCCAAGGAGGCCTCTCCCAATTTGGTGGCCGGGGATACCTCTGGGGGCAAGGTGGGCTTTTTCGGAACGTCGGCGGTGGGGGATTCCTTTGTTTTCATTGTCGACAGTTCCGGCAGCATGACCGGTGCTCGATTTGAACGAGCCAAACGCGAATTGCGACGGTCGATCAAACGGCTCAAATCCAATCAAAAATTCCACGTGGTCTTTTTTAATAGTGAGACCATCCCAATGTTTGAGCCGGGCCCACGTGCCGAATTAGTGACCGCCACACGCGTCAATTTGAATAAAGCCAGCCGCTGGATTGACCGGCAGCTTCCCACTTCAACGACCGATCCTGAAGGGGCCATTCGCTTGGCGTTATCATTTAGACCCCAGGTCATTTTTCTGTTATCCGATGGGGAATTCGATGAACCGCGACGCGCGCGTCAGGCGGCGATCGACGAAAATGGCAGTAGCGGTACGACAATTCATACGATTGCTTTCATGTCGCGTGATGGTGAAGAGACCCTCAAACGTATTGCCGAGGAACATGGCGGAACGTTCCGCTTTGTCGATTGACGTCCAACCAGCCACATTGTCGACAACCTCTGCTATCACTCATTTTTGAACTCCACGAATCCATCCCTCCCCCCTTACTCCACTAACCACCTGCGAAAAACTTGACTGACTATGAACGACGATCAGACTGCTGCGGACTTAATTCTAAGCTTGATGGGGCAGGAGATCGTCATTGATGTCTCTAGTTCCTATGTGTACGCGGGCACGTTGGTCGAGCAAGATCACCGCTATCTCGTATTGGAATCGGCCGATGTGCATGACCTGCGGGACACGGCCACCACGCGCGAGCTTTATGTCGTGGATACGCGGCGGCACGGCATCCGCGCGAACCGCCAGCGGGTACTCGTTCGACGTCAGGAGATCGTCAGCCTCTCCGCCTTGGAAGACGTGCTGATTTGATTTCGTTGGCAAACGGAGGTTATCCGAGCGTCATTTCGCCGCTGATTTTGGTTCAATCGTGCTGATCACGTCGACATGATCCCCGGAGGACAGGCGTTCGTTCCCCTTGACAACCACCTGCTGATCGGCCCGCAACAGCCCTTTGACTTCGATCCATTCCCCGTCAGAAACTCCCATCGCCACAGACACTGGTTTGACAACCAATTGACCAGGATTTTTAGCGTCCTTTTCGACGACATACACAACGGGGCGTTCGTCTTTGGCCAGTACCAGGGAGTCCTTGGGAACCATCAGCACTGCCTGTGTATGACTTGTGGGGAGAAGGACATGGGCCATCATGCCCGCTTTCAAGATCGGCCCGCCATTGACGATTTGGTTTTTGAGCCGCACCTTGACCGGAATCGCCCGCGACAATGCATCAGCACTGGGGATAATGAGCGCCACATGTCCGGTCAGCGTCTGTCCCGGTAAGGCAGCAAACTGCACAGGCACCTCGGATCCCACTCGCAAATGGGCAGCCTGTTCGCTCAACACGCCGGCGCGGACGTCGACTTCGTTGAGTTGGACCACATCGACCACAGGATCTCCCTCGCCAATCCATTCGCCGACTTCTGTGTGCTCGGCTGTGATATAACCGTCGAACGGTGCCACGACGGTGTGGCGGAGAATCTGTTCTTTGATCAAATTCACTTGTTCCGACTGCATGAGCACTTGGGCGCGGGCTTGTGCGATTTTCTCCTTCCGCGGGCCTTGCACAACAAGAGAATGTGCCGCCTTGGCTTCGAGATACATTTGCTCCGCTTGTTCGGTTTCGGACTGTGCTTCGCGCAATTGTTCGTCCGTCACGGTGCGATTCTGTTTAAAGAGCGACAGTGCCCGCTCAGAATTGGAGGCGCGATAATCGAACGCCGCCTTCGTTCCTCGCAACCGTGCTTCGGCTTGAATGATTTCTTCGGGGAGTGATCCGTTTTCCAATTCCGCCAATTCTTCTTGCCGCAATTGCAATTCTGCTTGCGCAACGGCCAGTCGGATTTCCAACATCGATGTGCGAACCTTGGCGAGTGGTTGCTTGGCTTTGACCGCGTCCCCCTCATTGACGAGAAATTCCAACACGCGACCATCCACGGCACTGCCCACCACACTGGTGCGGAGCGGTTCGACCGTGCCGACAAAGGATCGGCGTACCGTAATTTCCCGCGATATGACCGGGGCCACTGTGACACGACTGGCAGGCTCTTCCGGCTCTGCAGCCGAGATCTGCCCACGCAACTGCCCAGGGGCCATCAAAATCAGTCCTCCGAGCACCAGATTCACTAACCGCAACATTCGTCTCTCCTCAAATTATCAGCGCAAGCGTAGTCGTTTTGATTGATTGTACTGTATGATGATAGGCAATGGCATCGCTTGGCGGAATTGAATTCATTTCGGCGATACGATTACCCCGCGTTGCGTGCGAGGCCGCCACACCAACCACGGACCAGACATCCCATGAGCGGCTGCAGGATGCCGCAACTGACTTGCTAGAAACATGTTACTCGCACGGTCTCGGATCTGAATCCGTTGACAGTTGGTGTCGGGCTGCTAAGATTTCGTTGCATTTTTCCAACAGTACAACTCCCCAAGAAACCGACGAGCAGTTATCATGGGGCTTCAGCTGCTTTGGTCCTGAGAGGTCGGTCTTCTCGTCACAGAACCATTCATCCGCAGATTTACGAGCGTCAAACCATCCTGGCCACCGTTTGGCGGCACCCTATTGCGAGGCTGCGAAACTATGGCCCATCGATACTTCAAACGGTTTCGCATGGAGATCGATTTATCGCGGTTGCAAGAAGGCGTCCCGGAATTGCCGGAAGGGTTTTTCTGGTCCGAATGGGACCCCGCTTTGGTCACCCGGCACGCACAGGCAAAGCATGCCAGCTTTTCTCGGGAGATTGACGCTCACGTTTTTCCTTGTCTGGGAAATATCGCCGGTTGCCAACGTCTGATGCGCGAGATTGCCCGCCGCGATTCATTTTTACCCGCAGCCACATGGTTAATTTCGACTCAAGGCGACAACGGTCACGACACACAAGATTGCGGCACGATCCAAGGATTGGCGCAGCAAGGACGGATGGGATCGATTCAAAATGTCGGCGTCGCACCGCAACATCGTGGATTGGGACTGGGGCGCGCCTTGGTGCTCAAGGCACTGCGTGGTTTTTATGAAGCCCGGATGCGCCGCGTCTTTTTAGAGGTGACCGCCGACAACGAACCGGCCGTCGAACTGTATCGCTCGATCGGATTCAAACTGACTCGCACGCTGTATAAAGCAGTCGACGTCGAACCGTCGTCGGTTTCCTAGTGGAGCACCCCCTATCAATTTCATGCGTCAATCGAATGATTCCGCACAACACCCTGCGGAATTCGTGCTCGTCAAACAATAATCAACCAGACATTTAGAGTGTAAACGCTGCACAAAAGTGCGTCAGGTTGCATCGTGCTATTGGCACTGTGCTTTTTTCAGTGTCCTAGCACAGTGCATTCGCGTTGAAATACAGCCGTTGACATTACAAAGGATTTTGCCCAACACATGCAGGCACAAGATATACGGACAACCCAATTGCCCAACGGGCTGACGCTCGTCATGGAGCGAATGCCCGACGTCAGGTCGGCCGCGTTTTCCATGTTGATTCCCGCCGGCAATATCTACGATCCCCCCGGTCAAGAAGGTTGCGCCGCTGTGCTGAGCGACCTCATCACCCGCGGCGCAGGAGATCGGAATAGCCAGCAATTGGCATTTGATTTAGACAACCTCGGCCTGCAACGCAGCGAATCGGCCTCCGGCAGTCATCTTGGATTGAGTGGTGCGACCATCGCCGACCGCCTGCCGGACGTGCTGCGGATTTATGCCGACATCGTCCTCCGCCCGCAACTCCCTGCGGACCAATTCGACGCCGCCCGCGCCGGTATCGAACAGTCATTGCATTCGATTGAAGACGAACCGCGGCAAAAAGCGATGCAAGAGTTGCGCCGCCGCAGTTACCCCGCACCATGGGGACTGCCCAGCGATGGAAATCTGGAAGGGCTGTCCCGACTTACGGCCGATGCCGTTCGTACCCATTATGAAAACTGTTTCCGACCTTCGGAAACGATTTTGGGCATCGCCGGTAATTTTGATGTCCAGGCCATTCAAGGTATCGTCGAGGAATGCTTCGGCGATTGGCAAGACAAACCAGCTCCGACTGTTGAAGTGAGTGACTGGTCGCCGAACATCAGTCATATTGCACATGAATCGACGCAAACACACATTGGCGTTGCCTATGAAAGCGTGCCCTATCGTGATGCGGGCTATTACAATGCGTGGGCAGCGGTCAATATTCTCGGCGGCGGCATGAGTTCGCGTCTGTTTACGGAAGTGCGTGAAAAACGGGGGCTCTGTTATTCCGTCTATGCCAGCCTGAGCGCGCTGCGCGACCAAGGACGCGTGCTCTGCTATGCCGGGTCGACCAACGAGCGTGCGCAAGAAACGCTCGACGTGATGTTGGCCGAGTTGCAACGGTTGCCCGAGGGAATCAAAGAAGGGGAACTCGAGCGTTGCAAGGCCGGTGCCAAGAGTTCATTGATCATGCAACAGGAATCCTCCTCGTCCCGCGCCTCGGCCGTGGCACGGGATTGGTATCACCTGGGACGCGTTACGACACTCGATGAGGTGCATCAAAAAGTCGACGCCCTCACTGTGCCTAGTATTTTGAAGTACGTCGACGAACACCCGGCGGACAATTTCACCGTTTTGACTCTCGGCCCTGAATCGCTGGAGGTGAATCTTGGAGTTTCATAAGGCTACGTTGGACAATGGATTGCAAATCGTCGCAGAACAAAGCCCCTCAGCGCACAGCGTCGCGGTCGGCTTCTTCGTGCGGACCGGTTCGCGCGATGAGACTCAAGAGGTCTCCGGCGTCAGCCATTTTCTGGAGCACATGGTTTTCAAAGGGACTGACCGGTTCGCCGCTGACGATGTGAACCGCATCTTCGACGAGATCGGCGCTAAGTACAACGCCTCGACCAGCGAAGAAGTGACGCTGTTCTACGGAGCCGTCTTACCCGAATACCTGCCGCGGATCTTTGACCTCTTGGCCGAGATCCTGCGCCCCAGCTTGCGGACCGACGACTTTGAAATGGAGAAAAAAGTCATTCTGGAGGAAATCGGCCGCTACGAAGATGAGCCGACTTTTACTGCCTATGAAACGCTCATGCAAACCCACTTTGCCGGGCACCCGTTGGGACAATGCATTTTAGGAACCGTCGACAGCATCAACGCATTGACGGCCGATCAGATGCGGGGGTATTTCAACCAGCGGTATTTGGCCGGCAACATCACGTTGGCGGTTGCGGGCAATTTTGACTGGGACGAAGTTCTAGCGCTCGCAGAGAAGCATTGCGACAATTGGCCCGCCGGCGATCCCGGTCGCACAGTGACCGAAGCGCAACCGCCCGGTGGCGTCGAAGTGATCACCAACCCCAAAAGCCATCACCAACACGTCATGCAAATGACCCCCGCCCCACCGTCGTCGCACCCTGCCCGCTATGCAGCGGAATTATTGGGCGTGATTGTGGGCGATGACAGCGGCAGCCGCATGTACTGGGATCTCGTCGACCCTGGCTACGCCGAAATGGCCGAGATGAGTTACAACGAGTACGATGGCAGCGGCGTGTACCTGATGTATTGCGGCTGCGCTCCGGAGCAAACAGCTGAGAACATGCGGCGGATCGAAACGATCTTCAACGAGGTGAACGTTAAAGGGGTCACGGAAGAAGAACTGATGCAGGCCAAGAACAAAGTCAGTTCCCGCATCGTCCTTCGCAGCGAACGCCCCATGGGCCGCCTCGGCGCATTGGGCAGCAACTGGCTGTACCGCGGGGAATACCGCAGCGTCGAAGACGATCTGAACGTGATCGACGGCATCACCACTGACGACATCCGCCGTTTGCTGGATGAATATCCGCTGGGCCAAACGACCACCACGGCGGTGGGACCATTGGAATCGTTGAATGGTGAGGTTTCGTAGCGCGGCGAAAAACAGAGCAGCCATTTGCGGATGGGCATTTCACGGACCGCTCGCAATTCATGAATAGCCCCTGTTAATTGCGGCAGTTGCCTGCGGTTCATTGATTGAAACGTCTCCAATTTAAGAAGACCTCATGCAAAGACGCCAAGCCGCAAAGAGTTAGATCGAGGAAACCAACGCTTTTCTTCGCGTCTTTGCGTGAGACTTTTTCGCCTTTTGCTTGGCTTCCCACGCTAACATGCTCACAAATCCACCCACCATCGATCGCAACAGTCCCACGCGTCGCCCTGATGAAAAAGCAATCGGGTACCAGCGGTGGTCGGATCTGTTGTTTGTGCATTGGCGCATCCCGGCGGAGATGATTGCTCCGTTATTACCACCGCGGCTGACGCTTGATACTTGGGAAGGCGACGCTTGGGTGGGGCTGGTGCCGTTTTATATGTCTGGCGTGCGGCCTTGGTGGGCGCCGGCGGTTCCGGGGATTTCGAATTTCTGCGAGACCAACCTCCGGACTTACGTGCATCTCGACGGACAAGATCCGGGCGTGTGGTTTTTTAGTCTCGAAGCGGCTCGGTCGTTGGCGGTTCGCATTGCGCGGCGATTTTGGAATCTGCCCTACTTCAAAGCCACGATGTCGTTGAACCGCAGCAACAATCAGATCAGTTATCGCAGCCAAAGATTATGGCCCGAACCGGCGCAGGCCGAGACGGACATCGAGGCGCGGATCGGCGATCAGATCACACCTCCGCTGGATGAAGCGGGCCGGGTCGCGGAGGGGACCTTGGAGTTTTTTCTCGCCGAACGCTATTTGCTCTATTCGGTTGATCGCGCGGGGCAGTTGTATCGCGGACAGGTACACCACTGTCCGTATCCGTTGCGGCAAGTGGAAGTCGTGCGGTTGGAGGAGAGCTTGTTGGCCACGGCGGGGATTACACCGGCTCAGGATTATTGCCACGCGTTGTTTAGCGATGGTGTGGCGGTCGAGATTTTTCCATTACGGCCCTGCTAAAAATCCAATCAGCCCGCATGCCGTAACATGCGGGCTGATTCTGAAATGAGTGTTTCGCGGAGTTTTCGAGCGAGCTTATGCGGGTGTGACATCCTCTGCCCGCGGGCCCTTGGGGCCTTGCCCTTCGGTGAACTCCACCTGTTGACCTTCGTAGAGTTCCTCGAACGAGGTATTCTGCAACGCTGACGCGTGGAAGAACAAATCCTTTCCGTTTCCGAGATCGATGAACCCAAACCCTTTGTCCGTTAGTTTTTTAATTGAGCCTTGCGGCATGACCGCCTATCCTCACGCAAAAGAAAAATGAAAGTGGACCTTAACCAAATTCCGAGCCTACCATCGGATTTTTTGAATTTCCACAACTTTTTTTCAAAAATTTCATAAACTTCAAAATTCATGATTTCGGCGATTTCGCTGCCATTATGATGCACCAGAGACTTGCACAGCACACCGACCAGGAATCCACTCCCCGCGATGAGCACATTTCAACTGCCTCAACTGTTTGCAGCACCGAAACCGATCATCGGCATGCTACACATCCCGCCCCTGCCCGGCGCACCGCAATTCCACGGTGACGTCGCGGCGATTCGCGACCATGTGCTACGCGATGCCGACGCGCTCTCCGCAGGAGGTGTCCACGGGTTGATGTTGGAGAACTTTGGCGATACGCCATTTTACCCCAGTTCGGTTCCGCCCCACGTCATCGCCCATATGACCGCCCTGGCCGTAGAAGTGCGGCGACAGTCGAATCTGCCGCTGGGCATCAACGTGTTGCGCAACGATGGCCGGAGCGCGTTGGCGATCGCCCATGCGGTCGGTGCGCAGTTTATTCGCGTGAATGTCCTGTGCGGCGCGCGGGTCACCGATCAGGGGATCATTCAGGGCATCGCTCATGATTTATTACGCGACCGCGCAGCACTCGGTGCTCAGCACATTCGCATCTTCGCCGACGTAAACGTCAAACACTCGGCAGCCTTGGCACCGCGCCCGTTGGCCGACGAAGTGGCCGACACGCTCCTCCGCGGCGGTGCCGATGCATTGATTGTCTCGGGAACCGCCACAGGAGCAGCGACTGATTTGGCGGAGATCCAGCAAGCCCGTGCCGCCGCCCACGGTGCACCGGTGCTGGTGGGCAGCGGCGTGTCGGCGGAGTCTATCGGAAGCATGGCACAGCACGCCGATGGTTTCATCGTCGGAACCGCCGTCAAACAGAACGGGATTGTTTCGAACCCCATCGATTCCGCGCGCGTTGTCGCATTGCTCGACAAATTGCGGTAACCCCTCTCCGGATGGCGATTATTTGACCGCAACCGAAATGGATTCCGGATCGGGAAGGTCCCATTCCCAGCGTGGTTCGTCTGCGGTGACCGCCGGTGTTTCGTTGATCACGCTCATCGACTTCCATTGGCCGGTTAAAAACCGCAACAAAAATCCAAACGAGAGAAACACGATATAAATCATCACGCACGCCCAAGCCGCGTAGAGGCCCAGGTGATAAACGCGCAATACGAGAAACGCGGGGATGATCATCAGCGACAGGCTCGAGAAAAACGTAAACAACAGACAAAACCGCGTATCGCCCGCGCCGCGAATGGCCGAAGCAAACACGATGTTCATCCCATCGAACAAGGTATAAGCCGCGATGAATTGCAGCAGCACCACGATGGTCGGCTGAATGGCAGCGAACTCCGCCGGATTGCTCCGAGCGGCATAGGGTGCCAACACAATCCCCGGTGCAAAGATCAAGATGACAGCCCAGACAGACATATAGACCGTGGTGAACCCAAATGCGATCCAGGTTGTACGCACAGCCATTTGCGGACGTCCTTCGCCGATTCGTTTTCCAACCAACGTCATCACCGCCGTTCCGAAACCGAGCATCGGCAAAAATAACAGCGAGTTGACATTGAACGCTAAATTCGTGGCGGCCAATTGTTCTTTGCCGATCGCTCCAACAAGCAAGATGAATGCCGAAAAACAGGCGACATCCACGAAGAAATGGACTCCGCTGGGAAGTCCATAGCGCAACAACCGCACAAAGATTTCTCGATTGAAATGATAGTTCTTAAGCAATTGATACGGCTGTGCATCCTCGCTTCGAAGCAATAAGACGACAAAGGCAGCGACACCCAGGCAACTGGCAATTACGGTCGCCCAACCCGCGCCGGCAATCCCCATCGCGGGCACACCCCAACCGCCGAACACCAGCCAATAATTCAAAGCGGCGTTTATCACGGTTGCTGCTAGGTTGACCCACATGATGGTCATGGTCCGGCCGCGTCCGCTGTAAAAACAGGACAACACCGCCGAGAACAAAAACGGAGCGGTTCCAACACAGAGGATGCGGAAATAGGTGCACTCCAGATCTTGCACGGCCTTTTCGTGCCCAACCAGACGGAAGATGCCTTCGGTACAAGGCAGAAAGAACAGCATGATGGCCGAGGCAAAAATACAGAAGTAGATCCCCTGCCACATCGCGCCCGCCACGCGGTCCGGTCGTCCGGCCCCTTCATACTGGGCAACAAACGTGTTGACATACCCAGCCGTGCCGATGGCAATGCTCATCAACGACCAATGCAACAACCCCGACGGCATGGCTGCGGCCAATGCGTCTGTGGAATACCACATCAGGAACATGCGGTCCAAGACCTGCATCAGAGACAACGTTCCGGAGCTAATCACTAGCGGAACGGCGATGCGCAGCAACTCGGAACATGATCCGGGCTTCGAGGGAGTTGTCAGAAATCCTTTCATCGCGCCTTCCGGCGGGGGAGCCGGTCTGATTCTAATGAGGGAGTGCCGTGTCGGGGTATACGGTTTATAGGGAACGTGTGCGTTCTACAAGATAAAAAGGACAATACCTAACAGGAGGGGGTTCGCCCAAAATCAACTCTCGACGTTCTTTACGTCCCAACTTTATCGGGATGGCATACGTTCACTGCCCCTACTTTAGGTGCCGTTGTGTGAATCAACTCACAAATTATAGGCTCCCGGAAAATTTCTGCGAAAAAATAGCAATTTAGGTCCTCTTGCGCCGGTCGCGTCGCAGATGAGTCCCCCCAGCACAATCGATCAAGGCCGTAGCATCACGCGAAATGCCCCACTTTCGCGGGCAGCAGCAAACGCCGCTTCGGCATTGTCCAAAGAATACGAATCCCCAATCAATCCCGAAAACGGATAGTCGGCCTGCGTCTGGTCGAGGAATTCCAATGCTGTGGCTAGGTCGCAAGGGGCATAGTTATGCAGGCCGCGGATTTCAATCATTTTCCGCACGACCTGCTCGGGGACTACCTCCACAGTCGGTGTGGGAAAAACGGCTCCCACCCACACGGCGCAGCCTCCCACACGCAGCGTCTCCATCCCTTGCCGCATCGCCGCGGGAGCACCACTGACGTCGATGGCCACATCGACACCCCGTCCCGCTGTAGCTGCCTCAACGGCATCGTCCAGGCTGCTGTCTGTCTCCCCTGCTGCAACAATGCGGGTCGCACCAAATTCCGTGGCGCGGCTTAATCGCTGTGGATTGACGTCGACCACAATCACCTCGCGGTAGCCTTGCCAGCGCGCCATGGCGGCGGCGGTCAGCCCCAGCATGCCAGCTCCGTGGATCAAGAGTGCCCCATCGGGATGTTGTCCCGCCACCCGCAAGGCGGCTGCCACGGTGGCCGTTGCGCAATTTGCTGGACAGGCGACGGTGTCGGGCAGCGATTCAGGAACGCGAAAGACCGGGGTCCCCGCTGCCAGATGGCAATATTCGGCCATGCCGCCGCTGAGTGGATGCGCGTCGGTGATTTGTTGATGACCATATTTGAACAACGCCGCGCACTTTTGTGGTAATTCGTGAAGGCAAAAAAAACATTCCCCACAACTCGCCGCGATGCCCCAAGTCACCCGCGCGCCGATCCCGAGCGGGGTGCCAAAATGGTCTAGAACCGGAGCCCCGGCAGGCAAATCCGCCACGACTCCCAAGATTTCGTGCCCCAGGATCGTGGGACAGGGGGTGGAGCGGTCGCCGTGGTAGGTATGCAAATCGCTGCCGCATAACGTGCTGCAGGAGACCTTTACAAGGACCTCGCCCGCCTGCAATTTGGGCAATGCGAATTCGATCGTTTCCAAATCACGTCCGGGCCCATGGAACGTGATGGCGCGAGCGGTAGATTTCATGAAATTTGTTTCGGTAGTGAGTGAGGATTGCGCGATGTGATGATCACTGGAATTTCCCCTACGCTTGCATCGGCGTCTGCTGGACGGGACCGTTCTTGCCTGAATACGTTGATCTCTTGTACCATTCCTTGCCGGTCGTTAGCGTCGGCTTAGTCAAGCATTGCCGACAACAAGGGCATTGTAACAACTGAGTTTAATGTCCGGACGTTTTTCCTAAGAAGCCGATCTCCCCACAAAGGATGCACGGATGGCAAGCAAACCGTATCTTACCGTCCCGACGGAAACCGATAAGATGCCCGGCGGGATCCCGTATATCGTAGGGAACGAGGCGGCGGAACGGTTCAGTTTTTACGGCATGAAGGCGATTTTATTCGTGTTCATGACCAAGTACCTCGTGAATCATGCCGGCGTCTCGGACGTGATGAGCGATGCCGAGGCAACGACGTACATCCATACGTTTGTCGCAGCAACCTATTTTTGCTCAATCATCGGCGGTTTTTTCTCGGATGCCTTTTTCGGGAAATATCAGATCATCATGGCGCTGTCAGTTGTCTACTGCCTGGGACACCTAGTGCTGGCGATTGACAACACGCGGATCGGATTGTTGTGTGGTCTACTATTGATCGTGCTCGGCGCCGGCGGCATCAAGCCGTGTGTCTCGGCCCATGTGGGCGATCAATTTGGCAGCAAAAATCAGCATCTCTTGCCGCGGGTGTTTGCTTGGTTTTATTTCTCCATCAATTTCGGCGCATTTTTGTCGACGTTGCTCACTCCGTATTTCCTCAAGGATCCCCGCTTTGGACCGCATGTGGCATTCGGAGTCCCGGGCGCCCTGATGTTTTTGGCCACCGTGGTGTTTTGGCTGGGACGCTCAAAGTTTATTCATGTTCCGGCGCGCGGATTAGCCACCTTCACCAAATCCTTTCGGGGGGAATCGGGACGCTCATTGGCCCATCTGTGTCTCATCTTTTTGTTTCTGATCACGTTTTGGAGCCTGTTTGATCAAACAGCTTCGCGGTGGGTCGAACAAGCGGGCAAGATGGACAAACGATTTGACCTATCATGGCTGCCGTTTGCCAGCGAGTCATCATCGATCGAACCGACCGAGTCGCAAATCCAAGCGGCCAATCCGGCACTGATTCTCCTCTTGATTCCGCTGTTTTCCTACGGCCTTTATCCGCTGCTAAATCGACTGTTTGGACTGACGGCACTGCGGAAAATCGGCATCGGTTTTTTTGTGACAGCAGCCGCGTTTGCCGTTTCCGCATTCATTGAAACCGCAGTACAACAGGCATCGTCACAAGTAGCAGTTCTTGCTACAGCTGCTGATGGAACCACCCAACGCAAGCAATCGGACTTCCTGTCGCCGCGCACGGGAGAGGACTTGTCGACGGAGCGTGACCTGGGCTCATTGTTCGCCGACGAATTCGCGCCCGGCAGCGGCGCAAGCTATGCGATCGAACGCAATTCAAATCCGGCGCTGTTTGAACAGTTTTCCATTGATCATCAAACGGGCGTTGTGACCGCCGAATTTCGTAGCGACACCGTCGACCGTCTGCCGCACATCGGCTGGCAATTGTTGGCATACGTCATTTTGACCTCCGCTGAGATCATGGTCTCGATCACCGCATTGGAATTCGCCTATACGCAGGCACCCAACGAAGCCAAATCAATCGTGATGTCGCTGTATTTGCTCACCGTATTTTTTGGGAACCTGTTTACCGCTGGTGTCAATTTGTTCATCCAAAATGAAGACGGCACCAGCAAACTGGCCGGGGCGGACTATTACTGGTTCTTCACCGCCGCAATGTTCATCACGGCCGTGCTGTTCGTCGGTGTGGCCAGCAAGTACCGCGTTCGCTCTTATATCCAAGGCCCGCAGAGTGCGGATATCACAGAGGCCTAGCGCATTGTCCGGGTTTGACCACAAAATTGGTTGCCACTGGTTATGCCAGTGCAACTTCCGATGTGTGCGTCAACATACTGCGAAACATACAAAGCACTGGCAGAGCCAGTGGCACCCGCATTGCTCGGTTTGACAAAGCATTTGTCGCTGTCGAAGTCTATCCTGCAGACAACTGCGCAGACAGGCACGCGTGTTGTAGCGGTTATGCGGACAGCAGAGGATGCGGTTACTACGGGCTCCTGGGGATCTTTCCCTATTTGATGTTTTTAGGCCACATTTCCGTCTCACCCTCCAAATCGTGAGCTACGTTTTTCAAAGGAACCATTGGCCGCAGTGTGCACTTTTGCGAAGTGCCGCCGCTGCTCGGCTCCTTTGAATTTCCTTCTGCCGCACACGATTTTTTCCTTCTGATGGAGTAGGTGACGAAATGGCCGTCCCCAGCCAAGCAGCGCAACAGCGCGGATTCGAGTCTGGTACTACCAGCTTTGAAGAACTCAAAACCCTCATTCACGGGAAATTGGTCGATAAACTCGACCTATCGCGTTTGGGCGATCTGGAAGGCGAAACGCTCCGCCGCGAAATCCGGCTCGTCGTCGAACACCTGTGCGACAGCGAAAACACACTGCTCAACCGTTCTGAACGCGAACGGCTGATTGAAGAGGTTCTCGACGAAACATTCGGTTTCGGACCGTTGGAACTGTTGCTGAAAGACAATGAAGTCAGCGACATCATGATCAACGGCCCCAAGCACATTTTTGTGGAAAAATCGGGTCGTTTGCAACGTTCTCCCGTCGTTTTCCGCGACAACGAACACTTGATGCAGATTTTGGACCGCATCGTTTCTAAAGTCGGCCGTCGTGTGGACGAAACGTCCCCCATGGTCGATGCCCGTTTGCCGGATGGTTCACGTTTGAACGCGGTCATCCCGCCGTTGGCCTTAGACGGGGCATCGCTTTCCATTCGTAAATTTGGTGCCAATCCGATGGCACTGGAAGACCTGCTCAAATTCGGCGCGTTTACGCCGGAGATGGTTATGTTGTTGGAAGGCGCTATCAAGGGCCGACTGAACACGATCATCAGTGGTGGTACCGGTTCTGGTAAAACGACAATGCTCAATACGCTGTCTAGTTTTATCCAAAACGATCATCGTGTGATCACGATCGAAGACGCGGCCGAACTCCAATTGCAACAGGAACACGTGTTGCGGCTGGAAACACGGCCGGCCAATATCGAAGGCAAAGGCCAAGTCAGTGCGACCGACTTGGTGAAAAACGCCCTGCGTATGCGTCCCGACCGAATCATCATCGGGGAATGCCGTGGACCCGAAACGCTGGACATGTTGCAAGCCATGAACACCGGTCACGAAGGCTCGTTGACCACGATTCACGCAAACTCGCCGCGTGACGGATGTTCGCGTATCGAAACCATGATCATGATGGGTGGTATTGAAATGCCCATCAAAGCTCTCCGTAGCCAATTCGCCTCTGCCGTGGATTTGATTATTCAAGCCAACCGACTGCAAGGCGGCCCGCGGAAAGTGACGCACATTACCGAAGTGCTCAATCTGGAACAAGACACGGTGATCATGCAGGATATCTTCCTGTTTGTTCAAGACGGTATTGACGATGAAGGACGCGCATTCGGCCATTTCGAGGCCACTGGAGTACGGCCCACATTTATGGACCGGTTGGAACAGGCGGGCGTCCGTCTGCCCGGAAACTTGTTCGCCGCTCGACGGTTAAATTAACGCATAGAATCCTGATGCGGGCCACACAATCCCCTCATTTTATGAATGGTAAAGTATCATGAGTCCTGTACTTTTGATTTCCATCGCAGCGTTCGTCGGTATGGCCGCCTTGGTTGGCGGTATCGTTTTCGTGATGAAGGATTTCGGATCGAGTACGGCTGAAGATCGACTTGACGTTTTGGCCGGCCTGAAAACGCCGGAGTTGGAATCGCATGGACTGTTAAAAGAAGGCGTCGGTGAAGGGCTGTCGGGATTGGCGGGCATGATGCACCGCTTCTCCAGTCGGTTCACCAACATGGGCGCCCTGTTTGAACAGGCTGATTCGCCGATCAAACCCGATACGTTCTTCTTACTGACCTTTGGCGTTGCCTTGTTCGGGATGGGACTATCCTTCTTAGCCAAAGCCCCACTCCCGCTTGTCCCCTTGGCAGGAATCGTGACCGGTTCACTCCCGCTGGGCTGGCTGTTATGGCGGCGACGTAAACGATTCAACAAATTCGCCAAGCAACTTCCCGATGCCTTGGAACTGGTCGCACGTGCCTTACGGGCGGGACACAGTTTGGCATCCGGATTGCATGTGGTGGTGCAAGAACTCCCCGCGCCGATCGCTGTGGAATTCGGCATGGTGCACGAAGAACAAAACTTGGGTGTTCCGATCGAGCAAGCATTGAAAAGTATGCTCAAACGGATGCCTAACCTCGACCTCAAATTCTTTGTGACCGCCGTTGCCATTCAACGTCAAACGGGTGGTGACTTGGCGGAAATCCTTGACAAAATCGGACACATTATTCGCGAACGTTTCAAAATCCTCGGACAGGTGCAAGCCCTGACCGGTGAAGGCCGGATCAGCGGTGTCGTGCTCATGGCCTTGCCGATCGTCTTGTTCTTCGTCGTCTGGCACATGAACCCACCGTACGTGATGTTGTTGTTCACGGACGAATTGGGACGCAAGATGATCGCTGCCGCAGCTGTACTACAGGTGTTGGGTGCCATCACGATCAAGAAAATTATCAACATTAAGGTCTGAGGTCTCGATTCGTTTTTATCGCCTGTCGTGCGTGCCCCATGGCACGCATAACGCGAACGCATACATCTCCGCCGGTTAGGAACAGAGCCATGGAACTTTCCACAATACTCCCCTACGCTGTTTTTGGTTGCTTTGCGATCATTAGTTGGATCGTATTCAACGTGCTGACGTCGAAAGATTCGCGGGCTAGCGAACGTTTGGACGAATTAAAAACCCCCGCCCCTCGCACTTTAGATAATGAGGGGCAAGGCGTGGGGAACATGCTCTCCAAAGCCGCGCCGGCGCTGTCCAAGGCGATGAAGCCCAAGACGGAACTGGAAGAGAATCAACTCCGCGTCAAGCTGGCCAATGCAGGGTTCAACTCGCCGAATGCTCCGAGCGTTTTCCTGGCCCTCAAATTCGCGGGACTGATCGCCGGATTTCTGGGTGGCGGCGGATTTGGCGTCATCAAATATGGATTAAATTACAACGGACTCGTTTCGTTGGTCGTCGGAGCCGGCATCGGCATGTTCTTGCCGGAACTCATTCTCCGTTTCATCACACATAGTCGGGTCCAAAAAATCTTCCTCTCGCTGCCGGACGCACTCGACCTGTTGGTCGTTTGTGTGGAAGCCGGACTGGGTCTCGACGCCGCCATGCGGCGCGTCTCAGAAGAATTGCAGGACACGGCTCCGGATCTGTGTGCCGAATTCGATCTGTGTAACCTACAACTGCAAATGGGCCGCCAACGCCGCGAAGTACTTCACGACCTGGGTGTCCGCAGCGGTGTGGACGACCTCAAAGCATTGGCTGCAATTTTGATCCAAGCCGATAAATTCGGTTCCAGTGTCGCCCAAGCCTTGCGGGTCCAATCCGACAGCATGCGGGTGAAACGGTCGCAATTGGCTGAAGAACGCGCAGCCAAGACTGCTGTGCAGATGATTTTCCCGTTGGTGCTGTTCATCTTCCCCGGGATTTTCGTAGTCCTCGTCGGCCCTGCCGCGATCTCAATGATCAACAACCTGCTCACAAAATAAATTGGAGCATTTATCGCTCCGTTATGGTTATCTCACAAAAGCCCTTTCGCAATACGCGGGAGGGCTTTTTTCGTGTTTCTCTCTGCAAGAAACAAAACGCAAACTCTCCTCGCTACTCCTTAGGAATATCGCGAGCGGAGTCTTAAATACGACGAACTCTTACCCCGCTTTCGGCCGATGATACTGGAGAGGCAATCAGTAGAATCGTTGCAGTCCAACAATCTTGCCTGAACCGCCTGTGGTGACAATGGCCTGCTGTCTCAAAACGAACATGTCTGGATTTTCTAAAACCAGATTCATAACCCGGTTGCAACGGTTTTGGAAACTTACATCCGTGCCAGCGAGACGCGGCAGAGGGTTTTGAAACTACTTGTCAGTGAGTCGTGGCATCGTGATGCGTTCCGGAATTATTCTATTCGCCGCCCTGTTGGTCATTGCCAATCTGTCGGTGAACGCGCGAGGCCAAGAGGTCAATTCTCCCGCAACGACTCCAGTTGATTCCGCGCCGAACATTATGAACCCCGGCCCGGACATGGGAAATTTCCCCAACGGTTCCTACACGCTTCCCCAAGGACGGGCGTATCTCGAATTCTCGCCGTTCACGCTCAACGGTCCTGAAACAGGAACGCCAAGTAACTACTCGACTCCATTTCTTTTGCGCTACGGCGTGACCGACAACGTGGAGTTCCGCATCTTCAGCACCGGCATTCAATCCAACTACGGCAGCGGTGACAACACGACCGGTTTTACGCCAACGGCTTTTGACCTCAAAGTGCATTTGTGGGACGAAGACAAGACAGGCTGGATCCCTTCAACAGCGCTTGAGGTTTGGCTGCAGACCGATTTGACATCGACGGCGGAGGTCTTCGACGATGGTTTCCAACCTGCGGTCAACCTCAACTTCGATAAGTCGTTGCCTTGGAACTGCAGTGTCGAAATCTCCGTCGGGGTGACCGGGGCTGAGGAATTCGACGGTAGCCAAACGTTTCAAGAGACGGTGCAATGGTCGTTCAGCCGCAATCTGACCGATGAGTTCAACGCCTTCCTGACCGGATATCACAATGCGATTGCCGGGCCGGGCAACGGCAGCGGCGAGATGATTGGCGCCGGTGCGACTTGGTATCTCTCGGACCGCGTTGCCCTGTGGGGCAGCTACAATGTCGGACTGAACGACGACGCGCCCACGACGTTGTCGCAGCTGGGACTCTCGCTCGCCTATTAGGCATCACCCTGCTTGTGTTGCCAAATGGCCGCCCATGCCCGAAAATGCAAACTCGCGTCCACTTCAGCGTGCTCTCGATGCGCGTGGCGGTCGCATGCCCCTTTCATAAACGCGAGTAGCGATTGATGTTATTTTTAGGCGAAACAGAACTTCCGGCAGACGCTCACACCTTGGCCGCCGGTTTAACCGAAGGCTTGACCCGTTGGGCGAAATTGCCCGATCCAGCGAAGCCTGTCGTGCAAGTCGACGGCGAAAATCATCCCGATTACCAGCGCATCCACATCGATCTTTCCGGTGCCGAGACGGATGCAGGGCTTTCGACGCAACACCCCATCGGGATCGGCGAGGCACAATCCGGATTCAGCGTCAGCCAATTCACGGTCGTCAGCCATCCGCTGATCTTCCATGAAACCGAGATCTTTGCCGACTTCACCGCCAGTGCGGTGCGGTTCGACTTCGATCGCGACTCCACCAACTGGCCGGTAGCTGTGCTAGCTGGGGCGGACGAAGGGAATGCGAACTGCCGGATTGGACTGTCCGACCTGGAGACATTACTGCTGCGTAAAATGCAACCGCTGGTCGCCGGACACGGCATCACCATCGAGCACAGCGACCTGCACCTGCAATCGACCGGTGGACGGACGCTGGATGCAAAGTTGCGGCTCAGCTTATCCAAGCAAGTCTTCCTCACGATTCACGGCGTCGTAGCGGTCACCGCCCGGCTGGAAATCGACGACGAACTCAACGCTGTGGTCCGCTCAGTCGGTTGCGAGGGAGAAGGGGCGGTCGGCTCCACAATCGCCGGCTTTGCCGCCCCGTACCTCAAACGTGTCGAAGGAACGGTCGTTCCCCTCTCGTCGTTGCCTTTGGGCGAAGTTCAAATGCGCGACGTCCAAGTGCACTGCACCGACGGGCTGCATATCCACGGAACGTTTTCCGGCTAACTGCAACGCGACGAATACCCCCCGAATTGATTCTGCCAACGAGAGAAACATCCCCATGTCGAGCATGAAAGACAACTCTATCTCACGTCGCGATTTTCTGGCAGCAGCGGCGATGTCGACCGTTGCGGGAACATCGATAGCAAAAGCCGACAAGGGAACATCTCCTCCCTTATTAAAGCCGATCCATGATGCGATCGTCTGCCCTTGGACGCCACAGTATCCACGACACGATCATCAATTGATCTTTCCACTCGACGACGACCGGCTGCTGTTGGTGTGGTGCGAATACTATTCCAACGCCCCGGCAGCTGCCACAAAAATTGGACAGGGCGGCATCGGCGACGACGTTTCCTGCCAGATTTCCTCATTGGTCTCGCACGATCGCGGACGGACGTGGGGGGATCGCACCGTCATGCAAGCCAATCATTGGAAACACAACGTCAAACATCCCAATCTGGTTCGTCTATCGCCCCACGAGGTGCTGTTTTCCTACGTCGGTTGGGATTCCGCAGCGCAGCGAAACGTTTTCATGCGGCGTTCCACCGACAATTGCCGCACTTGGGGCGAACAGGTCCAGATCTCCGAGCCGGGTTGGTACTGCAACAACGCCGACCGAGCGATCCGCCTCAGCAGCGGCCGTGTGTTGCTCCCCGCGCATGGCCCCTACGCCAAGAACTACATCGGCGGCACTCCCTATCAGGGGGGCGATCTGCATTCGTTCGTGTTTTATTCCGACGACGGTTTCAAAACCTGGAAACGCAGCAGCGACAGCATGACCGCCGTCGGCCGCGGCTGCCACGAACCGACGATCGTCGAACTCAAAGACGGCCGCCTCCTCTGCCTGCTCCGCAATACGAACCAACGGCAGTACAAAAGTGTCTCTGAAGATGGCGGCGACCACTGGAGTCAGCCGGTACCCACAAAATTGAAATCGCCCGAATCCCCGGCCCTGGTCAAACGTATTCCCACCACCGGCGACCTGCTCGTGCTGTGGAACAACGTCGCCTCAAAATCCAACTGGCCCCGCACCCCGCTGACGGCAGCGATTTCCAAGGACGAAGGCAAAACCTGGAGCCACTACAAAGACATCGACAACCGCAAAGACCGCGACGCCGCCTATCCATCCGTCACCTTCGTCGGCGACGAAGCCCTGGTCGCCTATTATTCCCGCTCGACGAAATGGAAACGGGACTCGGAGGTGACGCTACGGATTTATGACGTGGGGCAGTTTTATGCGTGATGGTGAATCGACAAGGAGATGCCGTGAGGGACCATGGATCTTTTTCAGGTTTTTGCGGATTATTTTCAGTTCTATCTCTGGGACAAGTAGAGAAGTGGTTACCACTACGCCAGTTGATTACACGGATGAAGACATCAAACGACGCGTCAAGACTGCCCCTGATATTGTGGTTATTCAAACGCGCGGAATATGTCCGTACCGTTCCAAATCGAGATTTACGAAACCGACCCAGGATTCGAGGCAAATGATTGGGACCACATCGCGGAGTGCAGCCTCGACGTTCCAACGGGCTGCCTACAAATCCACGAGAGTACCGGCGGACCGATAGCGGATTTCACGGTTTCTCCAAGTTGTTACCGAATCCGTGCATTTTCCGGCAAATTGGGGGATGTTTCCGACAACGGGCTGGACGGAAATGACCATTACAAAGTCACAATGTGGCCTGCGGAGTACCTCGAAGTGCACTTCGTCAATCAATGGGAGGGTTAGATTTAATATTCCCCTGGTTCCCACATTCTCGAAGCTCTGCTTCGCGTGCCTGTAGTTCGTTCAGCCGCCTGCCACAAGGTTTGAGAAACTCATGATCTTCGACAACGACTTCAAGATCGACATCGGATTCAACGAAATCGGAGCATTCGGTACGCGCCACGTACTGCAACTAACCAACTGGCAACGAGAAGCTGGCGGAGTCCCGCCGAACGATTCCATTGTCAAAACGCGCGATGCACTTGTCGCTGAATTGCCGCATGATCTATGACCCAGGACGATCCGACGATCCGCCCCCCCCCTCGAGTTTGATGCCGCCCCCCCCAGGGACTTTACTCGATGAAATTCTGGAAGAATTGTACGCGGGAAGGAAACACACGTAGGTCAGGCTGCCCCCTCCCCCTCTTGCCCCTCTTCCCGACTTCGAAGATCGCAACTCTGATTCTCGAGGCGGACTACACCACTACGGTGGCTGTTCGACCCCCCAATCGTATTATAGGAGAATACGCGCCGAGAAGGACAGAATTTTATGGCAATCTCGCTGATGTCATTTCTGATGTCGAGCCCATAGATATTTTGACCGTGAGTACGTAATCAGACCCTCCAAGCACGCACCGGTTAATGACCTTCCCTTTTCGCCTGACGCCCCCACCCAACGGCGTGCCATTGAGAATCGTTCATAGAGGTGGTCAGTTTGTTTCACATTTGACTCCTTTCGGCGTTGAATGCGAAGCAAGTCTGATGCGCTGACGTCCCCAAAACGGTTGTAGTAACATCCGCGCGTTGGTGGTGGTTTCATTCGCAAAGAGCCTGACCTACATTGCTACTTCCCAAAATGCGTCGCTAAAAACTCCAACGTTTTATTATTCGACCAAGCGTGCGGCCGTCGAAGAAATCGGCGTCGATGCGGTCGCTGTGGCCGAGTAGTTGATAGACGCGTTGCAGTTTTGCGAACCCTTCTCGCGCCTCGGCCACGGGGAAGATCGGGTCGTGGATGCCGTTGATTAGTAGCACCGGGCGCGGGGCGTAGCTGGCGACGACTTCGGTCATGTCGCCGTATTGCATCACACCCGGGAGGCAGTTGCAGATGCAGTGCGGCATGGCGTAGATCGAGGTGCGGTATGAGGAAAACGCGCCGGCGATCATCGCCAGTTTTACCCGCTCATCTAAAATCGGCAGATAGGTCGCCAACGTTCCCCCGCCCGATAATCCTGCGACGCCGATTCGCTCGCCGTCGACTTCGTCGCGGGTTTGCAAAAAGTCGATCACCCGCATCGCATCCCAACACCGTAGGCCTTGCGGCGTCATGCCCATTAGTAGCGTGTTCATCGTCACTTGACGACAACTCCGCTTGACGTGCTTAACGCCGGGATCCAAGTCGCCGTGCGTCTCATTCCAACCCCGCACGACGATCGCCGCGGTCACGTATCCATGCTCGGCCAAATAGACCGCATAATCGAGTGACAATTCTTCAGTCTTCTTCCGCTCTTTCTCATCCTGCCCTTCGCGAATGTAGGGATAGATTCCGCTATGCCCATGCAGGCAGACGATCGCCGGTCTCTTTTCGGCGATATCGTGCGGCACGAAATAATAGACCGGCACCCAATACGATTCTTCAGAACGGACATAGATTTTGTGCCGCGTGAACTTCTCGAACTTTTCCTCAGACTCCCATTTGACCTCTAACGGTACGCGCTGCGGCATGCGTCCCAGCAGTTGGGTCATTTTGTCGTGGAACTTCGCCTGCCACGCCTCATGCTCGGCCACTGTCGTCGCATCCCAGAGCATGCTCGGCTGGTTTGACTTCCCGAGTTGTTCGAAGTTCTCGTTGATTTTCTGTTGGACGATCGTCTCAGCGACCGGTTCGTCGGCGGACGCTGCGTTGGTTAACGTCCCTAGAGTGAGCACTGATAAAACTGAGACGAGACAGGCTTTAAGCAATGGAATGTACATTCAATGGTTCTCTCAACATTTCGCTATATAGTCTGGATAGACTCGAACAGTCACATCTCATCAGTGGGTCAGGATTTTTCTCGGTCTTGCGTCAACCATAACAAAAATGCGTTGGCGATTGATGCGACTGCACCGACAATGACGCGAATCTCCATGTCGCGAATCGGTATCAGCCAATCGGGACCTAAGACGGCTAACGGAAGACTGATCCACATGCCCAACGTACAGAGCCCATGAATGATTTGAAGTCCCCTCGGTTTATCCCGTCCGGAATTGGTTTTTGACATTTTGAATTTCGCTGTTTGCAAAAACCAGCACGTTGAGGGAATTGTCATTGGGTGCGCGTCTGGGCTATCATAGTTTCTTCGAGAGAATCCTTCCACAAACCGCCGCACGGCGCAATAAAATCATCGGAGCCGAAATCGTGACAGCGCCCACCACGAGCAGAATCACCGACGCCCACCGGCAGCAATATCTGGACGAAGGTTACTTCATCCTCGAAAATGTGATTCCCGCAGACCACCTGGAAATTCTCCGCGACTCCTGCGATCACTTGATCGGACTGATGCACGAGGAGATGGACCGGCTCGGTACGGATCACATTCATATCAGCCATCGCGGCAAACGTTATCACATTGCCAAGCAATATGACCAACCGCCGCAGTTGTCGGAATACGTCTTCAGTGACCTGATGGCCGACGTCTGCCGGGCGACGATTGGTGAGACCGCCTATTTGTTTTACGATCAATACGTCGTCAAAGCGGCCGAGCAAGGGATTAAGTTTTCCTGGCATCAGGACGGCGGTTATCTTGGGTTTCCGCACCGGCCTTACGTCACCGTCTGGGCAGCTGTCGACGACATGACATTGGAGAACGGCACAGCCTATGTGATGCCCTTTTCAACCGTTGGCATCCGCTCGCTGGTCGAACACATTCGTGATCCGGAGACGGGTGACAAGGTCGGTTACTTCGGTAAAGAACCGGGTATCCCCGCAGTCGTTCCCGCAGGAAGTTTGGCGGTCTTCAGCTCGCTGTCGTTTCACCGCAGTGGATCGAACACCACTGATCGTTTGCGCCGCGCCTATGTCACCCAATATTCGCCCGAGCCACTTTATCGCCCCGAAACGGAAGAACTGATGCACCTCGGCGTGCCGTTTTTAGAGAACGGAAATCGTTTGCGCCGCAGTTAAATAGACACCCAAGGAACTCACCATGACAACTCATCCCACCGCGCTCACACGCCGACAATTCAACAGCCTGCTCGGTCTCTCCGCTGCCGGCCTAGCCTGCGCCCCGCTGGCAAGCGCCGCCGAAAAAACGCTCAAGTTGCGGTACATCGTTGGGTCCTCAATGTATGGCTATACAAAACTCGCTGAGATCCTGCCTGAAGCCCGCAAGACAGGTGCGACGGCGATCGACATTTGGCCCAAGAAACACGGCGACCAACGCGAACAACTCGACGAATTGGGCGAAGAGAAATTCGTCGAATTGCTCAAACAAAACGACGTGACCTTGGGTTGTATCACCCAATACCCACTCGGCCCGTTCGGCTTGCAGGACGAAATGCGATTGGCATCGCGACTCGGTTGCCCAACCATGGTCACCGGTGGCAGCGGCCCGAAAGATCTCAAGGGAAGTGAACTCAAGGCAGCGGTTGGTGCGTTCGTGGAAAAGATGAAACCGCACCTCGCCGTGGCAGAAGAAACCGGCGTCACGATCGCGATTGAGAATCACGCCAATAATCTCATCGACTCACCCGATTCGCTGAAATGGCTGATCGAATTGCGGCCGAGCAAACATCTGGCGGTCGCGTTGGCCCCCTACCATCTGCCGCAAGACGAAAAGCTGCTGGCCGATTTGATCCGCACACTGGGCAACGGCATCGCCATGTTTTATGCCTGGGAGCACGGCATGGGCTGCATGACGAAACTGCCTAAAGAACAAGAGTTGATGCAAATGCCGGGACGAGGCCCACTCGACTTCGCCCCATTGATGGCGGCCCTCAAATCAATCGACTATCAAGGTTGGACAGAGATCTTCATGCATCCCGTCCCAAGAGGAATTCCAATCTTAGAGACCACCACCGAAGTGACCGCCGAAATCAACCGCGCACGGGATTATCTGACGAAGTTGCTCTAACCACCTACTGAATCGAAGGTGTATCGAGGGTGCCACTGGCGGCTTGTCCGCCAGTGTTTTTATCGGACACACGCTTTGCACTGCTGGACAAGCCAGCAGTGGCACCCGACCGTCAGGCATGTCGAGCGGCACGCCCTCCTGGATTGGTCAATCATTCTCACTAAAGTTGTCACGGCGGAATTGCATATGCGAAACTCACGGACCGTATCCATTGCGATCGCGGAGTTCGTTCTCACGACCGCGGCAGCATACTGCCATGCTGCAGAGACGGACGGACCGGCGCCGCCATTCGTTGCGGGGTTTGATCGCTTTGCGCGGCACGGTGACATCACCTCGCTGACCGCCAGCCAGCTTTTGTTCAGCGAACTCAGCTGCACCGCTTGCCATGCTACGACAGATAACCATCTACAATCCAAACGCGGCCCGCGGCTCAACGGTATCGCGGATCGCATTGATCACGATTGGATCAAACGATTCCTCGCCGCTCCCCATACGGTCAAACCGGGAACGACGATGCCCGATGTCTTGGCGGGACTCAATCAAGCGGACAAACAACAGGCGATCGCCGCACTGACCGCCTACCTCGCAACGCAACATCAAGCGTTTCCGGAAATCAAAGCCGGGGGCGGCAATCCGGTTCCGCATGAGTTTTGGAACAAGGGGAACGTACAGCGCGGTAAACAGCTGTATCACCAAGTCGGTTGCGTTGCCTGCCACCAACCCGATGCGGACTATGAAGTCGCCGAAATCAAACCCTCGGCCATCGATGAAATATTGGACCAACTCGATCCCGAAGAATTGGCCGAACTCGGATTAGCATCCGCCGCCCGCCGCGTGGAATCGGTTCCACACGGCGACCTGCCGGCAAAGTATACGCCGAAATCTTTGGCGTTTTTCCTGCTCAACCCCGAAGCCGTTCGCCCAAGCGGTCGCATGCCGAGCCTGAAACTACAGGCGGTCGAAGCGGCTGACATTGCTGCGTACCTTCTTAATGACCAAAATCAGACTCGATCCGCCAGCACCGTCGACGGAGGATCCGCAGTTGATCGCCGAGGGGCGCCGCTTGTTTCGCGAATTGCGGTGCGTGAATTGCCATGACACAAACGACAAAGCCGACCGCAATCCCGCCAAACCGCTGGCGAAGCTCGATCGTAGTGCCGACCACTCCTGTTTCGTCGCGCCCCAAAATGGCATGACGCATTTCGATCTTGAGACCCTGCAGAATGGAATCCCGCATTACTCTCTCGACCCTCCACAGGCGGCCGCCATCCACGAGGTGCTTGCGACAGGCAAAACCGCAGCCACCGATCCGTTACAGTTGGCGCTGCTACAACTGAATTGCTACGCCTGTCACGATCGCAACGAACAAGGGGGTGTCGGCCGGTTTCGCAAACCCTATTTCGAAACCGTGGGACATGTCGATCTGGGAGACGAAGGCCGCCTGCCACCGCCATTGACGGGCGTCGGCCGCAAATTGCGGCAAGACTGGATGAAGAAAGTTCTAAACGGCAACGGCGACGTACGGTCGCACATGCACATTCGCATGCCGAAGTTCCCGGCGGCAGCTGTGAAATCGCTTCCGGCACAGTTCGCCCGCGCTGATGATGCAAAACCGTCGTCCGAAAAAGAAGTTTTCGGACCGCCACAAGACATCGCTGAGGCGGGCCGCCGTTTGATGGATATCGGTTGCGTGCAATGCCATCAATTTCGTGGTGAAACCTTGCCGGGAACCGTCGGCACCGACTTGGCGGGGATCACCACGCGTGTCGATCCTCAGTGGTTTTACGAATTCTTGTTGAATCCCGGCGAGTTAAAAAACCGCACGCGCATGCCGACTTTTTTCCCCGGCGGCACCAGCCAAGACAAAGAGCTGCTGGACGGCGACCCCAAACGTCAAATCGCTGCGATGTGGACTTATCTGAAAGGTCTGGACAAACTGCCGCTCCCGGAGAAAATCGTCCAAGCTCGCTCGGAGAGTTTTGAGCTCATCCCCCGCGACCGGCCGATTGTGTTGCGGACATTTATGGACGAAGCAGGCACGCACGCAATTGCCGTCGGCTTTCCCGAACAGGTCCATTTTGCGTTCGATGCAGAGTCTGTCCGCCTTGCGCATGCTTGGCGAGGCGGGTTCTTGGATGCACTGGGAACCTGGTTCATCCGCTTCGCTCCCCCCGCTCATCCACTGGGGGATGCCTCCATGAACCTACCGGCAGGCGTGCCGCTGGCGATTCTCAAAACCGACAAACAACCCTGGCCGACCGGCGCAGCTGACGACAACGGGTATCGATTTGGTGGATACAAATTAGACAGCGACGGCATCCCGACGTTCCTCTACCGCTATGGGCCGTTCGATATTCAAGACCGCATTGTGCCGAGTGACAAAAAAGGTTTGCGGCGGCAATTGACGATCGTGAATCGCCATCCTGACAAATCGGCCCCACCGGTTTGGTTTCGCGCCAACCTCGGAAAAACGCTCAAACAACAAGGACCGTTGGCCTACAGAAACGATCAGGGTTTGACGGTGACAATGCCTAAAGAACTGGCCGCCCGAGGCCAACTTCGCACATCCAACAAGTTATCCGAATGGATCGTTCCCATTGATGTCGTCAAGAAAACGACGATCGAGGTGCAATACGCATGGTAGTTCGACTGCTGCTAGTTTTGTTCGCCGCAACGTGTACGTTCCATCTCAACGTCGCGGCCGCGGCTGACGAGAATGACTATTATCGCTTGGAAACCATTGTCGCTTCGCCAGCAGCGACGGAATCGCGATCCAAGACATGGCGTCCGGCGCCTGACGGATTGGCGATGGAGGTCAGCGGCATCGCCGTCCTGGATGACAAACGTGTCGCTGTCGCCATTCGCAAAGGTGAAGTCTGGATTCTCGGCGGCGTCTACGACGATCCCCCCGAAAATGTCACCTACAAACGTTTTGCCTCCGCCCTGCACGAACCGTTGGGGCTGCTCAAGCTGGGGGATTCGTTATATACGACGCAGCGTAGCGAGCTGACCCGACTGCGCGACAGCGATGGCGACGATGTGGCCGACGAGTATTTAACCGTCGCCAAAGGTTGGGGCGTCACGGGGCATTATCATGAATACGCCTACGGTCCCAAACTGGACGGCGACGGCAATCTGTGGGTCACACTCAATATCGGGCTAGGACTCAAAGGAAAACAACTGCAGCGCACCGTGCACGAACCAACACTCAACCTGCGACAGGGACGTTGGCGTGGTTGGGGGATGAAGATCGGCAGCGACGGCGAATTGATTCCTATCTGCGCCGGTATGCGCTCTCCCAGCGGACTGGGTGCCAATGCCGAGGGCGATATGTTTTACACCGACCAACAGGGGAATTGGGTCGCCACGAATTCACTGCACCACATGCGTGAAGGGGTCTTTTTCCATCATGCCGAAGCGCTCGCCTCGATGAATCTTCCCGGTTCGCCGATCAGCGGGATCGAGAAAATCCCCAACGGCGTTCCTTTTCCCGAAGCGGTTCGACTGCTGCCGCAACTGCAACCGCCGGCGGTTTGGTTTCCTTATAAAAAGGCGGGGCAATCGACGACCGACATCATGCTCGATGAAAGCGACGGTAAATTTGGGCCATTCGCGGGCCAACTCTTTATCGGCGAATTCACCCAAGCCGCCATGACCCGCGTATTTCTCGAAAAAGTCGACGGCGAATATCAAGGCGCCTGTTTCCCCTTTCGTTACGGATTCGCCTCGGCCGTATTACGAATGGCGCAAGGCACCGATGGCAGCATGTTCGTCGGCCTGACCAATCGTGGTTGGAGCAGCCTGGGAACCGCGTCGTACGGGCTACAACGACTGATTTGGACCGGCCAAACGCCCTTCGAGATCAAAGAAATGCGCGCCCGTCCCGATGGTTTTGAATTACTGTTCACCAAACCGGTCGACCGAGAAACCGCCGCAAACGTCGCATCCTACGACCTGAATAGCTACACCTATCTGTATCACTCCACCTATGGCAGCGACGAGATTCAAAACAAGAACCTGACGATCCCCGTGGCGACCGTTTCCGACGACGGCCTCCGGGTGCATCTGCAGGTCGACGGCTTACGGGAACTGTTCGTCCACGAACTCACCGCCAAAGGCATCCGCAGCGCCGATGGCGAACCGTTATTGCACCCCGAAGCCTACTACACCCTCAACCGCATCCCCCAAAAATAATTTTCCGGGAGGGCGAGGCTCCCGCCGAGCCGCGCGCGACCAATTTGCGTCATTTTTTCCAGGATTGTGCCCTCCACGTCCAATCTACCGATGTTGTATGCAGATCTCCCCCCGTCCGCCCAAACGTCTCCCGCAATGCGGGAATTCCATGCAACTGTAGGTTTCAAAAGAGCCTCACGCCAAGCCGCAAAGCTCGCAAAGAGATTTGCGGTGTCAATTTGTTTGACATCGGTTTACGTCAATTGAAATTCAACTCACCATAAAGAATCTCTTTCATAAATCCTAACCCCGCCATGTAGGTATCAATTCTGAATGGGGCGATCCCGGAAACTCCTTAGCGAGCTTTGCGGCTTTGCGTGAGTTTTTTTTCTGCGTATTGGGGTTGAATGCGAGTCTTGCGAATGACCATGTATGTTGGCAACGCTAAGTACCGTTCGTCCGACAAAGATGCTTTGCGGAGCATCCTACGCCTGCGCATGATTTCGGTAGTGTGCGGCTCAGCAGGAGCTTCGCCCTCCCGTTGGAGTCAAATTGCGATTGGGCAATCTACGTGGCGGGGTACTTTAGCTCCGGCAAGCGGACGATGTGGGTGTGAAACTTGTCGCCGTCGAGTTCGATCACCCGAAAGCCCGGCGGTACGTTGTCGAATTCTAATTCCTCGGTATGGGGCGCGAATTGAATCGCTGTCGCCGGGGCGGTGTGTACGGGAATCGCGCCGAAGACTCCGCTGAATTCTTGGTGGACATGCCCGCAAAAGATTCCGCGAACGTGCGGCGCGGCATCCAGGACCTCCGCCAACTCGTTTGCGTTGCGTAACATGATCCGGTCGAGCCATGGACAGACCACGGATATCGGGGGATGGTGCATAAACAATAGCGTTGGCTGATCGCTGTGTTGGGAGAATTCATCGGCCAGCCATGCAAGTTGTTCGCCGGACAATTCACCATGCACCGCTCCGGCAACATGGGAATCTAATCCAATCAACCGCCAACCAGCCACGTCGCACGAAAAGGTCACCGGACCGGATGAGCCGGCGATTCTCTCGGGAAAGATCTGTCGCATCAGGTCCGTTTCATCATGGTTGCCGGGAATCATCACGCAGCGCGGTAATAGATCTGCAAACAATTCACGAGTCTGCTGATAGGCTTCCACATCGCCATAGGCGGCAATATCGCCGGTAAAAATAAACAGTTCTGCTGCCGAATAACGCGCTCGCACCAAGGCTAACAAATCCACCAGACAGTCGGCGGTCGGGACGCCCCGCAATGCGTCGGCCTGATTTTTTAAAAGATGAAAATCGGAAAGTTGCAGAATGTGTGTGGTCATGGCAGCTTTGTTCCATAGGAAACGTCTTTTTGTCGATGTATTTGTAGTTCCACGGATCCTCATCGACAAGCATATCAATCGCAACAGTCGTCGATGCTGGCTTCTAAACCGCTCTATTCGTGGATTCTTAACGCGGTATTCATTACGCTGCACACTCACAGCGACATGGACACAATTGCGCAGCAGGCTGAATTGTAACGATGACACAAACCGATCCCCTACCGCGCGGCGATGGGCCGCTGTTCCAGGATTGTGATCCCGATGCGGCGCGGGAGGCATTTGCGGAAAAATCGAAGCAATTGCAGTCCAAAGTCATGTCCGTTCCCGAAGCAGTCCGGCAATTCGTCAACGACGGCGATTACTTGGCGGCGGGCGGATTCGGCGGGGACCGCATTGCCACAGCTGTGTTGCACGAAATTGTACGGCAGCAAAAACAAGGACTCGGGCTGGCCGGGCATACCGCAACGCACGATTTTCAAATTCTGTGCGCGGGCAACCAAACCGGTCGCGGCCAATTGCTCAGCCGCGTCGATGCTGCCTACATCGTCGGGCTGGAAGCACGCGGACTCTCCCCCCATGCGCGGCGGGTCGTCGAAAGCGGCGAGGTGGCGCTATGCGAGTGGACGAACTACACGCTCGCCTTGCGATTTCAAGCGGCCGCCATGGGCCTGCCGTATTTGCCCGCTCGGAGCATACTCGGGACCGACACATTCCGGCAGAGCGCCGCTCAGACCGTCATTTGCCCCTTCACCGGAAAAAAACTCGCCGCCATCCCCGCCCTGTGGCCGGATGTCGCCGTGATCCACGTGCACGAGGCGGATTGCTATGGAAATTGCCGCATCCGCGGCACGTCGGTCTCGGATTACCATCTCGCTCGCGCCGCCAAAAAATTGATCATCAGTTGCGAACGGCTGATTGATACAGAGGAGATTCGCCGCGACCCGACCGCTACTGTGATCCCGTTTTATTGCGTCGATGCCGTCTGCGAAGTCCCCTACGGTAGTTTTCCCGCGAATATGCCGTACGAATATTTTTCTGACGAAACACATCTGCGCGAATGGTTGACCATCGAACGCGATCCGGAGCAGTACAAACAGTTCCTCCATCAATATGTTTTTGACGTCGCCGATTTCCATGATTACCTCTCTCGTTGCGGTGGTTTGCCCCGTCTGCAAGAGTTGAGGCGCCAAGAACTGTTTCCCGCGGATTGAGCCGGACAAACCCTCTTGACGAGATTTCTCAAAACCACAAGAATCCCGTTGAATATTCATTTGCAGCCGCTTTTTCCGACGACATTTCCCGACGAAACGGATCGCCATGGATGGCCTGTTGATCACCTATTGCAGCCTCGCCAGTGTCGGCCTCCTGGTTTGCCTGCTGACGTTGATTCAAACGTGGGAGCATCGTCGATATCACGGCAAACGGCTCGCAGCCACCGATGAACCGTTTACCCATCCCCCCGTCATGCTGTTTGTGCCGTGCAAAGGGGTCGATCTGGACTTCGAGAGCAACCTGCAGTCGTTGTTCACGCAAGAGTATGCGGACTATCAACTTTGCTTCATCGCCGAATCGCCTCACGATCCTGCAGTCGCAGTGATTGAACGATTCCGAAAGCAGTTCCCCGCGATCCCCTGCCGGATCGAAATCGCCGGGTTGGCCAACGATTGCGGGCAAAAGGTGCACAACCTGATCGTCGCGACCACCGACATACCCGACGACGTCGAAGTCTTGGCGTTTGCGGATTCCGATGCCTGTCCGGGACCGCTGTGGTTGGCGCGCATGGTGCGCCGCACAGCGAATAGCCGCACGGGTGTGGTCACCGGCTACCGTTGGTTTGTGCCGGTTCGGCCGACCTGGAGCAATCACATCGTCGCCGCCATGAACAATCAACTTGCCGGCAACTTGGGCCTGCGACTGTTCAACCTCGTCTGGGGCGGATCATGGGCCATGCGCAAAGAGGTGTTCGAGAGATTGAATTTTCCCCAAGCATGGCAAGGCTGCTTGAATGACGATTTGCTCGTGACCCAGTCGGTCCGCAAAGCCGGGTTGAAGGTCGTCTACGAACCACACTGCCTTGTCGCCTCGTCCGTCGATTTTGATTTCCCGGCGATGTTGGAATTCGCAAGGCGGCAATATTTCCAAGTCCGCATTTACACCCCCCGCTGGTGGTGGCTCGCACTGGCTGCGGCGGGTTTGGTCAATGTCATGTATCTTGGCTCGGCAATCCTGGCCATGGCCTGGGCGATAACCGGTGGACCGTTCTTGGTTCCGCTGGCCTGCGGTGCAATCTACTATGCTTGCTCGACCGTGCGAACAGCGCTCCGGCAGCGCACCATGCGACCGTTTCTACAAATTGCCCCCGCCACGTTTCGCGATGTCACACGTTTCGAAGTGTTCGCCGCGCCGCTGACCGCATTCTTCCATTTGGTCGCCGTCGTGTCATCGGCTTGGGGACGCCGCATCGTCTGGCGGGGCATCAGGTATTATGTTGCCGGCCCCCACGAGACACGTATCGAATTTCGGCCCGAGCAGAAATTTAACGATCGAGCGAACGCCGCCTAATGAATGGCGAGATTATTTTTCGGCCCGTTTGGCTTCTTGTTCGCGAATGAAGCGGTTGATCGCTGCAGCCACCCGTTGTGGATGTTGGTAGTGCAGCGAATGCGATGAATTGTCGATCCATATGAGTTGGATATTGTCCCGCTCAGGAATTCGCAAATTCCCCCGTGTCGGTCGTGCGCGGCCGCGGTCTCCATAGATTTCCAAAACGGGCAAGGACGTATGCTCCAAGAACGACAGACCGTCCCAAGCCTTCCAGACTTTGCCAAACGACGAGCGCTGTTCATCACTCCACTTGGCCAACACCTCTTTGCGATAGGCCGCTAATTCGGCCAACTGCTCGTCGGTCAGCGTCGCCTTCATATCGCTATGAAATGCGTCACGCGCTGCGTGCCAGCTTGTCCAGCCTTCCAACGAGATCACACCGCGTAGTTTGTCCGGCGCGCGGCGACCGACTTCCAGCGAGATCATCCCTCCCAGGCTATGCCCGCCGATATAGAAGGACTCAATGCCTAGTTTTTCCGCCACCAACAACGCATCTTGTGCGCATTGTTCTATGGAACCATCCTGAGGCGGGGGCCAACTCCGCCCCAATCCGCGGTTTTCCAGGATCAACAGATTCAGGTCTTTGCCCAAATGCGGCACCAGTTTGGCAAAGGCTCGGCTGTCGGAAAATGTGCCGGGAATGAGCAACAATGTCGGTCCATCGCCCGGCCGATGCGCACAGCACAACTGCCCGCGCTCCAATGGAATCAACCGGTCCTCGAAACCGGTTAGCCGCTTCGATTCGTCCGCGACGGTCGAGGTCGCACAAACCAGGATCGCCAACACGAGAGTTCCACGACATGCATTCATTCGCATCGACTGCCCTTCCGCTCCGACCGCCGGACGTTGCCGGAGATTTTTCAAGCAAGAATCTTATGCACGACTTCGCCATGCACGTCAGTCAAACGGAAATCGCGACCGCCGTAACGATACGTCAACTTTTCGTGATTCAGTCCTAACAGATGCAGCATCGTGGCGTGTAGATCGTGAATGTGTACTTTGTCCTCGACGGCAAAGTAACCGTAATCGTCGGTCTTCCCGTACCGCATGCCCCCCTTCACACCGCCGCCGGCCAACCACATCGTGTAGCCTTGCGGATTGTGGTCACGGCCGTCACGGTCGCCTTGTGAAACCGGTGTGCGCCCGAATTCGCCGCCCCACAGGATCAACGTATCTTCGAGTAACCCCAACCGTTTCATGTCCGTTAACAAGCCCGCGATGGGTTTATCCACTTCCAGCGCATTACGTTGATGGTCCTTGCGCAGACCGCCGTGCTGGTCCCATTTGTAACTATGCGAGACCTGCACGAAACGCACGCCCCGTTCGGCGAATCGCCGCGCCATTAAACATTGCCGTCCGAAATCCTCAGTCGTTTTGTCGTCGATTCCGTACAGCTTCAGCGTCTCTTCCGACTCCGAAGAGACGTCCTGCAACTCCGGCGCGGCCGCCTGCATGCGAAATGCCAGTTCGAAGGCGTTGATGCGACCTTCCAGCCCTGCGTCCGGCCCCGAATCCTCCAACCGTTTGCGATTCATCTGCTGCAAAAAGTCCAACTCAATCCGCTGCAAGTCGCGAGGTGTTTTTCCAGTGATGTAGGGAATCTTGGCGTCTTTGGACTGGGTTCCCGCATTGCCCATCGGCGTTCCTTGATAGGCGGCCGGCAAAAATGCGGAACTCCAGTTGTTCATCCCGCCGTGCGTTAAGGAGGGACAGACGGTCACAAAACCGGGCAGGTCCTGGTTTTCGGTCCCCAAACCGTAGGTGATCCACGATCCCATGCTGGGACGAATGAACGTATCGGTCCCGGTATGCAATTCCAACAGCGCCCCACCATGCCGCGAATTCGACCCGTGCATGCCGTTAATGATGCACAAATCGTCGACATGTTTCGCGACGTGCGGAAAGAGAGAACTGACCCATGCCCCCGATTCTCCATGCTGGCTGAATTTCCAGGGAGATTTGAGCAACGTGCCGGTTTGGCTCGAAAAAACGCGGGGCTTATCAAACGGCAACGGCTTATTGTCGTCTTCATCTAGTTTGGGTTTGTAATCGAACGTATCGACCTGTGACGGCCCGCCGTGCATGAACAAAAAGATGACGCGCTTCGCACGGGCCGGAAAGTGCGGCTCCTGCGGTGAGAGAGGATTTTGCGCACGATTGGCCCCATGCGCAGTTTTTCCCGAACCGGATAACAAATCGGCGAGCGCCAACATTCCGAAACCGGCCGCGGATTGTTTGAGCAAATCACGACGATTGATCACAGGCGTAAATTGATGACAACTTCCAGCCATGGAATACCCTTTATTGGAACGTGTCAATCCACGTAAAGAAACTCGCTCGACGATAACAACACCCGGCACATTCCCTGCCACGCTTGACGTTGGCGGTCCTGCGCATCGGGAACGCGTTGTTCCATCGCGGCGATATAATTGGTCATAAACTCCAAAGCTTGTGCGGTTTCCTCAACGTTGGGCGCCCGGCCTAACGTGCGGCGATAACACCAGTCCAACCGCGCGGCATCATCCAGCCCGTCGCGACTCAAGAGCTCCCGAGCCATCGACGCGGTCTGCTCCGCCATAAAATCGCTATTGAGCAAGAACAAAGCTTGCGGCGCCACGGTGGTGGTCGCACGGTCGCCGTTGGAGGTACTGGGATCGGGGAAATCGAACGCCTGGAACATTTCAAACAGCCCGCTGCGAATCACTGGTAAGTAGACTGATCGCCGCGTGGATTCATACGGCGTCGCGTTTACCGAGGCGGTGCTCGCCACATACGCGTGATTTTTCGTGGGCAGCAACGTCCCCCCCATCGTCGAGTCCATCGTTCCTGCAATGCTGAGCACTGCGTCGCGGAGTTCCTCAGCTGTCAGTCGCCGGCGATTCATCCGCCACAAGTGGACATTCCCCGGGTCTTGTTCCATCGCTGCCGCATCGTACTGCGTGCTCATGCGATATGTCGCTGAAAGCACAATGCGGCGATGCAGATCTTTCAGCCCCCAACCCCGCTCAATAAATTCCGCAGCCAAGTGGTCCAACAACGGTTGATTGACTGGTAGCTCTCCGGTGCTCCCAAAATTGTCGGGAGTGGGAACGATGCCCTTTCCGAAATGCCACCGCCAGATACGATTCACGATCACACGACTCGTCAGCGGATGGTCCGGGCTGGTCATCCATTTGCCCAGCTCCAAGCGTCCACTACGTCCCTTGCCGATCGGTGTCTGTTGTTCGCCGGCAATTACTTGTAGAAACTGCCGCGGGACCTCGTCGCCCAAGTTCACGTGATTGCCGCGAATATTAATACGCGTATTTTGAATCTCGTCTTCAGTGACTCCCATTCCTAGCGGAAATTCCGGGATGGATGCTTTGAGCTCTTTGATCTCGTCGCGGAGTTTTTGCACTGCGGCCATCGTCTCGGTGGAATAATCGGCTTCGAGTTTTTCGGAAACCGCAAATGGCCCTTTTTTATCGTGCAAGACCTGACGAAACGCCTCCAGTTCAGCGTCGGGAAGTTGCTTGGCCTCTTGGCCCCCGTCCTTCAACTCTCGCCATGCCATTTGCGCTTTAGCAAACAATTCGCTATAGCGAGATGCCAAGCGTTGTCGCGACTCGTTGCGGAAGTCGCTGAACAGGCCATTGTCTTTAACCGTTTGCGAAGACGACAAGGCGTGCCACTGGGCCAAGACCGAGGAACTGTCCGACTTCGTTTTTTCCAGGTAATCCGCCCATCCGTTGAGGAACGCCACTTTCAGATCGTATTTCTTGGCCAACTCCTCCGGTCCAAGCGGGAAGTTCCCTTCACTTTGAAGCGGCAATAATCCAATTTTGTCAATATGCGGAAATGGTCCATCACGCTCCAGGCGAATAACGTTCTTCCCCGGTGCTAATACAACCACCGATTCGGCATGCCATTTTTGCGATTCAGGTGTCCAACTCCCCGTCACTTCTTCGGCCACACCACGAGCACTCGGCTTTGCCGTTGATGGACAACTTGATCGGCCGAGACTGCGCGGCGGCTAGACGAATCTCAAACTGATACGTCTGCCCCGGCGCGGGAACATCGATTTCATATTCCACAAAATTCGGCAGCTTGCCGCCGTTCACCAACACACCGATCTTTGTTCCGTAATTCGAAAAATCCTTGTTCAGGTTGCCCCGCGTATAGTCCTCAGCTTCGACAACAATTCCACCGTCGGGCAACGGCATGGGATTCGGCTGTAAAATCGAAACAAGTGCCTGATCCGCTGTGCGGTAACGCAGCAATTCCGTGGCTGCGATCAAGTAGTCGCCGACCCGCTTGCGTGCGGCAGCCACCAATTTGCGATTGGCGACGCCCGTCGTTTTCGTCAGCGCTGCTTCGTGTTCCTTGACCAGTTGTTCCTGTTGTTTCACCTTGGCGAGGGCCGCCGGTGATGCCAGCGGACGTTCGTACCAATTGGCGACGACTTTATAATTCTCCATCGTCTTGGTACTCATAAAAATCCCGGCCAACGAATAATAATCGGCCTGCGGAACGGGATCGAATTTGTGATCGTGGCAGCGGGCACACCCAATCGTCATGCCCATAAACGCACGACCGATGGTTTCAACCTGCTCATCCACAATATCGACGCGCATTTTCAACGGGTCGTCTTCAGCCAACATCTTCGGTCCGATTGCCAAAAACCCGGTCGCAACCTGCCGTTCGATGGTCGTCTCGGCATCGTCGACTGCCGGCATCAAATCGCCGGCAATTTGTTCAATCAGGAATTGATCGAACGGTTTGTCTTTATTGAATGCGGCAATCACATAGTCGCGGTAACGAAAGGCATTGGCATAGGCCAAATTTTCATCCATGCCGTTGGAATCGGCGTACCGCGCGACGTCCAGCCAATGCCGCCCCCACCGTTCCCCGTATCGGGGCGATGCCAACAGACGATCTACGGCGCGCTCATAGGCGTCCGCCGAATCATCCGCTTCGAAATCGGCAATCTCCTGCGGCGTGGGGGGCAATCCGCACAGATCAAATGTCACCCGGCGGAGCCAAACTCGCTTTTCCGCTTCGGGCGCCGGTGACAGACCCTGTGATTCCAATTGCGCCAATACAAAATTGTCTAACGGCAAGCGAGGCCAGTCCGCGCGTTGCACAGCCGGAACTTGGGGAGCATGAATCGGCTGGAAGGCCCAGAATTTCTTTTCCTCTTCCGAGAAGAGCGGACCGTCCTCTTTTTTCATCACCGGCGCCGGACCGTCCGATGGTGGCCAGGGAGCTCCCTCGCCAATCCATTTTGTCAGCAGGGCGATCTCTGCGTCCGACAATCGACCATCGGGCGGCATCTCGACAATGGCATCGGCAGCGTAGCTGATCGCTTCTAAAAACAAACTCTCTTGCGGTGCGGTTGGGTCAAAGATTTCGCCAGAGTCCCCTCCGGTTAAAAATGCCGCTTGTGAATCAAGCCGCAGACCGCCTTGCACTTTTTCCTCACCGTGACATTTGAAACATCGCGCCGCGAGTAACGGCCGGATTTTTTTCTCAAAAAACTCCAACTGCCGGGCGGTCGGAAGTTTCTCCTTTGCGACGGGATCGGCCGCTTCTATTCCATCCTGGCCCGCCCATACCGAGGCGATGAGAATGCTGGCCACCAAACATCGTCTCATGAAAATATCCTGACTTCCAGCTTCCATAGAGCATCCGTGGAATCGCGTTCACTTAACAACACGCCCGACCGGTAGGCACGAAAAACATATCAACAAACACGCATGTCTATCTTATCGGATTACTGAGGCGCGTTCCAGACCGCGACTCCGGGAAAACTACTGCCAGAGGATCTTTTCGACGACCAATAACGAAAAAAACAGGCCCCCTGCGTTGGCAAGAGGCCTGTTGGATTTCAGCAACATCTCTTCGATTGAAATCTGCGATAATCGCAACAACTAATAGGTGTTGATATCTTCACTTCCTTGTGTCGTGCCCAAAGCACCCCACACACCATAATTGCTTTGACCAACCGTAAAGAGCGGGAAGTCTTCAGCCAACTGCCGGTCGATAACGGGATCACCCGGACGTGCAGCTAAGTTGCCGGTGTTGATGATTTCGCTGATGTTGCGAACCGAACCATCACCCATCAGGCAGTGGACACTATTTTCGTGGTAACTTCCCGCGCTGACCAAGGCCCAGGAATTATCAACGTCGTTCGGCATACATGAAGGACTATTGGGCGGGAGAATCGTGTTGAAACCAGCTGACTGAGGCGAGCCTTCGGTGCCACATCGCACCTTGATGCTGATCGATTTCCACATCGACATCGATGTCGTACTTTTACCACCGATTTCTGATTGCAAGCACAGAACCGGGCTATTCAAGACCTGAGTGGTGTAATTCTTAGCGGTCAATCCCCGCACGTCGCGACCGCTTCCGGCCGAGTAGATTCCTCGTTCCGACATGGCAATCGTGTTACTCGTCCCGTCGCTCATATCTTTAAAGCTCGTGGAGGAGATGAAACCAAACAAGCCACGCGTCCCAATTACGCCGGTTAAGAACGCTTGATTCGGTCCCGGAGTCGTCGCGTTACTGCCGACAAAACGGGGAACTAAACCTGCGTTATTGACCGTATCTCCCATACACATTGCATAGCTACGTTGACCTGAATTGAAGGTGAACGTACCAGTCGGATTGGACGGACAAATGAACACCGGGATGCGTGCCTGCCAAGGCGTATAGGCGATGTCGTCCGCGCCCCGCCCCAAGGCGGATAAAACCCACCCCCTGGACGTGGAGTCGATGATCCTTGAATCCTGCGATAAAGCGGTGTTCGGTCCAGGTATGGTAACAGTTGAATGAAACCATTCACCTGCAATTCGTTTCCGTCCCCATAGTACCCACCGTTAATAATTCCGCCCACCGTTCCCCCTTGCATGTAGGGAAAAACGTTGAACGCTTCGTGATATTCGTGAAGGGCCAGTCCGAGTTGTTTCAGATTGTTTTTGCATTGTGTTCGCCGCGCTGCCTCGCGGGCATGTTGAACCGCGGGCATTATCAGCGCGACCAAAATCGCAATGATGGCGATCACCACCAATAACTCGATAAGCGTAAACCCTTTTCCGGCGGCTGACCGCGCCGACGTCGTGCGTTTTAGCATTGTTGAACTCCCGGGATGATCGACAATTGAAACACAGGGGCATTGCTAACGTGCAATACTGTGCGAGACAATAACTGGACACCTTTCACAATACGCTGAAATTGCCAGCCTTTTCAACATCAAATTAGCGCAATTATGCAGGCCTGAGGGAATTTACCGGCGACCACAGATAACTGTGAACAGTGCGTTTTCCTGAAAATTGACAGCTCCGCCTTTTTACCTGTATCATGACAACAACCGGCTAAGTATGCCAAATATTGTGGCAAACGCTTGCAGTTTTCGAAACTCTCAACAATATGCCCATGGGGAGACACCCTCTAATGGTCCGCCAGTTTTGTACAACCGCTCCTTTACAGCCGGTTTCAAAACCCTTTGACGCGGCGAGTTGCCCCTTATTATTCAGGCAAAAACTGTTCCCCCCCGCATTCTCAGCCTGTTTATCCTTGCGGGGCTACTGCGCGGATGCGGCGGAGGTCTGTCGGATGTGCCCCCCACTGTCGATGTGAAGGGCACCGTGACACTCGATAGCTCGCCTTTGACCGACGCCGATGTGGTCTTTTTTGACGGCACTCAGTACACCGCCTTTGGAAAAACCGACGGAACCGGACGCTTTACATTGAAAACGCGAAAACTTCAATTCCGAAGTCATCGAACCTGGAGCACCGGCCCGCGAATACCGCGTCACCGTCAGCAAGATGATCCCTCCCAATGGCATGTCCGAAGAAGACTACCAAGCCCAAAAATTGAAGCGGCTCCGAGCAAAACGAGAGTCTGGAGAAAAGATTTTGGAGTCCGACTACCTGCCATCCAAAATCGAAAGTATCCCCACAAAGTACTCCGTCGCTTCGCAGACCACGTTGAAGGCCAACGTCAAAGCGAACCAGGAAAATGACTTTCCCTTCCCGCTCACGTCAAAATAGTAACCGCGGCAAGTAGCGCATTACGTGCTATACGGTGACGACTCCCTCCTTGGATCCA
>CALOFE010000038.1:0-83996 GCA_942492455.1 uncultured Planctomycetaceae bacterium | reverse complement strand
TTTCAGGATCGCTCGGCACGTGCACCACGTTTTGATGCCCCAATCCCATCCAACCTGCTACCGTTTGGCAGGCGTAGTGCGCTTGCGTGGAACAGAGTAAGTGCGCCGGTTCGCGAATGCCGTGAGTCATGGTCCCGGGGCAAGCTTTTTCGAGACCGATTTTCGCGCCGTATAACGTCGTTCCCGTTCCGCCGAACGTGAATACTCCGCCCGCCCGTTGCGGATCGTAACCCACCAAGTCGGCAGTCATCGCCACCGATTCCAACTCCGCCATCACGACGCCCCGCGCCGATTCGTCGCTGCAGAGATTGGGATTATAGATCGACGGCAGCAACCCGCCGATCACGCTGGGGATTGTGGGTGAGGGGCCGACATTGATCTGCGAGCGGGGATGCCCCCAAATGAACATGCCGGACAGATAACCGACCAGTTCTTCGGAAACCTCTTCGACTGAGTGCGGCGCGTCCTCCATCCGTCGCTGCCGGGCACTGTCGTAGTCCAACTCAATCGGTTGCCCCAATAACGGCTTGACCGATTTCATCGCATCGAGCTGGTCGAGCGCACGCATGAAGGAAAAGACAAAATACGAATCATGCAACCGATCAGAAACAGGTTGCGGAAAAGCGTTCTGCAGTTCACTGACGATGTCGAGGTAGGACATTTTGATTAGGCTCTAGGCTGTGGGCTTTAGGCTGTGGGAAACCGCGGAGGGAGAGTTCTCTTGTATTTTAGGGGGCCTCGTGGTCGTTGTGGGGAATCGGGTGGCCAATGGGTAAAGATCTGGGCGGCGCGGTGGTTTCATAAGCTGTTGTTGCCATTTATAGCCGACTTTTGGTGAAAATCGAAGATCGTGCTGAAATGGGATCCGGTGCAGTTCGCAGCGGACGATTCTTCCGCACTTTGATAGCCTGAGCGTCATTAACACCATTGCTGAATGCCACTTGCGAGAAATGAGGGCAACTTCTAAAATCACCCGCTGTTTGGTCGCTGAACTGCCTAGATTTCAAGTTCTCCCGTTACGACAGTCAGTGCGTAGCGGCCTGAACAGGCCAATACCCCGATCCGGGCCCATCGACCAATCAGCCCATCCTGAAATATCAAATACCAGCATCGGTTGTCGCGGCAATTGGCGCGTACAGCAAACGGGTACAACGCCCACCCGTAGTCCGCTAGCAATCCTGTTGCCGTAGTCATAACTTTATGAACGACGATTCCTCGCACAACCGCATTGTGATCCTTGGCTCGACCGGCTCGATCGGCACGAATTGTCTAGAGGTCGTCGAGGGGTTGGGGAACAACATGGAAGTGCTCGGGTTGACCGCGCATACCAGTTGGCGGGACTTGGCCAAGCAAAGTCGTAAATTCCGCCCCCGGTGGTCCGTCCTCAGCGACGATCGCATTCGCAGTCGCGTGGAGACCGCGGAATTCGGCAGCGACACCGAACTCTGCTTTGGGACGGATGCCATTGAAGACGTCGCGGCAGCGGACGAAGTGGATGTCGTCATTTGCGGGATTGTGGGAGTCGCCGGTTTGCGAGGCGTCTCGGCCGCCATTTCGGCAGGCAAGCGGGTCGGTATCGCCAATAAAGAACCTTTGGTCATGGCCGGCGGGTTGATGATGAAGGCAGCCGCCGAACATGGGGCGACGATTATTCCCGTCGACAGCGAACACAGCGCGATTTATCAGGCGATGAAATCGGGGAAACCCAGCGAGGTCAAACGGGTGGTGCTCACAGCCAGCGGCGGACCGTTTCGCGGCTGGACGCGGGACCAGTTGACGGATGTCACCCCTGAAATGGCGCTGGCACACCCCACTTGGGACATGGGTGCCAAAATCACAATCGATTCGGCGACGTTGATGAACAAGGCGCTGGAAATAATTGAGGCAAAATGGCTATTTGGGCTATCTGTGGACCAAATTGAAGTTGTCATTCACCCGCAATCGATCATACATTCGTTTGTGGAGTTCGTGGACGGTTCTGTGATTGCCCAGTTATCGCCGCCCGACATGAAATTGCCGATTCAGTATGCGTTGACCTATCCCCGCCGCGTGAGTGGAGTGGCACGTAAGCTGGACTGGTCGACCGGTATGAACCTACAATTCGATCCGCCGGACCTGGAAAATTTCCCCGGTTTGCAACTGGGCTTTGAGGTTGCCGAGCGGGGCGGTACGTGCGGTGCAGTTTTGAATGCCGCCAATGAAGGAGCGGTGGCTCGGTTTTTGGCGGGCGACCTTCGTTTTTCCGAAATCCCTCGCGCCTGTCGCGCGATTTTAGATGCTCACAATTTCGACCCCGATCCGACCATGACCGAATTATTACGGCAGGACGGATGGGCGCGAGAGGAGATACAGCAGTGGCGATCCTAGCCTTGTCGTTGAGTTCAGTTCCCAGCATTCTTTTGGCGGCGCTGGGTCTGGGCTTTGTGATTTTCATCCACGAGTTGGGCCACTTTGCCGTCGCCAAATGGTGCGACGTCAATGTGGAGCGGTTCAGCATCGGTTTTGGACCGGTGATCTGGTCCCGGACGTGGGGGGAAACCGAGTATGCGCTGTCGCTGATTCCCTTTGGGGGATACGTGAAGATGCTCGGCCAGGACGATATGGATCCCAGCCAGGAAACCGACGAGGACCTAGCCGAGGATCCACGATCCTACACCGCCAAGTCGGTGCCGCAGCGGATGGCGATTATCTCCGCCGGCGTGATCATGAACCTGCTCACCTCGGTACTGTTCTTTCTATTCGCCTTCAAAATGGGCGTCGAATTCACTCCGGCGATCGTGGGCTATACCCTGCCGGGTGATCCTGCTTGGGTCGCGGGTCTGCGCACGGGAGACGAATTCACACAGGTGAACGGTCGCACTGGTCGGCCGCTACGGTTTATCGACCTGCGGCAAGAAATCGCGCTCTCCTCTGGTGATGTCCACGTCAAAGGGATTCGCCGGATTTATAACGGCGTCCAGATGACCGAAGAGGATTTTTCGACCACGCTCGTCCCCAAGACCGGCGACATCATTCCCACCGTCGGCGTAGCCCCTAGCCTGGGCATGCGGTTGCCACAGGCTGCTGAGGGGGAAGAATTGACCGTGGTGATACCGGGCACGGCAGCTGCAAAATCCACTCCTCCCTTCGAAGGGGGAGACGAGATTGTCAAGATCGACGAAGTCGAGATTTCAGGTTACGCCGATCTGCAAAACGTCCTAGCGCGGCGCCGCGGGCAAGAAGTCACGTTCACCGTCAAACGGGGTAAAAAAGGCGAGACGCCTACAACGCACGAAATCAAAACCCCGCCCAACTATTTCCATACGTTGGGTCTGAAAATGGATATCGGGCCGATTACGGCCATCCAACAGCGTTCGCCGGCAACAACCGCCAAACCGCCGTTGGCCATCGACGACAAGATCACACACATCATCAGCGAGACCGATGGCGAACGCGAAGTCGGCGCTGACCTGAATGCTTTAGAATTGCCCGACTACCTGGCAACGTTGCACGGGCAGGAAATCAAAATCCGCGTCAAGCGCAGTACGTCCGGCCAAGAAGAATCGATCGAGTGCACCATCACTCCCGATGACCGGCCCGGTTGGACTGAAACCCCACTGGGTCCTTCGGTGCCGCTGACCATTCCAGCCATCGGCATCGGCTATCAAGTGATGCCGTTGGTCCTCAAAGTCGAAGAGGGGAGCCCTGCTTTTGGAGAAGTGAATCGCGGCGGCAAGCCCAGCTTTATCAAAAGCATCGAGTTCTTTCCGCCGATCAGCGAAGGGGCGGAACCGATTACTTTTGACAACAAAAGTGAGGAACCGATTAATTGGGCCTACGCTTTTTGGGCCATGCAACAACATCCGGAAGCTGAAGTTGTCTTGCAAATCTCCGAACAGGATTCGGGGCAGGAATATACGACCAAAAAGCTCACTCCCAAACCCCGCGATCAAGCGGGCAGCGAATGGTATTTGCCGATTCGGGGAATCCCCCTCAACATGCTCACCGAACGCCGCAAAGCAGCAACCTATGGCGAAAGCTTGTCGTTGGCCTACAACCGCACGAAGTCTTCGTTGCTGGAAATTTATCTCACGCTCCGCAATCTAGCGACGGGCCGCGTTTCGCCCAAGGCGCTGCGGGGTCCGTTGGGGATCGCTGAAACCGCGTATCATTTTTCCGAAAAAGGCCTGGGCGATCTGCTTTGGTTTTTGGGCCTATTGAGCGTCAGTTTGGCCGTGCTGAACTTCCTGCCGATTCCCGTCCTGGATGGCGGGCATATGGTTTTCTTGATCTGGGAAGGAATTCGTGGTAAACCGGCAAGTGAACGGGTCATGATCGCCGCAAATTATGTGGGGTTATGTTTCGTCTTGTGTTTGATGCTGTGGGTCTTGTCCCTCGACATTTTCATGCACTTGCTCGGCTGGTGGAAAATGTAAGCGGTGCCGGCAACGGCGGCCGCGGATTCCCCGGTCCGTCTTGGGAGGCGCAATGGTAGCTGGTCGAAATCGTGGACGATCGGGTGACAAAGCGGTTGCCTATTTGGCTGTGGCGTTTGTCGTCGCCGGGGGCATCCTGTTCGTCAGCGTAGCCGTTTTGTTATTCAGCCCCGATCCACCGCGCGTGTTCGGGATCATGGGGGCCGTCACCCTGGGCTGCATGTTCCTGGCTTGGCTAGTGAGCGATCATCGCGACGGTCGCTCGCTGAAGGAACGTTACGGCGGGCTGATCGGCTTGGGGACCAAAAAAGAAAAGGTCCAAGTCAAAATCAAACGCGTGAAACGAACCGAGACAGAAGGTCCGAACCGCCCCCCTCCGTAGACGACATTCGCGGACTTTCGGAAGGGACCAACACTTGGGTCCCGTCAGGCGGTCGACGTCAATCGGATGAGGATCGCTGACCCTCGGCGCGCGTCTTTGCCAAATCCCAATGCGGTTTGGGGAGCGGAGTTTGTTGTGCCTCGATTGCTTGAGGCGTGTACGCTCGAATCGTCTCCACCACCCGGCGTAATTCGTCGGTCGGCATTTGAATCGACGACGGCAACCACACGCCCCGTGCTGCAATATCGCTCGACACCAAAAACTCGCCTGCTTGATCAGCATAAGGGGGCTGCGTGTGCAACGGCGGGTAAAACGTGCGGCAGCCGATCCCCTGTTGTTTCATGTAATCCAAGAACGGCTGTTTCTGCACACCAGTCAGCAATGCATCCGCGAACCACGGTACGACCTCGTCGCTACCCAACGGTAGAAACTCCAGCCACTCAATGTCGGCCAGTTCCTCGGCATAGGTTCGCCACACATTTCGCCGGCCTTCGATCCGCTCTTCGATGATCTTCAGCTGTTCGATGCCGATCACCGCTTGCAGGTCGGTGAATTTGAAGTTGAAGCCAATTCCATCGTGCTGATCGACGCCCGGTTGCAGACGATGGAAGTCTTTTAGTTTGCGGATTTTTTCAGCAACAGCATCATCGTTCGTCACAATGGCGCCCCCCTGCCCTGTGGTGATGATCTTGTGCGGCGTGAACGAAAACACGCCGACGTCGCCAAACGTGCCGAGTTTTTGTCCCGCTGATTGCGAACCGAGCGCCTGGCAAGCGTCCTCGATCAGCACCAGTCCGTGACTGCGGCAAAACTGCCGCACCTGTTGCATGTCGCCGCTACGGCCATTGATCGGCACGTAGATCATCGCCAAAGTATCGGGGCGCAGTCGGACTTTGTTGAGATCCAAACAGAGAGTTTGCGGATCGATGTCGCACAGAATCGGCTCAGCCCCCGCCCAGCGCACGACGTTGGGCGTGGCGATCATCGTAAAGTCAGGGACGATCACCGAATCGCCCGGACCGATGCCCAGCGCCAACAGCGACAGATACAACGCCGCCGTTCCGCTGGTGACAACCGTCGCATGTTTGGCCGAAACAAATTCCGCCAGACGTTGTTCGAACTCCGCCGTTTTTTGAAATTCCGTCAACCACCCGCCGGAGCGGAGATAGTCCGTCACGGCAGCAATATCGTTTTCGGTCAGATACGGTTCGATTTGATGAATGAAGTTCATTTGGTGGCTTCCACATTGAGGCTGGTCAGCAGGCCGTTGTCTTTGTCCATGTGCGGAACGTACGCTTGCGAATAGTCGTCGTAGCCGGCCAACTCGCCGACGAAGACTTCGCGCCAGTCCCAATGCCGCACGTTGTGAAAACCGGCGTCGCCGAGAACTTGTTGGAGGGCAGCGAAGTCGTAAACCGTTTTGTGAAACACAACGATGTCGGTCCCAGGGACCTCCCAGCGGCCGAAGATCGGGCCGATGACGAGATTCAAGTCGCCTTGCTCCTGATAGACGTGGGACAAGGCGGCGAAGTCGGGAACCGCCAGTCGCAACGTTCCCCCCGGCGCAAGCACACGCCGCCATTCGCGCAGGACAGCGGCAACTTCGATGCGGTCAAAGTATTCCAACACATGCGAGGCATAGATCAGCCCCACACTATCGTCGCTCAGCATGGGGAGCGTGGCGATGTCGTGCTGATGATCGATGTGCGGAAAATCGGCCAGGTCGATGTGCAGGTAACCCGGCATTTCGCGCTTGCCGCAACCAAGATGGACTTTGACATCACTCACCGTCAAACCGCCTCCGATCAGCATCCGGCCCGGGATAGGGACCGTTTTTGACTTCTAAAACCTGGGTGCCGTCTTCGAGGATGTCGTAGCTATGCCCGCCGCGGAGCAGTATTAAGACATCCCCCGCTTCCAGCACGACCTGTTCAACACGTTGTTCCGATTCATCGAACACGGTGCATTGCACCCGCCCGGTCAGTACACAGATCACCTCTTGGGTACGATCGATTTGCCGCGGCACGACATTATGAATATGCGCCTGCAAATGCTTGCCCGCGTCATACCCCCACATGCCGACTTGAATGAAGTCGTCATCCTCGGAGAAAAAACTGAGGCCTGCTGCGCGATCCGCCACGGTAATCAGCGTCGCCAATCGCACGCCATCTTTTTCAATCGTAGCCAACGACGTATCTCCAGGGGCTCAGTGACCAGTAGCGAGTGGCCGGTGGCCAGAATAAATGGACGAACGTTGTACGCGGGTCTCCCAACCAACGCTGTGCGCGGGTCTCCCGACCCCGCACTACCCCGACCGCAGGTCTCCCCAACAAGGCTTGAGGCCTGAGTTTGTAGGTCATGCTGTGCATGACGCTGCTTGGGAAACTGTGAACCAATTGAGCGACGTCATGCACAGCATGACCTACGGTTTTGAACACTGGCCACTCATTTCAAATCGCTTTAATAAACGAGTGCGGATTGAAAAAGCGATACAGCTTGATCAATTCCACGATGCCATCATCCAGTGAATACTGACATTCAAATCCGAGCGCCTTGGCTTTTGCGTACGAGACATAGAAATGGCGTACGTCTTTGTCGCACATGCTGGAATCGACGATTTCGAACGATTCGTAGCGATGAATGTTTTCGGCGATATCGCGTTTGGAGTAGTTCAACTCCTCGCTGCCCATGTTAAAGACGCCGCCTCGCATTTGGTCGACATGCTCCAGCGCGAAAAGATATCCGGCGACGCTGTCGTTCACGTGCATGAAGGTCCGTTTGGAATCGCCCGAATAGAGCACCAACGTCCCTTCGTGTATTGCTTTTTGCACAAAGTCATTGACCATCAACCCGGACCGCATGCGGGGGGCCACGCCGAAGACGGTTGCCCAACGCAACGAGATCGAATTCTCGCGCTGCATGATCACCCGTTCGGCCTGCAGTTTGGTCATGCCGTAGAGGCTCACCGGAGCGACCTCGGTCTCTTCATCACTGACCGAACCGGACGCACCGTAGATGGAGGTCGTCGAGGCAAAAACCAACAGTTGGTCTTTAGAGAGATAATCGGAGATACGGATCGAGGCATCGAGGTTGATCCGCTGCGCCGAGTTGGGATTGGCTTCGCACTCGGGATACCCACTGATGGCGGCCAGATGAAAGACGACGTCACTGTCATCGAGATACGAGAGGTCCTCATTGCGGACATCGTTTTTGATCATCTTCAAATTCGGCCGCGAAACAAGATGCAGCACGGATTCGAAACCGAACATGAAATTGTCGACAATCGTGACTTGATGTCCGGCATCCAATAGCGCGGAGACCAAAGGCACGCCGACATAGCCTGCTCCACCGGTGACCAATATCTTCATCGCGTTAGAAACTCCTGGCCGAAACAAGGTCCCGAGCGGGGGTGCACACCCGTACGTAGCGCGTCCGCGCGCATTTGGGTTGCTCCGCTCCGTAAGATGTATCGGCCGGACAAGCTGTGACGATTGAATCAGTTTTGCCGCCTCATTGAGCAATCTTGAGTTTTTCGGAGCAGGTCGTGGTCCGTCTCCGTCTTAAATCTGCTGCCACAACAGGGGGGATGATTTGAGAGGCACTCAACGAAAACAGGGGCCGGCTTTTCAGCCGACCCCTGTCGAACGGGCAAGGATTCAAGTTTGCCACCGAACTAGTCATTTCGCCGCCCTAGGACGAAAACAACTAGCGTCTCACTTTTCACCGATTACTTGGACTCGCAGCAGGTTTGCGGAGCCGCACAATCAGATGGGGCACAGCATCCCGGGTCGGCGGGGCAGCAGACCTGGACCGGCACCATCTTGCAGGTGACGCGGGGCACGCAGCGGGTGCAGGTGACCTGAACCTGACGCGGCACGCATTTGCGACGTGTGACGTACTTCGTCTCACAGACTTGCTTGCAGACACAGTACGGAACCTTGCGGGTGCAGGTTTGCTTCACGTATTCGCAAGTTGTGTACGGCACCTTTTTGGTGATGCATTCGCACTTGTAGGTGCAGGTCGTGTACGGCACCTTGCGGGTGACGCATTCGGTGACCATGCGGCAAGTACGGTACGGCACTTTCTTGTGGCAGCATTCGCGAACCATCGTGCAGGTCGTGTACGGCACGCGACGCGTTTTGCATTCGCGGACGTAGCTGCAAGTCGTGTACGGAACCTTCTTGGTCGTCGTGCACGGGATGCATTTCACACAGGTGTAAGGCACGCGGCAATGCTTGGTTTCCGTGACATAACGGGTGCAGCAAACAGTCTTTTGGACCGTCTTGGGGCACCAGACTTTGCGGCAAATCGTCGTGCCGGGGCACTGTTGTTTGACCATGCGGCAGCAACCCGGCTTGTAGATGCAGCAACCACAGCAGTTGGTTTCCCAAGTACCGGGATCGCAAACGCATTTGCAAACCACAGGACCGGGGCAGTGTTCCGTAACGGTTTTCCATTCGCCACAGCAGACGTCGATCGTCTTGGTCTCCGTCACTGGTTTGCAGACCGTGTAGCAGCAGTCGCGATATTTGGTTTCGCAGACGCGTTTGTAGGTCGTGCAGCAGACGTCACGATAGCAGGTGTTGTAAACCGGCTTGCAGACCGTGTAGCAGCAGTCGCGGTAGCAAGTTTTGTAGACCGGTTTGCAAACCGTGTAGCACACGTCGCGATAGCAGGTCTCATAGACCGGCTTGCAGACTTTGCAGCAGACGTCGCGATAGCAAGTCTTATAGACCGGCCGGCGAACCGTGCAGCAAACGTCGCGGTAGCAAGTCTTGTAGACCGGCTTGCAGACCGTGTAGCAGCAATCGCGGTAGCGTGTTTCATACACATTGCGTGTGCACTGTACCGGCACTTGTTCGCAGACAGTGTCATACACTGTTTTGCAGCATGTGTACTGTTCTTTTTCCCATTTGACTTCCTGAACCTGCTTGTAGCAGGTGCAGCAGTTCGATTTCGCGGCACAATAGTCCCCACTCGGGGCACAACAGGATGTTGGGCAGCATGAGTAGTTTGCTGCTCCACAATATCCTGCTTCGGCTGTAGTTCCGTCGCATGCAACCAAGAATAGCCCGGCGGCGACGGAGATCCAAAATGCGTGTTTCATCTCTCCGTATTCCCCAAAAAGTGTCAGTATTTCGTACGTCTGACAACCAGACGTTGCCCGTTCATCTCTTTTCTTCGACACGCACAGGCTTCCCCCTTTAGCCATCCTGCTTATTTTCACCGCACTTCGTATACCCGCCAGCGCCCGCCGCCGGTGCAAGAGGGCGATTCGGCGCAACCGACACTGTCGGTGCAATAACGAGAGCCAGAAAGCAGGGGCCTTGGCGGATTCCCCGGTTTTACCGTGGGACGAGCAGAAACCGGGAGAATCGGGTTTCCTTTAGGCATCAACCCGCAAGAACCGCAGCTCATCCGTTACCACGTCCAGTAGCGCCACCGACGGTTCGCTGGTGCGGAAGAGGGCGCCGGGGTTGATGCGGCGGGTGGGGCCGGATTGCCAGTCGCGGGCGGTGTGGGTGTGACCGGTGAGTAGGTAATCGGGTTCGGATTCCAGCAGCGGCCGCAGGTCGATCGTCATGTGGCCGTGGACGACGGCGATCCGTTTCCCACGATGCTCGAACTGCCCACCCCACTCCAGACAGGTTGATCCATGTTTCTTGGCTGCCTGTTTCAAATCGGCGGCGCTGTCCGCGTCGTGATTACCGAACACAAAATACAACGGCAGCACGGCGCAGATCTCGACAATTTCGGGACTCGCCAAATCGCCGCAATGCACCAACACCTCCGCCCCCTGCTCTTGCAACACCCGCACACCGGCCTGTGTGCGTTTGACGTGATTGTGTGTGTCCGCGAGGATGCCGATCATGGGGCGTGTTTCATCTAGCCGATTCGAGGACTATGGGTCTATCGTTTTGTCCGTTTCTGGAACGCCGTTTTCCCCACGCCCTTTCACCGCCGTTACCAGCCAGATGCCGACGATGACGCAGAGGGCGGCGACTGCTAGCCAGGGGGAGAGTTGGTCGCCGCGGAAGATGACGCTGAACGTTAGACCAAACAGCGGTGAGGCGAAACTGAAGACTGAGATTTGCGAAGCTGCGTGCCGACGTAGCAGCAATGCCGAGAGCGCAAAACAGAATCCGGCCACCACTACGCCTTGATACAATAATCCCAATAGCGAAGGGGTGTGCTCGACGCTGAATTGCCAAATCACAGCTGGTGTTGCGTGGAGTAGGTTCACCCCTTCGAAGAGGGTGGTGTAGATCGCAAACAGCACGACACCGACGAGGCCGCTATGAAATGTGAGGGGACCCGGTTGCACTTTGCGTAGCGCGTGTTTGGTATAGATGATCTTGACGCCCAGCAAAAATCCGCTGGCCAACAACATGAGGTCGCCTGTGAGTGTGGCGGGATCGCCTTTGGTGGGTGTTGTGTTTTGTGTGTCGACCGCCACGATTAGCACGACGCCTGATCCGGCAATGAGCAGCCCCAGCATGCGGTTCCAGGAGAGTTGCGTTGCTCGCATTACGAAATGTTCTAAGGCCACCACCCAAAAGACATAGGTATTGACGAACAGCGTCGCGTGCGAGGAACTCGACCGGGCCACTCCTAGATGAAATGCGCCGATCTGCAAAAATAACAAGATGCCCGTGATGAGTACTGACCGGAACTGTGTCCGATTCAGTTTTAGTCCGACGCCTTCCCAGCGACACCAAAGCAGCATGAATAACGTTGCGAGCACGAAGCGAATCAAAGCGGTGGAGATCGCGGGAATATCGACGGTGGAGAATTTGACTGCAACAGCATTGGCGCCCCACAGAGCCGACATCAATACGCACAACCCCGCAGTCGTCATGCTCAAAGGTTGCTGCGTGACCAGATGTACGGGTTGCGACGTGGAAGGCATGGGGGCGTTATCTGCAGTTGGAATCGGCGGTGTATTCTCGAGTTCGCTTTGACACAGAATACCAGTTTCCGCCGAAATGCCCAGGGCGGCAACGATGCAGAGATGCGCGCGAATTCATGAGCGGATTTTGCTAAACGCCGGATTGTCTACGAAATGGGGGCGTCACCGGCAGATACGGGCCGGTGACGCCCCGAGTCTTAAAAAACATCCGCCGCAATTATTTTTCTGGTCAATCTTATGATGGGCGAATTCGGTTACGGTTGCGGTTGGCGGGGGATCTCGCCGATTTCCGCGAATTGCAAAATTCCGTTCACCCACACCAATCCAAAGATCGTCCCTACGTCTGTTTCGCATCCCACGGTTTGCATACCGCAAGGCTGCGTGGGACAACTTTGAAACGGCATGAAGCCGACATAGCGCCAGCCGTACAATTGTTTACGGCCGCACGGATCACAAGCGATCACAGCTTCGTAGAATCCGAAGGGGACGTTTGTGGCGTAGATCCCATGGGGTCCAACTTGGCCTTCTGGTGCATAGGTCTCTTCCGTTCCTTTGGGGATCAATCCGCCACCAGCCTCGACAACTTCCGCAACGCTACTGATGATTTCATCGACCTGTTGATCGGTTTTGATCCCCACGCTGGTCAGCTTCCAACCATCCTCTAATTCCATGCTTAACTCGCCGACACCGAGGCCGGGTTTCAATTCGACTGAGTATTCCTCAGCGAAATCGGGCATGTACACAAGATCGATGGAGATCTTTGACGGAGCTTGGGGAGCCCCCGGCGCAGAGAGTTTTTGAAATGTATTCGCGTCGGTCACGTCGGGATCTGTGTCGGTCAGCTGATAGCCGGCTTGTGCGATTCCCTCCGCATTGCCAGTTTGGCCGGTTTTGATCTCCAGCGGTTTTCCTTGCTGAATAGAAAACGTACTGGCCCCGCCACCACCGCCGCCGCTCGTTCCGGGCGTTATAAACAGATAAGGTTTCGGCCGATAATACCGAAATCCTTTGTCGTCGTATCCGGGATCTTTTTTAACAACGACACGCGTACAGCCGACGAACATCAGGGCTGCACAGAGTGCGCATGCAGCCTTCCATTGGAATTTCATGAGAGCGTCCTTGCCCAAAAAACATGGAGAATTGTAAAGTCGCCATGCCTGCTGTGACTTCGCATCGGCAGGACGAAATCGAATCTTCGCCAACCTGGGCATTCTCGGATTCCCTCCCGTAACCGGAAAAGTCGCAAACAAAACGCCAGGACGCCCGGCAATTGTTTTGTCCGAGTGAGGAATTACCCGGGAGGAAATGCTATTTCTTGTGATCCAATGGGCAAAAGTACCCGTTCTTCAAGGAAAGACCTCCATTTGAGAGAGACGTGCTGCCGCACAATTTAATCGATAAATTGGAGAATAAATCGCATGACCACCGACCATTGTTGTCCCCGTTGCCAGGGTGAGCTGAGTGATGAAAAAGCGTTGGCCGGGCATTTGAAATGTGTTTCGTGCGGAAAGCATGTGCCGCTGGAAGTCGCCGCGCCGGATTTGACACAGTATTTGCTCTACACCCTGTCGCTGCCTGAGCGGACGGTTCGCAGTACGGTGGCGTTGGCTTCCGGAGCGGCGCGCGAAGCGGCGGAATTGTTAGTGCCCCGCGGGTTTCATAATTCCAAGACCTACGAAGTCGTTGTTCGAAATTCGCTACGTTTCCTCACTGAGGATATTGGCAAGACGAAACCGGCTGAAGTTGCTGAAGCGGAAGCAGGGATGGACAGCTATATGGCCCGCAAGGCGGTGGGCAACTTTGTCGATCTGGCGGGTCTGTCGATGATGCATCTCTCGCCGATGTGGATGCTGGCCATTGTCAGCGACGTGGCGTACGGAACGCAGGTGTATGCCAAGGAATTGGCGACCGAATTGAAAACACAAGGATTGATCGACGAGACTTCGACGATTGAGCAGGTGGACGACATTTTGGATGCTGTGCGGAATGCGTCCGGGCAGGCAGCCGGGTTGATTGATGCGCCTCCGTTGTCGGTGGCCGAACTCAAAAAGTCGTTGGACGAAACGCGGGCGGCGATTTCGGCAGCCAACTACACGTCGATCATTCCGGAATCAGAAATCACCAGCTACTGGAACGAGATGCGCGAGATTGCTGGACGAGACAACGTGAGCCTTTTGAATGTCTCGACAGCGGTCACGATGCACAGCCTCGGCAAAGCGCAATCGGTGGCGACGGGCACGATGACCGGCATCAGCGTGGCCGGCATCTTGTTTAACGAAGTGGTCATCGGTCATTATGCCGATTCGCTGAAGACGATGAACGAACAAGGTTTTTACGCGACGGTCAGCCAGTCGTATGCTCCGTACATCGATGCCGTCTGGACGAACTTTTCCAGCGACGAAGCCACGATCACCGAGGGCGTACTGGATGGCAGTCTGATCAAACGCGCCTACGGGACGGTCTCTGCTTGGTTGGGCCGGGGAACTGCACCAGCGGATCCATCGCTCCCGGCGAGTTGAAAGGCCTGAGACGAGAGGGGACAGGCTTGAGGAAGGTCTCAGATACCGCATTACGTCATCGGGGGTCAAGCGGTTCCCATCGATCATTCGACATTCCTAATGCACTCGACGCCCAATTGACTTCCCTCAAGCCTGTCCCCTCACGCCTCCTGTCCCGGACCGGCATTTTCATGTGTGGGCGAACGCGTTAGAATCTGGGGCGTATTGTGCAGCGGATGCCTGAATCGAATTGGAAGGATCCTGGATTGTGTATGCTGATTCTGATGCCGGCCGACGACTTCGGTTTTTGCCTGTGTTGTCTCTGGTCATGATGGCTGGCTGCGGAGGCCATCAAGTGATTGATCCCGGCACGGGACCGATCACGCAACAGACGCCCGGACCGGTGGTGTCTCAGCAAAGTGTCGACTTCACGCCGAATCCAGGGCCGATCAAACATGTTCCTGTTTCTCAAATCGTCGACATCCCCGACCGCAGTGAAACGCAGCAGTATTATGAAGTCCGGCAGGGGGATACACTCTCCGGTATCGCCCGCGCCCACCAAATTCCGCTGTCGCGACTGCTGGACAGCAATGGTTTAGACGCCAACTCGCCCCTGCAACCGGGGCAGTCGATTTTTCTTCCGTCGGCGCGGTAAAAGATCTTCACACATACAGTAGCGAATTTTCTTCACCCCAGATCAAAAGAGTCCTGAAACCGTGTCGCAAGAAATCCTCTGGGCGCCCTGGCGATTGCAATACATTAAAGAGCCTAAGGACGAATCCGGGCCGGATTGTTTTTTGTGCCGGTATATCGCGGAGCAAAACGACGCTGAGAATCTTGTCGTGGCCCGTGGACCGCGGACAATCACCGTGTTGAATCGGTATCCGTACAACAACGGACATTTGCTCGTTGCACCGCTCGCCCATAAAGGGGATTTTGAGCAATTGGATGATGAGGAGATGCTGGAGTGCATGCAGGTCCTGCAGCAATTGACCTCGGCCATGCAGCAAAGCCTCTCTCCACAGGGATTCAATATCGGGCTGAACCTGGGTCATGTCGCCGGCGCGGGGCTGCCGGGGCATTTGCATTGGCATATCGTTCCGCGCTGGAGCGGCGACACGAACTTTATGACCGTGGTCTCCGATACGACGGTTATTCCGCAATCATTGCATGCTTTGTACGATTTGTTAAAAGAGACGCTGGGCGATGAAGCCTAATAACGCCGCACCATTGCGGGGTGGCTTTGCTGGCGCTCATAACTGTAGGGAAAATACGTGCGGTGCTGGTTGCAATCCCACAAAACCACCCATTCGCACCCCGAAAAGCGGGCCGGTAGACAAGGGTATAACACTAGTTACTATGACTCCGGAACCGCGAGTGCTGATAGGGACAGCCGACAAGATGTGAGTGAAGTGGCAAGGCTGCTTGATTCTTGGCTCGAAACAGACGACAATTTTGTGAAGTTGCTCACATTCGTACCGTCGCCGAACCGAAAGATTGTTGACTGGCCTTACCGTCCTGATCTGAAGCATGCGCCGCAGATAGATATTGCAGGACTTTTTTGAAATCTCTTGCCACATCCAAATCGCTGATTTGGGTTGGTGCCGTGGCTTGTTCACTGCATAGATTTTCCCACGGGCGCAGTTTCAGCAGGTCTGAAATTCCTGCAATGCTTGACTCCCGAATCACATCAGAACGGGAACCAGTTTAGAGATTAGAAGCAGTCAATTTGATTCGCATGAAATAAAAAGACATCTTGCCAGTCATGGACCGCTGATACCGCAAGTGCAGCGTTGCCAGAAACGTTCTCAAGCATCGCAATGATCCGGTCGGATGAGAATGCGGCTGACCGCGGCGATGGTCTGTTCTTGAATTTAACATGTTCGATACCAAGTGCCGATCCAACGCATTTGCTGTTTAGGTGTAGTATGCTATTCATCATCATTCGTTCGGTTTACTTGATTGTCTGCGCAGGCGTGGTGGGTATGTTCGTCAATGTTCGGAACGTCGCCCAGACTCATCAGCGATTATCCCGTCTATGTCGTTTATTGTGCTGATGTTGATCACGCAGGTGGCAACGTTGGCTGATTTCGGATTGCGGCGATTTAGCCTGCAGGTGATATCGGCGATTTACTTCGGTCTGTTGGTCGGATGGTTGTTGAGTAACCTCTTGAACCAAGCTTTGGAACCGGCACTCGTTAATTCCAACTACGGTAATCTTGTCAAAATTTTGACAAGCATTACAGCCCCTTATCTGTGCGTCACGTGGTTGCTGCATACGAGGGACGATTTTCGCTTCATCATCCCCTACGTCGAGTTTTCCAAAAAGGTCAAAGGGGGCCGTCCCTACATCTTGGATACCAGCGCGATCATCGATGGGCGGATCGCCGATATGGTCGACACCAACGTGCTGGACTCGGAATTGATCGTGCCGACGTTTGTGCTGAAGGAACTCCAAAATATTGCGGACAGCAAAGAAAAATTGCGGCGAAATCGTGGCCGTCGCGGGCTGGATATTTTGGCGAGATTGCAGGCCGATGAGAAAACCGACGTCCGCATGCACCATGTCGAAAATGGTGAGGAATCGAAGGGGATGTCGATCGACCAGCGGTTGGTGGAAGTGGCCATGCAACTCGGCGGACGGGTGGTGACCAACGACTTCAATTTGAACAAGGTCGCCAGCGTGCAAGGCGTGGATGTGGTGAATCTCAACGACGTGGCCAACTCGCTCAAGCCCCGCTATCTCCCGGGCGAGCGGATGCAGATCAAGGTCATCAAAGAAGGAGAAAGCGTCGGCCAAGGCGTGGGATACCTCGACGATGGCACGATGGTCGTGTGCGAAGCGGCGGGCGACCTTGTCGGCACCGATGCAGACATTATCGTCACCAGCGTCCTACAAAACAGCGCCGGCCGTATGATCTTCGGGAAACTGTGGGACCACGACGAGCATTGACCACAGCGTGCGGCCTAACGGCGCATTGAAAAATGCATGCCACCAGCACGTGCTCCGCGCAAGAGTAACGGCGAAGCGTCTTCGCCTCGCCGTTGCATTTTGCTCGTAGTTACTTAGCAGCCGCGCCGATCAATTGCGGACGATGTCCGGATCAGGGGCAGAAACCGACATGGTCATGGCACGGACCACCGGCAAACGGCAGAGAAGCATCGCAAATCCCCAACCGGCCATTACTCCCACGGCATTGGCCAATGCATCATGCGCACCGAAATGGCGGTGGGGAATGAAATGTTGCAGGACTTCGCAGAAAACTCCGTGCGCCGCTGCTGCCGTCAGCCAGCCACAGCGAAACCGCAACGACTTGCCCACGGTCGCCAAGGTGATGAGTCCCCCCAGTACGGCATAGGCGAGAGCGTGCTGCGCGTAGTCCGCCAGCGTACTGTCCACAGTCTCCTCGGCCGCTTCACCGGCCGTCCCCATAAACCACAATGGATGCGGTGTGAGCAGCAGATAGCTGAGCAGCAGGAAATATGCTGCGACTGCGCCCCACCACAGTCGTACGAGCGCGTGGGCCGCTCTCTTCGCGACATAGGGCGAGTTGCTATGGTGATCGTGGAACGTCATCAGACAGTGCCGGCGGCAGTTTTTTGAGAATCGACGGCTTGAATGCAAATTGCTTCGAATTGTCGGGCGACTGTTTCGGCGGAATAGTTTTCCTCGACCAGTTGACGCGCTGCAGCGGCCATCTTGTGGCGTTTGTCCGCATCTTGCAACAAATCGACGACGGCGTTGGCGAACTCGGGGCCGGCGCTGGCGAGTTGCACATTGTCGCCGGAGGTGACTTCCAATCCTTCAGCCCCCAAGGGTGTGCTGACGACTGCTTTTTGCATGGCCATCGCCTCAAAAATCTTCAATCGTGTGCCGCCGCCGACTAAGAGCGGGACGACGGCCAAAGCGGCTTCGGCTAAGAAAGGGCGAATGTCGGGAACGGTGCCCATGATCTCGACCCCGGGTGCGCGGCCCAATTGCTCGACCATCGGGGTGGGATTGCGGCCGACGACGCGGAATTCGGCTTCGGGACAACGTTGGCGAATCGACGGCCAGACTTGTTCCACGAAATGACGAACGCCATCCTGATTGGGGAGCCAATCCATCGATCCCACAAACACAATCCGTTGCGGCTGTTCGGCAGCCGGGTCGGGTTGAAAGAAATCGAGATCGACCGCCGTGTCGATCACCTGCACATGGTCCCAGTTGTAATCGCGGATATAAGTCTCTTTGTCTTGATGGCTGACGGCGACGACAGCGTCGAACTGCTGCCCCGCCTCTCCTTCAAACCGCCGCATCTTGCGCCATTGCAGCCCCATGTATTTCCTGCGCAGCCAACCTTCGTCTTGCTGCGCATGCCGCTCGAAGATTTGCGCTTCGACATTGTGTTCAAACAAAACCTTAGCCGCCGCCGGAAGGCCAATGGCGTTGCGAGCCATCTGCACAAAATCACAGACGACCAGGTCGTACTGCTCAGCAGCCAACAATTCTTCGGCCCGCCGTCGTAACCGGGGATCGTAATCCTTATCGACGTTGTACGGATTCGGAGAGAAGAGGTTGGCCGCAAGTTCTCCATAGAATTTGAGCGTGCTCCGCGGCGTCTCGACCCAGGGAACGGTCTCGACCTGCAGACCAATATCGCGCATTTCCTGCACCCCCGGTTCCTCTCCTGCTTGCACGTTGCATAAGTAGGTGACATCGTGCCAGGCGGCTAGGTAACGCAGGACGTTGAGAGTCCGGATCTTGCCCCCCATATCGGCAGGGAACAGCGGTCGCTTTTGTAAGAAGAGAATTTTCATATCGTCATGTCCGGTCGCCCGCAGGCGGAATGCGGGCGTGGTTATCCTTCTGCGCTGAATAAGTAGGCGGAATATTGCGTATCGGGAATCGGAACCCAGCCTGCTCCCGGCTGGGCGTTACGCTTTGTCACAATCGCGCGGACTCCGCACGAACGGAATTTATCGATGATCGTCTGTTTTGTTTGCGAATTGCCGGCCAGAAATGAATCGGCATCGTTAGGGAGGATTTCTGCAACGATTTTAAATCGTCCGAACCGCGCCCAATAGGCCTTAAACGAGTTGCCGACATGGCCAATCGGGGCGCCGCGTTCGACTCCCATTCTCCAAAGTCCTTCAGCGACCCGACAATGTTCGCTATCGTCGGTCGTGTGCGCCAATTCTCGCGCGCCGCCAACCGCCAACAGAGCCCAAGTGACAACAGCGGCAGAGATGGCGTATTGGCCCCATGATACATCCGTTTGTACCAGACGACGGCTTGCCCAGACGAGCCCCATCAGAATCATAAATACGAACGGGCCAAGGTAGCGAATTTCAATATGGACCAGACTATACATGCCAAGTGCAGCAACCGCTGGAAGAAACAAATACCACTGTGACCTGAGACAGGCGAGAACAGCACCCCAGCCTTTTTGAGTTCGCATTTTCGAGGCTATCAACGAAAACACGAAAAGCCCCCATACCATCCCGAATACGCAAGATTGCTCTTTCAATAGCACAGCGGAAGCGTCGCGCACAATTTGTAGGCTGGCAACACATTGCTGCCGGAGGTTGAATTCCGGTTGAATTCCTTCGTACCAATAAGCAGGATCGTACCAGGGCGGATAGGTCCCGGAAATCGGCGTCGCAAATTCATGAACGACCGGGTTGGTCGGAAGTTTCCTGGTCGAATGAACCGGGACGCCGTGACCTGCGACACCTCCCTCCCAATGCGCAAAGTGCGGCACCCGATTGACGTGCCAGGCATAATTCATCCGGCCACTTTCGCCGAATGTGAACCGTCCCTGGGACAGGGATAAGGGAACGATCAGCAATGCGGCTACGGCTACGAAACCGCACGTGGATATGAAAATCCGACTCGTCAGTCCACGACGACATCCATAGGAGATCCAAGCAGTTGCTAAAAACACGAAGCCCAACGGAAACATGACGCTCTTAGCAAGATATCCGACTCCTAAAAGTAATCCTAACCCGCCAAATATGTATCGCGATGATTGTCCCGCACGAATCCGCGCGATGAGTCCGACTACCAGCAAGACAATCGTAGAGACACAGAGGTCCGGCGTAGGGATGGAGACAGTCACCAATTCCAAAGCCGACCACGTGTAAAGTGCATAGAGCAAAACCACGAGACCGGTCCGCGAATTTTTCAGATCCTCGTTGCCTGGCAACATGGCTTGCAAATCGAAGATGCTTCGCAAACAAAACTCAAACGCGGCCAATGAACACAGGAAAATCGAAAAATTGACCGCATGAACCAGCAGGACTTCGCCGTGGGGGGACGGATTGAACATGGCCATGGCAGCCCCGAGAAACCAGGAATACAAGGCTCCCCAGTAGGCATTGATTGCGTTGGCAAAGTCGCCCCGGAAGTAGGCGTCTCCCATGTCGAGATAGGAAACAGTATCGGGGTACATGCGGTACCGCGCACCGAATGTGTAGATCAGTCCCAGGAAAATGGCCGTTGCACGGCAGAGCCCGAGATAGGTACGCGGCTGAGTTGTGGGGTGGCGATACCGACTCAGCAGAGGAAAGCCCCGAAGTCCACTTCGATCAGGGCGAGTCAGTTGCTTGCCGGCCGTGCGACGGCCACCGGGCGCAACATTGAAGCCCAGAACGACACCCCGGCCCACGAGCAGAGATACGCGTTTTTTGAGAAAGAGCAAATTCATAAAATTGGAAAGAGACGGCCGTCTAAAACGCTTAATGAATTGCGAATCCAGGTCGCGTCCGGTCATTCCTGATGATCACGACCAAAGTGCCGCGCGTTTGATCCTGTTGTTGTGCAGCTGCGAGCCACATTCCACCATGGCAACTCGGCCCCTGACCACTCTGCCCCCGCTGTCGCTGCCCAAACGGGAATTCACTCCGCCATCCGTAACACGGTTTTAAAAATCAATTGCAGGTCGAAGAGGATCGAGGAGCGGCGGATGTATTCTTTGGCGAGGGCGATTTTGTCGGGAAGGATGACTTGGACGTATGTGGTTTCCGGGTTTTCAGATTCCCCGAGCAGTTCCGACTCGTGCCGGTATTTGAGCGAGGCAATATCAGTAATTCCAGGACGGACTTTCAACAATTCCGCATAGTCGTCTCGAAACATTTCTACGTAACGAGGTACCTCTGGGCGAGGTCCGACGAAACTCATTTCGCCTTTGAAGACGTTGATGAGCTGCGGCAGTTCGTCGATTTTTGTTTTGCGCAAAAAATGACCGACCGAAGTAATGCGCGGGTCGCGGCCGGCGGTGATCTGTCCACCCAATTTGTGGGCATCGACAACCATCGTGCGGAACTTGAGGATGTCGAAGGGTTGGAAATTGAGCCCCATGCGTTGTTGACGGTACAAGGCGGGCCCGGACGAAGTCAATTTAATCAGCACGGCTGAAACCAACAGCACCGGCCACAACAACAACAGTCCACAAAACGAAACCAACAAATCAAACATGCGTTTCATCATGAACGCGTCTCCGCCACGATCGTCTTCACCGTATCGGCTACGTATTTCAGGTCGTCGTTGCTGAGTCGCGGATAGATGGGCAGCGAAAGCATCCGTTCGAAAGCGGACTTGGCCACCGGCAGATCATCGGCTTGGTAACCGTGAGTCTCGTGATAATAGGGATGCATGTGCAGCGGCATGTAATGCACGCTCGTCCCCACGCCGGCGGCGGTCAAACGATTGATGAATTCTCCGCGATCGATGGTCAGTTTGTCCAAATGCAATTGGATCACGTACAAATGCCAAGAGGTTTGATTTTGGGGATCAACCGTGAGCGTTTGGACTTCGGGAACATCGGCGAATGCGCGGTTGTAAAACTCGGCGCAGCGGGTACGGCCTTCCCAAAATTCGTCGCACCGCCGGAGTTGATGTAGGCCGATCGATGCAGCCACATCGGTCATGTTGTGTTTGAATCCGGCTGCGGTGATTTCGTAATACCACGTGCCTTCGGCGCTGAAGCGTTTCCAGGCGTCCTTGCTGATGCCGTGCAGGGACATGATTCGCATCCGGGCAGCCAAGTCGTCCGAATCGGTTGTGACCATCCCCCCTTCGCCGGTGGTGATGGTTTTGTTCGCATAGAATGAAAAGCAGGTGATATCGCTGATCGTTCCGACGGTCCGCTCGCCGTATCGCGCCGGGATTGCGTGAGCTGCGTCTTCCACGACGGGTAATTTGTGCTCTTTGGCGACCGCGTGAATCGCGTCCATATCGCACGGTTGGCCGGCGTAGTGCACCGGAACGATCGCTTTGGTTTTCGACGTAATTTTTGCGGCGATCGATGCGGGATCGATGTTGAGCGTATCGGGTCGGCAATCGGCCAAGACCGGTGTTGCCCCCAGATGTACGACCACTTCGGCTGTGGAGGCGAACGTCAGTGTCGGTACGATGACTTCGTCACCGGGACCTATGCCGAGTGCTTCAAGCGCCAAGTGCAGCGCAGCCGTGCAGGAGTTCACGGCAATGGCATGTTTTGCTCCCACGCGGTCGGCGAATTCTTGCTCGAACTGCTTCGCTTTTTTTCCGGTGGTCAACCATCCCGAACGAAGCGTGTCGACGACCTCGTTGATTTCGTCTTCACCGATGGTCGGCAGGAAAAAGGGGATTTTATGCTGGGCCAGTGTCGTCGTTTTGGTCAATTTGCCAATCCTCTGGGATTAGGTGAGTCTGACAATCAAAGAAAATCGGCAGTGCCGACCGGTAAATATACCTGACAATCCACGCTACGGCGCGGCGTAGGCCGCCCCGGCGCTAAATTTTTGGACAGTCATACGAATCGCACCGGCGATAGAGCTGTTCAGAGCATCGTTTCTCGATGGCCTTACGCGCCGCAGGCAGCGTGGACGTAGATTTTCTTCGACGCACGGTCGACGGCACAACCATGGGCCCCTCCACATGATTGTGAAGAGGCCCAATGGATTGGCTTGGAATGCTGTTCGTGACTAAACAGGGACCTGCGACGTGTCGCTCGTCTCATTGAGCAGCTTCGACCAATCGTCGTCAGCGCGAACCAATTCGATCACGCCCGAGCCGCTGAGGAATTTGACGTTGCTGTATTTGTCGTCGCGGTAGTCCTGAACTTCGCCGCTGGCAACAGCTTCGAGAACTTGGCTGATCCCCGATTCGATCGTCCATGCCGGAGTAAAGCCCAGCAGGTTGCGGATCTTTTGGAAGCTGACTCGGTAATTGCGGTTGTCGGTGTTTGATTCCTCGCAAATCAATTCAGCGGTAAAGACTTGGTCTTTGACCATTTGGCCGATTTCGCCAATCGTATGATTTTGCTCATCCGAGCCGACATTGAAGGTTTGGTTTCCGACGACCGACAACGGGGCTTCCAAGGCTGTGAATACGCCCAGTGCAGCATCGTCGACATGTACGAACGGCCGCCATTGGTCACCGCCGTGGACAGTGATTTGCCCGTCGACTTTGGCCTTGGCAGACAGGACGTTGATCACCAAGTCAAACCGTGTGCGTCCCGAGAGACCGTAGATCGTGGCGAACCGGAGCAAGGTGGGTGCGAAATTCGCATCCGCCATGTTCTTCAGACCGTTTTCTGCGGCAAGTTTCGTGTGTCCGTACAACGAGATTGGTTCGACTTCCGACCGTTCATCGAGTAGTTCGTCACAGGCTCCGTAGACGGAACAGGTGCTGGCGAAAATGAAGCGGCGAATCCCTGAAGCTTTGGCAACTTGTGCAATCATTTGCGTGGCCGACAGATTGACGGCGACAGTCACGCGTTCATCAAGATTGCAAGCCGGGTCGCCCACGATGGCTCCCAGATGCACGACGGCATCCATTCCACGCATGGCTTCCACCACTTTTTCGACGTGACGGAAGTCCCCCTTAACCAGCTCTAAATTTTTGTGATTAGCGATTTTGGCGATCGGCTCTTGGCCGAACAAAAACATGTCCAGTACGCGAACGCGGTAGCCTTTCTCCAGCAGCTTCGGCAACAAGGCTGAGCCGATGTAACCGGCTCCCCCGATGACGAGGACACTGCGGACTTTGGAGTCGACATCTCGCAGCTTGGCGTCCCGTTCGGGGCGTACAACTTTTTCCCAAACCGAAGTCCATGTTCGCGAGGCAAGCGTGAGGCCGGTGTTCATCAGCCAAGCCATGACGAATGCAATCCGCGGAATTTCGACCATGTCGAGTCGGTCGGCTAGAAAATAAACCGCGACGCCGTAAATCAAATAACTGTGAGCAACGGCTTGCGCTACGACGAGAGCTTTATAACGCCCTTGGTAGACGCGGCTGTAGGTATAAAATCCGCTGAGTGAATAGACCACCAGCGAGACCAACGTCAGTGGAATCGCGTTTTGCCAATAGGCGGTGACCAGCGACCAGAACTCATTTTCGTAGTCGACCTGGGTTTGATGTCGCATGGCGACAAACAGGAAGAATCGCAGCGCCAATGCGGCGATAAAAGCGATATTGATCAGAGCAGCATCGGCTGCTAAACGGACGGTTTGTGCTTTTGTGATTTTCATTTTTTTTATGCTGAACACGGGGCCGACTCCTGGTGGATCTCCACGGTTGTCTATCGATGGTGCGCGGTCTTTTATCGTCCCGGTGGCGATTCATAACCAACGGCACCATGTCTAGGACTGCCCAAAAAAACTTGTTTTCCGTTACATGGCCCGATTTTGCGGCTTAGCTGCCTGAGCGGCGATAAGCCTCTAATTTCTTAGGTTGCCATACCTATGTAAATGTCATTGTGGCAATTCTGTGAATTTCTCGATAATTTTCCCTTCAAGTCGTTTCAAAAAACCTCCGTCGCGTCCCGCTGACACTGAATCTGCACGTTTTTGGAACATACCACAACGAGATTCTGAAACAGGTTCTACTCACTTAAACAGGAACCGAGTCGTCCACATTTCGTAGGTCATTTTTTCTGATCTTTCCGCTTGGCGTCTTGGGGAGGCTGTCCACAAATCGTACGTCGCGGATCATTTTGTAACGCGGCAGATGTTTTCGACAGTGTTCAAAAATCACCTCCGCGGTCGTTTCCACTTCATTGGCCGAATGCACGACAAAGGCCACGATGGATTCGCCTTGGATTTCGTCCGGCAGACCCACAACGGCAACTTCAGCAACGCCCGGCAGTTTTAATATGACTTCTTCCAATTCCTTGGGATTGATTCGATAAGCGCCGCTTTTGATAATGTCCGATTTGCGGCCCACGATGAAAAGATATCCGTCCTCATCCACCCTGGCGAGATCGCCCGTCCGCAAACCTTCTTCGCGAATGACGCGTTCGGTTCCCGTGCGATCGTTCCAGTAACCCTGCATGAGGTTTTTGCCGCGCGCTACAATCTCTCCCACTTCACCCGGTTGAACTGGTGTATTCGTCTCGTCGAGCACTGACAGATCGACCCCGGGAATCCCCCGGCCAATTGATCCCAGTTTTGTGTCGACTTCATTGGGCATCAAAGTCGAAAGCCGAGCGGTTGCTTCGGTTTGTCCGTACATTAAAAACAGCTCGACGTTCGGCACGACGTCACGCAGCCGATCGACGACCGCCGGCGCAAGACCTCCGCCGGCACATGTGAGATATCTTAGCTCAGGAAACTCCCGTGTGCGAAAATCGGATTTGTGCAGCAACATCGCATAGGTCGAAGGGACTCCGGAAAATCCGGTTGTCCGTTCGCGTTGCATCAGATCCAACACGCGGTTCCAAAATACCGTATCGGATGCCAACACCAATCGGCCGCCGACGGCCAAGTGCGTGAATAGCAACGAGTTTCCGTACGAATAGAAAAAGGGCAAGCTGACCAACACGCTATCGTCGGCCGAGAGGCTTAGGTATTCGACGATCGAGGCACAATTGGCAGCGACGTTCCCGTGGCTGAGCGTGACTCCCTTGGGCTTGCCAGTCGTGCCGGATGTGTAAATGATTTGTGCAATGTCATCCAACTGTGGCAGCGCCGGCTTTTGCGTGACGGGGTGTTGTTCCACAGCGGCCCAGGCGGCGATTTCCCAGGACTTCGGAAAAACGGGAGCCGGTTTGTCATCCACGCGAACCACGACGCGGACGCTCGGCAATTTTTCAGCAATCTGCGACAAGGGTACTTCCGCGGCTGCTCCGGTGACAACGCCAAACGGTGCACAGTCGCCCAGCGTGTTGGTGAGTTCGTGTGGAGTCGTGTCGGGGTTGAGAGCAACAACAACGCCCCCGGCAGCTTGGATTCCCAAGTAGGCGGCAACGAAGGCGGCACTATTGGGGATCAGCACCGCGACGCGATCGCCATGTTGTAGGCCTTGTGTGTGTAACCATGCGGCGACTGCTGCGGCACTGCGGGCCAAGTCCGCATAGGTCGTGTCGCAATTGCGGTGATGGACCGCTACGCGATTCGGCGCTGCCGCCACGCGCTCTTGAAATTGTGCGAAGAGTGTTTTCATACCGCCACCCCCATCACCGCGCCGCGCGCGTCGCTGACCTGTTGCATGGGAGCACAAGGGAAGACGCCGCAGCGCGTCGGCTGCGGAAACCGCTGATTCAAGGCGGCCGTCAATTCCTCAGGCCGTTGGAAAACGGGATAGCCCTCCCAATAGAGAGCGCGCGCATTTTGCGTGGTGACCGTCGGGGCATACAGCCATAGCTCGCGGTTTTTCAAAAAACGCTTAGGCTGCGGAGGACGATAGCTCAGGCCGCCCGGCTCGAACAGTCCATGCTGTCCCACCCCTTCCGAGGCAGCGGTCGTCACAACAATCACGCCGTCCTCGCCAACGGTCGGCGACTTCGCGGTCTTTAAGGCAATGAAAACGTTTTCGGCTTGTATGAGGTCATTGTCTTTCGGATAAGCATTGAGAATCAGACAATCGTAGTCGCGTCGCAATTCCGTGGAGAAAACCCCCGGAGCGGCATGACAGGCGGCGCGATGTGCGGCCACGATGTCACCGGCGAAGACATGACTTGGATCGCGTTGTTGATTGCTCACGACGCAGACAATGAATTCCATCCCGAGCGTCCGCGCGAGTTGTTCGGCTTCGCTACGAAATTTGTTGCGGTCGGGATCTGCTCCGCCCCGCAGACCGAGTTGCACAAATTTGTGACTGCGGGCGGTCGCCTCGACGTCGGTCAATCCGGGCAGAACGAGTTTTGCGCCGCCGCTGAAACCAGCAAAGGAGTGCGGCAGAATCGAGCTGATGCCCAACTTCAATTCCGCTTCGTAAAATGTACGGTTGACGCGCAGTTCGCGGTCGCCATAAGAGATGCCGGTCGAAGCTAAGTCGCCACGGCAATCGTGGCATTCGACACGATAGGTCGCTGCGATTTCCGGACCGACTTTTTTGGCGATGTCCTCCGCGGGAACGTTCCCATGCGAACCGGTGGCCATCACAATGGAGACAGCTGAATCGGGAACACCGGCTTGCCGCAATTGCCCGAGCAACACAGGCAGGATCATGGCTGTCCGGGTGGGGCGCGACATATCGTCGATCACGATACACGCCGACGTTTTTCCAGCGGCCAACTCCGTCAGCGGTGGGCTATCAATCGGCGCGGAAATCGCTGCTTGGATGTCCTGTGGCGTGCACGCTGGTCCACCGGCGGGTGCCAAGACGTCGACTTCCCAATGACCGGGCAACTGCAGACGATGTAATTCGTCGCGGTACCAAGCCCCCCAAGGAAGTTCGACGCTAATCTCAGACATTGTCATCCCGTACGGTTAATTGACTGCAAATCACTGAACCAGTGCTGCTACCCCTGTTTGCCGGTGACATAAGTTACGATCGCTTCGACCGAATCGAAGTTTTCAGGAACCATGTCGTCTTCGTCGATGGTGATCGAATAAGTTTTTTCCAGGTGGGCAATCAAGTCGACCATCGCCATCGAGTCAATGACTCCTGCTTCGAGCAGTGACTCTTGATCATCGAATTGGCCTGCATCGGACGAGGCGCGATTGTTCGTCAAGTACGTTCGAATTTCGTTTTTCATCTATCGCTAATCAACACGGAGTAGAAATAAGAAAGACCGGCACATCAACCGCTGTAAAATCTTGCCCCAATCCATCAACGAGAAAACTACGTGCTGACTCTCGCGGATTGTACAAAACGCCTATGGTCATTTTCTCTTAGGGAAAGTACGTGATCGGCCAGATTTAGGCAGATCAACCCGTCGATTATGGGAAACCCAGAAAAAGAATAGCACAAAACCCGCCCACCTGCACATCAGTCCACTCGGTGGATTGTAGTTTTGGGGGCGAAATCATCTCGTTTCTACGTTCACCGTATAATCACTCCATCCTGACACATGGACCGCAATCTGGCCAATTTACGGGGGGTGTTCCTCTGCCGGAAGTCAATGCGCAAGATTGATTTGACGGATACACCGGTTAAACGTCGCGATCCCCGACCGTCAACCACCAATCATTGGCCTCCAACACAGTCGCACGGAGCTGGCTGGATTCCGGTGCATACCCGAACATTTGTGACAATCCGCTTCTTTGACGAAATCCGAACTCCACCAGCGAAGAGACCAAGGGATTTGAACATAACATGGTAAACGACAGGCTGTTCAGTCCCTGTTTGCGTCCTTGCCGGATAGCTGTAGCGAGCAAGTCGCGCGCCACTTCCGGACGATCCATCGGAAACAGATCCTTGATGACGCCCATATCCTCTTGGGTGGTCATGATCAGATATCCGCAAAGTTGTTCCTTTTCCTCAGCGGTGATGATTTGTGCTGTTTCCAGCGGGTTTTCAGCGTATCGCCAACGTAAATATCGGGAATCGCGGACCCCGATCACGCCCCGCGCAGGTGCGGCATTGGCGAATAGTTTGTCAAAGCGTTCATCAATTTTCGTGATGTCCATCAGCGATGTGTTGCATTTTGCACGGTGGCGGGTCTCTGCTCCGGCAATTCGCAACAGTGGGTCGAGCATGGCTCCCCCAACTGCAGCCAGTGCGTGGTTGCCCACCTTGCGCTGGATGTACGGCGCGGTTCTGAGCACCTTGGCATAGCGGACCATCTCGCCGATCGGAGAATGTCCGACCTTTGCGTGGATCACGGCCATTTTTTCGTTGGGATGGGCATAAAGAAAATCGACGCGCTGGTCATCGACCCCGTTCTTGGCTGCGCGGCGCAGCTTGAGAGCCAGTCCCAAAGTGCGAAATCGAGGTAAAATCGAAAAATCGGCCCCGTTCCAAGCGCGATGTAACTGGCCATCGACAAGCATCCGCCGCGGAAGGGCGACGGTAAATCCTGCCATTTCGCCCGTTTCTGTTTTGCGAATGGCCCAGAGCACGGCAGGGCCGTCGGGATTGTCGCAATACAACCATTGAAACCGCGACCGATCGACCGCATGTTGCCGAGTGGCATCCAATACGGCGATGGCATCATCGCGGGCGATGTCTAACGATTCCTCTACGATCTCAAATGGCATCGGGCGTTTCTGGCGGGGTGCGTGGTGGTCGACTGTAGGGATAGATCGATCAGGATCCCTGGGATGTTGATGATTTGTTTCCGAGTTTCTTTTGATTGCGAAACAAATCGACATTACCGGCAGTGTGTACGTTCAAATACCCTGCATCCGTCAACCGAGTCCGCAACTCGTCATCGTCACCCATGACTAACACAAAGTCGTACACTTTTGAGATAGCCTTGATGGATTCTTCAGGAGCCTTTTCGTCATAGTCAGGAAGCATTTTCGACACTGGATATTCGCGATACCAAATCGGCACGAGCGTATTAAAATAGGCGGCCCCCTCATTATTGACGCCTCCTTTGGCGATGTTGTAATACTCGTGAGCGCGCGTGAGCGGTCGCACTTGCCCTCGGGCGGGGTTATCGAGATGAATCGGCAGCAGGGTGGAATTCGTATCGAAATGCTCGATCCCGGAGGTGTAATTGGCGATTTGTTTCTCCGCTTCGACGACCTCCCAGGTCATCAGTAGATCAATCCCGATGCCCGCCGCACAGACCGTTGCGAGAAAACAGGTCTGAAAGCCGCGCTGCCGTTTTCCCCATTGGGGAATGGGACCGGCACATGCCAGCGCGAGGATAAAGATGAACGGCAGCAACCGCGAGTTGGCGTAGTGCCAGTTGATGACTTTGTACGGTACGAAGAAGTAACTCACGCAGAGCACGAGAAACAATGCGACCATCGGATGGGTGATCGTACTGCGTATTTTTTGTCCCCAGGAACCAGAGGATTGCGAGACCCGCCGCCACAGCAAATAGGTGGGCCAAACGAGCATCGCCGCCCCCAAGATGTAGGCGGGGACGGACATGGAGTAGAAAAACTTGCGGAAGACATATTCGACCGCGGTATGTGGACGCAGGAACTCCAATTCATCCGGGTCGGCCCACGAATTTTCTTGCGAGTTGAGATAGATAAAATCCAGCAACAATAACCATCCTGCCCAACTGGCCGTGACGGCGGAAATCGTGCCTTTGATGAAACTTTTAGTTTCGATCCAGCGGTACCAGCCGATGGAACACGCCAATAACAAGAATCCGAACAGGTGCGCCACAAACAAGAACGATGTCATCACAGCCATGACGAGCGAATGCTTGAGTTTGAAATCGTCTTTGTGTTTGAGCCAATACCCCAGGTTGAAAAAATAGAGTGGAATACTGAGGCAAAAGTTGTGGTAACCGCGATAGAACGTGTAGTGATGCACCAACACAAAGGCGAAAAACCCTAAGAAGCGTTTATCGGGCGCAGCAATGGAGAGGAAATAAAAGATACTCAGCGGCAAGGCGATGGCGTAAACGGTCAGCGCAAGCTTCATGGCGATCAATGGCGGCGCGACATACGAAAACGCAAACATCAAATACGTGTGCAACGCGTGCGGGATCGGGTGCCAGTGCCGGATGTAATAGTCGGCATAGTTGAATTCCGGGTTCTCGTAGTTCCGCATGACATGCGACGCCAGCAGATACCACGGCCCGTTCTGTGATGGAAAATGGTCGGTTGCCCAAATCGGGATGACCGATGCCAATATCATCACCAGCAGTAGCGCACGATAGGATTTGGGGATTACAGAGTTGTCGTTCGTCGTCAGTGGATTCATTGCTATTTTTTCGCCATCACGGTGATCTGTGCTTGTCGTCCAGTCAGTTTTGCCATTCCATAAATCGAAGTCAGCGCTAAGCGTTCTAGCACGCTCAATTTGATTTTCTCCAGCGGATATTCCATTTTTTCGATGACGACATCATGAAATCCGACGCGTTCCACAAGAGCCCGGCACGTGTCATCAGTGAAAAACCCATAGTTACGATCAATAAAAACCCGCTCCATCGGATAGGTGCACCAACCGGCGGTCGTCTTGTAAAACAAACTCGCAATATCCGCCACGAGGCAGTCGAAGTTATCCGTCGTCAACAAGATCATTCCGCCCGGTTTGATGAGCCGGTATGCCGTTTCTAAGTTTTGCTTGGGATAGGCGACATGCTCGACTGAGTCCCAAAATGTGACCAAGTCGAACGATTCGTCTTCTCCTGGGAAATTTTGTAGGTCTCCATTAAAGACCTGCAGACCATGGGTTTCCCGAATGTGGTTGGCAGCGTATTCGCTGATTTCTACTGCTTCGGCATTCCAGCCGCGTGTCGAGGCCATCTTGACAAATGTCCCCAGTCCAGGTCCGACGTCCAACACGCGGCCAATACCGATTTGTGCCTCCACTTGCTTCAGGCGGTTTTCAAATACTTTGAGACTGGGATCTTTGGAATAGTCATCCGCATGGTTCGCAAATGCGGCGCGATGCGCTTTCATGTAATAGTCACGATCAAAGGTCTGCCCTGTTTCGCCGCCTCCCTGGAAATCTCCGTTGAAGTCGAAGTGACACGAGCTGCAACGTGCAATTCGATAACCGGTCAGTTGGTAGATCGCTTTCGTTTCAGAGGCTCCGCACAGTGGACAGGGCGGTAAACTGGACGAAGGCGACGTCTCGACTTGAGTGGGTGGTTGCGGGCTCAAGGTAGGATTCCTGAACACTTCACGTTAGGGACTGAATAATCAGTGGCCGCTAGATCCGCAAAACGCTGCAATTGAATGCCGCTTTGTTCAACGAATGACTTTATGTCGGGGTCTACAAGTGCCTCGAATTCCAACAGTCGATCCGGCGATTGGAGAAATTTCAAATCGTCAGCCGTGCAAGTGGCAGCTCCGGTATCGCGCACGCCGCCGGGATGCGTGACGATCTCCACCGTGCCCGCTGGAAGATTAGAGAGCAAACGCAATAAGGATTGCGACGTCACAGCACCGCTGTCGAGCACACCGTGAAAATGCTCCGTGCCTTCCGGCCGAGGCTGATGTGCTTGGGCGACGCGCGTAAACCGCGAGAGGATGATTTGCTTGGGGACGTTCAACAGGCGTCGCTGGGCCTGACCTGGGCGGGTCCAAAGTCCCCACGGACCGAGTCGTTCACGAGGATACCGCAATACCTGGCAATCATGTTTCAACGACAAGCGCGCAACAATTTCAAAGACGCCGGGGATCACATGGAAATAACGGTGCCCATCGACATGGTCGATGTAGACGCCTGCGTCGCGCACGCGCTGAAACTGCGCATCCAATTCCGCTTCGACCTGCTGCAGAAACTCCGGGGCCGCTGACCGCGCCGCCCGAGCGAGCGACACAAATCCGTGACGAAAGTGTCCGTCGTCACCCACAAGATCTTTGAGCCTATCCTGAGAAAGCACGCTCACGCCGCTGGTGAGACAAAGGTGTAATCCGATCCCCAACTCGGGATTGGGGCCGACAACCGTCTCCACCGCATGTTCGAATGCCGCTCCGTTGGCCATTAAACTGGCGCTGGTCAATACGCCTTCACGATGCGCCCGACTGATGGACACATTCGTTCCCTCGCAAATCCCGAGGTCGTCGGCGTTAATAATGACTCGTTTCATAGGTATCACAAATATAACGCAGCAGAGCCGCAACCAAATAGGGCCGGTATTTTCTTAGCCACAGATTGAACACGGATGAAACACAGATTCCCGAGTGTGACTCTCTCTCATCCCAAACCGACGGCTTGCCGTCGCAGTGTGCGTTCCGTGCCGGACCACGCGCCGGCAAAATTCATGATGCGAAACAAAAGGGGGTTGAGTTGGTGGCTGATTTTAAAGTACGTGTGAATCCGCGAGGAACAACGGAAGTCGCCGCATAATATTCGCGTACGTCGCGCCAGTTTTGACTGTTGGTAGTATAGAAAAAATACCGAACCGCTATGACTGTGTGTGAGCCGCACCGGCAGCGATTTCTGTCGGCCGATTCGTGGTGGGCTCCACCACATGATCGTGATTGCTTTTTGTACTTGCTTGAGGGTGATCAAATCCCACGGTTTCGCTGGCAATGTACAACGGTCGGCCTTTGACCTCTTCATAAATCCTGCCGACGTATTCGCCAATCACCCCCAGCGTCATCAATTGCACGCCCCCCAGAAACAGGACAGCGACAACCATCGACGCCCAACCGGAGACGGACTGGTCGGTGAACAACTTGAGATAGATCGCCCACAACGCATACGGGAGTCCCGAAATCGCGGCGACAAAACCAATCGCCGCTGAAAATCGCAGCGGCAACGTCGAAAACGAAGCGATCCCGTCAACGGCAAAGGCGAACATTTTTGTGAAGGAATATTTCGTCACGCCGGAATGCCGTTTGGCGGCCGTATAGGGCATGGCGTATTGTTTGAAACCGATCCAACTCACCAACCCGCGGATGAATCGATTCCGCTCGCGCAGGCTGTTGAGGCAATTCAACGCTTTGCGATCCATCAAACGGAAGTCAGCGGCATTGGGGACGATGTGCGTATCGACCAAACGATTGATCAGCCCATAGAAGCTTGCGGCTGTGAAGCGTTTCATGAAACCCGCGCCTTCGGTTTCTTCACGCACCGTATAGACGATGTCGTAGCCTTCCTTCCAGCGGGCGATCATGTCGGGAATCAGCGCCGGTGGGTGTTGCAAGTCGCCGTCCATCATGACGACGGCCGCCCCCCGCGCAGCTTCTAGCCCTGCCGTCAGCGCCACTTGATGGCCGAAATTCCGTGAAAGGCGCACCAATTTGACCCGCGAGTCCGAATCATGCAGTTTTTTGACGGTTGCCACCGACTCGTCCCGGCTGCCGTCGTCGACGAAGATCAACTCGAACGTGCACCACAGTTCGTCGAATTCTTTGACAATCGCCTCGTACAACGGACGGACGTTGCCCTCCTCGTTGTACATAGGAACCACGATGGAAATGAGTTCCGCTTCCTCCACGATATCACCCTCTCTACAGGTGTCGCCGTTTCGATTCCCAACGGACCGAACCAGCAAGAATGATTACGTCGTCGCCAGACTGGGCGATTGTGTATACTGCTCGGCAAACCCGCTCAACGTGGCGGGCACCATGCCGCGTTGCGTTAAACAATACTCGAACACTTCCGCCAAATCGGCGAAAAACTCCTCGAGACGCTCTGCTGTTTTCACATAGGGCGATTGCCCTGCCACCAGTGACGTGCTGTGAAACAACATCACCATCACCGGTGCCCCGCCTGCCAGATAGGCGTCGATGAGTTGTTTCATGTCCTGAGCCCGCGCCTGTTCGGGGCTGAATTTGATGCGACGCACGATGCCCAACCGATCGAGAATCCCGACACTCCGCATCCGCCGCAACCAGGGCAGCATGGCAAAATTCCGAATCGCCTGCGCTCGTTGGAAATCGGGACGATTGAATCCGACGGAGACGGGAACCTCCAGCAAGGAACCGGTTTCACACTGTTCGCACAGGCCGCGATCGCCGACGAAATAGGGCGTGTGCGGCGCGTATTCGAAATTTGGCCCCCCTTCGGATGACCAGTTACTGAAGGGAATCACGCTGGAATCGACGGTGTAGCCGAGTTCACGTAAAATTCGCGCTCCCACAATATCGAGTCCGTATCGTCCTGCGCGGAACGAAGTGGGACGGCGGCCGAACTGTTTCTCGATTTCGTCGGTCAACCAGACGATTTTCTCGCGCTGTAATTTTTCGGGTAGATTACACAGAAACGAAGTCTGCTTGTCCCAATAGGAATCCTGTGGCGGATTGCACCAGGGGTGCACGTGCGTCCCGATCTCGCCGCGTCCGTCGTCTTGGATCTTTCGCAACAGATCCACGCTGTCGGCATCTGTCACGACCGGCGCATCGATCACGTAGGTTGGAGGGATCTGATACCGGTCGCACAATTCTTGAAATCGACCGACACCAGCGCACACATTTTCCACGGAGTTCCCATGAGTGCGATACTGACCGCCCCACAGGCCTTCTTCTTCCGTATCGATGGTGATTAACAGGTTTGCAGTCATGTTGATCGTCGAGGTATTAGAATTTTCGTGCGCGGAAAATCACACAGGCCTAGGCCACTTTACGAATGATTTGCGGACCAATGATCCGTGTGAGCCAGACCGGCAGTTTTTGCCAAATTTCGGCGGCCTTGCCGTACGACTCCTTGGGGGGTGACATATCAGGAACCAGCCCCGGTTTCGCCGGCAACAGATACCAGTACAGGTTGACCGGTTGAGCCCCCCATTGCTTTTTGAATTTGTAAGTCCCCGAATCGGGGGTACTGCGTCCGAAGCGAAACGATGTCGCTCCAGCGACGCAGGCTTGTTCCAACATGTGCCAATACATCACATGGTTGACACACAGTTTGTTGTAAGTCCTCAGGCTCGAAGCCCAGGGAATTTCCCACGCGGCGCCGTTGGACATCGTGAATCCACCGCCGATGGCTGTGCCTTCCAAGCGGGCGATATGCACGGTTGCTTCTTCGGGAAAAGCGTCGAGCACTGCTTGGAAAAATTTGCGACTGTGCGCCGGGCTGCCCAAATCGCGCATGTTCACGGAATAGACGTTGAAAAAATCATCCAACAATTCGCGGCCACCGCTTTCGACCGTCACCCCTGCTTTTTGCCCTTTGCGGATTTGATTGCGAACCTTTGGTGAAAACCGATCCCAAAGTTCCTCACCCGTGGCTGGGAGTTCCAACTGCATCAGGACTTTGTCGGTCCGTACATACTCGGATATTTCTGCCGGTTCGCGCTGTCGCAACTGTACTTCGTCAACACCTCGCTGCGCGGCGCGATTGACCGCTTCAGCTATCAATGCGTCACGGCTTTCGGCATCGTCAGCTAGGAGTCCGCACGTATCAAACCACGGTAGCGAAACCATATGTTTGCCAAACAGCAGACTGCGTTGATGGACCAAAGGCAAGACGCCGACAATGGTGCCATCGCGAAAGGCGGCGAGCCGCTCGACCGTTAAGCGGTACGTTTGAAACGGCTTGTCCCAATCGGCGCGAAAAAACAGCGCATCGGAAACGTGACGGGCCACATAATCGTCCCAAGCGGACGTTTCGCTGGGGCCGATCGCCTTGACGTCGACTGCCATGATGTGGTCTGAGACCATTTGCACTGCCACTGCCCTCAATGTTGCCTGAATCAGAATCGTTTTCAGAAGACACACGATCGGTTGTCCGTCGGTGTTCCCCGGCAAACTCCGGTTTGCTATGCGTCTTGTCTAAAAACTCTACACTCAATATCGGCCAGGTTGGTCCACTGGGTCCAACAACAACCGCACTTGCCATTCAACGATGTTGCGACACCGCTGGACTGGTGGACTCCGGCTTTTCAGTTGTCGGCGTTCGCTCCGTGCGCGCCCAGGTTACCGGTTGTCGGTTGAATAACCCTTTAACGATGCCCACCATCATGGCGACATGGCTCATCACGAAATAAAACACAATTCCGCCCACGCGCGTCTCGCGAAAAGTTACCGCAAGAGTACCAGCTAGGCCAAGCAGGTAAAATATGATTTGCCCAATCAGTGCGATTCGATAGAAGATTCCACTGTTCCATAAGACCGCACATGATACGAATATCGCAACCAACAAAACCGGTTCAATCCATCGGAGAAGTTTGTGTGAGACGAATTGCCATAACTCCACCGGTCGGGCCAGTGGCGGCCATTGTCCCCGTTTGAGGATTTGCATCGCTCCGCTCGTCACGCGAGCGCGGCGTTTGAATTCCATACGGGCAGTGGGCGTGCCATTTTCATGAGCCACGGCATCCGGTTCGTAGGCTACGCTGCGACGTTGACGGATGACGTTCATCGTGGTGGTAAAATCGTCCAAAATCGTGTCAGGCGCCAGCAGCTCAAACAATTCGCGGCGAATCACATACATCCCGCCATCCACACCCATCATCGACCCAATTTGCGATTCCGACGTTTGCAACGCTCGCTCGATGCGATAATAAAACGCCTCCCCTTCGCCAAAATTCGAATCGCGACTCTTCAAACGGACGTCACCACTGACCGCTCCGACCGTCGTGTCCTGCAGTCGCGACACCATCTTCTTCAGTGCGTCCGGTTGAAACATGACGTTAGCGTCGCACAGACACAACAGCTCGCCTTCCGCTGCTGCTGCTGCGTCGTTTAATAACGAAGCTTTACCGCGGCGATCGTTGAAATCCAAAAGTCGCACGTCACGGTCAGCAAAACTGCGGGCGATTTCCACAGTGCCATCCGAACTGCCGTCGCTGGCAACAATGATTTCCAAACGGTCGTCGGGATAATCCATCGCCAGTGCATTTTCCAACTTGGCCTGCAACACACTTTCTTCGTTGTACGCCGGAATGACCAACGTCACATCGGGCCATTCACTCATCTCGGGCACATCGCGACGCTTGGAGAGCGCCGCGAAAATCGCCGAAATGGCCAGGTAGCCCAACTGGGTATAAACCAACAGTCCCAAGGACAACCAAAATAAAATGTGCCAGAACAGATCCATCAGTTTCCAACTAAATTCAAATTCGAGTTGAGCGACATGCCTACTGCTTACTTTGATGAGGTTGCGACGGTTGGTTGCGCTTCCTCACGTTCCGGATTCCATGTCGAGACGCTTTTGCCGAACAGCACGTTCAACAGTCCCAGTCCCGCAGCTGCGTTGACCACACAAAAATAATTCGCAATATAAATCGGTTTCACATCCCGCAAGGCGGGCACCAGCCGCAATAACGCGAGCAGATAGAAACCAACATGCAAGCCCAGGATCACGGAATAAAACATGCTCCCCTGCACTGCCAACGCCACATTTGCGACGAACATTGTGACCATGAACAGCGGCACGAACCAGCGGATCAATTTATGAACCACCAGTTGATAGGAGAATAGTCCTACGCGGAACGGATTGAGAACGCCGGGATTTCTGAGCACTGCGCGAAAACTTCGATTGACGATGCGCGCCTTGCGACGAAATTCGCCGCCGAAATCAGCCGCCGTCCGTTCATAGCAGACCGCTTCGGTGTCAAACAGTCCGCGATACCCGCGGCAGACAATCTTCAGCGGAATCGTGAAGTCATTGATGTCATCCTCGCGAAGCGGTTCGAATAAATGCGTGCGAATGGCGTAAATTGCACCATCGCCGCACACGACCGAACCGATTTTGCTTTCCTGGATTTTTAGCCACGTTTCGTACCGCCAATACAGCGACTCCGAAACGCTCGCTGCTGAATCCTCTTCGATATACCGTTGATGCCCCACGACAAAGCCGACCCGTTCTTCGGCGAAGTGCCGCACGAGTTTCCGGACCGCCGAGGGTTCATAGATCGAGTTGGCGTCGCTGAAAACCACCAATTCTCCGGTTGCCCGCTCGAGAAACTGCGTGAGGCCGAAGGATTTCCCGCGTCGCGGTACCTGCCGGTACAGGACGACCCCTTGATCCGCATATTCCTCTACGATGTCATCGGTCCCATCATCCGACTCGTCGGAAATCACCATGATTTCCAGCGCTTCGCGCGGGTAATCCAAGGCGAGTGAGTTTTCAATTTTTTCGCGAATCACGGCAGCTTCGTTGTAGGCGCTCACGATCAGCGTCACCGTGGGCGTCGCATCGTCAATTGTGTGCGATTTGCGCAACGGTGCTAGCAACAACAACGTCACCGGATAGGCGAAGTAGGTCAGAAAGATGGTGCCAAAGCTGACCCAAAACAGGATTTGTAAGCTAAGAGTCATCATCATCAATCCAAATACACTTGATGCCAAATCTCAAACGTTAACAATGCCAAAATGTGCTCCGAATGATCGGCGCGCTGTTGCATGTGGTCATCCATCAGTGCCGTGACCGCGTCGGCATCGAAGTATCCGCGACTCTGTATCCGCTCACGCGATAAGACATCCTGCAGCAGCGGCTGCAGACTGGAACGGAACCATCGGCTGATCGGCGTGCCGAAGCCTTGCTTCTTTTGGGTAATGATATTGTCCGGCAGTCGGCCGCGCATCGATTCCTTGAAAATGTGTTTCATGCCCCGCATTCCGCGCAGTTTCATCGACGAGGGAATCCGCGCCGCCATTTCGACGAGACGATAATCCAACAACGGCACACGGGCTTCCAGCGAGACCGCCATGCTCATCTTGTCGGTAAAAGCCAGTAGACTATCCACCAGACTTGTCTTGAGGTCCGCATACATCATCTGATTGAGCGGGTCTTGGCTACCGGCGGCCGCGTAATAATCGGCGACCTGTCGCGAACGATGATGCGTCTCCAACTCTGCCAACTCGGGAGATAAAATCCCATGACGTTGGCCGTTGTTGTAGACGCTGACATAACCTTGATATCGGTCCGGCGGCGGCAATTCCGCCTGAGAAGCGAAACCGCGTGCGTAGCGCAACATCGATTTGACCGCTGACCCCCGATCGACCGGCACGCGGTTGAGCAGCGGCATCACCATTCCGCGACGGACGGCACTTGGCACCATTTGATACATGTTTTGCAGCCGTGGTCCCAAGTACCGGCGATAGCCGCCGAAAATTTCGTCGCCACCGACGCCGGATAAAATCACTGTCACCGATTCCCGCGCCATCTTGCTCACTAGATAGGTCACCAGAAACGACGTATCGGTGATCGGTTCGTCCAGATGTTCAATCAACGGGTACATCAACTCGGTGACGTTCGGCTCAACGACGATTTCGTGATGGTCCGTTTCGAATTTCTTGGCCACGATGGCCGCTTTACTCAACTCGTTATGAAACGCGTCTTCACCGCCAAAGCCAATCGCATAGGTAGAAATATTACCCACACCGAGTTCATGCATCATCGCCACGATCGATGAAGAATCGAGTCCGCCCGACAAAAACGCACCCAACGGCACATCACTCATCAACTGCAATCGGACGGCGTCTTCCAGCAATTCCCGCAATTGCTCGCACCAATCGCCAAGGCTGTGTTGCTCGGTCGAATAATCCAACTCCCAATATTTCCAACTCTTGGTTTGACCGTTTTCGATAACCAAACAAGTCGCCGGTTCCAGTTTGCTGATTCCTGCAAACATCGTCCGTGGAGCGGGGACATAGCCGAATTGTAGAAAATCGAACATCGCCGCCCGGTCCAGTTCGGCCGTGATGCCGGGCACCTTGAGCAGCGCTTTGATCTCCGACGCCCAGGCGATTTGCCCCCCGTCTTCGTAGAGATACAGCGGCTTGATTCCAATATGGTCACGGGCAATCAGGACCCGCCGCCGCCGGCGATCCAAAATGCTAAACGCGAACATACCGTTGAGGCGTTTGGGGAGATCGTCTCCCCATTGTTCGTAGCCGCGGACCAGGACCTCGGTATCACTATGTGAGCGAAACCGGTGGCCGTGCGATTCCAGTTCTTGCGCAGCTCGACACAGTTGAAGATTTCGCCGTTGAAGACGATGGCGATGGACTGGTCGTCGTTGAACATCGGTTGATGTCCGCCGGCGAGATCGATGATCGACAGCCGCCGCATGCCGATGCCGACATTGGCGTCGACAAATTGGCCTTGGTCATCCGGCCCGCGATGCACGATCGCGTCGCACATCGCGCGGACAACCCCTTCTTCCGCAGGACGGTCCTTGTCTCGATAGTAAATGCCGGTAATGCCGCACATAGGTTGCCTTATCTTTAGTTGTCCGCGTTGGTCAAAGGGACCGCCGCGCTATAGCTCAATCGACGATGCCGGTAGCCTGATCAAATACATCCGCGACTTGCAGTGCCGTGGAACTCCAATCGTGGGTCTCTAATATCCGCCGAATCTCCTCGCGATCCCAATCTCGCGCAAAGGCGGCGGTCAATCCGTCGGCCGCAGCAGCCACGGACCGCTCTGGGAGGACAGATCCCAACCGGTCGTCATTCAGGATTTCGGGAATGCCGCCCACCGGCGTGCCGATGGCCGGAACACCACAAGCGAGGGCTTCCATCAGCACGTTGGGCGACCCTTCGCGTGCGGAAAGAATGGCATACAAATCGGCTGCGCTGTACCACGTCGACAATTCTTCATGAGGCCGCCGCCCCGGCAAATGCACACGGTCCTCTAAACCATGCTCGGCGATTTTCTCTTTGATGACGCTCGTGTAATCATTCCCGTAACGCGGCGAGCCACCGACAATCACCGCATGCAGTTGCGGGTGCGAGGTCTTGAGGCGACCTAACGCGTCGACCAGTAAGTGAAAGCCTTTGTTCTCAAAACAATCGCCGACGCTGACCACGATTTGTGCATCGGCGGGCAAATCCAACTTGCGGCGAGCCTCGTCGCGGGGCAGCGGTTGAAATTTGTGGCAATCGACACCATTGCCGATCACGCGAGTCTGAGCAGGATCGGCGCCGAGCGAAATCATCTTGGCCGCAATCTCTTCGCTGACTCCCACAAATTGGTCGGCATTGCGCATCGCCCAACGGATGCGGTCGCCCACCACAGGAGTTTCCGGGAAACGGTGAATATCCTCGCCGCGTCCGGTGATCACGACCGGCTTTCCAAATCGTTTTCCCAATTTCGTTCCTACCACACCGGCCGGATACGCGAAGTGGGCGTCGATGATGTCGAAATCGAATTCACGGCGAATCCGCTTGGCTGCCTGCAGGACACCGGGGTACATGAGGTTCGCCTGAATGTATCCACCCACTTTGGGCAGCATCGGATAACGCGGCCGTACGATCTCCAATCCGTCGATCGTTTCCCGCAAGGGAACTTGTGACCAATCGTACCAGCGGGAGAATTTTTTGATCGGCGGAAAATAGGGAATCGGAGCAATCACCCGAACGGAATAACCAGGCAGCTTGGCAATCGCACGCACACGTTCCTTCACGAAGACACCAAAGGTGGGCATCACCGAGGAAGGAAATGACGCACTCACCACAAGGATGCGCCGCTGCTGATTCGATTGCGGTTGTGCATCGACGGCGGTTGCTTGCATGGTTTCAGTCATGGGCACCGAGGTTTGCATTGTCACTGTTGATAGTACGGCGGGAGTCACTCTCCGCACGCCTGAGCCAGCCCGATCTACGAGACTGAGCTCAATTGCTCGACCGTTTTTGTCACGCACCAATCGCCGACGCCCTCAAGGTCCGTCTGACCTTCGGCCGAACCACCGGCTGTATACGTCACCTGCTGCCCGTTAATTTCCAATCGCCACACGACTTCGGCGTCATTCTCATCCGCGGTCAAACCGGTTGTCCCAGCGCCGTCGAGCGGACAGGAGACGGCGAGGTCGCCGACTCGAACATCCAACGGCAAAGGATTGTCCCCGTAAAACGTGACGACTAGCGCTTGGTCGGTCGCGGGTGATTGACAACGGATTCGCCGCCCTTGTTTATGAACTCCATATCCCGGAGCGAACCAGCCCGCGGGCGATTCCTCTGTGGCCGGTTGTTCGGAGGTTGTCATATCTAGTCCGTTGGTCCACACCTGTGGCAATGATCGCTCTTCGCCCATTTGCCAATTCCAAGTGATGTTGCGCGGTTGATCGGTTGCGATGCGATCGGCCACCCACATTCCCTGCCCGGGAATTGCCAGGATGTTGCGTTCGACAGTCGTTCCGGTCCCCCATTCGGCGCGTCCGCGCATTAGCCACGCATCGTCTGCGAGTCGTGCATCCAGGTGAGGTCGCGGTGCTACGTGTGACCACGCCAAACGACCGGCACGTTTGGCCATTTCGATACCGTCGACTTCGATCGTATTGTGGGCCCCTGCTGACCGAAAATGCCCGACCCAAGCATCGTCGCCAAAATAAAACGGCATGCCGGGGTCAATGAGAATATCGCGACCTTGATGGCGATACAGAATCTGCAAAGCATCAGCATGTCCATGCGCGGTCGACGGCGTCGCATCGGCATGCAAGCCGTCGCCCAACGGTCCGGCATCGAAACAAATCCAGTCCTGGCCCGAAGCGGCGATTGTATAACCCGACTCGGGTAAGACAGACGCGGTGAACGGCAATTCCTGTGCGTCTGCCGCCGTGAACTTCTGCGAGTCACAACCCAACAACCAATACGCTTCTTCCGAAAACGTATTTTCCGGCGGCAATAATTTCGGGTCCTCGAAGAGGACGGCACCCAGTACGCAGAGTGAATCAAATTCCCAGAAATCATCATGATGCACAGGGATCGCTCGCGCAGAATCGACATCGCCGATTGCCGGCCAACGCCCCCCCGGTTGCCGGAAGGCCAACCCCGCCCGAAAGGCATTCTGCACGACCGGTTCCAAACTCTTGATGGGATGACCCTGATCGCGAGCAGCGACTAGTGCTAACGACATGAATCCCAGCGTGTAATAGTGGTAGCCGGTCGCCTGTTCGACGCAAAATCCATCGTCGTAGAATTGCCGTGGCCCCTGTTCATTCAAAACGCGGTGCCCTAACTGCTGCCAGCGCTCCGCCCCCGGCGTGCCGGATAATGCGCAGCCGATTAAATACAATCCAGCTGCTTCGCCGACCAAATGGTTGTATGGGCTGGAGTAATACGACAAATGGTGTTCGATATATTCCGCTTGTTCGCGCAGGCTGCGCGTGATCAATTCGAAGTCGCCCGGTTGCCAGCCGTCCCAATCGGCCAACGTGGCGATCGTCCAGATCCAAGAGATGCCCCGCATGGCCAACTCCAGTGCGCTGGTCCAATGCACCCCTTCGTACTGGCGATTGTTTTCGATCCAGTCAAGCAACAGTTCACGAGCCCGTACTGCATCGTGTTGCTGTCCGCCAAACCGCCACCCACGAGCCAATTCCACCAAAAACTGATGCCGGCCCAATTCCCAGACATATTTCACATCGACTCCGTTACCGATTTCGTACAACGACAAATCCGCGTAGAACTGCCTGGGAAACACAAAATCGGTACGCGGGTCAGCCATCCAATCCACGGTGTTGTTGATGTCCAGCGGGTAGCCCAAAATCTCCCACTGACCCGCCAACACCGCTTCGGCACGCGCGGTTGCGGCGGTTGCCAACTGCGCGTGCACTTCGGGACGCTCCGTTTTGAGTCGTTGCAAATGCTCGGGTTTTGCGCCGGGAACCAGTTTGAGGCAATTGCCAATGAGATCGGCAGCATCCTGCGCGGCGACGTCGGCAGGATTGGCATACCATTTCCGCTCACGGCGCACGCGCACTTTCTCCGCCAACCGCGTACGAATTTCGTGCGGCGGCATTTTCCGGAGTTTGTGGAACAAGCGTAATCGACTCATGGTGCTTATTGCTTCAAGGATCAGAATCAAAGAGCGACGGATTAGTACTGAGGCGATGCAACAGGCTGCTGCATTCCGGGCACGACCGGCACGTTCTGGTTTTGTGGGATTCGCTGCAGCTGCTGCGGCCGACCAAACTGCTGAAGTGACGGTCCGTAAATTCGGCTATAAGCGACAATCAAGGCCATCATCCAAAATCCCCATTCCGCATCCAATCGGTCACCGAACAGACAAGTGCCAAGAAATGCTGTCATGCAAGCGGCAATTCCACAGCCATACAAGGCCTCGTCCGTACGGCCTTGGCGAATACAATTCTGGATGGTTTGTCGCAACACTAACAACCCCGTAGCGAGGAACAACATTTTTAGCAAAAAACCTTGCACCCCCCATTCACAGGCTTCGTTAATGTATCCGTTATGGACCGCTCTGCCGTCGAAATCTTGATCATTGACCTCTTTGATGTACTTTGGCCCATGAACGCGTTTAAAACCAAATCCACCCGCACCAAGCGGATAGTCGGAGATCATCCGGAATCCGGCCTTCCAATACTCAAGTCGAGAGGATGCGGATGAATCACGTTCTTCCGACGAAGAGAACGTGGTCATAAAGCGTTGGATAATTTCGGGGTCACCCATCAGCAGCCAGATGGCAACCCCACCCAAACAGAGCAATTTGAAGGCGCGCCGTCGAATCGGTTTGGGTGCAAAGGCCGCAAAAGCGACCCCGCTGGCAATCATCGATAGAAACGCGCCACGGCTATTGCAGAGCAAAATCACGTTTAAAATAAACGGAGCGGTCAAAAATGCGGCAAATTTCTGGTATCTGCTGCCAGCCATAAAGACTGCGCCAGCTAGCGGAATGATCGTGACCGCCAGTGAAGCAAGTTCGTTGGCATGTACGGCACCCGGTGCGCCTACTCCTTCCAATCGTCCGGCAACCATCTTACCCCGATCGTTGATCGTGGCCTCCCAGCCAATGTACCCCATTCCAATGATCAAGGTCATGATGACCAACTTGAAATCTCTTTCCGTGCGAATTGCCGCAATCATCATGAAAAACAACAAGACGAATTTTGCGACAAGCTCGTAACTCACCGAACTCACGCCCCAATTCCTCGCCAAGAGAAAATGCACGGCCGTAGCATTGATGAGCAATAACGTCGCCAACGTGATTACCCGCCGGGTCTTGGCAGTTGTTGGTTGATTTGAGTTGGGATTGACCGACCTAGAAATGAGTACAGCGATTAGTAGGCCGACACCTCCGTAGAGATTCCAACGATATGAGGCAATATCGCGGCCCCACCACCAGTACGGAGGAGAAGCGAAGAAGGTCAGCATATATAGACAAACGCCCCACGCTGGCCGCAGAAAAGCAAGCAAGCCAAACAGGACGAATAGTGCTAGGAATGCGACGAGTGAAATACTCACGTCACGGGCTCCGTAGTTTGAATGCTGTCGCCCACGCAAGACTGCGCACCCGACAAAGTCTCATAAAGTGCTTCATACCGCTCGATCATACCATCTAAGCTATAACACTCCTGGTGACGCAAGACCGAACGCTGCCCCAATTCGCGGCGCAGTTGATTATCCGTGATCAATTCATCGAGAGCTGCCGCGAATGCCTCGACGTCGCCACTCGGCACGACTCGTCCCACGGAATCTTCACCACCCACCAACAAACCGCTGTCGCCCACATCGGTCACAACCAATGGCAACCCAGTCGACATCGCCTCCAAGACGGATTGGCTCATGCCTTCATTCAAACTGCAATTCACATAGACATCCATAGCAGCCAACCAATTCCCCACATCTTCACGATGGCCGACGAGGTGAATGTTGTCTGCAACACCGGATGCTGCCGCATGGGCCGTTAACCGCGGCAACTCCGATCCATCTCCAACAAGCATCAAATGCACGTTGCGACCGTTGCCGGCCAGGCGTGCGACGGCATCGATGGCGAGTCCAAAATCCTTGACCGGTACCAATCGTCCCACGCTGCCAATCACGACCGCATCGCTCGGAATCGAAAATTGTTGGCGAATTTCTTCTACCGTCGGTCCCTGAGGATCAATCTCCGGGCGACTCACTCCGTTGGGAATGACCAGAATCTCTTGACTCAGCCGACCGCACCGCTGAAGCACTTGTCGACGAACCGCCTCCGCAACGGCAACCACGCAATCGGACCGCTCCAAGGCCCATCGTGTAGCTCTGCCTCGCAGCTTGCGTTTCCACGAGGATGAATTCATAGCATCGAGTTCCATTCCCCGTTCCGCATGAATGTGCGTCGCCGTTCCGGACAATTTGCGGGCCAACGTCGTTTCCACCAATGTGCCCCAATTGTGCGAATGCACGATATCGACTGACATGTCGCGTAACGTTCTCGCTAAACGCCGCACCACTCCTAAATCATTTCCCGGTTTTTTGTGCAATTCAATAACTGAAATATCGTCGCGATCAAGCCACTGTGCCGCTGTTCCGTTTTTGTCTAAACAGATAATCATCGGCCGGAATCGTTGCCGATCCAATGCGTTCGCCAACCGCGCAATGCACCGCTCCAGGCCGCCCACACTAAAATTGTGCACGACAAACGCGACCGTCAATCGACGGCCGGTGAGTTCGCAATGCTCCGGGTTATGTTCCACAGTTTCAATGACCATTTCATCCCAACAACACGACTGCGTCCGAGGATTCAATCCGATCCATTGTTTGCAAGCTGACATGCGATCGGATTGCTCGAAAAACGACAAATGCCGCTACGACAAATCCCTGTGCAAAATTTCCGCAATGCGCGTCGACGTTTTGCCATCCCATTTTTCCGGTATTTGACTCGAACGATCTGGGCTGGACTTGATGCGGCCCACAGCTGCCAGAATATCATCCGTCCGCCAACCAACCAATTGATTGCTGCCACTCTCGATCGTCGAGGGCCGCTCCGTGTTCTCGCGCAACGTGAGGCAAGGAACCCCCAAAGCGGTGGTCTCTTCTTGCATGCCCCCCGAATCGGTCAACACGAATCGCGCGCCGTCCATCAGGCTCAGCATCGAGTGATACCCCTGTGGCTCGACCATGCGGTACCCGTTTAAATCGTGCCGTTCGGCAAAGCCAAATTTTTGCAACTGTCCCCGCGTCCGCGGATGGATGGGAAACAGCACCGGAAAGTCCTCGGAAATGTCATGTACAGCTTTGAGGATCGATTCCAGACGCTCCGGGTCATCGACATTCGAGGGCCGATGCAAGGTGAGCACCACATAATCCTTATCGCCGCAACCCAATTCGCGACTGGAATGCAATGCTTGCGCCTGTTGCCGATGCGACAGCAGGGTATCAATCATCACGTTGCCGACAAAATGAATTCGCTCCGCCGGCACACCTTCGCGTTCCAAGTTGGTTTGAGCCGAAGGTTCAGAGGTAAACAGCCAATCCGAAATCGCATCAGTCATGATGCGGTTGATTTCTTCAGGCATCGTTCGGTCGAAACTGCGCAGTCCCGATTCGACATGCGCAACGGGGATCCCCAATTTGACAGCCGTCAGCGCTGCGGCGAGCGTGGAATTGACATCACCCACTACTACAACCGCCGCTGGCGGATTCTCGGTAAATTCCGTTTCCAACCGCCGCATCACTTCGGAGATTTGCCAAATGTGCGAACCGGATCCCACACCGAGATTGAGGTCGGGGTGCGGAATGTTCAACTCGTCAAAAAACGTCTGCGACATTTTTTGATCGTAGTGTTGTCCGGAATGGATGATCTTCGTCGCAAATCCAACGTCTTTCAACGGACGGATCAGCGGCGCGATCTTCATAAAATTCGGCCGGGCGCCGGCGATAATGGAGAGTTGCTTCACGTAACGTTCCTCTGGCTGATTACGCCACCAATTCAACGAACTATTTACGACTTCGCTTGTGCTACCAAAACAGTATGCAAACCGAGTTTACAGGCAGGATTGACCTTGGACCACAACGGTAGCCATTGTTGTAACGTTGGAGAGTTGATAAATCGAAATAGCCCTTTTTGCCCCGAAGCACATATCGTATACAGCTGCTGAATCGTGAAGTGCGGTGACACGATGCGTCGCAGCTCGGCTATTGAAAGTACATCTTCGCGGGAGATAAGTGAATAATTGCTGCACATTACTCCCGACTAGAGGCAGTAACAACGAGCTAAGGGCATGTTTAAGCGACAACTACGAACGTTATCCCATCGAACAGTTTTGCGGCCGCTTCAATCGACGCCAGACTGGAGTCAGCTTGCCGGCACCGTACCGAAGTGGCGCATAATGGCCGCTAATGCTCCATTGCCACAGCCAAAGTCTAGGATCTGTGGATCTATCACGTTGAGTTTGGCGATTTCATTGATAATGGTCGCTGCCCGCAGTAAGCGTCTTCCGGAGATACGATCAGCTGTATTTTCCGACCAGCGGTCGTTGTAAACTATCTCGCTTAGGTTAGTCAACAGATTGTTGATCTCAGGAAATGAGTGTAGTTGGCGGCACAATAATCCGGATAATGAAAGCAGTGCTGAATATCGCAGTTGGCGAAACTGACGGAGACTCCAACTCGGATTCTTGGGTGGCTGGGTGGCGGATCCAGACTGTCCCATTTGTGCTCGTTCCCGCCCAAAGTCTCCCATCTGTTCTGCACTATCGGAATGCGTTAATACGTATTGAATCTTTTCCGCGAGTTGCTGAACATTTCGTGACTCAAATAACAATCCGGTCTTTCCATCTTCAATATAATCTGGAATACCGCCGACGTTTGAGCCAATCGTGGGGCAACCACAAGCGGCTGCTTCCAATAACACATTCCCTGACCCCTCGCTTAGACTGGGAAGCACGAAAACATCGGCAGCACGAAAATAGTCGGGAATCAACTCGCGAGAAACGCGGCCTGGCAAAATCACTCGCCGCGTATCAGGGTGTTCGCTTTGAAATTTTTTCACCTTTTCCAACTCGCTGCCGTCGCCGCACATGACGAGTTGTGCATCAGGACATTCGCGAATCAAGCGGTCGTATGCATCAAGCAATGTGTCGATACCTTTGATGGGAACGAAATTCCCCACAAACAAAACCGTCGGCACATTGGGTAGACCGAGTTTGACTCGGCTTTCTATACGGTTGCCCACAGAAAACTGACCGACATCCACCCCTTTAAGAACTACTGAGACGCGCTCCGCGGGAGCGCCCAGTGCAATTGCTTGACTGGCCAAAGCACTGCTAACACCAATAACATGGTCGGCGCGGCTAAGCGTAGACTCAATAACCGATTGATCGTGCCCGACGCCGTAATTAAGATCGGAGACACTGAATGCATCGGCCCCTCGAAGGCTTACAACAACCGGAACTCCGACCCGCTGCGCGGCACCAAGACCAGCAGTCCGTTTCGGCCAGGCAAACGGACTATAAATCAAATCAATTTTCTCGTCACGGAGAACCTTTTCAATCGCTAGTTCAAACCGAGCGACTGCCAGTTGCCGAAAAAACTTACCCGGTACGCGCTGTCCGGAAATCGGTGGCAAATTAAACCGCAAAAGAGAACGCAGTGTGTGAGATAAATTCCTCAACTGAGGAATCGGATGCATCATCACGTGTTGTACGCGGTCCGTAGTCTCCGCATAGGGATTGACGACGTGTACTTCTACCCCAGCATTTGAAAACGCCGCGAGCTCTTCTTGCAAGACGGTATAAGCCGCACTGTGGGATGCGGATTTACTGGGAGGCACGAGCGCCAATATTCGAATTTCATGGCTCATAGATGACGGCCTGTGAGGCTACAATTTGGCAGCTCAACAATCTACTTATTGCCATTGATCGAACCGTAGACATCGGTATTCGTACATGGTTTGTGGAACTTATTAAACGCGCATTGGCGAAACTACGAATTGGCACTAGTAGTTGATGGAAACCAAACAAGGATTTTGTACCTTTTAAAGTTTACCATCATTAAAAACACCCTTGGAATAACCAAATGTCGTAAAATCGACATCATAAATCTTGTCGACGATCTGTTCCGTTTCTTTACAAAAGAACTCTCGGAAATCTCGATTTGATGATGTATTAAGATGAGGAACATTTGTGTCTGGTAAATTCAATGTAGCTAGGATCCGTCGAAGGTCGTCCTCAATAGTTTCCACCCTGCCAATGTAATCAATGTCAACATTTCGGATCCATGACGCCTGTGGATTGCATTGGCTCAAGCCCGTCGAATTGTAAAGTCCGATGGGATCGCAGCCTTGTTCCTCTAAATGTCGGCAAAACGCTAAAAACGTTGTTTCCGCAGGAATACGGTTGATTTCAGATTTTTTTGCTATAGTTAAACAGTGAAACTGCTCGGCCATATGGATTGCGAGAGAAACAAAACTTGTAAGATCTTTGGTCAAATCGTTGCGATACATAACCTGCATCTAGCAGTTGGCGATAATCCATGTGTCCGAACGTCACCAAACCTCGCTGCGGAAATCGATACTTAACTCTATTGAGCGTTTTGAGTTTTGGACATCCCGCACGCCCCAGGACTTCGTAAACGCTGGTGCCTGCAGATTTGGGAATCCAGACAAACACCGCATCCTTTTGAAAACATGAACGCACATAGTTTTTCAACAATGGCAGACGAGATTTTTTGATAATACCATTTGATAGACTTCTTCAATTTCATGGCCCCTTGTTTCGCTAATCTTAATGCCAACATTTTTCGGGTAAATGAAATTCCAAGAACATGGTTGCCCACGAACCATTGTCACGCCGATTTCGGCCGAAAACGGATCGCAAAGGAGCCAATGATGTCTGCCCGTCGATTTGTCGGTAAACAGATAAAAAATGCGCTGGTTCCTGCCACGATTAATATCAGTCCACAGATAACCGCCAGTTCTAACATGCGACTCGCTACCCAATAATGATCGATAAGTATTGCCACGGCTAATGGTGGCAACAATGCGATCAAGCTGGGCGGCCAGATATTGAGGAAATATTGCATTTTTGGCATATCCAACGCCGTGCATGTCCAAATCGGCAACAGGATAACGCCAACAAGCATCTGCGCCGCCAGAACCGCATAGGCCATGCCGATCGGTCCGTACAGCCAAACACCCATCAATCCTGTAACCAAGGTAACGGCAATCTCTACACCCGCCGCGATGGCAATCACTCGTAAATTGGCCGTGCTCCGCAACACGGATCGAACGCCGCCGGATGACATTTTCAGGGCGCGAGCGAACGTTAATACGCAAAGGACGGGGTACATCTGAGCGACGTATTTCTCTGATATCCAATGCTGAATAAACGATTGGCCGAACACGATGAAAAATATCGCAAGCGAAAGAGAAGACACCGCCAAGAGTCGTGGAGGAAGAACCATCAATTCTAACAGTGCGGCATTGTTCTTTTTTGCATTGAGTTGACTGGCCAAGGGATCAATGACTTGCGTGATGGCCGACCCCAATTGCGACGTTTTTTGTGTGATTGCTTCGGGAATCGAATAAAACAAGACGACCGCAGGTCCACAGATAACGCCCACAATCAAACCGCCGGAATAGACCAGCACACGGGCGGCGGCATTGGCCATTACATTGACTCCGCCGAAGCGGAATACCATTTTCAATGTGTCGCGGTCAAAGTAACGCAGAGAGAAGTTCAAATCCGGTAAGAAAACATTGGAAAAACATGCGCGCAAGAACTGACCCAATAACGTAACCGCAAACGTGGCCACCGCCATGCCCACCAATCCGTAGCCCAGCAACAGAGCGGCGACGACGGCAGCGGCCTGTAAGAGTTGCATCGATACGGCAATCGCATTGCTAACGTCGTGCCGTTGGAGTGCCGTTAATGCTGCACCATAGACCTGTGCTAGCATCCGTGTAGCCATCGTCGCGCCGGTGAGAAAAATCACCCACCGCATGTTGCTGACTGAATGTTCACCGATGTCGACGACAAAGGGAAAGACATAGGTAGCGATTCCCACCAAAACCAAAATCAAGGCTGCTACCACGGAATAGACAGCCTGCGATGTCACATAGACTTTATTGACCGACTCGTAGTCCTTTACGGCATGGTACTGCGCGATGTACTTCACGCCCGCGCCGCGCAGGCCCATGTCGGCCATGGCGTAGTAGCTGGTGAATGCCATGACCATTGACCACAGCCCGTACGACTCGTCGCCCAGTTTGGACACGAGGTAAGGCGTGAGGAAAAAGGTGATGATAATCGCGCAGCCGCGGCCTAGCCAATTGAAGACTACGCCCCGAACTGCTAATGCTTTATCAGACATTTCACATCGTTTACTTGGTGAGGGAATGAATTCTAGTCTGCGATTGTCGAATGATCTCAGGATGTCATCGTGACTTGCGGCGGGGGTTCGACATCCGCTGTGGTCGGAGATTCGTCACTGCCGAAGGCGACCGAGTTCAATATGGCGGCCAGTTCGGCGGTTAATGTCCGGCCGTCAAAATCATGGATGGCCTTGTCCCAGCGTATGTCGGCGTCGGACCGCTGTCGATGCTGAATCAGGTCCTCCAGAACCGCTGCCATCGCCTGAGGTGTGTGGTCTGTCGCCACCGCTCCCAATTGATACTGGTTGATCACATCGGCGGTTGCGCCCTCATGCGCCACGGCCAGTATCGGTTTGCGAAACGGCAACATCTCGAACAGCTTTCCCGGGATCTGTAGGTCCGTACCGGGTTGAATTAACAACAACAAATCGGCTGCTGCCATGCGACGCAATGCTTCATCGCGCGGGACGGGTGGAGTGAGTGAGACGTACTCGCCACAATCATGGTCTTGCAAAAACGTCGGAATGTTGAAATCGCCACTGCAATTGCCGATCTGTTCAAAACGAATGGCAATGCCGCGCTGGTTGAGCAAGGCGATGGCTTCGATCAGTGGGCGCGGATCGCGCTCACGATACAACGATCCGGCGTGTGTTAGTGTTAACGGCTCTGTAGCACTTCGTGTGGGAACTTCACCGAGCATCTGTTCGATTCGCTCCACCAAATGCCCATCGCAGCCGTTGGGGATGGCGAGGAATTTTGATTCCCATTGCGGATAAAATCGACGGAAGTCGTCGGCCATTGCTTCGGTATTGAGAATGACCCGATCAGCTGTCTCGACACAGCGGCGCTCAAACCAGGGGTACAAATTTTGTCCCCACGGATTTTGTTTTTTATGGCCCCAAGGCCGTCGTGCCCAGGGATCTCGAAAATCGGCGACCCAGGGTAAACCGGTCGCGCGCTTCAACCGTCGACCGACGAGATGAATGCTGTGCGGCGGCCCCGATGTCATAATTGCATTTGGCCCCTGTTCGCGGATCATCCGCTTACCCGTGGCCACCGCCGGCGACACCCAACCAATGGCTTTATCGGGTGTAATGATCAGCAGATCCTTGAGATTGACGCACCACTGCCGAAGCGGCCGCAACCGAGACGGCTGGGCCGGCATTTCAGCTTGTGCAGTTTGTTTTCCCTCAGGGGGTGCAGGTGCGGTTGTTTGAGTTTTATTCGTCGTTGCAGCGGCAGGTTGGGAGCGATACCACTTTTTCATCCGGCAACGTTCGACGATGATCGAGTTCAGTGATGGATCGTCAAGCTTCGTCGCTGCTTGTGAATCGGAAGCTTCTTGTTCCATCGCGAGAATCAAAGGTTGCCATCCGGACTCCGGCAGATTTCGAGCGAAGCGTTCAATCCGTGGAACGCCGGGCGAGAAATCCGGTGGGAAATCGCGTGCGATCAACAATAATTTTTTAGCAACCGTCGTCACAAATAGGCTCCAGTGGGGCCGAACCAAACAGTTAGAACGTTCGTTAACCCATCGCGTGTGGGCAGTATGGTGTGATCACTCTCACTGGCCCGCAGGTATTTTGGCGTCCGACGCAGTGCATGCTGATTGTTCGAGCGAGGGTTGCAAAGCGTCCGTCATTGTTCCAAAGGAAACTTCGCCCAACAAACGATCCAACTTCCGATGAGTCGAACCGAGGTTTTGATAGTGCCGAAACCGCGAACGCCAGCCGCACGGTAGTCGCGGTTGCTCGGGATCGACTTCCCACGGATGAATGTAAAACATAAACGGCTGCCCGCTGCGATTGATGCGGTGGATGCATTCGATAGTCAGCCGCGCCGGATAGAGTCGAAAATACCCGCCGCCGGCGACCGGAAGATTCATCCGATTGGCCACGCGATAGACCGAAGGCGGAAACTCCCACAGTCCGCCCTGCTCATTCTCGATGCGATACGGGAACGGTTCGGCGTCGGGAATTCCATATCGGTCATGGTGCACGGGAAAAATGCTCGAATCAAACTCAATGCCGTTTTCCGCTAAAATGTCCAGAGCCCACAACGATTGACCGGTGACTGAAAAACTAGGAGCGCGAAACATTTTCACCGGTTCACTGGTGATGTCCTCAATGATCCGGCAACTTAATTTCAGATCATCAGCGAACTCTTCCGGTGTCATTTCGTAGATCAGTTGATGCCAATGACTATGACTACCGATTTCATGCCCGCCACGCTGGATCTCGCGAACCAATTCAGGATAGTGCTGCGCCGTCCAACCTAGGATAAAAAATGTGCCGCGCACTTGGTGCTTTTCGAGCAGGTCCAACACGGAACGCGTGTTGGGCACAACGCGTCCCTCAAAATCATCCCAGCTCGATGTGGGAATTCGATCTGCGAACGCGCCGACTTGAAAATAATCTTCAACATCGACAGTAAAGGCGTTCAACATAGGATCTGCGGTCGGAATTCGGGGTGGGCTGAACGGCAGGCAGCAGCCGACCGTCAAATCGTTTGGGGGAGGTCGTTGCGAATCATCAATGCCCGAAGAGGTCGACTGCTCACAGTGAACGTCCCGGGTTGATGAGGATCGCCAATCGTATCGTCAATTCTTATTTGGCAGCCACGGGCTCTGCTTTGGTTTCTCCCGACGGCAAATCAAACAGTGCCTTGTTCAGCACCGGAATCAACTGTTCGGCGAATTGCAACGACGGGTCAAGCTCGCCCTCTTTCAACTCCTCAAGCGGCGAAACGCTGCGCACGATGTACAGCTTGTACAAGGTGTTGTTCCAGATGAATTCCACACGAGGATTGCTCGGCGCGACCCAGGTTCCATCAGTGGACCAGGTCCAATAGACACGCTGTTGTTCACGGTTGGCGGCATCGGGACGATGAAAATCGGCCGTTTGGAATTCTTCAAGAAGCGGCTTGCCGGACTCGTCGCCCAAATCGACAGTGACGGTCTCGGGGACAGCGCTCATCATGATACGTCCTTGTCCCTGAAAACAAATGTCGGGGGTATGCACGCTCACTGTTCCTGGACGACCGCAGACGATCAAGACCGACATGGCCATACGTGTTTTTTCGTTGACATATTCGCGGGCGAAAATCCGCTCAGCCTGTGCCCGCTTCGTATCCTCGGGATCGATATTGCGATCCCGTCCTTTCCAATCCCCGAAATCCATCGGGATATTATCGATTTTTTTGGCCGCCAGAATCAATGCGTCTGCTGCGCCCCAACGGCCTGCATAGTTACCGTGAACCACGCCGGTTCCAATGATGATTGCCAAGGCGATGACAAGAGAAATAATGCGTACCATCTCGGATCTTTCAACGACAAACGAATTGTTTGAAAACTAACGCCGTCCTCACCATTCCGCCGACATCAGCCGCCGACGCTGCATTCCGCCTTACGATTGCGAAGGAGTTGGTTCGGGCGAACGATTGTATTGGTAACCGTATCCATACCGCGAACCGTACCCGTAGCCGCCGTATCCGGAACGGTATCCGCTCGTCTCACCGTCCAGACCGATCACAACCGCGCCTAATACCGGAACGCCCAACATGGCCAACCGGTCGCGTGTGGCGGCCACTTTAGGACGACGACTCACGTCGCGGCGAATCGAAAGGATCACCGCATCCACGTGCTGGGCGACCATCAACGAATCGGTGACCGGCAATACCGGGGAGGAATCGACGACGACAAATTCGTATTTCTTCTTGAGTTCTTCGAAAATCTTGCCCAGTCCATCCTGAGCCAGTGCTGCCAACAGCTGCGAATTGAACTGACCGGCGGGAAGGACATCCGGACCGTCGTCGCTCGGCGATTTAATCGCTTCTTCCAGCGACGCTGTTCCCAACAAGACCTCGCTCAAGCCGGGTTGTTCCTCGACACCGAAGACTCGGTGCACGTTGGATTTGCGAAAATCGCAGTCGACAAGCAATGTGTTTCGACCGACACGGGCCAAACTGGCTGCCAGATGGCAGGACAACGTTGTTTTACCTTCACCAGAAATCGCGCTGCCAACCATCACCAGTCGGGTCGATTCCACATTCGCATCACGAATCAACACCGTCCGAGCTGCGTCGATCGATTCGGTTAACACGCTGTGCCAAAACGCACTCTTGGCTGTCTTTTTCGCCTTGGAGGATTTTTGGCTGGCCCACCGCGGCATTTGCGGCAAGGCTCCCATGATTCGCAAGTTCAATCCACCGGTCACGTCGCCCAAGGTATCAATCCGTTTTGCTTGGAATTCAAACCAAACAATGGCGGCGACAAACAGTCCAAACACACCCAAGCCGGCCATCGCCGATTTTTTGTACAGCGATTCCCAATCCTTGATTCGCGGAACTTCGGCTAGTTGCTGGATATAAATTCGATCCGGTGCATCCAATTCAATCTTCAGCACGTCGATTTTGTTATCGATCTCATCGGTTCGTACCTCTAACTTGGCTGCTTCTTTTTGCAGTTGTTGCAATTCAAACGAGTCCGTTGCGATTGCCGTTTTATGCAATTTCCGATTGTCGAGTTCAGTATTTAATTCATCGATGATAACATCCAACCGCGCGATCTGTTCCTCAGGTGGTAGATTCTCGGTGGATAGAGCGTTGCCACTTTCACGGATTTTTTGTTCAATCACTGGCCGCAGTTCTTCACGATATTTTGCGATCGCTTCCTGGGTTGTTTGTTGTTCACGGCGAGCAGACTTCAGCACCGAGTTGTTTTCCGTGTCTTTCAATGTTTCTTCATATCGACGGATATTCGCCTCAATCGCATCGGCTTTGACTAACAGGTCAGCCATTTTCGGGTCACGGTCGATGAGTGTCTCGATCATTTCGGCTTGAATATCAGGATTTTCCTCTACGGAATCCCCGACTTTTTGCGTAATCCGGGTCTCTAATCTCAAATTGTACCGCATGAGCGTGAGGTTAAACCATTTGTCCTGCAACTCTCTGGTGAATGCGTTTTCCGCGGCAATGTCCAGACTGAGTTCCTCTTCATTGGTAATGCCCAGGCGCCGACCTAGTTTTGCAATCTCGTCAAGTTTCTTTTTGGTGTCTTGCTTGTAGTCGTCGGCTAATTCTTCCAACTTAGTAATCCGCTTTTTGTCATTGAGCTTCGCTTCGTTCGCGACGTCGCGATAATAGACTTGCGTGATGGCGTTGACGATCTCCGCCAACTCCTCTGGTTTTTCGCTATACTCCATCTTGATCGCGAAGAATTCCTCATCTCGCCCCGACGCGGAAAGTCTCGCCTCCAACCAATCGATCGGAAACGCTTGCGCCTTGAGCAGAGGTAGGTCGCCGATTGTCTTGAACCCAAAACGCTTCAGATCGCTGCTGCGGATCGGTTCGTTCAAAGCGGTATCCAACACCACGCGTGACAATGCGCGGAACATTTGCGTTCGCTTGAAGGTATCAAAATCGCTGCTAAAGGATTTATTATCCTGTAACACCGTCCCCGGTGTGGCATCGATGTAAATGATGGATGACGCAACGTAATTCGGCGGCACCAACAAATACACAGCGGCCGCGGCACTGCCTCCACAAAACAGACCGACCGTCACCGCCAAAAACCACCGGCGACGAAACGCATTCAACAATGCCTTTGGATCAACCTGACCGGCTCCCTCATTGCCCCCCATCGAGGCCGGCGATGGTTCCATGCCATTACCAATCGGTACGAGCGCTCCGCCACCACCGCCACCACCATTGGTGTACGCTGGAACGCCGGCATTTCCGTTTCGGTAGTGGTTTGGTTCTTGATTTGATTGCATCATGATGTCTCGGCTCAGGGGTAAAGTCAGCCGGTCTGCACCGACTGCCCATGTCCAGCTGAAAAATTCCTACGCAAATTTGTTTCAACTCAAACTTCGTCGCCACCACGGGAGACAAAGTATCAATGTCTCTTAGGCCTTAAGGTAATGGCAAATGAATTTTGCCCGACCCCTTCGCATCCGATTCGGTCCCGCCATTGTTGGAGTTTGCCGCTGTCGCCGTTTTGGAGAAACCCATCGCCAACGAGTCGTAGTCGTCGTCGGAATCCTCAATAAACAGGTGCGAAAGCAGCCACAGTTCTCCCCAAAGCATTAACAGCCCAAACGGCATCATCAACCAACCTGCCCAATCATGAAAAAGGCTTTCCGCCAATTCGGGGCTGGCCAACTGATACGCCATGCCGGTTATGGTGATCCGTGCAATATTCGAAATCAACGCAATCGGAATCGCGCTGGCTAGAATCAACAACCGGACCCAAATGTTGCGATCAATGATCAAAGCCACAGCTGCCGACAGTGCAAAAAAGATCACCAACATCCGCAATCCACTACACGCCTCAGCCACGCCAATCGTATGTTCGCCTAGGTGAATGATGTTCCCTTCAGCAATGGCGGGAAGCCCCAGCGTCTGCATTACGTACGAGCTGGTCACGGTGCCTAGGTTTCGCAGCGGCCCCATCATCATCCGTTCCACTTGAAACGGGAGCGGAACCATAAAGACCAAAAAGGCAAATGCCGGCCAGGCCCATTTCATCGCGGCCACACCGCCGAATAGCATGCACAGGCCTGCCAATGTCGGAATGATGGACATCCCGTCAAACCAGTCGAAGTTAATCCAACCAGCCCCCAGCCGCATCGCAGCCCCCAGCACCAACAGGCCAACGCCCCACCAACTGGTTTTGAGGTTTTCCGGTTCCAGCTTATCCCAGCGGAGCCACAACAAGGCAATGGCGAACAACGGCACCAGCCAACCGTGCGAGTATTGGGGATCGTTCTCCCATTTTCCCGCCATGGTTGTGACCGTCGGCCAATAGGCCCACATAACGGCTGCCAGCAGGACGGCTAATCCAACCCAAACCTCGACGCCGAATACTGGTTTTGAATTCTTTTCGCTGGTTCCCACCGGCTATACTCCTCGGATCACTTCGTGCTACTGACTATCACTATCCCTGCGCTCAGCGCGGACTCCGTCCCCATCGGTTGCAATCACCGTTTCATTTGGATTCCAATTCCATGCGTCCTTGCCCCGTGAAACATGCACGGCTCAACTCCCCGACCAGCAGTCACTGAACTACTGCACTGTCGTAAAATCAAACGCGAGCCGCAGGCAGAATGCGGCACATTGCCGAAATTCTTGCGACTGGAGCGGCATCTTGCCGCAGCTTCCTTTGAGCAGTCTAACACGTCGATATCCGTCGTGGATCAATTCCCAGACTGCATCAGGCGGTCTAGCCGGTTCCGTTCTTAGAATAACAAACGTAACGGTATTCCGTTTCGTATCGTTATCAAGACCGACCGGCCGATTTCCCGGTTGTCAACATTCGTGCTTAACTCCCTAGCACGTTTCATACCGAAGTCGAACAGGAAGGGTCATACTCTCGCGCCAAGCGGTTATTCCCGCTGTATTGAGCTCGAATTCCTTTTCTACCTTCCCCTGCCGATGATGCCCCCTAACAGCATTTCCCGATTCGGCGCCCCATTTGTTGTTTGAACGCAACATCACTTTTCATCGGCAACACGCTCGTCGAACAGTACGCTACGACGGAATGCACCGATAAACCGGACCGCCCCCTTATTTTGGACGATTCGAACAGGCTGTCAATAAAAAACGGGCTGGAAACGGGCTTTGGGTCAATTAAAAAAACCGCCTTCCCAGCAGGCAAACCAGGGCCTACCGAACGATGATTCTGATTCGCCCGGTAACGCTTTGCAATTCTGATTTACCCCAAAATCCGGAATTGCGGAAAATCGCAAACAGACCGGTGGCGCGGAATCGCCCGATGCAGCGACTCAAAGCACACGCCCTTTGCCCTCCGGCCACTACTTCACTCGCCGCAATTGCTCCAACAACGCCGCTACCTGCTCGTGCCCCTGTTCGGTTTGTTGCACGATGAGCAGGCGTACGGCCTTGACGCCATTTTCAGCAGCAGCTTCTAACGTAAGCGGAGAAATGTTCCCCGCACCACCAATTGCTTCCCAGGTATCGGGCACCACGGTAGATTGGATCGCGCTGATCAACCCGCTGAAGTCACCGTCGAGGGGAAAGTCACTCACGTTATGAATTCGCACAAGCTGTATCTCTTCCGCGACGCGCTTGGTTGTAATCTTGAGCGCCTCACCGTCGATCACTGCGGTCAATTGAAGCGGCTCCAGGGCCAACTGCAAATAGTTCCGTAGCGAAATCCCTTTCGCAGTGAGGGTAATTGGAGAGTCGGGCGAAATGCCTTCATCGTTCAACGCCAGCTCGTCGATCAACACATTGATTTCGTATTTTTTGCCTAAATCTGTGATCACGTCGACCAAAGGAACATCCGCGTGATTCAGATCGATGTTCTTGTTCAAAGCATTTCTTATCGCTTGCTGATTCTTCTCGGGCGTCGTCAGCTCATGTTTCTTATCCACTAGGGGATGACATTGGCTTTTGATTTCCGCAAGTAACGCCACGATATCCTGATGTATCCGACCCGTCTGACGGATCAATAGGATTCCTGGCAGAATTGGTTTGGGCGGTGGAACGGCTTTTTCGTCGTCCTCGTCCTTCTCGGACTTCTTTTTCGCCTTCGGGTGAAAACTCGAAATCACTCCCGGCCCTCCGATCTCTTCCCAAGAATCCGGGGCGACACAAGTGGTGATCACTTTGATCAATGATTCTCGATCAAAATTCGTTGCTGGTAAATCCAGCATTTGCCCCAAATTGTAAGCCCGCGTTTCCAGAATCTCTTCCGCCACGCGTTTCGTGGTAATCATCAAGACATTCTGCTTGATCACCGATTCCAACTGCAATGGATCCAGTATCGAACGGAGCGCGAATTCGGTCGTGACCCCCGCTAGCTTCATATTCACCGGCGAGTCTGGTGAAATCCCCTCGTCGTTGAGCGCCACGTCGTCGATGACGATCTGGATATTGTGCAATTCCTTAAAATGCCAAAGGACATCAGACAAAGGTTGATCCTGGAAGTCGAATTCGGTCTTACTCCGCAACGCCCGTTCGATTTGTTCACGTGCCGTCTCGACGGGTTTGGCGGCTTGTTTGTCTCCACTCGGCGATTTTGCAGCCGCTGTTTCATCGCCAGCCACCGTCACCGAGACCACTCCAATAAACACCACCGCACAAATCGCAACGACCGTCATCAGCACCGCCGCACGTCGCCCCAAACCGCAGCGATTGCGGCGGGGATCAAGCAATACGCCAATCCGTTGCGACAATTGCCCCCGCCGTGCCATCGCCGGCGCCGGGTGCAGCCATTCGGCTGAAATCTGTTGGGCAATCAGCAGCAGTTGTTCCGCATACGTCGTTGCCGGCATCCCGGTCGTGAGCACCACGTCGTCAGCGGCGCGATCGCTCTCCTTGCGCACTTGCCGGTTTGCGAACCACACCAACGGATGAAACCAGTACACCACACACGCCGTTTGCGCTAACATCTGCGACAACCAGTCGTGCCGTTGAATATGCGCCAATTCATGCAGCAACACCGCCCGACGACACTCATCCGTCCAGCTCGCACAATCCCGCGGCAACAAAATCACCGGCCGCCACAGCCCCCAAGTCATCGGCGATATCGGCCGATCGCAACTACGCAACTGCACTGTCCGTGAAATCCCCAACTCATCTCGCAACCGCAACAACAAGTCCTGCCAAGCATCATCCGTCAACACCGCTGACTTGCGCACCAACCACTGAGCCGAAGCAATGCTGATCAAACTCAACAGCCCCACGACTCCCACACCGGCCGCCCAAGCGACGAGTAATACGTCGCCCGTGTGCCACACTGGAGCTTCAGCGACCGCGCCCGTCATGCTTGCTGCCTCTAACGTTTCAGGCCTGGCCAATGCCGCGGGCTGCGCTGTGCTTGGCTTGCTGGTTGGAATCGTTTCCGTAAAGAGCCATTGCGACGTAATCGACGTCGCTTCAGAGAAACGCGCCGGTTTGTCACCGCCGGGCAAAACGAATTTCAGTTGCGGCACTGCCAGATAAAAAATCGGAATCAACAACACCCCCACCACCGACAACAACCACAACCGATGCCGAGCCGCTGCCGAAGCGCAGCGGCAAATGGCCAATGCAATCAGCGCCACTAGCAGTAGAACCGTTGAACGCACCGCCATATCAAACGCAAATGCTGACGCATTGTTACCGGTAAACGACGAACTAAAGGACTCGATGAGCGTGTTCATTTCTTTTCCCCTTGTTTGGCGTGTTCGATCAGTTGGGCGAGTTGGTTGAGATCTTGTTGGGAAAGCTTGGCCGAGGACATGTCGATCAGTGTGGCCATTGCTTTTTCGGCGGAGCCGTCGAAGAAGGTGGTGAGGACTTGTTTCAGTGCCGAGCGGCGGGCCTTTTCGGCCGAGAGGGTGGGCGAATAGACATACCGCGGGCCGTCTTGTTTGTGTTTCAAGTGCCCCTTTTCCAAGAGCACCCGCAGCAGCGTGCGGACGGTGGAATAGCTGGGCGGGTCGGCGAGTTCTGCGCGGATCTCGGCAGCCGTCGCTGAGCTGCGACGATAAACGATATCCATGATTTGGCGTTCCCGCCGACTGAGTTGTGCCTGTGGTGGTCGTGGCATGTCAATCCCTTTAGGCCGCTGAGTGTGTGTATTTTTTAACACCTAATCGGCCACGATACCGCCGCGATGCCAAGCTGTCAATAGGAGTGCGTATTTTTACGCACAATAGCCGCCAGTTCCTCAAGCCGATCTCCGCGTACCGCACCGCTGGCTGAGAGCGTGTTATTAGAATTCATCTCTGGCAATTCCCTTCAGCGTCACGGGAGGGCGAAGCTCCTGCTGAGCCGCATCTAAGGCGATTCGTGTGGGAAATCCCGGAGACCTCCCTGGCCGAGGCCAGCAATACTGTTCATCGCGGCTCGGCGGGAGCCTCGCCCTCCCTTTCAGAAGCCATGCGCTGAATGGGCGATTGCGTTTGTTTATTCAGGCTGCGGAATTCCACTTGACGACATTCTACTGCGGTAGTAGCATGTCTCTTACCTCGGTAGTAGACAGGAGCAGACTCACCCCATGACCGAACCCAATCATCAACTCGCCGCTTTGCAACTCGCCATTATGCGAGTCCTCTGGAAGCGGGGCGAAGCGACCGTGGCCGATGTCCGCGAGGACCTGCACGACGACCGGCCACTGGCCTATACCACCATCGCCACCATGTTGGCCAAGATGGAACGCAAAGGCTACGTCGCCCATCGGATCGAGGGCCGAGCGCATATTTATCGACCGGCGATCGATCAAGAAAAAGTCAGTCGCTCGATGGTCACCGACCTCGCCGACCGGTTGTTTGCCGGCGACGTCACACAGATGGTCGCGCACTTACTCGACGGCTGTGATGTCGACGCCGATGAATTGGCCCGCCTCAAAGCGCTGATTCGCGCCCGCGAAAAGGAGGACCGTGATGCCCGCTAACCTGGCTCATTACGCAGCTCCCATACTGGCATTTCTGGCGACGTATCTGTTGCACTCCACCTGTTTGTTGGCGGGCGTGTGGTTGTACTTCTGTTGGCATCGCACCGCTCGCCCGGCATTACGCAGCGCGCTCTGGAAGGCCGGCGCGACCGCCGCATTTGTCACCGCCCCGTTGGCCTTGTGGCTGCCCGCCGTGCTGCCGGATTCAGAAGTCAGCACTCCCACGGCAGATCATCACAGCAGCGCCAACACGCCGGCAGTCTCCACAAACGAGTTACCACTGAACATCCCAGTTGAGACTGACGACTCTGTTACGCTAGACGAAGTTCCGCAGGACACTTTCTTACCGGAGTTGAAGACTGACATCACCCCAGCCGATGATTTCGATGAATTGGTACTCGCGCCGCCGGAAATCGTCGCGACAATTCCCATCCCCACCAACATCGCGTTGCCAACGATTACGGCCGAAATCGTGCCGTCACCCGCCCCTTGGGATCCGCGCATCGTGATTGCTGTTTCGGTCGCGGCGGTGGGATGTTTTTTATTAGGACTCACGCGGTTGTGGGGGCAAACGATTTGGCTGCGGCGAAGCTTTGCCGATTGCCGGTTGCTAACCGAGGGACCGGCAGCGGAAGAGTTAGCGGGCCTCTTAGCTCAACAACGCCGCAGCAAAAATGTCCGCCTGTTGTCGTCCGGCCAATATGCTGAACCGGCGGCGTTTGGTTTGTGGCGTTGGCACATCGTGCTTCCCACTCGAGCGGAGGCGGAATTGACTCGCGAGGAATTGCGGTCGTTGCTCGCGCATGAACTGGCGCATCTCGTCCGCCGCGACATCTGGTGGCTGTGCATGGGACGGCTGCTCTGCACCGCTTTTGCTTATCAACCGCTCAACTTCTGGGCGCGGCGGCAGTGGCAGCGGGCGGCGGAGTTTTTGTGTGACGAATGGGCCATCGACCGCACCGGCGATCGCTTCGCCTTAGCGAACTGCCTAACAACCGTCGCCCAATGGCGAATCGGCGCCGAGACTCTCACCGGCTCACTGGCAGCAACGGGACATCGCTCGACGCTGTCGGAGCGTGTGGAAAGCCTCGTCGAGAACGACAAGCCTCGGCACCCGCCATCAAAAATCCGCTCACTCTGTCTGGCTGGAATCGTCCTCGTCAGCATGATCACCTTGATCCTCCACGGCCCGACGGCAACATTCGCACTGCCGACACTCGCGGTGTCCACTGCGGATGAAGGAGTAGAGCCGTCCGCGGACCTGACAGTATTCGACCAATCGCCAAGTGCTGCCGAGCTAGCATTCGAAGAACCGATTGAAGCGCCGCTATTCGAGGAGTTTGCCGAGGACATCACACTGCAAGCCGAACTCGCCGGACTGCGCGAAGAACTTAGCAACCTGGAAACTCTCATGGCACGGACCAACGTGGATCCCCGCCTCAAATCTTTGCCTGCCCGCATTCGCAACCGGATCACCGAAATCGAACACCAACTCGACACCCTACAACAACTGCCGCCCAACGAATCCACTTCAACACTCCCAACCGACTCGCCCAATTTTCAAATCGAGGAGACCAACCCATGAGCCGTCATTTCATCTTAACCCTGACCCTGATCGTGCTGATCGCAATGGCCTCTGCCGGCTGGTTGGGCCTCGGAGCGATTGCCGGTGATTACGACCCCGTACCCCAACACCCTTGGGCTTCTAAATCAATGAGCGGCAGGCGTGTCTATCATAGAGACACTAGCGAAGCAGAAAGCAGCAACCCTTTCACAACCGCGTCAGAAGAGTTTCAAGAGCAGGCCGCATTCGATGCTTTTGGCCCATCGGCCGAATACGAAAGCAACGAATTTGCCGAAATCGATCCGTTTGTTGCCAACGAGCAAGCGGAGAATCCGTTCGCAGCTGATCCCACCGCTGAGCATGAAACATTGCGATTAGAACCCTTTGAAGGCCCACGAAACAGGAGAAGTCGGAAGCCGTCATCCAGCAGTTCACCACGCATCCGATCGGACGCAGCCCCAGACTTAGACCAACCCACCCGCAATGCGCTCAAAGAGATGGTCATCCAGATAGAACGCGAAGCTGATGAACTTCAACAACTCGGCAGATTGAAGGAAGCGGAGCATCGCCGGCACGTGTATCGCCGCTTGCAGGCACTCATGGAGCGAACTGCGAAAGAATCGCGATGGCCGACTCGCCCGTCCTCGACCTGCGAAAATCAAAACGAATGACGGCTTAGACGAATGGCTACTTTTGAGGATTCTCGAGCTTATGGGATCTCAGCGGCAAACCACGATGCCAAGCTGAGGGAAGAAGAGAAATCCAGCGGAAGATTGAACACCTACAACGCGCGATCGAAAACCTCAAACAGGCCGGCCTGGAAAAACAAGCCCAAGAATTGGAACACCAAATCACGCGCATGAAAGTTGAACTGCGAGTACTCCGCAGGAAACGTGAGATCGAAAAACGCGAAAGGCTTCAGCGACACGAAAGTGACCACGCCCCGCGCGACGACGTCCACGAAGCCCTCCACGATCTCCGCCACGAAATCCGCAACCTCCGCAACGAGGTCCGTGAAATGCACGAGTTGCTCGAACAACACGTTAAACGTGGCGGCAAAGATGAAGTTGAACTCACTCCTCGCAACATCGAAATCGAGGTTGAAGAGGAACTCAGGCCTTACGACAAGAGCAACATAAAAAAGAGAGGCGACCAACGGAACGAAACCGAGGAAATCGATACCCAGGCTCGTGACGAAGAGGAAGTTGAAGAGGAACACGAGGAGCGGCCCCTCCCTAAGCCAGACAACGAGCTTCCACCAATCAACCAGCCTGAGCAAATCGAAGAGGCATACCTTGAAAAGGCGTTCGAAGAGGCATTCGGTGAGCCTTTGCCTGTGACAGAGACGAAGGTTCACGAAATTTAATCGTCAACACTCGCCGCTTCAAATCACGACGCGGACGCGCATGATTTCATCCCGCGCGGTATAACAGACGGTGCCCGGTCACGGATCGGGTGCCGTTTTTTTATCCCCTGCGAAGGACGTCCCATGCAACATGTTTCCCTGCGCTGCGGATTACTCGCCATACTCATAACCGCAAGCATCGCCAGTGTCACTATTGCCGACGATGCGGCGGAAAAACTCACCCTCAAAACACAACAACGCATCCGCGCGGATCAGACCCCCAAGTCCTTCACCGTAAAGCAAAAAAACGTCGAATGGGCTCCTGAGGAAACGGCGATCGTTATCGTTGATATGTGGGACGACCACCACTGCAAATCGGCGGCGAAGCGCGTTGTCGAAATGGCGCCGCACGTGGACCGCACGGTCAAAGCGGCCCGCGCCCGAGGGATTTTGATCATCCATGCCCCCAGCAGTTGCATGGATTTTTATGCGGAGGCCCCCGCTCGTAAAAAAATGGCCACACTCGAAAAGGTCTCGACCGAGGTGCCCTTCCGCTGGAACAATTTCAACCCCGAAGGCGAAGGGGCTTTGGCCACGAAACTAGAAGCGGGAGGCTGCTCCTGTGATACCGACAAACCCTGTAGCCCCAGTTACCGCGCCTGGAAACGTCAAATCGCCGCGATCGAAATTAAGGATCACGACGCCATCAGTGACGACGGACAGGAAATCTACAACCTGCTCCAGGATCGCGGGATTAAAAACGTGATCCTGCTGGGCGTGCACACCAATCGCTGCGTGCTGGGCCGTCCGTTTGGAATTCGGCAAATGGTTTACCTCGGCAAAAACGTGGTCCTGTGCCGCGACCTGACCGATTCCTACCACCGCGACCCGGGCCAACATTTCGAGGGGCTGAACCAAATCATCGCCCACGTCGAAAAGTATTGGTGCCCGACGATCACCAGCAGTGACCTGACCGGCAAACCGCCGTTTCGATTCCAGGCGGACAAAACCGACCACGCCGAGGACGCACCATGATCCGCTGCCAGATCATCAGCATGGTGTTCGCCCTGCTCTTATTGTCTGTTGCGTGTGCGCAGGCCGAGCCGCCTACGCCCGAACAACGTCGCGTCGACGCCGCCATCAACCGCGCGCTCGAATATCTCGCGAAAACGCAAAAGCCATCGGGCTGTTGGGAATCGGACGCCTATGGCGAATCGACGGCGACCACGTCGCTGGGCGTGATGGCGTTTCTCGCCGCCGGGCATGTTCCCGGTGAAGGCCCCTATGCCGACAACATTGACCGCGGTATCCAGTGGGTCATCGACCACCAACGCACCGGGCAATACGACGCCGGACTGATCGCCTTTCGCACCAGTCACGGCCCGATGTACAGCCACGGGGTGAGCACGTTGATGCTGGCCGAAGTGGCCGGCATGGTTTCCAAGGAGCGGGCCAAACCGGTCCGCACGGCGCTGGAAAAAGCGATCCGCGTGATCCTCAATGCGCAAAACGTTCCCAAGTCGGAGCGCAACAATGGCGGCTGGCGGTATCAAGTCCGCAGCAGCGACAGCGACCTCAGTGTGAGCGGCTGGCAACTGTTGGCGTTGCGAGCGGCGAAGAATCTGGGCTGCGACGTCCCCGCTGAAAACATCGACCGCGCCGTCGCCTACATCAAACGTTGCAGCAGCGCCGCCGACGGGGGCTTCGCCTATCAACCGGGCGGCAGCGTCACCTCCGTCCGCACCGGCACCGGTATTCTCGCTCTGGAAATCTGCGGCGAACACCACAGCCAAGAGGCCCTCCGCGGCGCCGATTATCTGCTCGAAAACCCGCTCAGCTACGACGAGACGTATTACTTTTACGGCGTCTACTATTGCGGCGTGGGCATGTTTCAAATGGGCGGCAAATACTGGACAGCAATGCAGGACCAAATCCGCGACGTGCTGTTGGAGAAACAATCCGCCGACGGCAGTTGGACCGCCGGCAACGGCAGCGAAAAACGCATCGGCCGCGTCTACACAACAACCATGGCGGTGCTGTCACTGGCGGTGGAGTATCAGTATCTGCCGATTTACCAGCGGTAAAGTGGAGAGTAGCGTAAATTCAGAGAGCACTTCAAAGCTTACTCGGTTCGGTCGCTAGCCGTCGCTGTCGGCCATTGGAGACGCCGCAGCAGCCACCCGAGATGCAGAAATCTGAGAGGCCAGGGCTTCGGCCATTTTTGATTTTACGACCTGCTTCAATTCCTCTGAGGGTTCTATGGGATCTTTAACGAGGCAGAGGGCAATCAAATTGGTTGGAAGCACGAACATGTTGAATAACAGTGCCCGTGGGCTCCACCAACCTAGAAATAGGCAATGCAATGCCGCTAGGAGTCGACTACTTCGGGCACAACCTGAACAACTGATATTGGACTGAGAATTAATCGTATACATGAGCAGCATTCCCGTCACCGTGGTGGCAGACCATAGATCGTTATAGCCTTCTCTACCACATTTGGGACAAGGCGCTTCGAATATTTCATTGACTCGCTCGTCAATGACTTCGCTTGGGACCAATTCGTCTACAAGCCCACATTTGAATTTCGCAGCGCATAACTCACTACAGAATCTCCATTGAAAAAAGTTCTCTCCCCCGGCCAGAATCCTGCTTTTACACGTCGGGCATTTCTGCATAGCGAGACCTCGATGAGTATTAAGCGACTCCCACATCATTCTGAGGTCCAATATTTAGCGGATCAAGCAAAAAATGCTTTGATACACATCTATCTTCAAAGGTGGTCGATAATAGGGCTTAAGGGAAATCCCTCGGAATAGGTCATATTAAAATCAGGGGGGCAGATGCTGCATGGTCTCCTATAATCGGTTTGCAGAAACCACCGGCATTGCCAGTGTCGATGCATAGTTTTCCACCCTTTCACCGAGCACGCTTCGGTGAATAGATCCCGAATGGGAAATAAGCATGACCGTCGATTCGCACTATGAAGTCACGTTTGACGATGCGTTTCTTGCTCGTTGGCGAGATGATCGAATCGAGGCTCATGTTGCTTTGAGCAAGTATCGAATTGCGAGCATGCGTCGAAAGATGATGGGGACCGCATGGATGCAGACGCTGGGCAAGTTGGTCGGTGTCTGCTTCTTGATCTTTGCAATCCTGTATTCATTGGCTCCGTTTGGTGACACAAGGTCTGTTACCTTGATGTTGATACTCAGCCTGATCGCTTTTGTGATGTCCAACTCGCGGTTGATCAACTGGCTTGACAGCTTACCCCCTGCTATTGTCCGAACAAGAGTGTCACGACAGATTAGCCGCCAAGCCGAAGAACTCGCCATTAAGGCACCCTATACGGTACGCCTAACCTTTCGGGACAACGAACTGACGATCGGCAGCGAGGCGTTTGACGAGGAACATACCATGCGGTTTACACCGAATCGAATGGTCGCCATCCGAACAAAACAACTTTATATCGTTTTTGGAAAGCTCATGGAAACCGCTCGCATTTCATTCGTGAACAGCGAGCAGGAACAGATCGCGATCGATTTTCTGCGAAGCAACGGCGTCGAAATCGTCGCTATTGATGACAAGGCAAACAACAGCGACGAGGAACGGAACAGTCACTAGAAGGACGATCCTGATTGGCGGTCTCACCAGTTTTCGTAGGTCAGGCTCCCGCCTGACGAAACGACCTTGCACGTCCAATAGCACATGAGTCAGGCGGCTGCCTGACCTACGGCTCAGTCCTGCAGAATTTCAACTTCACCAGTCTCCATAGCGTAGATCCCGCCCACAATCTTGATCTCACCATCTGCTTCCATTTGTTTTAGAATGGGACTGTGTGCTCGGATATTTTCGACCGTTTCGCGAACGTTCTGCTTGGCGACCATTTGGACAAACTCCTTGTTGCTGCTGGTTTTGTCCCCCTCGTAATCGGTGAAGTGATCGACTGCCGGGCGGATGTTGGCCAGCATCTCTGTAATATTGCCCAGTTCGACGCCGTCGATTGCTCCCCGCACCGCGCCGCACGATTCGTGCCCCAAGACAAACACAAGTTTCGCGCCGGAAACCTTACAGGCAAACTCCATGCTGCCGAGGATGTCGGTGTTCTCGAAATTGCCGGCGACCCGCGCTACAAAAATATCGCCGATTCCACGATCAAACACATCTTCCACCGGAATCCGCGAGTCGACGCACGACAAAATCACAGCTTTCGGAAACTGCCCCAGCGCCGCATCACGCACTTGTTTCGAATGGTCTCTGGATGTCAGCGTCCCCGACGTGAACCGCTGATTGCCATCCCGCAGCGTCTCCAGCACTTGATCGGGGGTCAGTTGGTCCTGTTCTGCTTGTGTCAGCACGCGCTCAACTCGCGGCTTGACGTCGCTGGCAACTTCCTGCGAATCGCCACCCGTTTGAGCAACCGGCACTTCGCCCGGCCCACAACCGCACACCATGAAGGACATCACACAGTAACCCAGAATCGTTCCGGGGAGAATTTTGACCATCTCTAGAGACCTCGTTATAGATTCGTCCATGAAACAGCGACAAGTAGGACGCAAAGGCTAGCGTTCCGCACGATTCCTGTCCAGGTGCGTGTGAGAAATCACCGACGTGCCCCCCAAGCGTGCTAGTTTTTTATTGTTGGTGGGTGTGGTAATCTCCCATCTCTCTCCGATTTTGTGACGCGAATTGCGGGCGACGCGCAGCAGTAAACAGCATCGTCTGCGACTTACCGCCAATTGAGTCATTACCAAGGGTTCATCGTAATGCGACTACTCATCGCCTTCGTCATCTGTTTTTCAACATTGGTCGGCACTTCCACGGCCAAGGAATTCAACATTACCGACTATGGCGCTACGGCCGGTGATGAGACGGACGATTCGACGGCGATTGAAAATGCATTGGCCGCGTGCGGCGAAGCAGGAGGCGGAACGGTCTTCATTCCGGCAGGGACCTTTTTCCTTTCGCGTCGCAACAACGAGTCGCCGATTCTCGAAGTCCCTCCAAACACCACGCTGCGCGGCGAGGGGGCAGCGTCGATTTTGAAATTCAATCCCGGTGTCAACCAGTCCAACTTCTGGCGGATGATCGGTGCTCCGGTCGTCGGTGGGACAAAGAACGTGGTGATTCGCGACTTGCATCTAGACGGCTCGAACACGCATCCGAAATATATCAAAGGCGAAACGCCGGAGCACAATGCGGGGCTGTGGTTCTACAATAAAAATCACACGATCGAAAACGTCACGGTCTTGAACGTTTTTGCCGAGAACTTTTCAGGCGACTGCATGGCGTTTTCCTACAACTGCCAAGGCATCACCGTTCGCGATTGCACGCTTCGCAATTTCATCCGGCAAGGGATTCAAATGGGTGGCAGCCCAGGCTCGCGGGACTATACCGTGACAGGCTGCCGAGACTTGGAAGCTTCTGTGCAGTCGAGTGGATCGACGATTCATGTCGAACATGCCCGCGGATTGAAGAATGTGATCATCGAAAACAACCAGTGCCGCAAATCAATCCTGGCCGGCGGCGTCGACGGCATGGTCATTCGCGGAAACACGGTCACTGGCCGGATTGTTGGAAACGGGAATACGAACTTGGTGATCCACAGCAACATCGTCACCGCCGTGAGCAAGAAGCACGCTGTCGTTCAATTGGGTTACACCAAAGGATTGATCTTTCGAGGCAACATCATTCACGGTGCGAACGATACCACCGTGGGACTCTATCTCTGGGGCAACTCGCGCTACAACAAACAGCCGGGAGAAGACCTCATCATCTCCGACAATCAAATCAGCGGAACCGAGACGGCAATTTCGCTCAACGGAACAAAGGATGTCCGCATTCACGGAAACACCCTCAAAGCCGCAAATTTGTTACGCCAAAAACGGACCGAAGGTCTAGACTCAGATATCGAGCAAGCAACTGCCATAAAACAAGAATAAGGCAGTCGCAAGCATGATGTCGCTGGTCTTGAAGTAAATTCATTCGGGGCGGCGTAGCCCGGGAAACCGCTATGGGAAATCGGGTGTTCGTAGAGATCGCCGTATTGAGGAACGCCACGTGGCACTTCGCATGAATCTATATGGCTGCCAGATATCTGCCATACACGAAGCAGTCGGCAGCAAATCGGACACTCTACTTGAAGCCGCATCTGCGCAAGTTGCGGATACGTTGAATGAAGAATCAGCTCGCGAAGGCAATCGCGTGGCTCGAGACGCTGATTCAAACTGGCCACCCCACCGGAACTGCTGCACTTTGGACCGCAGCCATCCGTTCCCGAAGATGGAAGCCTGCTCGTTTCGCACGTCGAAACTGAAATTCATGTGTTCGCATTGCATTGTCTGATTCGCGGCATTCAGCGCGATGACTGGCTTGATCTTTCAGGTCAATCGTCTCATTGGCACCACTCTGCGATTTCCGCGGCTCTACAATGACTTAGCAGCGTGTGGATTCACAAAATCGACTGAGTGTCCAATGGAACTATTTCGCTGTCTCGAATCGCTGAACCACGGTACGCCGCTATTCGGTGACGACTTCCGCACCGACTGGTCGTACTATTCGCTTCTGCCTACAAACGAAGTGGTTGGTTTTATCCAAGCCCTTAAAGTTGCTGTCGAATTCAAACGATCTATTCCCGACTTCATCCCCGAACATCTCCGCGAAACGATGGTCATCAGTCTAACTGATGAGGCTCGCGAATTTGTCACCGAACTTTCCGGTTGGCTCCCCGACAGATTGCCGACTCAGGTCAAGATGCCTATATCCTTTGGTGGTAAACGAAAAGAGCAGCTAACCATCGCATGCACCGGAGCCGCCGTCGGTGCGTCTTCTGGAATCCACGACTCGCACGCGTGCCACTGGCTCCGCCAGTGTACTACAAAATCAGCTCGAGACTCCCTCCCGCGGGGCGGCGTAGACGTGGGAAACCGCTATGGGAAATCGGGCCTTCGCTGTGACGCTCTCTTGCCGACTTCGTCGTCCCAGAAGCAGAATCTTTCTGGGCCACCCGCGGCAGATTCGCGAAAACCGTCGAGTTACTGCGCCACAGGAGCCCCTCCGCCGAGCCGCGAGCGCGCCACATTGACCAATACGCTTGCCCGAAACAAACAACGGCCCACCGAACAGCCGAATCGCTATCAGGGTCGCTGGTTATGATCGGTCATGGAGGTTCCACATGTCAACCGCATCCAGAGCCACTTTCGGACAATTTCACGATTTGAGCCGTCAAGGGAGTTTGACAGCGTTTTCTGCATCATGTCTTCTCTTTATTAGTTCAAGCTACGCTTGTCCTTTTGGGGGATCCGCGAACTAGCTAGTAACTCGATCAGTCTTGTTATTCGGATGGCCCCGACCAAGAATCGCTTGTACAGCCGACACGAGGCATCGATTTTGGGGGGAGTGAGAGTGCACTCTTGCTCTCACACTCCGATTTGATCGAACCGATTACGGCGCTTGCCTTTTAGTTCAATTGAGTAGTGCTGTCAACCAACGTAAATCGGTCAAGTGTCGCAATAACCCATTGGAAGCCGTGAGAATTATCGTCAACAATTCTGGCCATATTCTTACATGCTCCTAAGTATGCACCTAGAACGAAAGTTCACCATAACTTCAAGCTTGGTGCAATAGGGAAGTTCTTCTTCCAGACCAGTTCGTTCGGATTGGATGTGGATCAAATACGTTCCTTCCAGTGACATCTGGGAACCGCAACTTTTACTTATTTTACTATCGACGTCTTGCATATGCACCCAAACATGGCCAAAACCCAAAATTGACCCAAGTTTATCAAAAGTGTTATATTTTCCATTTTCACTATCGTAGTTTGAGTTTTCAATATAGGAAGTCCCTATGCTGGATTGAAATCAGGATTAGTATGCAAACGCCCCGCTTAGTCATCAAAGCACGTACAGATGTTGGATTTCTGTTGTACTATGTCCAGAGTCGATAAGCCCTTTACCAGTGCCGATGCCATATTGCTTGGCCAGGTTTTGTGCGTCCACAATTATTGATAGTGTCTCTGGGTCTAATTCATCAATGTTGCCCATCAAAGCAATGTCCAAATCGGACAATTTGGTTGAAGTCCCTTTTGTCCGTGATCCAAATGCTCTTACTTGTCTTGCTCCTGGAACGCTGAGGAGTTTTTGTTCCAGCCGAGCATCCTGTTGAGCAGTCAACCCTGATATGTTTCTCGACAATCCACTATTTGCTGAAAGCAGCCGTCAGTTGAGGAATACGCAACAACAACCCAATCGCGGCCCGGCAAAAAGCCCAGCGTGTCAGCCGCGAACTAGATTCCAATTCCCACGTACAGATTATAGCTGCTTTGCCCCCCACCCGAACGCGGCACCGGCACTGACCGGTACTCACCGCGACACGGGTGCCACTGGCTTCGCCAGTGTTATAGAGAATCAGCGAAGGGCTCCCGTCGTCCGGCTGAAAGCCATCGTTGCTAGCACAATGTGGCATGACAGAACCGCAAGCAATAACCGAATCGGGGTTTGCTGCCATCGCACCCCAAAATACACCAACAATACCAGCTACCGCGACAATGCAGAAATCGGGGCAAATCAAGCTAAACACGGCCTGAAATCGAAATAATTGCCAACGTTGCCGTGCGATCCGTAGGCGTAGGGCGGGTCTCGGGACACGCGCATTGACCCTACCACGGACCAAGGGCTAGAATTGATGCGGGTCGCGGGCGGGGTTTTGGGTTCTGCGACAAGTATCACACGGTTCACCAGCATGGTATCTGGGGTGGGGAGGCGATTGCGGTGGGGGTGCTCAAAATGCTAGAGGGGGATGTCCCCGGACGCATTGTCGTGCTCAATCATGAAAAGATGGTGCTCGGGCGCCATCCCAACTGCGAAATTGTCCTGGACAATGCCGCGGTTAGCCGTCGCCATGCGCAGTTCCTGGAGAACCACGGTACCTATTTCGTCGAAGACCTGCAAAGCCGCAATGGCACAATCGTCAACGGCGAACGGATCGAGGGCCGTACGCAACTCCAGGACACGGATCTGGTCAAAATCTGCAACGTCGTGCTGCGATTCCATGCGGTGATGCCGCCGGTCATTGATCCAGCGACGGTCACTGTCCCCGGCGACACGCACCAAATCAGCCCGGACACCGCTCACGTCAAGCCGGTGGTGGGACAGACGACGACATCGTTGCCACCGGTGCCGATGGACGATTCCAATGCTGCCGTGATTTCGTCGATGGATGCCTCGTCGGTCACGCACATCAGCCTCAAAGTCCAACCCGAGGCCAAGTTGGCCGCTGTGTTGGCCATTAGCCGCGATCTGGGGGGAGCACTCGAAGTGGACGAGGTGCTGCCGCGGATCCTCGACAGCCTGTTTCAGATTTTCCCTCAGGCGGATCGCGGCGTCGTCTTGTTGCACGACAACGACGCAGACAAATTGGTCGTCAAAGCCTCCAAAACACGGCACCACCACGAAGACAACATTGTCGAGATCAGCCAAACGATCATCCAAAAGGCGGTCGACACCGGACAGGCGTTTCTCAGCGCCGACGCCGGGACCGATCAACGGTTCGACAGTAGCGAAAGCATCTCCAAGTTTCGCATACGCTCACTGATGTGCGCGCCACTCGTCGGCCACGACGGAACTCGGTTGGGCGTCATCCAAATCGATTCCAAAACCTCCGCCCCGGGTTTCATTGCCGATGACCTAGAGTTGCTCATCGCCGTCGCCTGCCAAGCCGCAGTCGTCGTCGAAAAAGCCGTGCTCTACCATCAGGCCGAAACACTCCGCGACCTCGAACGGGAACTGAACTTCGCCACCCAGATTCAGCTGGGATTTCTGCCCACCGAACGGCCACACATTGCCGGCTACGAATTTTTCCATTACTACGAAGCTGCGCAAAGCGTGGGCGGCGACTTTTTTGACTATGTGACTTTGCGAAACGGAAAAATCGCGATCACACTCGGCGACGTGGCCGGCAAGGGAGTCCCCGCCGCATTGATGATGGCGCGGTTATATGCTGATGCCCGCTACCATTTGTTGATGGAACAAACCGCCGGCGGGGCGCTCACCAAACTCAACGACGACGTCGTCTGCGGCGGACATGGTCACCGCTTCGTAACCTACGCCGCGGCAATACTCGATCCGCAGACGCATCAACTCACAATCGCCAACGCGGGTCATTTGCCGCCGCTGCTCAAAAAAGCGGATCAAACGGTCGAACGCATGGGCGTCGATCACGCCAACTTGCCGCTGGGCGTCGATGCGAATCTGGAATTCGAAGAAGCCGTCTTCGACTTGGACCCCGGCGATGCGATTGTGCTCTACACCGATGGCGTGACCGAAGCCACCAACGCCGCCAATGATTTGTATGGCATGCAACGGTTGATAAAATGCATAGCCGACGCGCCGACTGGCATTGGTGAACTGGGGGAACGACTCATCGCCGACGTTGAGGAGTTCTGTGGCGGACGCGCCCAGCGCGACGACATTTGCCTGCTTGGGCTCCGCCGGCTGCAAGTCTAACACTCATGTGCTCATCATTCTCATTCTGACATTCTCGAAACATCCACTTTCGACGAACGATGCCGACACTCATCATCCCAGAATTCATACCTCACCCCGTACTCAAGGGTGGGCACGCTCAAACCTTGGCAGGTACCTACTTGCCGGGCAGCAAGTTCGTCTATAGCGCGACACAACACCGGCTCGATTTGCCCGATGGAGACGCGCTGATCCTGCACGATGACCAGCCGGAAACCTGGAAGAACGGCGACCGAGCGGTGTTGATGATGCACGGGCTGGCCGGATGTTACGAAAGCCCCTACATGATTCGCATCGCCGGAAAACTCAATTCCGCCGGCGCGCGGGTCTTTCGTATGGACCATCGCGACTGCGGCGCCGGTGCGGGACTGGCCGTACAACCTTACAACGCAGGACGGTCCGACGACGCGCTAGCGCGGCTCAAAGAAGTGATCCGCCTCTGCCCGAATTCCCCCGTGGCGATCGTCGGTTTTTCACTCAGCGCGAATATCGTGCTCAAATTACTGGGAGAAGATCCTTCGATATTGCCGCCCGAACTGGATCGCGGAATGGCCGTCAATCCTCCGATTGATTTGCTCCACAGCGTCAAAGCACTCGACCTGCCGCTCGGTCGATTGTACGACCGGCACTTCATGGGTTTGCTGATCGCACAAGTCATGCAACGCAATCTGCGGATTGAGGGGAAACCCTTTGAATTTCCCCGCAAACCGCGACGGTTGATGGAATTCGACGACTGGTACACAGCCCCGCAGTCAGGATACGGCAACGTGACCAACTACTACGCGCGTTGCAGCGCCTCGCAATTCATTCCCAACATCGGCCTGAAAACGCTGGTGATCACGTCCGGCGACGACCCGCTCGTCCCCGCCGATCAATTCGAAAACGTAAAGCTCCCCCCCTCCGTGCAACTGCACATTGCCCGTTCGGGCGGACACATGGGTTACATGTCCAAAAACGGCAACGACCCCGACCGCCGCTGGCTCGACTGGCGGGTAGTGGATTGGGTTATGCACTGACTATAGTGACCGCATCACTCGTCCGTCACGCAACCCTCGGAGGCGGACTTCACGTTTTTGATGTACTTGTACAACGTCCCCCGTGTTGCTTTGAACGGCGGGGCGACCCACGCTGCTTTCCGCGCAGCCATTTCGTCGTCACTGACATCGACGCTGATTTCGTTTTTCTCAGCATCAATCGTAATCACGTCGCCGGTTTGAATCAGACCGATTGGTCCGCCGACCTGTGCTTCGGGGGTAACGTGTCCCACAATGAATCCGTGCGACCCGCCCGAAAACCGGCCGTCGGTCATCAAGGCCACGTGCTGTCCTAGACCGGCTCCGACAATGGCCGATGTCGGCGTGAGCATCTCCGGCATGCCGGGTCCGCCCTTTGGGGCCTTCATAACGGATGACGATCACATCCCCTTTCTCGATCTCCTTTTGCTCCAGAGGCCGCCAGCATGTCTTCCTCGGAATCAAAGACCTTGGCCGGTCCGGTGAAAACGTTGCCCTTCTTTGCCGGTGATCTTGGCGACCGCCCCTTCGGGGGCCAGATTGCCTTGCAGGATCTGCAAGTGACCGGTCGGCTTGATGGGGTTGCTCGAGCGGGCGGATAATGTCTGCCCTTCGGTCAAGCCCGGGCAGATCGCCAGGTTTTCGGCAATCGTTTTGCCGGTGACGGTCAGGCAATCGCCGTTGATCAACCCTTCTTCCAGCAGATACTTCATCACCGCGGGCGTTCCGCCGATGCGATGGAGGTCCTCCATGACATACTGTCCGCTGGGTTTCAGATCGGCCAGAAACGGCACGCGATCGCTGACAGCTTGGAAATCATCGATGGTCAGTTCACATCGACCGCGCGGGCCATGGCAATCAAGTGCAGCACCGCATTGGTCGAACCGCCCAAGGCCATGATCACGACCATCGCATTTTCAAACGCTTCGCGGGTCATGATGTCGCGCGGTTTGATATCCTGTTCCAGCAGCTTCGAATCGCCTGTCCGGCGCGCACATTCCTCGAGTTTTTTCGGATCTTCGGCCGGGATTCGAGGAACTGTACGGCAGGACATGCCCAGCGCTTCAATGGCCGACGCCATGGTGTTGGCCGTATACATGCCGCCGCAGGCGCCGGCGCCGGGACAGCTGTTGCGCACGATTTCTTGGCGCTCGTTCCTCGTCGATCTTGACCCGCCCAGATATTCGCCATAGCTTTGGAACGCGGAGACAATATCTAGCTTTGGCTGATCGCCCAGCAAGGTTCCCGGCTCGATCGTTCCGCCATAGACCATCAACGACGGGCGATTGAGGCGGCCCATGGCCATGAAACAGCCGGGCATGTTCTTGTCGCAGCCGGGCAGGGAGATCATTGGCGTCGTACCATTGGGCGTGCATCACCGTCTCGATGCTGTCGGCGATCAGATCCCGCGACTGCAGGGAGTAACTCATGCCCTCGGTGCCCATCGAGATGCCGTCGCTGACGCCGATGGTATTGAACCGCATGCCCACCAATCCCGCCGCCACCAGGCTGTTTCTTCACTTCAGCGGCCAGGTCATTGAGATGCATGTTGCAGGTGTTGCCCTCGTACCACATGCTGGCAATCCCGACCTGCGGCTTATTCATGTCGTCTTCGGTCATGCCCGTGCCATACAGCATCGCTTGCGAGGCGCCTTGCGACTTGGGTTGTGTGATGCGCGAGCTGTATTTGTTCAAATTGGCGGAGGTTGTCGTGTCTGTCATGTCAAATTCCTGAAATTCAATGTCTGCAAATACGCAATTGGTTGTGATTTCTAACCGAAAGCCGTAGGTCCGACTGTGCCGGACGAATTCAACGTCATATTCTGCTTGAGGCAATCGCCGGTAGAACCAGCTCTATGTGATGACAAATTTTCGCTGCCCCAACTCGCGCCCAGCCGAAGGTCCCCTCGATTTCATGAGACCAATACGAGAGAAAGGTTCGCGCCCGCTAACGAAATGCTCGCCAAACCAGACGTTCTCCCGCCGGTCAACCACTGCCGACCGTCTGCACAAGAGGGTTCCAAGCCTCCCAGCATGGCAGATTTCCCTTTGAACTCAAGCGTCCCATCCTAGATTTGGCGGATTGTCGCTTGAAATCTTCTTGAAAAACTAGTGCGATAGAAAAATAACGGTAAGTAAGCACCCCTTCCCTTCGTCCTCCCAGTCGGTTCGAACGTTCTCCCGTATGACGATCATCCACCGCCTTTACGAGAAACCCAATGCACTTAGTCATTAGCTGCAACCTGAAGCCGCACAGCCGGACACGCATCTTGGCACGGCAAACGTTCGATGTCTTGTGCGAATGGAATGAACCGGTGGATTTGGTTGATCTACAAGATTATGCATCCGCCTTGGAACGTGACGACGCGGAAGATCCTGAAATTCAAGAGCTGTCGGCCAAGATCGCTGCTGCGGACAGCGTATTGTTGGCGACGCCGATTTATCATTTCGACGTGGGATCCACCACCAAACATCTGATTGAATTGACCACGAAAGCCTGGAAGCACAAAGTGGTCGGAATTCTAGGAACAGCGGCCGGTCGGCGGAATTACATGGCGCTAACCGGGTTGGCCAATAGTCTGATGTTGGAATTCCACTGCCTGATCGTGCCGTACTTTGTTGTCGCCACCCCCGAATCATTCGATGGCGACGTCTTAACCGGCTCACGCGCGCTGAGGCGCATTGACGATCTCACCCGAACGGCCTCCCAATGGGCGGCCGCTGCGGCGGCGATTCGTGGCTCACGGCAGATTCGACGATCCCATTAAGTAGCGATCACATTCGCGGGCCACAGCGCGGCCTTCGTTGATCGCCCAGACCACGAGGCTTTGACCGCGACGGCAATCGCCGGCAGCGAAAACCCCGTCCACATTTGTGGTGAAGGTCCCGTGCTCGGCTTGATAGTTCGAACGGCCATCGCAGGTCACGCCCAGTTGCTCGGCAACCGGTGATTCCGGCCCCAAGAATCCCAAAGCCAACAACACCAGGTCCGCCTCGAAGATCCGTTCGGAACCTTCCACCCGGCTAAATGGAGGGCCATTGGGCACCGGCTTGGACCAATCGACTTCGGTCGTTTTCAAGGCTTTGACATGTCCATTCTCGTCGCCGATGAATTCCACCGTTTCGATTTCAAAAACGCGAGGATCGGAACCAAAGCGATCCGCTGCTTCTTCGTGGCCGTAATCGACGCGGAAAATCTTCGGCCATTGCGGCCAAGGATTATTCGCCGCACGCTCGGCCGGCGGTTCGGGTACGATTTCAAAATTGGTCAAAGTCTTGCAACCATGTCGCAGCGACGTCCCGATACAGTCCGTGCCCGTATCACCACCGCCGATCACAATCACATTCTTGTCCTTGGCGGAGATGTACTTGCCATCCTCATGTTTTGAGTCCAGCAGGCTCCGCGTATTGGGACGCAGAAAATCCATGGCGAGATGGATTCCTTCCAACTCGCGTCCGGGGATCGGCAAATCCCGCGGACGGGTCGCTCCGGTACACAGAACAACTGCATCGAAATCATTCTTGAGTTTGTCGGCCGGCAGATCTTTGCCGATCGCACAATTAACAACAAACTGCACCCCTTCGGCTTTGAGCAAATCGACACGGCGCTGGACGATTTCCTTGTCGAGTTTCATGTTGGGAATGCCATACATCAACAGGCCGCCAATCCGGTCGTCACGCTCATAGACTGTCACCGTATGGCCCGCTTTGTTGAGCTGCGCCGCTGCGGACAATCCGGCGGGGCCCGAACCGACGACAGCAACCGTTTTGCCGGTCCGCTCCTGCGGCGGCTGCGGGACAATCCAGCCTTCCTCAAATCCACGATCGACAATCGCGCACTCGATACTCTTGATGGTCACCGCCGGCTCGATGATGCCCAGCACGCACGAACCTTCGCACGGCGCGGGGCAGACCCGGCCGGTGAATTCAGGGAAGTTGTTCGTTTTGTGCAAACGATCCAACGCTTCGTGCCAATGGCCGCGGTAAACCAAATCATTCCACTCAGGGATCAGATTGTGGATCGGACATCCCGCCGCCATGCCGCCGATCATTTCGCCGGTATGGCAAAACGGCACACCGCAATCCATACAACGCGCTCCTTGCTCCTGCAAGGCGTCGACAGGCATGTGCTCGTGGAACTCATTCCAATCCAAAATCCGTAATTCCGGCGCGCGATCCGTGGCGACTTGCCGTTCATACTCCATAAAACCGGTCGGCTTACCCATAACAATACCTTACTCTGCATGAAATACCGGGTGCGCGTGTGCGGCGTTCCCGTGTCAATAGTTCGTACCTGAAATGTGCGGTGGAGGGAGAGACTTTAGACTTTAGTCCGTAGACTTTAGGTACTGCGCGGATTTCACCAAATGGCGCGGAACGCATCTCCCTAAGGTCTAAAGCCTACAGTCTACGGCCTAACACCTAGTTCTGTCCCGCGGCCGTGACCGCCTCAGCTTGTTGCTGGTCTTCCTCACGGGCGAGTTCCAAAGCCCGTTTGTAGTCCACCGGCATCACCTTGCGGAATTGGGAAACAGACGTCTCCCAGTCTTCAAGGATCCGTGCTGCCACCGGCGATCCCGTGTAATTCTGGTGTTTCTGAATCAGCTCTCGCAGTTCGGAAATATCCGCTTCCTCTTCGAGTCGTTCCAGTTCCACCATTTCTAGATTGCAGTTTTGCAAAAACTCGTCGCGCGGATCGTAAATATACGCCACCCCGCCCGACATTCCCGCCGCGAAGTTGCGACCGGTGGGACCGAGAACAACCACCCGCCCGCCGGTCATATATTCACAACCGTGGTCTCCCACTCCTTCTACAACGGCACGGGCTCCGGAGTTGCGAATACAGAATCGTTCCGCCGCCATGCCCCGGAAAAAGGCCTCGCCATGCACCGCTCCATAGAGCGCCACGTTGCCGATGATGAAGTTCTCCTCGGCGACAAACGTCGAATCTTCCGGCGGAGCAATCACAATCCGTCCACCTGAAAGACCTTTGCCCACAAAGTCGTTTGCGTCGCCCGACAATTCGATCGTCACACCGTGCGCCATCCAGGCACCAATGCTTTGACCAGCCGAGCCACGTGCCCGAATATGGATCGTGTCCTCAGGCAGACCTTCGGGTCCCCATTTTTTAGAGATCTCGTGACTGAGCATCGTCCCCAAGGCGCGGTCGATATTTTGCACATCAATCTCCAAGGCGACCTTCGTGCCGTCTTGAATCGCCGGCTGGCATTCCTTGATCAACTTTTGGTC
>CALOFE010000037.1:0-151420 GCA_942492455.1 uncultured Planctomycetaceae bacterium | reverse complement strand
CGGAAAATTGCGGATGTGGTTTAGCGCCAGCCATTTGTTTGGAAAGAGCGTGCACAATTTACACGAAACCCAAAGTCGTGACGGCATCCAGTGGTCGCCTCCCAGCGATCCACAATTAAGCGGCGTCTATGCCCCCACGATCCTGAAGGTCGGTGAGACCTATCAGATGTGGTACACCGACGTCTCCGCCGAACCTTGGAAAATCCGGCATGCGCAAAAGCAGCGACGGACAGATTGGAAAGAAACCAAAAGAAGCGGTGCTACGAATTGGACAAAAATGGGAACAAGGGCGGTTGTTCTATCCGACTGTGATCAAGTCGGGCGATTTGTACTTGATGTGGTACGGCAGTTATTGGTCCGCCTTCGAAGGGAAGACCGCCATTGGTTTTGCTGTCAGCAGTGACGGTATCAATTGGCAGAAGAATCCGCACAACCCAGTCTTCCGTCCCGATCCTTCACACGAATGGGAATCGCACTACACGACCAGTCAATCGATACGGCAACTACCCGATGGGAGTTGGCGGATCTGGTACGCCAGTCGCCAAAAACCGCCGTTTGACCATAAATACTTTGCCATCGGCACGGCACGCTGGCAGGGGATTGCGCCGGCTCAATAGATTGCCGCCCCCTGCGACAGTTTCTGATTGCATGCGCGTCGCAGCGCCGTAGAATGGTGTGAGAGGGTGATTGATCGGTTAAGCGGATCCATGCCCTGGCTCAGCATCAAGGCGAGATCCGGTTTATGAACTTTAAGTACGCAATTTTCACTTGCCTCATCGCCGGCTGTCTCTCCACGCCGCTACTTGCCGACGTCATCGTATTGACAAATCGCACCGGCAAAGCGGTCTCGTTCCAGCTCAAGCACCAAGCTGGTGAGAAGATCTCTTACACGGTCCCGGTGAAGGAGTTGGTCTCGATTCCCGTAACCGAAGCGGTGGAAATCCAATTTGGTCCTGCGGATTCTTCTCAGATATTGCAGGTGGAACCGAATAGCGTTTGTTTTTTTCACCAGAGCGATCAGAAACCGTTGGAACTAAATCGCATTGGGTTTGCCGCTGATGTAGCCAAAAAGTCCGTTACGGATGACACAGACTCGAAACGGCACGATACGGCGACGCTCAAAAATCATAGCGATCTACCGGATACGAAGATCTGCACGATTCCCGTGAAACTATTTGTGGATGACGAAGAGCCGTTTGTGCGCAAACTCTGGGAGGCGCGGCTACGCGCGCGGCTGGAGCGGGCCTCGAAAATCTTCGAGCAACATTGCCGTGTGCGGTTTGAAGTCGTGGGCGTCGATACTTGGGATTCCGATAACGAGGTGCGACAGTTTTCGAATATGTTGGCCGAATTCGAGCGAGAGGCGCGCGTCGAACCGGCGGCATTGGCAATCGGCTTTAGCAGCCAGCCCCGCATCCTGCAGCAACAGACTCGATTAGGAGGGACCTTTGCGCCGCTGCGGCAGCATATCCTCATCCGGGAATGGTCGAAAAACATGGGCGAAGCTGAACGGCTCGAAGTTTTGCTGCACGAACTGGGACACTATTTGGGAGCGACGCATAGCCCGGAAAACGATTCGGCCATGCGGCCTCAGTTGAACGATGGCAAGGCAAACTTGCGGTCGTTTCGGATGGGCTTTGATCCGGTGAACACGCTGGTCATGTGTTTGGTCGGCGACGAAATCCGCGAACACAATGTCCGTTTTTTACACGAACTCTCACCGAAAACACGGCAACAACTACAATCGATTTACCGCGAAATTATCAAGATCACGCCGGATGAACCGGCAACCGTGCGTATGTTGCATTTGCTCGAAGCGGGGTCGCCGGGCAAGTCGTCCGCACCGAAATCGGGTACGGTCCCGAAATAGTCATACGGACCGGACGGCACGTTGCCGGACTGAATGGATCAAAAGGTCAGAACTTGCGGATGATCTCTGTGGGTTGTCATTCTCAGCATTCACAGCGAATAGGAAACAGCAGTTATGAAGAACTTTCTGGGAGGTGTCTTGGTTTTGATGTCGATTTCAGTGACGGCACAAGGGGCGGAGTTCGGCGAAGATGGCTTTGCGGATTCCGACGGAGTCAAAATCCATTATGTCACCATGGGCAAAGGGCCGTTGGTTGTGATGATCCATGGGTTCCCAGACTATTGGTACACGTGGCGGAAACAGATGCCGGTCTTAGCCCAAGACTTTCAAGTTGTGGCCATCGATCAACGGGGCTACAACAAAAGCGATCAGCCTGAGGGTGTCGAGAATTACACGGCCGACAAGCTCGTGGGTGACGTCCGCGCGGTCATCAAGCACTTTGGAAAAGAGAAGGCGATCGTCGTGGGGCACGACTGGGGCGGAATGGTGGCGTGGATGTTTGCCATGACTCATCCCGAGATGCTGGAAAAGTTGGTGATCCTCAACTTGCCGCACCCCAAAGGACTGATGCGTGAATTGCGCGACAATCCCGATCAACACAAGAGCAGCGCATATGCCCGAAACTTTCAAAAGCCAGGTGCCGCTGCTGCGCTGACCCCCGAAGCGCTGGCTGCGTGGGTCAAGGATCCAGAAGACCGCAAGAAGTATGTCTCGGCATTTCAACGCTCCTCAATCGAAGGCATGTTGAATTATTACAAGGCTAACTACCCCCGTGCGCCGTACGACGACAGCGAACGGACGTATCCCAAGATTCAAAGCCCGGTGCTGATGTTTCATGGCCTGGACGATTGGGCGTTATTGCCAGGGGCGTTGAATGACACGTGGCAGTGGGTCGACAAGGACCTCACGTTGATGACTGTCCCAGGTGCAGGGCACTTCATCCAACAAGACAAGCCTGATCTAGTCACCAAGCGAATGCACGCATGGTTGACCGAGGAGTAGAATTTTTGAAATCTTTACAGGATTTTCTCAAAAATTAGAAGTCATGTAAGGGTTTTCCTTGACATACGGCTATAAAACGCACATCCTGCACGATGTGCCTCTTCTCATCTTCTAGAAAACCAACCGACTGGTCGGTTGTTACTCGGCAGTTCTGTGCGTATTCACGCTAGTCATTTTTCTTCCGTTCCCGTCATATTGGATGAAGGAGTTTGCCCATGGCAACGCGACGTAGATCTGGTTTTACACTGATTGAGTTGTTGGTAGTCATTGCGATTATCGCGATCCTGATTGCTTTATTGTTGCCCGCCGTACAGCAAGCGCGCGAAGCGGCTCGCCGAACGCAGTGTCGCAACAATCTGAAGCAGATCGGTCTGGCATTTCACAACTACCACGATGTCTATTTGACCTTCCCGCAAACCTACCTTTCGAATGCCGACCTAACCGCAGGGACGGTGACTCCTTTGCCGGGATCCATGACTTGGCCCACCGCTTTGTTGCCTTACATCGACCAAGGCAACGCTTTCCAAGCGATTAAAGCTGCTGGAGGGGTCCTGGATGACGTAGGCGCTGCCGCTGGGGGAAGCCTTGTAGCTCAATCCACAGCGATTCCGGGCTTCATCTGCCCGTCAGCACCGCACTCCGCCACCGTGCTCACCGGCGGTGGTCCTTCCAATCCGCCCGTTCCGGCTGTCGGTGTTCCCTCGACGAATACTCAAACGGGCGGCGTTTGCGACTACATTACGATCATTGACCTCGACGGCGACGTTGAGGCAAATCATCAGGCGCTTTACCCAGGTGCCAATACGGCGGGTGCAATCCGTGGCGCTCTGTACCTTATCGACGTTGGAGCCGGTCCGATGGTTGCTATCAATAACAATGACGGCAACCGAATTCGTGACATGGTCGACGGGACCTCCAACACGTACTTCGTTCACGAACACGCTAATCGCGAACAAGGTTATACCGACGGTAAGGCCGATACGTTTGCCAATTCGAATATTGGCAGTAACGGTGGGGTTTGGGTCAGCGCCTTTACGGGATCTGCCTTTGCCACCGGGACGCCGTATAATTCGTTTGGTCTCATCGATAACGGTGTGCAGAATAGCGGACCGTGTGTGATTAACTGCACCAACGCAGTCGATGCACAGTCGGACGTTGCTGGACCTTATTCGTTCCACACTGGGGCGACTCTCACTTTGATGGGAGATGGTTCAGTCCAATCCACCAGCGAGAGCATTGATACCACGGTGTGGGCTGCTCAAAATACCCGTGCCGGTGGCGAAGTTGTGAATCCATAGTGGTTTCCTGCATTGCACTGAGAAAAAGACCAACCGTGACTCGTTCACGGTTGGGCTTTTCTTTTCTATCGAGAGTTTGGCCCGCCTGAATCGAAAGCGTGCGTTGTTTCTTGCCTTTTTATTTGATGGCCAGCGAATGTATTCACTGTGTCAGTCGACCACCACGGGAGATCAAGAAATCGTGAACAAGATGGAATCGGTGCCGTTTGGACCGTTGAGACTATTCAATGTCGCAGTCGTTTTGTGCTTACTGACCACCGGGTGTTCCAGTCCGCGAACGCCAGTGAATGAGAAAGAAGTCGTCCCCGTCAGTGGCATCGTTCATGTGGACGGGACACCACTGGCTGGCATCGAGATCAGTTTCCATGCTGCGGAAAAAGAGACCAGTCACCGAATCTTTCCCAAAGCCACCACGGATGTCGACGGTAAGTTCAAGGCTTGGAGTTATCGCAAAGACGACGGGATTGCCGCCGGCGATTACACGCTGACGTTCATCGACCATAGTGGTCCGACCCAACCGTTCCAAAGGGTAAGTGATAAGCCCGATCTCTTGAAAGGAAAATATTCGAATCCTAAGAAATCGGAAATCAAGTTAACCATTCCCGAGGGGAGTGAGCCAATCGACATGGGCGTGATCGAACTAACACGTCCTTGACCTGTTCCGTTGAACGGGAAAGTCTTTCGTCGCAGACCAGTAATTAAAAACTCTGTGGGCACATTTGCCGACAGAGTTTTTTTGTTTTCACCCAAAGAGTTTTCGCTTATTGAATCATTCCTTGGTATAGTGTCGCGAATAGCAAACGAGGTCTTTAAAACCTAATCCAACCGGAGGATTTTAGAGATATGCTGAAGTACCTGTTTCTCGTCGGGGCACTAACTTGCCTCTCTTTCACTGGGTGTGGAGCTAGCGGGGCGGATGACCCAGCCCCGTTGAAACTGAAAGACGCAGCCTCGGTTGATATTCCACTCGAGATCAAGACGCTCACCAGCCGGAATATTCGAAGTCGAACGTTTTCTGCCTTCAAGCTAGGCGAAGCCGGTGCGCGGGCGGCTGAGGCTCTTCCGGCCTTGGAAAAACTTGCTGCCGGTCCGGCCGGTCCCGAGCATCCCGATCAAAAGGCCGCCGCTGAAGCGATCGAAAAAATTAAAGCTTCCCAAAGCGCCGCTGACGGCAATTCTTAGTCCACTAGCGCAGCCTCTTCTCTAACAGTTGCGCTCCTGGCTGCCAGCTGATGAATGCCGGTAAGCTGAATCTGTTCGTGCCCCAAGGTACGCCTACTTGCGCAGGATATCTCTCTGCTATTGGTAGCGGGTAGTATTACATAAGCATCGATTACATTGCACTCAGGGTGATCTCTAATTTCAATCGTGCCATTACAATCGTGCCAGGATTTGCACGTGATGGGAAAACCGCAAATTGATCCAAAAGTTTAATACACCGAGAATTTACTTGATTATCTGACTGGGGCTAGACATTCTAAATGCATCGTTGACTTTAAAGTCTCTTAAGACTGTGCTCTTTCTTGTCAATTGAATGGGAATCTAGCGATGCCAAAAAAACGACGCTCCGGTTTTACGCTGATCGAATTATTGGTTGTCATTGCGATTATCGCGATCCTGATTGCTTTGCTGCTGCCGGCAGTCCAACAAGCCCGTGAAGCGGCTCGGCGTACGCAGTGCCGCAATAATTTGAAACAACTCGGTATTGCGATGCACAATTACCATGATGTGCATCGCATGTTTCCCATCGGGACAGCCGTTGAGTCTAGGATGTTCAGCTATTGGGCCAATGCCATGACTTATATGCTGCCTTACATTGAACAAGGGAACCTTCAAAAACTATATGACTTCAATGAACACTGGGAGCGACAAACCCCTGCTGTTGCGCGAACTGCCATCAATACCTTTACCTGCCCTTCATCAACATTAGACCAGCCGTTCACAGAAGAAAAACTTGGCGCCGCTTTGGCGCTCTTCGGCGCGCCGGTGGGCAATACCTATGGAACGACAGATTACATTTTGTGCAAAGGGGCACACGATGCCTGGTGCCTGCCATCGTCTGGGATACCCTCGAACGTGCGGGGAATGTTTGACTTCAACCTGACTGTCAGGTTTCGGGACATGGTGGACGGGTCGAGCAACACCTTTGCCATGGGAGAAGGAACCAGCGGCGATCCCTGGAGACTTTGTACGTCGAACGCGAATCCTTGTACGGCTGCTGTGGATTCATCTGGACAGGAATATGTTGCCGCCAATGCGTGGTTAATTGCACAGCCATCCTCGGATGGGTATGTCTCGCTGCTGGAAATCATCGGGACCCATGTTTATGGCACGACCGTGCATAAACTCAACAAGAACCCTGTGACCGATACCGTCATCGGCGGCTGGAATGATCCGACGAACCCGCCCCCTCCGGGAGTTGTGTCCGACTGTACCAGCAGTCTCGATGGCGGAGCCGACCGGTGCAGCGGTTTTCGTAGCAATCACACCGGTGGTGCCTCGTTCCTGCGCGGCGATGGGTCCGTCAGCTTTGTGAATGATTCGATCGACATCAACCTGTATCGTGCCTCGTCCACGACCGCCGGTGGGGAAGTCGAAGTCGCTCAATGATCTTTGCGATCCGTCTCGAGGAGCAGTGACGTCTTGAGCCTATTGCTAGCAGAACACTGCAGACTCCGGGGGGCGCATCCTCCGGAGTCTGTTATTCTGGCCGCGACATTCTCATTGGCGCCGCGCAATAAGCAGGCAAGGCGATGGCTGTGGTGAAATGCGCAGGACTGTGGTTAAGGCATGATGAATTCATGCCCGGTGGGCCGAATGGTCATGACGGGGCAATGCGCTTTGCGGACGACTCTCTCGGCCACGCTGCCGACCAACAAGTGTGAAATCGGCCCCCAGCCGTGCGTTCCCATGATGATGAGATCGATATCGACTTCGTCTGCATAGCGAATGATTTCGACAAACGGGCGGCCCTCGCGCATTTCGCGGACAATCGTTCGTCCCGCAGCCCAGTCGTCGTTCGCGATTTTATGCAACTTACGTTTTGCCGCGGGCCGCATATCCAACATCAAATCGCCCGGCGGCATAAAACTCATCCCATGCTCTAGCGCCATTTGGTGCGAGACATGGATGATATGCAATTCGGCGTCAAACAGTTCTGTAAACTCGCGCGCATATTGCAGTGCGTGTTCGCTGTTCTCACTGAAATCGGTCGGCAACAATATTTTCTTGAGGTTGATCATCCTGATTCCCCTACCTTGGACATCACGCAATCACGGCAAGCGTCATCGTCGTTAAGATGACGCTGCCGAAAATCTGCGTCAAACTTTCGGTTCCCATTGCGGGTCATAGTCTCGCGACCAAAGTTCCATGGCTTTGTCGTCGCCAACGATGTGTCCGTCGTTATTGCGGCAGGTCATAGCCCGGCCGGTCCGCTGGGCGATATTGCCGAGATGGCACAGCAAGGTGCTCTTGTGTCCCTCTTCGATTTCGGCATTGAGAGCCAAGGGGGTGTCGTTGCGAATCGCCGTGAGGAAATTGAGAATATGTTCGTCGTCTCCTCGGTTCCCGCCGACCTCTTTGACGACCTTGTCTTTGTTGTCGTATTGAATATACCCACCGCCACTCTTGATGGAGAGCGTGCCGTTCTCGCCGTAAAACGTGGCGAAATCATTCGCACCATCATGGCGATTGCAACTCAAGCCGTCCCAGGTGATCAATTGCTTATTATCGAATTCCAAAGCCACGGTGGAGGTGTCGGGGGTTTGTTGATCGTCATTGAACACGTACCGGCCACCGGTTGAGGTCACGCGAATGGGGTAGTCGACTCCCAATCCCCAACGGCAAAGGTCGAGGGCATGCACGCCGTTGTTCCCTAATTCGCCATTACCCCAATGCCAGAACCAATGCCATTTGTAAGGGACACGGTTTTCGGCATACGGAATTCGGGGTGCGGGGCCTTGCCAGAGGTCGTAATTCAACTCGGCGGGGATTTCGGCGGGGATGGTTTTCCCGGTTTCTCCGCGAGCACTGGCGTACCAACTGCGGGCACAATAGACCCGACCGATGGCCCCTTCGTGCAACTTTGCAATCCCTTCGATGATCCCTTCAGAACTGCGGCGCTGTGTTCCCATTTGTACGGCGCGATTATGTTTCCGCGCCGCTTCGATCATCATTTCCCCTTCGCGAGGATTGTGACTACACGGTTTTTCAACATAGACGTGCTTGCCGGCGGCACAGGCCAAAATGGTTGCCGGGGCATGCCAGTGGTTTGGTGCGGCGCAGACCAGTGCATCGACCTCGTTGTCGTCAAGAATCTGGCGGAAATCGCCGATTGCCTGCGGAGTTGGCCCGCCTGCTTTTTCGACGGCCCCGACAGCGGCCTCGGCACGTGTCTTATCGACGTCGCACACATACTTGACTTCGCAACCGGACTGCTTGGTGAATGACTGTGCCAATGAACGACCGCGACTCATGCCCATGACGCCGACGACGACCTTAGCTGAGGCGGCGTTTGCGGCGAAGCTTGTTCCCGTCGATGCCGCGACGCCGATGGCCGCTCCCGTGAGAGCGGATTGATTGAGGAAGGAACGCCGGTTGAGAGCATCGGCCATAACAAAATACTCCTGGGTCATGGTTGCGAAAAAGCCGCAAGTTAGTATTGATGTTCGTTGATATGAGTGTACCAAATCGCTCAACCATCGTCGAGTTGAAGCCAGTCCGATTGGGAAATCTCTGTCGAATCTACAGGGACCGGGAGCAGTCTTGCGAAACTATTTGGGGTGGGCGGTGTTCATACTGGGGAGGGCGCTATGCTCAGCGGAGAGCGTACGTCCAGCGGTTGTCTCTTTCGATGCAAACCAATAAGGTGATTCGGGGTGACGGTCAGAGGTTTTCCCTGCGAACAGGGACACAACAATCCGTGAGCTGCTGATGAAATGTGCTTGTCAATTTTTTGTTAATTACGCTGGGGAAGCGACAATGAAAATCTTCGTCCCATGTGTGGTGATTCTCGCCAGTTTGTCCACCAACTTGATGGCGGAAGAAACCGCGGAGCAACGAGAATTTAACTGGCCCGAATGGCGTGGTCCGCTGGCGACCGGCGTTGCTCCGCATGGCAATCCGCCGCTCAAGTGGAGCGAAGAGGAAAATGTCGACTGGAAAGTTGAAATCCCCGGACTCGGGTATGCCTCACCGATCGTGTGGGGTGACCAAGTCTTTGTTTTGACCGCAGTCGACACGGGAAAGAAGGGCCAACCCACGGCCAAGCCCGAGGCTGCCGAGGCCGAGGAGCAACGGCCCGAAGGCGACCGCCCCAGAGGACGAGGAAGAGGGCGTGGTCGTGGAGGACGCGGACGCGGGCCCTCTGAGGCTCCGACGAACATTCACGATTTTGTCGTGATGAGCCTCGATCGTAAAAACGGTGAGGTCATCTGGAAAAAAACGGCGCGCTCGCAGGTTCCCCACGAAGGGTTCCGCCCCGGCGACAACAGTTTCGCCTCCGCTTCGCCGGTCACCGACGGTAAGTACCTGTATGCTTCTTTCGGGTCGTTCGGCATCTATTGCTATGACCTCAAAGGCAAACTGATTTGGGAAAAAGACCTGGGTGATTTTCACATGCGCAATGGATTTGGCGAAGGGGGAACGCCCGCGCTGTACGGCGATTGGCTGATTGTGAATTGTGACCAGGAGACCGATTCATTTATTGTTGGCATGAACGCCAAAACAGGTGAGATTCAATGGAAAATCCCCCGCGACGAGGTCTCCAGTTGGGGGACGCCGTTGATCGTCGAATTTGACGGCAAAACGCAAGTTGTCGTCAACGGTGCTAATCGCGTGCGGAGCTACGATATCACCAACGGTGAGGTGATCTGGGAATGCGGCGGCCAAACCGGAAATGTCATTCCGGCGCCGGTGCGTTTGGGCGACAACGTGGTCTGCATGTCGGGATGGAAGGCGACAGCCATCTTTTCCATTCCTTTGTCCGCCAAGGGAGATATTTCCGGCACCGACACGATCAATTGGTACTACGACCAGAGTTCGGATTATCGCGCGGGAACACCGTATGTCCCGTCGCCGCTACTGTATGGCGATGCTTTGTATTTCCTGAAATCATACAACGGAATCCTGACGCGGATGTCGGCGGTGACCGGTGAAGTCGATTACGACAACAAACGGCTGGGGAGTATTTCACGCGTGTACGCATCGCCGGTGGGGGCCGCTGACCGGGTTTACATTACCGGACGGAGTGGGACGACGATGGTGCTGAAACTCAGCCCCGAGTACGAAGTCTTGGCGACAAATAAGCTGGACTCTCCGGTCGACGCGACTCCCGCAATCGTCGGGGATCAGATGATCGTGCGAGGGCAAAAGTATTTGTATTGCTTTCGTGAGAAATAGTAGTCAAAGTGGAAGTTCGCACTCGGTGGGTTGGGCGGTTGGGCCAGCGGCAGCTGCGCGTCTCAACTGCCCCATGCCGGAGGCGTCACCGGCGCGTCGACCTAACAGCTCGTTGAAAAACCAAAAGCATTCGCAATTCGGGTGCCACTGCTGGCTTGTCCAGCAGTGTTTTGTCGGCCACACTGTTTGCACTGGCGGACAAGCCGCCAGTGGCACCCTTTATAAGGCGGGCTGCTAACGGTGGACGCGATGTCCGGCCCTATCTTGCCTACTACTAAGGAGCACGGGATTCGTGAATTATTCCTGTCCGATGTCCTGGAATCGCTCGCGGCGACAACGGTTCGTGCTCCTGCTCATGGCGGTGGTCATTTTCTCCTCGGCCACGCTGACAAATGCCGCTGAGGAAAAAACGAAACGCCGCCGCAAGTCCCGCAAGGCAGACGCCGCGGAACAAGCAGCGGGTCCGCGAAATTATCGCTCCAAAAACTTCATCATGCATACCGATCTGCCTCAGAAGGAGGCGGAAGACCTGCTCAAACGGATGGAGACCATGTTGCGGTTGATCTCTCGGTATTGGGGAGCTCCCTGCCGCAAGATCATTGAATGCTACGTCGTCAAAGACTTGCAAAAATGGCCGCCCGGTTCATTACATCCGCGGGGCATGCAGAGTATTGCCGCCGGCGGCGGCGTGACGCTCAGCCAGTCACAAGCCTTGCTGGCCAACGAACAGATTATCGATGCCGACGCCGTTGTGTATGCCGTAGCGGAACGCGGCGTGCCGTTGCATGAAGCGGTCCACGCCTATTGCGCGTTAACGTTCGGTCGAACCGGCCCGACGTGGTATTCCGAAGGTATGGCGGAAATGGGGAATTACTGGCGGCAAAACGATTCTAGCGTCAAGCTGGAACCGATTGTGCTCCAGTACCTGCAGAATTCCGAGATCAAAAAACTGGAGGAGATCGTCTACGGCGTACAAAACAGTGGGGACTCCTGGCGAGAGTATGCCTGGAGGTGGGCCTTGTGCCATTTGCTGGCCAACAATCCGAACTATGCCAACCGATTTCGACCGCTGGGACTCGCGTTGTTGAACAAACAAAACGTCGATTTCAAACAAGTCTATGGAGCGATGTTCCAAGAGATCCTGTTTGAATACGAGTTCTTTATCCAACATCTGGACCAAGGACTGCGGTCCGACTTGATCAGTTTCGATTGGAAACGCAAATTCCGAAAAAGCCGCGGGAATTCGCGGGTCCGTGCCAAAATCTCAGCGGGCCGCGGCTGGCAACCATCGGGGCTGATGGTGGACGCTGAAATCGAGTACCAATACAGCGTCGAAGGGCATTGGCAGCTCGCCAAAAAAGGTCCAGAACTCGATGCCGATGGAAACGTGATCCTTCCCCCACCGACATCCGAACCTGCTGGGAATGACAACGTGATTGCCTCAGCTAAGCCCGCACCCGAAAAGTCGGCTGATGCCAACGATGGCAATGAGGCTCCCTCCCCAGGACAGCTGGTCGGCATTGTCTTAATCTATGACGAAAATACCGGATACCGGTTGTCCAAGCCGTTCAACTTGGGCCGTTACGGAACGTTCACCGCCCCGGCAACGGGTAACCTCTATCTGCGTTGCTATGACAAATGGAATGAAATCGCCGATAACTCCGGAACGGTTTCAGCGTCGATCAAGGAACAAGGAATGGGGGCTCCGTTGAAAGAGCCGGATGCTGAGGTTTTGCGGACTAGCCGGGTGAGGTCCACCAACAAATAGTTGAAAAATCCGCTCCGAGTTTGCTGCGGGGCCTACCTCACCAAGATTGAATCGAGACACTTTACAGAAAATTCGATGATGCTCACCACAACCACGGGACGGATGGCATTTAAGGAATGGGCGGCGGTTTGCCAGGCGCTGCAAACCGGTCGGCAAATCGCCATTTTTCGCAAAGGGGGCATCCACGAGGGGCGCGAGGGCTTTCGCGTGGAGCATGATGCCTTTTGGATGTTTCCAACGTACGAGCACCAATCCCTGGCAGGCCTCTCCGACGAGGCGGCCGAATTGCTGGAGCTGTCCCAGGCGAAAAAACCTGCTGCGGGAGGCTGGGCCATTTCACTGTGGGCCGAGGTGCAAAGCGTGGTCGAACTTCGCGACGAATCTGTTTTACCACGTCTTTCGGGGCAGCATGTGTATGCGCCTCGCACCTTGGACGAACGGTTTCACTACCGCACTCCGGGACTGTTTGTGTTGCCGGTCCGTATTTATCGGTTGCCGGAACCGATCGTGATTCCCGACTCACCGCATTTCGCCGGCTGTCGCAGTTGGGTCGACTTACCGGACAGCATCGCCACCGACGGTGCCGTGCCGGTGTTGAGTGACGATGAATTCGCCATGCGGCTGCACGATCTGTATGCCGCATTGGCCCCTTCAGCGACAGCTTAGTTGGTGGAATTGTTCCCAGACAGACTGGCGGCATCGAATCAACAAGCTGTCTCCGATTGAACAAGACAATTGAACTCCAAATACAACTTGAGAACCATGCTCGACACACCAATCACTACGGACGATATTGCAGCGTTTCATCGCGATGGCTTCATCGTGATTCCGCACCTATTTGATACGGAGGAGATTGACCTGTTGGGGAAGATCGCCCGCGCGGATCAGCTGATGGCGGCCAATGCTAAAGGGCGTCGGGATGGGGAAGGTGGGACGGTCAAATTATCAATCTCCAATGAATTGGAAGAGGACATCTATGCCGCATTTGTCCGTTGCCCACGCTTGGCCGGGACGATGGAGCAATTGCTCGGCGGCGAGGTTTACCATTATCACCATAAGATGATTCTCAAGGAACCGTTGATCGGGGGCGCTTGGGAATGGCATCAGGATTATGGGTATTGGTACAACAACGGCTGCCTCTTTCCGGATATGGCCAGTTGTATGGTGGCGGTCGATCGCTCATCGCAAGCCAACGGTTGCCTGCAGGTGTTGCGGGGTTCGCATCTGATGGGACGCGTGAATCATCTCACTGTCGGCGACCAGACCGGAGCCGATCCAGAACGCGTTGCGGTGGCGCTGGAACGATTGGAACTCGTCTATGTGGAACTTGATCCTGGTTCCGCTGTGTTTTTTCATAGCAACTTGTTGCATCGCTCGGACCAGAATAAAAGTGTCGACCCGCGGTGGACCCTGATTGCTTGTTACAACATGGCCCGCAACGATCCTTATAAGGACTCCCATCATCCACGGTATTCCCCCTTGGAGAGCTGGCCGGATGAACGGATCAAAGAATTGGGGCGGACGCAATGGGAAAAGATGCGCTCTGAGGTCTGATCCTGTGGAATTGAGCAGCAGGAAAACTTCACGAATCGCGGCGAAGTGGCCGCTATGAACTTGACGCCATGAGGCGCGCAGCGGCAAGATATGCGGAGTTAGTTTTTAAGCTGCGCGAGGAATTGATGAGCGTTCTCGCTGATCGGTCCACAAGTGATGAAAGTTTCCGTTGGTTTTCGGTCATGGCGCTCCGTGATGGTCGCGGGCGGTTAATGACATCAGCTGTTTCCGGGAGAGTCCTCATGAGTAAAGTCTTTGCGTTGTTGAGTACGACAATGATCGTTGCCGGTTTGATCACCGTAGCCACCGCGGCCGACGATGAGAAACCTGTGGCCAAGCATTCCACCAAAGAGGTGATGAAGGATGCTCACAAGTCGGGTCTCATCAAGAAAGTCGTGGGCAAGACTGCCAGTGATGAAGAGCGTGACCAGTTGGTCGAATTGTACATCGCCATGGCCCAGAACGACGCACCGAAAGGGAGTCAAAAGGACTGGAAGATCCTGACATCCCGTTTGGTCGTGGCTGCGGCTGATGCAGCGGAAGATCCCGAGAATGTCGACGCCTTAAAAAAGGTGACGAATTGTGGTGCTTGTCACAAAGCCCACAAGCCTGCCTAAGCAGATTGCGTTTACGAAATTATCGTGACCATTCCACCAACCCGTTGCTTACCGCGGCGGGTTGGTTTTTTTATCGCTGCGGTTCGTTATTCCACGTCGGCATTGATGAACGTTAGCGGGTGTGGCACAGCTGCGGCTTGGGGGGATGTTTCCCACGGCGCCTCGTCGGTCAGGTCCACAGATTCTGTCGCGACTTCAGCCTTGCCCATGAACCGCTGAGCTTTGAGGACCTCAGCGTGCAGGATTGGAAATTCCGGGATGTTGGCGTCCCATTCCAGCAGCGTCGAACTGCCGCCGGTCAGTTGGTGTGCTTCGCGGTACAGCTCCCACACGGAGTCAATCACATGGCCGTCGTGCGTGTCGATAATGTGCGTGCCACAATTCGTGTGGCCGGCCAGATGAAACTGGACAATGCGATCGTGCGGAACGGCCTGCAGATATTCCCGTGGATCCAAATCGTGGTTGTAGCAGGAAACGTAGATGTTGTTCACATCCAGTAGCAAACCACAATCGGTCTGCTCCGCCATGCGAGTGAGGAAATCCCATTCGCTGATCGTTGAGGCGGCAAAGGTGACGTAAGTGCTGGGATTTTCCAACACGATCGGCCGCTCAAGCACATCCTGCACGATGCGAATCCGCTCGGTGACGTGCGCCAACGTCTCCTCGTTGAGCGGAATCGGCAACAGGTCGTGGGAATTTTGCCCGGCGACGCCGGTCCAGCACAGGTGGTCGGAGATCCACACGGCATTGATTTCGGCCGCGAGGCGTTTGAGTTTGGCCAAATATTCAAAATCGAGCGGATCGGTGCTGCCGATCGACAACGAGACGCCGTGCATCACCAGCGGATAGCGTTCGGCGATTTGGTCGAGGACGTACCGCGGTCGGCCTTGCGAGTCGATGTAATTCTCGGAGATGATCTCAAACCAATCCACGTTGGGGTGGTGTTTGAGAATGTAGGGATAATGCACCGACCGCAGTCCCACGCCAAAACCGAGGTTCGGATATCCCAGTCGCGGACTGCTCATCATGCTCTCCAAAAATCAACGCCGTGCAACCGCAATGCAGCGGTTGCGCGGCGTGCTTACCCGTCAGCCCCCGAATTCGCCAGGGAGCTGCACGTTGAATGCCCGATCCATCAACCTTTAGCAGGTGCCGCACCAACCGGCTCACCGGCAGCTTTGCGTTCTGCTTCGAATGCCGTGCGAACTTTTTCCCAAGTGCCGTCCATTAAGGGGACTGCACATTCGCCTTTGCCTTTGCAGGCATTTTTGCCAGCCGTGTCACCGCATCCGCCTTCACCCTTGCATTCATTGTTGGTGTGGCAGGTATGTGCTTTGGCTGTCGCGCATGTGCCTTGTCCGGCGCAGTCGTTTTTACCGTCGGCTCCTTTGCCCTTGCAGGTGTTCAACCCACGGCAGACATGTTTTTCATCTACAGCGACAGTCGTCTCGGTTTCGGGAGTTTCCGTCCCGCCGGTTTCGCTCCCGCCGGGTGCCGGGGTGGTCTCTGCGTCGCCGCCGCAACCAATGGCTGTCCCAGCCAGCATGCCGCCAAACGCAGCGACGGTGAACTTACTGAAATCTCTGCGGTTCAATTCCGATGGTTTCATTTCGATCCTCACCTGGTAAATGTATGTCCGCCCGGCTTCCCAGTCATAGGGTTCACGAGCGTCCGTATCGTATCAACGGCTTAGTCGGGTGTGTAGTGTTGCGGGAATTTCCATTGCCCCGAATCGCCGCTGCTCAGTTTCCCAGAGCGGTCCGACGATATCTGTGAAGCGTCCCACAAAACGGCGGCTATGTTCTCCGCGGCGTGCGGCGTAAAACGGCGATTAGGCGGTTATTCGGCAGCGTGCGGAATGTCCTTGCCTTCGAGCTCGTGCAGCGCATTGCGGGCTGCCCGTTGCTCGGCTTCCTTTTTCGTCGCTCCCCAAGCGGCGGCATAGTTTTGGCTTTCGATCACAGCTGCGACTTTGAAGCTTTTGGAGTGGTCGGGACCTTGTTCGTCCAGCAAGGAATAAATGGGAGTGGCACCCATGAGTTTTTGAGTATGCTGCTGGAGCAGGCTTTTGAAATTGCGGCCGTGATGCGACTCGGAAGCCAAAGCGATTTCCGGGGCCATGAAGCGTCCCACCAACGCATGCGCCGGCTCCCAGCCCCCGTCGAGATAGACCCCTGCGATGATCGATTCCAATACAGCGGCCATGACCGATGTGGGGACGGTGTCATGAATACTCAGGCCACGCCCCAGCAATAAAAAGTCTTGAAATCCCAGCTGGGTGCTGACCTTTGCACAAGAATTTCGGCTGACGACAATGGATTTGATCCGCGTCATTTCCCCTTCGGGGTAGTCGGGAAACTGCAAATAGAGCATTTCGCAAACCACCCCCCCCAGAATGGCGTCACCCAGAAACTCCAAACGTTCGTTGGAGGCCAATCGATGAGTGGCGATCGAGGCGTGCGTTAAGCAGTTGCGCAATATATCGCGATCGCGGAATTTGTACTGCAAAACCTCTTCGCAGCGGGCGAGGAGATCGTCGTCAAAAGAGGGTTCTGGATTTGCGGGCATCGATGTTCTACGTGGGGTCATACGGTCCGAGCGGCACGGAGGTTCTCAAGAAGTCGTTGCGTCTGAGTGCTAGGCTCGCCGTTAACAAAGCGAACCTTTTGAGTTTGCCATGCTAACTTAGAAAGATAAGCGACGCTTGTGCCGTTTGCTTGGTCTACTGTGTTGATTGCCGTTTGGCATGAGAGTTGATGTCATCGAACTCGCGTTTCCGATCCGCTGGATTTTCAGGCGAAGTCCATGACTCTCAACACAACCATAGAGCGTGGCTGTTCGTCTACTTTATTTTAATCACGCTCAACGATCAACCGGTAGTCGTTAGATGGAGTCACCAACCGGGACGGGCCATTGATCCAGCGGGGGTATTGACGGCACTAGGAAAGCGACGTTGAGGGTCACGAAATGACCCTGTTATCTCAATTCCATTGGGGCGGGCGGGACACTTGGGAAATGAGATTTTCCCGGGTTTTTCCGCAGAAAACGGGGGTGTCGTCCGGTTGAGAATTTTCAAACATTCCCAACACCCCCACCCGTCACCGTCGTAGTTAATAGACGTCAAGCCAATAGCAGTCGTACCGGCAAAATCGTCTGGCTGATAAACGACATCCAACTATAATGTCGATCCGCCGGTGAGTCGGGCGAATCCAATGATTCGCAAAGCATTGCTATTGGCGGAATCGACGAGTCCGGTTTGGCCGAATCCGGGTTGGCACAGAACAAGGATATGAACATGACAAAAATTGTAAGAAATGGACAATGGATACTAGCGCTCTTTGGTGTGGCCTGTTTGGTTGGCGCAGCTGCTGTAATGGCCCAACGAGAATCCGGAGGAGAGTCGCCGCTGGCGGCGGCGCAGAATTTTTCCGTTGCTATCCGTAATGCGTCTCAAAAATCGATGCCCAGCGTCGTGGCGATTGAAACAACCATCAAAGGAGGCGTGGCGCAAGGTGCCGATATTCAAGAATTGTTCAAAGGCACACCGTTTGGCGAGCAATTCAAAAATGATCCGCGGTATCGGCAGTTCTTCGGGCAAGGCGGAAATCGGCAGATGCCTCGCCGTGAAGGTCGCGGTTCGGGATTTGTGATCGATCCTTCGGGAATCATCATGACCAATAACCACGTCGTTCAGGATGCCGACAAGGTGGTGGTTCGTTTCCAAGATGGCCGCGAATACGTGGCTCACGACATCAAACGCGATCCCAGTTCCGATATCGCAATCTTGAAAGTTGATGCCGATCATCCACTCCCAGCGTTGCCTATGGGGGATAGCGAAGACATTCAAGTCGGCGATTGGGTACTGGCCATTGGAAGTCCATTTGGTTTGGACATGTCCGTGACCGCGGGAATTATCAGCGCCAAAGGACGCGGCCAACAGATCGCAGAACGCGAATATTTTCTGCAAACCGATGCTGCAGTGAATCCGGGGAATAGCGGAGGACCGTTGATCAATCTCAATGGTGAAGTCGTTGGCGTCAACGCAGCCATCTCGTCACGCAGTGGCGGTTACGATGGCGTGAGCTTCGCCGTGCCGATCAACATGGCCAAATGGGTCAGTCAGCAATTGATCGCCAACGGGACCGTGCAGCGGGCCTATTTGGGCATCGCCATTCAGCCGGTCGACAATGATTTGGCCGACACGCTGAACATCACCACCCGTGAAGGTGCGTTGGTCTCTGATGTTTGGCCCGGGACACCTGCGGAAAAAGCCAAAATCCAACCGGGCGACGTGATCATCTCACTCAATGGTCGTCGCGTGAACGGCACTCCGCTGTTACAACGAATTGTTGAGGAGTTGGAACTCGGAAAATCATATCCGTTGGAAGTCATGCGTGACGGAAAACAGATTGAATTGACGATGGTCGCCGAAGCTATGCCCGAAGATTTTGGGAAGCGGAGGATTGTCCCGGTGCGCGATCAGCAGGAAACCGCACCGGAATCAACGGAGCAGAACATCGTCGGCATGGATGTTCAGAAATTGACACCCGAACTGGCCGCACAACTTGGCCTCAGTGATGAGAACCCGCACGGCGTGGTGATCACCGGAGTCAAACCGGACAGTCCGGCCGATTACGCAAACCTAAGGCCCGGAACCGTCATTGAAAAAGTCGGCCAGGCAGTGGTGTCAACTCCTGACGAGTTTGCACAGGCGGTCAAGAAAAACTCCACTGACAAGGGAGTTCTGTTACACGTGCGTCGCGGAGACCGCAAGTTTTTCGTGGTTCTCAAACCGTAGTCACCAGACGCGATCTATCGCGTAAAAAAACAACAACCGGGTTGCGGAGACATCGCAAATGTCGACCGCAACCCGGTTGTTTTGTTTTAAGTGCCGGTTTTAGATCGTAACCGGCTTGCCCAGCTTGCGCCGCAGCACGGCCCATTGCCCGGCATGCATGGTGGTATGCATGCCTTGCAAGACCATGATGCTTCCGACCGTCGGAAAATGTGCTCGGAATTTTTCGGGCGCCGGTGCGTCAAGGTCCTCGTCGGTCAATGTGTCCAAGACTTTGAGCGTCCCAGCCCGTTGTTCCTTCCGCAGTCGCATATATTCGTCTTTGTTGTGGAACTGCGCCGGGTCATCGATCGAGGCGGTTTCCTTGGTGTATTTCTCCAAGAATCCCTCGGGCAGGTCCGGCATTGAACCAGGACGCAGACCATTGATCAAACTGTGCTCGGAGCAGATCAAATGCCCCAATTGCCAAGCTGCATGGTTGGCGCCGTCGACCGGGCGGATGAAGAGCTCGGAGTCTTCGAGATCGCCCAAATACGTGTCGGCAATCATATCGGCAGTTTCAATCGATTGGCGAATAGCGGCACGGCTGTCCATGTGTGTGTCCTTTGGTGATGGCTAAAGTTGAGTGTGTGATTGAATTTAATTGTGTAAAAGGTGCTCTCACAACAAGGGAGACCTCAACAGCGCGCGGGCAACTTCCGCTTGGCGAGGTCTCGCACGCAATCGTCGTCGATTAGTTCTTGACCGGCAAGTCCGCGAAATGAATTGTGGCAGGGATTTCCACAATCAATGTGGGAGCAACATAAACAAACTCGTATTCGCTCAGCGGGTGCTTGAGATTCGGGAAGGGATATTCCATCAGCACGGCCCCTGCGTCCGAATTTAACGTGCTCTGGTTTCCCGCGAAGTCGATACGTTGCCCCTCAGCCGTTTCCAGATAGACGTGATTGTGGTTGATCCACGTGCGGTGCGACTCAAAGGCCGGACCTTGCGCATCGTACACGACAGCCGCATCGATCCGGGCGTCATATGTTCCGGCCGGCGTTTTCGTTGCGGTCGCTTTGTTGAGAAGTACGCTGATTCCACCCCGCCGTCGAGCGACTCCGCCGCCACGTTCCAGATCACGAAAACGAATCCGCTGATTCCCAACGACGGAGGTCACGGTAAATTTGCCATCCAGTGAGATCTTGTCAATGGGCTTGTCAGTGTCAATGAAATCGATCGAAAACTGAATTTTGCGGCCACCATCTGCGGGAGTGAATTCCAAGAATGCTCCAGGACTTTCAGGGGGAAGCAGCAGGCCGTCCGGTAGCTGAAGATTCCAATTCTTTGCAGCGTAAGTCACGATCAAAGAACGAATTCGCGGTTCGCCCGTGAAGGCCAATCCCACGCGTACTTGATTGTATTGGCGCCGCCGCTTGATCGATGTGACCGCCACACGAAAAGGTCCGGCATATGTCACTGCAATCTCTGGCGCGGCATCATCCTCGGCCGGTAGCAACTGCAACGCCTCCATTTTTTCTTCGAGGTGGTGTCGCAGTCGCAATTCCTTGCACAGGTGGTCGACGGCTTTCCAAAACGGCGTTTTTTGAAAATCAATCTCGACGTTGCTTTCCAAAATCGATGTCGGCAGCGCAGAGGGGTCGAATTGATTTTCCGTTTGGTCTGTAATCCCGCGCAGAATCTCGTTCAACGGTAAATTCCCCTGCAACGTCACCTGCGAGGCGGTTGCGGAGAGGCGTGCCTGTCGTTTTTCGAGTTGGATGCGTAGACGTTTCAGGGTCTGTCGGACACCCGGTTGGCGGATCAACTCCGGTGGGGGCAGGTGCGGTAGCACAGCGGGGCCCAATTTTAGCAAACGCTCTTCAGCCGCACGGCGAACCGAGAGACGGTCCGCATCCAAATCGGCTATGGCTTGTTTCACATCCGCCGCTAAATCTGTCGCCGGTGGGGATTCGCCCGCGGTCGTACGAATCACCATGAGGCAAACGCAACCACAGAGCACCCATGCCGGTATTCTCGTCCGAAACGACACGACTGGAACTTTCTGAACGAACGCTTGGAAAATGCCCACGAACAATAATTGCCTACAGATCTATCTTAGGGGACCACCGACCGCAGGAAAACAGCCAATTCGTGAATTGCTAGGGATAACCATGTTGCATTAATGCAACATGCGGCGGGTTAAAGCCCCTGTAGGCGAGATACGACCTATACTTTTTGTGGAATGGTTTTGACAGGGTTTTTTCCCTGGGCCTGTGCCTCGACTTATACGATTCGGACTCCCGTAATCATGCTCCACCGTCTATGGATTACGTCGCTCGTCTTCGTGCTGCTAGCGACTGCGGTCCCTACTCAAGCCGCCCAAAAAACGCAGTCCCTGTTGCGGGTCCAAGTCGGCAAAAATACTTACGAGGGGAAAGCCGTTGCCAGCGACAAACGCCAGTTTTGGCTGATGAGCACAGACGGAGAACTCAATGCGTTGTCGTTCAACGAAGTCGGCTCGTTCAAAAAAATCTCCCCCCGTTTTAAAAGCAGTTCGCTTGTTCAAGTGCGCGATGATTTGAAAAGGCGGTACGGCGGAAATTTTGAAGTCGCCGCCAACGGGCACTATGTCGTTTGCGGTCCCCGAGGACGGGCGCGGGACTATGCGAAGTTGTTCGAAGGGATCTACAACCGGTTCTATTCGTACTTTCGTGTGCGAAAACTCAAAGTGACCGAACCGGAATTTCCACTTGTCGCATTGGTGTTTCCCGACCACGCAAGTTTTGCTCGCTATGCCGCGGGGGATGGCGTTCGGGCGGTGCGGGGCCTGATGGGGTATTACCACCACCACACCAATCGCGTCGCATTGTTTGATCCCGGAGACAGCGTCGCAGCCATGGACGAGGGCCACGATTTCCAGTTACCAGCATGGACGGGGTTCCCCCGCGAGCAACGATCCTTTTCGGGATTCACCGGCGCAATCTCGGCGAGCACCGGATCTTCGGAGAGTGGGTTGCGCGATACGATGATTCATGAAGCAACCCACCAGATCGCGTTCAATACCGGCTTGCATTCTCGAATCGGCGAAAATCCCAAATGGATTGTCGAAGGCCTAGCGACGGTCTACGAGGCGCCGGGAATTCGCGACGGAGGTTCGCACGCAAAAACTGCCGATCAGATCAATCGAGATCGCTTTGTCTGGTTTATGAATTATGCCCAAACGCGTCGCCCCAAAGGGGCCTTGCGCAATTTTGTCGCTGGGGACAACGCATTCAACGCCTCCTTGCTGGACGGTTACAGCCATGCCTGGGCACTCAGCTTTTATTTGATCCAAACCCGCTCGTCGGCATACGCCCGCTTTCTCAATGCTGTGGCGCATCGCGATCCGCTGAAACCGTACGGGGCCGCTGAACGTCTCAAGGATTTTGAGGGAGCGTTCGGGAAAAACCTTGCTGTATTGGACGCACAATTCCTCAAGTACATGAAGAATTTAGCGGCCTCCATGGAGCAAAGATAACGCCCAGCCTCGCGAAATCTGACGGCCTTGCGCAACAAACGCCTCTACGCATCATTTGCAACTGCAAAAAATGTCGGAACAGATGTTCATGGCAAAATTGACCAAAAGGCTTTCCCGGCTGAAGGATTTGTGGTTAAATCGAGTATTGAGATGTGTTGGAGCACTATCGTAATACTTGAGAGGACTCGGGCCTTATGTTGCACTACACGTGCGATGCTTGTGGTGTGCGGCTAGACGAACAACGCTACGTGGTCAAAGTGGAAGTTGCGCCCGCTATCGACCCGGAGATCATTAGCGAAGCGGATTTAGACGCCGATCACTTGGAGCAGATTGCCGAAATATTGGCCGCAGGCGACGACATTGCCGCTGAGGAAGACCGACAGGGTTTTCGTTACGATTTGTGTCCGAAATGTCGCGACAAATACTGCCGAGATCCCTTGGGAAAAAACAGTTGGCGGCAACTCAAATTCAGTGAGAATTAAACTCGCGTGAGTAGAGTGAAATAGACGCGCGCATCTTTTCACTAAGGTGTTCATCAGCAGTTCGGTAGCTTTGTCCGAACCACTGCAATTCTTAGATGGGTCCCGGAGGCAGGGCGGACATGCCACGCAGGTTTTCTAGGCGTCGTCCCACCCCCCCGCTGCTGGCTGTGGTGATCATCATCCTGTTGGTCGTCGGACGCTGGTTGACCCGTCCCCCGGAAGCTCCCCCACTCCCGCCCGCCGCATCGGGCGAGTTCGTCGTCAAGCGCGCTGTCGATGGCGATACTTTGCTATTGGCCAATGGCAATCGTGTGCGGCTGATCGGTGTCGATACTCCGGAAACAAAACACCCCGATCTTCCCGTCCAACCTTTTGGGCCCGAGGCGAGCGAATACACGCGGAACCGGGTCGAGGGAAAACGGGTGCGGCTGGAGTTCGACAAGGAGCGCGAGGACGATTACGGCCGCATTTTGGCGTACGTCTACATCAACGATGCACTGCTCAACGAAGAGTTGATCCGGGGGGGATACGGCCGAGCGATTACGCATTTCCCTTTTTCTGCGGCGAAGAAACGACTGTTTCGACAAGCAGAGCAGGATGCCAAACGCGAACAACGCGGTATCTGGTCTCTCCCGTCGTCGGATCGCAAACCACAGTCCAATCGACCGGCCTCTCAAAACAGACCGACACGCGTCCGGAATTGATTGCGAACCGTTCGATATTCCCGAATCTGCGGGTCTATACGGTTGGGGACGCATCGTCTGTAACGGTTATGCGGGCTAGTCTGGCCGGTCAAACGCCTATTCCGCGCAAACCGCTGGAACCTGCAAAGTCGGGACAGTAGGTGCGACGATGACAAACGCCACGAGGCATAAGTTTCTGCGTCCTATGCGCTGTCACGGAAACAGTGGGACTGAGGAAACTTGGGTATGAGATGGCCGATTCGCCAAGGAAGTCGCGAAGCTGCCCTCGCAGACCGTGTCTCAATGCGAATTACTTTGCGCCGCGGGCACTTTGCGGCGCTGACGAAAAAACTGCTGGACTGCAGCTATCACAACGACTGCAGCCGAGGTTTTGCAACCAGGAGGGTTCCATGAACTTCCGCATACTCAACAGACGAGTTCTCGCCGCCGGGCTTGTGCTGACAGCGATTTTCATCACGATTTCGACCGCTAGTATTGTCAGCGGCGCAGAGCTGGAGCAGGCTGAAACTGAACAACGATCACGTTTGCATCCCAAGCGTATTTACAGTGGCCTGAAACGCGGCGTCTCCAAACTGTTTGGCCGTGACCAGGAGGAAGTCACTCCCGCGCCCGAACTGCCGAAGGCTCCTTTGCCGGTCGTCTCGCAACAGATTGATCAACAGCGGATCGCCCATGAAACCGCCCGTCGCACGCGGGATCCCTTTTTGCCGCCGCGTCCCGCCGGGGCGATCGCCAGCAAATCGACACAGCCTTTAACGGCGCCAACCATTTCGCTGCCCAAAACCGTGCAACGATCATTGCCCCAAACTGTGCAGCAAATCCCGCAGACGAAGGTTGACTATAACGATGTGAAACGGCAGGCCGAAAAAGTGGTCGCTGCCGCCTCCGAAATCGAGTCGGAAAATCCGTTTGCGGATTTCAACTTCGACGCGCCGTTGGACAAATCAGCTGGAAAAGTGATCGATGCAGCTGTGACCGCCGCAAGTCCGGTGGTGACCCGCAAAATCACCCGTGCCGCTCAACAGCAAGAGACGGCGCCGGAAGTCAAACACCTGTTAGGGTATTGCCCAGTCAATTTACGGGCTGGAAAATTCCAACGCGGCAAGCCTGAGTTCAGCACCGTCTATCTGGGCCGTACCTACCGGTTTGATTCCCAGGAAGCTCTGAACGAGTTCGTCCGTAACCCGGATCCGTATGCCCCCGTATTGCAAGGGATCGATGTGATCGAAATGCAACGCACAGGACGGCACGTCGAAGGTTATCTGTCATTCAGTTGCGATTATGATGGACGATTCTACTTGTTTCGCTCGACCCAAAACCAAGAAGAATTCCTCGCCGACCCCACCCGGTTCGCAGTGCCTCGCTAACCGCTTGAGAGTCGTAACGAGTCCCCTCTGAAATGAGACGAAGGTCGATCCCCCAGGATCGGCCTTCGTTTTTTTATGGGAATGGACTGCGAGGTCGATTGGAACTCGGAGAAGAAAATGTCGAAATAGGACACGGACTCTGCTAGGCTTTCAGGCGGGAGTCGAGCGTTCAGCGGAATTGTTACTGTACGCGCAGAAGTTCCAAAAGCATCCTATCGGAGGAAAAACACATGTCGGCCAACCACAAAACCACTTCTCAGCATCTGCTCGAATTGTGGGGTGACAACGCTCTGCACAAATCAGACGACTACTTGTCGGCCGAGTACGTCAATCATCAAATGCCGGATGCCGCTGCTGGGACATCAACAAAGTCACTTGCCCAGTGGAAGTCCCTGGTTGCCGATTTCCATGCAGGTTTTTCAGACGTCAAGATGGAAGTCCTGCTACAGGTTGCCGATGGGGACTACGTTTGTTCGCGATGGCGAATGACCGCCAAGCATACCGGGACATTCAAGGATCTTGCTGCAACCGGAAAAACAACCAGTTGGACCGGTGTGCATACCGATCGTTACGAAGACGGCAAACTCGTAGAGAGTTGGGTCGATTGGGATAAGTATGGTTTTCTCGAGCAATTGGGCGTTGTTGGGTAAAGAAAAAAATACGCTACTTATCCACCCGCTCTTTGCATCGCCCATGAAAGCAAGCAGTCAATAGAAATGCCATGAAGCTTCGCTGTTGAGGAACGCACCTTCCTTGTTTCAGGGGCTTGCTATCCTCTGCGATTGATGAGTTCTTGAACACCCGGTCTCGGCGAACGATAACTGACAATGGCAACGTCGAGATCGAAATCCGCATAGAGGTCGAGCGCGCGTTCGATGGCGGCGAAGATCCAGTCGTCACGATTGCCGAATGCTCCGCCTCCCAGCAACGTGAGAAACAGCCGCTTGTTGCCGTTCAATTCCGCATTCAAAATAGCGGCACAAAAGGTGGCTTCATAGGCCGCCTCGAGGACCAGCTGCGCAAAACCGGCCCACTGATCAGCTGACAAGACGGAATAAGCGACCGGCAGTGCCGAGCAATACGCTTGGGAGATCGTCTGCGGATTATTTCCCAGCGTGACTTCCGATTCCCATTGAATGCCAATCCGCAATCGTTGTCGCAAAGCATCGCGTTCCGCTTCGCTACTGGCCGCCAATCGAGTGGAAATTTCTTGCAGTCCGTTTTCCGATGCGAGAGCGTATCCATTTCGCATCGTCCACAATTGATTTTCAGTATTCCCAATCGCGAGACCTAAATCGTTTAGGCAATCGATTTGGTTGTCCGACGTTTGTCCTGGGCGACCGTTGACGTCGGCAAAATAATTTCGATAGATCGTTCCCGCTCCACAGGCAATTGCGCAAGCGGGACCCTGTGTACGGTCGTTTTCATAAATGCCCACTCCATATTCCGGTGTTGTGGAGGGACTGACCATTTCTAACAGGTTGAATTGTGATGCGACTTGGAACAAGGCGCCGGCATTGGCCGGTTCCTGATGGAGTTCTTGCACATCACCCAGTACCTCCGACACTTTCAGCCCAGCTTTCGGCTGCAGAACCGACTGTGCGCGTGAACGAAGTTCTGCCAAATTGGGAGTTTCCAACCGACCGAAGGTCATCTGTCGCCCATTGGCCGACGACGTCATGGTCGTGCCGTCGATCGTGATGTTCGCACGAACGTGCTCAGCGGACTCTTCTGGAAATCCGGTGAGCGATTCAAACCAAGTCATGCGGAGCGCTCCTAGTTTCCCTGAACATCTTCGTTGTGAAATCGGATTTGCCTATCCAGGTTTATCACAGCTCACAATATTCGCAGGCGTCGGTCGGCACGGAGATTAGTCGGGAGGAAGCCCCTTCTCCAGGGACGTCATTTTCCCCAGACGGCGCAGATGACGTTCAGCTTGGCTGAACTCAGCGGATAGGAACGTGCGCGTCACGTCCCACGCGACCGCTATGCCAACAACGCGGCCACCCATGCAGAGGATGTTGACGTGATCGTCTTCAACGCCCTGTTGAGCCGAAAAGTGATCATGAATCAGTGCGGCACGGATCCCGGTGACTTTGTTCGCACAGACGGAGACTCCGACACCACTACCACACAGGGCAATTCCACGGTCCAAGTGACCAGCGGCCACAGCTTGGGCCAACGGGATCACAAAGTCAGGATAGTCATCGTCCTGGTTCAGACTGTGGGCGCCAAAATCGGTCACCTCATGCCCCGCTCCACGGAGTTGGTCGGCCAGATATTGCTTCAACTCAAACGCTCCATGATCTGCAGCGATACCGACGCGCATGTCTGTTCTTTCCAGTATTCGATTGTTGAAAACTCGGCTGTGGGCTGTGCGCCCATGAGAAAAGGAAAAAGGCTCTTGGTTCGAACTGCTAATCGCTGCCTTGCATCAATTCATTGGACGGTAGTTGAGGATCCTCAAATTTACGGGCCTGTTCAACCCCAGCCACGGGAAGCCCCGTCGGATCAAGCAGACCAATCTGTACAAGGACCGAAGCTTGGTCCCAATAAATTCGTTCACAGGCGATTTTATCCCCTTCAAACTGCACGACAACCAACATCGGGATCTCAACCTGCCGGTGAGTCGGGGCAATCCCCGGCAGCATCCAATCCATTTCAATATCGTGCGTGAAGGAAAACACGAATTCATCAACCAACCGGTCTTTTCCCACCGTCCGCGCGAGAACCCGCTGCGTAGTATCCGCCGGCATTTTGGGAATAAAATGTTCGCCGTAGAACTCAATCATCTCGTCATGACCACGCCCGCCGGTCATCGTGGGGACATGATTCACATAGTTGCCCGGCGCCATTGTGGCGACGGTGGCAACGGCATCTTTCGTTTCAAATTCCAGTTGCGTATGCAATTCCCACAGTCGCACCATTTCGGCTTCCGACAAATTGGTCGTCATTGTGCCCTCCTCCGAAAAAATGAAAATGTGTTCATAGAAGATTGCTACTATGCTACCAAAATTATGAGCCTGCCTGGAATCCTACGCGGCAGGTCAATCGTATCCAGAAGCACTTGCAGTGGTCCCCTCTTTCGGGGGACAGTTACCCCAAGTTGTTGGCAATTATTTAGCCACTTCGATGCGGAAGAAGGTCCACTGGCTCTCGACTCCGGGAGACCCATCCGTGGCGGGGAAGCGAGTGTTGTAGTCTGAGATCATTTTTCGCAGTCCGCTGGCAGAAGTCTGTTGTGACGTGGTCGCTCCCGTGCGATGAAAGAAGCGAACCAGTTCGAGGGCTGAAGGAAACCGTTGTGTGTGACTGTGCGAGTCGCTACGCAGCACATTCCAGCCCGCTTCACGAAAACAGGCAATCCATTCCTCAGCGCTGCGCCATCGAATGGGCGAGCGGCTCAGCGCAATCGTTTGCCACTCTTTGAGCGTGGGGGCGACATAAAACCCATGCAGCATGCGAGTCCCCGGTTTGGCAAGCGCGTGCCAATTGCTCAGCACCTGTTCGGGGTCGTCACACCACTGGAGAAAACTTGCGGAGTACACCCGATCGAACGCGAGACGCTCGATTTGCCATGCGTCATCAACCTCCCACTCCACGTCTGGCAATGCGCGGCGACCCCGTTCGACCATTTGCGGCGCGTTATCCACAGCGGTGAGAGAATCAAACCGCGGAGCCAGCTCGCGCGCGTGAACAGGCCATCGCCCGGCCCCAACTCCAGCGCCGTCAGCCAGCGCGTCTGCTCAATCGGCTCAATCCATTCCGCAAGCCACTTCGCAAGAGCCCGCTGCACCACAGCCGCTTGAGTATAAGAATCGGCCCGGTCATTGAATCGCGGCAGGAGCGCATCAGAATCAGAAACTTTGGCAGTCATCGGTGTTGCAAGTCATGGTTGAATTCGGCAGCCCCACAGGACCCAGTAGCAGGCCTGATTCCAGCGGCTCATTGGGATCAGTGGGGCACTGCCGTACAGGCAAACGGAGACGACCCGCAGCAATTATAGCGGCCGGACGGCTGGTGTGTAGTCACGGTCATCGACGTCTGCGCCACCAGTGATTGGCCAGCTTGCTAGTCGCCTTCATCGGTTCACGGTGCGGTCGTTTGCTGGCAAGTGCTCATCTCTGCCCTGCGAATCGCCTTCACCTACAACTGCGCAGCACCAACTTGCAGCACGGATAGAGTTGATATGTGTGGTGTGACTTGTGATCATTGCCGTTGTCGATGAAAAGTCCATTTCGAGATTCAATAAGTTGCTTATCATGAAAACAATCTCTCCGTTCATGCGTTTGGTTTTGTGCCTGTCCGTCGTTTTGACTGCTGGGTCGCTTTCGGCGGCAGAATTTAAGTCGATCTTTGACGGCAAAACATTGAAAGGCTGGAAGGCGCTGGAGATGAGTTACTGGTCGGTGCGGGATGGTGCGATCACGGGACAATCGACGCCCGAGAACCCTTGCACCTCAAATCAATTCATGGTCTGGCAAGGTGGCGACGTCGCCGATTTCGAACTCAAACTCAAATTCCGCGTGAAGGGGAACGGCGGGAATTCGGGGGTTCAGTTTCGCAGTCTGCTCAAGCCCAACGGACTGGCTGTCGGCTATCAGGCCGATATTTATCAGAGCGGACCGTATCTCGGCGGCGTATGCGATGAATTACACAATCGCAAAGGCCCCGAACTGTTAACCGCCAATGGAACGAAGACGGTCATCGACGCAGCGGGCAAACGAACGGCCACCAACCTGGACGGGAAGGCGACCATGAAACCGGAAGGAGAATGGAACGACTATCACATCACGGCCAAAGGCCAACACATTATTCTCCAGATCAACGGCGTGAAGTGCTCCGAACTGATCGACCAGGAGAAAGGACACTTCGACCTGAAAGGCTTCCTCGGATTACAACTGCGGGCAGGCAAGCCCATGACCGTGCAGTTTAAGGACATCTACCTCAAACAGCTTTAAGCATCAGAACTGCGAAGCCAATCGCTACCCAAACGCATTCCTAACGGATCCCGCCCCATTGGACGCCAACGGCCGTTGCCGGTAAGTTATGCAGAAGATATTCCCCAAACTCGCCGTCCATCGCGCCCCCACTGAACCATGTCCGATGATCCTCTGCAAACACCGGTGCAATTCCTGAAAGGAGTGGGGCCGGCGCGCGCGGAGTTGTTGGAAAAGCTGGACGTTCGGACGGCTGAGGATGTGTTGTTTGATCTGCCGCGGGATTATCTCGATTTGACCGTCGTCAAACCGGTGGCGGAGTTGGAAGAGGGGCAAGTGCAGACGGTCCGCGGTCGCGTGGTGGATCTCGACGGCAAGAAAATCTCCGGCAATCGTACGCTCTCGGCGGTCTTGTTGAATTGCGACGGGGATTTCGTCCGCGGGGTGTGGTTCAATCAGCATTGGGTGCTCAAGCGATTTCAACCCAACGATCTGGTGCTCTTTTCCGCCAAGGTCAAACGCGCCTCGGGACGTTGGGAGATGTCGCACCCCATGATTCAATGGCTCGACGAAGAGGATGCGGAGGCCGGCGGCGGGGTGTTGCCGATTTATCGCCTCACCGAAGGGCTGAACATGCAAGCCATGCGTCGCATCACACGCCAGACCTTGGAATCGCATGCAGAGTTCGTCCCGGAAGAATTGCCGGAAAAGTTTCGCCAATACACGGATTTGATGCCGATCACCGCAGCGCTGCACGGCGTCCATTTTCCGCAGACGATCGAACAGCGCGATGCGGCGCGGCGGCGGTTGGTGTTTCAGGATTTGTTGGAGTTTCAATTGGGACTGGCGCTGCGCCGCCGATTGCGAACCCAACAGCCGATCTCAGCCAAAATGCCCACGACGTCGAAAATCGATGCGCGGATTCGGCGGTTGTTTCCCTTTGAATTCACCGCTGGACAAAACTCGGCGGTTGCCGATATCGTGCAGGATCTCGATTCGGGACACGCCATGCACCGCTTATTGCAAGCCGACGTCGGTGCGGGAAAAACCGCTGTGGCGATTTATGCAACATTGGTCGCCATCGCCGCCGGCTACCAAGCGGTATTGATGGCGCCGACAGAATTATTAGCGACGCAACACTGGGCGACCGTCGAGGCCATCTTAGCGCATAGTCGTGTGAACCGCTTATTACTGACCGGCAGCCTAAACACTGGTGAACGGCGGCAGGCATTGGCCGATATTTCTTCCGGCGCGGTACAATTAATCGTCGGCACGCAAGCGGTGATTCAAAAAGACGTGAACTTCGACAATCTGGGGCTGGTGGTCATCGATGAGCAACACAAATTCGGCGTGATGCAGCGGGCGCATTTTTCCAGCGGCGATCGGGTGCCCCATGTCTTGGTGATGACAGCCACCCCCATCCCACGCAGTCTGTGCCTCACACAATTCGGCGATTTGGACCTGTCGGTCGTCTCCGACATGCCGCCCGGTCGCTGCAAGGTGACATCGAGCCGCGTCTATACCGCCGCCGCGCGCAAGAAAGCCTGGGAATTCATCCGCCGCAAACTGCAATCGGGCCGCCAAGCCTACATCGTCTGCCCCCGCGTTCAAGCGAACGAATCGGATGCCGAAACAGAAGACGCCAGCGCCGAAGCGGTGTTCCGTGAATTGAGCGACGGCGAACTGAGCGGATTTCGCGTGGGCCTCGTGCATGGCCAAATGGACCGCGAGCGCAAAGCAGCGGCGATGGAGGCGTTTCGTAGCGGAGAGATCCAGGCAATCGTCTCCACAACCGTCGTCGAAGTCGGCGTCGATGTGCCCAATGCGACGCTGATGGTGATTTACCAAGCCGAGCGGTTCGGGCTGTCGCAACTGCATCAACTGCGGGGCCGGATTGCGCGGGGCCGTTTCGATGGTTATTGCTTTTTGTTTTCCGAAACCGACAACCCCGAAGCGGTCAGCCGGCTGCAGGCGATGGAGCGCACGGCGAACGGCTTCGAGATTGCCGAGACCGATTTCGAACTCCGCGGCCCGGGCGACGTGTTAGGCACGCGTCAACACGGCGACCTCCCGCTCCGCGTCGCCGACCTCACCACCGACGGAGCCGTCCTCCGCGAAGCCCGCAAAGTGGCCTTTCAATTGGTCGACTCCGGTCGATTCGACGATCCCGATTACGCGCCGCTGAAAATCCGCGTCTTAGAGCGGTTCCGCGAACAGATGGATCTGGTCGGCAGTGGTTGAACTGTACGGCAATGGGTTATTTATGCGTCGGCATGGGGGCTTTGACGCTTTTCCCGCCATTGGTGCAATTGGTTGCGCAACGCGTTCGCCTTGTCCGGCATCTTGGCCGCCAAGTCCTGCTTCTGGCTGAGGTCGTCGCGGAGGTTGTACAACTCCACGTGATCATCCTCGAAGAACTCCAACAGTTTGTAATCCCCCACGCGGATCGCACCGGCGGGGGTGGTCCGCCAAGTGCCTGCTTTAACGTCCGCTTGCAGGTAGCCAGGGAAATGCCAATACAGCGCGTCGCGATCCAGTTTGGCTTTTCCGCCCGATTTGAGCAGTGGCAAAAAACTAATGCCGTCGAGTTTGTGCTTTGAATCTGGCTGGGCAGCGGCCACTTCGAGGAACGTGGGATAGAAATCGATGGAGATCACCGGTTCGTCGCAGACGGAACCTGCCGGAATGGTTTTGGGCCAACGAATAATCAACGGCACCCGCACGCCCCCTTCGTACAACATGCCCTTGCCGCCGCGCAGCGGAGCATTGTTGGTGATGTTCCGCCCGGTGGAGCCGCCCAGTTCTCCATATCCGCCCAGCCCGCCGTTGTCGGAATAGAAAATCACAATCGTGTTGTCGGCCAGCTTCAACTCATCCAACTTGGCCATGATCCGCCCGACCCCTTCGTCGACACTATCAATCATTCCGGCATAGACCGGATTGTGATGTCCGCCGACGGGTGGTTTGCCTTGGAACTTGGCAGTCGAAGTCTCCTTGGCATGAATCGGAGTGTGGACGGCGTTGTGGGGGAGATACAAAAAGAACGGCTCATCACGATGCCGTTCGATGAACGACACTGCTTGGTCCGTTAAGAAATCGGCCAGATACTCGTCTTCATCGACCGGCACATGGGGATCGGTTTTGAAACCAAAGTGTCCTCGCGATGCCGAGATGGCTTCGTCGAAGCCGCGCTGCGACGGATGGTATTGGGGTCCTTTGCCAAGATGCCATTTGCCGAACATACCGGTGACATACCCTGCCTGTTTCATGGCATCGGCCATAGTGACCTCGCTGAGCGGCAGGTCGGTGACGTTCTCCGCCGGAATCATCTTGCGGAATTTTTCATCCCCCCGAGCGCCGGTACTGACGGTGTAGATACCGTGCCGCGGCGAATAGCGTCCGCTCATCAAACAGGCCCGCGTCGGGGCGCAGTTGGGGGCATTCGTGTAAGCGGAAGTGAATTTCAACCCCTGCTCGCTGAGCCGGTCGATGTGGGGCGTTTTGTAGAACTTGCTGCCGTAACAACCCAGATCAGTCCAACCCAGGTCGTCGGCGAAGATAAACACAATATTCGGCTTGTCCGTCGCCGCGAAAAGTGGCTCAGTCCATCCAGCAATCTGGGAGATCACAACAAAGATCAAAGCGGCACGGAGAGACATGGCGGTCGAGCCTTTTTGCAGGGACAAAGATGTGTCATCACAACTAGAAATTAGCATTATCGCAGCTACCATACCAGCTTGTGTGAACGGATTTCGCTCTGGAATCCTGCACCAAACGTGATACCGTAATGTCACGTCAATCAGCGACGACCACATTTACGTTTATTAGACGACGAGGACAAAGGAGCGTTAGCGATGTCTGAACCCGACGCCCATAAATCTCGTATTCCTCGTACCGGGTTGTTGATTTGCATGGGCTTGGTGTTGTTGGTGATCGCCGTCGTATTGCCGATCTGGTGGCCGCACTATAAAGAGCAACAGGCGATTGCCGAGTTTGAAGGATTCGTGTCCACAGAGCTCGAACGTCCTGCGTTGATCCCGGATGCAGTGGACGAAAAATACATACAGGCGTTTTCTCACGCCGAAGTGCTGTCTCTGGATTACCAATCGGTCACGGCTGAACAACTGAAACGTTTGCAAGATATGCCCAAGTTGCGGCGTTTGCGACTTGGTGGTACACGAATTTCTGATGCCGGGCTGATTCACATCAGCGAACTGTTTGGCCTGGAGCTCCTATCGCTCAGAGATACCGGCGTCGGTGATGCGGGGATGATTCATTTGCGTCAGTTGAATGGCTTAGTATCGCTAGATCTAGATAAAACTAAAGTCACAGATGCCGGCTTGGCGCAGCTGGCTGCGCTGTCGTCGCTGGAATTTTTATCGCTCAACGGCACGAAAATTACGGGAACGGGATTCTCGCACTTTCATGGTTCAACCACCCTCAAGCATGTGAGTCTTGAGAATTGCCCGGTCACCGATACCGGTTTGGAACAACTTGCCGGGCTGACCAGCCTCGTCACACTCAACCTCTCCGGTACGAAAATTACCGACGCGGGACTCGCACATCTGGCGAAGTTCACCGGGCTCCAGTCATTGCGTTTGGATTGCAATCAGATATCCGATGCTGGCGTAACGCATTTAGCTGGCCTCACTAAGTTAAAACACCTCTCCCTGGAAATGACGCAAGTCACGCAACCCAAAATGGATAAGCTGGCTGAGTCCCTTCCCGGATGCTCGATAGTTTGGACATCCTCTTCGGTTTGGGGAGCTTGCGCAGCCGACGAAGCACCGTAAAGCTTTGCCGCAGGTTCCCGCGGATGCTAAATTGGAATCAATGAATTCACAGTGGCCCCACCCATTCCACAAGATCCTGCCAATGCTCATGCCCACCACCTTGATTCGCAACGTTTGGTTTGGTCTCTTCCTCTGCATCTGCATTGTCACGGGCGACGCGCACGCAGCGGGGAATTTTTCGATAACCCAGGCGGAAGATTCGATAACGGTTGCCGACATCAAGGAACATGTCAACGTGCTGGCCAGCGATACGTTCGAGGGGCGGGAAGCCGGTTCACAGGGGGGGATGGCTGCGGGGGTTTATTTGGGTGAACAGTATCGAAAATACAAACTGGCCGGCGGCACCAGCGACAATCGCTATTACCAATCCTTCAACGCCAACTACCGTAACATTCTAGGTATGATCCGTGGAACGGATCCCGTCGTTGGGGACGAGGTGGTCATGGTCAGCGCGCATTACGACCATGTGGGATACGGCAACAGCGGAAACAGCCGCGGACCGACTGGCTACATCCACAACGGTGCGGACGACAACGCCAGTGGGACAGCGGCGCTGATAGAATTGGCCGCAGCAATTTCTAACCTCAACACACCACCGCGGCGGACAATACTGTTCGCGTTGTGGGACGCCGAAGAAAAAGGATTATGGGGTTCGGAGCATTGGATCAACTCGCCGACGGTGCCCCGCGACAAAGTCAAAATGCTGATCAACGTCGACATGATTGGCCGGTTGCGTCGCGGCGTCTTGACCTGTTACGGCGCCCGCACCATTCCCGGCCTGCGGCGGATCATCAGCGACAATAACCACGTCGAGTCCTTGAAACTGGATTACACCTGGGAGTTGCCCGACAACAGCGATCACTGGCCGTTTCTTCAGCGGCAGGTGCCGGCGATGATGTTTCACACGGGATTGCACAACGATTACCACACGCCGGCCGACGATCTCGACAAACTGAATTATGAAGGAATTCGCGATATAACGCGATTGATGTTTCACGTCACGTGGGACTTAGCCAATCGAGAAGAAATCACCCCATTTCGTCGTTCCGTGTTGGGTGAAACCGTCGCCGTACAAAAGCAAACCGAACGTGGACTTCCGCCCCGCCCCAGCCGACTGGGGGTGCACTGGACTGAAGTCGACGCACCTTCACCCGGCGTACGCGTGGACCAAATCCGCCCCGGTTCCGCCGCCTCCCGCGCGGGGTTGGTCGTGGGGGATGTCATTGTCGAGGTGGGAGGAATAGCGGTGACCAAAGGCAGCGACTTCCTCGTCGCTGTGTTAGCGGCTCCGAGTCCAACAGACTTTGTGATTCGCCGCGGCGAAGACCCTGAGCCGAAAACAATCACTGTCGCATTGGACGGAACACCGACGCGGTTAGGGATCAGTTGGCGGATCGATCCCGCCGATCCCGGTTGTCTGGTCCTGACACGCGTGGTCCCCGGATCACCGGCAGGGCAAGCCGGGTTGCGGTTGAACGACCGAATCTACAAAATCGGGGAACGAGAGGTCTCAGATTTCGAAACAATCGGGGGCGACGCGTTTTATCAAACGCCGCAACTAGAATTGCTCGTCGAACGGCACGGCTTTTTAAAATCGGTCGACATCCAGATTCCGGAACTGCCGAATCGTTGATCACAGCGGCGTTCAAAGCGGCGGAATAAACCCTCTTCCAAACCGGCGGCTCTGCCGTCGTCATCGACGTGGGTTGGCCGTGACGTTTGGGAAGGCAATGGTTCGTGGAAATCACGGCAGGCGGGAGCCTGCCCTACTTGGAGTGGGGGGAGTCACGGTTATGTGGAATCGGTTGATGAAGGTGCTGGCCTTGGTGGGGTTGTTTGTTGCTGGGATCTGCAACGGCACTGCCGAACTGCGTGCGGAGGAGAAACTCGACATTCTGATCATTGATGGCCAGAACAATCACGACTGGCATGTCATGACGCCTTACATGAGTCAAGTCTTGGAAAACACCGGTCGGTTTTCTGTGGACGTTGTCACAACCCCTCCCAAAAATGCGCCGGCGGCTGCTTGGGAAGCCTTCCGTCCTGAGTTCTCAAAGTACGACGCTGTACTAAGCAATTACAACGGCCAACCTTGGCCACAACAGGTGCAGAAAGATTTGACCGCCTATGTCAAAGGGGGCGGGGGTTTGGTGATTATTCATGCGGCAAATAACGCGTTCCCCAAATGGCCACAATGGAATGAGATGATCGGCCTGGGTTGGCGAGGCAATGACTTTGGTGAACGAGTTTCATTGGATGACAAAGGCAAGGTCCAGCGCGCCGCTGCCGGTAAAGGCCCCGGGGCGGGACATGGCCGGCAACACGAGTATGCAATCGTGACGCGCGATTCGGACCATCCCGTCACCCGCGGTATGCCTCGTGAGTGGATGCACACCAAGGACGAGTTGTATCACGGCCAACGCGGCCCGGCACTGAACATGCAAATTTTGGCAACAGCCTATTCCGACAAGGCAACCGGCGGAACCGGCACGCATGAGCCGATGGTCTGGGTGATTCCCTACGGCAAAGGACGTGTCTTCACCACGGTGCTGGGACACGTCGGTGGCGAGGACATCACCTCGCTGCGTTGTATCGGCTTTCAAACAGTGATGAATCGCGGTTGCGAATGGGCGGCGACAGGCGAAGTGACGTTGCCGGTTCCGAAGAATTTCCCCAAGCCGGACGTGGTGAGTGTCGATCCTGGCAAGTGATTTTCACGAATACGCTGCTGGATTGGTGGATTTCCATACGTGCCCAATTGACAGTTCCAGGTTGCCTGTCACAATTTGTTTACCCGCATTCATGGCACATTAGCCATGTGAGGAGAGTCGTGCACAACCAACGTCAGCGGAAGGAAGTCCTGTTTTGTGTATGGCCGAAGGCCTTTTTCATCTTAGCCTAGGACATCGTCCTAGGTAACGGATCGGTAATATCATCGATTGGCCGAAGGCCATACTCAAAACTCCAACCATTTTCGAGGGCAGCCCATTTGTGATTTTGGACCATTTGTGATCACCGTCCAGGGGCGTTGCCCCTGGCTACGATGTAACAGGCCTTCGGCCAAAAATGCTTCACCTAGCAAACGTATTTCAATGCAGATTTTTATTCTAAGATGAGAACCCACTGATGCCGGAAATTGGCTGGCAATTTGTTGTGTGCGGCGTGATCGTCGCGTGGGCGGTTTATTTACTGACCCGCGATTTCGTGCAGTTAGCACGGGGACGCTCGGGGGGCTGTCAGTCTGGAGGCTGTGGGGATTGTCCATCCGGCAGTTCAACTGCGGAGGAATCCTCATCGGGGTTTGTGCCGCTGCAGGCATTGGATAGACCGGTTGGGGATGAACGGCAGGAGTGATCGGGGGGCCGGTGGTTTGAAAACCCTCACCCCGGCCCTCTCCCAGAGGGAGAGGGAGAAAAAAGTTCTTTCCCTTCTCCGCGCGAGAGGGAGAAATGTTTTGTGGCCCCTTCCTCTTGGCGGGGGAATCAACGTTGGAAAAGGTGACCATTCTTTGTCGACTGAACAGACGGAAGCGATTGTGATTCGGTTGGCCGATTTCAGTGAAAGCAGCCGTGTGGTCACCTGCTTTTCACGGGAGTTTGGAAAGTTTTCGGCGGTCGCTAAAGGGGCCAAGCGCGCTAAGAGCGCGTTCGAGGCTGGTCTTGACCTGTTAAGCGTTTACAATATAGTGTTCATCCGCAAATCGTCCGGCGGGTTGGACATACTGACCGAAGCTCAACTCAAAAGACGATTTCAGTCAAACGATCGCGACTTAACCGGCTTGTACGGCGGGTATTATGTCGCAGAATTGCTGAATGGACTGAATGAAGAATACGATCCGCATCCTCAAATGTACGACGATGTGGTTGCAACCTTAGAAGCGTTTTCTGTCGCTGGAAATGCCGCGACGTCAATTTTGCGTTTTGAGTTAGGCCTGCTGCGTGAAATCGGCCAGTTGCCCGCATGGGATATTTGTGTGCGGTGCGGTCGGCAGGTGGAACCAGCGGCTTGGTATGGAATGAAATCCAGTTTGGGCGGCGTGGTTTGCCGTTCTTGTCTGGCACAAGAAGAATATTTTCACCGGTTAACTGCCGGAGCGGTGGCTGTCTTGCGGCGTCTGTCGGAAGAATCAACATCGCCACAATCGCGCGTCAGCGTCACACGTCAACAGTTTACAGAAATTCGACACGTTCTCGACGGAGCCATTCGGCAAGCGTTGGGACGGAGTCCTAAAACGTTGAAGTTTCTGAAGTTCACTTAACACACGATTTTTTTAAAGGCGTTTCGCCGCAGACTTGCGGCACACTCTCATCTCTCCCCGCGACCCAAACCTGTTCTCCCCATCTCACTTCTCGATTTATCAATTCTCACCATGTTCGTATGGCCGGCGTTCTTCGTGCGCTTTGCCCTGGCGGAGCTTCCGTCAGTCGCAGCCGAAGTGCATCTGACGTTGGACCACACGACATAAGAACAGGCGTTGTCGCCGCCGTGATTGTCATGCCCAAAAACCTAAAAAATCGAAACTTGCTCCCTCATTTATTATTGGTGGTGGGATGGGCCGTGATAGGGCTGCCCTATCTGGTTGGATGTTCCACCGTCGAATCGGGACGCGAAAAAATCGGCACCATGTTCGGGTCAAGCACGCGCACCGCCGAAGAACGTCTGTTGGCCGACGGTTCTCTCGCCCCCATGGAAGGTCAGGACGAATTCGACGCGGCAAAAGAAACTGTATGCCGCCAAGGATTTTGAGGAAGCGGAAAAGGCGTTCAAAAAAGTCACCAAAAAATATGAAGACCGCCCCATCGAGGAAGAAGCTTTGTTCATGCTGGCCGAAAGCCAATTTCAGCAGGAGCGGTTTCCCAAGGCGGAGGATTCCTATAACCGCTTATTGAGCAAATACGAAGGCTCGCGATATATGGACCAGGCCACATTCCGCCTGTTCACAATTGCGCGGGAATGGCTGGATGGACCCGCCCCGGTTCAAGAGCAAGAAGTCATCCAAGCCTCGGGTGGCGAAAATCCCGAATCGGGTGTCGTCAAAATCGAAAAACAAAAACGGCCGTTCCCATTAATCCCGAATATCACGGACAACAAACGTCCCGCGTTTGATACCGACGGACGCGCCTTAGAGGCGCTCAAGTCGATTTGGTTGAATCACCCCACCGGCAAATTAGCGGACGATGCCGTGATGTTGTCAGGCGTGCATCACTACCGTACCGGCAACTATTTGGAAGCTGGCCATTTCTTCGAAATGGTTCGCGAACAGTACCCCAACAGCCCACATGCGGCCAATGCTTATCAATTCGGAGCGCACGTCGAGCAATTGGTCTATCAAGGCCCGGCTTATGACGGGAGAGGACTGGACAAGGCGATCGAGCTAACCGAAAGCACGCTGAGTCTGTTTCCCGACAAGGTCAATCGAGAGCGACTGCAAAAATCGTTGGCCTACATCAATCACGAAAAGGCCCGCAAGTCCTGGGAACGGGTTCAATATCGTTTAGGAAAAGGACAACGAGAAGCGGCCGAAATCAACTGCGTGGCATTGTTGCAGGACCATCCCGATTCGGCATTCGCCGAATTGGCGAAGCAGACGATGGAAGAATTGCGAGCGGAACGTTTGAAACGCGCCGGCAAGGATCCCTCAGAAGAACTGATCCAACCGGAATTGCCCAAATACGAGGAATCGTATGACGGTGAAGTCGGTGAAATTTACATCGGAGATAGCGTTGAGGGCGAAACAGTCGAATCCGAAGATACGATGTCCCCGCCCGATTTCGAGGACGTCCCGGATTTATTTGATAACTTACCGACGGAATGACACGCTGACATAATTATACCAAAGTCGTTCCTTCCCCTCCCCTTTTCCAATGGTAAAACATACCGTGATTCGCACCGTTCGACGAACCGTAGGCGCCGCGACGTTAATGCTGATGGCATTCACGCTGAGCGGTTGCGGCTACGCGGTGGGGCCGGCGTTTGATAACGAGGTCCACACGGTCTACGTCGAAACTTTCAACACCGATTTGTTTCGTCGCGATCTCGAGTTTCAGTTGACCGAAGCGATTCAGCGGCAAGTGCAAACGCAAACGCCGCTCCGCCTCGCAAGTTGCGCTGATGCCGATACCAAACTGTCGGGACGGATTGTCAGCTCCAGAAAACATACGTTGGGACAAAGCAGTTACGACGAGGCGCGGCAATTGGAACTCGATTTGCGGATCCACGTCACCTGGGTCGATCAGCGGACGGGCGAGCTGCTTCAGGAACAAGAAGTGGCCTTGGCGCCGGACGTGGTGCACTTGATGTCCGACGGCGATTTCGCCCCGGAAGTCGGGCAGTCGTTAGCGACCGCCTATCAAGTGGCGCTGGACGAAATGGCCCGCGAAATCGTGCAGATGATGGAAACCCCTTGGTAGGCACCCGCCTGGGCAGAGCGCTGCATCATCGGCCCGCCTGCAGGATTATTCTCGAATCTTGACCACCATCAAGGTCCGGTCATCGGGCAGCGAATCGCCATCGCAATGCGCCTCAGCGCGGCCCCAGATATTCTGCAGAATTTCAGCGGCCGTCCCTTCGCGGCATTCTCGGACAGCCGCGATGATGCCTTTGGAGCGGAACAATTCCCGCGAACGGTTCATCGCTTCGCTAATGCCGTCGCTATAGATCACCAGTACGTCGCCGGGTTGCAAATCGACCACTGAATGCCCGTACTCTGTATCGCCTAGAACTCCCAACAGCAGACCGTGTGACTCCAGCGTGGTGACTTTGTCTCCGCGAATGAAGATCGGATTGCAATGGCCGGCATTGGAGTAGGTGAACGTTCGCTTCTCGGAATCGAGCACGCCGTAGACCAGGCTCATAAAGTGTTGCGAATGTGTCAATGTGTGCAGTGCCGCATTGACGCGTTGCATGACACCAGCAACGTCAGGATCTTCCACTTGCTGAGTACGTAGCGCCCCCGCGCGGTCGCCTTCACCATGGCGGCCGGAATGCTATTTCCTGAGGCATCGCCGACGGCGATCCCTGTACGATTTGCCGACAGCGGAATCGACTCGCACAAATCCCCTCCCAGTTCATGCGCGCTCATGCAAAAGGCGGCGACTTCAAACATCGGATCATCAATGGCGTGATTGACGAAATCATCCGGTTGATTCTCCGAGGCGACCTGCAGTTCGCGCGACAGCCGGTGTTGCACTTCGCTTTCCCGCAACAACACCATACGTTCCAAAATGGCAGCGGTTTGAATGGCGATCGACTGCAAAACATGGATCTGCCGATCGATAAATTCCCGCTGTCGACGATCGTAGACCCACATCGTCCCCAACGGCACATTTTCCGCCATCACCGGAACGCATAACCCCGAAAGCGCATCGGACGGCAAGAGTCGTTCGCCGTGCGGATCGTCCCGTTTCACGACGATCGGCCCATGAATCAAAGCCTGGAAATCCGGTTGACCCGATCGCAGTTCACGGGTCTTGAGCGGAATTGTGTCCACTCCTTGTCGATATACGGCCCGCAAGCGTAGCGAGTTCGTGGTGGGGTTGAGCAGAAAGAAAGTCGCCCCCCACGATTCGGTTAATTGGGCTGGAGCGGTCAGTAAATCCGACATCGTGCGCGGCAGGTCCGTTCCCTCGCGGACTGCACATTTTAAGTCGACCAATGTCGACAAATCGCGTGAAGACGCATCGATCTGATGTGCGGCGGAGACCAATTCCGAAATCAGGTTCGCCAACGTTTGCCCCAGCGCAGTTACCGATTCCAGCGACGAATTTGGTTCGTTGAATTGTGGAACATCCAGATGCAAGTAGCCGGCAATAGCTAATTCGTCGCGGATTTCCGCATGCCAACAACAACAGGCATCGGTGTTCAACTGGTCCAACACCGCTTCAGCGGTCTCTTCCGTGGCGGGGGTGAAACGTAGTACCCAGCCGGTCGCTTCGGAGAACTGTCGGCAGACGAGCAAAACGAGTCGGCGATAATCTGTCACCAGTGCGGTCATAATACGTGACGTCCGGCAGGTGTCGATTTCTAATGGGGAATGATTTCGCAACCCGCAAAGCAGGCGCTGTTTCACTACCATCGACCAATGCCCGTAACCGCAATGAGGGCGCCCGATCATGCATCGATTGCGCCGTTGATAACGATCAGTGATGCCGTAAGGCGGTTCGTCGTTTGAGATTCGGGTGCTGTTTGCACGCCGGGACTGTGCCTCAACCGCCCGCTTCGCTACCGTTGTCGGGAGCGTCAAATCTTGCAACAACGGCACAGCCGCAAGAATCGCTCCAAACGTTGACCGAAGTGCGACACATGTCTAACACACGGTCGACGGCGATGATCACGCCCTGTGCCTCAATTGGTAGATCGACCGCCTGCAAAATGATGGCCATCATCACCAACCCCGCATGCGGAATCCCCGCCGCCCCGACGCTCGCCATCAGCGCGGTCACAGCCACAATGATCTGCGACTGCAGCGACATATCGAAGCCCGGAGTGGCTTGTGCGATAAACAATACGGCGACCGCTTCGTAAAGGGCCGTGCCGTCCATATTGATCGTGGCGCCGAGTGGTAGCACGAACGAACTGACTCGATTCGAAACTCCACCCCGATTTTCGACACTGGCCAAGGTCAGGGGCAAGGTGCCGTTGGAAGACGCCGTCGAAAAAGCCGTCATCAGCGCCGGACTCATCGCTCGCGCGAATTCCCACGGAGATCGCCGTGCGACAAACTTCACGATCAACGGCAACACGATCACAGCATGCACCAACAAGGCCAAAAATACCGTCAGCATGTATTTGGCCAAGGTCATGAAAATGTCGATCCCCTGTGACGCGGTGGCATAGACCATGAAGGCGCACACACCGATCGGCGCCAGCGAAATGACGAACATGGTCATCCCCATGATCACTTCAAAGGCCGAGGCAAACAGGTTTCGCAGCCCGTCCCCTTTTTCTCCCGCTTTGATGATGAACACGCCCAGCAGAATGCTGAACGTGATGATCGACAAAAAGTTTGCCGAGGCGAGCGATTCAATGGGATTGGACGGGATCATGTTTTGGATCAACCCGCCGAAAACCCCGGTGAGCGACTGGTCCGCTCCGCCAACGATCGCGTGATCATTCCCCGGCAACTGCTCCCCAACCCCCGGTTGGATCAGGTTGACCATGATGATCCCGGTGGTAATGGCCAACACGCTGGTCGTGAAGTAGTACAGCATGGTTTTGGTGAACAGCTTGCCAAGCCGACTGGTATCACCCAAACCAGCGACGCCGGTCACCAGCGACGTCACAATCAGCGGGATTGTGATCATTTTCAGCAGTCGCAAAAACAAATCGCCGATCGCCTTGGCCCAACCGGCAACCGTCAACGACGGCGTGCCGCCGATATCCTCATAGATATCAAACACCCAGTCAGGCGCGTTTTTGTGAAACTCCGCGACGTTTTTTCCCGTGAATGTCGTCGACTCTTCCTCGCCCGCTTCTCGCCGCGAATAGGTGGCGCTGATTTTGTCCAGATCTTCTTCGATATCGATCCGGCGGTCAGTAACTTCAATCTGGGCCGTTTCCGGATCAGCATCCCACGCAGCTTTGATCTCCTCTGCGATATGCGGATAAGTCTTCTGAAAATCAGACAGCCCGTCTAGTTCGTCGCGAAACAAAGTCTTGGTGACCAGCTTGTCCTCTGGTCCCAATTCCTGCAGCGAAAGCGTGATCACATCCAAATTCGGCCGGATACGTATCACCGCATCAGGCAGCTCAAGGCTTGAGGTTCCCGAACTGAAACCCAAATTGAAAGCCAAGCCAATACAAGCGCCCACAATCAGCGCAATGAGGATTTGAATGTGCAGCGCCGGACGTTTCATAAAATGCGGTCCTGACGGGTTCTTGAAACGGGAGCGAAACGATGCGCAACGTGCGACAACGACTTATTTGCGGGCCAGTGGATGCTTGAGCGGCAACCACGCCCCGTTTTCGGCACTACTGGCGACGCACTGTTGAATGAAGTACATCCCTTCAACGCCATCAGCCACGTTGGGATAAATTGTGTCGGTCTTCTCAAACGTCTTACCCAAGGCACGGTCGGCCATCGCATCGTAGGCAAAGCGATAGACATTGGCGAAGGCTTCGAAAAAGGCTTCGGGGTGTCCCGATGGCAACCGGCAAGCGGCAGCGCCCGATGCGTTCGTAAACGGGGCATTGGGGTCGCGCGTGTAAACCTGATGCGGCTGACCGTTGCGGCGGACCATCATTTGGTTCGGGTCTTCCTGCCGCCACTGCAAGGCTCCCTTGGTGCCATCGACTTCGATGAACAGGTCGTTCTCACGGCCGTGCGAGATTTGACTGGCCGTTACGGTTCCCAGTCCACCATTCTCGAGGCGAATGACCGCGTGTCCGTAGTCATCCAATCGTCGGCCGGGAGCGAAGATCTTCAGGTGACTCGAGACTTCCTCGGGCAACAAGCCTGTCATATAGCGGGCCAGATTGTAGGCGTGCGTGCCGATGTCGCCAAAGGCGCCGGCGGCGCCTGACTTGGCCGGATCGGTCCGCCAAGCGGCTTGTTTTTGATCGTCGTCTTCCAGACGCGAACGCAACCAACCTTGCATGTAGTTGGAACGGAAGGCTTGAATCTCGCCGAGTTCGCCATTGAGAATCATTTCCCGTGCTTGGCGAATGAGCGGGTAGCCGGTGTAATTGTGTGAGAGCGCGAAGACTGCTCCCGATTTTTCCACCAACTTCGCCAACTCTTCCGCTTGCTCAAGATCAAACGTCATCGGCTTGTCGCAGACCACGTTGAATCCCGCTTCGAGAGCGGCTTTGGCAATGGCGAAATGTGTGTGGTTTGGCGTGGCGACTGAGACAAAGTCAATCCGTTTGTCTTCCGGCAGCGCCGCTTCGCTGGAGAGCAACTCATCCACCGAGCCATACGCCCGGTCAGGTTTGATGTCGTAATCCGGCGCCGATGCTTTGGCTCGTTCCGGATCGGAGGAGAGCGCACCGGCAACAAGTTCGGCCCGGTTATCAAGCACTGCAGCAGTGGCATGCACACGGCCGATAAACGATCCCGCGCCCCCGCCGACCAAAGCCATGCGTAATTTGCGATTCAAATCCCCGTTGGTTGCCATTGTCATGGTACTCCTGAAAAAATCTCTCGGATGAATTGTCCGCGCAGCCGTCGGGCAGGCTCCTGCCTGCCATCAAGCTGGGTTGTCAAAAATATTTTTGGTTAGGTGTGAATCCTTAGCTAAAAAGTCGTTCCCAGTGGATGACGGCTTGGTCGTGGTCTGAGAATTGTTGCGCACCCAATTCTAAGTCCAGCCGAGGCTAACGATTTCGGTGAATGGGTCATCCCTACCGATTCGGATGAGATTTCGGTGCCAGACCTTTCGTAATCTATTTGGGAAGCACCAGTTGTACCAAATCTCAAAACACAATGCTCGTCTCAGAAAACGATTTGCATCTAGCAGAAAAAAAACGTCTGCGATACACTACGTTCACAGTTCAAAAACTTTGAAGAACCTATCGGTCGGTCCTGAAAATCAGGGCTTCATACGGCCGCAGATGGGGTTGGAAAACGACTTTTTCGATTTCGCCGCCGGAAAGCATCTTGTGGGGCGGATTCGTCACGGTTTGAATCAATTATTTTAAAAGGGCGCCGCTATGCGAAATCGTATTGTGAACCAACGTACAACTTGGATGGGATTGGGACTTTTGTTGGGAGTGGCGGTCTCCTATCTCTGGCCACACGAACCGGCGCAGGCGATTACCAATAGTCGCGCTGAAAAATTCGAAATGATCACCTGTCCCGCCGCAACGGCAGGAAATGAAGGGGTGTTTGTATTCGATCACATCACCGGTCAGGTGAGGGGAGCCGTACTCGATCCCCAGGCGGCGACGTTTACCGCATTTTATTTCCGCAACGTGGCCCAGGACTTCGATCTGCAAAACTTGGGGGGCAAACCTCAGTTCGCGATCGTGGCCGGGTATGCACAGTTGCAGAATAAACCGGGCGTTCGAGTGCAGACGGCTCCGGGCATCATCTACATTGCCGAACTCACCTCCGGCATGGTTCGTAGCTATGCCTTTTCGTGGGAGCGGACCACGCGTCAGGCCGCACTCCAAGAGTTGACTCCGGTCTCCCAGTTCCCCTTCCGACAAGCGGATGTCCAATAGGCGAACTGGCGATTCTGATCAACAGATTCACGAGTATCGAAACGGCCGGGTGTCCGCCAACAGGACGCCCGGCCGTTTTTCGTATTTGACCGCCCCGCTAATCGCGATCCGCCAGACGGCGGCAGACAATTCCCCGGGCCTTGCCCGCGACACGGGCAAAGATCAACACCCCGGCCTGCGTGCCCGGCAACGGTAGTTTTTTGCGGATGGCTTCGGCTTGAATCGGAATGTGTCGGCATTTGATTTCGACCTGACCGAAGTCCGCTTGTCGGAAGTACCGGCGAATCTCTTTGTCGTTGTTCGGAAGATCGGCCAACACCTCAAACCCACGTACAAACGGTGATTGAATCGGCTGTTCCCCGGTCAAGTATTCTTCCGCATCATCCAGCCTCGCTAATCCCAGCTCACTGGCCGCCAGATCAATCAACCCTGCGCGAACGACAGCTGGATCGGGATCGAACAAATACCCGCCCAACGGCGACTGCTCGGCGAAGACTTCCAAATCATTGCCGGTCAAAGTTGCGCCGCCGGGTAACACCGTCGCCCGCCATGACTTGGGGCCAGCCAGTTCGCCAAACCACACGGTGGCCTCTTTGCACTCCCCGTTGAGGCTGATCAATTCGATTTCGCAGTTGGGAAACTTCCCACCAAAATTCGAGGCCGGACTAAGCTTCATCGCCCCGCCGCGGGCACGTGCCGGCAGACCTTGGAGAAACTCCAGATCAGGACGATAGTCCTCCAATTTGATCGACCGCGCCGGTCCTTTGGCGCGGCGGTCGGGGTCGATGTGCACAAGTTGTCCAGCAAGCGGAATCTGCTCCACATCGCCGCAGACTGGTTGCAGTCGGTCGGCGACCCCCGCGACTTCCGCATTCCATTGCGTTCGCAAACAGGCCAAGGGATTGCGATCCACGGCAACGACAGTGCAGCGGGCCGCCAGTGCGATGGCATCCGCGCCGATGCCGCTGCACAAATCAATGACATCGCCGGTAAACCGCTGGGCTTTGTGAGCGGCGACAATTTCCGAAGTCGCCTGTTCCATGCCTTGGCGATCGAACCACATTTGCTCAGCGGCAGCAAATTTATCCGCCGCCTTCTGCCGCAATTCGACCAACGTCAACGCAGCTCGCACCAAATCAGCGGGAAACTCACGCCGCAATTGCTGCTGCACCCGCATCGCATCGCCTGTTTGGGCAGCGGCTGCTTCCAGGATGTGGGGTTGGCTCCGCAATTGATGCAACAGACGCCATTGTTGCCAGTCAGCCAATTCCGGAGTACGCCCGCTCATTGCATCGAAGTCCAATCGGTCAAGGGCGTCAACTGCCCCTCCTGCCCTTCCACAGCCCCTTCCTGCTCTTCCATAACACAAATCCGTGATGTAAACGGCCCCTGCTCCGGTCGGACGGGCAGAAACTGGCTGAGCGTTCCCTGTTTCCCCGTGATTTGTACATCCAGCTGTTGGATGTTGCCGTCTCCTTGACGGATCTCCCAGACATACCGTGCCTGGGGATCGGGCGTGTAGGTCCGAAACCGGTAATCCACAGAAAATCCGACCTGCGTGCCATCCGGCAAGGTTTGGGGGAGTGCAATTCCCGCCCTCAGTCGCCCCGGCCATTTGGATTCAACAGCCTGTTGCCTCTGTACTGCGTCTGCTGCCATTTGCTCCTGGTCCGGAGGATTCGCTTTCTCATCGCAGCCGAGTGAAAACGTGAGAGCCGATATCAAGGCAAAAATTGTCAGGTTTCGCTGGGACATAGGGGAACCTCTCCACGGTTTGGGTAGCACCACAGGGTCGAGTATACCGAATTGCATTCAATGATTCACTCGGCTAGATTAGTTTGAGCCTCGCATACAGTTATCGTGAGGTGCCAAAACCTCCCCCTTGCCAGAAAACCGACGAAGAATCATGCACATCGCTGATGGAATTATAAGCCCCGAAGTTTGTGCCGGCATGGCGGTTGCCTCCGCCGGTGCAGTGGGATTCAGCCTGCGGCAACTGAAAAAAACCGAGACCACCAAGACCATTCCGCTCACTGGCATGATGGGCGCGTTGGTATTCGCCGGTCAGATGGTCAACTTTCCGTTGGTCGTCGCTCCCGTTTCCGGGCATTTGCTGGGTGGGGTGTTGGCGTCAGTGATTCTCGGCCCCTGGGCCGGGTGTTTAGTCGTGACCTTGGTGCTGGTCGTCCAATGGGCGCTATTTGCCGACGGCGGGATGGTCGCCTTGGGGGTCAATGTCTTCAACATGGGCGTAGTCGGCGCTTTGGGAGGCTATGCGGTCTATGCCGGTTTGCGGCGCTGGATGCCCAGTCCGCGAGGCACAATCACATCGGCAATCATTGCCGCCTGGCTCAGCGTCTTGGCGGCATCGACGATGTTTTGCCTGGAATTCGCACTCTCGGGGCACCGTGACTATAACTTGCCAAATCTATTTGCTCTGATGACCACGTTCCATAGCCTCATCGGTTTGGGCGAAGCGCTGATCACCGGTTTTGTATTAAGTGTTGTGCTCGATCAACGTCCCGATTTGGTGTATGGCCAACCAAGTCTCGATGTTATGGAAACCGAGGCGCCACGACCTTCCTGGCAGGCGACACCCTTGCGCACCGCTGTTGTCGGTTTGATGGTGGCGCTAGCGGTGGCGGGATTTTTGGCGCCGTTTGCCTCCGGATACTCCGACGGCCTAGAAGCGGTCGCCGAGAAAATGGGATTCGATGCGCATGTCGATGCCGACCCGCAGGTGTTGGTCTTGGACGAATATCAAGTCCCGTTGGGCAGCGAAGATTCCTGGTTCATGAGCAAGCTCTCCGTCTCGATTGCCGGCATTGGGGGGACGTTGGCAGTCTTCGCGATCGCCCTGCTGTTGGGGCGTGGCTTAAAACCGGGCGCCGAGGCTGGCCATGCCACGTGACTTCCTGGATCCTTACAGCCGTGGAAACTCGATTTGCCACCGCTTGCCGGATCGCCTCAAGATACTGCTCGTTCTGGCAATGATCATCACCGCGTTGTTCGTCCCGCCGGAGAATTGGCCCGTCCATGGCTGCATGGCGGCGGCAGTCTTTTTGGCAATGACATTGGCCGGTATTCCGCTGCGGTATTTGCTGGTGCGGCTGATGTTTTTTTTCCCCATGATCATGGGCCTGGCTATCGCCGTACCCGCTTCGACCGGTTTCACAAAAGGCTGGGACGTGATGGCAACCGTGTTGCTGCGGGGCACGTTGTCATTCATGGGGGTATTGTGGCTGGTGAATGTGACGCCGTTTGACCGGTTGTTGGTGGCACTGCGACAACTCGGTTTGCCACAAATGATCGCAGCCATTTTGGCATTCATGTATCGATATATTTTCGTAGTTTTTGATGAACTCGAGCGGATGCGCGAAGGCCGCCGGGCACGCACGTTTTCTCAGCAGAGCTTACTGGCCGCCTGGAAGACAAACGCGCAGTTGATCGGCATGTTGCTGATTCGCTCAATGAACCGCGCCGAACGGGTCCATGGCGCGATGTGTGCCCGCGGATTCGACGGCGAAATCCGTACGCTCGATTCGTAACGGGCCAACAGTGTAATAGCGGGCCAATAGTGTAGTAGGGTATATTCAAGATTCATGTCCGACGCCCCGTCCTTAAATTCACCCGTGCTGAGCGTCGACAAACTGTCGTACCGCTACCCCAATGGACAAGCAGCGTTGTCGGAAATTAGTTTCGACATCCAGCCGGGAGAGCGCATCGGGTTGGTGGGACCCAATGGCGCCGGAAAGACCACACTGCTGCTGCACCTCAACGGCCTGTTGCCGGGGCATGATCTTCCGGTCGCCGACGGACAAACAGCGGAGGCCGGTTATCCGGTGCGGGTCTCCGGACTGCCTGCGATCCAAAAAAACCTGCCGGCGATTCGTCAACACGTAGGCTTTCTGTTTCAGGATCCCGACGATCAACTGTTCTGTTCCACAGTCCGCGAAGACGTCGCCTTCGGCCCATTGAATTTGGGTCTGAGTCGCGAAGAAGTGCTGCAGCGCGTGGCGACACAACTGGCCGCGATGGGACTGACCGACGTGGAAAACCGCAGCACGATGCAGCTCAGTTTTGGCGAACGCAAACGCGTCTGTCTGGCCGGGATACTTGCCTGCCAGCCGGATGTTCTGGCGCTCGACGAACCCTCCAGCAATCTCGACCCCCGCGCCCGCCGCGGTTTCATGCGCTTGTTGGAAGACTGCCCCGCCGCTCAACTCATCGCCAGTCACGATTTGGAACTGATTCTCGACTTGTGCACTCGCGTGATGGTGTTGGACCGGGGACGAATCCAAGCAGATGGTGAGCCGGCAACGATCTTCTCCAATCAGCGACTCATGGAACTACACGGTTTAGAACTCCCGCTCAGCATCCGCTACGGCAAGCGATAACAAAAGCACGTTTAGCGCCCCGGGAGGGCGAGGCTCCCGCCGAGCCGCGCGCGACCGAAACGTGTCATTCGTCCGACCAATTCCCCAAACAATCTCCTGCGTTTCGATGCGGCTCAGCAGGAGCTTCGCCCTCCTGGGGCGAGGCTCATCAATGAATTGCGGCCCCGTCGATGACCTCTGCCATAGCTGCGCGTAATCGCTGCTGGATCGCTGTCAGTCGATCCTCGGTCACCTCCAGCGAAAGCCGTCGGCAATCGTCCGCTAAGAGGACCAACTCCACGCGATCGGGAAGACGGCCCAACAGTTGCCGTGCTGCGAGCGCATAGGTACCCAATTGCAATTCATAGGCGGCCAATTGCGCCGCTTCGTCCCCATGATGCGTCGTCCGTCCGGTTTTGTAATCGACAATTGTCCAAGTTCCGTCGGAAGACTCATACAGGCAATCGATAAAGCCGGCAATATAACGCAATGGACTGTCCCCCTCGCTGGAACAGCGCCATTGAAACTCCAATTCGCGGAAAACCCGTCGGGCAGTGCTCAATTCACGGCCGAGCGGCGACTGCTCGAAACCGCGAATCATCTCCGCTGCTCGTTGGCGAATCTCTTCGGTCGCCCCATCTGCCAAGGTGAGACTGCACTCCTCCACAAGCGCTGCGACGTCGCCGAAGTCTTGGAAATTCACCTGTTCCAGCGCTGCATGCACCAACGTTCCCAAAATGGTTGCCGCATCCGCAGTCATCGGCGGTTCGTCATCATCCGGGCGACGAACCTCATCGAGCATAGCTACCGGGCGGGAGTGCAATTGGGCGTCGATCTGTTCCAACTCCGACACACTAAACTGCCGCCGCTCGGAAGAATTGGGAGCAAATCTCCGCAAGGAGTCCGGCAAGACCATTGCTTCGGCTTGTGCCAAATCGTCGTCGAGTTGGTTCAGCGGTAACAACCCCGTGAGCGATTCCTTTTTGATGTTGGGTAGCGCCGGCTGCGAGGTGCAGACGGCTACTTCGGGTACAGCGAGCAAATAGTCTGCGGGAATGATGGCCGCTCCGGTTTCTTCGTCGAGGCTCGGTTTTCCGGTTTCCAGATCGAAATACTTTGCCACGATCTTCATCCAAGGCGACGACAGTTTGTCGATCGCTTCCAGATTGGCGGACAGAATCAAATGGTCGGCGGCGCGGGTCAGTGCCACATACAACAACCGTTTCCGTTCCGCATCATCCTGCCGAGATTCTTCAGCTTTGAACAGGTTCTTGCCCAGATGCTCGAACTTTCGGCCAAATTTAGCAGGGACCGAAACCAGCGGCCCCAATTGCGAATCAAACTCCACCGTGTCGAGGCGCGACTCGGCACCGCGGTCCATGTCGGCGACCACTACCACCGGGAACTCCAACCCCTTGGATTTATGAATCGTCATAATGCGGATCACGTCGCTGGTTTCAGGATGCGTGGCGGCGAGTTCTTCTTGCTCCTCCTCGGCGACCGCTTGTTGCAAGCGCTGCACGAAATCGGCCATCGTCAACAGCCCCGTCCGCTCGTGTTGCCGCGCCATCTCGACCAGTTTTCGCAAATTGGCCAACTTGCGGCGGCCCATAAACTCCGCGAGCAGAGCCGCATCATAGCCGGTCCGCTCCAGCGCCAAACTCAACAAATGATGCAAAGGCATGCGGTCTTTTTCGCGGCGCAATTCTGCCAATACCTTCGAGGCATTACGAACCTGTTCTTGCTGTTTTTCATCGATGTTCTCCGGCGGTGCGGCGGCAAGGGCTGCCGACAACGTTCCCGAATTTTGAACCATCGCAAACAACGTATCGTCCCGCAGTCCAAAAAACGGAGATCGTAGAATTCCCAGCAGGCTGACGTTGTCGTCGGGATCACCGAGGAATTGGCACAAATTGGCGATATCGTAGACTTCTTGCTGAGCATAGAAAGCTCGGCCACCCACCAAGTAATAGGCCAATCCATATTCGCGCAGCGCCTGTTCATAGTACCGCACATCGGGCATTGCCCGCAGCAAAATACAAATGTCGCCCGGCTCGACGGGTCGCAGTTCAGCCTGACCAGTTTCCGGATTCTTCGCACGGATCCGTGGCACGCCGTCGTGGAGGAGTTGATGCAAACGCCGAGCAATCCAATCGGCTTCGATGCGGCGACGCTCATCCTTCGCGGTTTTCACTGGGCCGTCTTCACCTTCCGCAGGCGTTGCCCATAGGAACTCGACCGAAGGCGACGGCGAGAGTTGTTCGACGTGCGGGATGAGCGCTTCGTAATCGTCGCCCAGTTCATCGGCGAATAGCGCGTTGACGAAATCCAAAATCGCCGGTTGGCTGCGGAAATTCATGCTCAGCGGCAACTGCGCGTCTTTGTGCAGCTTGTTACGCAAGTCGGTGAACACGGCCGGGTCGGCGCGACGAAACCGGTAAATCGACTGCTTCTTGTCCCCCACCAAAAAGAGATTGCCATTGATGAGCCGGTCTCCGCACAATGCTTCGACAATTTCCGCTTGAATCGGATCGGTATCCTGAAATTCATCGACCATCAACAACGATATCCCCGCCGCGGCACTCCGCCGGACGCGGGGCGAGTCTCGCAACAAATTTCGCGCCCGCAATAACAGGTCGTCAAAGTCGAGTGCCCCCGCTTGCTGCTTTTGGCGTTCATACCCAGCCACCGCATGCCGGGCGACACGCAGGGCCAACAACCCGCACGCGGCGGCCTGTTGGAGATCGTCCTCATCGCCGAACTTGATTGATGCCCCGGCGCCCGCCAAATCCTTGAGGGCTTTCAACGTCTCTCGGACACGTTGATGAATCTCGGGGGATGGCCAAATCTTCGGAGATGTCGCATAACTTAACGACGCGTTTTTTGCGATTGCCTGCAGCATCTCTACTGGGTTTTCAGTGGAAGCCCCTTCCGGCAGTGCATCCAGTAAAATCGTCCGCCGCGGCCCGAGCCATTTTTGGTCGGGTGGACAGTATTCGGTCATCAATTGCAATGCATCCCGCGCCTCCGGTGTACGTCGCAATTCGATCAACGCTTCGCGCAATTCCTCGTTGGCCTGTGCGGTCCAGTTGTCGAGACATTCCTCAACCGTCACTTGCGACCAATGTTCGAAGTCGACGCGAAATCGCAACGTGACGAACCGTTCCAAAATCGTCCGAGCACGCTCCAAGCCATGTTGCAGGACGAACGCCTTGGCATCCTCGTCGCCCTGTTCTAACTGCGTGAGTAACGATTCATTCACCGCATGTCGCAGGACAGCGTTGCTGGCATTCTGATCCAGCGACGTAAAACCAGGATCGACCGCTGCTTCGACGGCGTGTGTTCTGAGCAGAGAGGCACAAAATCCGTGAATCGTGCTGATGCGGGCCGTTTCCAGATCGCGGACGATGTCCAGCCAATGCGGCACCTCGTCGCTGGGACAGGTTTGCAAACGTCGGTGGCATTCCTCGCGGATTCGCCCGCGCATTTCGCTCGCGGCCCGATCGGTAAACGTGATCGCCACCAGCTTACTCAAATCGGTTTGGTGCGGCCCCGGTTCCAGGTGCGACAAAAATCGTCGCGTGAGTACAAACGTTTTTCCACAACCGGCCCCCGCCGAGAGGCCGACGGAATAGTCGCGCATCGAAATCGCGGCGGCCTGTTGCGGCGTGAGTGTTGAAGCGTCGTCCGTCATGGAATTTGCCAGCTCATCATTGTTGTAGAAATTATTTTGCTATCCGTGCCGAGTTTATTGGTCGCTGAGTTTCCACGTTTTATCCAGCGAGTCGGCCAACGGCCGGATTTGACCCACGCGGCAAGTCGTGCTGAAGGGACAGTTCGTCGTGCATTTTGTGTCCTCGTTGTAAACCGGGAATTGTCCGCGACGAATTCCCGCTGCCATTTGCGGAATTTGTTCTTCGAGCGTCGCCTGCAAATGCTCCCAGACTTCGCTGGCTGTGAATTCCCCTTCGCTGACCTGCCCGGCGGTGAGTTTGCTTTTAAATCCGGTTTCCTTCACGAACCAATAGCCCAGTTCCATCGGTTGCGCGCCGGCGGCCACCATTCCCAAACGCTCGGCGGCCATCGCATACAACGGCAATTGAATCAATCCTCCCTCGGAGATTTTTTTAGCCGTGAATTTGGTCGAGGCCCCGGTTTTGTAATCCACCACGTTAAAGGCCGGTGTTCCCGCGATTTCTCCAACGTCGATCCGATCAATCCGCCCACGAATCCGCACTGCCCGATGTGCGACGCCCAACACCAAACATTCGGCCGTTTCCGCAACATCCGTCGCCGGGTCGCCTCCGGGAGCAGCGCCGAAGCCGACCTCGTATCTCGCCGGTTGCGGCGGTTCGTCCCAATTCTTCTCTGAAGTCTTAGAATAGTCGGCCCATTGCCTGGCGTATTCCTCACCCCATTCCGACAGCAGTCGCGTTTCGATTTCGGTCAAGGTCTGCATCAATTTCGGATCGTCCGCGTGTTGTCGCAACAACGTTTGCAGAAGCTCATCGAATTGTGCGGAAAACTCTTCGTCCGAGGGCGGGGCATCGCCATTTTCCGTACTCACGGCGAGATATTGCTGGTGCAATTTCTTCAGCACGTCGTGGACTACATTTCCACGTTGCTTGTAATCCGTTTTCACCTCCGGGGCATCCAATGCGTCCACGTTCAAAATATGCCCCGCGAAATATTGAAACGGACAATTCGCATACGCTTCCAATTCCGTCGCACTGAATTCGTGGGCAATCGAATACCGTTTGCTTAACAGGATCTGATGCTTGGCGCTGGGGATCAGGCCTTCGTAAGGTGTGAAGCCGTGCATGCGGAAGCGATGGTCGGCCATTGTTGCTGCTGCGAGAATATTACGGACCAGCGGTTCGTGTCCCGGCAACTCAAACAGCGAACGCAGCGGACCGGCGTCCTTGTTCAGCGCTTGCTCAACAGCCACGACGCGGAGGTCCGCCTCGGTGAGCATCTCCGAAATCGGCGGCACTGGATCGAGTTCCATGCGCCGCATGATCGGGACAGCCCCCTCGTCGAACAGATGTTGCAGCGTGAGCAGATAGGGGCTGGGCAGGAGCGGTTGTCCGGTGGAATTCATCGCCGGATAGCTCAAGATCAACCGCTGTCGGGCGCGGGTCACGACTCCGTAAAACAGCAGCATCTCGTCCTGCGTTCGCGACGTGCGATGCTGGAGCGGCAGGCCCCGTTCGTTGAAATCACGGCGGTCCGCTTCGCTGAAAAAACAATCGTCGCCGCGCCGCTGTGGAAATCCCGTCTCGGTCAATCCGCCCACGAACAATATCGGAATGTCCAAGTTACGGACTTGCGTCGCATCCAACACGCGCACCTTGCCCACGGCTGATTCGCGGTTTAAAAGTTCCGTCTGATGAATCAGATCCGTCAGTTCGGTGAGCATCCGGGGGAAATCAATCGTATGAGTCCCTTCGTGGACACGTTCGTCAAATCCCGCCACGGCATACAACATGTTCTCAAACGCTTCCCAGGCATCAGTATCCCGGTGCGCGCATGTCACGCTCCCCCTCATCGGTGAGCGCCGGCAGCGTCCGTGGATCGAAACGCATTTCCCGTCCGATCCGGACCAGGATCTCCGCCCAACCGCTGCGGGTATGCTGTTTTTGCAGCGGTTCTAATGTTGTCGCCAATCGCGTCAAAAAATCTCCCGCCGCTGCGGCTGTCTGCTGTTGGACGCGACGTTTTTCCAACTTCGAGCCGGAAAGCAATTCGTCGGTTTCTGACGGCTGAGCGGCACGGAAGATCCGTTTGAGAATCTCACGCCGTCCCCCGCGCAATTGAAGCCGCCGCAACTGCGCCGCCACGTCCCGCGTTGCCTCCCCTGCCGCGTACTCGGGCCAATCGGGATGAAAGTAGTTGTTCTGCAACAGCGGCAATAACCGTTCAAACGGCCAATCCTCGGCGGCGACTTGCAACAGCGCCATCAAGGCCTTGATCACCGGGCTGGTGGCCAACGACTCGGACGACTTACAGATGTAGGGAATGCCGGCGTTCGTAAACGTCTCGTGCAGCAGATCGGCATAATCCGTCAGCGATCGGAAGGTGACGACAATATCCATCGGCGATGTCCCGGCCGCCAACAGCGATTTGATCTGCGAGGCAATCGCCCGGACTTCACCCTGTTGCCCGGTCGCCTCGATCACCGAAACGTCTGGAGCGGATCCGCATGGCACGACGTCACGAGGATTTTGAAACAGATTCGCAGCGATTTGGGAAAAGGCAGCCGAACAGTTTTTGTCGATCTCGTCACATTTATCACGCTTCACGGTCGTATGTTGCTCGAGTTGTTGCAGCGCACCGAGCGGCTTGGCGAACAAATCGGCACGTTGCAGCGGCGATTCCAGCGGCAGGGTGACAAACATCTCCGTCACCTTGCCTGCCAACAGCTGGAGAATCTCGTATTGGGTTTTGGTGAAGTCGCTAAACCCGTCGACGACCACAAAATCCAAATCCGCAAACGTTCCCCAATGTCCTTGGGTGAGTTGATCGCGGGCCGACCAAAACCGCCCTTCCCCGTCGTACAATTCATGCGCGAGCAGGTGCTGTTGGTAGACACGATAGATCATCGCCAGTTCCGCATCGCGGGGATGCGGGTTGTCGGTGGCGATTACCTCTTCAAAATGTTCCGGCCAAATCTCCGCCTGTTTCAACTCGCTGATAAATGCCAACACCTGATCAATGAATCCGGTCGTGACCGCAATCGGCGAGAAATGCCGCAGCGCATCGTCGGCGTTCAATTTTTCGATAATGCCACGAACAAGCACCCGTTGCAGCATGCGGGAAATCGGTGTGACCGCTGCGGGGCTGTCGCGCAACACGCGGTCCGCGAATCCCGAAAACGTGAACACCTGCGGATTGAAACAGGTGGCTAGATCGTCGGCTAACAGATTTTCGCGAATGAACGCAGCACTGTAGTGAGTCGGCGTCAGCCAAAGGCCGCGGCCAATTTCTAACTTGTCAGCCGCATCACGCAGATGAGCGCGGTATCGCCCCAGCATGCGGTCCGTTTTGCCGCTGCTCGCTGGACCGGTTAATACTTGAATCGTGGCGGTCATGCGTATCGTTCCCTGAAATGCGCGGTGTGGTCCGCCTCGGTTATTTGAGCGACGTAAAATAAGCCAGTAAATCGGCGACTTCTTGCGCGGTCATGTCCCGCAATAGGAGTTCGGGCATGAGCGATGTCGTCTGTTGTTCCATCAATTCCACCTGCTCAACCGGCACACGCGTCTCCTTGAGCGAGGCGTCCTTTAGCACAATTTCGCTATCCGTTTTGCTGATGACAATTCCCGTAAACACACGGCCCTTTTTCGTTTCGATCAGGAACGTGGCAAATTCTGGTTCGATCTTCGATGAAGGGCTGAGCATCCCCTCCAGAAGTTGCGCAGCGGTTTTTTTCTGGGCGACTTTGCGTAGATCCGGTCCTAGCGTTTCGCCGGTTTTGTCGATGCGGTGGCAATTGCGACAGGTCACACTCGCGTTCTTTTCAAATAACATGCGGCCACGTTTTGCATCGCCCCCTAAAGCCAAGATTTGTTCGGGTTTGATAATGCTCCCCAACCGCTTGACTCGCTTTTCTTCCGGCAGAAAACGTTCAAACAGATCGCGAACCTGGCTGTCGGAATGAGCGAGAGCATGTGCGATGATATTACTGCGCACTGTTTCATCTAGCGACGACTGTTGTACCGCACGCAGCGCGCGAAGTGCGCCGGTCGTTGTTGAGAGCAGTTGCGTCACGGCGACGGTTTGTTCCTCTGAACCTGGATCAGTGTCATTGACAGCAGCAAGGAGATCATCCGTCGCTGTGGCGGGGGATTCGCTGTCGGTCGTTGCCGGCAATTGGGAAATCCAATCGTAGATCAGCTCCACTCCGGCGTCATCCACCATTGTGGAACCGATGTGCGGCATACGGCCTCGCCCCAGTTTGGACATGCGGTACCACAGAACAGACCGGTACGGATCTCCCGGAGCAATCACCCGCGCCGACGGAATGCTGAATGTCCCTTGCGAGGGACGCTCATTGAGCATGGTCGTCTTTGGCAATTCCAAATCGTATTGCATTTTGGAAAGGACCGAACTTCCGGCGTGCATGCGATGGCAATGCGCGCAGTTCGTATGCAGATACGACCTCGCTCGCAAATTCTGGTCGGCCGCCGGATCGTGTGGATCAACGAGCACGGAGCTGTCCGTCGGCCCCGACAGATCCTGGTCCAGCAAATCGACATGCGCGAACGAGCGAAGTTGGTTATCGGCCGCTGCATCATAGTGATGTTGTCGATTCAATTGGGGAGCATTGAACGCCAACGCGTTTCCCGCCCAGGGATTGTGGCAGCGCATGCACTCCGTCCGGCTGGAGAAATGCCATGTCTGTTGGCGGTGGCCGCCGGGAGCGGTCGGGTCCTGAATGTCCAATGGCACATCCACGCCTTCGGCGGCGACTAACGTTGCGTCGGTCTGTTCCGGGTTCCACCGATAGCTATATCCCTGCCAGGCGCTGCCGTCGTAATGCAGAATCTGCGTTTCGATGCGGCGGCGTCCCTCAGCATTGCCCGGTTGCATGTCGAGTGAAATTGTCTTCGCCAAAACGGAATCCTTGGGAAAAACCCACGGGCTGCTTTTGGTGGTCACCGTGCCGTCGCCCGGTATCGCGACGTAGCGCAGTGCTGTTGCGCCATCGGCCCATGCCTGGGCGTTGATGGAATACGGGATCACCCCCTCCGCTGGAGAATGGTTGGCCACCGAACGCAACAATCCCGTTTCGCTAAGTTTATGCGGAAATTCGACTGGCGAACCGGCAGCCGGGTTGGGGATCAATCGATAAATCTCGCCGGGGGTATATCCCACGACGTAAAATTCACTCTTCTGATCGGTTCCGAAACAGACCAGTTTGAGTGTCGTATCGGCGATCTCTTCTTGCGAGGTCACCCGCTCGCCATCGTATCCCACAGCCCACATTTTTCCGGTTTCGAAATCACCGTACAGATACTTGCCGGAGAGTTCCCCCAGCCGCGTCCCGTGATACACATGACCGCCGGTGATCGAGGCCGATTCGGAGTGCGGATGCGCAACGGTCGGCGGCGAAATCGGTGACGGGCCGCGGTCGACACTTGTATGAATCGGTTGCGGACCTTCCACGGCGCTCCAGCCATAATTTCCGCCGCGACGGACGTGATAAACCATCTCCCACAATTCCCAGCCCACATCGCCCATCCACAATCGCCCGCTGCGTGTGTCGAAATTCATCTTCCAGGGATTGCGAAATCCATACGCCCAAATCTCCGGCCGCGCATTCTCGACGTCAACAAATGGATTATCCGCCGGAATCGCATACCCCTTGCCCTCGGCCGCCTGATCGACATCGATCCGCAACACCGACGACAACAGGTCACTAATGTCCTGACCGGTCTTCAAAATATCCGGCGGATTCGGTCCGGTCCCGTCACCCGTGGAGACATACAGATACCCGTCATGGCCGAACTTCAGACACCCTCCGTTGTGTCCCCCCGACGGCCAGGTGATGATCGGCTTTTCACTGGCCGGATCAATCGTGGGCGGGTCGGTATCGCTCACTGTGAACCGCGAAACGTGTGAGCCGTCCGGAATGTCCGAACCAATGACGTAACAGACGTAGCAGTAACGATTCTGCTCAAAATCAGGATGAAATTCCAAACCGTAGAAATTGCCCGCCTTGGTGAGCGTCTTGTGTAGATCAACCACCAAATCCGGTTTTTCGACGTCGTTGCGGTTGGGAAACGAATAGATTTTGCCGTGCAATTCCAACAGAAAGAGACGGTCGCTGCCCGGTGCCGGCGTCAATTCCACCGGGTTTTCAAACGACAACTGCGGAAAGACCCGTTCGACGGTATACGGCTTGGGCGGCTCGGGAGACCCGGTGATGCGGGACGTGGTCCAGTGCTGACGTTTGGGCAAACCAAACGGTGCCTCGGCCGTTGCTGCTGGTTTCGCTGCCGGTTCATCCGCTATTGCTGTCAGGGGGGCCAACAAGAATAACGCCGCCCACACCCTGTATTTGGATTTCATCATACGCATGCGCAGCCATGATCTGGGAAGTTATCGCGAATTGGCGCGAAGTAGACGCCGAGCCGGATAGATTACCACAAGCAGGGAGCTGAGGCCAGAATCTTCCCGTCCCTCGAAGCCGCACCAGATTTCCGGGCAGTTGAATTCGAGGAGGAAAAGAAGATCGCTGCGCATCATTGATTAGGGGGCCGGTACTGTCGTCGGCAGTGACACGTTTTGCAGAGAGAGTTCTCCGGCCACACGTGTGTGCGATTGCAATTCCGCCTCACGAAGGCGCTCGTCTGTCAATGTTGCATTCCCCTCCCACGGCGAGACAACCGCTGGGGTGATGCTGCGCTGGACGTAGCGGGGGGCGGTCGCTGTGGAGATTGCTCCAGCTCCTGATTTCGCATCCGAGGTTGGTGTGTCCAATTGAACCAGGATCACCATTTGCAGAATCAGACAGACCAACACGAATTCGCCAATGAACTTGCGCATCTTTCCGCCCCCCTTGATGACCGACCGAATTGCCAACCTCTTTTTTAAAGCGGGGCGGTGACAAATACCAAAACGAAAATGCCGGAAAGTCGCTACTCACGTAAAACCGGTCCGGCTATGGAAAATGCGTTGACCTTAACGGGCTGGGGATTCTCTCCGACAACATTTCTCATACGACAAGGTAACTGGGGGGCGCATGCACGATTCCCAGCAGGTTCCTCGATCTGTTACAATCACGCGTTGCCTGAGTTTTTAACGTGTGTCGTTGTGAGGATGGGAAAACATGAACGAAGAGACGCCAAAACCGAAAAGACGCTGGTTGCGAATCGGACTGGCTGTTGTCGGTGTGCTTGTGTTGGTGATTGCCTGCCTGCCGACGATAGTCGCCAATACTCCGCTTCGCAATACGTTGGTCAATCGCGCGATCGATGATCCGCGTTTACAGGCCTCTGTCGGTTCCGCTTCGTTTGGTTGGACATCGAGCGCCTCTCTGAACCAAATGCAAGTCGTTCGCGACGACGACCGGTTGTTGGTCACAATCGACCGTGTGCAGATCCAACGGTCATTGCTCGAACTGCTGCTCGCATTGCCCGACATCGGCCGCATTGAAATCGAACAGCCGCGTTTGGAATTCACATTGCGGGAGGGGAGCCAAGAGTTGCCGCTCGACGATTTGGCCGACGCGGTTAAGGATCAGGATCCGCCAGAATCGACATTTGTGGCTGCTGTCAGCAAGGCAGGGATAGTGGTCAGCACGATGGACGCCGACGAACCGGTGGTCGATGTCGATGATGTTACGTTGACATTGCGGCTCCGCCAATCGGAAGCGGGACGCGAACTTGTGATCGACCCCGCCGTAGTATTGGACCATCAGGCTTTGACTCCGGAATTATGCGACCGGGGACTGCATCTGGTTGCACCGGTTTTGGCTGATGCGGCAACCGTCGAAGGGGAAGTCTCCGTCGAAATCGAAGAGTTTTTGCTTCCTGTCGAACAAACCGAATCGGCCGAAGCAGATGATCGCCTACGGATTACCGGCAACGTGGCGCTGCACCATGTGCGATCGAATTTGCGAAATCCGATTTTGGTTGAAACCACGAAATTGGTCGCAGGCCTACTCAACAAACCTCCGCCGGAAACAATTCGCGTGTTGGAAAATTCTCGCGTCCATTTTCACGTTGCCAAAGAGGGGGTGTACCACGAAGGGATGGCGTTTGTCTTGCCGGACATCTCCGAGGAACTTGTGATACGCACCAGCGGGTTGGTTGGAGTGGATCGGCAACTAGACCTGAAAATCGAAGTCGCGCTTCCCAGCCAAATGACGGTCGGTATCCCCGTCCTGGAGAAATTAACCCAGCACCCTTTGACTTTGGTCGTCCACGGAACATTGGACGCGCCGATCGTCGGCTTCGCCAAAGGGCAAGACATCTTGGATGAACTGGCTGGTCGGCTCAACGGTGAGGATAAACCCCTGGAGGAGCCCAAACCAATCGGGAATTCCGTTATCGAATTGGTGGGGGGATTGACCGAGAAAAAGGATGACGGCGTGAAGAAAATCGATGTCGAATCGACGGCCAAAGATGTCATCAATATCATCCGTTCGGCACGGGAGGCCAAGAAACGAAACAAAGGTAAGAACAAGAATAATAAGTAGTGGGCATTGCCTACCCACGATCCCCTGAGAATAGATACGTTTGATAGTCACAGTTGCAGCACCATGGCTGAAACCTCACCGTTAGCAAGTTACGATTTCGCATCCGGGACGTTGGATGATGCACTTGCGTTTTTAAAACGCTCGCGGAGTGAACTGCGGATGCTGCGCTTGGTCCGCGTTTGGAACGACCGGTTTTGCCTGTTTGATATCAACGGCGATTACTTTGAGATTCGAGGGCTAGGGTATTCGCAACCCGAAATCACAAAGATTCTCGATACCGTCAACACGGCCTATAAACGGGACCGAATTCACGAGCCGACCGACGCCGACTACAAGGAATTCAAGACGGGCCGCCGTTACGCTTGGGCGGCAGACCGCGTCATGTGACGTGTTGAAACTACTTCAGCGACGAATCGTCGGCAGAGCCTGCCAACTCAAACAACCGGTTTGCCAATAGCACTTCTGTACCGGCCAGTCCGAGCGAATAAAACAGCGAGATCTCCTCGGCAGCCCGCGGCGTCGGTTCGTTGGCGGAAATGATATCGCTGAGGGATGTCAATCGGGCCAAGTCATCGCTCCCGTGTAGAATAAAATCCTCACCAAACGCGGTTGCTTGCGCAAGAGAATCCGTGACCAGCCGTTGCGATTTTCTTGCGATACTCCCGTCGAGTTCGCTGGCTGAGTGAAATTTAGGGCCGATCGTGTTGATGTGCACGCCGGGGCGCAGCCAGGCGGGATCGAATACCGGCACGCCGCTAGCTGTAGCGCAAATCAAAACGTCCGCCGCTTCAACCACCTCGCGCGCTGAGCGGCAGGCCTGAACAGTCGCGGTCGTCATTTTCGACGCTTCCTCCGCAAACGCGGCACAGCGTTCAGTGGAGCGGCTGTAAACGCGGATTTCCGAAAAACTGCGGACCGACAGCGCCGCTTCCAATTGTGTCCGCGCTTGGTATCCACTGCCCAGGATGCCCAGCACCCGCGCATCGGGACGGGATAGCCATTTTACGGCCACTCCCCCAATGGCGCCGGTCCGCACCGCCCCCAACAGCGGTCCGACGACGATGCCTTTCAAGCCTCCGTCGTCGGTGTTGAACACCGCAGTCAATTCAGCGCGGCCGGGCGAATGCAGTTGCGTGACATCGTACACGCGAAATCCCAGGCATGTCGGTGTGTCGGTAGCGGCGCCGGTTGTGAAGACCAACTTGCCTACCTCTAAGTCGGCCTGCAAACGTGCGGGAGCAGCAAGAGTTCCGGCCGCTTGCCGCTCAAAAGCTTGCTGCATCACCTCGATAGCGGTCGGCATATCAAGCTTGTGCCGCACATCGTCGTCAGTGAGAAGGGGGATGGTCATGGTGTCTTCGAGGTTGCTCTTAAACGAAAAAATGATTGGCGTCCAGCGGTTCGGATTGGTCCCATTATGCACAAATGTTAGTTGTGGCGCAACTATGCTCCTTAAGGGTGTGACTTTCAAAAATGGGAGGGCGAGGCTCCCCGCCGAGCCGCGATGAACCCGATTGCATACTTCGGCCATGGAAGTTTCCACACTTCCCTCTAGCAAACGCCGCAATGCGGCTCAGCAGGAGTTTCGCCCTCCCAGGACGCTGGATGGCCGGGCCGATTTGAGATAGCGACTCCCAATTGAGGTTCCGCTGTTTTGGAATCGCGGGTACGATTCCCCCGCATCATCATTGACCCACCTACGAGCGCGTGACAGCGGACCCCGATATTGCTGTGTCCGGTGCGAATCGAGGGGGCGAGTCGCAGTGGCCACGGACCTGGCAACTTTTTCGACTGACGCAACTTCGCGGGAAACGTTCTCAGCAAGGAAAATGCGGATGAGTGCATCGAAAGTGCAAACCAGCATTGTTGGCCGAATCTTGTTTTCGGTTGTCGCGCAAATGCTCCGCTTGCGAGCCGTTCTGCGGCACTTCTCCCTCTGGGTATTGGTTGTGCCGGCGATCGCCATCGCCTCCACAATGGGCAGTCTGTACGGCTATTTTTGGCCAGCGGCCCATCCCAGTCTCTTGTTGCCGTTCACCACCGCCCTGGCTGCGACATCGTTTATGACAGCGGCAATCTGCTGGGTGTTGCGCGGCGATTTATTTCACCGTTGGCTGATTTATTTGACCGGCTGCTTTTGGTTCCAAGCGATCGATTTTTCAGGAAGTAAACTGGGAACGGCTCTCGCCTTGGCCATTTTGATTTGCTACGCCTTGGCAAAGTTTGAAGTATTGCGGCCCTATTTGCAAAATCGGCTGGTGGTCAGTCTGTTGGTGGGAAGCCTGTTGTGTCAGTGTCTCCCGATGCTTATGACCTCTGAAGTCTGGAGTTGGGGCGTGCGTGTCGGGCTTTGGCCATACCGCGTAAACTCAGCTATGATGCTGACCGGGCGGTTGATGCTGTTAATGACCATCGTCGTCTCCGAGGTGTTATCTCGCACTGGTAGACTCTCGATCGAGCAGACTCTTTCTGCCGCAATCGACGAGGTGTCGCCGTTCCACCCGCCGCAAACGATCGCCGAACCTGCGCGTTCTTCTGCACGCAAGGCAGCCTAAGGCCGCCTGAAAAAGGGTGCAACTGGCGGCTCGCCCGCCGGTGCAAACTGTGTGACCAGAAAAACGCTGCTGGACAAGCCAGTAGTAGCACCCGACTCTCGTATGTGTTTGGTTTTTCAACCGGCTGCCAACCCACCGTCGATTGTCGAGCGAAGCGTCACGCTCCAGAAATGATGTGTTCGCACCTGGTCGGCTGGATTGTTGGAAATCCGCTCCGCAACTGCAGGTCTGTTGCGTGATTGCGCGGTGGGGATCACAATACGGGCAGGCCTGAGGCTTGAGTCAATGACTTCTCAAGCCTGTCCCCTCACTCCTCAAGCCTCCACTGCCAGCAAACATCGTACACTTGGAGTTAACTCAGATGACCTATCCGCGGATGTTACGCATTAAGCAACACTTTGAGGGCCCGTGCGTCGAGGATATTCCAGCGACCGTCGAGGCCCAACTCGCCTCGCTGCAACTGGGGGAGAAAATCAAACCGGGCGAAACGGTCGCCATCACCGCTGGTAGCCGCGGCATCGCGAATATCGCCGTCATCATTAAAGCTGCCGTCGATCATATCAAATCGCTGGGGGCGGTCCCGTTTATCGTGCCGGCAATGGGCAGCCATGGCGGCGGGACGCCTGAAGGACAGCGGGGCATCGTCGAAGGGTACGGGATCACCGAGGATTACACCGGTGCTGAGATCCGCTCGTCGATGGAAACGGTCATCGTCGACAAAACGCCGCAAGGAATTCCCGTACATTTTGACAAGCACGCCTACGACGCCGACCATGTGTTGGTCTGCGGACGCGTGAAGCCGCATACCGGTTTTGTCGGTGAAATCGAGAGCGGATTGCTCAAGATGATGCTGATCGGTCTGGGCAAACATGCGGGAGCCAAGATCTATCACCGGGCCATTTTGGATTATAGCTTCGGCGAGATCATCACCGCTGTCGCCGATTCGGTGTTGGATAAGTGTGGCATCGTGGCTGGTTTGGCGATTGTGGAAAACGCATACGATCAAACCGCGCTGCTGGCAGCAGTGGCGCCGGAGAATTTTGTCTCCCGCGAAAAAGAATTGCTCAAACAGGCCAAACAATGGATGCCGCGTTTGCCGTTCGACAAAGTCGGCCTGTTGATTATCGATGAAATCGGCAAGGACATCAGTGGATCGGGCATGGACACCAATGTGATCGGCCGCAAATACAGCGACCACTGCGCGACCGACAAAGACGACGTCAGCGTGAAACGCATTTTTGTGCGGGGGCTGACCTACGAAACGCACGGCAACGCCTGCGGACTGGGACTGGCGGAGTTTACGAATTCCCGCACGGTCCAGAGTGTCGATCAAAACATCACGACCATTAACTCGCTCACCGGCGGACACCCTTCAGCGGCGATGATTCCGGTGCATTATGACAGCGACCGTGAAGTTCTCGATGCGGCCTTGCCAACAACCGGGTTGGCCGATGCGCCGGATGCGCGGGTGATTCATATATCCAACACATTGCATGTCGGCGAAGTGCTGGTCAGCGAAGCCTATCTGGCCGAGATCGAAAGCCGCGACGATTTGGAAATCATCGACGGTCCCAGCGAAATGCAATTTGATGCCAACGGAAATTTGACGGCCGTCGCCGAACAACCGGTGGGTGTCTGACCATAACCCCCGGCGGAGCCGGGGGCTGATGGAAAAAACACATTCGAGACACACATCCCCCAGCCCCCGGCTTTGCCGGGGGGCACGCTGCACAACACGAACATTCGCCACCCCCATCGATTATGATCAAATCCCAACCGCTCACCGATGAAGAACGCGCCACGTATCAGTGGCAAATGTGGACGCCAGGTTTCGGCGAAGCGGGGCAGGAGAAACTGCGGGGGGCCTCGGTGCTTGTCTCGCGGGTCGGGGGACTGGGCAGTGTCGTGGCCTATGAACTGGCAGCGGCGGGGATCGGCAAGTTGGTGTTGGCGCATGCCGGCAACGTCAAGCATAGCGACCTGAATCGGCAACTGTTGATGACGCACGACTGGTTGGGCAAACCGCGGGTGGAATCGGCGACGCAGCGGTTATTGGAACTCAATCCGCGGCTAGAAATCGAACCCATTGGCGAAAACATTTCCGAAGAAAATGCCGAGCGGATCGTGGCGCAGGCCGATGTGATTGTCGATTGCGCGCCACTGTTCGAAGAACGTTTCGCCATGAACCGACAAGCCTTGGCGCAAAACAAGCCGCTGGTCGAATGTGCGATGTATGAGTTGGAAGGACAGATCACCACCATCATTCCCGGAAAAACCCCCTGCCTCCGCTGCTTGCATCCGGAGCCGCCGCCGGCCTGGAAACGAGAATTTCCAGTCTTCGGCGCTGTCTCAGGAACCGTCGGATGCTTGGGGGCGATGGAGGCGATCAAAGTCATTTCCGGCCTGGGCGAGCCGCTCGCGGGGCGGATGGTGACATACGACCTGCGAGATATGACATTCCGCCGCCGTAATTTGTTACGCAATCCCACCTGTGCCGACTGCGGCGATATCGGGTGAAGATCGAGTTCGGGCCATCAAACTGATTCGAAGGGAGACGAGACGTGTTCAAACGAATGACCACGGCGTTTTTACTACAAGTAGTTTCAAAACCCTCTGACGCGTCACGCAAACACTTGTATTATAGATTCCTGAACAGGCGCAACCGGGTTTTGAAACTGGTTCTACTGACCTTTGCCGTAACGACCGCATCCACAGTCATTGCTGATGACGTCAAAACGTGGACTGATGCGCATGTCGACGAACTGGTCACGCTCTATAAGCAGTTTCATGCGCACCCGGAACTTTCGTTTGAAGAGCAGGAGACCGCCGCCAAGCTGGCCCAGGAACTCAAAGCCCTCGGCGCGGAAGTCGAAACAGGTGTCGGCGGTCATGGTGTGGTCGCAATTCTAAAAAATGGCGAAGGCCCCACGGTCATGTTACGGGCCGACCTAGACGGATTGCCGGTCACCGAAGCGACAGAACTGCCCTATGCCTCAAAAGCCAAGGTCACGAACGAAAACGGCGAGCAGGTGGGGGTCATGCATGCCTGCGGGCACGATATTCATATTACGAATTTCATCGGTGTGGCGCGGTATATGGCAGCCCACCGCGATCAGTGGCAAGGAACACTTGTCATGATCGGGCAACCGGCTGAAGAAAAGGGGGCGGGCGCCAAGGCAATGCTGGACGACGGTTTGTTTAAACGCTTTCCCCGACCGGACTATGCGATGGCCCTGCATGTCGATAGTTTTTTAGAGACCGGCAAGGTTGGCTACCGGGCCGGGTTTTCGTTGGCCAATGTCGATAGCTGCGACATCACCGTCCGCGGCCGTGGCGGACATGGTTCGTATCCCCAAGGGACGATCGACCCGATCGTGCTGGCGGCCTATCTGATCGTCGATTTGCAAACCATCGTCAGCCGCGAAATCGCACCGCTGGAACCGGCGGTGATCACGGTGGGTTCGATTCACGGGGGCACGAAACACAACATCATCCCCGACAGTTGCCATCTGCAATTGACGATTCGCAGTTACAGCGAAACGGTCCGCGCACACTTGAAAGAAGCCATCATCCGCAAAGCGAATGCTGTCGCCAAAAGTTTTCGCGCGCCGGAACCGGTGATTAAGTACGACATGGGAACGCCGTCGCTCTTCAACAACGAACGGCTGGTCGACCGCATCGTCCCGGTATTTCAACAGGCATTGGGAGCGGACAACGTGCTGGAGTCGGACCGCTCGATGGGCGGCGAAGATTTCAGCCGTTACGGCCGCGCGGGAATTCCCGTGATGATGTTTCGCCTAGGCAGCATCGACCCAGCGCGGATGGCCGAAGCCAAAACCACCGGCCGCCCACTGCCCTCATTGCATTCGGCGCTGTATTACCCGGAGCCCAAAGAAACATTGCGCACCGGCGTTACGGCGATGACCAGTGCGTTGTTGGAATTGTTGAAAAAACCGAAAACGCCATAACGCCACGGCAAGGTGTCGAGCATGGGGCAAGGTGAGGAATACCGTTGTGCGTTCTGCCGCGAAACTCTCTCCGCTGGAGATGCGTTCGTCAGTGAGATGGATGAGTTGGAGTGGCTGGAACAGTTTGAAATTGATTCGCCGGACATCGATGTTGATTTCCTCAAACAGGAATACGGCCCTTTAAGAGTCTGTCGGAAATGTCGCGATAGCATCGAGACAAACTTCGAAGATCTTGATGCCGTAGAGTACGACAGTTACGGTGATCGCCGAATGGCAATTCGTCTTGGAATCACCGGGGTCCTCATATTTTCCCTGCTCGTTGTTGTCGTGATCATTTTCAGTCTGTTCGAAAACTAGGCCAACAGACGTCCCCCCCCACAAACCCTCAAGCCTGTTCCCTCACGCCTCAAGCCTCCGTTAGGTAGTCTCGACCAGCAGCGTCGGTTATGCTGTGATATCGGTCGGCGGCGGATCACCGTTTGTGTCCCGCTAACGGCCGGCAAGCTCCCCATCCATCCCGACGATTTGCTTTTGAGGGAATAAACAGATGCAAGACAATCAACAATCCCGCACCGGTGCGGTCACCCGGCGGCGTTTTTTAGGAACAACACTCGCAACCGGAGCCGCCACCTTTGCCGCCCCCGCGATTTTGCGGGCGCGGAATTTGAATGAGCGGTTGAATATTGCCATCGTCGGTTCCGGCGGTCGCGGCGGTGCTAATCTGAATGGGGTCAAATCAGAAAACATCGTCGCTCTGTGCGACGTGAACGAAAACAATTTGAACGCCGCCGCCGAGAAACATCCGCAGGCAGCGAAATTCACCGATTTTCGTAAGATGTACGAGGATCCCAACAAGTTTGATGCCGTTGTCGTCAGCACCTGCGAGCACACGCACGCATTCGCCACGCTGCCGGCATTACAACTGGGCAAGCATGTCTATTGCGAAAAACCGCTGACCTACAACATCTCGGAAGCCCGCAAAATTCGCGAGGCGGCCGGGCGCGCGAATGTGGCGACGCAAATGGGAACGCAGATCCACGCGGGCGACAACTATCGCCGCGTTGTGGAGTTGATCCAAACCGGTGCGATTGGCGATGTGAGTGAAGTACATGTCTGGGTCTCACGGGCTTGGGGGCGGCATGATAGCCTCGAAGCGGGACAAGAAGCGGGCGACCCATACGCCATCGCTGAACGGCCACAAACACCCGAAGAAGTGCCGACGGGGTTGAATTGGGATCTGTGGCTGGGACCGGCTCCGAAGCGCGATTTTCACTCGACCTATTTTCCCGGCCCCAAATGGTACCGCTGGTGGGACTTTGGCAACGGCACGATGTCGGACTTGGGAAGCCATTGGATCGATCTGCCGTTTTGGGCTTTGAACCTCGACCATCCGCTGACAATCGAAGCCAGCGGTCCCCAACCGCATCCGGAAATCGCTCCCGCCTCGATGCAAGCGGTCTACGAATACGGAGCACGCGGCGATCTGCCCCCCGTGCAGTTGTCGTGGTATCAAGGCACCTACAAGCCGCAGATGTGGCATGAGGAACAAATTCCCCGTTGGAGCAGCGGTGTCTTGTTCGTAGGAGACAAAGGGATGCTGTTGTCCGATTACGGTAAGCATGTCTTGCTTCCCGAAGAACAGTTCGCCGGTTTTACTCCGCCGGAACAATCGATACCCAAGTCGCGGGGCCATTACGGCGAATGGATCCACGCCTGTAAAACCGGCGAACCAACGACCTGCAACTTCGAATACGCCGGCTGGCTGACCGAAGCCAACCATCTCGGCAACGTCGCTTTCCGCACCGGCAAAAAATTGCAATGGGACGCGGAGAACATGCGAGCCACCAACGCCCCCGATGCCGAACGGTATATCCATCGCGACTACCGCAAAGGCTGGAGCCTCACCTAACCGTAGGGTGCGTCGCGACGCACCTTTCTCGCGTAAGACGAAAGACGTCCCTAACGAAAATAGCTCACGCAAAAAACGCAAACAATATCACACATCCGCCTCCTCAATCTGCGGATGACGACGAAACAAACACGGACGAAATACAACTAGAATTCGAAAGGCTGTTTGAGATGAAACGCTTCAGTGGATGGACATCGGTGTTGGCCGTTACGGCAATCATTTGCGGTGGCGCATTGGCTGCCGAACCGGTTACCCCCAAAGGGTTCCGGGCAATATTCAACGGTAAAGATCTGACCGGTTGGCATGGTGACAATCCGCACCAAACGGCGAAGGCGCCCGCCGAGGAAAAAAAAGCAGCCATCGAGGCACAACAACCGGAATACCTCGCTCATTGGAGCGTGGACAACGGTGAATTGGTCAATGATGGACACGGGCCGTACGCGACCACCAATGAGGAATATGGCGATATCGATTTGTTGATCGACTACAAGACCGTAGCGAAGGCAGACAGCGGCATTTATCTACGCGGCGCTCCGCAGGTGCAGATTTGGGACTACACCGAAGAGGGGGGCAAGTGGGATCGAAATGCCGACAAAGGTTCCGGTGGGCTGTTCAACAACAGCGCCAATACACCGGGCCAACTTCCGCTCGAGTTGGCCGACCGGCCGTTTGGCGAATGGAATCAGTTCCGTATCCGGCAAATCGGCAGTCGCACCTGGGTGTATCTCAACGACAAACTCGTCGTCGAAAATGCCATCATGGAAAACTATTGGGACAAAGACCGCAAAAAACCGCTCCCCCCACGCGGACCGATTCACCTGCAAACGCATGGCGGCGAAATCCGTTGGCGGAATATTGCCCTGCGGGAAATCCCCGGCGAAGAGGCCAACGAAATCCTCCGTGGCGACGACAAAGCCCAAGGTTTTACGTCGCTGTTTAACGGCAAGGACCTAACCGGTTGGACCGGCGCTTTGGATAGCTATGAAGTTGTCGACGGCACGCTACGCTGCAAGGAAGGGGCAGGGAATGTGCTCTTTACCGAAGACGAATACGGCGATTTCGTCGCCCGCATCGAATTCAAACTCCCTCCCGGCGGCAACAATGGCTTGGCGATTCGCTACCCAGGCAAAGGGCAAGCTTCGACGGTCGGGATGACCGAAATTCAAATCCTGGATGATACCGCTGAGAAATACGCCAAACTCGACCCGCGGCAATACAACGGTTCCGTCTACGGCATGATCCCCGCCCATCGCGGCTACTTGCGACCGGTTGGCGAATGGAACTATGAAGAAGTGACCGTCAAAGGTTCGAAGATCAAAGTCGAACTCAATGGCACGGTGATCGTCGATGGCGACGTCAGCCAAGTCACAGAGTTCAAAGACGACACCGAACATCCCGGCAAAGACCGCACCACGGGCTACTTCGGTTTGACCGGCCACAACGACCCCGTCGAATTCCGCAACATCGCGATTAAGCGATTGGACTGAGCGTTGAAAATCACCACGAAGGGCACGGAGTTAAAAAGACTGTAGACCTTAGGCTTTAGACTGTAGGCAGAATTGCCTCTGTTTTTTTCCTAAGGTCTACGGACTAAAGCCTACAGCCTTTTTCCGCCTCCGTGGTGAATACCCACGCTAGTTGATATCAATCCAAATCCGTTCCCGGGCGCTTTCCAGCACGGCGTCGCAGACTTTTTGTGTTTGCAAGGCATCGCTGAAGGTGGGTTGGGCTGGTTCGCCGGTTTCCAGGCCTTTGAGGAAATCGGACAGAGCATTGGTGAAGGTGTGTTCGTAGCCGATCGTGCAACCCGGCACCCACCAGCGGTCCATGTAGGGATGCTCAAAGTTCGTCACGTGAATCCGCCGCCAACCGGTCAAGTGGTCTTCGACTTTCTTGCCGGTGGTGGGATTGGCGTATTCGAAGAATTGCAGAATCTGCGGGTCTTCGAGATCGAAGAAGACCGAGCCATCTTCGCCGTTCATTTCAAACGTGTTGTAATTCTTGCGGCCGCGTGCATAACGCGAACTCTCGAAGGTCCCCATCGAGCCGTTTTCAAACCGCGCCAGAAACATGCAGGCATCGTCGATGCTAACCGGTTGCATCTCACCCGTGTCCTGATGCATCCGTTCTTTGACGAACGTCTCCGTGGCAGCACTGACTGAGGTAATCGGACCGTTGAGCCAAATCGCCGTGTCGATCGAGTGGGCCAACAGGTCCCCCGTCACGCCGCTCCCGGCAACAGCCGCATCCAACCGCCACAACGTCGCCCCTCCCTGCGGCACGTCTTCGGCAATCGTCCAGTCCTGCAAATAGGTCGCGCGATAATGAAACGGCCGACCAATGCGGCCTTCTTTGACCAGTTGGTGAGCGAGTGTAATGGCCGGGACGCGGCGGTAGTTGTACCAAACCATGTTGGCCACGCCCGCTTTTTCCACGGCAGCGGTCATTGCTTCGGCCTGCGCAACGTCCATGGCCAGCGGTTTTTCGCAGAGAATCATTTTCCCCGCTTCAGCGGCGGCGAGTGCCATTTCATAATGCGTGTTGTTTGGCGAGCCGATGTCGATCGCGTCGATGTCGTCGCGAGCAATCAGCTTCCGCCAATCGGTCTCGTAGGATTCCCAACCCCAGTTTTCGGCGAACTCTTTGATCTTTTCTTCATTGCGTGCGCAACACGCTTTGAGGACCGGTTGATATTCCAGATCAAAAAACTTGCTGACCTGCCGATACGCATTGGAATGCGTCCGTCCCATAAATCCATAGCCGATCAGGCCAATATTCAACGGTTTGGTCATAGCTGTGCTCTCGTTGTGTGGTGGTGATTGTGTGTTGTTGTTAAATAATCAGGCAATGTTTCGACGAGTGATTTCAAATGTTCATCCGTTGAACAGCCCGGTTCACCGGGCTTGTCCGCGCCAGCGGTATTAGCCCCGCCGTTTACGGCGGGGTATACGATGGTTTGGCATGAGTGCCGATCCCCGTTTACGGGGATTCTCGCTGTGACGGCTTGAGCCGTAACCGTATTTTTCGACCAGTCCATCGAGGGCCTTTTTGCATTTGGCGGTGGCATCCCAGGCGTTTGGCCAGAAGCACAGGTCGATCGTCCACCAGTCGTGCGGCAGTTTTTCTTTGGCCAACGCGGGCACGATTTCGTCGAAATCCAGCACGCCGTCGCCAAACGGCGGGTGGCTGCTCGGTTTCGTCTTCGCCGTTGTCGTCTTTATGGCATTTGTTGTCCGAATCGATCAGGTGAATATGATTGATCCGGCCTGAGACCATGCTGATGAACTCCAACTGTCCGCCCGGCAAAATCTCTTTTTCACCGTAATGCCGCGACCCGTTGACCGCTACCATTTGACCGTGACAGGTATCATATTGCAGACCGAAATTCTCGTTCGGCAACCGCGTCGAGAATCTTCACCGCATCCGACGGTTTGTTGAAGGCAAAACCCGGCTCGAATTCCCAGGTGATGTACAGACCGTGGTCGGCAGCGATCGGGCAGCACTTCTTCCAGGTTTCGGTGACACGTTGAAATGCCGTATCGTAGTCGACTTCATCCAGAATGGTCGGTGGTTGCACGCAATCGACGCGAATCCCTTTGATGCCCAGGTCCTCGCAGAATTGGGCGTTCTTGGTGAATTCGGCGATGTATTTCGACTGGTCCGCCGTATTGATCAGTTGCTCGCCCCACAGGTTGGCAGCTAACCCGCTGAAGTCGAGTCCCCATTCTTTCATCTTGCCAACGAGTTCATCACGCTGTGATTTTTCCGGCAAGTCATCCGGATTGGGATGCGGGGGAAATCCACCCAATTCGACGCCGTCGAATCCGAGTTCCTTGAGTTTGGTGCAAACGGTCTCAAAGTCGACAGGATTGTCGGCATAGGGTCCGATCGTGTAGGCCCATGATCCGATTGACGTGCGTTTCATATGTGGTGTTCCTGTTGCACAAAGTGAATTTTTCGGTGTGAATTCCGATCCGTTGAATCGGGCGTACGAATTAGCGTTTCTTATGATCCCCAACGGCCGGAGCGTTCGGGTTGGCATCGGGGCCGAAGTAGCGTAGTGAGACCAACGGCTCGCTGCCGGTGTTTTCTACCACGACACCCTCAGCGGCGGCTGAGGCGGTGACGAAGACTTCGTCTTCGGTCATTTGCCCAAACCGGATCATTGCCGGAGTTTGCAGCCGCAGTTTGCCAATGTGGCCTTCTCCTTGAACGGTGATCCAGCCATAAGCGCCGGTATCCTTGAGCGTCAATTTCGCGCCGGGATCGACCGTCAATTCTTTGGCGGTGAAGAACTGCTTGCCATTCGACGTTGCCATAGACAATCCAGCGGTCGACGTATCCGTCGGCGGCGGTGTCGGCAACCGGAATCGGTTCCAGGTAATGGTTGTCCTTAAAGTGCGTGTCGACGTTCTGTTCCCAGTCCAGCGCTTCGACCAAGTATTCCAGGTCGTTGTGCTTCTCTTCGGGGAAGTCCTTCGTCAACAGCGACCAAGGCACTTCGCGGCCTTCGACCAGCGACTGATACATGCCGAACACGTCGCTGCCCCATTGCGGCTCATACGTCACCAGACTTCCTGGTGCATGCAACACACACGGCGGAATCAACCAGCCGGTGCCCGGTTTGAGACGGTACGCTTTGGAAAGATCCAAAATGCCATTGTCGCCGTCATTCCAACGGGACAGACAATCGATCACGTCCTGCTTGGTTGTCCCCGGCTCCAGGCCCATGAACGTGTACGGGAAATTATCACCGATGGCGTTCATTTGCGGCGGGAAGTAATACGACTCCGGTTTACCTTCCTGTCCGACGAGCGCTGCTTGCTCCTCGTTTTGGTGCATGTGGTGCGGAATCGGCCCCATGTTGTCGAAAAATTTCGAGTAGACGGGCCAGCGGGAATACTTGTCCCAGATCGAATCACCCACGATCGTCGCACCCAGTTCGGCGACCGCATCACGCAACGTGAAGCGTGAGCCTTCGAATTCGATGTAGCTCAAACCTTCATCGGGGGGAGCCCCTTCGTTCGCAGCGGGGGTGGTGGAGCCGAACCAGCGTTCGTCGATGCCGCCGCGATTCATGCCCAGCGCATAATAATCGGCAGGGTGCAGTTTCAAGCGGCGTCCCGGCTGCAGAAACGACCGGGGAACCCAGTTCGGTGCCAATCGAAAAATTCCGCCGCCCGCAGTCAATGCATCACTTGCCAGTTTTGCCACGTCCGCCATAACCGGTCACTGCTCCTGGATCATAGGTTGTCTGGTGATTTCCGCCGCATCACGCTGTCGACGGGAGAATCGAATCATTGTGAATCAATGCTGGCTATTATTGCTGGATTTGCTTCGCACGCAAGGAACCCCCCGTTGCAATTGGTTGAAATCCAAACGGGATTCGATTCCGTGAATTTCGAGCGGTTCATCAATCGATGTCGTTGGTCGGCCTGCTCGTTTGCTATCGTTCCGGCAGTTTTTATCATGCACTTCTCCAAAAACTTGTCCTGAGAGAGCGTTTTCACGCGCCGTTTTGCTCACACCCTCAGATATCTGTTGCTGAGATTCATGGGTAAGATTGACCTGAAAGTCCGTTTTTCCTTTGACGAACGGGGTTGCGTCAACTTATGATGATAGGATGATGTGTTGCGACTTTGTCGGCTGTTCCTAGACACTCAATAGCCTCTTGTTGCGATTTCCCACAGATGTGTTGGCGACGGATGCTGACTCCCCAAGTTCGTGATCGAGGAATCGTTTTCGACGATTTCTAAAGCGAACACCATCACGCCCGCGTTTTCATTCCGGAGTATGTGCCGATGACGGTTTCCGCCCGTTTTTTCTCGATGACCGGGTTCGTGCTCTGTGCCGTGATCGCCCTGCCCGCAATCGTCTCCGCTCAACAACCGTCCATTACCTCAACCTCCCCCCAGGCAGCCATGCCGGGCGCTGCCGTCGACGTCGTGCTCAAGGGAGGCAACCTGGCCGGTCCCACGCAACTCTGGACCAGCTTTGCAGCCGAAGCCGCCTTGTCTCCCGATGTGAAGGACAACGGCACCAACGCCGCTCAAGTGACCTATCGCGTTACCGTCCCTGAAGGAACCCCAGCCGGAATTCATGCAATTCGTGCCGTGACTCCCACGGGTGTTTCCAAACCGGTCTTGTTTCTGGTCGACGACCTGGCGTCGGTGGCTGAGAAAAAACCAAACAACTCCACCGGTGCCGCACAACCGTTAACCTTACCCATTGCGGTCGATGGCACAGTCGACGCCCTCTCGCGGCACTACTGCAAGTTCTCAGTCGAGCAGGGACAAACCGTTTCGTTTGAAGTCCTGGCCCGCCGCATCGGATCGTCGCTCGATCCGTTGATTCGAATATTGGATGCTACCGGACGCGAGTTGGCCTATAGCGACGACGCAGCCGGTACGATGGGAGACGCCCGTCTGTGCCACACCTTTAAAGACGCTGGTGAATATTTCGTCGAGCTACGCGACATCAGTTACACCGGTGGAGCAGGACATCGCTATCGTTTGCGCATCGGCGATTTTCCTTGCGTCAGCGCACCCTATCCCATGGGAGCCAAAGCGGGTACGACCGCCACGATCGGATTTGCCGGCAGCCATCTCCGCGACGCACAACCGATCAGCGTCAACGTCCCCTCCGACCCGTCCATCAAATGGATGCCGGTGGCTGCGAAATCTGCGGACGGTCAAAGCAGCGGCTTCGCCGTGTTGGCTGTCAGTCCCCAGGATGAAGCGGTCGAACAAGAACCGAACAACGACCTACCGCAAGCCACCCGCGTCGAATTGGGAGCCAACATCAACGGGCGTTTCGAAACTCCCGGCGATATTGATCGCTTTATCTTTAAGGCAGCCAAAGGGCAGCGATTTCTCTTTACCGGCATCACCCGCCGCCAGGGAGCTCCAACCGACTTGCACGTCCGTCTGTTGGACGCGACCGGCAAACAATTAGCGATCGCCGAGGATTCCGGCAAAAACGACGCATTGATCAATCACACTTTTCCCGCTGATGGAGATTATGTCTTGGAAGTCCAAGACCTGCATCGCCGCGGCGGACCGGAATTCGCCTACCGCATCACCACGGCCCCGTATCAGGCCGGATTCGATTTGTCGACCTCCGATGAGACCATCAATGTCCCGGCCGGGGGAACCGCTTTTGTCACCGTGACCGCCACGCGCCGCGACTACAACGGCCCGATTGAAATTTCGGGCGAAAACCTGCCCGAGGGAGTGACCGTAACGCCAACCGTCATCGGCCCCGGCCGACCCAATGCGGTTGTCACGATTCAAAACGGAGCAACCGCCGCTGGAGCAATCTCCGAGATTCGCCTCATCGGCACGGCCAAGATCGGCGACGCTGATTACCGAGCCGTTACCACCGCCACCACCGCCCAACAAGGCCTGTTCAGTGCCATGCCTTGGCCTCCGCTGAACCTCTCGGAGAAAGTCGCCCTAGCGGCAGCACCCGCGCCGAACTTCTTTACGCTGACAAGTGATCCGGCAACGGTCGTTCTTGGCCCGGATCTCAGTGCAACGGTGACGGTTAAGGCGAATCGTACAAAAGACTTCGGCGAAGCGATCGCCCTGGCAGTCGAACCGGCCAAAGATGGACTTCCCCCGGAAGTTGCCGTCGCAGCCAAGCCGATCGAGAAGGGCAAAGACGAAGTCGCCATCGTTATCTCAGCCAAAACCAAAGCTCCGCTGGGCGAATTCACCATCGTGCTCAACGGGACCGGCAAAAAAGAGAAAGCCAGTAGTTCGCAAGCCGCACCGGGAATCCGCATCAGATTGCAGGCCCCCTATACGCTCAATGCGGAAAATATAACGATTGCGCGCGGCGCCAAAGCCAAAATGAAGGTCACCGCCGTGCGAAACCCGGCTTACACTGGCCCCATCATATTAACATTTGTTAATCTACCCAAAGGGGTCACCGCAGCTCCGGCCACCATCGAGGCTGGTAAAAACGAGGTGGAAGTCGAACTGACCGCCGCCGCAGATGCTGCAGTTGGAGTTGTGAAAAACACGACAAGCAACGGTGAAGGCAAGGTTGGCGAGACCAAAATTCCGGGCACTTCCCCGGCTTTTGAATTGACAGTGCAGTAAGACAGCAACGACGAATCGCAAAATTGTGAAGACGCCCGGTACGGAATCCCCGCACGCGAATTTAGGTTCAAATCACATGGAGATACGAGTCATGCGGCTGCCCGAACAGAAACTCCGGTTTCCGTCCCTGATCACCTGCTGTGGTATGGCCCTGCTTTTGGCCCAATGCCATGTTGCTTGGGGCGGACAAGAGATCGGCAATCCGTCCCAGCTCGTCATGGAACCGGCACAGGTCCAACTCAACGGTGCCCGGGCGACGCAACAATTGCAGGTATCCGGCATCCTTTCTGAAAACAATGTCCGGGATTTGACGGGAGCCGCCGAGTTCACGTCGTCCGACGAAGCCATCGTCAAAGTCGTCGACGGTGTCGCCTTGCCGGTCGCTAACGGAACGGCTGAGATCACCGCAACCGCCGGTGGGCAAACCGCCAAGATCGCCGTCACAGTCGCGGGAATGGAAACGCCCTCGCCAGTCAGCTTCAAAAACGGCACCATCGCCGCCCTCTCCAAAGCGGGTTGCAACATGGGTGCTTGCCATGGCTCCCCCTCGGGGAAAGCTGGTTTTCGGTTGTCACTGCGCGGTTATGATCCCGCCCTCGATATCGTCACGCTCCGCACCGAATTCTTCGGCCGTCGTACCAATGCGATGGCGCCGGAAGAAAGCCTGATTCTCACCAAGCCGCTGATGCAAGTCGCTCATGGCGGCGGACGGCGACTGCGCAAATCTGAACCCGCTTACAAAATCCTCCGGGACTGGATTGGCGAGGGATTGCGGCTCGATTCCGAAACCGTACCGGAAGTCGTCAAAGTCGAAGTCTTTCCGAGCAAACGTGTCTTTCAACCTGGCAGCGACCGCCAACAACTCCGCGTCGATGCCCACTTCAGCGACGGCACTGTCCGCGACGTCACAGCGATTGCCGTCTACAGTTCGTCCAACGAATCCGTTGCCACGGTGGGTGACGCAGGTCTGGTTTCGAAACACACACGCGGCGAGTCCGCCGTATTGGTCCGCTATCTGGACAAGATGGAGACCTCTTACATCACCTTCCTGGATGACGTCGAAGGGTTTGCCTGGAATAATCCTCCGGAAAACAACTTCGTCGATTCGCTGGTCTTCGCCAAACTGAACCAACTACAAATCCTGCCTTCGGAACTTTGCTCGGATGAGGAATTCCTCCGCCGCGCCTATTTGGATACGACGGGACGGCTCCCCACGATTGAGGAATCACAAGCCTTCCTCAGCCGTTCGGAGGAAAACAAACGCGCACTGCTGATCGACCATCTGCTGGACACCGACGATTTCGCGTCGTACTGGACGCTCAAATGGGGCGACATCCTGCGGTCCAACAGTAAAAAGCTCAATGCCAAAGGCGTGCACAAATTCCGCCGTTGGATTTACGATGCTGTTCGTACCGACAAACCGATTGACCAATTCACGCGGGAACTGCTCACCGCACAGGGCAGCGTGTTTGAGAACCCGCCGGCCAACTATTGGCGGGCCAGCCGCGATCCGTTGGACGCCACGGAAACCACGGCGCAACTTTTCCTGGGTATTCGCATTCAATGTGCCAAATGCCACAACCATCCCTTCGAGAAATGGACGCAGGACAATTACTACGGCATCGGCGCCGTCTTCGCCCGCGTCGGTCGCAAGACCGGTTTCGAGAAGGACGACGAAATCATCTTTGTCAGCAACTCCGGCGAGGTCAAACAACCCCGGACCGGACAAACCATGAAGCCGCACTTGTTGCTCAAGGGGGACGTCGATGTTCCCGAGGGGCAGGATCGCCGCGAAGTCTTCGCCGAATGGCTGACCGCTGCGGACAATCCCTTCTTCGCCAAGGTGGCCGTGAATCGCATTTGGGGACACCTGATGGGACGAGGCATCGTCGAACCGGTCGACGACTTCCGCGATTCCAATCCCCCCTCGAACGCCCCGCTGCTCGACAAGTTGGCCGAAGATTTCATTGCCAACAACTACAGCCGCAAATGGGCGATTCGCACGATCATGAACAGCCGGACGTATCAGCTCAGTTCGCGGAAAAACGATTTCAACGACACTGACGAGATCTACAACTCGCACGCCGGCACCCGCATGCTCAGCGCCGAGCAGTTGCTCGACGCGATTTGCCAAGTGACGTCGGTTCCGGAAAACTTCAAAGGGTTGCCGGTCGGCTTCCGTGCCGTCGAATTGCCCGATCCGCCGACCGATCACTACTTCCTGAAGATCTTCGGCCAGCCGCAACGCGAAATGGCCTGTGCCTGCGAACGCAGCAACGAGTCGAACCTGTCGCAAGCCCTGCAAATGATCAACGGACCGGTCGTGCACAACAAGTTGCGTGACGACAACGGCCGTATCGCCGCAGCCATCGCCGCCGGCAAGGACAATGCCACGATCATCACCGAGTTGTACCTGGCTGCCCTCAGCCGCCAACCCGTCGAAGAAGAATTGGCCGCCGCCATAAAACATGTCGGTGAAACCAAGGACAAAGAACGCCGCATGACGTTGGAAGACGTCGGCTGGGCCCTGCTGAACTCGAAGGAATTCTTGTTCCAACACTAATTCCCGACAGCAATCAAAAAAACGGCCCGCGATTTTTAGTGAGATTCGCGGGCCGTTTTTCATGCTACGGAAGGTCAGCGCTCATGAAACAATGGGGGATCTATATCGCCGCAGCGATTGCGATCGTGTTAGTGGCAGTCGTAGCGATGCATCCGCGTTATCGCCAACACCGTTTGATGTCGCAACTGCAGCGCGCGCCCTCGGCGGAAGAAAAGGCACGCTTGATCCAAGAAATCATCGACCTGGGGCCCGCTTCAGCTGGCGACATCCTGGTACAGTTTGCACAACACGACCCCACCGTTGCCATCGACACTTTGCACGTTGTTGGCCTAATTTCTGATACGACATCGGGGGATGTCTACGAAGTGGGAGATGGTGTCGCCGGAAGTTTTCGTATCGGAGATCCGGTCCACAAATTTCAAGAAGTTCAATTGCTGCGAAGCACCGAGCAGGTTGCCCATTTTGTACTTCAAGAACGAAAAGGGCTTGCAACACCAAGATATTCCACATTCCGCTTTAAGTATCAGGGTGGAGACATGGGGGCTCGGATATTCGACGACGTGCGTCCCGACGATATCACCCGCTGGAAAGACGAAGGCATCTGGCCGTTTTGAATTGAAGGCATGCGCTCATGAAACAATGGGGGATCTATATTGCCGCAGCGATTGCGATCGCATTAGTGGCAGTCGTAGCGATGCATCCAAGTTATCGCCAACGGCATATGGTGACGCAACTGCAGCGAGCGCCTTCGGCGGAAGATAAGGCACGCTTGATCCAAGAGATCATCGACCTGAGTCCCGCTTCAGCTGGCGACATTCTGGAACAGTATGCACAGGACGACCCCACCGTTGCCTTCGACCCTTTGCACGTTGTGGGCCTAATCTCTGATACAACGTCGGGGAAGGTTCACATCGTCGGAGACAGCATGCTCGCAAGTTCTTTTTCAGTCGGCGACTCGCCTGCCGCTAAGTTCCGAGACATCCGATTCCTGAAAAGTGATTCCCATCTCACCCGTTTCATCCTGCTAGAAGTCGAAGGGCTTGCGACGCCTCGATACCGAGAATACCGATTTAGGTATGATGATGGAGAATTAGCAGGTGAAGCGTTCGATAGCATCAGACCCGAAGATATCACCCGCTGGCAAACAGAAGGCATCTGGCCCTTCTGACAACCGGCCATCGGCCACTGGCCACTCACCACCTACTTCTCCGCATCCGGCTCCGGCGCAAACCCGCGTCGCATCGTGTTTTCCGTCACGTTCACCGGCAGCAAAAACTGTTGCAGGTAATCCGGGCCGCCCGTTTTTGAGCCGATGCCCGACATGCGGAAGCCGCCGAAGGGTTGGCGGTTGACCATGGCTCCCGTGATGCCGCGGTTTAAATACAAGTTGCCCACATCGAACCGCTGCCGGACGCGTTTGAGCGTTTCCGGGCTGCGGGAAAAGACGCCGCCGGTGAGGGCGTATCGCGTGCCGTTGGCAATCTCGAGTGCTTCGTCAATATCGGCTGCGCGAATGACCGCTAACACCGGGCCGAAGATTTCTTCCTGGGCCAACGTCGAATCAGGATCGACGTCGCAGAAAATCGTGGGCGGAACGTAATAGCCTGACTCGTCCAAGTCGCCCAGATCGCATTCGAGCGCGACTTCGATCTCCTCTTCCTTGGCTTCGGCGATCGTCTCAAGGATCCGCTGCTGTGCTTCTTCATCGATCACTGGTCCGACGGCTGTCGCCGGATCTGTCGGTTTGCCGATTTTCAAACTCTCCGTCGCGCCAACCAACCGTTGCAGAAAATCATCGTAGGCCGCTTCGTGCACAATCACTCGCGAACAGGCGGAGCACTTTTGGCCCGAGTATCCAAAGGCACTATGCATCACGCCCACGACTGCTTCGTCTAAGTCAGCATCTTCGTCGACGATAATGGCGTTTTTGCCACCCATTTCCGCAATCACCCGCTTGACGCTCAGTTGCCGGTCATCGGCGACCGAGGCCTGTTCGTTGATTGCCAAACCGACCTCTTGCGAACCGGTGAAGGCGATCAAGGCAATATCCGGGCTCCCCACCAAGTCCGCACCAATATCCTCACCGACACCGGGCAGGTAATTGACCACGCCGCGGTCAATCCCCACATCCTCAATGATCTCCATCAACTTCGAGGCGATCACCGAAGATTGTTCGGCCGGTTTCATGATCACGGTATTCCCGGCGACGATGGCCGCAGCGGTCATGCCGGTCAAAATGGCCAACGGAAAATTCCACGGTGCGATGACGGCCACCACGCCCCGCGGCTTGTAGAAATAAGGTGTTCTCTTCACCCGGCACGTCACATTGTTGTGGCTGGGCCAGGGTCCGCATGTGGCCGGCGTAGTAATTGCAAAAGTCGATCGCTTCGGCGACATCGGCATCTGCCTCGGCCCATGGTTTGCCGCATTCGAACACCATCCAAGCGGACAGTTCAAAACGCCGCTCGCGCATTTTGTCGGCGATCAATTCCACATATTCCGCCCGATAGTTCGCTTCGGTCGCCGCCCACAGGCGAAAAGCATCGCGGGCTGCATCGATGGCGTTTAGCACATCGTCGTCGGTTGCTGAGGCGACTTTTCCCACCACCTGTGCACTGTCGGCGGGATTGCGAGAGATGATCATTTCCCGCGTATCAATCCGCCGTCCGCCAATCACTAGCGGATAATCCTCACCCAATTGCGATTCCACTTCATCGAGTGCCTGTTTCATCGCGTCACGGTTTTCCGCACGGCTGAAATCGGTCAGTGGTTCGTTCACGAATTCCGGCATCGGGGTCTCTTCCAGCGGTGGCGCCGCGGCGCCCACATCATCAGGTTTCATCAGTAAATTCTCCACCGAAACGTCTTCCGCAAAACTCGCCCGCAGGAACGAATCGTTCGAGGTGTTTTCTAATAATCGCCGCACCAAATAGGCCATGCCGGGAATCATCTCGCCGAAGGGCGTATAGGCCCGTACGCGATATCCTTGCTCGGCAAACAGCTGCGCCGGCTCGCCGCCCATGCCGTACAGCATCTGAATTTCAAACGCGTTTTTCGGGATGCCCAATGCTTCGGCCCAGCCGATCGCATGTGCCAAGCTCCGCAGGTTGTGGCTGCCAAATGCTGGGCGGAGAAATTCGTGATTCTCCATCAAAATTCGCGTGCAGCGCTCAAAACCGGCGTCCGATTGCCATTTTTGTTGATAGACCGGAATCGGCCAATTGGCGGCTTGGGCATGCACCGTTTCGAAATCCCAATACGCCCCCTTAACCAGTCGCACCCAAACCGGCGTGCCCCGCTTTTTGGACCACTTAATCAAATCGGCCAGGTCCCGTTCGGCATCAGGTAAATAGGCCTGAATCACGATTCCGACATCGGAATAGTCGCGGAATTCCGGTTCCATCAGTACCTGTTTAAAGATCTCGATCGTGAGATCTTTGTAGGCATAGTGCTCCATATCGACATGCACATAGCCGTGATTTTCACGGGCCAGTCGCAAAATCGGCCGTAACCGCTCCTTGACCCCCGCGCTGGTCCCAACTGGATCGATCGGTTTGAATTGGCTGTACAGAGCGGACAATTTCAGGGAAACATTGATCCGCGGCACCGGCCCCAGCGGATCGACGTCGATCTTTGTATTCTCTTGCCACTCATTCACCGTCGGCGCTAGACCGGCAATCAGGTCCAAATAGGCCTGCTGATACAGTTCTGCTTCGTTCTCGCTGATGACCGCTTCGCCCAGCAAATCGAGCGAAAAGGCGAAACCGCGGCGGCGGAGTTGGCTGACGGAGGTCAGCACTTCATCGACCGTCGTCCCGGCGATAAATCGTTCGGCCATCCGCCGCGCATTGCTCCGGGCCCCAAAGGCCAATGCCCGTCCCAGTAACGAATCGGGTTGGCTGACATCGAGCGCCAATCGGACGGTTTTGGGGAAATGTGTACGAACCTCGTCGAAATACTCCTGCAGATGCCGCGTGATCGATTCCCGCGTGTGCAGCATCGGCAGCACGTCGATGAAGCGGAACATCTGTACCTTCACCGACTCGTCGGACATGGCCCACGAGAGGATACGGTCGTCCCACCACCGTCGCTCAAAAATCGAGGGCGTCCGCCGCTCCAATTGTGCGAATATTTGCCGACCGACCCGCTGCGTCGTCTCTTCGACGGCCTTGCTGGGATCAGTTTTCTTCTTCCTTGCCACGCGTGAAAGGTCTCCGCCAGTTGCACATCGGTGAATTCATACCCTCTGCCGCCCGCCTCCGCGCGCAGACAACCGCGCCGAGCAAAAGCCTGTTTTAACAAATCCCCGGCAATTTGGTAGCCAGCCGACTTGAGACACGCGTGGTGTAGAGCCCAACCTGGCCGCTCCCGAGATCCCTCAAACTGCTTTCATCTCGCGAAACGGTTTGGCTTCGTACGCTTTTCCGGAGAATTCGGCCAATAGTCGGCGGTCGTCGTTGGTGAGTTTCAGGTCTTCCGACAGGACGGCAATGTTGTCGTCGATGTCTTGGGGAAGAGAGATGCCGATGTTGAGCATCGAAATCCGCTCGTCGTCGAGCACCCAACGAATGGCCGCACCGGGCAACTTGGGGAGTTGTTCGGCGGCGAAGCCGGGAACAAGGTTTCCAGAATTGTGACTGAATACGCCCGCCCCCATCACTTTCATGGAGACGATGGCCATTCCCAATTCGTGTGCCTTGGCCAGACAAACGGCGCGATGTTGGATATTGCGGTGGGACAACATCGTATCCAGCCCGCGATTGAAATAGGCGTAAGCTAGCAGAACTTGGTCGAATCCGCCGGTGGCGACCATTTTAGCCACATCCTCGAAGGCGACGTGCGTCGTCAGCCCGATGAATCGTACGAGTCCTTCGTCTTTGAGTTTGAGCAACTGTTCGTGGATTTTCATCGCCCCCTCGAATCCCGCTTTTTCAATCGCCGGGCTGTGGATTTGGGCGCAATCAACATAGTCGGTCTGCAATTCCTTGAGCGATTTTTCTAGACTGGCGCGGGTATGCGTCGGTCGCGGGTCAGCGATCTTGGTGGCGATATAGACGTGCTCGCGAATCCCCTTGAGCCCCTGTCCCATGATCGATTCGCTTTCGGCATAGACACGGGCTGTGTCGAAATACCGTACTCCGCGGTCGTAGGCATACCGCACCATGGCGACCCGTTCTTCCAACGGCAGCACGCCGACGCCGTATTCCTTGTTCCATTGCTTGATCATCGCCGAGCCGCCCATGCCCAAAACCGGCATTTTCCATCCGGTCTTTCCGAATGCTCTGACGGGCATAGTGGTAGCTTGCTCTGCGGGTTTCCCCGCGTCTGCTGCGCGGGCCTGGGGCGAAAAAACCCCGCCTGCCATCGCGGTCGTCGCTCCACCAAGAACCATTCCCGACTTTAGGAATTCACGGCGTTTCAACTCTCCGTCAGATGATGGCATTGAGGAGTCTCGTTTCGTCGAATGAAGTGTGAAAGGACGGGGGCGCATCCCTTTGTGGTTTGCCACAAATGCTGGCCATCCGAATTATCAGGGCAAAATCCGTCAAAATCAATGCAATTCTGCTGTGCTGGCCGCCTTTACCGACGCCGCCTGAGCCTTTATTATCAGCCGCGTCCCCCCTTGATGTGTGGTAGAGAACTGAGATCGAATGGCTGTATTGCTGCAAATTAGAGACGCTCACAAGAGTTATGGTGAACAGACGCTCCTGGACGGTGCCGAAGCGACGATCATTGATGACGTCAAAGTCGGGTTTGTCGGCCGCAATGGTGCCGGTAAGTCGACGTTGTTGCGAATTCTGCTGGGAGAAGAGGAGCTGGATAGCGGCGAAGTGATTCGCCATCCGCAACTCAAACTCGGCTATTTGCGTCAACATGATCCGTTCGAACCGGGCGAGTCTGCGCTCGATTTTCTGATGCGCGATAGCGAGCAACCCGATTGGAAGTGCGGCGAAGTCGCCGGCGAATTCGAGTTGAAGGGCGCCTATCTCGAAGGCCCCGTTAAAGAGCTGTCCGGTGGTTGGCAAACGCGGGTCAAACTCGCCGCGCTGCTGCTGCACGAACCGAATTTGCTGCTGTTGGACGAACCGACAAACTTCCTCGACCTCCGTACGCAGATTTTGTTGGAACACTTTTTACGGCATTACAAACAGGCGTGCTTGATCGTCTCGCACGACCGGGCATTTTTGAATGCCACCTGCGCGCATACTCTGGATCTCACCCGCGGCAAGTTGACAATGTATCCCGGCCCGATCAACGCCTATCTCGACATGGTCGAAGAGACCCGGATACGCGACGAACGGACCAACGCGGCTGTGGTCTCCAAACAAAAACAACTGCAACGTTTTATCGACAAAAATCGCGCCAACGCCAATACGGCATCGCAAGCGCGGTCCAAGGCCAAACAACTCGAACGCTTGCAGGTTACGGAGATCGAAAGCGAAGAGCCGAACGCGTTTATTCGCACGCCGATCGTCGAGCCGCGCAAGGGAGCAGCGATTCGTTGCGAAAACCTTGCCATCGGATACCCCGATCACACCGTGGCGACGGGAATCAACATCGAGATCGAATACGGTGAACGGGCGGCGATTGTCGGTGACAACGGCCAAGGCAAAACGACGTTTCTGCGGACACTGGTCGACTCACTCAAACCGCATGCGGGGAATGTCCGCTGGGGATATCATTGTGACGTGGGCGTCTACGCGCAACACGTCTATACCAGTCTGCCGCCGGATCAGACCGTCCAGCAATATTTGGAGTACCATGCGCTGCCCGGCACACCCCTGCAAGCGATTTTGAAAGTCGCCGGCTCGATGCTGTTTCGCGGCGGCGCCGTCAATAAGACAGTTTCGGTGCTTTCCGGGGGCGAACGAGCGCGACTCTGCATGGCGGGACTGTTGCTCGGCGAACATAACGTGCTCGTATTGGACGAACCGGGCAACCACTTGGACGTCGACACGATCGAAGCGCTGGCTACGGCGCTGGTCGATTATCAAGGGACAGTCATTTTCACCAGCCATGACCGGCACTTCATGAAACGGGTCGCTACCTGCATTATCGAAGTCCGCGATGGTCGCGTGAACAACTATGGGCGGGATTACGAAGCGTATCTGTTCGCGGTGAACAAGGAGATCGACGACGGGGAACGAGAACGCAATGCGTCGATGGCCAAGGCGCTGCCTGGAAAACCGATCAAGGTCGCCGCTAAAACCGCCCGCCGCGATGAACGCAAAATTCGCAAAGAGCAATCCAAGACAGAAAAAGCCATTGCCCGACTCGATGACGAGAAAACCTCGCTGAGCAAACAACTGCTCACCGAAACCAATCCGGACGAAGCACTGCGGTTGCACAATGAAGTGAAACAGCTGGAAGAAAAGCTTGCCGAAGCGGAAGAGCGGTGGTGCGAATTGCAAGAAGAGCTGGAATCAGCATATTAACTTCGGGTGCCACTGCTGGCTTGTCCAGCAGTGCGATGGACATGGCGTGAAAGCACGGACGGACAGGGACCAGTGGACCATTAGTCCAGACGCTCAGCTAGATTGTTACGACGCAAGCCGCGTCAAGGTTCCATCCGCATAGGCATCAGCGCTGTTCGCCGCAGCTTGGCAACGCCTGGCTAAGGGAAAGTCGTTTTTGACACCCATGGCATTTTCTTCGTGTAGCGCGTCGACTCGTTCTGCGATGGTCACCAGATCAAACGCTTTCCACTTGGTCTGCAGACGTTGCAGCAAATCCAAGCCAAGGCGACTTTGGCGCAGTTGATCGGGCAGCATGGCCGAAAGCGCCACAGCCGCTGCGGGTGAGCGTCCTAGAACTTCGTGGCTGAGAATCCGCAGTCCGTAATGATGGGTCAACATGCAGCAGACGAGTTCGTCGGGCAGCTTCCAGCGCCGCGCCAAACAAGCACCGGCTAGGGCGTGGTCCCAACCGAAAACGGCTTGCTCAAATTCCGGCAAGCCTTGTGTTTGTTGCTCGCGGGTTTGAATGAATTTCATGTATTCGGGCATCAGATCATTGGAAAGCACCGGTAACAAGAAATCTTGTAGCAGCGCACCGGAAAACGCGACGTCTTCATCGGTCTTGAGCAGTTTGGCAATTTCCCGCGCGAACAAGGCTTTTTGCAGGTTCGCATTCCAGAACGACGATTGGTTGATCAGCTTCGATTGCCGTGACTGCACCGCTCCCCGCATGCCGGTGGTGATCACAAAGTTTTTCGTCTGCCGTAAGCCCAGCATCGACATTGCTTGGTGCACATTTTTGGCTTTATTGCGCAGACCGACATAGGTTGAATTCACATGTCGGAGCAACTCGACCGTCAAGCCGGTGTCGGTCTCGACGATCTTCGCCAACTCCATCAGATCGACTTCTTCTTGGCCCGCTTTTTCGGTGAATTGTGTCACCGCGTGCGGCAGTGCGGGGAGTTCCAATGTCGGCGGCAATTCAGCCAGCGTGAAACTTCCCAATGACTCGTCGAGAATCGACGACCATGCAATATCCGCCATGAGGAAATCCAACATCTGAAATCGAGGAGAATCAATCAGCCCGCAAGGCACACTCGTTAGCGTGATGCCGCCTCTTACCAACCTGTTTCCCCGCGGCTGGATCTGGTGCTATGCATCATCGCTGCAAGTATAGTTCACGATTCTCGGGGGCTCGATCGATCGCTCAGGGTTTCTAGGGGAGCGAATCGCCGAACAGTCGTTAGCTTTGATAGAACCGCGCCAAGTGGTCCTCAGCGAAGCACTAACGCAATTTCAGAGCGGCCATTGCTGCAGCGCGGCGACATCGGCAAGGACCGGAAATCCCCAACCCACTTTCTTGCGGTCATTTCTTAAAAAGGATGACTTTTGCGACCCTAAAATCGCCCTGATTCGGCCTGAATTCATTTTATGTAGACTATGCCCCAACCTGCCGATGACGTAGAATGAAAGCATCAACGATGCTGCATGCATTAGGCACGTTGCATGTGTTGTGCAGGTTTGTACCGCGACCAGTTTTCAAGGGACATCGATGTTAACGCTGTTGGGATCAAGTGCGCCGTATTGTGACGGATTGTCGCGCCGCTCGTTTCTACAAATTGGCAGTCTGGCTGTCGGTGGGTTGAGCCTACCGCAACTCCTCGCTGCCGAAGATGCCGCTGGAACGGGATCGCGCAAGCATTCGGTGATTATGGTCTACCTGACCGGGGGCCTTTCGCACCAAGATACCTTCGACCTCAAGCCCGATGCACCCGACGGGATTCGCGGCGAGTTTACCCCGATTGACAGTAACGTTCCCGGCATTCAAGTGGGGAACCTGTTGCCCAAAACGGCGCAACTGATGGACAAGATCGCGGTGATTCGTTCGATCGTCGGACTCCGCGACGAACATTCCAGCTTTCAAAATGTAACCGGCTTCCCCAAAGGTGAAAGCGAGCGAGACGGCCACCCAAGTTTCGGTTCGATCATCTCCCACGAAGTCGGCTCGACCGATGGGGTCACGCCCGCGTTCGTCGACCTGTTTCCGACGATGCAACACCGTCCCTACAACAGCCCCGGTTCGGGAGTCCTAGGCCCCACGCATGCCGGCATCAAAGCCGATGGCGAAGACTTGGCCAGTATGAAATTGCGGTATATCGAAGGGGGCCGCTTCGACAACCGTCAAAAACTGCTCGCCAGTCTCGATGATTATCGTCGCCAGGTCGACAACGAACAGTTGAGCGGCGTCGATTCCAATTACGAACGGGCCTTCAGCGTGTTGACGTCCAGCAAACTGGTCGACGCGCTCGACGTGGAAAACGAAGACCCGCGACTTCGCGAACGATACGGCAAAGGTTCCGCAAAGCACCTGGGCGACGGAGCCCCGATGTGGAACGACCAACTGCTCGCCGCCCGCCGACTGGTCGAAGCAGGTGTCCGCTGCGTCACCGTGGCCTATGGATTCTGGGATACCCACGGCAATAATTTCGGCCACTTGAAAAAACATCTGCCGCTGTTCGATACGGGTGTCTCGGCGCTCGTGCAAGACATTTATGACCGCGGACTGGATCAAGACGTCTCCGTTGTCGTCTGGGGCGAATTCGGACGCACACCGAAAATCAACGACAAAGCCGGCCGCGATCACTGGGCGCGGGTCAGCCATGCACTGCTGTCCGGCGGCAATATGCCGACGGGACAGGTGATCGGTTCGACCGACAAAATCGCCGGTGAAGCACAAAGCCGCCCCGTGCATTACCAAGACGTGTTGGCGACGTTGTATCACAACCTGGGCATCGACCCGCACCGCTTCATTCGCCGCGCCGGCGGAGCCACCGTACCCATCCTGCCCGGCAGCGCAAGAATCATCTCCGAACTCACCTAGGCCGCTCAGCGGCTTGGTGCGAGCTTCCGCTCGGTTTGTAATAGGCCGCTCCCGTTGGTCGCTGCGCAATGATTCCATTTCCCCCTCTCCCTCTGCAATCAATTGCATCTGTACAAGGGGAACCAATCATCGGGTGGCAGCGATTGCCAACGGCAATCGGGGCGCCGCAGGCACAAGAAGCCGCAGTTTCCGCTGTCCCTGCCAACGAGAAATTCTGCTCGATTAAGAACGCGGAAATTGCGGCTTCTTGTGCGCTACACCCGCCCCGATTGCCGTTGGCAATCGCGGTTACCCCGAACTCTTTCCCAGTGAATACTTTGATCCGGACCCGTTTCGCAGATGCAATTTGTTGCTCTGGGAGAGGGCCGGGGTGAGGGTCTTCGCACTGCCGACGATCCCCCCTTCAACACGTTTGAATAATTATTCAAAGCTGTCGTACACTGGCAAAAGCTGTGCCGGGCCGCGTCCTACGGCATGGTGCGCCGCACGAATTGCCGTTGACAGTGACGTTGCCCGCAGTAGAATTCCGCTCTTGTCGTTGCGTCAGTTACCTCATGGCATTTGAGTCCCATGGCCCGAGCCCAACTTCCCTATCCTACACCCAAGGAACTCGAAGTTCTGCAAGTGCTCTGGGAAAAAGAACCGTGTTCGGTGCGGCAAATGATGGAGCAACTCGGTCGGCGGCGACCGCGAGCTTATTCGTCCGTGTTAAATTTGCTGAACACGATGACCGACAAGGGCCTGCTGATGCGCAAGGCACATGGTTCGGCTTATCTTTACAAGGCCCGCATTGACCGGGAACGGACTAACGGCGGACTGGTTAAGGATCTTCTCAACCGCGCCTTCTCCGGCTCCGCCGCATCGCTCATCACCCACGCTCTCAAACAGGGCAAGCCCACCGCTGAAGAATTGGACGCGATAACCCGCGCCATCAAGGACTACCGCGGCGGGAACGGGGTGCGGTGAAGGTTTTGGCTCGGGCTGCTCTGAATCAATCCGGCTGGGAATCAGTTTGGATCCGATAACCAGGCTGATTTTATTTGGCGTATGTTGCTAAAATGGCCAGTGATGTCACACGTATGCCTGCGGCCTTTATTCCCAGGAGGACCGACTCATGTCTACACATGCTACTCGACGGGACTTTTTACGGGGCGCTTCTGCGACCGGGCTGTTTGGATTAACCGGCACGTCGTTTCTCGCGCAACTGCCGGCTGTCTCCGCGGCTGAGGCGAAATTGGATGCCGCAAAGGTTCATTTCGGGGCGGAGATTGAACCGACAGTTCGATTGCTGGAAGAGACGCCGCGCGAGCAGTTGTTGGAGACAGTCGCGGCGAGGATTCACGGGGGGCTCAGTTATCGCGAAGTCTTAGCGGCGCTGTTGTTGGCCGGCGTTCGCAATGTACAACCGCGGCCATCGGTCGGTTTTAAATTCCATGCCGTGCTCGTGGTCAATTCTGCGCACTTGGCGAGCTTGTCTTCTCCCGCTCAGGATCGCTGGTTGCCGATTTTTTGGGCGCTGGACGAATTCAAAGATTCGCAACAACGCGACATCACTGAAGGGGACTGGACGATGGCAGCCGTCAACGAATCGGCTGTTCCCCCGGCGCACCAAGCCCGCAAAGCGTTCAAGACTGCGATGGACCGTTGGGACGTCGCAGGGGCCGATGCCGCTGTTGCCGCTTTGGCGCGGACTGCCGGTGCGAATCAGGTGTTCGAATTGTTCGCGCATTACGCTGCTCGCGATTTTCGCAGCATCGGACATAAGGCAATCTACGTCGCCAACAGTTGGCGGACGCTGCAGTGCATTGGCTGGCAAAATGCCGAGCCGGTGTTGCGGTCGTTAGCGTATGCGTTGCTGAATCATCACAACGAACCCAATCCCGCTGATAGCGACCTGGCGCCTGATCGCCCTTGGCGAACCAACGCGGCACTGGCCGAAACCATTCGCCCCGAATGGACCGGCGGCGAAGTCAATTCGGCAGCGACGACGGATTTGTTAGGAGGCTTGCGGAGCGGATCACCCGACGACGTCTGTGCCACAGTCGTGCAGATGCTCAACCAGGGCATCGCTCCGCAATCGGTTTACGATGCGTTGCTCGTCGGAGCCGGCGAACTGTTGATCCGCCAACCCGGCATTGTGGCGCTGCATGCCGTCACGTCGACCAATGCGCTACGCTATCTATTTAGTACCAGCAGCCGCGACAAAACCCGGCGGATGCTGCTTTTGCAAAACGCCGCGTTCCTAACGCTCTTCCGCGAGGCGATGCACGGGCGGGGCAAAGTGGGCGACACGCGGATCGATCAACTCCAAGCAGCGGCTCCGCCAAGTGATTCCGCAACAGCGCTCGCGCAGATCTTCAACGACGTGAGTGGTGATCGTGGCGTGGCGGCTGAGAAAGTTCTCGGCTATCTCGACGCCGATCAACCGGTCAAACCATTGATCGACGAAGCGCGGCGGCTGATCTTCATGAAAGGCAAGAATGCGCACGACTATAAATTCAGTTCGGCCGTCTTAGAGGATTATTATCATATCTCGCCAGCATGGCGAAATCAATTTTTAGCGTCGAGCGTCTATAATTTGCGAGGATCGGGAGACGTGGACAATACGTTGGTCCAACGGACGCGTGCTGCATTGAGTTCCTGAGGGTTCCAAAGCAGTCGAAACACAATTTGGCAACCAAGCATTGTGCTACCGAATTCGCTAACTGTTGAATTCAACCGTCGATGGTCGGTAGGATGCAGTGAGATTAAGCCGTATCACGAGGAGCCAGCCATGATCAAATTACAACGCATTTTGGTACCGACCGATTTTAGCGCCTATTCCGAAGAGGCAATGACATACGCTTGCGCATTCGCCGAGCAATTTGAAGCTGAGTTACATGTGGTACACGTCCTCCAGGATTTGGTTGGAGTTGTACCCGATCCGGGGGTCGCATTTCCTCCACCGGGCGATTACATGGGGGAATTGCAGGCCAGCGCCGAAAAGGCTTTGCTGCAGATGCCCGCTCCCGAATGGGCAGCCAAACACACTGTCGTCCGCGCGACACGGCAAGGTCCGCCGTTTTTAGAAATCGTTCGCTATGCCAAAGAACTGGAGATTGACCTGATCGTGCTGGGAACGCATGGCCGTGGCGGCCTGGCGCATGTGCTGTTGGGCAGCGTCGCCGAACGTGTCGTCCGCAAGGCCCCCTGCCCTGTCCTGACCGTTCGCCCCGGTGAACACGAATTTGTCATGCCGTAACCGCATCAGGCCATCACACCACTTCTGCCGGCGTTTTGCATTGCGGACAGGCGGTTTCGTTTGGCAGTAAACGTTTGCCGCAAATTCGGCAAGCGCGTCCTGAAGGATGCACAGACTCGCTATTAAGCCCCTCCAGGTAGTCCTTCACGACAACCTGGCAGCGCGGACAGGCCGACTCGCGCGGTAGCATGTTTCCGCAGCAGGCCGGACATTTTCCCGCAGCGACGGCCTGTTGTGGGTCGCGCCGCCACAAGGCGAGGTCGTCAAGCTCGGCCTTGCAATGTGTGCACCAATGCTCGCGTGGCAAGAACTTGGTTCCACAGACCGGACAAACCCGCGCAGAGGTAACCGGAGCCGTATCGCCTGCCACGTCATCGTTGGCAAATGCGACTGTGCCTCCGCAATTCGGGCAGGTTGTCGACGCCGTCTGCCACCCCTCTGGAATGTGGATCTGGTGTCCACATTCGCACTCAACCTCTATCGGCACCGTTCACTCCTGTTCGGATTAAAATTCGGGCGGCACGCATCATGGGGTCAACTTGACTTGCCCAATCGCAGTGACCTTCGCTTCCGGGCTTCCATCGCGACGGGACAATCGTACCGCTAATTGCGAACCGCTTGAATCTCCGTATAACCAAAATTCATCCACTTGTCCCTGACTGGCGATTCGCAAGATATTAGCCGGCTCGCTGGCCATTGCCTTGCGTAGTTGCGTTGCGGTCATTTTGAGAACCGGACGTCCTTCTCGCATTGCCCGCTCGATTTCTGATTCGTCTTTCTCGTCCCCGCCTCGCGGGGCACGCCACTTTCCGTTATGCAGTTGATAGCCCAAGCGGCCCAGTTTGGCTTCGATTCGTTCGTTTCCGGGATTGCGCTCGGCAGCAGTCAGTAGCAAGTCGCTCGCTCGCTCGGGACGATTGAGCATTGTTACATATTCCTCAGACAAGTTCAGTAACCCCTCGGTGTCTTGTTCGTCCAGTCGATTCCGGCGATGTTCCAACCACGCCTCGACGACTTCTCGCCCTTTATCCGGTTGTTGTTGGTCGTCGTAATGCTTCTGTAGGTCCAGAATGTCCGCACGCGACAGCGTGGCAACTTGTTCCGTACGAGCTTTCAACGATTGATCGCGGTACTCCTGGGCCAAGTCGCGAAACTCTGGGATCTCGCGGTCAATCAGATCGGCAATTTGAAAACCGTTCTCGAAATTCTTGTCCAGTTGATCCTGCAGACGCGCCAAAATGAAATCCGACATCAAGATACGATGTAGCAGCGTACGTTGAGTTGCTGAGGCTCCTTCATAGGCCGTTTGCGGATCGGCTTGATACTGTTTTCGTAATTTTGGTTGTGGCTGCGGCAATGGAATTTCACTGCCGGGCAATTCGGTGGCTGCCTCTGATATGGCTGCTTCCAAATCGGCCACCGACTTCGCCTGATCCCGCATCAACACAAACGCTTCAAACAACAAATTCTCTTGCAGCGCTGTCGAGAGGCCATACGTCTCAGCTTTGGCTGCCAATTTCTTGAGGCGATCCGCATCCTTGCCACGTGCAGCGGCCCGCTCAATCGCAATCCCCTGTGCATGGGCTTCACGCCCCAGCATGGACATCTTGTCATCCTGATAAAACGTCCCCTGCCCGGTCGCCCAGTCGCCTAGTTCGTACCAGCCTTCCAGCGATTTTTCTTTGAGGCTGCGTTTCCGCAATTGAAATTCTTCCTCATCGCTTGGCAGGGTTTTCACCGCGCTGATATAGACCACATAGCGATTCCCCTCCCGGACGACACGACCGTCGATCTGTACTTTCGCCACGTCGCGGGGCAGTTTTTCCATCAGCCGTCTCGACTTAAACCGCACTTCACAATGCAGCAGACCAATTTCCCGCGTGCTGGCCAATGATTTGCGGCCGATCACGCGAACATCGAGCCCCACGAACTTTTCAAACACCTTGTTGAATTGCTGCACTGTGAATGATCGTAGCGGCGCCGCTGTTGCGATGTTCGCTGTCCCAATCATCAGGCAACAAAAAATGGCAGCGCTCGTTATGACTTGGCGGATGTTCATTTCGCCACTCCCAGCATCTCGGCTTGTTGTCGCAAGATCTCGGTCGACTCTTCATCCAATACAAAACCGAGCAGTTCATAAGTCCGCGGATCAGCCCAGAAGAAAAACGAGTCGTCGGCAATGCGGATATCCCAGGTCTTATGTTTCGTGCCGCTCGACTGACAGGACAGCACGCGGCCCGCAAAAATCACACGCTGTTTCCCTTCTCCCACGACGCGCTCGGCAAACGATTCGCCGTCGATTACGAAAAACGCCGAGTTATCTTCCAATAACAGCGGCACCGCGATGCGGACCTCCGCGTCTGGATCGTTGTGGCTGACCGTCGTGTCGACCACCACCCATTGGTCACGGTATGTCAGGTCAAACTGGTTCTCCCAGGAGGTGATCGCCGTTTCGCTACTGGCATCGACTGCCGATGCGAGCATGTCGGGTACCGACGTCGGCAGCAACTCCACAGCCGCCCGGACTTCCATAAACAATTGATGCAACTCCCGCGATTGCGGATCGTCACTGCCAAGTATCTGCAACGCCTTGTCGACTTTTGTGAATTCTTGATGCGCTGCCGCTAAATCACCTGCGTCGAGCGCCTGTTGCCCCAGTTTGCCCGCCTGCGTGCGAACGACTTCAGCATTGGCGACGCTGCGCGAATGCAAGACGGCATAACCAGTCAGCAGCAACACCACTAAGATCCCCGCTGCGATGGCGCGAAACGGCGTGATGATTTTGAATCGCCGCTGACGCAAGTCGCGAATGCCATGCACATGGTCGACTTCCACTGCCTGGGAGGGACCTGCCTTTTTCGGGGACCGCTTTGCCTTCGGATTCGACGGCCCTTTTTGTTTCTCTGGGCTGGGCGGCTTTTTGATCAACTTCTCGGGAGCAATCGTGATTGCATCCGCCGGACCGGGGGGCAGATCGTCGCTCGAGGCGGACGGTTCCTCGATAATCTCCACCTCATCGTCGGACTCTTCGATCACACCCCGATAAGGGACCTCCGGCGGTGGATAGACGCTTTCGGGGAAGACAAACATCTCATGGTTGCAGTCACCGCAGCGGATACGTTGCTCACGCTCCTGGCGGACGCCATTGATAATCCCTCCGCAAACGCAGACCAACCGGAACGGCTCGGGCGGCACCGGTTCGGGCGTTTTGAAGGCGGCTTTGGCCTTGGTGAGCCATTTAGGCATGTGGTTGCTCGAGTCGCATCGAGATGAACAGAAATATCAGCAACAGCCGGTCAAAAGGCAGTAGCCGGACGGGAAATACGCTAGGAGACGTTTCAAAACTCGGTTGCGCTTGTTCTCGAAATTTGCCAATCAGAGTCAACGAGAGGCGTCAGAGGGTTTTGGAACGGCTTGTCGTAGACGGGTCGTATTTCATTATCGGGCGGAAACGGTGACCGGTCAATCCCGCCGGGAGACCCGTAACATCGTATCAACCGCAAACTTCCATTCTCGCGGATTACGGATTTCGAAAAACGGTATTCATCATTTTTGATGGTTCGCAACGTAAGGGGAGAAAAGGGGACACAAACTTGGTCCTAGAACGCAACCAAACCGCCGTTTCCATCGCAATCGCGTCGGCTGTAACGGTTACGCGGGAATACTACGGGCGGATTTTGGTTCAGGTGACCGTCGAGGGGGGATTTCCCTGTTGTCGGCGAGTGGTTTTGGGAAACTGGTGGGTGTGGGACCCTCAGGTGCGGGAAACCCTCACCCCGACCCTCTCCCGGAGGGAGAGGGAGAAAGAATTGTGAAACCTCAGTCCCCTCTCTAAGAGGGCGGGGAAAATCATGCGAGATATTCTATGGTTTTGTTGATTATTGCCTGTGCAGCTTCGGGGTTTTTCATTTCCGCGGTTGTTACGGCTGTTGTGCGGGCGATGGCGCCGAAGTGGGGATTGGTCGATCAACCCGCGGCGCGCAAGGTCCATGAAACGCCGACCGCGCTGGGCGGAGGGATTGGGATTTGGCTGGGGACGGTCTTACCGTTGGCCGGCGCGCAGCTGTTTTTGTCGTCGTCAACCATCACACAGTTACTCCCGGAAGAATTGGCAGCGCATGTCGCCGGGATCGGCGCACGGAGTGGCCAACTGTGGGCCATCATCGCCTGGGGCACCTTGTTGGCCGTGATGGGGTTGATTGACGACCTCAAAAACCTCCCCTGGGCACCGCGACTGGCCGTGCAACTGATCGCCGCCATCGGTTTGGTCTCAATGGGCGTCCGCGCCACGCTGTTCGCCGATGCGGCTTGGATCGGCGCGATCGTGACCGTGCTGTGGATTTTGGTGCTGACCAACTCCTTCAACTTTTTGGACAACATGGACGGACTAACCTCCGGCATCGGTCTGATCACGTCGGTGATATTTGCGCTGATCATGCTCACTAGCACCTCCGAACCGCGCTGGTTTGTTGCCGCATTTTTGCTGATATTAGCGGGGTCGCTCGGTGGGTTTTTATGCCACAACTTTCCGCCGGCGCGAATTTTCATGGGAGATGCCGGGAGCTATTTCGTCGGCCTGTCGATCGCCAGCATGACCGTTGTCGGGACGTTTTATGAATACGAAAAAACACCGCCCTACGTCATGTTGGCGCCGCTGTGCGTGTTGGCGATTCCGTTGTACGACTTTTGCTCGGTGATGATCATCCGGCTTTCCGAAGGACGCAGTCCGTTTCATGCGGACAAATGCCACTTTTCGCATCGCCTGGTCGAATTGGGCCTCAGCCGCCGCGATGCCGTGCTCACAATTCATCTGGCGACATTGACGACGGGACTGGGGGGGCTGCTACTCTATCAGGTCTCCAACTGGGCGGGGGCATTGATCGTGGTGGCGCTAATCCTCTGTGTCTTGGCTGTGATCGCAATCCTCGAAACAGCCGCTCGCCGCCATCAGAAAAAACAATAAGACGCGTTTCACTAACGACTTGGTCGTGCGGCCGGTCACGTGGAGCATCGCGGTAAGAACTTTATGAGCAAATCTGGGCGCAGTGCCCCTCCACAAACCGAATCGCCACCCGGCGAGGCGCCGACCATCATCGAGACGCTGCTCATTGCGGCCGTTGCGATGTTGCTGGTGTGGCGACTGTTGTCTCCCACCGAAGGCGCAACACTCGGTTTGGGATTATGGATGGCGCAATTCAGTTTTGCTGCGCTGGTATTGTGGTCGCTTGGGTATTGGCGGCGGAAAGTTCGCAGCTTTCAGTTTCACAAAGTCGATATCGCTGTCGCACTGTTCGTCGCCGGGCATCTGATTTCTGGATTATTGGCGCTCACCGGCGACGCCAATCAACGCGCGACGATCAACATGCTGGCCGAATGGGCCGGTTTGGGTGCGACTTATTTCTTGATGCGGCAGACGTTTGCGACTTGGGATATCCGCCGGCAAATCGTGGTCATCATGCTGGCCACTTCGGCGGCGCTGGCTGGCTATGGATTGTGGCAGCATTATGTTTGGTATCCCCAAACAGCGGCCCAATACAACGAGATCCGTGGCAAGCTCGACGAATTGTCGCAGCAGCCCACCACCGGGAGCAACGTAGCTGCTTCCTCGCGGTTGAAGCGACAGTTGATCGAAATGGGCGTCCCGACCAGTTCGTTGGAAGGCTCAGGACGCATGGGCTACGAAGCTCGCTTGTTATCGAGCACCGAGCCGTTGGGGCGATTTGCGTTGGCCAACACCTTTGCCGGCCTGCTGGCCGTCTGGTTGATTGTGTTGCTGGCGGTGTTGGCACATCGATTTGCGAACTCCACTTCGCAGCCGGTGCCGCTGGCCGCTTGGATGTGTGGCATCGGATTGGCGCTGTTGATCGCCGCGTGTTTGCTGCTCACGAAGAGTCGCACGGCTTACGTGGGCACGATGATCGGAGGAGTGGCAATCATTATTTCCATGATCACCGCGCGAACGACACTCCCGCGACATACATGGCGAATCGTGATTGCGTCGGTGCTGGTGATTGCCGGATTGGTGACGGCGATGGTCATGAGTGGCGGATTGGATCGCTGGGTCGTTGCTGAGACGCGCAAATCCTTGGGGTATCGTCTGGAATACTGGCAAGGAACCTGGGACGTGATCCGCACGCACCCGCTCATCGGGATCGGTCCCGGGAATTTCCGTAACCATTATCTGCAATACAAACGCCCTGAATCGAGCGAGGAAATCTCCGATCCGCACAATGCCGTGTTGGATGTATGGGTCAACGGCGGCCTGATTTCCCTTGTCGGTCTCGCAGCAATGACGGTCCTGTGCATCGTCACCATCCGGCAATCCAGCGGCTCAGTCCCCGAGCCACTCTCGGGGCCGTCACTTGAGCCTGCAAAACAGACCCGGAAATCCCAGTCGCAACGCCCCGCTGGTCAGATCATGATTCCCGTTCCCCAGGCGAGTACATGTGGGGCATTTCTTGCGTTTTGTGTGGTTGGTGCGACTGAGTTTTCTGCGGTGACCTGGTGCATTCTGGCCGTTTGGTGCGTCGCAATGCCGTTGGCTGGGAGAGCAATCGGGCTAAATTCTCCACGGCCGGCCGTATTTCTCATCGCTGCTGCCACGCTGATGGTCCATCTCTCGGGAGCCGGCGGAATCGCCATGCCGGCGCTCTGCCAAATGCTCTTACTGTGCGTGGCGATGATGCTGCCGCCTGCTGAATCCCCCACGTCATCCCGCTCTCTTCCACGTTGGGCCGGGATGGCCGCTTTGGTCTTGTCACTGGGAATCAGCATCGCCTGTTGGCAATTTGCCACGGCACCGGTTTCGAGTGCGAGTCAACTGCTTGCCGAAGGGGATTATCAATTGTGGGAGCGGGGCAATCCGGTCCGGGCACGGCAGGCGTATCTGGCGGCAACTGTGGCCGATCCGTATGCGGGCGAATCTTGGCGAAAACTGGCGGAATTGGAGTTGGGAGGTGGGTTGGCGAAAACCGAGGAAACTCGGGAAACGGTGCGAAAAGCTACGGAAATGTTGCGAAAATCGCTGGAGAAAAACCCACGGTCTTGGAACAATTTTCGTATCTTGGGAGAGTACTACCTTCAAGCAAACCTGCGGCTACAATCGCCCGAGTTGGCTGGCGAGGCCGTAGCGGCGTTTTCGCGTGCAGCGGAGTTGTATCCCAACTCAGCAGAAATCCGAGGACGATTGGCCGAGGCCTTTTTCCGGGACGGGCGGGTGGCGGACGCACAGCGTGAAGCCCAATTTGCACTGCAATTGAACGAAACCACGCAACAGGCAGGGCATGTTGACCGTGTATTACCCGAAAAAACGCTGGAATTGTTAAGAAAAATGGCGAATCAGGCGGACGCGCCGATCCCCCCGACTGAATCTGATTGACCGTGTGTCGTATCAACTTACAATAAACGGTTCATTACACTTTTCAGTGGATATGTTCATTTCTGTTATCGCAAGAGACTGAATTCATGAAGGCAAAAGATATTGTCATCGCGATGATACTGGGCGGAGTCGCACTTGGCGCCGCTGTAGTCGTGAGCAATGCCAGCAATTGGATGGCCAAGAAAGACTCGGAAACGACTTCCGAAGACTCTGGTATCGATTCCTATTTAAAAACTGTCGGCCCGCCTCCCAAAGCCGTGGTCGACGATACCACGTACGATTTCGACGTTATGGAGCGTGGTTCGGAAGATGAGCATGTCTTTCAGGTGCGAAACGACGGCGAAGGGGTCTTGCGCATTATCAAAGGCAAAGCCACCTGCACCTGTACAAAATTCATGCTCAAAGATGACAAAGATCTCGAGCGGGTCGAACTGCAGCCCGGCGAATCAATGGACGTCACGGTTGCCTGGAAGGTCAAGGACACCGCACAGGAACAGTTTAAGTCTGTGGCTCCGTTGAATACGAACGATCCCGACAACAAATACCTGGCCCTCACAATCGTCGGAAAAGTCGCCTATACGATGTTTGTCTACCCGGCGCGGACGTTCATTGCGCCCGATATTGTGGGAGACGAACCGGTCCGTACCTCAGGCATTATCGGGTCGCGATTGCTGGAGGACATCGAACTTGTCTCCGCTGTGTCCGACTCGGAATTCGTAGAAGTCACTTACGAGAAACTTGAATTTAAGGACGAACGCGCCGAAGGGGTCAATGGAAAATGCGGGTATCGCATCGACGCGCTGATTAAACCAGATATTCCTGTCGGCAAATTTAATGCACCGATCAAAGTCACCATGAAATCCCCGGACGGCAAGGAATATGTTGAGGAATTGTCGGTCATCACAACACGGACCGGTCCGATTAAAATCGTCGGAAAGAATTTTGATGCCCACACCATGACGCTTGATTTCAAAGGGTTCGATATCACCGATGGAGCCACTGCCGAATTGAGCATGTTTGTCAGCGTTCCCGATGATGCCGAGACTTATGACTTCAATGTCGTCAATTCCACCAACGAATTTGTGCAGATGAGTATCAAGCGCGATACGAATTTTGAGGGAAAATCACTTCAACGATACGTGCTGAAATTCGAGATTCCCCCCGATACGGTCGCGATGCCCGATAACAAAGGACGTGCTGAGTTCATTGTCGAAACCAGTCACCCTGAAATTAAGTCCATTCAGTTTCGCACGAAATACCAGGCTTATTGAGCCGACGGCACTTGCCGAGAACGCCACACCACAGAAAACAGCCCTTGGATTTTTTGACGGCTTGCGATAGAAACAGTCAGGCTTGTCGTGTTGAAAGCCGTCGGAAACCAGTGGAGGGTGAGGGATGACTTGGAAACGTTGGCAGGTGATGCCGTTGTTGATCGTTGCCAGTGCGGCTTGTGCTGCCTGTCTCTCTTCATGCGGTTCAGACGATGACCCGGCCCAGGTCGACACGACCTCTACGACACCCAAAAAAGGCGACAAGCCCAGCTATCCCCCACCCGCCCCGATCTTTGAGGGCTGGGAAAAGCCGGAGTTCGTGCTGTGCGTGACGGGCGAAACCCACGGCTATTTAGAACCGTGCGGTTGTTCCGAAACACAGTCCGGCGGCCTGTCACGGCGAGCGGATCTGTTTCGCCAAATTGACGAAAAAGGCTGGCCCCGCGCTGAACTCGACTTAGGCGGTTCGCTCAAACGGACCCGGCGACAAAGCCAAATCAAGTTCGAAATCTTGCTCGATGCGATGCGGCAAATGGGCTATGCCGCCATGGGCTTGGGAACCGAGGAACTGCGACTCGATCCCGGGTATTTGCTCTCGTTAGATACCGAGGATCAATTGCCGTTGCTCGGCGCAAATGTCGTCCTGTTTGGATCCGAAGAACTGACGATGCCCAAACGGCATTTCACGACCAAAGTTGCTGACAAGACCATCGGTGTGATTTCTATCGTGGGAGATGCCTACCGCAACGAGATCGTGCCTCCCGCAAACGATGGCGTGACGCCTGATGTCGACATCACCAATGCCCATGCTGCGGTCACCAAACAATTGGCTGCACTGACAGATGAAAACGCAACAAAACCCGATTTGCTCGTGTTGCTCTCGCATGCCCCCCTGGATGAATCGAGAGCATTGGCCGAGGCCTTTCCCCAGTTCGACGTTGTCGTTTCGGCCGGCGGTTATGAAGATCCCGACAACAAAGCCGAACAAATCGGCGAGTCGAAAACGATGTTCATCACCGTGGGGCACAAAGGCAAACATATCGGTGTCATCGGGTATTATCCCGAAGCGGAGCAGAAGCTGAAATTTGAATTGATCGAACTCGATAACCAGCGTTTTCATGAAACTCCAGCAATGACCGACATGATGCGGCGCTATCAAGAGCGATTGCACGACGAGCAAATCGTCCAGAACTTGAAGCCGGTCGCGCATGAGTCGGGAGCACGTTTCGTCGGCGTCGATCAGTGCAAAGACTGCCACACCAAAGCCTTTGCCAAATGGAGCACCACCCGCCATTCGCATGCCTACGATTCGCTCAGCAAGGGGCGTGAAGGACAAGAGGAGGGTTGGATCTCCCGCGTGCATGACCCGGAATGCTTGGCCTGCCACGTCACCGGTTGGAATCCACAACAGGTCTTTCCTTATGAAAGTGGATTCGTGGATGCCGAAACGACGCCGCAATTACGAGGCCAGCAATGTGAAAACTGCCACGGTCCCGGCAGCATCCACGCCGACCTCGAAAACCAACGGGTCGCCGGCGATTTACCGCCGCAAGACGAGGAATTGATCAGTTGGCGTAAAAACATGCATCTCGATCAAGGAGTTGCCGAGAAACGCCTCTGCAATCAATGCCACGACCTCGACAATAGCCCCAAATTTGACTTTGCCGAATACTGGAAAAAAGTTGCCCACCCTGGTCGCGACTGACGGCCGGTTGCCCGCGCACCGTAATTTCTATGCCTTGGTTCCCTTCTTTCAATTTGGGGACCAAGGCATTTTTTTCTGCGCGTTTCATCCGTCCGCATTCATAGCTAAGATGAACGGCACTTCCATACATTCGCCGGCACCCCGCCACTCATCCGCACAACGGCCCGATCAACCCGTTGAAACCAAAAGCATTCGAGAGTCGGGTGCCACTGCTGGCTTGTCCAGCAGTGTTATTCTGGTTAAACAGTTTGCGCTGGCCGACAAGCCGCCAGTGGCACCCTTTTTCCACGGGCTGCTATGACGACATCGGACGATTTTACGAATGACGGATCAGCGCGGCGCTTGACCCAATTTGCTTGCGCGGTGCTGATCGTCCTGACCGCCGCCGTCTCGCTAGCTGACATCCTCAACGCCGAGTTGCGGTTCGGACCACGGCGCTGGCCCACAGCCCGCCCGCCGAAAACGCCGGCCTTCAGCGCCAATGATCGCTCACGTTGGTGCACCGTCTGGTCACTCGTCGAACGCGGTACCTATCAGATCGACGAGATTATCGAGCGGCCTGGTTGGGATACGATCGACAAAGTCCGTTGGAAAGGACATTTCTATTCCTCCAAACCGGCGCTGCTCCCGACGCTGGTCGCTGGTTTGTATTGGACGATCAAAGAATCGACCGGCTGGACCTTGGATCGCCAGACGTATGATGTTGCGCATCTGCTGCTGATCTTCGTCAACTGGCTGCCGTGGATGATCGCGCTGATACTAATTGCCGTAATGGCCAACCGCTATGCGCGTACCGGGATGAGCGCAGTCTTTGTCGTCGCGGCCGCTTCGTTTGCTACGTTCCTTTCGACATTTCTAATCACCTTCAATAACCATTCCGTCGCCACCTGCAGTACGGTCTTCGCGCTCTACCCGGCGACAAGAATCATCGCTGAGGGGCGGCGCAGCGGCGGACTGTTTGCCTTGTGCGGATTTTTCGCGGCATTTACAGTCACTAACGAACTGCAGGCGTTCGTGTTTGGGGCGGCGATGTTTGTGATCCTGCTCCGCCAATCTTGGCGACTGACGTTCTGTTGGTTCATACCGGGCGCACTGATTCCCCTGGGTGGTTTTTTCTATACCACATACCTTGCCAGCGGCGGCATTATTCCGTTTTATGCGTATTTCGGCACCAGCGTGTATGAATACGTGCATCAGGGGGTTCCCAGCTATTGGATGCAGCCTCAAGGCATTGATGCCGGCAACGAGTCACGCGTCGCTTATTTCTTGAACTGCCTCGTTGGGCATCATGGCATTCTTTCACTCTCTCCAATTTTTTTACTGACGATCATCGGCTGGATATATGGCCGGCGCTGGCGCGAGTTTCCATTGCGGTTGTTCAACCGCCTAGGATTGGGGCTGACGTTGTGGATGTTGCTGTTCGTCATGTTCAAGACCGACAACTATGGCGGGAACACCAGCGGACTGCGGTGGGTCTTCTGGCTGATTCCGTTTTGGCTGCTCACCATGCTCCCGGTTCTGGATGAGTGGGGCCACAAACGGTCCTTTCGCATACTTGCTTGCCTGCTGCTGTCGGTTTCAACCTTCTCGGCTTCCTTTTCGCGTTCGAACCCCTGGACCAATCCTTGGGTGATGAACGTCATGCAGTATTGGGGACTGGCCGACTACTCCACAAAAACGCCGGAGCCACAGACCCCGCTACAATGTTGGATCCCTTCGCTCCCCCCACAGACGGATTCCCCATTGCCCTTCGCCGAATTCCAAGGCATCAACCATCTTGGCCAAACAACCCGCCTGCGGCTGACCAGCCAAGGGGAACTTGAAATCGACGGTCAAGCGGCACGGCATGTGCGCGTCGAGCGTGGAACCGGTTACGGCATAGCAGCGAGCGATGGCGAGCAGATCAACTTGTACCTCAACGAACAAGCGATTGCCGCCGGAGCGGCGCCCGACGAATGCTTAGTATGGCCCGGTGCGACTTCAGCGCGAGAAAAACGGATCGCGGAAATCTTTCTGCAAGGCATGCCCCGCACGCGGGAATATTTCTACCGCAACATCCGCTACCTATTCACGCCGCTGCAAACCGACGCGATCGAATGTCGTGAAGCAGTCTCGCAAGTCAAATACACCCCCGGCGAAGACGGCCGTTTGACGGTCTATCGCCGCACCCTCTGGTTATCCGACCGCGTCCCGTTCGGCGTCCTGCAGTTTGAAGACACCATCACCGACGCCAAAACCAACGAGATACTCTTTCGCCAGCGAATGACCCTACAAACAGTCAGCCACCTAAAACCACAACCCGCAGCGACACAAGAGTAATCGTCGAGAGAAACCCAAGGGCATCTACATTTCCCCCTCTCCCTCTGGGAGAGGGCCGGGGTGAGGGTTTTCGGCTTTTACGAGCGGCATCCCATCCAATTAATCGCTTGCCAACGTGAGCGCACTCACGGCGCACCGGGACACATTATCCAAGTCACATCCGTGTTAATCCGTGGCCAATTTCTTCTTAACAAGCGTGCGTGCATCCCCGGTTTTGCGATAACTTTGCACACGCTTTTCACTCGCATGCGGCTTCCATGTGTTCGTTTTCGTCGCCGCCGATTTGCGTGTTTTAGGAGACGTTTTTTGAGCTGGCTTGGAGGGCTTGCTCTTTTTCTGTGTGGTCCGCCAACCCGTTTCGACGGTCGTTACAGCAGCGACCAAGGGTTCGGCGGCTGGTGGTGTGACGGCTGGCGGTGTTGCGTCTGGTGGTAGAAGGATCGGTCCCGTGACAATCGCCGACGCTGTTTTTGGTGCAGCATTGATCGGTGTCGTTGGAATGGGTGTGGTTTTAGTCAGTGTCGCTTCAGTCGCAGGTGCTGAAAACAAAGGGTCCGTAATCGGCGACAGGGCGACCGGGATCACCACGGCGGGGGGCGGCAGTAGGAGCGGAATCGAAACGTCCACGGGTATGATGGCTGCAGGGACTTCTTCCGGTTGTGATTCTACGATTGGCTGAATGTCCGTCGTTGATTGTGTGTCCGTGGTTGATTTTGTAGCCGACGTCGATTTTGTAGCCGTGGTTAATTTCGCTGGCGGCGGATGATTGACGACGATAACTCCAGACGTTTGTTGGATTCTCTGTGGCCGTTGAGCAACGAAGGTCGGGACCGGAGCCGCAGCTAGCAATACCGGAGGTGCCTCGAAGGGAGTGAAGGGTTCGGGTTGCGGCACGAGCGCCGGTTTGGGCACCGGCATGGCTGCGACGGCGACGCTGAACTGCTGAAATTCCGACGTCAGAGCGGACGGTTTTTCGCCCAATGTTGTTGCGACGCGCCGGGCAGATTGAGCGTCCCCCATTTTCAGGCAGACTTGTCCATACTCTAACAGGGCCGGCCAATGTTCGCCGGCAATCATGGCGGTCTCGCATGCGGCCAGATCAATTTGCGCCAACTCGTAATTCCCCAGTTGATACCACATCCGTCCTCGTTGGCGGAGCAACGTGGGATTGTTCGGCGATTGTTTTAATGCCACTCCATAATAGTGGGCGGCGCGGTTATGAACGTTTTGGCTTTCAAAGAGGCGTGCAATCGCGACCGGCACAGCTGGCTCCTGGGGGAGTTGGCGATGAGCCTGCATCAACAGCTCTTGTGCAGTATGCGAATTTCCTGACGCTAGATACGCCGCCGAAAGATCCAAACGGTAATTCACATTGCTGGGATCACGTTCAACCGCTGATTGAAGGGCAGGCAATCCAGCCGTGATCGCCCCCAATTGTACCAAATGCATGCCCGCTTGATGGAGCACTTTGGCCGACTGGGGTTTCGCGGTTACGACTGCTTGCCAAGCTTGAATACTCTCTGCGGTGCGTCCTAAGTCGGCGGCGATACAGGCTTCGGTGATGCGCGCTTCCCAAGAGTAGGGGTGCTTGCGACGATGTTTCTTGATGGCGTCATAAGCACCTTGCAAATCGCCCGATTGATAGCGTTGATTGATCTGTTCCAGGGCGGCCGCATTCTCTACTCCCAGCCTTTCGGCCGAGCGCGGTGCCATGGACAGGCGCATGCCCGGGCCAGCGCATCCCGTGATGCTCGCTAATGTGCAGGCGATCATGAGAGATACGAAGAGTGAGGGTTGTATGCGTGACAATGGAGAGGTACTCATCCTGCCAACCTGATTCGGCATTAGTTGCGCTGTTCAAAATGAACGGTGTTCGTGGATTCGCCGATCGACGGCACGTTGACAAAGGGATCGACGACCGTCAACGGCGTGTTGTCGACCGTTGGTTTGTCAGCCAAAACCGTGGGGAGCCAAAGCAAGCCGCCGACAATCAATCCGCTCCACAACAACACGCGCGAGACCCGTTTGCTCGGTTGTTGCGCAGCAAAGAATGCGTCGACACGCTCCAATGAATGAGAGGAAATCTTCCGCACGGCAATGACCGCCCGATATTTGAATTGCTGGACCGTAAATTTAGATGAGGTTGCTGAAAGAAACCTCAGAGGTGCTACGGTCTAGATATCGGCGACACAGGGGAAACGGCTTCGGCCAGAATCGGCAAAATTCAGTTATTCGCCCTGATTCGACCAACCGGAATATCTTGCCACCCGGCGCGGAGAAGGGCGGCAATGGGCAACAGCGCATAGAAAAAAGGCGTGGCAAGGTCCCCTCGAAGCTCCCAGCTCTCCTTGCCACGCCTCAAAGATCAGCATCTCTTGATGGAGATGTCACTTACGGCGTGTATACCCGGCAAACTATAGATCCACTCCGCACCCATTTCGTACAAACAGGTCGCAGCGGCCTGACAACGTTTGCCTGACAAATCAAACATAGGTCACAACTGGGGAGGAGTCCAAACGATCTTAAAAAGATTCTAAAAGGTTTGGGGGGAGGGAGGCTTGAGGGGACAGGCGTGAGGAAAGACAAAGCGGGTCAGGCTTGAGTCCGGCGTCCCTACCCCATCGGCAAACAACGGCCACCGCTTCCTCAAGCCTGTCCCCTCACGCCTCAAGCCTCAAGACACATCGACTTCCGCCGGGGCGATGACGTTCGCGGCTGCTTCGCCGCCGGTCCATTGCGGCAGGTCGCACCGTGTTGCCCTCCAGCCGTGATGTTGTAGCGTCCCTTGATGCGGCGGATCGCCGGCCACGTTTCCAGTGAGTCGGAACTCGGCCGGATCATAGCCGGCAGGGATTTCCAGCGACGCGCCTTCGTCGTCGGCAACCACGGCGGCCGGGGCGAACATCCGTTGAATCACGGCGGCGCTATCCCGGTGGATATCGCGGACCGCTGCGCCGATTTGCGCGTCCTCATATTCAGCGATCGACTCTTGCAGGAAATCCAACAATCGCGCTTCGCGCTGCAGGGCGGACAACAGGCTCACGGCATCGCTACGTGCCGGTTTTTTGGGCGCCGGTGGTTTGGGGGGCGGAGGTGGCGTCGCGGGCGTCTCTGCGGTCAGTTGTTTGCCACTCAATAGTTGCTCCACCGATTTGGCGAACTCTTCATTTCCGAACACTCTAAAAAACGACTTAAATGCCAGTCCCAGTTTTCCCACCAGTTTTCCCTTTTTTCAAGATTGAGTCAAATCTATCAATTGCGCCGCGACAGCGCGTGCAGCGCGATTGTGTTTGGCCGAGTTATACCACACGACGCCCGTTTTTCGAATTCACTCCATCTTGCGGTGGCCCAACCGATCACTGTTTTGTAGGTGAACTGGCGGCAAACGTCTGGGCGACAGTCTCCGCCGCTCCCGGTAATGTCTCCAACAAGGTGGCGATGGCGGTTGTCGTTCGCAATTTGGCCACGTTGGCATCCCACCATTTGCGTGCATCGTGCGTCGTCCAGACCTCGTGTTCGGCCAGTTCTTCTAGAATCGCCAGTACTGCTGGAATGTTGCGCGGACGCGATTCGGGCGACTTGGCCAAACAGTCCATCACCAATCGGTCCAGCCCGGGCGGAACGGCTGTAGCGGCGATTTCAGACGGCGGGTCGGGCATCACATTCACGGCGTGGTACACGACCTCCATCTGGCTCATTCCGTCAAACAGTTGCTGACCTGTCAGCAGAAAATAGGCCACGGCTCCGACTGAATAAATATCGGAGCGGGCATCGACGTCGTCCGGTGTTTGCAACCGTTCCGGCGACATATACATCGGCGTCCCCACGATCATAGCCGGCGATGTAATTTTCGTTCCCCCAGTGTCGCTGACGCTTTTGACCAAGCCAAAATCCAAAACTTTCACAAAATCGGCTTCGCCCCCCAAGTCGCACAGCATGATATTCTGCGGCTTCACATCGCGATGGATCAACCCAATGCTGTGTGCTTCTCGAAGTGAGCCACAGATTTGTCGCAACAAGAAAATGACCCGCGAAGCGGGCAGCGGACCGCTCAGCGCGACCAGTTCTGCTAACGAAATCCCCGGTAAATACTCCATCGCGTAAAAAAATACCTGATCTGCCGTGCGGCCGTAGTCATAGATTTCAATCGTATTCGGATGTTCCAGCTGACTGGCCAACTGTACTTCGCGTTCGAACCGGCGGACATCATCGCGCCGCTGCCGGTTTCCTTTGAGAAGTTTGACCGCTGTGGGGCGACGCAGTAGTGCATGGCGGGCGAGATAGACTTCGCCCATTCCGCCCTCACCGATTTTGCGTAGCAGCGAGTATTGGCCGAGCCGCTGAAAGGTTCCTACTTTTTTTTTGAGAATCGCAATCCGCGCGGCAGCTATGAGCAATCCGCAGATGGCGAGCGCCAAACATCCGGTACGAATCCAAAACGCCACAATGGGGTACCGCAACAACTCGTATGCCTCGTCGCTATCGACTTCACACACAACTCCCATGTTGTATCGCGATAACCATTGCCACGCACCGATTACCTCGACACCGCGATAGTCCCGGTAGGGGTCGAGAATCACGCCACGGCGAAGCTTGGAGTCATGCAATGTTCTGCTGGCGACTGCTTCAGCGGCGATTTTTGTAAGGGGGCGATTGCGCAGTGCGGTTTTCGGTCGATAACCGGTCAGAAGATTTCCCCCCGGATCGCGAACATGTACTGTGAAAATCGAACGGGAGTCAGGCGTATCAGGAATCAGGCCGATGCGGCGAAGTTCCGGGTCGAAACGGCTTTCCGACAACAATAATCCCTGCGAATCAAACGCATAGGTTTCCCCGGAACGTCCCATGCGACCAACCGAGAGGACGCGGGTGAATTGATGATCGGCCAACCAGCCGAATCCCAATACCGCGATGATTTCGCGCTGGGCGTCATGCACCGGAGCATTGGCCCACACGACCGGTACGTCGCGGCGAATGGTTTGATCCGGTGCAAAGGCGCCTTGCGGAAACGGTTTGGTGATTGTTGTTTTGTCGGCGAGGACCTTGGCCAATTCGGCCATTCCACCGGCTTGCAAGCGAACTCCAATGTCTTCGTCCCGCTCAGACGCCAAGACCCGGCCCGTGCGGTCAATGACTGCAAATCCGGAGTTGCCGTCGCGATGATGAAACACGTGCAACTCCTCACGCAAGCGCGCCAGTGCGGGCGAGTTCAGCAAGTCCTCGCGGGTCGTGGATTCCAACTGCGCCAGCGCCACCAGTTCTTTCGTAGCAGCGAGAACGTCGCGTTGCTGCGCCCAGACTTCCGCAGACGTCTTCTTATCATCCATCCAGATTTCCAGCGCGGCGATGTCAGCTTCCAGCAATGATTCCAACTTGGTGGCCAGAATCTTTCGCAACGATTCTTCCATGCCCCAATACATCCAAATCCCGACGCCGCTTAACAGGATCCCCAGTGCAAAGAGGATGACGTTGCGCCAAAAACGATGGCGAAAGCCCCGCTCGATGATTTCGCGAATCGTCGTGGCAAAGATGCGACGGAATGGTCGTTGATTCACACCGCTTGCCGCCGCCGCGATGGGATTGTCCGGCAGTCCCTCCGGAAGAATCGTAGCGGGAGCGTGATGCGATAACAGCGATTCGACCTCTGCGCGAATCTCCGGTTCATCGCCGCATTCCTGATCGAGAAACTTCGCGCGCGATTTTTTATCCAAATCGATCGCCTGCACGAAAATGTCTCGAATGCGGCTGTTACGGTCCGGAATCACAAATCAACGCCTTTGGCAGGGAGAGGAGTTTTGACGAATCGCGGTGTGCCCACTTAAAACGATAGAGTGTGGTGACCGGCATCTCGGAAATGTGAAGTGGGGGTCGTGTACTGAAATGGGAAAGTGAGATTCTACAGGGCCAGTTCGCGTCGCAGCCAGGCGCGGGCAAACGTCCAATCGTTTCTCGCCGTCCGTTCGGAGACGCCGACGACTTCGGCCGCTTCAGCCACGCTCAGCCCGCCGAAAAACCGCAACTCAACGATCTCAGCTGCCCGCGGATGCTCCTCCGCCATTTTCTTCAAAGCCTCATCCAAGTCCAACACATCCTCATTGCGCTGCGGCGAAACCGTTAGTTCTTCATCCAGAGAGATGCGTCGTGCACCGCCGCCCCGTTTCACGCGTTTCTTGCTCCGTGCATGATCCACCAGGATGCGTCGCATGGCTTGAGCGCCAACGGCAAAGAAATGCGTGCGGCTCTTCCAGTCGACTTTGGTCTGGTTGACCAATTTCAAATAGGCCTCATTCACCAGTGCCGTCGGCCGCAACGTATGCCCCGGCGACTCTTGTTGCAAATAACTGTTGGCCAGACGCCGGAAGTCGTCGTAGACCAGCGGCATCAGTTGGTCCGCAGCATTTTCGTCGCCGGCGGCCGCCAATTGCAGGAGCTCTGTTGTCTGGTCTGATCGCGAATTCATAGCAGCAATACCCCAATCGACATCTTTAAAATCGACATCGTTCCTCCGGTAAACGACCGGACCACTCTCGCCGGTTATTCTACACGCAACCCACACACAAATCCGCTGTAAAAGCTAAGCAATCCATGAATTCTTGCCTGATCCCTGTCCCGAATTTGCCGGTTTGATGCGATTTGACCGCGTTATGGGTGTATCGATTTTCACTCATTTTACCGTGCAACCTGGGGCGATTCGTCGTCCCCCATTCGGACAGGGAGGGCAATCATGGCGGTTTATCAATGTCAATGCAATTTAGTCCTTTCCACATCCGGAAAGAATGCACATTGTCCCAGGTGCCGACATCCCCTCTCGGAGCAAGATCGGTTGTTCGTTGGCGAGCCTCTCCACAAAGTAACAGACGGCAACGAGAAACCAGTTCCCTCCGATTCTTGCGCGACCACCGGTTCGGCCGGAGTTGTCGCTCATGATTTTTATGGATTCGCATTCGCGATCGCCCACATTCGCGCTATTCATCAAACCTGGTTGAGCAGTTAACCGCTGGATGAATACCGCTGCAGTCCGACCGATTCATTCTTTCCTTTTTCGATTCTCTGTATTTCCTAGTCTTTTACGGGGGAACCTTTTTTATGGTTTCTACAAACACACTCGCAAACAATGACTCCCAGCAATACGCACGACCGGTGTTGAATCAGGCAGTGCGGCTATCGTGGGAACTCAGCGACCCAAATCAATTAGCCGGTGTCCAGGATGTTGTCGCTTCGGCGATGGAAAAACTGAGCTATTATCCGCGCGATCAATATGCCGTACAAATGGGACTTCAAGAAACCGTGTTCAATGCATTTGAACATGGCAACTCGATGTGCCCCACAAAAAAAGTGTACGTGACAGCCACGATCTGCGACAACAAATGCTGGTTTCAGATTGAGGATGAAGGCGCCGGTTTTGATGTCGAGAACGTTCCCGATCCCACACTGCCGGAAAACCTGATGCGGCTCGACGGTCGCGGCATCTACATGATGAAGGCTTTCCTGGATTCGGTGGAATATCAATCCCCGGGAAATATCGTCACCATCAGTAAGCAACGTACCATCGAAGGTTGAGCAATTCATAGCGACGGAGCGTTGGCCGCCTCCCGGGCAAACTGCCCCCCCATCCCCCACCCGGAGCGGCCGACCCCGTCGTTTCTTTCTCAGCCTGTGGAAAAAACATTCGAGAGTTGGGTGCCACTGCTGGCTTGTCCAGCAGTGTTTTTTTTGGTCACACACTTTGCACTGGCGGGCAAGCCGCCAGTGGCACCCTTTTTCAGGCGGGCTGCGATACGGAGGGTCGCTCAAGCGGTTTGAAGGCCTTTACCCTCAAGCCTGTCCCCTCAAGCCTCAAGCCTCAAGCCTCAAGCCTTAGCCGCATGAGGATGCGCCAGTTGATACGCTTCACGCAGCCGCTTGGTGCTGACGTGCGTATAGATCTGGGTGGTGGTCAAGCTCTTATGGCCTAACAATTCCTGGACGCTCCGCAAATCGGCCCCGCCATCCAATAGATGTGTGGCAAAGCTGTGCCGTAGCGTGTGCGGACTGGTGATGCGGTCCAAGCCGGCGGTCTTGAGGTGTTTGTCGAGCATGCGGCCGATGCTCCGCGTGGTGAGTCGTCCGCCGTTTTTGTTGAGAAACACAGCAAAACGGGCTTCCGGTTTAATATTCGGACGCGTCGCTCGGCACTCCAACCAACGGATCAAAGCCTCTGCGGCATACGACCCAATCGGGGCATAGCGTTCCTTGCGGCCTTTGCCGATCACACGGAGCACATCGGCGTCGCGGTCCCAATCCTCGATGTCGACCGCCACCAATTCGGCGACCCGCAAGCCGGCGGAGTAGAGCGTTTCTAAAATCGCCCGATCGCGGAGTCCGTCCCAAGTGTTGGCCAACGGGGTTTCCAGCAGCGTCGCCAATTGCTCGGTCGACAGAAAGTGCGGCAGTCGTTTCCCCGCCCGCGGCGTACGAAGCGCTTTGGCGGGATTGGACTCGACCAGTTTTTCGCGATGGCAGTAGCGGAAAAAGCTTCGCAAACAAGCCAACCGCCGGGCAATCGTGGTGCGGGCGTATTCGCAATCGTGCAGATAAGCGATGTAAGCCCGCAGAGTACTGATATTGATTTGGTCGACGGCCGCAGGAACCCCGCCTAATCGTTCGTCGAGCGCCTCAAGCAGACTATCGAGATCTTCCTTATAAGATTTGATCGTCAGCTCCGAAGCATTGCGCTCGATGCGGAGATAACGTAGGAAGTCGGCGATGGCAGTGTGCATGGGGTGGGAGGCCGTAGGCTGTAGTCCTTAGACTGTAGGATTGGCGGTTGTATGCCGTCGTAACCGGGGAGCGCGTTGATTCATCCAAACACTCAAGCTTTAATCCCACAAACCCTAAAGCCTATGGACTCAAGCCTCGCGCCTAAACTCAGCGGTCCATTTCGCCCAGTGCTCCGGCTTGTTCCTGGTTTTCACGGGCCAGGCGGCGGATTTTTTGGCTGAGGACGGCGGCGTCGTACCAGGAGAAGCTCAACTCGCGGTCGCTGGCATATTTGCCCAACGTCCGCAATAACGTGGCAGCGCTTTCTTCGTCGTACAGAAAGACGTACCGTTCGGAATCCTTCACCAACGCCAAGACATTCACGCCACGTTGCATCATTGCACCTTGTTTCTAGGCTGTCGTCCTTAGGCTGTAGACTGTTGAGCTGGCCGATTCAGGCTGAGGGGTTTTTCGCGAAGGACATAACCGTCCCGCAGCTAACCAGCCTTCCGTCCGGCCACTGGCCACTCAACACCGGCCACTCTCTTTATCGGTATCTCAATGCGGGCTTATCGGTCTTTTCGGATCTTCAGCCAAACTTTCGTCGCCAAGCCGCCACCATGCAGTGTCAACGTATCGATAATCATGATGTGGCAACAAAAGGTGATGTAATCATCGGTACGTTGCATATAGCCTTCCCAACCGCCACTGCGTTTGTCGCCGGTGATCTCTACGTAATCGCGTAATAGCGCCACAACGGCCTCATCCTTACCATCGAACATTCTGGTATAGGACATCACCGGTTTCGTGTGGTCTTGCTCAACTTCGACGAACATCCCGGGCGTCGGCAATAATTCCGGCGGCAGGGGAACCGGCTCTAAGATGACTTCTTCTTCCAAAGGGGGAGGAGCAGTCAGTCGCGGTAGTTGCTGTTTTTCCGGCATCGGTGTGGGCAGCGGCGGAGGCGGGGTGACCGCAAAATCGCCTTTCGCCTGCAGGACCGGCGTGGCCGCCAACGGCGCCTGGTTGGCGAGCGCGACGACTTGAGGAGTCTGCCGCACAATTGGTCCGTACTGCGCCGGGTCTTCGCCCAACGGGATTTGGGCGACCGGGTGGAGCAATTGAATCGGCGACGACGAAACCGGCGGCGCAGCTGAGAGCAGTTCTAAGTTGGGAGCAGGAAAACGACGTCTCGCGACCGGTGGGAACTGGCCTGATTGTACCGGTGTCGGCGACGCAGTCAGCGGGCGATTGGCGCGCGATGTTCCCAACGATGTCGTCGCCGGATAATTGGTTTCGTATCCGAACAACGGCAAGGCTTGGTTGCTGTCGGCAAGCAGCGGGGCGGCGTTTTGGCCGCGGATAATGCTGTTATTGTCTTTGGTGCGCAGTTTCGGGAAATTGTAGTGGCAGGGGCAATCGCCGTTCTCGTCCAACTCGTCGTCCTCACACGGACCGCACGGTTCCCCATCGGGGAACATCGTCCAGTTTTTGGTCGAGTACCAATTGACCTTCAGACCGATTTTGGGCGGGTACCAGGGATCGAAAGCGGTGATTGTGCCAATGACGACCGCATCGACTTCCAGAAGCCGCGCCAGTTCCAAGACATCGTTTTCGTTGCGGAATTGGAGACGGTTTTCCAAGATCGCCGTTTCCACCGTTCCCAACGGCAGCACGTCGTAACCATGGATTTTTTGTAGTTCCGACGCATACGCCAGACCGAACGTGCGCCCCAAATCGTTGATTTCCCCCGGCATTGCCGATTGATTAAAAAACGGCACCACGGCAATGGTGTTCATGTTGGGAAACGGATTCTCGGCGCGCGGTTGCAGCACAATGCAGCCGGAAAACAGCAGGCAGACGGTCAGTGCCAGCAAACAACGCATGTTGTGAGATACCTGCTCAGAAACGGATGTGGAAACTCCCCAACTCCGTTATCGGCATTTCCGGCAGAATCACTTCAATCGTTCGGGTTTAACTAAGCTTCCAATTCAATGTGCGCAAATGGACCCCGGTCTTTGGTCGCAACATGAATTGGCGGTTGTGTGCCATTGGCTTTGCCAGTGCATTACCACATTAAGGAGCAACTTACAAAACACTGGCAAAGCCAGTGGCACCCCATGATCGCACGTACGGCAGGTTGAATGAGTGCTGTAAGATTAGTGCGCATCAAGAATGGGGGCATCTTGAGCTGCGTATGCTTGTAGTGTGCACAGAAACGTGCAACGGGCGAGCTTACTGAGCGGAATCGTCGGGGAGGAATTCGATATCGTCGTCGCCCCGTTTGGGCCGCATGACGGCGGGGATGCTGAATTCCGTGACAACTTCTGTCTCGTCGGGATTGCTCGCCTCGTCGACATCGGGGCCTAAAAAGACCACGAATTTTTCCTTGGCAAAGGCCAGTTCGTCCCCCGGAAGCAAGGCGCCACGGGTAATGCGTTGACCGTTTACCTTGGTGCCGTTGGTGCTTCCCAAATCGCGGACAAACAACAACCCATCGGTTTTGACGATCACGCAGTGGAGTTTTGAGATGCTCCCGCTGTCGATGACGACATCGCAATACTCGCGGTGCCGCCCCACAAGCGTTAAGTCGTCGGCGATGATGATGGGATCCCCGCTCGGTTTAGGGATCAACTTAGCCTGCATGGTGAACTCGGTGCAGAAGTCGCAACTCAGGATAGGGACAATACATACAATTGTCCCACTCAAACAGCCTATGTCAAGCGGGGAATTCCCCCACCACCCTATGGACGTAGTACACAACCCGACATTGCTCAATGTTTTCCGATTGTGCCGGGTGGATGTCTGACGACCAGGGAGCAATTTGGCCTTCTGAATCGGCAGACTAGGCCGCGCGATTGCAAATCGGCCCTTTTTCGGCCTTATGGTCTGCGGAGAAGAGTCACCCATCGGGCAGCCTGTCGAGTTGACAACTTGCCAAGGACAATACAGACTGACTGTCGGATCGACGCTCGACGGACTGGGTCGCGAGTCCCCTCGATTTTTCGTGTGAGGAACAAACAGAGCGCAGCTGCTCCGCGAATTCCCCCACCCATGACATCATCTGCTGGCGCCTACTCCTGGCGCGGAATCGCCGGGGGGGGTGAAATGTGGCAAGCTGATGATCACACCCAACCATTCCCCCAAGAGAGGACGGAAACATGTCGAAGTTCTGCAAACGGCTTTCGGTGATTGCATGCGCGGTGGCGGCCTGCTGTGTGGTGGCGGGAGCGGCGCATGCCGCTAAAGACAAAGACAAGCCTGTGAAATTGAAAGTGGGCGACAAAGCGCCTGAATTCACCAGTGTGGATGACGAAGGGAAAGAGTGGAAATCGACCGATCATGTTGGCAAAAAAATTCTGGTCGTCTATTTTTATCCAGCCGATCTCACCGGCGGTTGCACGAAACAGGCCTGTGGATTCCGCGATGACATGGAGAAGTTGAATAGCAAAGACGTGGAAGTTGTTGGTGTGAGCGGCGACTCTCCGGAGAACCACCAACTCTTCAAAAAAGTGCACATGTTAAACTTCGTGCTTCTAGCCGATGAAAAAGGCGAGGTGGCAAAAGCTTTCGGTGTCCCGCTCAAAAAAGGGGGCGACTTCAAGTTTGAATTTGAAGGCAAAGAGCAAGTCCTGACGCGCGGCGTGACTGCGAGTCGCTGGACGTTTGTGATCGATCAAGATGGAAAAATCGTGCACAAAGACACCTCCGTCAAAGCACCCAAGGACAGCAAGACGGTCATGGAAGTTGTCGCGAAACTGCAAAAACCGTAGACGGAACCTGCCGTGCATAAACCTTCGACGAACCGCCGCGCTCGCATCCTGACTTGGATGGCATTGGTCGTGATCACGATCAGTGTGGATGCCGCGTTGGCGGGAAAATTTAATAAGGTTCTCGACGTCGATGCCCCCGCACCCGATTTTTCGGACCTGCGGGGGGCCGATGGCAAGCAGCACAAATTGGCGGACTACCAAGAGCACGATATTCTCGTGCTCTTTTTTACGGACAATCATTGCCCCGCCTCGCGGCTCTATGCCCCACGACTGAAAGCACTGCTGAAGGAATTCGCTGACGATCCGGTCGCGCTGGTCGCCATCAATGTCTCTGACGATTCGTTGGAATCGATGCGGGCGCATGCGGCGAAACACAAATGGTCGTTTGACTATCTCAGCGACCCGACCCAACAAGTCGGACGCAACTACGGAGCCGTGCGAACGCCGCAATTCTTCGTCCTCGATCGCAAACGCCAAGTTGCCTATATGGGGGCGTTGGACAATCACGACGATCCCGACAAGGTGACGAAACAGTCACTCCGCGATGCCATCCGCGCACTGCTGTCGGGAAAACGGCCTGCGCCCGGTGAGACGTTACAACGCGGCTGCAAGATTGAATACGCCGAAAAAACGAGCCCTTGAACGTTGCTGTCAGCGGCTCTCTGTTCCCTGGCGGAGCCCGTCAACAACAGTCGCTCGCCTCGCTGTCAAGCCCCATTTGTGCGAATCGATTGATTCATGCGCTTTGGCCAATTTTCCCACAAAAATCCTCTGTTGGTTCCCGCCTATCCGATTTATAATCGAACCTTGATAACCGGTTGCGCAGCCTCGCATGCAACCACACCCCGTAGCGGTTGTGATTTTCAGTGAAAGCGTGGAGCGATGGACGTTGATTTTGCTCGGCCCGATGTGGCACGGTTGGTGTTTCGGCTATTCAGCCGCGAACTCCATCCCGAGTTGATCAATGTCTATGCCTCGGCAGCGATCAAAAGCAACGACTACGAAGCAAAGTTGCAGATCTGCGACGCTGGCCACGTGATCACATTTTGCCGTAACGGACAGATGCTCTGTGAGGTGATGACCGGTCGGGAGCACCCGCTGCCCAAGCGGCGACGGATTCTGTCGCATGGAGTGCAAGGGCATCGCTGCGAAAGCCTGAAACTCGCCGATGGCGTGAATTACCACGTCAGTTTCCAGTTGGAGAAATTGGAGCCGGACGTCTTCCTGCATTTTCACGAGGAACTGCTAGCGGATTGCTCAAAGGCCGAATTGGCCCACCGTTTCGACGCGGCCGGTCGCTTAGCGCCAACGCCGCTGAGTTTCATGGAAACCGAAGCCACCGCCGACCATTTGATCGTCCACGCTTTCCACACCTTCCCCGACAATTTCGGCGTTGTCAAAACGCAATCCTTGTTTGAGTTGCGCTAAGCGTATGCTGAACGTTTGGTGAATCCATCTCGTTGGTCGCAACGGGAGGGCGAGGCTCCCGCCGAGCCGCGCGCCACCAATTCGTGTAATTCGAACAACAGTTTCGCAGATCACGCCCAGTCTACCGATGCGGCTCAGCAGGAGCTTCGCCCTCCCGGACTGCTGGAATTCAGCACGCTGCGAGTCTGGAGTTCCGCAACCAGCATGCCTCCCCTGCACTGCTAATTTGGGGCGGACAATCCCGCTTCGACGAACGACTTTGAGTGCCGAATGAATGATTCCGCATCGGGGCAGACGTTGTGGAACATCCCCCGCTCCAAGGCAAAATCGCCGTTGCGCCAGGTTGAGTTGTAGCTTTCAAACCCGATGTAGCCTTGCCAGTTGGCGGCGGTCATCGCGGTAAACAACGATTGCCAGGGAAGCAGACCGGTTCCCGGGGCGCCGCGATTGTTTTCGCAAGCATGCAATCCCCAAAGGTGAGGACGCATTTCCTCGAATGCGGCGGCAAAGTCGGTGACTTCGGTAACCAGATGGTACGTGTCGAACAAACTGAAGAGATTCTCATGGTCCGCCAGTGAGATCAAAAGATTGACCTGTTGCGGTGTATTGGCCACGTGAGTGCGGAAATGGCTCATCGGTTCTAAGACAAGCTGCACGCCGGCATCAGCGGCATCTTCAGCGAGTATGTTGAGAGACTCGGCAATCCGTTTGGGTTCGTCCTCATCAGGACGCTGCCGCCGGACAGCTCCGGGATGACCATAGATGGCGCCGGTATAAGCAACCGCTCCGGCGCGCCCTGCTTGCTCGATGGCGCGTCGATGCCATTGCACTGCGGGATGCGGATCACTGGCATTTGCCAAGGAGATGTCGCACTCCATCGGCCACGCACCACCTGGGCTGAACACCAATTCCAACCCCCGCATATCCGCTTCGTCGCCCAGCTTGCTGGCGTTAAAGTGAATGTCATCGCCGATGGCGACCTCGAGAAAGGAGAGTCCCCACGCTTCCGCATCGTCGAGCATGCGCAATAACGCGCTGTCATCGTATCGGTCTTGCCAGAGGAAGACGTGGGCGCCGTATTTCATGGTTTTTTAGTGACCATTGGGGAGTGGCCGGTGGCTAGTGGCCGGTGGCCAGAATAAGAGGGATCACAGAGCACTGCTTGACTCGTAACATTCCGCATCGGCTAAGAGAATGCCTGCTTCGTCTTTGGGGGAGAGGGTGGGGTCCTCGATTGGCCATTCGATGCCGAGTTGCGGGTCGTTCCACAGCAGGCTGCGTTCAAATTCTGGATGATAGAGATCGGTGCATTTGTAGGTGACCTCAGCGATCTCGCTGACCACACAAAACCCGTGGGCAAATCCGGGGGGGACATACAGTTGTCGCTTATTCTCTTCGCTGAGAATTTCGCCCACCGACTGTCCAAACGTTGGCGAATCGCGGCGGAGGTCGACGCCGACGTCATAGATTTCGCCGCGAACGCACCGGACCAATTTTCCCTGGGCATGTTGAATTTGATAATGCAGTCCACGCAACGTACCGCGGCCGGAGCGGGAGTGATTGTCCTGCACAAAAACCGCTGGAATCCCGGCAGAGGCAAATTTTGCCTGATGGTAGGTTTCCATGAAAAACCCGCGTGGATCCTCGAAGACCCGGGGGAGAATCAAATACATGCCGGATAGTGCTGTTTCGCGAAATTCCATGAAAAAACGTCTCTCAAACCAAGAAGGTCATGTCCTGCCTGCCAACGAGCAGCATATTGAATGGTGCTCCAACACCCGAATTCAACAGATAGCTACATTGCACTATAGCAAAATGGCCTCAGAAACAAATTGAGTCGCTCTCGCCGCAATTGTAAAAATCCGCTAGCATCCCGGTCGTTTTATGAGGTCTCCCCCAATCTACCGGCCATCGACGATGAAATTCAAACGCCATCATAAATGGATCGCCTGTCTGGTCTGCCTTTTGTGCGCTCAGGTTGCGTATACCGCAGGCAAGATGTGGTGGCTCTCTCGCCAACACGCAGCTGTGTTCGCTGAAATTCGCAACAGTGGTGGAGAGGTCGACGTGGTGGCGCGGGGCCGTATGTGGCCTTGGCATCTGGGACCAGCCGTACAAGTGCAGCTCAATCGTACTGCTGCCGATGATCGACTGGTGCAACGGATCACCGCCATTACGGACTTAGAGGAATTAGAACTCAATGAAACGCAGATCACCGACGCTGCACTGAAGCACCTCACCACTTGTCGGCGGTTGTATATTTTGCGTCTCGACGACACTGCCATCACAGATGCCGGCGCCGCCGACCTGGGGCGGATGACTCAACTCAAAAGTCTGTATTTGATTGGCACACGCATCACCGATACGGGCGTTTCGCAATTGGCCGGGCTGATTCAATTGCGCGACTTGGATCTATCGCGGACGGCGATTACCGATGCAAGTTTGGTGCATCTGAAGTTGATGCGGAAGTTGATTGATTTGGAATTGAACGACACGGCGATCACGGATCGCGGCTTGCAGCATTTGACCCAATTGCCGCAGCTCAAGGATTTGGATCTCAACGGCACGCTGGTGGGGGATGCGGGTATCACCGAAATCCGCGATTTAAAGAATCTGGAAGAACTAGAATTGTCCGGGACCGCCGTGACCGATGCCGGATTGGTTGCGTTGCACGGATTTCCCGTGTTGGACGAATTAGAATTGGCCGACACTCAAATCAGCGACGCCGGCGTGCGTCACTTGCATGCTTGTCGACGATTGGAAAATTTGAATTTGTCGCAGACCGCCATCACCCCGACGGCGGAAAAAGCATTGCAGGCGGCGCTGCCGCGATTGCGGATTCAGCGGTGACGATCTTGCCGATGGCGTACATCAACCGAGCATGACCCGCTCTTCGGGATAGGAGTACCGGCCGTTGTCTCCGCTACCGGCCAATCCCACAATTAAAGTCAACGGCCCGACCCGCCCCACAAACATTGTCAAAATGATCACAAATTGCGAGGGGACCCGGAGCGAAGAGGTGTCGATCGTCGAGACTCCGACCGTGGCAAAGGCGCTGGTCGCTTCGAAGAGATGATCCAAAAAATACTCCGGCTGGTTTTCGATCACCACGATCAACAGCGTGGTTGTCAGCACGCAAAAGATTCCCAATGCGACGATCATCAATGAGCGTTTCACAATCGACTGCGGAATAGTACGGCCCCGCAGTTCGATTTGTTCGCGCCCGCGCAGCAGCGCAACCACCGCTAAGATACTGAGCGCAAACGAGACGGTTTTGATTCCGCCGCCTGTGGAACCGGGGGATGCTCCGACGAACATCATCATGATTCCAAAGAATTTAGTTCCCGGCTGCAGATCGGCCAAGTCGACCGTATTGAACCCGGCCGTGCGGAAGGTGACAGACTGAAACCAGGAAACGGAAGCCTGTTCGCCCACAGTCAAATCCTGCATCAAAGCGCCGGACTCCAACAGATAAAACCCGCACGTCCCCCAGGCCAATAACCCCAAGGTTGTCACGCCCACTAACCACGAAGTATTCCCCAACCGCATCCGTCCATGCGGCACATTCACGCTGCCGGCGCGGGTCCGGTTCGTTATTCGCCAACGAAAGACGCGTCCCAAATCAGCCATCGCCGCAAATCCCAAGCCCCCCACAATGATCAATGCCGGAACCGCCGCCCAAATCTGCCAACGGGTTTGCATGCTGGAAAAGCTATCCGGCATCAAGGCGAAGCCGGCATTACAAAATGCGCTGACGGAATGAAACAGCGAGTGGAACGCCCGTTCATGCCAAGGCAATTCGGGCCAAAGTCCCCACAAGGAAGCCGCCCCGATCAATTCCGCTGTCGCGGTAAACAGCACAATGGAAATCATCAATTTGCGCAGCGCGCCGGTGTTTTCCGTCTCCAGCATATCAGCCAAAAAAGCGGTTTCACGGACTTGCATGCGCCGCGCCGAAACCAACGCGAACAGCGACCCGCAGGTCATGATCCCCAGTCCGCCGATTTGAAACAAACAAAGAATGATCGTTTGACCAGTCGCACTCCAATAGGTGCCGGTGTCGACGAGAATTAATCCGGTCACGCAACTGGCACTGGTCGCTGTGAACAACGCCACATGAAACGGCGCGCCCCCCTGCCCGACATCGGCGCGAGCACGGGGCAGCATCAACAAGATCGTCCCCACCGCCACCAGCACGAGGAACGAGGCGACCAAAATAAATGCGGGGTTACGGCCGCCCGAGGAGATCCAACGGACCAGGATCACAAAACCGACGCCTGTCCGCAGAAAAATAGCCGCTTCGCTAATGTCGTTGATCGTGCCGAATCGCCCCTCACTGCCACCACCGGTAGCCAGCGTGATGAGAACACCCAACAACCACAAAGCAACGACGCCGAGTGACACGCGATTTTCCGCTACGAAGGACTTATGACTCACGGCCCAGTAGTACCGCAAACCCAAACCGACTGCAAAAAACGACATGATCACCAACGTCGCAATCCCCAGCGGAAGATCGGTCATCGATTCCCACTGGCGTGAACTGCGGTGCAATACGATGGAGACAACCCCCACGACCTGCATCACACGTTCGGCAGCCAGCACGCGTGAGGCGCGGCGGATGCGTTGACGGGCGACGGCCAGGGGGATGTTTGAAGGAGGGATTTCCGTAGACATTTCGTAGGGGGCATTCCTGGTTGGGAAATCACGTAGGCGCGGTTGGAAGAGGAGGCCAACACCAACCCCCTTTTTTCATCAATGCCTAGTGCTCTGTCCAATCTAAGATCTGGGGTGCCACTGGCTCAGCCAGTGCTTTGTAAGTACTTTCGAGATTTCGTTCAGCACTGGCAAAGCCAGTGGCACCCAACTCAAGAATTAAACCGTGACAAAACACTAGTCCGCGCGGCAAGGCGCGACTATGATACGGCCCGCCCAGTTTAACGGAGTTTGTACACCAGTGATACGCGATTTTACCAGCGAAAGCCTCTCCCACGACCCTCTGCACGGGTACATCCCCTTCATCGCCAAATCCGGTTTGCCGACCGGCGAAGTTGCCGAGCAAGAGATCATCGACCACCCGTGGGTGCAGCGGTTGCGACAGATTCATCAATTGCAGACCGCGCGTTGGGTATTTCCCTCAGCAGAACACACCCGTTTCCCGCACTCCTTGGGAGCCATGCATCTCGCGTCGCAGACGATGGAACGCTGGTATGATTCTCTAAGCGAGTCCTGCCCGGAAACACCCTCGGCCGGATATGTACACAGCTTGGTTCGCATGGCGGCTCTGTTGCACGACGTGGGCCATGGGCCGTTCGGGCATTTTTTCGACGACCATTTTCTGTCACAGTTTTCGCTGACCCACGAAGATTTGGGTGTGGCGGTGATTGAACAGGAATTTGCCGAGCTTCTCAAAAAAATCCGTCGCAGCCCGTTCGGCGCATTGAGCGATGACGAACAACTCGATCCGGCACACGTAGCGTGGCTCATTCGCCGCCCGCGTCCCGATCACCCGCAAGACAACGACCGCCCTTTGTGGTTGCGACATTTACGAAGTCTGTTCAGCGGCATCTACACGGTCGACAACATGGATTTTGTGCTCCGCGACAGTTACATGTCGGGCTACAACACGCGGGCCTTCGATATCTCGCGATTGATTCACTACAGCTTTTTCACTCCCGCCGGCCTGACCATCCATCCGCGGGGACTGCCGACGTTGATCAATTTTATCGAAGTCCGCGCGAATCTGTTTCGCACGATCTATTTTCATCGTGCAGTCCGTGGCCTCGACGTCGCGCTGGAAGAGATCTTTACGGAAAGTATGCAACAACTTTTTCCGGCCAATCCGCTGGACGACCTGGACCGCTACCGGCGGTTTACGGAGTTTTCGCTGATGGTCGATGTCGAACGTTGGGGAGACGCCGCGGATGCGGACTTGCGGCGGTTGGGGGAAAGTTGGCGGCGGCTCTTCCGGCGAGATGTCGCCTGGAAGGTTGCAGCGGAACGGATTCGCTATTTTCACGCGGGCCTGTCGGAACGGATGACCATTTTTTCCGAACCGGAGGTGTTGTTGCGCCGCGTCCGCGAAAAAATGCCGCCCGAGTCGCGCGACGCAAACCTGAAAATCGACGTCGCTCGCCACTACCATCGCCCGAGCACACGCTTGCCCGCTGGTGGACAAAATTATCTCTTCAATCCCGCAACGGGCGAATCCCGCGAATTGGCTGACTCGCAATTATTTGCTGAAGTCCCGCTCAGCTCAGCGGTGTGCCGCATCTACGCCGATGATCGTCGGCACCACGCCGCAGTCGATGCCGCTCTGAATACCGTACTCGGCGATGCCGGCGACGCGCTCACTAATATGTGATGCCGCTGGCAATCTGTTGAAAAACCGAAAACATCCAAGAGTTGGGTGCCACTGCTGGCTTGTCCAGCAGTGAATTGCTGGTCAGATGTTCCGCACTGGCGGACAAAGCTGCTCGTGACCCTCATTTCGCAAAGGGCCACTCGGGGTCACGCGTCCGCGCCATCTCAAAACTGGCGACCGCGATCGATCGTGCCGGTTATATGGGGTGTGTCCATTCGTGTGATATCCGCTGTCCGGCTGTCCGATATTTTGCGCATGATCAATTATGAGCTTAGCCAGTTGCAAGATAATCCCGAGTGGCTCGACGTGCTGCGTGCCTACTCCGAATCGACACCGGACGAACAGGGCCGCTTGACCCGCGTCCACGATATCGAGGGGATTGCCGAAGAGCATCTGCCGCGAATTCATGGAAAACTGATCGCATTCGGGTTCCTGGATTTCGAACTCGCAGATCGCCACGAAGGCGTGTTTTACCAGTTGACCTCGCTGGGCCGCCAAGGCCTCATTCGCCTACGTGATACGGGGGACGACACGGTCGAAGAAGCAGACGCTGACGAAATTGTCACTGAGAGTGACGAGGTTGATGCCGAAGCTGAAGAGACCACGACACTGCTCGAAGACCCGGTTACAGCCGACGAGAGCGCTCGTGAATCCGAAGCTGCCTGATCGTCCTGGCGAAGAGGGCGATTCCGCTCCCGGCTAGACCCCGATCAGCAGAACGTCTCCCGCTGCGCACCGCCCTTCGGATTGACAAAATCTCCGAATTCCCCTAAACGAACAGCCGTTTTTTGATCGGTTGGGCTCGTTGCCAAGGGGATTCAGGATGAATGTCAAAAGCCTCATCGTGCTGGTGTCGTTGATTGTGTTGCTGACCGGGTGTGCTCACTTTGGCCAACAATCGATCGCGTGGACTGACGTGCAGGAAACGGCCATCGTGAAATTTCATGATGGAACCGCCGACAAGAATATCATTCGGATTCCGGTCACGGTCGAATGGATATCCGGCGACTCGTTGCAGGTCTTGGATTTTGACGCCACGTATAAAAATAAGGTCGTCGAGGTGACGGGAGAATTGCGACTCCCTGATGACCGCTATCCGGCGAAAAAAGAACTCATCGTCTATACCGACGGTTCACACCCCGATGTGATCACGATCGTCTACAAAAACCCCAACGGCGAGACCGAAGTCATTCAAGAGATTGCCATCGAATGACGTGTCCACCGTGATTCGATTATCGCACCATGCTTGGTTTTTGAGATAACGCGCGGTCCCGAATCCCGTCTTGCCGCAGTTGCCCGATTTTGAGAGAATCCGCCCCCTTTGCCGGATCGGGATCGGCGTCTAGAACGCTTAAGCCCGTCGAAACATCACTGTTTTCAACGATCTGCTTATCGCATCAAACGGACATAACCTATGCGCCGATTAATCGCCGTAGTATTTGGAGCCATGCTCGGCGGAGGCTTGGTCTTTGCCGCTTTTGAATATCATCTCGTCCGCACTGATGAGACTTATCATTTGGTGCCCAAAAAGCAGGCGGGACTGACCGACGCCTATGTGGACATCCGCAATTGGCCGGCATCCCGTTGGAACGAACACAAGACTTTGGCTGAGAATATGATTGCCGCCGGTCATGGTGATTTGGTTGGTGGATCGATCGCCAGCGGACTGCTCAACGACATCATTGCCCCATTTCAACAAGACGCATCCGAAGCGACTCAGCGTTGGTGGAATTCCAAACCAGAATAATCGTCCCATAGCATACTCACTAAAAAACGGATTTCCCTGCCCCGTCCGTCCTCTCCCCATCCGCGCAAGAAAAACCGTCCCTTCGTGACCTCCCTAAAAACCTCCCTCAGATCTTCGCCCCGGCTCCGCATGACTGCAGCGCCGCGTGAAACGAAATTCGCGACTGTGCGATGCGGTAACACGCATTGGCAGATTCGTAGCGATCTGCAGCAGGAGTTATTGGATGCCAATGGGTTGCGGCGGCGCGATTGGGAGCAACAGCAGCGGGTGGAAGTGATCAAAACCGGCGCCCATCGCGAGGTGATTCGCGTCGACACTGCGGCGGGACGGTTTTATATCAAACATTACAAAGTCGCCGGGGTCAAACCGTTTTTGCAAAACGTGATCCGCCCCGCTAAGGCGGTGTTGGAACAACGCATGGCGGCGCGGGTCCGCGCGCTCGGCATTCCGACGTTCGAGACGGTCGCCTGGGCGGAAACGCGCAGCGGCGGTTTTGTGTGGGACAACTATCTCGTCACGCGAGAAATCCCCGGCACGCAGCCGCTCGATGGATTCCTGCGCACGCAATTTGCCGCAATGCCAACAGCTGCTGCGTCCTCGTTTCGTCGTAGACTGGCCGTGGAGCTGGGGCGATTCACAGGAAAACTACATGACGCTGGGATCGTCCACCGAGATTTTCACGCGGGTAATATTCTCATCCGCGACCAACCGGCAGCGCCGATCCAACTGTGGCTCATCGACCTGCATTGCGCGCACATTCGAAAATCGTTGGGACTGGAGGCCGCGCAACACAATTTGGCGATGCTGCACCAATTCTTCGCCACCCGCACCACGCGCGCGGATCGATATCGGTTCTTTCGCGCCTATTGCGCTCAGCGGGGACTTTCCGGTTCAGTGAATTCGATGGCACGTGACGTCCAAGCCTGTTGTTCACGCCGCGCTCAACGGCATTGGCGCCGCAAGGATCGCAAATGGCGGCAAGGGACACGTCATCTCGTCAAACTGCGCATCGGTTCCCGGCAAGGGCGCGGCCTGACGGTCTTGGGACGCGATGTCATACGAGACATCTGCGCACAACCGGAGCACGTGTTTGCCGCAGCCACAGCTTGGTACAAACAATCGACGAAGCGCCGCGTGGCCGCTGTTGCCGTTCCCACGATTCCTCAATACCCACGACTGTTCTGGAAAAGCCTGAAGCTCCGCGGGATCATGCCGCTGTTATCGCAATGGCTCGGACGATCGAGCGTGCGCCGCGCATGGGAAAACGGACACGCGTTGTTGCGGCGTGATATTGCGACCCCCAAACCACTGATATTCGTGGAATCGGCAGATGGCCTGGAAGTGCGGCAATACCTGCTCACCGAATCGATTCCCGAATCGGCTACGCTGTTCGACTGGCATCACGATCACTTGGTACAACGTCCGCAGCGGCAACGCCGAGATATCATTCGCCGCCTGACTGTCGCGTTGGCTAGCCAATTGCGATGGCTGCACACATGCGGCTTTGAACATCGCGATCTCAAATCCAAAAATATTCTTGTCTCTCAAAACGAAAACGATGATCGCACTTGGCTACTCGATCTTGAGGCAATCCGCCGTTGGCCCCGCGTTCCACGGGACCGTATGCTGCAAAACCTGACACGGCTGAATGTTTCGTCGACGTTTTTGTCGGAAATCCAATTGAGTGACCGATTGAGATTCCTACGTATTTATCTTGGTTCGCGGTATTTCCATGAATGGAAATCGACTTGGCAAAAGATTGAGGCTCGAACTGGACGAAAAATTGATAAGAACCGTACAAACGGAAGACCGTTAAGTTGATTCGGCGCAGATGCCGACGATGCGTTGTTTCTACACCTGGCAAGGATGCTCACTTGAGTTCACCGCAAGATCACCGGCCCGTATCCCCAATGCGGCCCACAACGACGACCTGCCGCTACCAACTCGGCCTGAGGCGATTGCCAACGGTCTGGTTGTGTGGCTTGACGTTGATTTTGCTCGCCGGTTGCCATTCTGCTGGCAGCGGCAACGGTATCTCTAAATTGATGGGAAAGCGGGAGAACGATGGCGGACTGCCGCAACGTCATTCCGTCGCCGCTGAACAATTGGTCGTGATGAGTGATCTCAAATTGGGAGCCAAGCATCCGCTTGTGGAAGAGTTGAAAGTGCTCCGCGAGCAGGTTCACGAAAAACTGCAACTCCCGGTAGATGAAACAGGCGAAAAGGTCACCGTCTACTTGTTTTCCAATGAAATGGAATATCGCAAGTACATCGAAGAGACCTATCCCGGTCTGCCGTTCCGTCGCGCCTATTTCATCGGGACACCGGACAAACTGGCCGTCTATACGTTTTGGGGCGACAAAATCCGCGAGGATTTACGTCATGAATTCACACATGGACTGTTGCATGCCTCGCTCCAGACTGTGCCGCTGTGGTTAGACGAAGGACTTGCTGAATACTTTGAAGTTCCCGGAGTCGAACCGGGCACCGTGAACAACGAGTACGCCGTCCGTTTGGCGCGGGCCGTACAGAGTGGTTGGCGTCCTGATATCCGCCGGCTGGAACGGCTGGAAAAAGTCGAACAAATGCATCGCGCCGACTATCGCGAATCGTGGGCTTGGGTGCACTTCATGCTGCACAGCACTCCCGACGGCAAACAAGTCTTGTTGGATTACCTCCAAAGTCTGCACGAGACCAGCCACCCCGATTTACTCAGCACGTCGCTGGTCGCCGCGTTGCCCGAAGCCGATGCGCGATTCCTCAACTACGTGGCGACGCTCAACACCTATCGCGATTGGCTGTCGACACCGTCGCAGGAGCAATTCACCGGCACCAAACGCCGCGAAACCGTCTCCCGTGCCAACGCCCCGTAGCATGCCGCCTTGCCTGAGGGGATACCCACACGCAATTCACGGCAAACACGAATCCTGTAGGATTTCAAGCGGCATTCATGTTATGGTAACGTGACTGCTTACAGTTGCTGTGCCACGCGTTGGCATCCTTACAGTCATTGCCGCGGGGGGGAATCATCTCATGGCGCGAGAGTTCCTGATCATCGACGGCTATAACTTGATGCATGCGGCCGGCATGGCCCGCCCGAGCTATGGTCCGGGGGATTTAGAGCGGTGCCGGAACCGGCTGTTGCGATTTCTTAAGTCTGTACTCTCGGCCGCGGTTCGCCGTCGAACCACGATCGTCTTCGACGCTTGGGAGCCGCCACCCGGTCGGTCTTCTATCTACACTGTCGCCGGAATGACCGTACAATTCGCCGAGGCGCCCGGTGAAGCTGACGCCGTGATCGAACAATTGATCGCGGCACATTCCGCCCCGAAACAGGTCACTGTCATCTCGGGTGACCGCCGCTTGCAACAAGCCGCCTCGCGCCGCAAATCACGTTTCACTGATAGTGAGGCGTGGTACGCCCTCTGGGAACATCGTCAGCCACAAGAGGAGACGCCACCCTCCCCTTCTCCCAAACAGGATCCCGATCTTAGCGATCAAGAAGTGGATTATTGGTTGGACATTTTCGGCGACATCGAAGACACAGCGACCACGGAGAACGGCCCCACAAAAAGCAGCCGCAAAGACCATGACCGCAATGAAAGCGACCTCAAGGACGATGACCGCAGAGGCGACGACCCCCTGGATGACCCTCAGCAAGGTCTCCCCGATATCATCGACGAAGATTTCCTAGATTAAGGCTGGTTCTCAAATTCCCCGCATGGAGATTGAGAGGTCCCATCTATAGCACAACGGCGTCAGGGAAAGCGCATGCAAAAAGCCGCCCGAATTGTGAGGCGGCTTGATGCCGATGTCTGTCGTGCTGCTGCTAAGCTTTACTGAGATTAGAGCAGTTTGCTCAATCGCGACTTCATCCGCGCGGCGGCGTTTTTGTGGATCAGGTTTTTGGCAGCGGCTTGATCCAACTTTTTGACAGCCAGGCGAAACTTCTCTTGCTTCTCCTCGGCGTTGTCACCCACAGCGGCGGTGCGAAATCCCTTAATCACCGAACGGAGCGATGACCGGGCGATGCGGTTGCGTGAACGGCGCTTGTCGTCTTGTCGCAGTCGTTTCTTTTGGCTCTTCAGATTGGGCATAAGCTTACGTGTTTCCCTCGAAACAATACATCAGCAGTCATTGATATAACAGTCGCTCCCAGAGGGCGACTTTGAATTCAAGTGGCACAGTCTAGCGAAAATTCACACGCTTCACCAGCGTACGACCGGTACCATGACACGGAAAAATCAGCAATTTGAAGGGTGGTGAGCCGTTACAGGGCTGTTTGGGGGCAAAATCGGCCCTCAGCGGCCGAGAAAGGCCCTTTTCGACCAGGACAGCGGTAAGTGACAAACCTATCGTTTGGGCCGCGATTGCAGGGCTTCCAGGCGTTTGACCGCATCCCGGTAACCATAATCGACGGCCAGCAACATGCTGTAAGATTTGATTGCAGAGTCAACTTCTTCACTTTTCTCACAAATCGTCCCCAATAGGTACAGCATCTCCTTGTACATTTTGGGGTTGGATTCGTGGTCGACTTCGGTGATCGCTTGTTCCAGTTGGTGTTGGGCCAGTTGCGGTTTGTTGTCTTTGTTAAAACACATTCCCAGCCGAACCAATGCTTCCCCGCGGACCCGCGTGTCGGTGGCCGCCTTTTGCAACAAGGGGATCGCTTTTTGCCATTTTGCAAATCGCATCAAACGTATCGCCAGTTCCAATTTGACCCGCATATCGGACGGATAGCGTTGCTCACGTTGGGTGAGAATTTGGACTTCACGCTTCACAAAATTGGTTTCGAGTTCTCTGGCGCGCTTGGTGTTCTCTTCCGTAGCTTCCTTGTTGGCAAGCTCCTTGGCTTGGACCACGGTTTTGTTAGCTTGCGAGAGCTCGATGTCTTCGAGTTTTTCGCGGATGTTGGGATCGTTGTTCGATAACTTCAACGCGGTATTGAGCATTTCAACGGCTTCGGCCAGTTTGCCGGCGCGTTCATAGTAGTCCGCAATTTTGAGGTAGTTGTCTTTGTTTTCGGGTTCTTTGCGGATCGCACGTTGCAAATCGGCTTCGAGAGACATGCCCGGCCCATCAGCCTGTTGCTGGCCGCTCTTGATCCGGCTGGCGACTTCGTGATCCGCCATGACGTCTTTGGTGCTTTGTGCGTCGTCGAAATTGGCTTCATTAATCGTCGATTGGGCGGCAAGTTGACTGCACTTAGAACGCGATTCCGCATCGTGCGGGTCCATCCGACGGATTTTCTCCCAGCATTCGATCGCTTGGCGATAGTTCTGCCGCGCCTCGTATTGTAGGGCCAATGCACGCAGTATCGCTCTGTTTCCCGGAGACGCCTCAAGCGCCCGTTGGTACGAAAACACGGCAATCGACTGAAAACCTGACGCCAAACTATCATTGCCGGCATCGGTGGCTGCTTCACCGCGAGACGCACAGGCATCACCCAGGTCCTGGTTCAATTGGCCGTCCCAAGGATTGATCGCTAGGCCATCTTCGGCCAGCTTGTCGACGGAGTCCCAATCTTTCATCATGCGGGCTTTTTTGAGCTTCGTGCGCAGTCCCATCAACTTAGCGTTGGCCATCCGGGCGCCGGTGCCGTTGTTCTTGTACTTTTTTTCTGCGGCGCCCCGCAACGTTTCGCGATACAGTTTGTTGTCAGGCACCAACCGAACCGCCTGGCGAAACATCTCGATGGCATAGTCCCAATTTTGTTTTCCAAGCGCCTCGGTGCCGCGTTTCCAGCAGTCACCCGCAATCTTGTTTTTGTCCATTGCCATTTTTTAGCCTCATCGTTGGGATGCATGATTCGAACCACAAATCGAGCAGTGGGCACCGAAGAGGATTCTCTCCGGACCGGAATGACCTGCATGAATAAATATAAGACGTGTCGATTTGTCGTGAGAATCAGTTTCGAACGGACCGCTGCGTCGATACACGGATTATCGAAAATATGAAATCCGCAACGTGCCGCCGGGAATCACCATCGCCAAATCCAGCCTCGCATTGCGCAGCGAATTTGGCAAACAGCGTCGTGTCTGAATCTGCTCAAATAGGAATCATCAAGACTCTTTTCAAAGGCGTTGCCCAACCGGCGTTTGTTCACTAAGTACAGATTGATCCGCCGGTACCATCACCCGCGAAGACCGATCTGTCGAAACCGATGGCCCGATCGTTTCCGCCCGAAGAACAATGACTTCGCTATAGCGCGACGTGACAATTGAGGTGGGTAGGCAAAACCCTTACTCTATTCTACTATAGCTGGTCAGCGTTTCAATAACACTCCCGATTCGGGGAGTGTTACACTATTCAGAGTGTGGGAATATTTCGCCACCCGATGTGGGGCGAATAACAAAGCGCGGACGCCCGAATTGAGCAATTTTCATGGCCAGCAGCGGCAAAGTATTTTTAGTGGGCGCCGGCCCCGGTGATCCCGGTCTCATCACGCTCAAAGCGTTAAAATGCCTGTCTCAGGCTGATTTTGTGCTGTACGACGGGTTGGTCAATCCACTGTTATTGCTCAACACGTCGGCCGATACCGAGCGTACGTGCCGTTCGCACACCGCGCACGGCCGCATGCTCAATCAATCGGAAATTAATCAACGACTGATTGTTGAAGCACAATCGGGAAAAACCGTTGTCCGTCTCAAGGGGGGGGATCCCTTCATTTTTGGCCGTGGCGGGGAAGAAGCCGAAGCTCTCCGCGCAGCAGGAATTGACTACGAAATCGTACCAGGCGTGACCGCCGCCACCGGCGCCAGTGCCTATGCCGGGGTCTCGCTAACACACCGCAAATGGGCTTCCGCCGTCGCCTTTGTGACCGGACATGAAGATCCGGCCAAGACAGATTCCCTACTCGATTACGCCGCCTTGGCCGCCTTCCCCGGGACGTTGGTGTTCTATATGGGCCTGCACCGACTGGAGGAAATCACCCGCCGGCTGATCGAATTTGGCAAGTCCCCCACAACGCCTGCAATTGTCGTCAGTCAGGGAACGACTTCCCGTCAACAGAGCGTCACGGCGCCGCTCACCGATTTGCCAGCAGCGGTTCGCCAAGCGGAACTGCGGGCACCCTCGTTGATCGTGGTGGGAGACTGCGTTCGTCAGCGGGAAACGATTCGATGGTTCGAACAGCGACCGCTATTGGGCCGTCGCATCGGGATTCCGCGTCCGCTGGCACAGGCGCTTGCCGGTGGTTGAACAGGCGAATGATCTGGGGGCCGACTGTCTGCTGATGCCCACCATCGACATTCTGCCGCCTGAGGATTGGACCGCTGTCGATGACGCCATTTCGCGATTGACAGACTACGACTGGTTGATATTCACCAGCGCGAACGGCGTCGAGTATTTCTTAAGTCGCTTGCGCGAAACCGGTGGCGATATGCGTGATTTGGGCGGACTCAAGCTGGCCACCATCGGACCGGCTACGGCAGCCGCACTAGAAACGTTTCACCTCACAGCGGATCTGGTCCCGCCGGAGTTTCGTGCGGAGTCACTGGCTGCAACACTCGCACCGCACGTTCAAGGGCAACGGCTGTTGTGGGCACGTGCGAGTCGCGGTCGCGATGTGCTGCCACAGACGCTCCAGGGAGCGGGAGCAACGGTGGACGAGGTTGTGACCTATCAAAATGTGGATGTGGACAACTTCGATCCGCAGGTTGTCGAAGCCCTTGATCGCGGTGAGGTGGATTGGATTGCATTGAGCAGCCCGTCGATTGCTCGCCAGCTCCGCCAACTACTTGGTCCCGAGGCGCTGCGTCATATTGGAAAGACGATTCGTTTGGCGAGCATCAGCCCGGTGACCACAGCGGCTGCGCAGGAAGTCGGATTGACGATCGATGCCGAGGCTCGTGAATACACGTGGCCGGGATTGTTTACGTGCATTCAAGAATTTGAATCTGCAAGATAAAAATCGGTTGGAGACGCCGCCGGGCCAAGGCGAACTTCGTGATGAACAGACAACGAGGTGAGTTTTGTTTCAAACAGTGCGGACCGCAATGACGCCCGCCCTTCGCCGCATTGCCGCATTACTAGTGGTGGTGGCTGTCGTATTGCTCTTGCCATTACCCCGTGCGAGCCGTGCGATGCATGCCTTGTATGACTTGGGACACGCCCCGCTATTCGGTGTGTTGTCGGTCATGTTGTTTTGGTGGGGACGGAAAAAGCTGCCCCGCAACGACCTCATTGCGGCGATTCTGGTTTGGGGCTCTGTGGCCATATTGGGCATCACAGCGGAATACGTGCAGGGGTTTCTCGGACGATATCCCAGTTGGCAAGATGTGGCCGCCAATCTGTTGGGGTCGGCAGCGTTTTTGATTTGGGCCATCTCCTGGAATTGGAAATACCGCGTGCTGCGGATCGTGGCGTTCGCAATCGGTGTGGCCTGCCTAGTCGCAGCTTGGCGAGGACCAGCTATCGAATTGGCCGACGCGCTGATTCAAAAGCGCGAGTTGCCGCTGCTGGGATCATTTGAACGTCGATTGGAATTCTCGCGATGGCAATGGTCGGGCGAGAATTGTGAGTTGGGACAGGCCAAGCGTTGGGCCAGCGATGGCGAAATGAGCATGGCCATCCGATTCAAACCGGCCAAGTATCCTTCGTTTAGCCTGTATTGGCCGATCGAGGATTGGTCGCCTTACCAGGCACTAACGTTTGATATTCTGCTCACCGGTGCGGAACCGCTGCCAATCATCGTAAAAATTGAGGATGTCGACCACAACGGCGAAACCAACGATCGGTTCCACCGCGTGATATTACTTCAGCCGGGCCTGAATTCACCGCGGATTCGGTTGTCGGACGTCGCCATCGCCCCGCATGGCCGGACATTGGATTTGCGTCGCATCAAACGGATGCAATTCTATACCGTGAATTTACAAGCACCGCGCGTGCTCTTTCTCGATAACGTCCGCTTGATCCCGTGATCGGTCGCTATTCGGGCGACGCCTCCGGAGAGATGCGTTGCAACCACAGGATGATAATCCCCGTTAAGACAGCCGGGGGGCCTTCGCTGAAAATCCAACCCTTCGGCATCCCCGCAGCAATGGCAATCCCGGTCAGCAGCACGCCGACGATGCAGGCCATTTTGGCCCACATCGAAACCATTCCGCGGTTCTGGCGTATGTCGCGGGAAACGTACAACGTCACGATGCCCAACGTAAAATAGAGCGCCGAGAGGGAACGCGTCAGATAACTGACGATCGGGGCATCAGGCAGCGTCCCCAGTCCCAATTGGCCGTGAATGGCATTCATCCAATCGTACGGAAAAAACACAGCTGGCAAGGCAAACAGCGCGCCGATGCCAATGATGCGCAGAATGACAAGAATGGCGATTTCAGATTTGGCCATGGAGGAGCGATTTCGTTTCGGCTGTCGAGTCAAAAGTTGTTCAGCAGGTATCTTACTTCGTTTGAATACGAATGACATGCAGTTGCCGCGTTCCGTCAGCGGTAATGCCCGGAACCAGCAGTGCGTTGCCGCTGCGATTCCAACGGGGAGCTGAGTCGATCCGCAGTGCGCCGCGAGTGTACGGCCCGCGTGAGAACGTCGGCGACCGCAAGGTCAGTCCATCCGACCGGCGGAGCAACACATAACGATTCTGCTTCCCGCCGTCGGTCGCATAACCGTTGGCGAACCAATCGGCATTGGGAGACAAAGCGACGTCACCTCCCGGTTTGGGAAAAGTGGTATCGGTCCCAATCTGCCCAATGACAGTTTGTTTTGTGATGTCATAGCGAACTTGTCGCGGGGCGAGCGCGCCGATCACTACCGGGCCGGTATCCCATTCCGGATGCCCGCCAATAAACTGTTGTCGAGTCAGTTGTGTCCCATCGGTGCGGATCGAACAGGGAACATTGACCGCCATCGACTCTTGGCCCACACGGCCACGGGCATAAAAATAAACAAATTCGCCTTCACGATTCGACAACGAATGGTTGATATAAAAAGCGGCTTCGTCGCAATGCGGCGTTTCGTCCCGCAGGTGATCGCGCAGTTGCTGAAACGAAACGAGCAGTTCGCGACGACCGCTCTCGATGTCGACGCGAAAAATCCCGTCGTTGGCCGGCGCCCAATTCTGTAGCGGTGGGGTCAGCGGCATCGGGATAACCGGTCACCGGCCTCAATCGCGCCATGCGTCCGTAATTGATCGCCAAAAAGAAATCCCCCTGCGGTGACACCCCCCCGTTGGCGACCGGTGTGTCGTCGAACCGATACTCGCGGATGCGGGCCCGTTTTTCGATGTCATACAAAACCGTAAAAATCCGTCCGGTTCGTGGATCGCGATCATTGAAAAAGAATTGCGTCTCCGCTTGCCGGGGATGCCAGTAAAACATCGTTCCTTGCTGAAAGTTCCACGCCCGTGTCGTTTCGATCGGCAACACGCGGTCATTGTTGTGGGTGTCGATCAACACAATCTCGGCCGCATCGTCGGGCCGCGGCATACGGTCGTGGAAATCGGTCCGCAGCGCCAGAATGTACCGCCCGCTTTGATTCCAAGGAATCGTGAGGCTTTGGCCGATGTAGCCAAAAAAATGATGCTGGGGACCATGGGTGATTTGCCGCACGTCGAGCTGGAATTCCTCAGCGCTCAACGAAGCTTCCAGCGAGAAGACCACACACGCGGCAAGAACGGCCCTAAGAAATCGCAGGTTCATCAGGTTCCTTTTCAAAGGGCGAAGTGAATCGTTTTTGCATGACAATGTCGCAAGCCGGTTTCATTTTCCGGGCGATCCGCCAATAATGTCAACCGACCCCGGTTTTGATGCTATGTTGCCCATCCGGTATTGTTGGATCTGTCAAACTGTTTCCATTTTTATAAAGCAATCACACCATGGACTATCGTAATCTCGGCGCGTGTGGCGTCAAAGTCTCTCCGCTCTGTTTAGGCACCATGATGTTCGGTGGACCGACCGATGAGGCAGAGTCGATCCAGATTATGCACCGCGCGCTGGACGACGGCATCAATTTTTTTGATACCGCCGACATGTACAGCGCCGGCAAGTCCGAAGAGGTCGTTGGCAAGGCGATCGCCGGGCGTCGCGATGAGGTCGTGTTGGCGACCAAGGGAGGCCAGCCGATGGGAACCGGCCCCAATGATCGCGGGGCGAGTCGGTACCACCTGATGAACGCGCTGGATGCCAGTTTGAAACGTTTGGCGGTCGATCACGTCGACATCTACTATGTGCACGTGCCCGATTATGACACACCGATCGAAGAAACCTTGCGCGCGTTGGACGACATGGTCCGTTCCGGCCGCGTCCGTCATATTGCCTGCTCCAATTTCCGTGCCTGGAAACTGAGCGAAGCACTTTGGGCCAGCGATATTTTAAACCTGAGCAGTTTTGTTTGTGTGCAACCGCTCTACAACATCGTGAATCGCGATATCGAAGTCGAGCTGTTTCCGCTCTGCGAAGCACACGGCATCGGCGTTGTGAGTTACAGCCCGTTGGCACGCGGGATTCTGACCGGCAAGTACCGCCCGGGTGAACCGTTCCCCGAGGGGAGCCGGGCTTCGCGCAACGACAAACGCATGCAGCAGGCGGAGCTACGCGAAGAAAGTTTCGTCGCCGCTCAGGAAATCACCGGCCATTGTGAGCGTAAAGGAGTCGCCCCCAGTCAATTCGCACTCAGCTGGTGTTTGGCCAATCCGATTCTCACCTCGATCATCATCGGCCCGCGAACGATGGAGCAGTACACCGACAATTTCGCATCCTTAGAGGTGGAAATCACCGACGAGGATGAAGCATTCATCGACTCCATCGTTCCCCCTGGTTGCCATACCGGCAAGGGATTTCAGGACTCCGCCTATCCGATCACCGGTCGCGGTCGGTAAGGGACTATCCGAAAAGGTCGATCCAGGGTGGCTGGGGTCGGACGCAGTCCGCCCCCAGGGCAATCAGCGAGACGAGGTTTCTAGTTGCACCAACTCTTGCGGTTGTCGATGCGGCGCCGGAATTGTGTTCTCCGGCGGCGGGGGTGTGCGGTCGTTACGGCGCGGGGCCCCGAACAGGGTCAGCTGCGCGGTCCGCACAAATCCCCGCAGGCTGCCGAACGTTTGATCGACGGCTGTCGGCTCGTGCCCGCAATGCACCATGCAGTCTTGGCAGTTCGAGTTGCCGCTTTGAATGCCGTAGTTGTCCCACTCAGTGGTCTCCAGTAATTCCTGAAACGTCTCGGTATACCCTTCCTGCAACAGGTAACACGGTTTCTGCCAGCCGAAAACGTTATACGTCGGATTGCCCCACGGTGTGCAGGTGAGGTCCCAATCCCCTTTGAGAAATTCCAAGAACAACGGCGATTGGTTGAACCGCCAGCGGCGATCGGGATTGTCTAACAGGCGGCGAAAGATATTCTTCGTCGTTTCCCGTTTGAGAAAGTGATCTTGGTCGGGCGCTTTTTCATAACTGTAGCCGGGGGAAATCATCATCCCCTCGACACCCAAGTCGGTCATCGCATCGAAGAATGCGCGGTAGCGGACCGGGTCGGCATTATCAAACAGCGTGGTGTTGGTTGTGACGCGAAAGCCTTGTTCGATCGCCGCTTTGACTCCGGCGATGGCCACGTCATACACCCCATCGCGACAGACCGCTTCGTCATGCTCCTCGCGCAGACCGTCGACATGCACCGAGAAGCTGAGATATTTTGAGGGCTTGAAGCGGTGCAGATGTTTTTCCAGCAAAATCGCGTTCGTGCAAAGGTAGACGTATTTCTTGCGCGCGACGATGCCTTCGACGATTTCATGAATCTGCGGATGCAACAACGGTTCGCCGCCGGGGATTGAGACAATCGGCGCGCCGCATTCATCGACAGCTGCCAGGGCTTTGTCGACCGGCATGTTCTGTTTGAGGATATCAGAGGGGTATTGGATTTTCCCGCAGCCGGCGCAAGCGAGATTGCAGCGGAAGAGCGGTTCCAGCATCAATACGATGGGATACCGCTGCACACCACGTAGTTTTTTGCCCAATACGTAGGACGCAACGGTCCACATCTGCGAAATGGGAACACCCATTCACGCCTCCTTGCATGATCGAATATTTTCGGCGGATACGGTGCAGAGCATAAATTCCGGTCCGGCGGTTTTGGGATGTCTTGTTGTCTTAGAGGGTATTATCACGTTTGGGCCTGCCTGTCAGCCTTAAAACGGCCGAAATGCACCTAGATGCGGAATGACGACGCATTCGCAGAGGAATGTTATCAAGCGCCTTTACGTATCGGTATTGTTGCGGTACGCTCTGCGTGGGGACGATTGGGCACCCCGAACCGGGCAGAGGAGTGGCTGCATGAAACGGGCGGCATGGGAACTGACACGCGAAAATTTTCTTTCGCTGCCAGAGATTGAACAGTTGAATCGCTATCTCGACGATCAAGTCGTCGACGCGACTGGCAAAGCGTTGAACACAGCAGTCCTGGACCGGGTGATCATTACGGGCCTGCTTTATTCCGGTTTACGCAACAGCGAGTTTTGTCGCTTAACCATCCAGGATGCGCGACTGGGACCGGGCGAAGCTGTGTTGGACGTCGTTGGCACGCCCCGGCAAGACCGCACGGTGTTTATCCCACAATTCATCAGTCGCCGGATTCAAGAATACATCGCTGAAATCCGGCCTGCGTTGTTGAAAGGGGAAGTCGCAGCTAACGATGCGTCACAACCGCTGATCATCAACGAACGCGGACGACCTTATGAACGGACCGGTTTGTACCGCCGTGTGGTACGCATTCTGAAGGCAGCCGGACTAGGGTCCAAAGCAAGCGTGCAGGTGCTGCGACATACGTATGGCTATCTAGGCTACTTAAAAACCGACGGAAACCTATTGTTCCTGCAACGGCAAATGGGCCATGCGCATCCGATGGTGACGAGCATCTATGCGCAGTTCGTCGAGGAGAACAACGCCGCACTGGCTGAGCGTTTGGCCGATGGAAACGCAGGCAACGATAAGACTTGACCGGCTGGCACCATGTCTTTCCCAATTGTCATCGCCGGGCTACATTCCGCCGGAGCGGGCCGGTTTCGATCCGTCTCCGCTCGAATTCTCCGAGTCAGATTTGCGGGATTTGATCGCCAACGTCTGCAGGCTGAGTTCAATCTTGTTCAGATAATCGTTTAGCCCCGAGACGTTTTTGGGAAAGATGAACATCACGCAGACGATATCCGCACCGGATTCGTGGAAGTAGACGGAAAACTCCATCGACAAATCATCGATCAACCGTTCGGGCACCACAGACCGTTCGAGGTAGGCCACTTTGGGAACAAACCCCTCCTGACTGTCTTGCGGATAAGTCGATTCGTGGAGTGACCCGCCACTGAGGTCAGTATCCAGTTCGCGATTCAGGATATCCAGTACGAGAGTGCGGAAACCCGAATCGTCCGCGTCGGGATTCATTGGCCCCAGGCTGCTGAGTACGTACATATAGGCCGTGGACGTTTGTGAGTCCCCTGCGACGACGGCAGTCACCGGAGCCTTCCAAGCAGCAATCATGCCGGGGAGTTCTTCGAGAAAGAACGGCGGCTGGCGATCGTCCAACTCGGGCACGATCATTTCCCCATCCGGCCCTTCGACTGCTTCGGGGGCAGAGATGCGTTTAAATCCGTCGAGAGGGCGTATCTGGATGCCTGTGGCTTCGTCGTGAAAAATGCCCTGTAGATTTTGGTTCAGCTTTTCTTTGTGCCGAAACATCGTCGACGTCGCCGCGAGGCGTTCTTCATACTTGGCAGATCCGCATCCCGCGTAGCCCAGGGCCGCCAACATCAGAAACAGCAGACAGCTCCGGCGAGAATGAGTCATGAGCGTTTGGCGATCAATAGAATGAATAGAAGTGTTAAATGTTGGAACAGCAGCCCTTTTTTTTAACGAGCCTATAAGCCCCTGATCGTACCACAACGTAAAGGATAAAGGCAAAGCCTTTCCGGGAGCAAACCAAGAATGATCGGCTAAGCTGCTCTCGATCCATTGATCAGCCAAACATCCCCCATTGTTACAGCCGCGTTGGGCCGGTTACCCCGAAGGGGTCTAACAGATAGCCCAGGGGAAGCGGCAAAGCCGCGCCACCCTGGGGATTAAAAGCCGACGTCAAACAAACCCTGAAAGGGTTTTTCAATCGTTGGACCAACGATGCCGGTGAGGAACACGTGAACAACCCCTTCAGGGTTGCTTATTAATGTTCCATCGCCGACCCAGGGTGCGCTCACTTCGTTCGTGACCCTGGGCTATGTGTTCAACGCCTTCGGCGTAATCACCTTTGCTCGCGTCTTCTATGCGCCCGCTTGGCCAACAAGAATTGTGGACTGCGACAATAAATAATCCGCAGTACGATTTGCTTCACCGAAAACCGTGAGCTACGGTTGAATTGACGGATGAAGTCAACAGTCAGGCCCCTCGCTATGGAGCTCGTGGAGGATTGTCAGGGATGGTCATTTGATCCAACGCGTTGCACCCTCGGTTCGGTTTCAATCAGCGGCTGGAAAACCTGTTCGAGGGACCATGTAGCGCGGCAACCGTGTCTTGTGCACGTCGGGGCTTGTCATGTCGCCTTGGTCGAACCTGCTTGATGGTTTTCACTTTCCCAACCGTCCCCCCTCCCCTTCAAGGCAACTCAAACGGCCGAAGAACTCGCTGGGGTTGGAACCGCTCGAAGAACGAGTCGTGATGTCCGCGACGCTCTTCAGCGACACATTCGATTCGACCGAATTCGATGCTGCGAACTGGTCGGTGGTTCAAAATGCAACCATTGACGATGTCGGTCGCGATGAACCTTCAGCCCCCTACGCAGCACGCATCAACGGCGCCGCCGGCACGGGCGATGTGCTGGAATCGGTCGCCCTCGATCTCTCCAATGAATCGAACGTAACGCTGACCTATCGCTTTCAGCGGGGTGGTGGAGGAAATGTTGTCGAAGCGGGTAATGATCTCGTGCTGCAATATCGCAATGCGGCTGGAGATTGGGTCGAAATGGACCGCAAACTCGGCAGCGGCAATCATATGCAGGAATTCGGGCACATGACGGTCGCATTGCCGACCGACGCATTACATGCCAATTTCCAATTCCGCTTCATGATGACCGGCGGAAGCACGGCAATTGATACCGATGATTGGTTCGTCGACGACGTCGAGATTCGGTCGCTGGACGCCAGTGAAGGGGAACTGTTCACAGCCAGTCAGACTCAGACAAACAACCTCTTTTTCCCCAATGTTTTGACGTTTGATTTCAGTGACCTGCCGGCTCCCAACAGCGATGCGACCCTGACGATTCGAGCCACTGGTGACCTGAACTTCTTTTTAGAAAACCTTGTCCTCCGCGCCGACGGTCAATATATCGACCAATTGTTTTTGGTCGGAGGTGTCGATCAGGCTGAATCGACCGTAACACTCATTCTTCCCCAATCATTTTTGGAAACATTGGCGGCCGATGGCACGATTAGCTTTACCTTGACCCCATCTGCATTGGTGAATAATGAAGGCCCGACAAGCACGACGCTGGAGTTGAGCTACTCGCAAGTGCCGGTCGAGATTGATACCGATCCGCCGGTGGTTGAATCAGTCGATCTCAGCGATGATGGTCGTTCGTTTGTCATACAAATGAATGATGACGATCTCGACGCGATCGCTGCCGAAAATGTCGCCAATTACACAATTCTGCAGGCCAATGGCGATGCCAACGGCGACGGCGATCCATTCAACGATGGGGATGAGACCCAAGTCGCCATCGCCTCCGTGCAATACAATGCCGAGACGGACCAAATCGTCGTGAATGCGTTGGATCAGCTTTACAACGACAATTTCCGCTTGGTCATCGACGGTGATGGTGCGGCGGTCGACGGTGCGGGAGGTGTGACCGATCTCGCTGGCAACCATCTTGCCAACGGCGATCATTTTGCCGACTTTGATCGCACCGTTAATGTGGAAACCGATGCGCCAACAATCCAGGATCTGCAGGATGCCACGAATCAACTCAACCTCTCTCGCAGGTTGCAATTCCGGCTCTCTTGTACGCTGAATATGGCTTTGAGGTTATCCGAGCACGGCAACGGCCATACGAAAGCCGTGACGTTCTTGCTGACCAAATATATTCGGCATTTGGATTGGGCCGAGGCACGGGGGCAAATCAGCGAAGCGGACCACGCAGCACTTGTGAGTCAAACCCACAAAGTGATCGACGGGCTCGCGGAGAATCCACCGCCGAAAAACGACCATCAAGGCCACCACCACTGCCACAAGCGCTGGACTTGGTCGCATCATCGTTGGGGACGGCACCGCCGTTGTTAATCGCCGGCCGGTTGTTTGGCTAGGTGGGCATTGTACCGGGCGGAAGACTTGCCTTTCCGTAGCGACCGGTGGGACACACGTAACCCAGTAGACATCTGACCGAGCGCGAAGTGCACATACATGGCCGAAGGCCTGTTGACATCATAGCCAGGGGCAACGCCCCTGGAATCAGAAACCGCTTATTCCCTAGTTGGCCAACGGCCAACATAACCCACTGATTTCTGCACCGCGTTGAGTATGGCCTGTGGCCAAAATTCGTGTTGTCGCACTCCCTTCGGCGTTGCCGCAGGCTAAGGTGTCGGTTGGCCTTCGGCCAACGGGCCGTTTAGTGCCGTAGGTCAGATCCAGAGTCAGCCAACAAAAAAATCCCATGATTTCCGGTAAAGGAAACCATGGGATCGGATTTTCACAGCACCCGCATTCAAACGGGAACAGTCATTGCTTATTCGGTGGCGCTGTCGTCTTGGACCAACTGACCGCCACGGGTTCCGTCCGGTGTGACAAGACGAACGTAAACGCGCTGGTCGATGGTATCGTTCAGAGCTTTGACACGACCATCAGCCCAACACACCACGACGATACCGGGGTGTCCTGAACTCGGGGCGAAACTGGCTCCCGGCAAGATACCTTCATTCGCATCGTTCAACTGCGAACCAGTCCAGTCCTCGGCACTACCAGGCATGTCGAGCGGTCCGCGACCGGCAGCACCAAAGTTTTGCGGAATGCTGCTACCGTCGACATTGGCGTTGACGGCAAAGGCCATATTGGCAAAGCGGGGGCTGGACCAATCGCCATCAGCTCCGGCATTCACGTTTTCCGTAATCAGGATCGTGTTTTGCAGACCGTCACCACGCGAAATCCGGTCGATCGTCATTTTGACCAAATTGTTCGGGCGGAAAAAGACACCTGTTCTGAAAGCAGTCGTCTGGTCGATCGAGTCGAAGGCTGCGTCGCCGTTCCAGTCGACGTTATTCGAGAAAGCTGGATCATGACCGTAGGTCGGGTCAGTCACACCGTCACGCAGGCCCACACTGGACCCGGTGCCGGGATACACCGAACCGTCTTCCGTAGAACCTGGTCCAACTCCACCAGCCAGCGAGAACGCGCCGATACCACCATTGACGACATAGGACAAACCACCTGGTGTGCCGGTATTGTTCAAGTCATCCGGGCAGGTGAAAATGGTCAACTGTGCTGTACCAGGATCGGTTGTCAACACACCACTGGTTCCATCATAGAAACCTTGGAAGTTGTCCGCGATCGGGCGTTGATCAACGTAACCCAGCAAAGCATACGTCCAGGCGACATCTCGCTCGACATCGGCGGACCCGTCGTTGTATGACAAGGTGCTGTGCAGATCCGGGAAGGCTCCGTTACGGCCATTGGCAAAGTTGTGCATCGCCAAGCCCAAGTTTTTCAGGCGGTTGATGCATTGTGTCCGGCGGGCTGCTTCACGAGCGTTTTGGACAGCCGGGCTGATCAAGGCGACCAGCATGGCAATGATCGCAATTACCACAAGTAATTCGATCAATGTAAAACCTTTGCGGCATTTTGCTACATTTTGTTGGCTACTACGTTTCATGTGAACTTCTCCGTTTGAATGAACTGGTGGTGTGTGAAGCTGAGTCCCGTTTGGCCCGCTTAAATTCGCTAGCGAAGCCGTTTCCGTTTCGAATCACTCGATATTTAACGTCTCTTGAACCGATTGCGATTTCCTGGTCGCGTTTGTCGTAACATCCTTAATAGTCAAGGACTTGGACATTCATGCGGGGTCAGAAATCGCCAATGGATCGTCCCGCACATTGGTACACAATAGCTGCTGACATTCGAAGGGGTTTTCCTCGATGAGCTGCTATTCTCAGTCGAAACTCGATAATAGGCACGCCCCTCCCATTATTGCCATGATGTTGTAGCCTGTCATAGTCTAAAAACGCGTAAATTTTGAGTTATTCACAATGCAATTGGTGTACCAGGCACTAAAAATCACGAAAAAATCGCAGTTCATTGCTATTCGATAGTGCGACGGTACCTCACGAACTTCCGGAAATCGAGAGCGTCCCACCCGTACCAGAGTCCCCACTGGTGAATACGCGTCATTTCCCAGCCGGATCGGAAACGTCAACTATAAAAAATCCGCGATGATCCGGTAGAAGTCGGCAACGTTTGGCTAATTTGACGCTGTCCAGCAACCGGTTCCGACCACTTCGAAGAAACCGCACGCCACGTACACGATAAACACGTGGCTCCGCGTCGTTGTCTGGTTGACACTTTGGAAAGCAACCGGTGCCGCATGTAATAATCTGTCGGGGGCTGGCACCATCGTGCTGAGCTCTTGAGCCCACCTCGAACAATCGTCGGCCAGTCTGATCGACGCCAAAATCGTCACCAGGCAGCGACGCAAATAGTAGCTGTCATTGATTGCCAGGCCATCCCCAGCACCTAAGTGTGCCAAAATCACGGAACGGCCGCGATCAGGCAAGCCCCGGCAGGTATTCACCCATGTCCGGGTGACGCCCATTGGGGGCAACAGGCGTTCATCGGGTAACAGCACGGCGTCACGAGTAGCCAGGAACTCTCTCCACCAGTCGCGTTGTCCGGGGCCAACCATGCTCGTGCTGTCTGTCGGATCCAGCGAGAGCAAATCAGGGAATACACGCGCGGGACGTCGATCATGGCTCCCAGCGGCCCCATGTGCCGAATCGTATTCAGGTTGATTCTTCCAGGAACACGCTCCGGATCGCCGAGCACCTCGTGCATCCGCGTGGGAACTTCCACAAACTCAAACAACCGATACCAACGATTGTCGCCGACAACCGGCGCGTTGCTGGGGTTGTTGTCCAATTCGGGGAACAGGAATTTTTCTTGGGCAATACGTCGTCGCGTGCCGGGTGGGTCGCCCAATCCTGTAGGACTGAATCCCAAACGCAG
>CALOFE010000036.1:0-37785 GCA_942492455.1 uncultured Planctomycetaceae bacterium | reverse complement strand
CGATGAGTTCGCCGTTCATCATCATCAGGGCTTGGGGAATCGTGCCGTTGAACGTTGTCGTTTCATCGCCTTCGTCCGTTCCGAAAGCAATGACGAACTGCTGTAACCATCGCTGCCGTTGCTGCTCTGCCTGGTCCCAACTTGATCGACCAGAACGGTGAGCGTTCGTGGCGACAATCAGCGAGTCATAAAGCTGTTCGGCTTCCATCGACTTCACGTAGAGATGGCTGAACAGCGGAATTTCGCCCGCCGCCGGGTTGTCGATATCGTTTCCAGGATTGATCGGCATGCCATCCGCATCACGTTTCCAGTCGCCGTCGGCTGTTTTAATTCCGGCTTTGTACTGACTTGTGAGGTTGTAGGCTTCGCTGTTGCAAATCCAGCGGACAAGCTGCTTGAGGTCGTACTTGCTCTTCACGAACTCCGGAAGACAACCGCTCCAGCAATTCAGGATGTGACGCGGCGTTGTGTGGGCCCATGTCGTCCACAGGCCGAGTGAACCCGTAACCGAAGAACTGCCCCCAGGTGCGATTGACCATCGCTTTGGCAACGAGTGGGTTCTCGCCTTCGATCTCGATCATCGCCAACGATTCTCGGAGGTTTGTTTCACTGCTGACCGCTTCGGCCTTGGTGACGACATCGCCCATGAAGGCTGGATCGGCCATCTGCATGAGACCGTTTCGCTTTTCATAGAAGACCGGGTAGTTGAAATTCTGGAAGACAATTTCTGAGTAATCATCAACCATTCGTCCGGTTTCCGGATCCGGCTTTCGATGATCGACTCGGCGAGCCTGTCGGAAGAAGCTGTTGAACTGCCAGAACTGGCTCTGCTGCCAATCGTTAAACGGATGATTGTGGCACTGTGTGCATTGAACCTGGATACCCATGAACAATCGAGTTGTCTTGGCCGTTGCCTGAACCTGCTCGTCCCGCATTGTCATTTGAGCCAGCAGGAAATTGACCGCACCGTTTTCTTCGAAATGGCCTTCGGCGAAATGATGTCGTAAGACAACTTCGTCCCAGGGCCGGTTTTCTGAAAATGCTTCTCGGAAGAATGATTCTGCATTCCCCCGGACTGACTGGTGCGAGCGGCGTCTGGCGACCAATGCAGAGGTTGGTCCAGATCGTTGTCCAAGTTGTCGACTGAAATCGGAGCTATCGATCAACTGGTCGACTCATCGTTGCGCGTTTGTTTTAACGTGATCGGCTAAAATCGACTTGGTTTGTTCCAGCGGGGAATGTGGCCGACCAGATCGAGATGAACACGGCGGATCCATTCCGCGTCGTCCGCTCAGAAAGAGGGCCGAATGTCGTTGTCGGTCCAGGACTGGCGGGATTAGCGTGTCGACCCCCAGCGGTAATGCGAGCGGCTCCCGCCGGCTCCGGGTGTGTAGGGTTTCGCTCGTGGTGCGGCTGCGGAGGCTTTGTGGAAGTTGGCGTATCGCCCTGCTCCTCAGATTTATCACGATCAGCCGCTGGGGAGGGGCTGCAGCGGACGCAGAGTACGCAGAATGAAAATGTTGCCGCGGCGGCATGCGGTTCGCTGATCGAAGGCAGTTCAGGATCACGAATCGTCTCACCTTATTCAAGGGATGCTTGAGATCGCAAACAGAGAGTTCTGTCATTTTGTAGGCAAGGTATGCGAGTGGTTAAAAAAACAGAGGAATTCGAGCCAGAGCTGACACGCCAGCCACATTCGTTTCCTCCCGTGCCTCCCGGCGTTACAGTATACCACAGCAATCCCTGATCTTCCATTAGGGAGCCCCCTCGACAGATGCCCCCCATTTCCAGATTACGAAACGTCAGCTTTACCATTTTATTGGCCCTGGTGACTTCTCCAGCAGCCGCTGCGGAGACGTTTGAGCCTACGCCGGTCGAGACCGATGCCCAAGGCGTGCGGTGGTTCGACGCTCGTGTGTTTGGCATCAGACAGGGGGTGGACGGAACCAAATTCGCCGTTTGACCGGCTTCCAGCGAAGGCGGAAGGGGTGGTGCGGCCTCCCGTTTGGAATCTGAGTCGAAATTCCGCTGGGCTGTGCGTGCGGTTCAAGACCAATGCCAGCACGCTGAGCGCGCGGTGGGAGCTGACGTCGGGGCGATTGGGATTGCCACACATGGCGGCCTCCGGTGCCAGCGGATTGGACCTGTACGTCAAAACCGATGACGGCCAATGGCGATGGGCGGCAACGGGGATGCCCAAAGCGAAAAAGAACAGCGTCAGATGATCACAGAATTCCTGTGAGAAAGAGCGAGAATACCTTGCTCTACTTTCCGCTATACAACAGCCTCACAAAAGTGGAGTTGGATTTCGGCCGGGAGCACGGTCGCCAAGGCCCAGCCCTGGTCGCGTAAACCGACTGTCTTTTATGGCACGTCCATCATCCACGGTGCCCGTCACGGCCGGGGATGGTGCACACGCGATTCTGGGACGGCGGCTTGATTATCCGGTGATCAATCTCGGGTTCTCTGGGAATGGTACGATGGATCCTGAAATCGGAGAACTGATGGCGGAGCTGGATGCTGCGGTCTATGTCATCGACTGCTTGCCGAACATGCAGTCCCAACAAATTTCGCAGCGCATCGAACCGTTGGTGAAACAACTCCGGGCCGCACGGCCGGAAACACCGATTCTGCTTGTCGAAGACCGTACCTATGCGAACGCGTTTTTGTATCCCGAAAAAGAAAAACGGCATGTCGCAAGCCGTCACGCGCTGCGAGAAGGTTATGAGCGATTGTCTGCTGCAGGAATCAACGGTTTGCACTATCTGCCGGGCGAGCATCTGCTGGGAGCGGACGGTGACGACACTGTCGATAGTTCGCACCCGACTGACTTGGGGTTCTTTCGCCAAGCGAATGCGTTTGAGGAAGTGTTGCGGCCGTTGTTGTTAGAAAAACAGTAGCCGAGAACCATCCTTCGTCCTGACCTATTAATTGGGACTGGGTGCCACTGGCTTTGCCAGTGTTTTGCAAACAGCATACACATCTCAAGTTGCACTGGCAGAGCCAGTGGCACCCGCGTTTTTCATTTTGGCGATAGGGCGTTACGGCGAGGCGGGCTTCAGGCTGTTCTCGAGGTGTTCGAAGGCTTCGGGAGTGATGTCTCCGCCGTAACGAACGTCGGCGTAGCGGCGGTACCACAGGGCGGCGGCCTCTAGGTTCTGATCGGTGGCGTTGCGTGCGACGCGGTCGGAGAATTGATGCAACGTTTCCCCCGCGCTGCGCTGCAGTTTGTGTTTGCGCATGCGGGCGTCCATCTTTTGGAGCAAGCGTTGGAGTTTGTCGACGCGCGGGTCGGGGATTTTCTGGCGACGACTGGTTGGGGTTCGTCGGCGATGGCCGCGATATAAGATATAAACAAAGAGACAGAGCAAGGTCACCAGAAACGCTCGCGATTGAAATAATGCACGCAGGGCGATGCGGATATAACCTTGTTGAAGTTGAATTCGCAGCGACAGAAACCCTTCGCGGAGATAATCAAGAAACTGTTTGGGCAGAGGTGCCGGGTTGGCTTCCGGAGTGCCGTCTGGCGGTGTCGCTTCGACGATCACCCATCCATGTTGATCGTCATAGGCTTCGACCCAGGCATGTGCGTGCCGGTTTCGGGCGACCCAAAACCCGCCCACGACATTTTTTTCAGAAACCACGAAACCGGTCACATACCGGCAGGGAACCCCCAAGTATCGCAACAAGATGGCGGCGCCCGAAGCGAAGTATTCACAATGCGCGTCCGGCTTTTCCAACAAGAAATAGCTGAGCGGCTCAGCGCCGGTTGGTATGGTGATGCCCACGTGGTATTTGTAGTTGGTCAAAAAATAGGATTTGACCGCGGCGATTTTTTCTGCTGTCTTCTGATATTCCCCGCCGATTTGCTTTGCCAATATGCCGACGCGCGGATCAAATTGCTCGGGGATGCGAGTAAGGCGTTCTCGATCGGACGGCGAGAGCTTGATCAAAGGTTTCTGCTGGGGAGTCGCCACGTGAAAGGGAATGCCCTGTAACAGATCCGGCGAATGGAATACATCGTCGGCATTTCGGGAGACTTGTGAAATGGGGGCCTGCAAAAGGGCTGTGTCCAACGGTGAGAAGACTGCCGGCGCCTGGGACGCAGCGGGCCAGACCTCGTATTGCATCCATTTTTCCGACTCCGCTTTGGATGTTAAAAACGACTCATATTCTCCGGGAGGCGTTGAAATGCCCGATGGCAGCGACGTAACGCGCGGCACGTCGCTTTGCCCACGATTCGCGACCCATGACGGGTTGCGATAATGCTCAAATGCCGCGCCGCGGAAATAACCGGGTGACTCTTCTGCATAGACCCTGAGTGCAATTCGTGCATCATTATTCGATTTTGTTGCCGCAACGCTTCCCAGATGAGAATTCCCTGAAAAACCAGCCGATGTTGGGGGATCGTCTGGAATTAGGTAGCGCGATATCAGATCATCAAATTCACGTTCGTGCTGCCGCAGCGCCGCCGACGCCCCCCATCCCCCACCCAGCGCCAGTCCCAATGTCAATAACATTAAGACAGCTCGACTCCACCGACGCGTGCCGGGTTGCTGGGCGCGGAAGCGACGACTTGCGGAAACGAACAGTGTTGCTAACGCCAGAAATACGAGAACCGCAGCTTGAAAATACGGCATCTGTCTGTAGTCGGGCTGGACATCCCCGAGAAATACCAGCGTAGCGATTCCCCAGGCGGGCATGCTCAACGGCAGTCGATCATCTTCATGGCGAATATAAAACTGCGCCGTTTGCACCACGATGAAAAACTGTGCGATCGCATATGCCAAGGGAGTCCGAATGAACGATTCCGAAGGAGTGAAGTCGTGCGGCGCGATAAAATTCTTGGCGACAAATGACAGGAACAGCGCCACGGTGATCCAAAACCCCAGTCGGCGGCTGATGGAGACCCGCTGCTTCACGAACAACCCGGAAAATGCGATCAACGCAATACAGACCGGGAAGACCTCCGTCCCAGAAAAATAGCCCAGCACGGTCACTTGGACCGCAATGCTCAGAAATCCTAATAGGCGTTGGACGCTCACAGTATTTCCAAGCCTCCCTTTTGGATTTGCTCCACGGAGTATTGCGAAACGTCACCTTCTGCGGCATGCAAAGGAACGGTGGTTTCGCCATCGCGGGCAATGATGACTTTGAGGCTGCTTCCCGCTTCGACAATTTGGCGGGCCAACTGCTGTCGCGACTCGTCCCAATCGAGGAATACACAAATCGTGGCGGAAATGTTCCCCAACTCCTCCGTGACAGCAGGTGAGATCGTATCGAATGGATTATTGCGACAGGCATCGACGCACGCCAATATTTCCAGTACGTTGTCAAAATGCGCCGTATGACGCCCGGCGCGAAACACATACAGTTCCGGTCCAGCGGCGAAGATATCGATGATGTATTCCCCGTGCGACAATGCGCCGGCGACGGAGGCAGCCAGACTCACGGCGGCTTCGAGTTGCAAAAATCCTTCCCGTGTTGGCTTGTGCCCGGCGGGGATGTAGGTATCGAGGATCAGCGCAATGCGACAGTAGTATTCTTCGTGGAATTCGCGAACAACCGGTTTGCCCAACCGCGCCCAGGAGCGAAAATCGAGTCGCCGAATTGGTTCGCCCGAGACGTATTCGCGATTGCCAATGTACTCAGGGGATTCGCCGATGTTGGATGTCAGCGCAATACCACCAGGTTGATAACGATGCCCTACCGGAACATCAATCCCTGCTACCGGGTGATAGCTGGGTAGGACCAACAAGGGAGAGAGCGGTTTGCGTGCTTTACCGCTGCGAAAAATCCCAAAGGGAAAAAGTGTGTAGGCCTGAACATCGGGTAACTCGTAAAACCCGCGGCGATAAGCGTGCAAGGTGACCGGCAACGTGGCGGTCCCTTTGCTGGGGAGTGTAGAAAGGGGGATATCGCGTTGTGTTTGACGCAGGGACGGCGGCAAATGAAAGACACCGACTGCAATGTCATAAATCGGCCAGCGAGAACGATTGGTCACTTGGAACTGACCGGTGACAGGATTTCCAGCAGTCGTTTTATCGGGAAACCGGCCTTGGATCGTCACGCGTGGGCTCATGATGATGCCGCAAATCCACGCGACTACCAACAAGCCGACGAGGCCGCAAAAGACTTGGTAGATCGGTACCATGACCGAGATCGATCCCATACCGGCAAGCACTGAAACATACAGCAAGTACCGCGCGGATTGCGTGACCTTAAATCGCCAAGCATCAAACACCCACGCCGGCACGATCAATGGGTCTTTCATGTGGGAACTCGCACATGTTTGAGGATCTCGGCAACGATCGCTTTTTTGTTGTCACTGCCGTATTTGGCTTTGGAGGTCAGTATCAAGCGATGCGGCAGGACATGCAGAGCGAGTTTTTGCACGTCATCGGGCAAGACGAAATCGCGTCCTGCGGCAAAGGCGGCTGCCTGCGACGCGCGAAACAACATCAACGATCCACGGGGACTGACCCCCAGTTTTAGCCGACTGTCGCTGCGCGATTGGTGAATGATATCCACGATATAACGTGCGACCGATTTGTCGACGCGAATCTGTTTGACCGCCGCCTGCAGTTGCAGGACGTCTTCGTGCGACAGAACCGATTTCAGCTTTTCCAGCGGATGCTGTTCCGCTTGCGAAAACAAGATATCAACTTCGGTCTGAGCATCGGGATAACCTAGATCGAGCTGCACGAGAAAGCGATCCAGTTGCGCCTCGGGAAGTGGATAGGTACCGTGATAGTCGACGGGATTTTGTGTGGCCAGGACAAAAAACGGCGCCGGCAAATCGTGCTGCACCCCTTCGATCGTGGCCTGCGATTCGCTCATCGCCTCCAACAAGGCCGATTGCGTTCGCGGCGACGCGCGGTTGATTTCATCGGCCAACAGCACGTTACAAAAAACCGGACCTTTTCGAAACGTGAACGTGCCGTCGACGGGGTTATAGATCGACGAGCCAAGAATATCGTTGGGCAGCAGGTCGGGTGTGAATTGCACACGTTGAAACTCGACGTCGATCGATTTGGCAAGCGCCTTGGCCAGCGTGGTTTTCCCCACCCCCGGCACATCCTCCATGAGCACCGAACCGCCACTCAGTAGGGCGATCACCAAGATATCCAGGCATTCACTTTTGCCCTGAATGACGGTGGAAAGATTTTGATGCAGGGACTGGACCTTGGCGGACAAATCCGAACTCGTTTCCGTACTCATGCGTTTCCTTAACAGCAGGTGCAGTGGATTGAACGATCCGGACAACGTAGCACAGCTTAAGCCGGCTTGGGCGGTTACCCCCCCGATACGGGCGAAAGGATGGTCACCACATCACGATCACGAAGAGTGATGGGGAGATTCCACGCGACTTGATCGTCGCCGACAAACAACAAGATGGAAGGATGCAAATTGCCGTCGCCGTCAATAATCAGTTCCGCCAGCCCGCCCCCATGCTTGTGTGCCACTTGGCGGACGACATCCTGCGCGGTCGATGCATCAGCGACGTCTAAACTTTCCGACGCGATACCGGCCGCCTTTTTCACTTGAGCCGCATATTCAACGGTGACGTTCACGATTCAGACTCCGAAATCGATTGCCGTGAGATGGGACTGCGCGACGTGTCGTCGGCGGGAGAAGGCATGACCGGAATCGAAATGTCGGTCGCAGCTTTCGTCGTATCCAAAACTCGGCCAGCTTGAAGTTTCAAGACATTGTCCGCCAAACGCTGCGCCTCACCCGAATGATGCGTGACATGCAACGTCGTCACGCCGGCGCTGGCTTTGACCGACTCCAACACATTGTACATTTCTTTACGGGTCGATTCGTCCAGCGCACTGAGCGGTTCATCCAAGCAGAGCACCGTGGGATGAAACGCCAATGCCCGCCCAAGGGACACACGCTGGGCTTCGCCGCCGCTGAGGCCGTGCGGCATCCGCTTTAAGAGATGCTCCAACCCCAACATCTGCGCCAATTCATCGACCCGTTCGTTGATGGCTGCTTTTTTCCAATTACGAATCCGCAAGGCAAACGCCAGATTGTCGCGGACCGACATCGACATGAACAAGGCGGCATCCTGGGGAACATACCCCACGCCGCGGCTTCCCGGTTTGAGTCCGGTCACGTCTCGGCCGCCCAAGTCAATCCGACCGCTGCGGATGGTTCGTAAGCCGCAGATGGCTTCAAGGATCGTCGATTTTCCGGAGCCGGTTTTTCCCATGAGCACGGCGTAGTGTCCCGTCGGCACTTCGAAACTGATGTTCTCGAGCGTGAAATCGCCTTGTCGAATTGAGAGGTCGTTTATTTTGATCACAATCAGCTATTGGTCTATTACGTGAAACACGGGAAATTGTTTGCGCAGTTTTCAAGAATTGGGGAGAAGGTCGAGGACGTAGTCCTGCTTATCTCCATGATGGGGAAAATCGTGGCGGGACGCAATTGACGCCTGTCGACGGGAGGTCAGATCGTAATGTTTTTCGACCCCCACACGCGGGCAATGATCAGCACAATGATTGCGGCAAAAACCATAATCAGCGACACCGCAACGGCGCCTTCGAGATTCGCAATGCTGAATTCAAAATAGACGGTTGTGGAGAGGACTTCTGTTTTGTTGCGGGTCGCGCCGGCAAAAATCAACAGCGGTCCGAATTCTCCCATCGCTCGCGCCCAGGCCAAAGTTCCGGCAGTCAGCATGCCTTGCCGGGCCTGCGGAAGCACGACCATGCCAAATGCCTGCGCCCGTGTACAACCGAGTGTGAGTGCGATGTCTTCCAACCGGGTATCGATTTGATCGAATGTCGCCCGCATCGTTCGCACGGCAAACGCGGCGGCGACCATGAATTGCGCGAGGATCACAGCAGGGATCTCAAAGACAACCCATTCGGAAATCGAACTGAACGGAGCAAACTGAAACAGGATCAACAGACTCAACCCCACCACAAGCGGCGGGAGCACGATGGGGATATCGAGCAGCGCATCGAGCAGGTTGCGGCCGGGAAAGCGAAAGTGTGATAACAAATAGCCGATCGGTACCGCCACGATTAACGACAACAAGGCCGTGAATAAACACGAGACAAGTGTGAGCTTAATGGAATATTGAATCGGCGGTTGCCGCAACACTTCGAGAATTGGCAACACAGGTCGCAACATGGGGCGCCACGGTTCCAGGGCCGGACTCAATTCGACGGCATCGGCCGAATCGGAGGTCACCATGTAACAGACATCGGCTAATAACAAGCCCAATAACAGCAACACGTAAACGCCGCCGATCACCCCCAACATCGTAAAAAAGGGGGCATCAGATCCAACGCGGTGTTCGTCGACAATGACCGGTGTTGCCGGTGGTGGAGTGGTGGAACTCATTTTGGGGATGATATCGTAGCGGGTGAGTCAAGAAAGTCAGTCCCTTGTGTTCCCGGCAATCGTTCTGCTCCTTCGATGCCGGTCACGTCATCCAACCGCCAATGAAATCCGGCCTCTTCGAATTTGTCTTTGGATTGGGTGATCGCTGTGTATAAGCGACGGGATAGATATTTTTGATTGCTGGAACGGGCAATACTGAAAGGCTGCACTGCTTTGCCGGCGGGCGACTCAATGCGAACGACATCGATTTTATCTCCTTCGGCCAAGGTATCGGTCGCGTAGGCTAAAGCGGCATCCAGGGCTCCAGTGGCGACCGTGGGGACTAACAAAGCGGAGGTGGTTGTCTGTGTGACCACATTGTCCATCACCCCATCGTACACGCCCTCTTGTTCGAGCAGTTGCTTGGTCAAGACTCCGATTGTGCATTGCTTCGGCTGGCCGACGGAGACACGCATGCCGGGCTTTGTTAAGTCTTGCAGACTGGTAATATTTTTGGGATTGCCCTTTTGCACAGCGATGACGACTTCGGTGTCAGAAACATTGACGGCGTCTTGAAACATTTCTTTAACCGTGTCGAGATAATACACGTCACACGCCATATACGTGTCGGGAAAACCTTTGCCTTGATCTTGATCGACAATTGTACGCATCTGACCGGTCAAGATACCGCACCCGTTGTACACCGTGTTCACCACCACTCCTTCGCGTTTTTGGAATGCTTCGATGACCGGTTCGACGGCGCGGCGATTGACCGATCCGCAATAAAATGTCAACTCGGGACGGTCGGCCCAGACATCCCCTTCGACGACCTCCCAGCCTCCCTTGGAGAACACGGGCAGACCTTTATCCCGCGCTGCCACATACCGCGCAAGATGCAAAGCAGCAGTTGGCTGCTTTGAACTCGTGAGCACCCCCAAGGTGACTTCAGAGGCCCCGGGATCCAGTTCGGGAACAGCAACATAATCCAATCCGGGAAATATTTTGGCGGTGGTATCCCAAATAATCCCCGCATCAATGGCGCCCACTTTGACCGCATTGGCGACAGCCGGAACCGTTGGCTCAAATACGCCGGTCTCGGTGACATGCGCCTCCAATTTTTCCCAGTGACCGGAATCGACCAACAGCTTCTTGGTCATTTTTCCAACCGCTGCCTGCTCGGGATTGCCAAGTGCGGTTTTCACGCCGTCGCGAAAGAGGTCGTCGAGACTCTGGATGTTTTTAGGGTTTCCTTTGGCAACAGCAATGACCGGTCGCATGGTCGCCAACGGCATCATCTCTTGGACAAGTCCCGAGTCTTGCGCTTGCTTGATGTAGAAATCATCAGCGGCGAGGTACAGGTCTCCCTTTTGATGCGCTGTGATCGCGCTGAGCAACGTGTTCGAACCATCGTAGGTAATGCGGACCGGGACGCCGAATTCACGTTCGTAGTCGGCGACAATTTGTTCAATCGGCACGCGCATGCCGGCTGCGCAATACATAAACAACTCGTCACCGCGTTTTGCCTGGACCGCTCCCATGTCGACCAACACCCAGCCCAACCCCGCCAGGACAAGCAACACAATGCCAGTAAATACATATAAGCTATTTACCGCACCGGGCCGGTTCGTTAGGACGATTTCCGTATTGCGACGCATGGGAGACCTCGGAAGCATAAGCAAGTGGTGTGAGACTCGGGGACGGCCGATTGTTTTAATCATGTCCCTGACAGTCAGGATCATGACATCGCCCGTGTTTGGAGTATACCTGTTTCCGAATTGGTGGAAAACCGTTCGTGGAGAATGTTCACACATCCGGCAAAATCGATTCCGCCAGATGCCAGCATAGGCAATCACCAGCAACGATTCAACGGCATCGATTCTCGTCAGCTTCCCCGCTAGCAGCCAGTCTACTACCGGGTCAATTCCCGTGCTGTCGGATGCGGCTCATGCCCGGCTGCGCGTTGGTTTTTTCCCGGCTGCCCCTCATCACCAAGGTCTTCGCGCGCAGCCTCTGCCAATCTTTGCAATTTCTTAACAATACCGGGATGCTCGTCAGCAAGATTAGTGGTTTCACCAAGGTCGGCTACGACATCGTACAGGGCCAACTGTCGCGGTTGTTTTTGACGACGCGGATCGGGCAATGCCAGGTGCAGTTTCCACTTCCCGCTACGAACCGCTTGAAGTTGGCCTCGTTGATAGTAATAAAAGGCCTCGTGCGGAGACTTCGCGCCGTCGTCACCGAACAAAATGGGTGCGATGTCCTTGCCGTCGATGATGCGATTCTCTGGAGTGGAACCTCCGGAGAGTTTCGCGAATGTCGGCAACAGATCCATCGTCGTGCAAAGTTCATCGCTGACTGCCCCTGCGGGAACCGTTCCTGGTTGGCGGACAAGACACGGAACACGCATGCCCCCTTCTTGGGTCGTGTACCCCCACCCGCCCAGCGGTTGATTGCTGCCTTGCGGCGGATTGCGCTGCGGCGCGCCGTTGTCGGAAGTCCAGATGACCAGTGTCTGCTCATCGAGGCCGAGTTCTTTGAGTGTGGCCAGGATTTCACCAGTCGACCAGTCGATCTCTTCGACAGAATCACCATAGGCACCGTTCGCCGATTTTCCAGAAAAGGCTTCACTGGCAAATGGTTCCCGCGTGCTGCCTGGCATGGCGTGCGGCAGGTAGAGAAAGAAAGGATGATCTCGGTTCTGCTTAATAAACTCCACTGCCGCTTCGGTATAACGTTTGGTGAGCGTATTGCGATCGACGGGGGCTTCGATCACTTTTTCCCCCTCCATCAACGGCAACGGCGGCCAAGGTTGGCCGGGTCGCTGCGTCATGTCGTCGCTATAGGGAATGCCCAAGTAGCGATCAAAGCCTTGCCGTGTCGGCAGAAATTGCGGCTGGTCCCCCAAATGCCATTTGCCGATGCAAGCCGTGGCATAGCCTTGTTGTTTGAGGACTTCGGCAATTGTGATTTCATCAGGATGCAAACCGCGTTGCCCAACAGGCCGCAAGACAATTCCGCCTTTTGCACTTTCGTGAAGATTGACGCGTCGCGGATAACAACCAGTCATCAGACTTGCGCGTGACGGCGTACAAACTCCGCTCGAAACATAGAAACTGGTGAGCTTCAAACCTTCAGCCGCCATGCGATCGATATGCGGTGTGCGATGTTGGGTGGAACCATAACAGCCGATGTCGCCGTACCCCAAATTGTCGCAATAGATGACGATGAAATTGGGTTTGTCCTCCGCGCGAGTCACTGCGGAGTTGCTCGCGAAGAGCAACAGGACCGCAAACACAACGACCGTCGCTCTAATTATGTATGCCTGTGACATTGGTCATAGTTCTCCATTGCTGGTCGCTGTGAACGACGGCGGAGCCGTCGGTTTGGGGGCGTGGTTATGATTTTGTGTGGGCGGCGATTTCTTTGAGTAATTCCTTCAAGGCCGGCTTGGCGACCTGAGCGGCGCTGTCAAAGCGGATTTTGATCAGTTCTTGCCCGCTGGAGTGCAGACCGATTTCGCGTTCGCGTCCCAGACCGGCAATTTTGCCCAAGGCAAACTGCCCGCGTCCGACGAACAAAGACAAGTCGATTCCGCCGCGACGTTTGGTGTGCACCGAGGCGCGGACCGCCTTGCTGCCTGCCGGCTTGAAATAGACGACTTGCTTATTCCCCCAATCGACCTCTGCGCGTGGCAGTGAGCGTTCAAGCAAGGTTGTCAACTCGTCCAGAACATCGGCGGCCCACTTCACCCGTTTTCCGCTGGGAAATCCTTTGCGGGAGAGATGCCATTTCTTTCCGAGGACTTTCCACGGGGTGAGGTCGTTGATGTTGGTTTGCTTGGCGGTGACTTTCTTGCCATAGGCTGTTGCCGCTGTATCGAGGAAAGCACGAAACTCCGGTGTGTCGACTTCGCGCAACCAGTGAATGGAGATTTTGACTTCTTGCCAAGGGCCTTTGAGGTTTTTCACCCGCACGCGTTCCGAGCGGCCGTAGACCGGCAACTCGTCGAGGTCGTCGAGCGATTCCAGCGCCAACTGTTCTCGTAATTCATCCCGCGAAAAGGTGTTTTTGGGTACGCGAAATGTTAATGACAATAGCCATTCATCTCCGGTCAGTGCATGGAAAAACCAACCATGCCCGTCTTGCGGCCCGGCGATTTCCACGGTGCTCCGTGAATTCCAATTGACCGGTTTCAGTCCCGGGCGGCCTTCGAGCTGATCGATAATGTATTCCAGTGCGGCGCCGTCCCAACGGCACTCAGCTCCGGTGTGACTGATGCGGTCCCGCGTATGCCAACTGCGGCCATCCTTTTTCCACGGCATTTGTGCGTTGCGGCCGATTTGGGCAATATCAAGATCCCCAGCCCGTTTCTTCGCTGCCTCGCGGGCATTGAAAATCTCGCGTTCGCTCCGCTTGCCGGCGGCCAGAATCGGCGACAATAACTCACCGGTAAATGAGGGGGGGCGGCTTGAACGTTTTTTGGACATCGCATACTTCACGACCGCTTCGGGAGTTCCCTCAGTGACAATCTCACCCCCCTCGCTCCCCGCTTCGGGGCCCATATCAACAATCCAGTCAGACGTTTTGATCACATCGAGATTGTGTTCAATGACCACCACGGTATTGCCAGCCTCGACTAGACTGTCCAGCACGCGGAGCAATTTGCGGATATCGTCGAAGTGCAGACCGGTCGTTGGCTCGTCCAGGATGTAGAGCGTCTTGCCGGTTTGCGGACGCGCCAACTCCGCCGCCAATTTCACCCGTTGTGCTTCACCGCCCGATAGCGTCGGTGCGGATTGGCCAAGCGTCAGGTAGTCCAACCCGATGGCGGACAGGGTGGCCAGATAGCGGCGAATCTTGGGGATATTTTCGAACAACTCGGCCGCTTCGCCAATTGGCATCTCCAGCACATCGGCAATCGACTTACCGCGGTATTTGACGGCTAGTGTCTCTTCGTTAAAGCGTCGTCCGTTACAATCATCGCAGCGAACCCAGACATCGGGCAAAAAATGCATTTCGATGCACAGTTCGCCATTCCCCTCACACGCATCACAACGGCCGCCCGGTTTATTAAAACTGAAGCGTCCCGGCCGGTACCCGCGCACCTTGGCGTCGGGCAAACGGCAGTACAGTTCGCGGATATGATCAAACACGCCGGTATAGGTCGCTGGGTTCGACTTGGGCGTGCTGCCCAGCGGTTGTTGATCGACGGTGATCACCTTATTGATTTGATCGATGCCAACAATCTTGTCATGCGCTCCAGGAATTCCCCCTCCATGATGCAGACGTCGCGACAGGGCAACGGCCAACGTGTCTTCGATCAACGAACTTTTTCCCGAGCCTGAGACACCGGTGATGCAGGTCAATGTCCCCAGTGGAATCCGCAGATCGACGTCGCGGAGATTGTGATGCCGCGCGCCGCGAATTTCCAACCAACCCTCGCCCGGTGGCACGGTCTCGTGATCTTGCATCCGTCGCGTGGTGGGAATCGGGATTTCTTCGCGGCCCGAGAGGTATTGCCCGGTGAGCGAAGATTTTTTCGCGGCGAGTTGTTTGGGAGTCCCCTGCCCTACGACCGTTCCGCCGAGTCGCCCAGCGCCCGGTCCGAAGTCGTACAACCGGTCGGCGGCGGTGATCACTTCGCGGTCGTGCTCAACGAGAATCAAGGTGTTGTTTAATTCCCGTAGTTTTTTCAGCGCCTCCAACAACCGTCCATTGTCGCGAGCATGCAGACCGATGGTCGGCTCGTCTAACACATACAGCACGCCGGTCAAGGCGCGTCCCACCTGTCCGGCGAGTCGTATCCGCTGCGTTTCCCCGCCTGACAACGTCGGCATGGGGCGATCCAGCGAGAGGTAGTGCAGTCCCACGTCGACCAAAAACGATAACCGGCCCTGCACTTCATTGACCAAATCGCCGGCGATACGTTTTTCCGCTCGGTTGAGTTTCCAATTCTTGAATAAATCCAGGCTGTCCCGTAGCGGCATCGCGCAGACTTGCTGCAATGTTTTATCAAGCAACCGTACCGCCGCCGCATCGGGTCTGAGCCGGCTGCCGTGACAAATCGAACAATGCGTTTCGCCGATCATGTCGCGCAACCGCTGCCGGTAAACGAACGACACCCGCGTTGATTCCTCGACCGCTGGATAAAGCCCCTTGTACTGGATTTTGACGCCCGATTTGTCATCCAACGCGATCCAGCGTTCGCCACTGCCATAGAGCACCAACCGTTGGTGCTGCGGCGCGAGTTCCTGAAACGGCACATCCAACGGCAACCCGAATTCGCGTCCCAGAGCGGCGAGAATCTTTTGGAACTGTTTGTTGGTTTTGACTTCAGGCCAAACGGCGATAGCGCCGTCGTTGATGCTCCGCTTGGGATCGGCAATCAACGCGGCGAGATTGGTCCCTTGTTGCGTCCCCAATCCTTCACAGGCGTCGCACCAGCCTAACGAACTATTGAAAGAAAAACTGTGCGGCGTGAGTTGTTCAAAACTGGTCCCGCAATTTTCACAGGCGGAATGTAGATTGAAGCGATCAACGCGCCACTGTGGTTCGGGGCGGTCCTCGTCGCACACCGCGACCAACAACGAACCGCGTCCCAGTTCCAGTCCTGACTCAACAGAATCGGCGATGCGTGAGCGGGTACGGCGATTGACGGTCAAACGATCGACAACGATCTCGACCTGCAACTTTCGGCGGCGGTCCCACTCGGGCATGTCGTCCAGGCGATACGTTGTCCCGTCGACCCGTACACGGAGAAACCCTTGACTTTGCAAGCGGTCCCACAGTTTCTCAAACGATTCCCCAACACGGACCTCTCGCGGCGCGAGGACCAAGATTTTGGTACCCGGTTCGTGCGCGAGGATTTTCTCGATGACCTCGTCGGTGGTTTGCCCGGCGACCGGAATTTCACAGTCGGGGCAATAGGGCTGCCCGAGTCGCGCATACAGAATCCGCAGGTAGTCATAGATTTCCGTCACCGTGCCGACCGTGGAACGGGGGGTATGTCCGGTCGAGCGTTGTTCGATGGCAATCGCCGGCGGCAATCCGCTGAGGTGTTCGATTTTGGGTTTGGGCATCTGCCCCAAAAACTGCCGCGCATAGGCGGAGAGCGATTCGACGTAGCGTCGTTGTCCTTCGGCGTATAACGTGTCCATCGCCAACGATGTTTTCCCGCTGCCGCTGGGACCGCAAAAGACGCTCATCCGATTGCGAGGGACCTTCAGATCCACGGATCGCAGATTGTGTTGCGCTGCGCCGCTGACAATGATCTCACGGTGCTGTTTTTTCCGAGCAGCCAGAGAACCGTTGCGACCCGCTTTTTTGGTCCGTTTACGTTTCGGCTTTGGATTCAAAACTTCGTCGAGTGCCTTGCCGGTGTAGGATTTTTTGCAAGCGGCGATCGTTTCGGGTGTCCCCTCGGCTACGATGGTTCCGCCCCCCTCCCCTCCTTCCGGCCCCAGGTCAATTACCCAGTCGGCCGTCTTGATGACGTCGAGATTGTGTTCGACGACCAGGACGGTATTGCCTGCTTCGACGAATCCGTGCAGGACTTCCAATAATTTTTCGACATCGGCGAAATGTAGCCCGGTTGTCGGTTCGTCGAGCAGATAGATGGTACGACCGGTCGAGCGTTTGCCCAATTCGCGAGCCAATTTGATGCGTTGTGCTTCGCCACCGGAAAGCGTGGGCGATGGTTGTCCCAGCTTCAGATAGTCGAGTCCAACATCGTGCAGCGTTTGTAACAACGTGACGATCTTGGGAACGTTTTGGAAATGCTCTAGGGCTTGTTGGACGTCCATGTCGAGCACTTCGGCAATGTTGGCTCCTTTGAAGCGGACCTCCAACGTTTCGTGGTTAAACCGGCAGCCTTCGCAGACCGGGCAGGTCACCCACACGTCGGCGAGAAAATCCATCTCCAGTTTGTTCGATCCATACCCTTCACACGCTTCGCATCGCCCGGCGGCAACATTGAAACTGAAACGGCCCGGTTTGTAGCCGCGGACTTTGGATTCGGGGAGTTTTGTATAGAGGTCGCGGATATGGTCGAGTAGTTTGACGTAAGTTGCCGGATTGCTGCGCGGCGTGCGGCCGATGGGGGACTGATCGATATCGATCGCCTTATCGAGATGCTGCAGTCCATTGATCCGAGCATGACGCCCCGGTTTGCCGTTCCCCTTATTCACTTGCTTATTGAGCGCCTGCCACAAGATGTCGTTGACGAGCGAACTTTTCCCCGAACCACTCACGCCGGTGACGCAAACGAATGTCCCCAACGGGAACGACACATCGACTTTTTTCAGATTGTTGTGCTGAGCGGCGACGATTTTTAGTTTCTCGCGCCCCGGTTTGCGGCGCTGTTGCGGAATATCAATCCGACGTTTGCCGGAGATATATTGGCCCGTCAAGCTGCGCGATGCTTTTTGAATCTGCGACAGCGTGCCTTCCGCCACAATTTCGCCACCCCGCACGCCCGGCCCGGGACCGAAATCGACAATGTGGTCGGCAGCGCGCATCGTCTCTTCGTCATGCTCGACGACCACGACCGTGTTGCCCTGATCGCGCAGATGCAACAGGCTGTTGAGCAGTTGCGTATTGTCACGTGGATGCAGGCCGATTGAGGGTTCGTCGAGAATGTACAACACGCCGACCAACCCGCTGCCGATTTGTCCGGCAAGCCGAATCCGTTGGCTTTCCCCGCCCGACAGGGTCGGCGCCGTTCGCTCCAGCGTGAGGTAATCCAATCCGCACTGCAACAAAAACCCCAACCGCCCGCGGATCTCTTTGAGAATTTCCGTGGCAATGAACTGCCGCGCGTCGTCGAGGTCGAGTTGCTCGAAAAACTCCCCTGCTGCCGCAATGCTCAACGCGCACACATCGGACAGCGACAAATCGAGCGGCAATTTCCGTTTGCGATACGCGGCGGATGCAGTGGAGATCCTCACGCTCCGCGATTGTTGGTTGAGCCGCGCTCCGCGACAGGTGGGGCAACAGACGATTTCCATATACTTTTCAAGTTGCCGCCGCCGCATCGGGTTTTTGGCTTTGCGATAACTTTCCAGCAGTTCAGGGATAAACCCCTCCCACACCCCGCCATGTTTCCACGTCCCACCCGATTGCCGCCAAGCAAACGTAATGTGGCGATCGCCCGTGCCGTAGAGGAGTTGGTTTTGGATCGTTGCCGGGATATCCCGCCAGGGCATTTTGAGCAACGAATCTGCAGGCAAGCCGTGTTCTTTCTCCAAAAAGGCAGCCGCCCCGCGATAAATATGCCGCTTCCACCGACCGATTTTCCCCAACGTCCCCACCAAATCGATCGCCCCTTTGGCGACGGAACGTTTATCGTTGGGAATCAATTTCTCATGGTTAAAATCATGTTTCATCCCCAAGCCGTTGCAGTCGAGGCACATCCCCAGCGGACTGTTGAAACTGAAGAGTTGCGGCGAAGGGGGCTCGTAACTGATTCCGCATTTCGTGCAAGCGTAGTGCGAACTGTAGAGCCGTTCTTCGACAGCCTGTGGCGCGCTCTTACGCGCTCGCCCTGCGGATGCCGATTCGGGAGCAGCAATCAGACTGCCGCCGGAAAGTTTCAGCGCATTTTCCACCGCTTCAGCCAGTCGGCTGCGTTGTTTGGCGCCAATGACCAAGCGATCGATCACGACTTCGATCGTGTGTCGCATTTGGCGGTCGAGTTGCAGATCATCGGTCAGGTTGACGACGTTGCCGTTGACCCGCGCGCGGAGATAGCCTTGTTTGAGTAAATCCTCAAACAGGTCCCGGTATTCCCCCTTTTGCCGGTTGATCAACGGAGCCAAAATCTGCAGCCGCGTCCCCTCGGGAAGTCGTGCAATGTTCTCGGCAATTTGTTCCGGCGTTTGTGCGGTGATCGGGCGGTCGCATTTGTGGCAGTACCCCTGCCCCACCCGCGCGAACAGGACACGCAAGTAATCATAGATTTCGGTAATCGTGCCGACGGTACTGCGGGGGTTACGACCGGTCGATTTTTGTTGGATCGAGATCGATGGCGAGAGTCCGGAAATCGCATCGACGTCCGGTTTGGGCAATTGTCCCAGGAATTGCCGCGCGTAGCTGGAAAGCGATTCGACGTACCGCCGCTGCCCCTCGGCATAGAGCGTATCGAATGCCAGGGAACTCTTGCCCGACCCGCTGACGCCGGTCATTACGACAAGTTGATTGCGGGGAATCGTGAGATTCACGTCGCGGAGATTATGCTCCCGCGCGCCGCGAACGACGATCTGGGTTTCGGACATCGAGAGATTGCGGGGGTATTGATTTCAGGGGGGATAGTCGCGATGGATTCGCTCAACAACATTCCCATTATAGAGGGGGCGTGTCGAAGGCAACAACCGTCGCAAATCGCCGCCCCACCCAGCCATCACGACATCCGCGTCGCCTGCACATTCACCCCACTGCCAATTAACAGGTTTCGTTCGTACGTCCAACGGTAGAACCGGCCTGTTTTTTCCGGCGGCAGTACGCGCAATTGGTCAAAACCGGCGTCGCGAAACCAACTGCTCAATTCCTCGACCGTGTGGTGATATTGGTACTGCGGGGCGTACCAATCAAACGTGTCGCAAACGCGGTTTTCCCAGTTGGGGTGATTGCTGAAGTTGGCGATTTTATTGAGCGTCTTGCCGATCACCGGCAGGCCGCCCAACCAGGCGCCGCGACGGCACCATGGTTCGAGCTTTTCCGCGGGCATCGTCGTCGTGCGCCGGCGGAGGGCATCGTTGATCCATTCTTGCCACCACTGATTGCGACGATACAACCAGACGGCCATTTTGCCGCCCGGTTTGACGAATTTTGCGACCGAATCAAAGACCGCCCGCGTATCGGCATCGTGGTGCATCACACCGATGGAGAACACAAAATCGAATGAAGCCGGCTCCAGCGGCAGTTTCTTGAGATCCGCCTGCACGAAATTGACATCTGCAAGGTGCCCACACAGTTGGGCTGCCTTTTCGACAGCCGTGCTATGATCGGCCCCGATGACTTTGGCTCCAGCTTCGCCAACGATTTTACTATACCGACCGCCGCCACAACCGGCATCTAAGACGCGCAGCCCAGATAAGTCCTCCAGCCGCATCCCGGTTTTCGCTTGAAACGTGGCGCGGTCTTCGTCGTCGTGGGCGACTTCGTATTTATTCCACTGCAGCCCAAAACTGGCGAGATGCTCTGAGGCGACGAAACGCGGAATGCCATCGAGGATGGGATACGAATCGCCGGACGATTCATCAACGAGCCGCGATTGCTCGGCATCCAGCCGCAGTCGCCCGCCGGACTCTGGACCGCGCAGTTGTTCAAAAAAAGTCGAGTTCACGTTTTGCGATATTCCCGCACGGTTCAAAATTCGATTTCCAACAGGTCCTCGGCAACCGCCGACTCGGGAAAAATACCGCGTGCGATTTCCAAACCAACAGGGTCGTCGCCATCGCTTTGCGGGTCAAAATGCGTCAGGTACAAACGGCCGACCTCCGCGTCCCGCGCCAACTGGGCCACAGCTGAGGTGTTACTATGTCCGGTGGTCTCGCACCACTGTGACATGTCATCGGTGAAATTGCATTCGTGGATCAACACATCGACACCGCGAATAAAATCGAGGTAATCAGGATCGACCGTCGTATCGGTCAAATAGGCCAACGACCGCTCGGGCCAGTCAATCCGGTACCCCAAAGAGCCGCCGGGATGCTTGAGCGGCACGTGCGTTAAGGTACCGCCATCCGCCAGGGTATACGATTGTTGAATTTCGCGGAAATCAAACTCGGGCAAAATGGGAAACAACGGCTTCGAAAATAGATGCGTTCGTACGGCATCCAAGTCCTGAGTACGTCCATGCACGCGGACCTGTTTGATTTGCCCGCTCAATAAAGGAACGATGAAATAGGTCAAGCCAATAATATGATCGAGATGGGCGTGCGATAGAAAGACGTCAAGTTCGTCAGTTTTGAGGCGGCTGGGAACGCGAAAGAAACTGGTTCCGGCATCAAACGCAATTCCGGTGTCGGGCAGCAACACGCAAGAGGTGTGCCGCTGCTCCGTGGGATGATATCCCCCCGTCCCCAAGAATTGTAGCCTCATCTCACCGGCTCCCACTTTAGGGGTTCGCCATTTGCACAAGGCAGGCGGGAGCCTGCCCTACGGTCTTATCTTGTAGGTCAGGCAGATGCCTGACGCAAACGATTGTACGCGCCGGATTGCAATTGCATCGACGAACAATCTTTAAAAACCCCAATCGTTCGCTGTTTGGTTTGGGCGTCAGGCGGCTGCCTGCCCTACGGTCTTATCGCAATGTCTTAACGTCTTTGTAGGTCATGCTGTGCATGACGCGCTTGGGCAATCGTCCATCTATCACGATTCGTCATGCACAGCATGACCTACGATTCTTATGTTACGGCTTCTCTTTACAATGGTTGGCTGCGGTAGACAACCTGTCCGCGATTTCCGGCCGGGTCGGCGAAATAACAGATGCGGACCGCTCCGTCGGCAAACTGAATTTCGTCTTCAAAGGGGACTCCCTTTGCCGTCAATTCTGCCACAGTCGCATCAAAGTCGTCCACGATGAACGCGAAGTGAAAGACATCGCCGAAGTCAATCGGTTGAGCACGGGGCGGACGGCCGATGATCTCGATCGACATCCCCGCTTCATCCGCCACAAAAAAGACTGGCGGTTGCTGCTCATTACGGAATACGACTTTTAGACCGAACTTTTCACAGTACCAGTCGGCTAATTCGATCGTATCTTCGGCGTAGATCGCAAAATGCTCGATGCGCATAAATATATTGATCCGTTATTTGCCAATAAAATCCCCGGCGAACCGAGGGCTTTCGAGCGAAACTAAAGCGTACGTTCGCGAATCCAATCCGTATGGAACGTGCCCTCTTTGTCCAGCCGTTGATAGGTGTGTGCTCCGAAATAGTCGCGTTGGGCCTGCAACAGGTTGGCCGGCAGACGTGCCAAACGGTAACCGTCGAAGTACGTGAGCGCGGCTGCGAAACCGGGGACAGGCAGTCCTAACTCCACTGCCGTACCGACGACATGCCGCCAACTCGGTTGTGCTTTTTGCACGGCATTAGCGAAGAAATCATCCAGCAGCAGATTTTCCAAGTCCGGATTCTTATCAAACGCCGCTTTAATATCACCCAGGAATGTCGCCCGAATAATGCAGCCGCCCCGCCACAGCAAGGCGATGTTGCCGTTGTCCAACTTCCAACCAAATTCGTCGGCCGCCGCATCGAGCTGCACGTAGCCTTGGGCATAACTGCAGATTTTCGAGGCATACAACGCTTGGCGGACATCTTCGATAAATTTGTCGCGATCGCCGGTATACTTGGCATCAGGGCCGCTGAGCACTTTCGAAGCACGGACGCGGGCATCTTTGAGTGCGGACAACGCGCGGGCATAGACCGCTTCGGTGATCAACGTTGTGGGCACGCCCAAATCGAGAGCATGTTGGCTCATCCATTTGCCGGTCCCTTTTTGTTGGGCGGTATCCATAATTTGGTCGACCAAATACCCGCCCGATTCGGGATCTCTCACAGTGAAGATATCGCGAGTGATCTCGATCAGATAGCTTTCCAACTCGCCAAGATTCCACTGTTTGAAGACGTCATGCAATTCGTCGTTCGTTAAGCCCAGCGCGTTTTTCAGAATGAAATACGCTTCGCAGATCAACTGCATGTCGCCGTATTCAATGCCGTTGTGCACCATTTTGACATAGTGCCCTGCCCCGGCCGGACCGACCCATTCGCAACAGGGGATGTCGGCGTTCGGGCCGACCTTGGCGGAGATTTTTTGGAACAGTTCTTTAACGTGCGGCCATGCGGCTTCGCTACCGCCGGGCATAATACTAGGGCCTTTGAGCGCCCCTTCTTCTCCCCCGGAAACCCCCGTCCCAATGAACAGCAAACCGGCCTCTTCGACCTCTTTGGTGCGGCGATTCGTGTCGGGGAAGTAGGTGTTTCCACCATCGATAATAATATCGCCCGGATCGAGCAGACCTTTCAGCTCATCGATCAATGCATCGACCGCTGGTCCAGCTTTGACCATCAACATCACCCGCCGTGGTGATTTGAGCGACGCGACCAATTCCTTGAGCGAATGAAAACCGTCAATGTTCTTGCCGGCCGCCTCATCCGCAAGGAAATCGTCGACCTTGCTGGTTGTGCGATTAAACACCGCCACCCGATAGCCCCGGCTCTCCATATTGAGCACCAGGTTTTGTCCCATGACGGCCAAGCCGACCAGTCCGATATCACATTGAGCCATTGTCTGACATACTTTCGCAAAAGGGTTTGTATGGGGTTAGGCTGTAGGCCTGAGACTGTAGGCCGTAGGGCACGGCCTTCAGCGATCAATTACTCTTCCTAACGTCTACAGTCTAGAGGCTAAAGCCTCGTCTCGATTCTATGTGTGTTCCGCCGTGCGGGGGATATCTGCCACATCAACTCTTCCAAGGCGGCAATTCCGGCAAGTAGGTGTCGAATTCAGCGATCAAGGCCGCTTCGTATTCGCCCGCGTATTGATCGTTCAAGAATTTGTCGCACGACTCATCGAGGAACCGTTGCCAACTTTGTTCTTCGGCACCGGGATTGATCGGATAAAACAGTGCGCCCACCGCTTTAGCCGCTTTCATGTCTCCCGGGGCGTCGCCGATCATCAGTACGTGGTTTTTCGCATAACCATGACCGGCCGCTTGACCGAGCGTTTCTTTCTTGCTGCCCGCTTCCTGCCCGCAAATGGCGGCGACGTATTTCGCAATATCGTGCTCTTCCCATTCCTTGCCGAGCGCTTTGTTAGGAGTCGCGGAACAAACAATCATATCGGCGACGCTGCTCAGTTTTTCCAAACTTTCCCGCACGTTGGGAAACGGCGGAACGTTGTGCACAATGTCGTCGACCGTCGCATTGACCGCTTTGGACCATGCCAACGCGTTGCTCAGTTCCGGTGTTGGATTTTTGGCGACCTCGGCTTCCAAAGCCGGGTTGCCCAGTTTGTCTTCGCGGGCAATCCAATCGCGGACTTCCTGCAATTGCGGAATCTCGACATTGCGGCGGATGACATCGGGCCATTCCCGCAATAAATCGACCGTCTCGATCAGCGCGGGGAAGCGGTTGATGCCTCGCCCTTTGGAATACAAATTCACAAACTCCGCAGCCTGACGCGCATATTTCGAGACGGCAGCGAGGTTGAAGTATTTGACGGTATTGGGAATGAAGCATTCTTTGTGTTTGACTTCCATCGAGTCAAACGCGCAGCCATCGGAATCAATACCGATCAAATAGTCATGTTGCTTCTTGAAGTTGTGATCCAGCGGGTTATCCGACACTGTTTTCTTGCTCCCGGCAATTCAATATCTCGTGTGTGATCGTTGTTGATCGGTATTCTTAGCCACAGATTGAACACGGATCAAACACAGATCCAAAAAGTTTGGCTATACAAATTGTGTTTCCTCTGTGACAACGTGTTCTATTCCCGATCCGCCTGCGGGATGTATTTCGCCAATTGCTGATCGGCGAATAGCGGTTTCAGTTGTGCCAATCGTAGACGACCCCGGTTCATGGGGATGCTGACCCAATCCTCGCCGACGAGTGGTGCGGCGTAGCGGACGAAATCGTCGGTCACGTCCATGCCATCGTCTGTGATCCACGAATCGAGAAACTCCCGCTCGCTGTTGGCGACTTCGGGAAGCGGAACTTTATCGTAATGCACGCCGTATTCGGGGACGTCGTTGCGTAAAATGGTGGCCATGAAACCGCTCTCGCCATCGGCCGCCAACCGCGCCGCCTTTTGGCCGACTTTGTAGGCTTCTTCCAAATCGACCGTCGAGGCGTAAATCATGTTGTGCCGTTGGTCAGTGCCCGGCACATTGCAACGCGCGGAGCCTTTGACGGCCAAGCCGCGACTGTTCAACTCGTTGACGAGTTTTTGAGCGACTGTGATTTCGCTGGAGCTGAATTGTGTATGGCCGAACGAATCTTTCCGCTCACCCAAATCACCGATTTTTAGGCCCTCGCTAACAACCACAATCGCGCGGCCGTCGCGGCGCAATTGGTCGTTGACTTGATCGTGGATCTTTTCGATCGAAATTTCCCGCTCCGCCAAATAAATCTGCAGCGGCAATTTCCGCTCCGGATCGGCCAAACGAGCAGCGGCGGGGATGAATCCGATGCGACGCCCCATGGCTTGCAGCACCAACACGGGATCGGCCGGGGAACTGCCGGCGTTCTCTTCGTTGGCAAATTGCACCATGTGCGACCAATATCGAGCCACACTGCCGTAACCGGGCGTATGGTCGATCAATTTGAATTCGCTATCCCCCACGTCATTGTCAATCGTCTTGGGAACGCCGACCGCCACCAGGTCAATCCCCCGATCGTGCGCCATTTGGGCGACTTTGTTGGCGGTGTCCATCGAGTCGTTGCCGCCGATGTAACAGAAATAGCCCACGTTGTGCGCTTTGAAGACGTCGAGAATGCGGTCGAAGTCTTCGTTTTGGTGGTCTCGGAGTTTGTAACGGCACGTGCCGATCGAACCGGCAGCCGGTGTGATCCGCAACCGGGCGATTTCGTCAGGGCATTGCGACGACAAATCGAGCAATTCTTCCTTGAGCACCCCCTCGATGCCATGCCAACCGCCGTAAATCGTGCCGATGCCGGCAAAATCGCGGCTGGCTTCGACAAGGCCACGCAGGCTGTTATTGATGACCGGCGACGGACCACCGGATTGAGCAACGATGAGATTCTTAGGAGCTGGGGACATCTGTTATTTGATCGTCTCAGGAATTCGATATCTAAATCAAGACCGCCAGGCGGTGCACGAGAGCCCCGATGTTCGCATTTCTGCGGCGGAGTTCAAGGGAACAGCGGTCGATTCGCCCGAAAATCGTCCAGGAAGGCACTTTTTCGGAAATAACCGGGTAAGATCCCGCTGGCAGCAACTCTGGAGGATTGCCAATCGCGGTGGGTGGACCGTATTTATCACTTTTCGGCAGATGGGGGACGAATGGTGACCTGCAATCCATTTCGCTCGAACTCAGCCCCGATCTGCTTGATGAAAGCGGCAAGATAACCATCGATTGTCGTTTTGGTCACATGAATATCCACTTTCTGTTCCAAATCGATCTCGGCGGCCGCAAGTGCCTGTGTATCGTAGTTGAACCCCATTTTATACCGCTTCTGCAAATCCTTGATCAGTGCCAATGCCGGGACGCCCATCACCCGCAATGTGATGCGTTCGTTTTCCAGCGGATCGTCGGCAGCATTGCCGGGATGTTCTGCGATTTTGGGTTGCGGGGGGTGCAACACTCGCTCAACGGTCTCGTGCTCTTCGATCGTCCCCAACACGACAATTTTGCCTCCCTCGCTACGCTGCGACAAACCGGGCAGCTCAGCGCCAATGAGTTCCGTTGCCTGTCGCATGGAATGTGGGCGGGGGTTGTGGCCGCGCGCGAGCACCACTTTTTCCGGGATCGGGACAATTTCGATTTCCGTCGCCCCGCTTCGCCAATGAAATGTCAGGTCGAATTGGATCAGAATCAGCGACAACGCTTCGGCGGCGCTGTCGGCAATGATTGTCCCTCCCCCCCAAAGATCGTGAGGAATCCGCTCGCCACCCACGATTTTTAGTTCGTATTGTCGAGCGATGTTCTCCAGAACTTCCGCAGGCTGATCAAGATCCTGCCAATGGATTGTCTGGCGCTTCGCAAGGTGTTGTTGATGCTCTTGAGGAATCCCCTCAGCATTCGCCAACTCCTCGGTCCTGAGCGCAATCAGCGTGCGTAGCTTCTGTGCGGCAAGTTCGGGTCCGACATAGGCTGTGTTACCCACAAAGCGTATGTCCCCACCTGCCAACTCACTGACATCGGTCACGACCTCCCGCGCCGGTTTGGGGGCGGTCGAAAAGCTGACGACGGCATCGGGATCAATCCGTCGATCGCGGAGGAACGCAATGTGGTACTCGGCGGTTAGCCGCTCTAGGATCGTGCGGATGTCAACATTTTCCCAGCGGACCGAGATATGCTGATTCAACGTCTGCTGAAAAGCCTGCCCTTGGACCAGTTCAGGAACCGGCCGGTCATCGACAACGGAAAACCCCGGCTCAGCAGCTAGACAACATCCCAGCATGATCAGTAAAAGACACGACACCGAAGTTCTCCGTACAAGTCGTTTCAAAATGGGAGGGCGAGGCTCCTGCCGAGCCGCGCTGGATCAAGACGCTTGCCAAAACTATTGGGGCGCTTCACGCTCAGTGGAAAAAACGGCTCAGCAGGAGCTTCGCCCTCCCGCTGCGCTAAACGATAATCACGGAAACGTATTTTGAAACCATACTCGTAAGACGGGGTTGATTCAAAGGGCCAGCGCTGCCACACTAAATCGAAGTTGGCCGTGCCGACTCCCCTCTTGGCCCATCGAATTCTAACACGAAAGTGCGTACAGCAAAACGAGGAAATCGCACCTATGTTGACAACGCACGCCGTGGGAATCGACCTTGGGACGACGAATTCGTGTATTGCTTACCTCAACGAGCATGGCGAACCAGTTTCGATTGCCAATGAAGAAGGGGAAATCACCACGCCTTCGGTGGTGCTCTTCGACGAAGATGGCCCCATTGTTGGGAAAGAAGCCTTCCGCAATGCGATTGCGACCCCGGAATTTGTAGTCATGAATTCCAAGCGGCATCTGGGGAATCCCAAGAAGCGCTGGCGGATTCGGGGGAAAATATACACACCGACCGATATTGCCGCTCTCGTGCTCAAGAAGCTACTGCGCGACGCCGAAAAAAAAATCGGCAAGGTCCAGCGGGCGGTCATTACGGTTCCCGCGCAATTCAGCGACGCGCAGCGTCAAGCGACGATCAAAGCGGGGCTGGCGGCGGGTCTGAAACATGTCGACATCATCAACGAACCGGTGGCTGCTTCGCTGTGTTACGTCTTGGGGGCGGAGGGATTGTGGTTCTCCGAATTGGCCCATTCACAACGCATTTTGGTTTACGACCTGGGCGGCGGCACGTTCGACCTGTCGTTGGTGAACTACGAAAAAAACCAGGTAAGCGTGTTGGCGTCGACAGGCAATTTGAAATTGGGGGGCATTGATTTCAACCGCGCGTTGGCCGGACATGTCCGCAAGCAGTTCATCAAGGAACTCGGACTGGATGTCGCCGAAGATCGGCAGAGCCTGCAGTATCTCGCCATGGAAGTCGAACAGGCAAAGCGAAGCCTTTCGGCGCGGGAACGCGCAGCACTGAGTTGTACGCATGCCGGCAAGCGCAAGACCTATCAAGTGACTCGCGCGCAGTTCGAAAAAATGACCGCGGGACTCATGAAGCGCACGCAGGACATTACGGTCAAACTATTGAATAAAATGAACATGGGTTGGGCGCACGTCGATGTGGTGCTGACCGCCGGCGGGGCATCACGGATGCCGATGGTTCGCGATATGCTCCAGGGGATGAGCGGTTGGACGCTCAACACATCGTTGTCCCCCGACCAATCGATCGCACATGGTGCCACCTATTATGCGGGAATGCTGCTCAGCAACAGCGAGTTTGTGCATTCGATCCGTAATGATGTCGTCGTGGACCGCTTAGCCGGATTTCGCCAGCAAAGCGTGAGTTCCCGCGCACTCGGAATCTTGGTTCGCGATCCGGTGACCGGTTATCGTTTTCCGCACTACATCCTCCCGGCGAACACACCGTTGCCTGCCTCGGTTTCGCATGTCTACGGCACGGTCCAACCGGATCAGCGCCGTGTGCATTTACACGTGATCGAATCGGGAGAGGATGACGGGCAGGACTTTGTGCATGTGGGCGGTTGCAAAGTCGACGATCTGCCTGAGAACCTGCCGGTGAATTCGGAAATCGAGGTCACGATTCACTACGATGCCGCTGCCAAAGTGCATGTGTCGGCTCGCGAAATCAAGAGCGGCAAACAAGCCACAGCGGAAATCGACCGCACCGAAACCCCGGCCACAGAAACAACAACGACCGAAGCACCAGCCCCTCAGAAAACGCCAACTCCGGCCCGCACAGTCCCCCCCCAATCCCCCCCCGCGCAACCCCACCCCCGTTACTTCACGCGACATCGGCAGTGCGACCGGCGAAGACGAGTTTTATCGCTTCTTCGAAGATGCGGGTGACTAACACCGCTAAGCCGAAACACAAATGTCATATCCAACTTGAGGATTCGGGTGCCACTGGCTATGCCAGTGTTTTGTAGCGGATACAAACATTGAAACTTGCACTGAAAAACCCCGTCGCATATCCCCCTAAGACTTCGCCCTAAAGAAACCGCCCCCATGCGCATTGACCGAATCGAACTTTACCATGTAGCGATGCCACTGATTTATCCCTGGCGAACTGCCTATGGTGAGGATGCGGCTATCCATGCTGTGCTTTGCCGTATTGTGAGTGGATCGGTGGATGCCTGGGGTGAAAGCGCGCCGTTTGCCGCTCCCTGCTATAGCCCGGAATGCGCAGTGGGGGTCTTCAGCATTGCCCGTGATTGGTTGGCCCCCGCCCTGCTCCACCAGGAATTGCCGACAAGCACGGAGCTGCAGAACCGTCTGGCGATCTACAAAGGCAACCCCTTTGCTAAGGCAATGTTCGACAATGCTTGGTGGAGCCTGAAAAGTAAAATCACCGGCGAACCGTTGCACCGCCTGTTGGGCGCAACGCGGGATCAGATTCCTGTCGGCGCGGACTTCGGCGTGATGGACAACACCGACGATTTATTAGCTGCGATCGATACAGCTGTCTCCGAGAAATTTCCGCGGGTCAAACTCAAATTCCGACCGGGCTGGGACCTGGAGATGCTCCGCGCTGTCCGCCAACAATTTCCCGACCAGACATTTCACATCGACTGCAACAGCGGATATCGGCTTGAGGATCTCCCGCTATTTCAAGAGGTGGACGAATTCCGCTTGGCTATGATCGAGCAACCGTTGCAACACGACGACGTGATCGATCATGCAGAGTTGCAAAGGCAAATCGCGACGCCGGTCTGCCTCGACGAAAGTGCCACAAATCTGCGGACGGTCCAGCAAGCGCTGCAACTGGGAAGCTGCCGTTACGTGAACGTCAAACCGGGACGCGTGGGGGGATTGACCAACGCCGTGGCGATTCACGATGCCTGCCAAGCTGCCGGGATTCCCTGTTGGGTGGGAGGAATGCTGGAAAGCGCAACGGGGGCGGCACACTGTGTGGCGCTGGGTATGCTGCCGAACTTTACCTATCCGGCCGACATTTTCCCCTCCAGCCGATTCTATCACGAGGATCTCTCGTCGCCGCCATTGGAATTGATGACGCTGCCCGATGGAACACCGGGCGTGGCTGCGCCGGCCACTTTGCCGGAACCGGTATTGGAGCGTTTAAGCGAGCCGCACGTTGGAACAAGTCGTGCTCACATAACGCAGCGGTGATTCCCGCAGACTTGCGAAGACAAAGGGAGCGCACGAAAACAGGGGAGTCCGTTGCCAGACTCCCCCGTTTCGAAATTTTGTCAATCAACGTCTTGCGACGTATTGACTAGTTTTCGGCGTCCGCATCTTCAGCCGATTCTTCTGCGGCCGGCTCTTCGACAACCGTTTCATCGACTTCGACTGCTTCATCACCAGGCGTGGCGGCGGGGGTTTCGGCGGGGGCAGCCGCTTCATCAGTGGCAGTGCCACCGCAACCGATTTGTGCAAAGCTCATGGCGACGACGGCAAACAGAACGAACAATTTTTTCATCTTAAAGATACTCCTCGTAGTCTTTCCAGGTCAAAAATCAACCGCTGACAGCGCTTTAAACATACGATTCAGGCGGCCGGCTCGAGAACATCACGAGCAATCTCAAATCCAAACAAATGGTTTGCGTACCACAATCGCAACCCGCCGACGGCTCTAACCGCCGAAAACGTGGAACGACATCATTCATTTTTCGCAAACCGGGTTCCGACCGTCCTTGGCTGCGTTATTCGACCGAATCCGTAGCGGGTTCGGCCGCATCTCCTTCGCTTTCCGGCTCCGATAGCCCCGGTTCTGACTGCCCTGGTTCTGATTGACCAGGTGGTGCATCGGTATCCATCACGGCATCGGTTGTGTTGGCTGCCCCGTCCGTGGACAACGTTTCCTCAGGAGGCCCTCCGGCGGGGCCACAACCGCAGACCCCACTGACTATCAGTACTGCCGAAACGAGAATTGGGCAAAAAATCCGCATTCTCAACCTCCTTCAAACCGAAATTGGAAACCAAATCGAATTGCGAATCGTCTAATCAGCGAAGACCACAGTACGAATATTCCTTGGTATCCACCATTTTAAGATGCGCGAGGCAGATGATTATTCCCGGAATACTGTAAACTTTCAAGAATTAGAGCCAACCAATCACACAGTTCGACGAATTCCCTAGAGAAACAGCCCATAATGAACCTCCCCACGACCTGGGAAAAGAACTTCCACAGCGGCCGCAGCATCACTGGGGAATTGAAAATCGCCTGAAAGTTTTGTGATCAGCAATGCCGCTCGGTATCCTTGTGGTAATGCCAGCACTGCAGCAAACGCTGTGAATCCGGGATTTTTTTGTATTTGTGGGGAATAATACCCACAGGAATCGGATCAATACTTATAGAAAATACCATGTGTGAAGCCCTCAGCGCGCCCAACATGATCGAACTCGTCAGGCAGCACCATTCTCTGCTGTACCGGTACGCGTACCGTCTCAGCGGGTCGGCGGCCGACGCTGAGGATTTGACACAAGAGACCTACTTGCAAGCGTGCCGAAAAATCGACCAGTTGCGGGATCCGGGCAGTGCCAAGGGATGGCTGTGCACGATCCTCCGCAACCGTTATTTGAAGCGACTACGGGACAAAGACCACCCAGAGGTCCCCTTGGGGTCGGCTCTGGAATCGATTCCGGAAACGAAATCCACTGAAGCTGCGACGTTTGGAATTGATTCCGATCAACTACAAACGGCATTGGGGATGTTGCCAGAGCCATTCCGGTCCCCCTTAATTTTGTTTTATTTTGAAGAATTTAGCTATCAGGAAATTGCGGACCAGATGCAAGTTCCCGTCGGGACAGTGATGAGTCGTCTCTCGCGGGCCAAAGCACATTTGCGGCAAGAATTACTTCAAGCCGCCCAATGCGGTTCCTCCCGTGATTCGGTCACATTTCCGATTTGATCCTAGCGGTCCCAATTGATTGTGGGGCCATACTGGCGCCGCACCGGGCAATCTGGTGCTGTGTGTATTTTTTTTGAGAATTGATTTTCCCACTCAGGGAACGAGACAGAGGAACGAGATGGATTGCAGCAACGCACTGGCGAAACTTGAGTTGTGCCGGTCCGAAGCTTGCGCTGAAGACGATCCGGAATTGACGGCCGCCTCCGCGCATCTGGCGGACTGCGCGCGTTGCCGAACCCTCGTTGCCAATCGTGAAGAGATGGACCGCGCCATTGCCACAGTTTGCCGCGACGTGCCTGTGCCTGCCGGTCTGGAAAACCGCCTGCTCGATGCCGTCCAAGCCGAACTTGCCTCAAACACCGTCCCCGCTCCAGACGACAAACCCCTCCAGTCAAAGTCTCCTCGGCGGTTCCGTCAAATCACGGTGATCGCTGCGAGTCTGTTGTGCCTGATGTTCGGCGGGTGGTACTGGATCGACTATTCGACGGTGAGTTTGAATAAAGTCACGCAGGCGGCTTCGCAGCAATTGGATTCTCAGGTAGCAGGACCGTTGTTCAGCGGTGCGTTTGAACCCCAGCAGTCGGCTCCGACCGCAGCGATGGATTTCAGCTCGCTATCGTGGATGGACGACTATCGAGAATTGTTTCCGCAACGAACGTCACTAGACATTGCGATCTCCGAATTTGAATTTCGCAGTAATGGCGGCCGCACGATTCGGGGGGCTTTGATCATCGCGCCGGCAGCTAAGATCTGGTCGTCACCGACAGCCACCTCGATGTCCAGTGCAACGCCGATCTATCATTCGCGATTCAGTGCGGTCTCCTGGCGCGACGGCGATTTCGTTTATGTCTGTATTGTGCAAGGTGGAGATGCTCCCCTTCGCGAATTACAGCGGCAAGACCGCCAGCAGACGACCTAACGAGAACGCCTTACGGCAAGTCGTTTCAAAACCCTCAGACGCGTCTCACTGACACTGCTCTGAACGCTTCGAGAACAGGCACAACCGGGCTTGAAACTGGTTCTAGCAAGCGGCCAATGTGACGGCTTTCCTGCGCACTGAATTGAGATGCCATTCGCTGTTTGCGAAATCGGTGATTGCTGGAGAATTCGGCAAAATCGATTCAATCGCTACACTCCCCGCAACCGATATAGCAATGGAAGTCGACGGTGCGCGATATCTCACGCTAGATTTCAACCGCCGATTCGGCCATGACGAATCCTGTCTGTCTCGGGAATCGGGACTTGGTGAATTCAAACCACAAATTTTCGCGTTTTTCGCTACGGCCCCTCGGCACGACGAGTTGATGCCACGGGATGAATAGCGGAAAGGAAGTCCTCATGCACAAATTGCTCATGGCCGGCGGAATGGCCTGCCTGCTCTTCTGCGCGTCGTCCGTCCAAGCACAAGACTACGACAGCGATGCCCCGCCGCCCGCCAATTCGAGCCGTCTCGAGGTACGCACTCCGACTGTCTCGCCCGAGTTTCTACGGCTGCAACGAGCAACGAAGCGGGCTGCGGAACGCCAACAGCGCATCGAAAGTAGAAAATGGTACGGCGTGTCCGCACAACGCCCCTATATTTCGGCAAATAACTTCAACGACTCTTTTCTCAGCGTTCGCGTTTGGCCCGGAATTCCGTTTCATCCCTACTACGGATATTAAGCCAACCGACGCAATGCTCGGCATTGTGACTGCCGCCATAAAAATAAAAACAGCCCGGACACCGTAAGGGGTCCGGGCTGTGATTGATATCCTTAGGTGCTCAATGCGTCACATGATCGAGCGGATTTTTGTTAAGAATTCCGCATTGCTGGGGAAACGTTCCAGCGTTTTGATCAATTGTTCCATGGCTTCGATCGGTTCCAGGGAAACCAACGACCGCCTGAGCAAGATCACGCCTTCCAAATTTTCTTCGGAGAGAATCATCTCTTCGCGGCGGGTTCCCGACAGTCCAATGTCGATGGCCGGCCAGATGCGCCGTTCGGCCAGACGTCGATTGAGGACCAACTCCATGTTGCCGGTCCCTTTGAACTCCTGGAAGATGACTTCGTCCATCCGACTGCCGGTCTCGATCAGGGCCGTACCGACAACGGTCAATGAACCCCCTTCGTCGAAACAGCGAGCGGTGCCGAACATCTTCTTGGGGATATCCAAAGCTTTGACATCCAGTCCACCGGTCATCGTTCGGCCGGTGTTGCCACCCCATTTGTTAAAGGCACGGGCAGTCCGCGTAATACTGTCGAGCAGAATAAATACATCCTTGCCCGATTCGGCAAGCCGCTTGCCCCGCTCGATAATCAATTGACTGATCCGGACGTGACTTTCGACATCGCGGTCCATCGAAGAAGCAATGACTTCGCCGTTGACCTGCCGCCGCATCTCGGTCACTTCTTCAGGACGCTCATCAATTAACAGTACGATGAGTTTCACATCGGGATGATTGGTGCTGACGGAATTGGCAATTTGCTGCAACAGCATCGTTTTGCCGGTCCGCGGGGGAGCGACGATCAATGCCCGTTGCCCTTTGCCGATCGGAGTCAGCAAGTCCATCACCCGCATCGTGACCGGCTTGGGACCGGTCTCGAGAATAATCTGTTCGTGAGGATTGATCGCAGTGAGTTCGTCGAAGTTCTTAATCGCCAGATATTCATCCAGCGTATTTCCATCGATCGTTTCGATGGACTTCAATCGTGGTCCCTGTCCGCGCGAACCGGGCCCGACACCGCCTGTGATCATGATCCCTTCGCGGAGTCGATGCTTTTCGATCAACGAACTGGGAACGAACGCGTCGCTGCTTTCAGACGAGTAGTTGTTCTCCGGCGAGCGAATAAAGCCGTACCCTTTGGGATGTAGCTCCAAAACACCGGTGACGTTCCCGGTGATGACGTTGTCCTCCGGACCGCCACCGCCGCCGCCTTGTCCACCACCGCCGCCGGGTTTCTTGTTTCGTCGACCACGTGAGCGGCGATTTCCGGAGTTGGAATTGTTGGAGTTGCCGCCGCCATTGCGGTTAGAGGAACGTTCATTTCTCGAGGAATTCGAACCGCCCTCTTCGCCCCCCTTGCGACGACGACGACGACGCTTACGACGGCGACCGTCGGACTCTCCCCCCTCACCGGAGGATTTCTCGCCCCCTCCACGTGATCCCTCAGCGACAGCCTCACCGGACTGATCGCCTCCGGAAATCGGTTCGGGCGGCTCCGCAGTTTTGGTTGCCACCTCCGCAGCTTTATCAACCGACTCTTGGTCGTTGGTTGCTTTTTTGCGTCGACGGGTTCGCCGCTTGGGAGCTTCAGTTCCGCCTTCGGTCGAACTAGAATTCTTCGCAGCCATGAACACTTTCCATTAGTGAAAAATCGTCTGAAACTTGCCGCATTCGCTCAGTAAAGCTTAGCCAATGCGGGCTGTTGCGTTTCCCGGTCATTATCAATTCAGGGTGATGAAGACATTCGGCGAATGCCTGCCCATAAAAAACGTGATTCGCTTCAACGTCCCTGACACGAGGAGGGAATTCGGCTGGGCCGAACTCCTCGGTTGCGGATACTGGTTGTGAGTCCTCATTTTCGCGCCTGCCGCTTGTGAGGTCTCGACAACGAATCGGAAGAATGAATGTCGATCATCCCCTCCGATGACTTCGGTGATATAGACTTAGCTGAAATTGGGTTCGGTAAAAACTGATGTCCCAGTTGGTCCGTGTTACCGACATCGCACGTCATGAGGATGTGACGATTCGGAAGTAATCTCGACGAAACCCCGAAAACATGGACAGCACAGCCCATTGGTTGGTTGCGTTTCCTGCGACAATTTATCGAACGCATTACGTCAGTTCCATAGGCACAAAAGCCATCGGCCCTGGCGCTAACCGGTGGGATTTGTGATTTCCTATCGGCCCCGATCCAACGGGGATTTTTTGGCGGCATCGCTGCTTTCCGCTCTCAGGTTGTTCAAATCGTAGCGAACGCTGAACCGATGATCGGGGCCTCCCGAATCAAACGGATTGGCAAACGGAGTTGGCGGCCAAGCCACCTGGATTGTGTGCGTTGAATTCACGAACGATGCTCCGATGACACCTGCCACCGATGCTCCGCGAACGCGAAACGATTCCACAACGACCAACGAGAACGGCAGGTGGAATTCCTCAAGAACGCGACTGCCAAGATGGCGAGTGAACGTTCCTGTCTTCCGTGAACCGGCACAACTAGGCCTGGCCCACATTTCAGCTCGTCCTCACAATGAACGGCGAACGTGAAGTTCCGTTTTGATGTCTGGATTAGCCAATTTGTTCAGTCAAAATTTTGTAGGCACGGGTGCAGATTTCAATCTTGCGTTGCATGGTGTCGGCTTGACCCTGCTCGTCAAACGCCATCACGATCACCGCTGCACCGTAGCGTCACTGCTAGCTTGGCATGCTTGATGAGCTGCTTCACCCTCTTTAATTGAAATAGAGTTGACGACGCCTTTACCCTGAATACATTTCAAGCCCGCTTCCAGGATTTCCCATTTAGAGGAGTCCAGCATAGTGATAGGCACTTTGGCAATATCCGGCTCGGCAGCAATCAGGTTAAAAACCTTACCGCGGCGGCTTTGGAATCCAGCGGCACCTTCATCCATATTGATGTCGATGATCTGGGCGCCATTTTCGACTTGTTGCTTGGCAACATCCAGTACCGCTTCGTAATTTCTTCGACAATCAATTTTTTTGGTACTGTCCAGACAGTCACGTTGGTCCGTTCGCCGACATTCACAAACAAAGTTTCCGGGCTATGCTCATGGTTTCCAGGCCGGCCAGATGGCAGCGTTTTTCCAGTTGCGGAATTTGTCGCGGAGGATATTTACTGACTGCGTCAACAATGGCGCGGATAATTGTCTGGTGGTGCCACGGCAGCCACCCGATAATGTTTAGATAACCGCTGGCCGCCCAGTCGGCCAGTTCGGCTGCCATTTCTTCAGGGGTTTCGTCGTATTCACCAAATTCATTCGGTAAACCCGCGTTCGGATGAGCCGAGATATAGGTGTCGGCAATGCCGGATAGTTCTTCAATATATTGACGCAATTCCTGCGCACCGGCTTCAATTGAAGCCAATAGAGATGGGGTTGACATGTTTGAGTGAAGTCAGAATGCGGCAGCAGTCTGACCCGACAAGGTGCGGCCAGAGGCGTCTGTGATGGTGCCGGAGATCATGACTGGCAGCTTATGGCCCAGTTTGTCGAAGGTTGCTTCGACTGCGAAAATGGCGGCTGGCATTCAAAGTATCGAATACGGTTTCGA
>CALOFE010000035.1:0-10654 GCA_942492455.1 uncultured Planctomycetaceae bacterium | reverse complement strand
CCGGCCGCCGCTAGGGGTGAATGGTTCAAGAACGCAACTATTAAAACAGGCAATCCTATCCCACGATCGTCCGGCACAGCCGGGCTCACTGGACCGACTACACTTAAATGTCACGTTAAACATTTGTCGAATCGTCTCTGGAATCGCACTGGCGGACAAGCCGGCCAGTGGCACCCGATCCTGGCATTTTTGAGTAGTCGGACCACAACAGCTGTTTCAATTCTCGTCGACCAACTCCACATACAGCATCTCCGCCGCTGCCTGTCCCAAGGTGACCAGCTTCTCCGGCATTTGTAGAGAGACGATGCCTCCCGCTTCGCTGTTTTCCTGGACGGTGCCGACTTCGCCCAAGGTGACGCCGTGTTCGAAAGATATCGCAAAAACTCCGGCTCTTGGTTGCGGACGCGGATGATTCGCACTGTTTCACCCAATGCCGTATTGGCCAACGGTATACCGTAGTCCTCGCCGGTTAATGTCCCGTCGGCGGTCGGGATCGGATCACCGTGCGGATCGACTTCCGGTTGACCCAGAAACTCATCGATACGGTCGATCAGCTCGTCGCTGACCGCGTGTTCCATCCGTTCCGCTTCTTCGTGGACTTGGTCCCAGGTCAAATCGAGTGTCTTCACCAAAAAGAGTTCCAGCAAACGATGTCGCCGCAACATACGCACGGCTAACGTCCGCCCTTGTTTGGTGAGGCTGACCCCGGAGTAGGGCTTGTACTTCGCCAGACGGCTTTCTGAGAGCGTTTTGAGCATGCTCGTCACAGTACCTGGAGAAACGCCCAGGGCTGTGGCGATGTTCCCGGTGGAGGCCCATTCTGAATCTGACTGAACGCAGATTTGTAAGATAGTTTTGAGATAATTCTCTACGGTGAGGCTGGGCATGTGGGGCGTCCGGAAATTTTTTGATCAATCAAAATAATATTTAAGCCGCAGTTGACTTTTTATTAGCAATCTGTGAAAATAGGCGTGTGTGACCGTGCGTGAATTGCCGATGAACGGTGTTCAGACGCCGATTGTATGCGGAATAGTCCGCAGTTGCTATCAGCCGGTTCGCGGCATCGGTCCGGGACCCAAACCCCGTATGACGTTGCCGATTCGGGGACTGAGCCTTTTTTAGGAATTGCCAACGGCCTCGTTCTGTCTAGTGATTGTAACCGACATGAATCTCAGAAATTATTGCCGACGTTTCATACACACTCTGCCGGAGTTTTCGCGCACGCATTCTCTGGGCAAAGTGTTGTGCCTGCTGGTGCTGACCTGCATGTTCGCGGGATGTGTGGATAAGACGGCTTCACAGAAAGAGAGTTCCTCCCAGTCGCCAAAATACAAAATCCTGGCGACTACGTTGATGATTGCCGACGCAGCCAAGAGAATTGCCGGGGATGACGTTCAGATTGAGTGGCTGATGGGCGCCGGTGTCGATCCGCATCTGTATCAACCGACGCCGCAGGATCGCATTAAGATGCAATCGGCCGACGTGATTCTCTATCATGGTTTGCACCTGGAAGGGAATCTAGTAGATGTCTTCGAAAAGATGGCCAAACAAGGCCATAAAACCGTTGCCGTGTCGCAAGATATTCCGCAAGACGAATTGCTCTCTTGGGAAGCGGGATTGCACGATCCGCACGTGTGGCATGATGTCAAATTGTGGAAGCGTTGTGTGGAGACGATTGCCGAAACACTCATCGCCCACGACGGCGATGCCGCCTCGCAGTATCGGGAACGTGCCGACCAGTTTCAAGAGGAACTCGATGAGCTCAATGCCTATTGCCAGCAGCGAGCGGCCAAAGTCCCACCGTCACAACGTTGGTTGATCACTAGCCACGACGCGTTTAATTATTACGGCCGGGCTTATGGCTTCAATGTCGTGGGGATTCAAGGCATCAGCACCGAAACACAAGCGGGTTTGAAGGCGATTACCGATGCTGTCGATTTGATCAAAAAACATAAGCTCAACGCCATTTTTCCTGAGACGAGCGTCTCCCCCGCCGCCATTAAACGGGTGTCGGATGATAGTGGCGTATATCTGGGGGCAGAATTGTATTCCGATGCTCTGGGCGGAGTCGATTCCGGTGCGGACACCTATGTTGGTATGATTAAGGCCAATACGGACAATATCGTCAACGGCCTCGTCGGCGATCGCGCGGAAGCGGGATCCCAACGGTTATGAGTTACAACTGAGATTCTTTGTGGAATCAGACTTAAGGTCGGCGACGTTATGCATCCGGTCGAAAGTGCCAACCCGCCCATGACCCGTCCCGGTTCAAAACCGCAGTCCCAACTCGGTTCCGTCGAGGGGGTGAGTGCGCAGCGACCCTCAGCGGTGCAACTTTCCCAACAGCCTTTGCCGCTCAGTATTCGCAATTTGACCGTCAGCTACGACCGCAAGGCGGTACTGTGGAATGTCGATTTGGATGTCGCCGCAGGGCGGATTGTAGGAGTGATCGGACCCAATGGCGCCGGTAAAACGACACTGATCAAAGCGGTCATGGGTTTGTTGCCGCTGCAATCGGGTAAGGTTTTGATCAATGGCAAGCCGCTGAGCAAACAGCCTGGAGCGATCGGTTACGTACCGCAGCGGGAATCGGTCGACTGGGATTTTCCGGTCACGGTTTGGGACGTGGTGCTGATGGGGACTTACGGTTCACTGGGGTTGTTCCGACGTCCGGGACGCAAACAGCGGGAGCTTTGCCGCCGTTGTTTGGAACAAGTGCAGATGTTGCCGTTTGCAAATCGCCAAATCGCCAACCTCTCCGGCGGACAACAACAGCGGGTCTTCTTGGCCCGTGCTCTGGCGCAAGAGTCCGAATTGTATTTGATGGATGAGCCGTTTGTCGGTGTTGATGCCACGACGGAAGCGGCGATCATTGATTTATTGCGCACGCTACGCGACGCGGGCCGCACGATTATCGTCATTCATCACGACCTGCAATCCGCGCCAACCTATTTTGACGACGTCTTGTTGCTCAATCGTCATGTGGTGGCTTACGGTCCCACGCGCGAGACCTTCACGGCGGATAATCTGCGGACCGCTTATGGGGGACGCTTGGCGGTGTTGCCGGAGACGTCGAGCGAAGAGTCATGAATGGCAACCTGCTGATATTCTTGTCGATAGCCGACCAAATGCAACGGTTTTGGTCGTTGGCTGATCCGTCAGTCCGCACCGCAGTCGCCGGGACGTTGTTGTTGGGGATGACTTGCGGGATGTTGGGAAGTTTCGTGGTGCTCAGACGTATGTCACTGCTGGGTGATAGCTTGGGACATGCGGTGCTGCCGGGGGTCTGTGCCGGATTTATGGTCACGCTGACCAAAGACATTCGCTGGATCTTTTTTGGAGCCTTCGTCTCTGCGCTGTTAGCAGCCGCGGTGATCACGTTGATTCACCGTCGCACACGATTAAAACAGGATGTGGCCATGGGTTTGGTGCTCTCCGGGTTTTATGGATTGGGAGTTGTGATGTTGACCCGGCTGCAGAGTTTTCCGCTGGGAAATCAAAGCGGGTTGAATCGGTTTTTATTCGGACAGGCCAGCGCCATTTCTGCCCAAGAACTGACGGTCATGGCGTGGCTGTCGGGTATTGTGCTTGTCGTGGTACTGTTGATGTATAAGGAATTGGCAGCAACGAGTTTCGATGAAGAGTTCGCTATCGCGTGTGGAATTCCCGCGCGGGGGATTCATTATCTGTTGATGTTGTTGGTCGCAATCGCGATTGTGATTTCGATTCAGGCGGTCGGGATCGTGCTGCTCTCAGCGATGTTGATTGCTCCCGCCGCCACCGCGCATTTGCTGACCGACCGGCTCAAAGTGATGGTGCTTTTGTCCGTGTTTTTCGGAGCCGCTGCGGGAGTGGCCGGGGCGAACATCAGTTTTTTGGAAAGCAATTTGCCCACAGGGCCGTTTATCGTAGCTGTCCTGACATTGTTTTTTGTCGCGGCATTTTTACTCAGCCCGAAACATGGCTTGATCACCCGCTTATTTCGCCGACGTGTTCAGCAACGCAAAACACTTTCCGATCAGATCGTCAGTTCGTTATACGGGGCAGAGCAGGGGGCGACATCTCAATCGCAACTGGCCGATGCTTTGCAGACGACGCAAAAAAAAATCCGAGCCGCTTCCAGAAAACTATTGCGGGATGAATTGGCGCAATCGACGGCTGCGGGACTGGAGTTGACGCACAGTGGTCGGGAGTATGCCGAGGCCTTACGGCGGAATGAACGTCTCTGGCAAATCTTTCTTGCCCAAGAAGGCACAATGGCTGAACAGTTGTTCGATCCCGATGCGGATGATATTGAGCGGGTGTTGGGAGCGGAATTGATTCGGGAGTTGGAGAGTCGGATTTGAATTTGCGTTGTGGAGTTTTCACAGAGACGCGAAGCGGAGCTTCGGGAAATTGGGTTCCCAAACTGGAGTTTGGGAACCAGAAAAGTCAGAGTAAATTGGTTTTATGAATATGCCCCCTTTGATACCGCCGTTTGATTTTCAGACTCACATCCTCGGACCGTGGGCGACGCCGGATATTGCGGCGGGGACCGGTTGGACGATTGCTGCGGGCGCATTGGTGGCGGTCTCTTGTGGGCTGTTGGGTTGTTTTTTGATTGTACAGGGACTGGCGCTGATCGGCGATGCCATCAGCCATACGGTGTTGTTGGGAATCGTCGTTGCCTTTCTGCTTTCAGGTCAAATCAGCGGACCGGCAATGTTTATCGGAGCGGCACTGACCGGGATATTGACTGCGCTGTTGATTGAATTCATTCATCGCAGCAGCCGGGTCAAACAGGACGCGGCGATCGGAATAGTTTTTACCTCGCTGTTTGCGGCGGGGGTCATCCTGTTGAACACCTTCGCCAGCCACGCACATATCGACGCCGATTGCGTTTTGTTTGGCAAGTTGGACACGGTGGTGTTTGAACGAACACAGATCGGGAGCTACTCAATACCCACGACAGTCTTACAACTCGCAATCGTGACGGCGGCAGTACTGTGTATGATCGGATTGTTTTATAAGGAATTGCTGCTCTGTGCGTTTGATTCGCAACTGGCCGCTGTATTGGGGATGAGGCCCCAGTTGGTGCGTTACGGCCTCATGGGGATGTTGTCACTGGCGGTGGTCAGTTCCTTCACAGCAGTGGGAGCGATTCTGGTCGTAGCGATGATGATCGCCCCTCCCGCAACTGCGTATTTGTTGACCAAGCGTTTGCCGATGATGTTGCTACTGACGACGCTGTTTGGAGTTCTCTCAGCAGTGATCGGCATCCACGCCGCGTTCTGGTTAAACGCCGCCTCCTCGGCAGCAATGGTCTGTGTCGCCTGTGCATTTTTTACGCTGGCGTTCCTGTTCAGTCCCCGGCAGGGACTCATTCCCGGCGCCCTTCGCCGCTATCGGATCCGCCGTCGTTTGGATATTCCCGGCACGTCCGAGCCGCAACCAATAGCCACGACGAATTTCGCCACTGATTCACACGGATGAAACACGGAATTTGCTGGATCCCCAGCCGACCGCTTGCGGTCATGTGCGATGCACATGAGCGAGTCATGCACCGCATTTGTAAACAGATGTAAACTGCCTCAGTTTGCACACCGCTGGGGAACGTGCATAATGCAGGTTGTCTACGTCTTTGAAATTGCTTTGTGCCAGGAAAGAGATTCCCATGATCCGACAACGAGATTTGCTGTGCCTCTGCCTACTGTGTTGTCTGGCATTGACGACAAGTCTTTGCTCTGCAGCCGATCCTGCTGACCATCCGCCGAATGTGGTAGTCATCTTCACCGACGATCAAGGTTACGCCGATGTCGGATGTTTTGGGGCTGAAGGATTTCAGACGCCGAATCTGGATCGTATGGCGGCGGAGGGAATGCGGTTTACGAATTTCTATGTCGCACAGGCAGTCTGCGGCGCATCGCGGGCGGCTTTGCTGACGGGATGTTATCCCAATCGCATCGGCATGCTCGGCGCGCCGGGACCGAAGACCAAACATGGCATCAACGACAGCGAAGTGTTGATTCCCGAACTGCTCAAACAGCGCGGCTATGCGACCGCGATTTACGGCAAGTGGCACTTGGGGCATCACGAAAAGTTTCTACCGACCAATCACGGTTTCGACGATTATTACGGGCTGCCGTACTCCAACGACATGTGGCCCCACCATCCAACCGCCGGCGATCATTATCCGCCGCTGCCGTTGATCGCGGGCACAAAAACGATCGAGAATAATCCCGATCAAACGCAGCTCACCACCTCGTACACCCAGCGGGCAGTAAAGTTCATCGAGGACAACAAAGACCGCCCGTTCTTCTTATACGTACCGCATTCGATGCCGCACGTGCCGTTATTTGTTTCGGACAAGTACGAAGGCAAATCAGAGCAAGGCCTCTACGGCGATGTGATTTCAGAGATCGAGTGGTCGGTGGGTCAGATTTTGGGAGCGCTGAAGCAGAACGGCTTGGAAGAGAACACGCTGGTGATTTTCACCTCCGACAACGGACCGTGGCTGTCGTACGGCAATCACGGCGGATCGGCAGGTCCGTTACGGGAAGGGAAGGGGACCACCTGGGAAGGGGGCGTCCGCGAGCCGTGTATCATGCGTTGGCCCGGCAAAATTCCCGCCGGAACAGTCTGCGAGGAAATTGCGGCGACGATTGATGTCTTGCCCACAGTGGCGGGGCTCACACAGACAAAACTTCCGGTCCATGCCATCGACGGAGAAGATATCTGGCCGCTGATGTCGGGCCAATCCGGCGCAAAATCCCCGCACGATTATTATTGTTACTATTGGGGCAACGAACTGCAGGCGATTCGCAGCGGTAAATGGAAATTGCATTTCCCCCACAAATACCGCAGCCTGACCGGTACACCCGGCCAGAATGGAAAACCGGACGGGTACAGCGTGGGTGAAACAGGACTAGCGCTCTATGATTTGGAAAGCGACATCGGCGAGACGACCGACGTCAAAGCCGAACATCCGCAAGTCGTGCAACGTCTGCAAAAAATGGCGGACGAAGCGCGGCAGGAATTAGGCGATTCGGCGCAGAAAGTTAAAGGAAGTGGATTCCGCGAACCGGGACGGATTTGAAGGTAATATGCCAAATTTCATGGATTTGGCAGCTTGTGATAGAATGAACACACCGTACTTCCCGCTCTGTCGCTGGTTGTCTGCGGGCGGCAAATTGGTGTGGGATGTCGATCCTGCTCAGGAGTGCGTGACTGTCTACAGCGCGGTTGCCAATCCAGTTGTTGTTCAGAGTCATGAGTCTCTTTGCGGCACTGACGTACTGGATGGTTTTGCAGTTGGGGTCAGTGAAATATTTGAGGATCTTGAGACCTCAAATCCCTAGCGTGACAGTTTCTCCAAGCACAAAGCGCCAGGCGCGGTCAGCAAATCTTCAAGCTGATGTTCCGTTGCAAAATGCGTGAATTGATCACCCTCCGATCGGCGCGGCAGTTAGGCGCTCACTTTTTCTCGATTCCAAACCAGTTACGACTCCTACGTGTTATCGGAAATCGTGCTTAAAGATTGGTCTTTCCTGATTGGCATGAGAATTGCCTAACTGTGAAATATTCCCAGTCGAATTTACCAGCACTGACTTTCGTATCAAAGAGGAGATCCAAGAGATGCAGAAACTTTATACATTGGCGTTGTGCTGTTCGTTAGCCTTGGCTTCGATGATCGGTTGTTCCGATGAGCAACAACTGAAAAATGCCAAAGAAGACCTCAAAGAACAAAAACAGGATGCGAACGAAGCCGCTTCAAAGGCCATGAAGGACGGCAAGGTCACTGAGGAAGAGGCCGAAGAGCTCCTGGAAGAGCAGGGCGAGACCGCGGAAGCTGCAGGCGAAGTTGCGGAGCAACAGGGCGAACTTATCGAAGGTAAAACGGATTAATTCTTCCCGGCGCGGGGGATTTGAGCATCGCAACTCAAACGAGGCATCAAGTTTTGACCCCAGGCACAGCAAAGGTCGGTCAGATGGTACATAACGATACAGACGGCCGCTTCATCGAGCAGCAGCAGACGCCGGCAGCTTCGCCAGATGGCAACGCCGGCTCTGCTGTGATTCGGGGGTGGTGGTTCGTCACGTTGGGCATCTGCTTGATTCTTTCCGCGACCGCATTGCTGCCATTATTGCCGGTCGATTTATGGTGGATCCGAATCGGCGATTATCCACGGGTGCAACTGCTGCTGGCTTACTGTTTGGGTATTCTGGCACTCATACCGTTTTGGCAACGCACAACAGCTCGCTGGATGATGGCCTTGTTAGTCGCTTGTCTGGGAGTTCAACTGTATTGGATCTTCCCCTACCTTCCCGTTGCGCCCACTGAAGTCGAAGCGGCTCAGTCGTCGGGTGCATCCGCACGGCTGCGGATTTTAACCGCCAATGTTTTACAAGAAAATCACAACACCGACGCTCTGCTGAAGCTCATCGAGCAGGAACAACCGGACATCGTTGTTTTGTGTGAAGTCAATCAATACTGGATTGAGCAACTGGCGCCCCTCGAGCAACAATTTGCTTTTCATCTGACACATCCTTTGGAAAACACCTACGGGATTGCCTTGTATAGCAACGTCGAAGTCTTACAGGCTGAGGTGCGGGGGATCATCAAAGACGAAATTCCCTCGATCGACGCCCGCATAAAACTACCGTCGGGACAGGAAGTGCGACTGTTTGCTGTGCATCCCAATCCCCCACGACCCGGAGAAGACACCACCAAACGTGACGCCGAATTAGTCCTAGTCGGGCGGGAAATTCGAGGAGAACCCAGCGCGATTGTCTTGGGCGATATGAACGACGTCGGCTGGTCCCGCACCACCAACCTATTCCAAGAAGTCAGCGGACTGCTCGATCCCCGCAAAGGGCGGGGGATGTACTCGACATTTAACGCCCATTCCTGGATTTGGCGTTATCCGCTCGACCATCTGTTTCACTCCGATGATTTCCGGCTCGTCTCCTTACGACGCTTATCAGAGATTGGATCGGACCACTTTCCGTTGTTCGTCGAATTGAGCCACGAACCGCAAGCGCGGCATACCCAGGAAGCTCCCGAATTGAATCAGGATGATGAACAAGACGCACAGCAAGCGGTCGACGCGGCAGGGACGGCGTCGTGCTGGGGCAGCAACAGCTACGGGCAGCTCGGTGACGGCACGATGAACAACGCGCTGGTTCCGATCGCCGCGCCGGTCGCGGGCGTGTCGTGGATCGGAGGCGCGTCGTTCTCCTCGGGCACGGCGGGCGCCCAGACCTGCGCGATCGTGAGCGGGACGGTGCGGTGCTGGGGCGACAATCAGCACGGTCAACTCGGCGACGGCACGGAGACCAGCTCGACCTCGCCGGTCACGGCGCTCGGCATCTCCGATGCGGTCGAGGTCGCGATGGGGCGCTGGCACGTGTGCGCGCTGCGCGCGACCGGTCGCGTGCTGTGCTGGGGCAACAACCCTTCCGGCGAGGTGGGGAGCGGGACGAGCGGCAACGAGGAGCACACGCCGGTGGACGTCGGGCTCGACGGGGTCGTCCACATCGCCGCGGGTGGCTACCACGCCTGCGCGATCACGGCCTCGCGCGAACTCCATTGCTGGGGGCTCAACACCAGCAATCAGCTCGGCTTCGTCGGGCCAAGTGCGAGCAGCCCGATGCGGTCGTTCGATCTCTGCCCCTAGGTGTGCGTCAGCCGTCGCCGAGCCGGGCGTGCTCGCGACGACGCCACCACAGCAGCCCGAACGTCGAGATCAGCGTGAGCGAGGCCACGCCGCCGAGCGCGAGCAGCAGGCGCGCGTTGGCCGACGGGAGTCGCAGGTGGACCTGCAGGCCGTACAGGACGTCGAACGCGCCGTACAGCGTGGCGAGCCCGAGCACGCCGCCGACCAGCAGCGCGCGGCCACTGCCGAGCCAGCGGACGAGCGCCGGTGCCTCGCCACGTCGACGCTCGCGATCGCACGCCCGACCGAGCATCACCGCGAGCCCGACGGCGACCGCGATCGCGAACACCGCCGAGCCGAGGTTCGCGGACAGGATGTGGTGCAACAACCGTCGCGGGCCCTCCCACGGCGAGGGGACGGCGTAGGCGGCCGTCACGCCGGTCGCGACGTAGCCGAGCAGCGGCACCAGGGTCACGATCCCGATCAGCGGCAGGGTGATCGCGGCGCGGTCGACGCGCCGCACGCTGGCGGCCGCGACCGCGTACGGCCCCTCGGCGAGCTGATCGAGGTCGCGGTAGACCTCGCCGCCGGTGCCGATCGAGCGCCGCATCTGGCGCTCGAACCGATACTCCGCGATCCAGGTCGCGACCACGTAGGCGCCGAGCACGGTGGCCGCGGCGATCACGCCGAACATGCCGATCGCGAAGCCGGGGATCATCCACATCGTGAGCTGCAACAGCAGCGGATCGGCGAGCGAGAGCAGCAGCACCGCGGCGCACGCGATCGCGGTCGCGCCGGCGGTCGCGCGGGCGACGCGGTGTGCGTACAGGTGCGACAGGGTCAGCGGCATCAGCGCGAGCTCGCGACGGCGCTCGTCGGACAGGCTCTGCCGACGCGCCTCGGCGCCGGGGCGATCGTCGCGATAGACGCCGGTGGTCCGCAGCGAGCCGTCGGCGCGGTCAAAGCCCTGGCGGCATCGCCGGCTTGCCGGGTGTCGTCGAAATCGCAGATCTGTTGTT
>CALOFE010000034.1:0-24534 GCA_942492455.1 uncultured Planctomycetaceae bacterium | reverse complement strand
TTCCACCGGTAAGATGCCCTTGCCATCCCGGTACAATGTGGCGTTGTAGTTCTCGACATCGACACGATCCCCCAAACTCCAGACCACGCCGCCGCCGCTCTTGAGAAATGACTCCAACAGATTCGCTTCCGCCGGTGTGACGAGGGCGACATTGCACATAAAAATGCAGTCGTAATCCTGCAAGTCCTGGCCAACGAGGTCGCCGCTGCCGATCACCCGTGGCGAAAAAGGGCTGGCAGACCCGGCCGACGGTTCGCTCGGTTGCAACGCCAGAGCCAGAAAGTCAGTTGCATTGCCCATCTCGCGTCCCGAGCGACTGCCGTTGACGCACAGCACGTTTAACCGCTCACGCACTGGCACCGAAAGCCAGCGGCGATTATCGACATCCAGCGCGTCCCCCTGCAGACGAACTTCCACGCGATGTTCCCCCCCGGCGGAAAACGTGTGCGTAAAGATCTCACTGGCGGCCGTTCCGGGCACCAAATTCACGCGGCGCGTCGCTTGCAGTTTGTTATCGACAAGAAATTCCAGCAGCCGGCTATCCTGCGGAATCCGCCCAAAGTTTTGCACAGTCGCCTCGAATTGCACGGGCCGGCCCATTGCTACGTGAGACTGTAACGTCCGCAACGACGTCACCGCCGTATTCTCTTGCCCCTGCTTACCCAGATCGATCATGACCAGTTGGGCATCTTGTCCAAGCTGTTTCATGGAATTGCGAAACTCGGTCAATTGCGAATTCGAGCGCGGCAACCATCCGGCGCTTTGAAAGTCGCTGATAAAATAGACTTCTTTGCGATCGGGGACTCCACTTTTCTCTTCCAGCAGTTCTTTGATGCTCTCCAAGATCGGAGCCACGTCTCCCCGTCCGTGGGGTAACTCGAGCATCGAAATCTCTTCGACCAAATCCTCTTTGCGAAATGAGGGAGTTGCCACAATCACCTGCGGCGCAGTTTCGGCGATGCGAAGTAAATTAAACGCATCCCCCTGCCCCGACTGGTCAATGATTTGACGGGCGACTTCTTGGGCCTGATGGAAGCGGCTTTGGTTCCCCTGCTGAAAGCCCATGCTGAATGTCGAATCGATGACCACAATTCGGTGCGTCGGCGCATCGGTGGGAAATGCGTTGCCCAAACTCCGAAAATGTGGTTCCGCCAGCGCGAGCGCTAATAGAATCATAATCAACGCGCGGATCGCCAATAGAATCAATTGCTCCAGCCGGATCCGCCGCGACTTCTTTTTGACCGCCTGAATCAAAAACCGCATCGCCGCCCATTCCGATTCACGGAATTTGCGTTTGTTGAGCAAATGGATAATGATCGGCGCAGCACCGAGCGCTGCTCCCCACAACATCCAAGGGCTCAAAAAGAATTCCATCAGCGAAACCTGGTTTTTTTATTCTCTGGTTCCCAAACTCTGTTTGGGAACCCACTTTCCCGAAGCTCTGCTTCGGTGAAGTTGGTTATCTACTAAAGTTGGTAACAGTCATTTGCGCATCGTGCGAAGCGGAGCTTCGCTGAATTGCGTTCCCAAACGGAGTTTGGGGAACGAGTCACGAGAGGAGTCAGAGTGAAATATTTTCCTAACACCTACAGTCTAAAGCCGACAGCCTCTTTCCCCCTCCGTGTCCTCTGTGCCTCCGTGGTGTATCTTCAATCTTACGTCTTATGCATATGCTGCGACCGGCCCGCCAGGTACGCCGACAAAGCGACGTTGAGGGGTTGATCGGTTCTGAGCAGCATGTAATCCATATGCATGTCGCGGCAGCCTTTGCGGACTTCGTGGAGGAATTGTTCGAACTCCTCTTGATAGGCGGCGCGCAACACGCGGGGTTCGGTCAATTGTTCGGGCAAGCCTTCTAGTCCCTTAAACAGCGTAGGGTCCTCGAAGGGAAAATCCTGCTCCGCCGGATCAATGGTGTGCAGCACAATCACTTCGTGGCGACGATAGCGCAGATGTTTTAATCCGTGCATCAACGAGGTGACATCGTCGAATAGGTCACTGAGAATAATGACCAGCCCCCGTTTTTTGATCCGTTCAGCGACCTCATGGAAAATCGGCCCCATTGCCGATTCCCCAACCGCCGGGTTTTGCTCCATCACGTGGCACAGTTGTTTGATCTGCGAGGGATGGCTGGAAGCGCGGATGAAATTATGCAACGCATTGTCGTAGGTCGCCAACCCGACCGCATCGCGCTGTTGCAGCACCAAATACGCAATGGCGGCGGCGACGTGCTGGGCATATTCCAATTTGGACATCGCCGCTTGTTCGCTGCGATACCGCATCGATTCGCTCGTATCGAGCAGAATGTGGCAAGCCGAAGTTGGTCTCTTCCTCGTACTGCTTGAGATAAAAGCGGTCGCTGCGGCCGAAGACCTTCCAATCGACGTGCCGCAGATCGTCCCCCGGTACGTACTCTCGGTGCTCGGCGAACTCAATTGAGAAGCCGTGATAGGGACTTTTGTGCAATCCAGAGACGAACCCCTCGACGATCAGTCGAGCTTTGATTTCCAAGCCCTGCAGCTTAGACAGCGTTCGCGGATCTAAATATTTCCGATAGTTTTCCGCCACCGGCCAATTGCTCCGGGTCTTGGGGAATCAACTCCGTCAGCCGCCGCACGATCTCATCGGGGGTCACCCCTTCGGCTTCGGCGTTGAAGTTGGTGATAATACGATGCCGCATCACGGGGTAGGCCACAGCAGCAACGTCTTCGGTACTGACATAGGCGCGGCCATGCAGCATGGCGCGGGCTTTGGCGCCCCAGATCAAACATTGACTGGCACGCGGGCCGGCGCCCCAATTGACATATTCGTCGACAAAATCAGGAACATTTCCTTTTTGTTTGCGCGTCAACCGCGCGAACTGCATCGCATACCGAATGACATGATCGGCGACGGGAACTTTGAGCACGATGTCCTGCAGGACGGCGACATCCTCGGCCGAGAGCACCTTGTCGACTTTGGACTTCTCCAAGCGCCGTGGTTTGGCGGACGATCTGAAACTCTTCCTCTTCGTCGGGATAGTCGACGTAGATGTTGAACATGAATCGGTCGAGCTGCGCTTCGGGCAGCGGATAGGTCCCTTCCTGCTCGATCGGATTTTGTGTCGCCAACACAAAAAACGGTTCCGGCAAAGCGCGTCGCTCACCGCCGGTGGTGACTTGATGTTCCTGCATCGCTTCCAAAAGCGCTGCTTGCGTTTTGGGGGGCGTGCGGTTGATCTCGTCGGCGAGAATCACATTCGCAAAGATCGGTCCGGGCAAAAATTTGAAATCGCGATCGCCGGTCGACTTATTTTCTTGAATCACTTCGGTGCCGGTGATGTCCGAAGGCATTAAGTCCGGTGTGAACTGAATGCGATTGAACGACAGGCTCAGCGTTTCGGCCAGCGTGTGGATGATCAACGTTTTGGCCAAACCGGGCACACCAACCAACAAGCAATGCCCGCGAGCGAAAATCGCGATCAACAACTGCTCGATGACTTCGTCCTGCCCGACAATGACCTTGCCGAGTTCGTCTTTGACTTTTTGGTAGCCTTCGCGGAGCCGCGCGACTGCTTGATGGTCGGATTCGGGAAATTCCGCGAGGGGTGCTGGGTCGCCGTCCACGGGGGGTGCTCCTTGTGAATCATGGTGTTGCTGCGCGCACGTCCAGCGCAGGACCCCTGCATTATAGGCGGCTCACCCAGGGAAGTCGCCTGCCACGCCCCAGAAATCGTGCCGCAGTATCCCCTCGGGCTGAAAAGTTGGTTATGATGAACCGACCGACAATTTGCGTCATCCCCCCATTTTGGAGAAGATTATGTCCTCAACCGTTGATTCGCCCGCCTCGCGCCGACAATTTATGAAGACGACCGCCGTCGCAGCTGCCGCCACCTTGGTCCCCGGCATCGCCTCGCCGCTATTTGCTGCCGAGAAAGATCCTTATGCCGGTTTCCGCATGGGAATTCAAAGCTATTCGCTCCGCGGCTTCGACGTGACCAAAGCGCTGGAAACAACGGACAAATTGGGGCTGCACTATTGGGAAGCGTATCCCAATCACATTCCGGTCAGTACGGTCCCCGCCCAGGTGGCCAAATACAAAAAAATGCTCGACGCTGCCAACGTCAAGTTGATTGCCTTTGGCGTGCTGCCGTTCAGCAAAGATGAAACACAGGCCCGCGCGTTTTTTGATTTTGCCAAAGCCATCGGCGTCGAAACGCTCAGCGCCAACCCGGATAAGAACAAAGCGACATTCGATTTGCTGGACAAGTTGGTCGAAGAATACGCCATCAACATCGCTATCCACAACCACGGTCCCGGTGCGAAGTACGACAAGATCGACGACGTGGTGGAGATCGTCAAAGGGCGGAATCCCCGCGTGGGAGCCTGCGTCGACACAGGGCATTTCCTGCGGAGCAATGAAGACCCCGTAGAGGCCATCGATCGCCTGAGCGACCGTCTGTACGGCGTGCACCTGAAGGACGTCAAGGATGCCAAGATTATGACGATCCTCGGCGAAGGAGACCTGGACGTGGTCGGCTGCCTCAAACTGCTCAAAAAGAATGACTACAAGCATTCACTGGCAGTGGAGTACGAAGAAAATCACGAGAACCCGGTCTCGGACATCGAAGTTTGTCTGTCTAACGTCCGCAAAGCGGTTAAGCAGATTGGGTGATGTGCGAAGAAAATAGTGGCCGGTGGTCAGTGGCCGGTGGCCAGAATGGAGGGGGCGACCGGACTGAATGGCGTGGACCAAATCCTGGCCCGCGTTTGGTTCTCAACGGCCAACCCTCAAGCCTGTCACCTCAAGTCTCACGCCTACTTAATCTCCGGTGAAGTAAATAGGTAGTAGGCAGAAACTAGTGGCCGGTGGTCAGTGGCCGGTGGCCAGAATGGAGGGGGCGACCGGACTGAATGGCGTGGACCAAATCTTGGCCTGCGCCGTTTGGTTCTCAACGGCCAACCCTCAAGCCTGTCACCTCAAGCCTCAAGCCTCAAGCCTACTTCGACGTACTCTTCATCATCAGATAACCGATGATGCCGATCGTCACGAGGACGTAACCATATTCCGCTGGGCCCATGGTGCGCCAGCTGTGCATGAGCGTTTTGTAGTAATATTCCGGCCATTCACTCATCGGAATTCTCGATTCTGTCACGACAGAGAGGGGGGGTTGGTCCGCAAACCGAAATCCGGTTCTGACAAACCTAGCTCACGAATTCCCATAAGGCAAATTTTGGCCCCAGTCCGACAGTCAGGAGCCCCAGCTGGCTTGGATAGCAGGGGTTTCCACGGTATTCAACGGGCGATTAGTCGTTGTCCGAGTCCGTTTTATGCGTCGCTTGAACTTCGATGATCTGCTCATTGTGCCGGTTTTGCGAATTCTGCGTCCCGGCCCAAAATTGCGCCGCCGCCCCCTGCCCCTGCATCACCATGCTGCCGCGAAACTTCGCTGATAGCCATTTCTTAATCACCGCCCGCGCCGGAGGAATCAGCAGGCTGAAACCGACCGCATCGGTCAAGATTCCCGGCGTCAGTAACAGTGCTCCGGCAACAAAGATCAACAGCGCATCGACCAGCGTCCCGGCAGGTGCTTCGCCGCTGGAAAGTTGTCGCTGAATCTTTTGCCACGTCTGCCACCCCTGCAGCCGCGCTAGCCAAGCACCGACCACACCGGTCACCAACACCAACAGCACCGTAAACTGCCAACTCGTGACGTCACTGAGCCACAGCAACAACACCAGTTCGGCAAACGGTACGATCGTGAACAACAATATCAAACGAAATAACACGCGGATTGGTTTCCTCGAAGGGGCGGTTTATTTAGCCACAGATTGAACACAGATGAAACACAGATTCGTGGGCATGAAACCGCAAAGTCCCAAACCGACGGCTTGCCGTCGTGCACGGCGATCCTTGTCAAGCACGGTGGCCGAATGATTGCCGACGTAAAACTACCAGTAGGATCGTTCAGCATTGATTTTTCAAATGGCTTTTATGCACCGGAACCTCAAAAAGCCTCGCCACACGAATATTTGCGCAGCATGCAAAAGTTTGAAACGTTAGTAGCACGGATATAAACAGAATGTTCGTGAAGTGACGCGTTGCCCAAATTGATCGAAATGCGTCAGGGCGATATCAGCTTGTCTTTGGAGAAGCTCCAGCATCTTTTTGAATCTGTGTTTAATCTGTGGCTAAAGAGAATGAAACAACAATCACTCCGCTTCCGCACTCTGCGCTTCGGAGTCCTTTATAGGTGATTCGTCGGTGACCGGCTTTTCTTGGGGTTGCTCTTTTGCCTGATACAGTTGTGGTGGTTTTCCCGCAATTGGCGCCGAATAGGCGGAGTGTGAACCGACCGGCAAGGTATAGACTTGGTAACTTCCGTTGACTTGGCGGCGGTAAATCAGCGGATAGGTAATGGCGAAATAGTGCGACTCGCCCGGCGGCAATGTATAAGGAGCGCTCCAGTCGCTATACGGACCTTTCGTTTCATAGACGAGTGGCTGGTCGAAGTTATTCGTGATCTTCACGCCGGGAGCGCCAAAGGTCGTGACAATTTGCGGCGGAGCCCACGTGATGTCGTTAACGCGCAGCTTGCTGTAACCAAGATCGAAATCAGCGATGTCTACCCGCGAAGCGGTTCCCCCTTCGGTCAACTCCGCCCAACCAGCCAACAACACTTCGCGAATCCGCGGCAAATCAATCGTGTCGTCTTGGGGCTTTAAGTCGGGTGCAAACCGCGCTTGCAGATTCAACTCCGGTTGCCCCTGCCATTGCAGCGCCAATGCTCGCGTGAGCGACGTCGGTTTTTGCAATGTGGGAATCACCCGTTGCGATGCGGAAAATTCTAGTTCCGCGTACGGCGTCCAAGTCTCACTGGTCGCATCGGTTTTGATTGCCAGCGAAATCAACAATCGCGGAAGCTGCAATCGCATTGTCGATTGCGCGACATCCTCTTCGCCACCAGACTTTGCCGGGGCATCGACGATCTGCAGCGGTTCAGTCATGATCAACTCCGACCAAATCTGCACGTCGGGTCCGTAATGCTTCAAGTCGGGAATCACCTCGGATAAAAACTGGCGGTCCGCCAACTTTTTGAAATTTTCAATCGGCGTATCCAGCAAATGAATCCGGGCCGCGTCATCGTCGATCAGCATTTGTGTCAACGGGCCAAGCATGTTTGGCGCCAGGCCAAATTGAAATTCGTCGGTCTGGGGAACCTGCTGTGCATCGGGTCCCACTGCTGCAATCACACGGGGCCGCGGCGGCGCTTGACGGGCATTGATGGCGGCCGCTGTTGCGCCCAAGACGATCGAGATCCCTTTGTCATCGGTACTGACCGATTGGGGCCAAACCCGCACGCGCGGTTTGTACACCGGCAAAGGCCACAATCCGGTGACCAGTTTCCCGGCGGGCGAGAGATCAATCTTCTTTTCCAACTCCGCCACCATCGGCGGAATCGCCGCCAGAATTTCGTTTTCGATGCGGCTCTTACTTCCGTACAGCCCGCTCCGCAAACTGCTGGCGATACGGCCTTCATCCATGCCCAAGCCGCTCGCGGAAATCCCATTGGGGCCGCTCACCGACCAGTTGTCGTCGGGAATGCGGAAGTAGGTACCGCGCAAGCGAAGTTTTAATTGCTGATTCACAATATAAGGCGTGACGTCAAAGCTAATCCAAATCGGTCGACGATATCCCAGCGAGATCGTCATCGGCCCGGCTTGCGCATAACGCCCACCTCCCAGTGGTCCGGGGGAACCTGAAATCGAGGCCCCGCTAATATTAATCCGCACATCACTCAGCCCGACTTGCACATTCACCTTGTCTTTGGTGTACGCTTTCACCCGCGCCCGCACGAGCCGACCGGAATAGTTGATGCCATACAACGTCGTGCTGAAGGAGACGCCTTGCACCGATGATCCTTGCCCAATGTTGGCGATGACTCCCCGCGTCACATCCGGAGGTGTGACCTGTGGAATTGTCTCAGCCATTGCCTTGAGTAGGTCATTGCCCAGTCGCACACTGATTGCGCTCGGGATCTCCAATGCCGGAACGAACGGTTCCGCATCGCGGCTTTTTTGCTCGTCGATCGAGCGATCGCGCGGCTTGGCCAACAGCGGCGCTGTCGACTTCACAGGAGCCGCGGGATCGAGCATCCAGGTATACAAGCGGGGATCGCGATAGGCGAGTTTCCAGGCATCGTGTTCGGCATCGGGATAAACAGTGAAATGCGGATTTGCCCCCAATTTGCGCAGGGCGTCAATGACCTGTTGGTCGTCCGCGATTTTAACGACTGGATCTTTCGCGCCGTGAAAGCACCACACGGGTATGTCTTTGATCGTTTTAGCAATTGCCGGGTCGCCGCCGCCGGAGATCGGTACCAAGGCGGCCCAGAAATCGGGCTTCGCTGCCCCCATCAGCCACGTGCCGTAGCCCCCCATCGACCAACCAGTCACGATCCGCTGTTGGGGATCAACGCGGAAATCTTTTTCGACTGTCTCCAAAATCTTTAACGCCCGCGCCCCATCGGGCGATTCGGGCGACCAGGCGGTGAGAATCCGCCCCTTGGTATCCTCAGCTTGTGGAAAGACGGCAATAAAGGGGAAGGTCTCTGCCTGCTCTTTGATCGCCGGTCCCAAACCTTGCTCGACCTGTGCTTGCCCATCATTGCCGCGCTGGTCCGCACTATGCAGGAACAAAATCACCGGCCACTGTTTGGATTCGTCATAATTCTTGGGAACGAACACCGTATATTTGTGGTCGCCGGCGTCGTCGGTATAAATCCGTTCCAAAAACCCAGTGTCGGCGGCTGAGGCGATCGCGGCTTGTGCAAACAATGCCGTAATCAATAAGGCCGCTGTGCTGACGCGTCGGCGAAGCATGACTGTTTCTCCATAAAAAACCAAAACCCGTTTCAAAACCCAGTTGCGCTTGTTCCCGAAACTTGTAAACCAATGTTCGGGGGACGCGTTTCCTCTTAAGGAAGATTTCCTCCGTGCTGTGCCGTCATGAAACAGCCGCGGGCGATTCAATCAGAAGGGCTTGAGCCCTTCCGCGTTTATTGTTGCCGACGCCGGTATCGAATCAAGTCGGAATGCCAAATTTCGATGCGATGTGCTGTGAGGTTGTCGCAGTGTCGGTTTTGGACACTCGGCCGATCCAAAATACTCCTAATAGACCATCTCAACTCAGTTTTTCGGGTACGAACAACGAACAGGAAAGCGACATCGGAGCGGCGATTGTGAACAACAGACCCGAAAACCAAGCTGCCGTGCAGCACTGGCGGCGATAGTGTTCAAGTGTTACCGTTCACGATACACTGCTAGTCCGCCGGCGATGGAAAAACATTCGTTTGACCCGTTAAACTTAGCTAATTTCGCAATGCCCGACGTCCCCTTGAAGACCGTCTCCCAGCTCACGCAGGAGATCAAAAACTGCCTGGAAATCGAATTCCCCTTCGTATGGGTCTCGGGGGAAATCTCGAACCTTTCACGGGCCGCCTCGGGGCATTGTTACCTCACGCTCAAAGACGATTCCGCACAGTTGCGGGCGATCATGTGGCGGGGCACCGCCAATCGGCTGAAATTCGACCTGCACGACGGGTTAGAAGTCGTCGCTGCCGGTCGCGTGGAGGTTTACGAAGCCCGCGGTTCGTATCAATTGATCATCGAACAGTGCGAACCGCAGGGGTTGGGCGCGCTGGAACTGGCGTTTCGCCAACTGCATGAAAAACTGGCAGGCGAAGGTCTGTTTGACCCGGAACACAAACAACCCTTGCCGGCAATTCCGCAACGTATCGCGCTGGTGACCAGTCCCACCAGCGCCGCCGTCCGCGACATGCTGCAGGTCCTCACACGGCGCTGGCCGGCAGCGGAGATCTTAATCCTGCCGGTCCTGGTTCAGGGGCCGGGTGCTGCGGCTGAAATTGCGGCGGCGCTGCGGTCTGTCCCACAAATACCGGGCGTCGATGTCGTCATCACCGGTCGGGGCGGCGGCAGCCTGGAGGATCTCTGGGCGTTCAACGAAGAGATCGTCGCACGGGCGATTTACGATTGCCCGATCCCCGTTGTCAGCGCCGTGGGGCACGAAATCGACGTGACGATTGCCGATTTGGTCGCCGACCGCCGGGCCTTAACCCCCAGTGAAGCGGCCGAATTGGTCGTTCCCGACGTACGTGACATCCGCGCGGGCATCGCACAAATGCGTAACCGGCTGATCAGCGGCTTGAAACAACAGGCGGTCACCGCACGGCGACAGCTCGACGCACTCGCCTCACGGCGCGTCTTCACACAACCGGCCGAACGGGTTCACGATTTGCAACAACTCCTCGACGAACTCGAGGCCCGCAACCGCCGGGCGGTGCAGCGTATTGTGGAAACCGCAAAGCAACAACTCGCCTCCTCATCCGCATCGCTGGATGCCCTGAGCCCGTTGGCCGTTCTGGGCCGCGGATATTCGCTCAGCAAGATCGCGGGCGCCACGGAGTTCCTCAAAACGATCGACGACGCGCCAGCGGGAGCGACCTTGCAGACGCTACTCGCCGACGGACGGGTCATTAGTAAAATTGAATCGACAGCTGCGGGCCAACCGCAAGACTTTTTGGAGTAAACCCAACATGGCCAAACGCGCCAAAAAAGAAAACGCAGCCCCGAAATTTGAAGAAGCTCTGGAGCAATTGCAGGAGATCGTCGGCGAACTCGAAGAGGGTTCCGGCGGATTGGAGCATTCGCTCAAACGCTTCGAAGAAGGCATCGGCCTGTTGCGAACCTGTTATCAAACCTTGGAGCAAGCAGAGCAAAAAATCGAACTGCTCACAGCTGTCGACGAACAAGGCAACCTCACCACCGCCCCCTTCGATGCCACATCGACCGTGGAACAAAAAACACGCAAGTCGGCCAAAAAGAAACCGGCCGACGACGAGGATGGCGGTAGTCTGTTCTAAATGGTCGGGTGGCCGCGATTGCTTTCCGCAATCGGGGCCGGCGCAGCCGGCAAGAAGCCGCAATTAACGTGTCGGATCAAGATGCCGACGGCAATGCTCAGGAACGCCGAATTGCACCGTCTTGTGCCTTCGGCACACCGATTGCTTCACAATCGCTGCCCCCCCTGCGCGCGTTTGTTCTAGCAACGCTGGGTACGTCGGCCAAAGAACAACCGCGGGCGGCGCGACTCTTGGTTGTTCGCACCGCCCTGCAGTTACCGGCATATTCCCAATGTCCTAGACGTGGGACTTACGCCGTCATGACCTTGATCTTCTGCGCCGCTTCGGCTTGCACCTTGGGCAGCGTCAATCGCAGCACGCCATCCTTGAGCGTTGCATCGATGCCGTCGCGGTCGACCTCTTCGGTGAGTTTGAACCGCCGTTGGTAAAGCCCGGCGGAGTGCTCAACGTAGTAGGGGTTGACCCCCTCGTGTGTGCATTCCGTTTTCTTCGCTTCGATCGTCAACACCTGTTTGTGCAACGTGATGTCGACATCTTCTTCAGCGACGCCGGGCATATCGACCGTCAGGATCAATGCCTCGTTGGTTTCCGAAATATCTACGCGCGGATTCAACACCTCTTCGGTCGTCTTATCCATCGTCTTCTCCGATGCGGTTTTGTCCGCCGTACAACAACTCTTGGTCAAACCCTCTTGTGTTTGAGTCATGATATCCTCCCTTTTCTTCTTGTATTCTGTTGCGCCTGATCAACAAGCGCCAATGACAATCCCAATGCTGGTCGTTGCGCTTTAGGAAGCGCGTTTGACCGTGATCTTCTTAGGCTTGCTCGCTTCCGGTTTGTGCAGGACGACGGTCAAGACGCCTTGCGCGTATTCCGCTTCGGTCTGTGCCGCATCGACCTCGAACGGCAACCGCAACGTCCGCGAAAATTCGCCCGTGCCCCGTTCACGACGATGATACTTCTCGTCCTCTCCCAGCGCATCGACCGGACGGTTGCCTTTGATCGTCAGCATGTCACCTTCGACAGTGATGTCGATGTCGTCAGCATTGACGCCAGCAACCTCGGCGGTGACAACCAAACGGTCTTCACCCGACAAGACGTTCATCGCCGGAAAAACCTGCGCTCCGGTCCGCACCGCGTCGGAAAGCCCGGAAAAAATTCGATTCATGTCCACCGGCAAACGATTCAACTCTTGCCACGGATCCCAATGTTTTCGAAATGAAGTGCTCAGCATGATTTCACCTTCCTTTCAATCGTAATGATGAATTCGTCGAACATCTGTCTCCAGACTGAAACAGGCGGAGACTTGTGAGTTTCAAATGTCCGATGGCAACCCTTAATGCAACCGTCATGCCGATCTGATATCGCGGCAACGATTTGAGAGAAAATTCCACAAAAAATGTGCCTAACCAGGCTGTTCCCAGCAAGGAAATTTCAACGTATTCCCTTTAAATAAAAGCACTTAAGAAAACACACTACAATTTAACTCAATCACTGTCCGCTCTCGGCAAAATCCCCGAAAATCCATTTATGGCAGTTGAGCAAACCGACCTGAAACCTGCCATTTCGGCAGCACTCGCTCGTGACGACAGGTAGTGCCATTTTGGCAGCTTTGGCGATGCGGCAGACATGCCAGTCTGGCGCATAGACCGTGATCCGCTTAGGACTTTTGGGCAAGATTTGCATGCCTCATTGCTCTGAGATGCCCGTAGCGTCGTCGCAAAACGGCATTCGTTTGTCGCGCGTCCCTTGAGGACTCCGATGAATAGAACCCGGAGTGATTTGTGCGCGGTAGGTCCGCTCTCTTAAAAATTTGCGATTCCCAACGAGGCTGGTTGCGTGACAGGGTTTGCCGGGTCTCAACATTCTGATGAACGGCGGCGGCGGCGTTTGGCGGTCGAGCAGGATGGCGCGCAGTCCGAATCGTTTAAGACAACCAGAGAAGCAAGCAAAGGGCTGGATGCGATCTCTCTTGTTGAGCTAGCGATCCAGGCCCTCATTCCCCGCTCCATCTGGCCGCACATCGGTGTCGCCCTGGTCTTGGCGATATTGGCTTTCGGCAGCCACGCTGCTCTCGATGCCCTGCCGCAAAACCACATTGTCGACATCTCACAACTGCGGCAGGTTGTTGATGAGTCACAGCGCGTGATGAGCGGGTTGTGCTTGTTCGTCACCATGCAAATATGTGTGGTCATCCGACAAGTCCGCGGACGCAGCCGCAATGATTTCGACGGCCGCTATCGCCTGTGGAATTGGGTCGTCGTGGCCAGCGGTCTCTTTTGTGCGGCCGTCTTTCTCAACCTGCACCACGTAGCGGGCGGAATTGTAGCAGCACTGTTGAATCGGCCTGACTTAGTGACCTCCTCGATCACCTGGCAGGTCCCCGTGTTGACCATCGGTGGGCTGTTGTTGTTGGAACTAGGACGGGAAATGCGCGAACATCGTCCGACGTGCACCTTATTGTATCTCAGTTGTTTATGTTATTTGGTCCCCCTGCTCTCCTCCATCAAGCTGTTCACCGGATCCCTGGCTATGCTCCCCCCGCTGATCGCGGGCATGCCGATCGAGATGCTGGCGTTCTCTGCGGCGAACATACTGCTGTTCACCACGATGTCCTTGCATGCCCGGTATGTCGTCCATATCAACCCAGAGCCACCTACGTCGGCCGTGCGTCAATTCCGCTTGCCGCTCCCCCGGTTGCGTCGCCCGCGGCTCCGCCGACCACGGTTCTTGCGTTTGCCGAATTTTCTACATTGGAAGTTACCCACATTTAAGAAACCATCGTTCCAGCTTCCGAAGTTCAAATTTCCAACATTCAAACTCCCGGCAATTAAGTTCCCGACTTTGAGCTTGAAGCTCCCCACCTTCAAGGTGAAATTGCCCAAGCTGAAATTGTCGAAACGCAAACCCCGCGCAGCGGCCCCTGTTCCGCCAGCGGCGACCGAAGCGGTCCAACCAACTCCGAAAAAGAAAAAGTCATCATCACGTCGAACGCGGACTGAACCGGCGCACATCGAACCCCCTGCTCCGCAATCGGCAACGACAGAAGCCATCGCGGAACAATCGCCGCCGCGCTCGAAGCGTCGCACCCCACCCCAAAAAGCAAAAACCCGCGCCTCGCAAAGGCCGATCGAAGATCAAATCGATGAAGTGACCGCCGACGAGCTCAAAGGGTTGTCCAAAAAACAAAAACGAGAGCTCCGCAAAAAACGCCGCGAAGCACAACGCGCCGCCCACTAAAGCGGCACAGCCGCCCTGTTCGAGCTTCCGGCGGCACAGCCGCTAGGTTCGAGCTTCCGCTCGGAGACTTAGTAGGCCGCTTCCGTTGGGCGCTTTGCTTTGGGTTAGATTGGCGTGCCTACTCCCACGTACCGCTGCGGCTCAGCGGGAACTTCGCCCTCTCGGGACGCTGTTTTTCTCTCCATCGCCCTTTTCGCTGCTGGGGTTGTGACGACTTGCTGACCGGTGTGATTGGCAAATCTGCTCGTGTCGAGTACCTTATGGTGAGCGCCTCTTGAAGTGGGCGAAACCAGGAGTCAATCGGCATGGACCGGGACGTGTGGTCATCCACGGCCCCCGGCAGGGCGAGTTATCTATGAGTAAAACGGATCAGTCGGGATCGGCCGCCACTTCGGTCGTGGCGTTCGGACGTAGCATGGGCGAAGTCGCGAATCTCTCCGACGAAGCATTTTTGCAGTCTATCCAATGGCGAAAATCAGCCGATGCGGACCTGGCCCGCGCCGCTCGAAAGGGTGACGTCTCGGCGTTTTGTGCGCGATTGGTGCAATGCTTGCCGCAGGGAAATCCCCCCACGAAATCCACCAAAAAACGTCCCGCCAAGAAAAGCGGCTTGGCGGCGGCGGAGTATTTACCAACGCCCCCTGCCCAGCGGTTACAAGAGTTATTACGCACATCCAACGGCCACTCTGCACAGAAGAACGGGAAGTCGACAATTGTAGATGCTGCCAGCTTGGCAGAGGTTCTCAATAGCGTGGCGCAGAAAAACTTTAAAACGTCGCCCTCTGACCTGCACGCGTTGACGGAGTTGATCGCGCGCAACGGCGCTTCGCTGGAACAGGCCGCGCTGTTTCCATTGTGGCGGACGACATTGGCCGCTGCTTGCGAATTCACAGCGGGACTCACAACCACCGAAGAAGGGGATCCGGCGCAAACGGCTGACTCACAGTTGTTGCAGGCGGGTGAGTTGCCGTGGCGGGTCGGACTGCTGTTTGCTGACGTCAAAGGCTCAACCAAGGTTCGCCGTCGTGGGCGCAAGGTCATTCGACGGGAATTGGAGGACCGCACCGATGGCGACGGCACGCCGCACGCCACGTTGTTGCCTCGGTTGGGGTACTGGTTGGCGGCGCTGGTTCGCAGTGGACAATGGGCCAACCGTTTTCAGGCGACATTGTGGGACGACGATTTGTCGATGCTGTTCAATGACTTATTGGAACAAGCCATCCGACTGTACCGTCCCTCGGATTCCTGGGCGATGAGCAACGGCTTCTCGGCGTCACCGCGCTCGTTGTTTCGTGCTGCGTCGCAATTGGCGGGAAGCGAATTCAAAATTGCCGATTTGGCATTCGCGTGGGATAAGGATCCTTCGCAGACGCGGAAGCGAAAAACCAAATCCAAAAAATCGGCGCCCGCTACGACCAAGCCACGGTTGATGAAACTGGCGCCGTCGTCGCAATCGGACTGGGCCAATTTGGCCTGCCTGCGCAGCGATTGGGAAACGGAATGTGATAGCATCGTCGTCGACCATAATGGGCAGTTTCCACAAATCGACATGACGGTCTTGGGACGCGTCCTGATCAACGGAGACTGGGATTTGCAGATCCAAGTCGACGGTAAGCCGGTTTCCGTCAAACGACAATGGACAGCAATCTGTTGGAACACCGACGAGGATGGCGATTATTTAGAGCTGCAACAGACGTTCGCATCGGGTGGTCGGGTGGAGCGACAAATTTGGTTATCGCGCTCGACGCATTCCGCCATGTTCGCCGACTCCTTGACCGGATTTTCCGGCAAGCAGATCGAATACACATCTCGCCTGCCGTTGAGCGATAGTTTGGATACCCAATCCGACGCCGGTGATCGCGAAACGCGGCTCAAAGATGGTCCGATTCTGACACGCGTCTTTCCACTCTTTTTGCCACAGGATCGCGTGCACGGCACGCCGGGCGGGTGTGGCATCTTCGGCGGCGATTTGGTGATCAAGCACGTTGCGGCTGGACAAGGTTTGTATGCCCCGATCGTCTTGGACTGGCATCCCGACCGCCGCCGCAAGCCGGTGCAATGGCGCAAATTGACGGTGACCGAGGATGGACGCATTTTGCCGAGCGACGTTTCCGCCGGGTACCGCGTGAAGCTCGGCGAGCAACATTTGCTGGCCTATCGCAAACTTCAAAAATCGGATCTCCCGCAGACGGTGCTCGGATTTCAGACATTTGATGAAACGGTGTTGGGGCAATTTGACAAAAATGGCGACGTGACTCCCTTACTGCTCGTCGAGTAGACGATGCAAGGCGGATTGGAATTTTTTCTTTAAGAAATCTACAGAACGTGGACGGTTGGGCGGCGCAATGAACGAAGACACGTACAACGAAATGAATCAACTCCACGAATCGGGGGGCGCGGTCGCCACCGTGGATCAACTCATACAAACGCTCCGCGACGACAAGAATTACGACCGGCTGTTTGATGCGCTGCTGTTAAAAAAGCGGCTCGAAATGGGCGTGCCGGTCGTGCGTCCCACATCGTTTGACAACCTGCCCGAAGACCGCCGCGCGGAATTCGAAGAACATTACGTCAACGCCGCCCGCGAAATCGGTGCACTGCACCTGGAAGCAGGTTCGATCCCCCGTGCATGGATTTATCTGCGGACCATTCGTGAACCGGAACCAATCATCGCCGCCATCAACGCGCTGGATGTTTCGCAGGACGTCGACGAAGAAATTGTCGACATCGCGCTCTACCAAGGGGTTGCGCCGGCCAAGGGATTGGAGATGTTGCTTTCCAGCCACGGGACGTGCAATTCCATCACCGTGCTCGACCAACAGTTCATGCAATTAGAACCACAAGTGCGTCAAGAATGTGCGGCGCTGTTAGCACAGACGATCTACCGGGATTTGACGGCGACGATCAAATACGAAGTCGAACGCAAACAAGGCTCTGCTCCCACAGAGGAAACGCTCCGCGAATTGATCACCGGACGAGAATGGCTGTTCGCCGAAGACAACTATCACATCGACGTTTCGCATTTGCATGCAGTCATCCGCTTTTGTCGCAGCTTAGACGCCGACCGTGATGAAGTGCGACTCGCTACGGAGTTGACCGAATACGGCGCGCAATTGTCACCGCAATATCGCTACGCGGGCGATCCGCCGTTTGAAGATTACTACGCGGCGCATCACCACTTTTTCAATGCGTTGACCGACACGGATCGCGATGCAGCACTGGATTACTTTCGCGATCAACTCGCGGGAGATGCCGCCGATTCGGACAAACAGTTAACCGCTTATCATCTCGTGGATCTGTTGAGACGCATCGACCGGACCGAAGATGCATTGGACATCGCCGCGAAATATCTGCTGAGCGTCGAAGATCAACTTGAATTCTCGTTCGCCGAGCTGTGCGCCGAAACAGGCCGGTACGACAAATTGATGGAAGTCAGCCGCGCGCAACACGATCCCGTCGGATACGCCGCCGCACTCGTGGAACAGGCAAGAACTCCCTGATACTGCCTCTAGGTAGAACCAGAGAATGGGGGTGCCACTGGCTTCGCCAGTGCTTGATAAGTTGGCCCTGGTTCCCAAACTCCAGTTTGGGAACCCAATTTCTCGAAGCTCCGCTTCGAGTGAGTCAAGCAACACCCCTTCGCCATCTGTCTCAATCAGCGAAGCAATATCTCGCAAAAGTGTGTTCCTCAGCCGGAGCTGTGGAATGAGTGAAATCTACTTGAATAACCCACCGTAGTTCGATGTCATTTGCCCAACGCAACCGCGCAGCCTGGGATCGCCTCGTGCGAGCCGGTAGCCAATTCGCCAAGGTGGCCACCGACGAGCAATGCCGTGATCCCTTACAAGCGTTAGATGGGCGGGGTTGGTTACCGACCAGCGTGCGGGGACTAGACGTTCTTTGCTTGGCCGCCGGCGGAGGATGGCAATCGATTCTCTACGCCGCCGCCGGAGCCAACGTCACGGTCGTCGACCTCAGTCCGGAGATGCTCAAAAAGGACGAACAGGAAGCAAGCCGCCGCAACTACAAAGTTCGCGTCGTCGAAGCTTCGATGGACAATCTGCAGATGTTTGCCAACGAGTGTTTCGACATCGTCCATCAACCGGTCAGCACTTGTTACGTCCCGGACGTGACTGCTGTGTATCGCGAAATCGCGCGTGTGTTACGCGACGACGGCCTGTACATTAGTCAACACAAACAACCGACCAGCCTGCAGATCACCGAGCGCGACGAACGGCACCGCTACGTGTTGGGGCTGCGGTATTATCAGGACAGCTCACTGCCGCTGGTGGAGGACGAATCGTATCGCGAGAGCGGCACGGTGGAATTCCTGCACCGCTGGGAGGAATTAGTCGGTGGGCTCTGCCGCAGTGGATTTGTCATTGAGGATTTGACGGAGCCATATCGGGGCGATCCGCAGGCCCCATTGGGAAGCTGGCGGCATCGAGGATTGTTCGTCGCCCCTTATTTACGGATGAAATCGCGGCGAATTCCACGTATCGCCGGGGAAAACTCGCGAAAACCATTGTGGACTCCCCCCTAAACTATCTGCTGAAGACGCATTGCAGTGACTGAGGCAAATTGCCGCTGCTCTTGTCAATCAGTCCGGTGTGCGTTAATTTTTGGGCATGAATAAAGACGCAAATATGTCAAACGACGACGACGACGATTGGGGCGCCTTAGCCGAGAACCTGCTAGGGCTGCCGCCCGAGCCGAAACCCCTTGCGCCGCAAGAGGTTGAGTCCCCTAGCGTCCCTTCCAAAGAATCGCTGGAAGCGGCCGACGCTGAGGATGACGTCGAAGAGACCCCCGAAATCGTCGAGGTGGTCGACGAAACGCCGGAGGACGACTTCGGGTTGATTGCCGAAGACGATTCGGACGATGACGATTCGGACGACGACGACGATGAAGACGACGACGATGACGACCTCGAAGAGGTCGATGTGGAAGATGAAGTCGACGATCCGTTTTGGAATGCTCTGGCAGACTGGGACTGGGAAAGCGACGAGAAATCAACACCACCCGCCAAATCTGAGTCCAAGAGCAAGCCCCGCCGCTCGGAACGCAAACCGAGACCAAAGACCGAAGCCGAGCGCACCAAAGTGCTTGCCGAGTTGGTGCCGGACGAAAAGCCGAGCAAAGTCTCCGACGATTCGGATTTTGCCGCTGATCTGTTTGACGAACCTGCGGAGAAGACAAAAGACGAGAAGCCAGCTGCCGTCGAAGCAGTAAAAGAGGCCACTGACGGAGAAACTCCAGAAGCAGCCGAGGAACAACGTCGTCCGCGCCGCCGACGCCGCCGTCGCCGACGATCGGTCGAGGAACAGGCTGCGGAAACTGTTGAAACCGAAGAATCGGTGAACGAGGAGACCGAGTCAGCCGACGAAGAAAAACAATCCGTCGCCGACGAGACTGCAGCTGCTGAGAAGGAGTCTGAAGAATCTGACGCAGAACCCGCCCCCAAAAAACGCCGACGACGGAAACGTGGCGGACGGCGGCGAGGGAAATCCTCAGTCGAAGCCACTGATGAGACCAAGAAGGTTGTTGCCAAGGACGCTGTCGTCGAAGACGATTCCATCGAGGACAATGACGATGACCTTGATGACGACGACGATGATGATGAGGACGACGACGAAACTTCGTACGGAAAACCGCCGAAAAAGTCGGACGAGAAGAAGTATCAAGACGTCCCGACCTGGGAAGATGCGATCGCCTACGTGCTGAATCCGGTGAAGAAAACGACCGCAGCGGATGCACCGACAGCGGCGCCGACTAAGACGAAAGCGCAGAAGAAAACGTCGTCGACGAGTGAGAGTTCTTCGGGTTCGACGACGACCAAAAAACCATCATCGAAGCGGTCCGGCGGTGGGCGGAAGCGGCGGTCATAAGTAGCAGTCGTTACCCACAGTCATTCTCCGGCCGGTTGTCCCCCCTTACGGGGGTCACTCGCGGCTCGTAATCCTGTTTCATCGCGCGTGGCCGCCTGCACGGCGGCGATCGCGCTTTGCAGACGGACAGAGTGTCCCAACGCTGTTAAGTCGGCCGCTAATTTCTTTTGCAGCGGCTCTTCCACATACAGTGCGTTGGGCATCCACTGGTGGTGAAATCGCGGCGCAGCAACCGCGGCTTGCGCATCCTGGCCATGCCGCATCATGTTGAGCAAGACCTGCAGGGTCGCGCTGATAATCTTCGGTCCCCCCGATCCCCCTAATGCATACGCGGCTTTGCCGTCGCGGACCACGATCGTAGGCGTCATGCTCGAAAGCGGCCTTTTGCCGGGAGCGACTGCATTGGCTTCGCTTTGAATGAGACCAAACGCATTCGGTTTTCCGGGCACAGCGGCAAAATCGTCCATTTCATTATTCAGCACGATCCCGAACTTCGGTTCCACCACCAAACTGCCAAACGTGGTGTTGATAGTTTCGGTGCAGGAGACAGCATTCCCCTCCGCGTCGATCACACAAAAATGGCTCGTTCCGCTATCGTTTTTCCCTTCGAACCGGCCGTACGCTTCGGGCGGTTGAGTTTTCGACGGATCGACTTTCGCCGCCAACTTGTCGGCGTATTTTCGGCTCGTTAAGCGAGCGATGGGTACCGACACAAAATCGGTGTCCCCCAGATACTCTGCCCGGTCGGCAAAGGCGTGTTTGAGAGCCTCGGTGACCAGATGCACGGCGGCCGAATTGTGCGGACCATCGCTTAGCCATTTGCGTTGCGGATGATCTCTTTCAAAGGCCTCAATAATGTTTAAGGATTCCAGCAGCGCCACCCCGCCACTGGAGGGGGGCGGCATGGTCAGGATCGTATTCTCGCCAAATTTCTCCGACAGCGGTTGTCGCTGCACGGCATCCATTTGCTCAAGATCCTCACGCTGCCAAATACCGCCTTGCGCGGCAACGACCGCCAGCAACGCCTCAGCCACTGGCCCGCGATAAAACCCATCACGCCCCTGGGCGGCGATCCGTTTGAGCACATCGGTTTGGGGCGAGAAAATGCGATCCTGTTTCGTCCACATCCGGCCGGAGTTCAGGTATTGCTTGTAGAGGGCTGCAAAACGTTCTTTCCCATTGCGCTGTAAAGCCAAGAGCAACAGCGCCGTACGCTGCGCGCTGATGGCGTGTTCATCGGCCAAAACGCCTTGTTCGCTCAAACGAATGGCCGGAGCCAGCACAGCGGCCAAGGGGAGTTTTCCGAATTCTTTGTGGGCGTGACACAGGCCGGCAACCGTGCCGGGAATTCCCGCTGCAGCCCCTCCGACCCGACTGGAGAGTTTCCGGCCGTTCTTGTTTTTAGTGACAAACATATCGCGAGTCGCAGCCAATGGTGCCCGCTCGCGGTAATCGATAGCGACAGCGGACTTGGTTTCGGCGTTCCAGATCACCATGAATCCCCCGCCGCCGATGCCGCAACTGTCGGGACGCACCACCGACAACGCAAACGAGGTCGCCACAGCGGCATCTACCACATTTCCCCCCTGCTGCAGGACTTCTAATCCGGCCTGGCTGGCGGCGGGATGGTCGGCGGCGACGACGTATTTTTGATAAACCGCGGCCGATTCTTGTTCAGCGGCATGCGCGTCCGCCGCTGTCATGGCAAGGCCAACGAACAAAGCCAGACATCGTCTCAAAGTCATCATATCAACTGATTTCCCGTATTTTCTGAGAGTCGACTCGGCTGTGGCCATCGTCCCGCTGCGTCAACAACGGAGGAGCGTCTAAACAAGTCCATTTCCAACGGACTCGCCGTGGGGAGCTAAGACTATTATACTGTGCGATCCTCATCGTCGCAGGAGTTGTCGAGTGAATTGGGCCGATCGTGCGGGTTTTTCTGGCGGACGTTAACTCATTGGTTCTGCTGCAGACATTGGGCCAACGGATTGATCGGCGGCCCTCACCCTCACCCAGAGGAAGAGGGCACTGATCGCTGACTGATGGGGCGGTTATTAGACAGTTTGAATTTCTACAAAGCGTATTTTGTTATGTCACAGCCAACTTGCCGTTTGGTGACCTTGGGTTGCAAGGTCAATCAATACGAAACCGAATTGGTCAAAGAAGCGCTGGTTCGCGGCGGCTATCGCGAAGCGGAGGAAGAGGAAAATGCCGACCTCTGCGTAGTGAATACCTGTACGGTGACCGCCACCGGGGATTCGAAAGGTCGGCAGTTGATTCGTCAGTTGGCTCGTAAAAACCCAGGCTCGCGAACAATCGTGATGGGCTGTTACGCCACCCGCGAACCGGAGACGTTGGCCCAACTTCCCAATGTGTTGGAAGTCGTCGAGGATAAACGCGAGCTGCCTGACGTGCTGGCACGTGTCGGTGTCAATGATTTCCCAACCGGGATCAGTACCTTTGAAGGGCGGCGACGCGCCTATGTCAAAGTCCAAGACGGTTGTATTCTAAATTGCACGTACTGCATCATCCCCCAAGTCCGCCCCGGACTGCGGAGTCGTCCCCCGCAAGACATCGATGAGGAAGTCCACCGGCTGATTGAAAACGGCCACAAGGAAATCGTGCTTTGCGGAATTCATCTCGGACACTATGGCGTTGATGCCACGCGCGGTCGTAGCGGCAAAGCTCCGTTTCGGTTAGCGCATCTGATCGAAAAGCTGGACCGCATTCCCGGCGACTGGCGAATGCGGTTGTCGAGTATTGAAGCAGCGGAAGTCTCCCCCGATTTCGTGGATGTCGTCACCTCCACCGAGAAACTGTCCCCGCATTTCCACCCCTCCTTGCAAAGCGGTTCACGAAATGTGTTGTTGCGAATGAAGCGGCGGTACAGCCTCGACATGTTTTTGGGCAAGATGGAATTACTCCGCAGTCGGCTCGATAATCCGGCGTTCAGCACCGATGTGATTGTCGGCTTTCCTGGCGAAACCGAGGCCGAATTTCAAGAGACGCTCGATGTCTGTGAACAAGCAGGCTTCATGAAGATTCACGTTTTCCCCTTCAGCGCCCGTGCGGGCACCCCGGCGGCCGACCTGCCGGATCACATTTCTCCCGAAGTCAAAAAAGAGCGCGGGCAACGATTGGCCGAGTTGGGCGACCGTTTGGCTCGCCGATATTATGAGTCGCTCGTCGGACGCGACCTTCAAGTCTTGGTCGAACGAGAATCTCGTGATCGCCCCGGTTGGATCAGCGGCACCGCCTGTCGTTATGCCCCAGTCGATATCCCGGGCGATGCCACATCCATCGGCCAAATTGTCAAAGTGCGGGCAACCTCCGCTTCGGATAACGGAGTCATCGCCGAGGTCTCGTAGCACCTTTCTATGTAGGACGAGAGATGAGCATCTAAAAAAAGGACTCGCGCAAAGACGCGGAGACGCAAAGAAGAAAAAGAGGTAACTGTTGAACACCCGAGTCGATAAATCAGAAGTCCCGGTTTCCAACCATGCCGTGCGATACCCATCAAGGTTACGCAAATCTCTGCGTCTTGGCGTCTCTGCGCGCGGCCTTTCTTTCCCTAGGGTGCGTCGCGACGCACCTTTCGATGTAGGACGAAAAACGCGCCCAATCCAATTCAACAAAGCATACAAACACGTCAATCAAACAATAACAACAAGACAGCAACGCGTGACTTGGAATGTAGAACGGTGCGTCATGACGCACCCTACGGCGACATGCGTGGTGCGGATGGGGAGTGATTTATTTTGGCGCTGCTGGTGAACATTGAGGGAATCGACGGATCGGGCAAAGGGACACAGGCACAACTGTTGTGCGAACGTTTGCGTGCGACGGGAGCGGCGGTTCAGCTGTTTAGCTTTCCCCGTTACGACGATACGCTCTTCGGCAAATCGATCGGTGATTTTCTCAACGGGCGATTCGGCGCGCTCGATCAAGTCAGCCCGTTCCTGGCGGCGCTGCTCTACGCCGGTGACCGTTTTGAATCACGCGAACTGCTGTTAGCGGCGCAGCGCGACAACGATTACGTGGTGTTGGACCGCTACGTGGCGTCGAACATCGGCCACCAAGCGTCGAAAGTCACCGGTGAAGAACGGCAAGAAATCATCGCCTGGATCAACAAGATCGAGTACGAGATTTACGCGTTGCCGCAGCCCGATGTGACGATTCTCTTAAACCTGCCCCCGGCCCGCGCGCAAGAATTGATCGCCCGCAAAGCCCCCCGCAGCTACACCGATGATGCCGCCGACATTCAAGAAGCCGATGCGGGTTATCTGGCCAAAGTGCACGAGGTCTATCTCGACGTCGCCCAAGGCGATGATCGTTGGCAGGTCATCGACGGGATCGCCGCGGGCGAGATTCGCCCTGTTGATGCGATCGCGGATGAGGTTTGGCAAATCGTGCAGGCGATCGCCAAGTGAAGGATCACCGCCGCAAGCCAGCTGGCGTATTAGGCACTCTGCTTTAGTTCATCGT
>CALOFE010000033.1:0-41868 GCA_942492455.1 uncultured Planctomycetaceae bacterium | reverse complement strand
GAAGCCGCACGGGCATCCTCGGAAAGATCGTCTCGGAGTGCGGGGGCGGGATCGCGGCCGCGCTGATGGAGAGCGACGGGATTCCGATCGCGCAGGTCCAGGGCGAGACGGCACTCCAGCAGGTCATGGACGACGAGATCGGCGCGGCCGGGGTCGAGTTCAGCCGCATCCTCGGTGAGATCCGCAAGGCCGCCGACACCCTCTCGGCGGGGGGCTTGAGCGAGACGATCGTCTCGCTCGCGCGCTTCACGCTGCTGTTCCGCATGATCGACGACGACCTCTTCCTCGTGCTGGCGATCGAGCCCGATGGCAACCTGGGCAAGGCGCGCTATCTCATGCGGCGGCACCTGATCGATCTCCGCGCAGAGCTCTGAGCCGGGCGGGGAGGCGAGGCCGGGTGGTCCGGGGGCCGGCCGCATCATCCGCGCGGGAACTGGTTCGAAGCCCTGCGTGCGGTCGCCTGGGGCCGCACAGAGCGCCTGAGAGCGGCGGCTGAGATCAGCTGAAAGCAGGCTGAGAGCTGTCACCGAGCAGGGAGGCCGCCGTGTCGGCGACACGCTGCGCATCGTGGTCCTGCACGGGCCCAACCTCAATCTGCTCGGCACGCGCGAGCCCGAGGTCTACGGCCACACCACGCTCGCCGAGATCGACGCCTCGCTCGAGCAGCTCGCCAAGGAGCTCGGCTGCGAGGTCGAGTCGTTCCAGTCGAACCACGAGGGCGCACTGATCGACCGGATCCAGGAGTCGCGGGCGACCGCCGACGCGATCCTGATCAATCCGGCCGGCCTGACGCACACCAGCGTCTCGCTGCGCGACGCCCTGGCCGCGACGGGGCTCCCCGTTGCGGAGGTGCACCTGTCGAACGTCTTCGCACGCGAGCCCTTCCGACACCGGTCGTACGTCTCGGGCGTCGCGACCGGCGTGGTGTCGGGCTTCGGCCCCACCAGCTACGAGCTGGGTCTGCGCGCGCTGGTGTCGAAGCTCCGCTGACGCCGGAACCGGGGACCGATCCGGCTCTCCGAGCCCCGGGCTCCGGCTGCGGCACCGGCCTGCGGACCGCCCGTGCGATGCCCGGCGTGGCGCCGCCGCAGCCCGCGCTGGACCCGCGGCGAAACGCTTTCCTCCCGTGGGGATTCCTCAAGAGGCCCCATGTCGACCGATAGGAATTGCGAGGGCTACCTCTGCCTGACTCCTGTGAAATGCGCTGAGCTGAGGGTTCATTGGCGATCAACAAGCGAAAAGTCCTGGATGCGGCGCGAAAGTTCGCGCAGAAGGGCGCGAAGGAGCGGGCGCTCAAGGAGTACAACCTCCTGCTCAAGGAGGACCCCCGCGACTCGAAGCTGCTGCTCGAGATCGGCGACGTGCATCGCCGTTGGGGCCAGGTCGAAGAGGCCGCGGCCCAGTATTCCCGCGTCGCCGACCAGTACAAGGCCGAGGGCTTCGATGCCCGCGCGGTCGCGGTCTACAAGCAGATCCTGAACCTCGATTCGAAGCGATACAGCGCACACGTCTCGCTGTCCGAGCTGTACCAGCGGATGGGGCTCGACGCCGAAGCGGTCGCCGCGCTGCAGACGGCGGCCGACGGGTATCACAAGGAAGGCAAGAAGAAGGAAGCGCTCGACCATCTGCGCCGCATGTCGACGCTCGACCCGTCGAACACCACCAGCCGCATGAAGGTGGCCGACCTGCTGCGCCAGGAGGGGATGGAAGAGGACGCCATCTCCGAGTACGAGGGCGTGATCGAAGAGCTCGAACGACAGGGCGCGCTCGACACGGTCGTGGCCGTCTACGAGCGCATCCTCGAGATCGACCCCGACCGCGTGGCGGTGCTCGAGGGGCTCGCCCGCAACCTCCTCGCACAGGGCCAGCCCGAGCGCGCCGAGCCGTTCGCGATGCGCGTGCGCGAGGCCGCGCCCGAGGTCCCCGAGCACTGCGAGCTGCTGATGGACGTGTATCGCGGCCTCGGCAACGACGACGCGCTGAACGCCGCGACCCGCGACCTCGCCCGCATCTACAAGGAGCGGGGCGACGACGAGCGCGCACGCGAGATCCTGCAGCGCCTGCCGAGCGTCGACTCGTTCGAGCTGTCGGGCGAGCAGCCCGCGCTCGAGACGTCCGGCGGCGACGACCCGATCGCCGACTTCGAGACCGCCGCGCCGCCCGAGATCGGCAGCGAAGGCGGCGTTCTGGGAGGCGAGGACTCGTTCATCGGCGACGACAGCGGGACGCTGCTCGGCGACGACGAGCTGCTCGACGACGACTTCCTGCTCGAAGAAGAGGGACCGGGCGGCGAGCCCGCGCCGACCCTCGACGTGTCCGAGCCCACACAGCCCAGCGAGGCGCCCAGCGTCCCGGTGCCCGATGGCGACCCCGACCAGCTGTACGCCGAGGCCAGCGTCTATCTGCGCTATGGCAAGCGCGCGCAGGCGATCGAGAGCCTGCGCGCGATCCTGGTCGCCGAGCCCGACCACCGCCCCGCGCTCGAGAAGCTCGGAGAGGCGTACGCAGAAGGCGATGCGCCGTCCGACGCCGTCGAGGTCTGGAGCCGCGCCGCCGATCTCGCGCGCGAGGCCGACGATCGCAACGCCTTCGGAATCCTGCGCGATCGCATCGAGGGGCTCGATCCCGCGGCAGCCGAGGCACTGGGCACCATGGGCGGCGGAGACCCGCAGCCCGAGGCCGCCGCCGACGACCTCGACATCGATGTGGACGTGGATATCGACGTGGACGTGGAGGTCGACGAAGACATCGAGGTGGACGTCGACGTCGACGTCGCGGCCGGCTCGGCCGACGAGGCCGTCGGGCTCGACCGCACCGAGTCCCTCGATCGAGGTCACGGCCGCCGACGACGGTGGCTTCGACTTCGACGCGTCCGACGACACGAGCGCGTCCGAGATCGAGATCGACGTCGAGGGACTCGACCTGTCCGAGGAGATGGCGCCGCCGGCGCCGCCCGCGTCCGAGGCGAGCGCGACGGTCGCGGCCCGGGACCCGAACTCGGGCAGTACGACCACGGCCGCACAGGTGGCCGAGGATCTCGAGGAAGCCGAGTTCTACTTCAAGCAGGAGCTGTACGACGAGGCCGAGGCGATCTACCGCCGAATCCTGTCGGTGGCGCCCAACCACCCGAGCGCGCTGCTGCGGATGGGCGAGATGGCCGTGGCCCGGGGCGGCGATGCCTCGGACTCGACCGCTGCTCCGGCTTCCGAGGCAGCGGCCGGTCGAGCGAGCGCGGCCACCCCGGGGCCCGAGACCGAGACCGAGCCGGTCATCGTCGATGACGCCGCACCGGCGGGCATCGACACCGGCGAGCCGGACGAGGGCGAGTTCGTCTTCGCGGACGCTTCTTCCGACGCCGACGAGCAGGCGACGGAAGACGACGCGTCCACGGGCCTCGACTCGCCGACGCTGGTCGACGCCGAGGTCCCGGAGGAGTTCTGCGACGTCGGCGAGCCGCCGGAGACCGTGTCCAACGCCGACGACGAAGGCGCGGGCCTGTCGCTCGACGACGACCACGAAGAAGACGAGGGCTTCGACCTCGCGGCGGAGCTGTCCGACAGCCTCGACGACGACCCCGACGCCCGCCAGCCAGACAACATGGTGCTCTCCGACGTCGAGCGGCTGGGAGTCGATCTTCAGCGACTTCGAAGGGCGTCGGCAAGCAGCTCGACGAGGACGACGTCGAGGACCCGCTACGGCCTCGGCATCGCCTACATGGAGATGGGGCTGCACCAGGACGCGATCGCGGAGTTCCAGCTGTGCCTCCAGAGCGACGCGCGCCGCCTGAACAGCCTGCACATGATGGGCCTGTGCGCGCTCAACCTGGGCCGACCGCAGGACGCCACGAATCACCTGGAGCAGGCCCTGTCGCAGCCGCACGTCCCCGACGAGGAGCGGCCGGGGCTGTACTTCGACCTCGGCCGCGCGTTCCAGCAAGCCGGCGAGATCGACCGGGCCCGCGACGCCTACGAAACGGTGCGGACCAACGAGCCCTCGTTCCCTGGCATCGATCAGCAGATCGCCTCGCTCGACGCGGAAGCGGATGGGTCGAACGATGATGCGGGCGACGGCGAGGTCTTCGAGTCCTTCGACGACTTCCTGTCCGACATCGAGGCCGACAACCAGGCCGTAGAAGGCAGTGGCGAAGCGGCGCAGACCGAGTCCTTCGACGACCTGATCGCCGAAGCGGAGGCCGGCGACGACGTCGAGCCCGCCGCCGAGGCGGAGGTCGAGCTGGAGCCCGAGGCCGAGCTCGTCAGCGAGCCCGACCCCGGGCGACTCGGCGAGCGCAGGGCGGCCGAAGAAGAAGATCTCTTTCGTCTGAGGGGTAGCGCGTGGAGCATCTGCAGCACTTCGGCTTGAGCCAGGACCCGTTCCAGAACGAGCCGGACCTGCGCTTCTACTTCGACAGCGCGTCGCATCGCCACGCACAGCGGCGCGTGGAGCGGGGGCTGCGACAGCAGAAGGGCCTGAGCGTGATGACGGGAGAGCCGGGAACGGGCAAGTCGTTGCTCGCCCGCCGCATCCTCGACTCGCTCGAAGAAGAGGTGTTCGAGGCCACCATGCTCGTCACCGTCCCGGGCGCGGCCGACTCGGGCATCCTGCTCCGCCGCTACGCGCGCCAGCTCGGCGTCGAGAGCCCGTCGGACGATCGCTCGGAGCTTCTCGCCCAGATCTACGAGCAGCTCGCCGTGATCCGCGAGGACGGACGCCACGCCGTACTGATCCTCGACGACGCGCACCTGCTGCCGCGCGACGCGATGGCCGAGGTGGGCGGCCTGCTCAACCTCGAGTACGAGGATCGCCGACTGCTGTCGCTGCTCGTGGTCGGGCTGTCGTCGCTCGACGACACGCTCGCGCAGACCGCGTCGCTGGGCCCGCGGATCGACGTTTACGTCGTACTCGGTCCATCGACCTTCACCTACACGGCCGCCTATCTCGGACAGCGTGGCTGACGCGTGCCAGGGCAGCCCCGCGTTGCTCCCGGAAGAGACGGTCTCGGCGCTGTTCAAGCTGGGACGGGGCCGGCCGCGGCTGCTGAACACGCTGGCCGACAACGCGCTGTTCGAGGCCTTCATCGAGGGGCGTCACGAGGTGACGGCGAGCGACCTGAGCGGGTATACTACGCCGACCTCGGTGGTGGGCGCAAGCCCGGACAGACCTACGGCCACCCAGACCTCGCCGCCGGCACCGTCGAGCACGAGCGCCTGCTCTGGCGGTCCCCGCGGCGCACTCCCGTGGCGCACCGGACGGCCGTCACTACGACGGCGCGCATTGCCGCGCACGCCCGCGCCGGCCGCCGCCGAGCCGAGCGACGAGCTCGACCTCGGCGAGCTGTTGGATGCGCCCGAGGCCAGGAAGCTCCCGATCACCCGCATGCTCGAAAGCTCGTCGGCTTCTGCGGGGCGGAACCCTGGACCTCGACGCCGAGCGGTGGAGGCGGCGCTGGGCGGCGGCAGCAGCGCCGGCCGGCGAGGCGCTCGACCTGCTGCCGATCCGCTCGGGCCGAGCCGCTGTCTTCTCGGCCGAGGAACGCGCCGCGCCCGCACACCGGCGGCCAGCGTCTCGCCGGAGGAGGATCCCGCGGAGGTCAACCAAAACGGCGCTCGACACCTCTTCGCATTTCAGCTATATCCAACAAGCCGTCATCGCCGATTTGGTCCCCGGTCCGATTTCATCCATCGATTCACCGTTCGCAATGGGATCATACGCTGGACCGTTGAAACACCATTCAACGAGATCCACCATTTGCATCTTCTCTTTCCTATGACTTTGGGATTCACTGGTTTGAAAAATCTAACCGCCGTCTTGATGGCGGGTCAGAAAGCCAAAACCATCTATGGCGTCCGTCGAACGCACGTCCTATCAACAGGCCAAGCCACCCTTTCTCGTTGCTAACCGTTTAAACGAACGTTTAAACGAAAATGGCGGACGTTTGATAAGTAAGTAAAAATTATAAAAGTCGTAAATTAGTAGCAAGTTTATTCATCATAGCAGTCATTTGTTATCATCAGTTTTTTCATCACTGCCCAGTGTCTCACAATACCAAACGTGACGACAGACGGACGGACGACAGACTGCAGTGTAGCAATGTCTGACCTACGGTCGGCAACTGATCGTAAATCAATTCCCATAGAAACACGTTCAAAGTTAATTAACGGAATGGATACTGCAATTTTATTACTTACCCAGTGTTGCATTTAGTTCACTAATAAACGTTTATTTTGTACAAAAATCGCTTAACATAAAAAATTGTAAATATTACACGTCACGACGCACTCGATATTTAACAACCGTGGTTATAAAAATAAAACAGAAACTAGACAGAGCAGACGCGCAAGTGAATAAGTAAGCAAATCGGATTGGCTGTAAGTTGTACATACAGTTTTATAATACTGAACTGGAACTTAAATTCTTGATAACAAAATACATCATATTAAACCAACAAGCGAAAATCGAAAAAAATAAGTTACAGTTAGTTAATAGTTATAATACTAATATTATATTGTTGAATTCACATACTGGTACAAAACCACAAAGAAGACAACTTAAAATTTCCTCACATTGCATAGTAAAGGCTTGTTGGGTTAGCTGCACCGGTGCAAAATGTTTATGCCGGATGCCGTTACTGAAGCAACCCTCCCTTTGAGAAATATGAACTATGATCGGCGACTTGCAGGACTGGGGAGGTGACGCCCCTCTAGGTAGCCACATCAATGCCAACTGTTGGCCAATGCCAACTATACCCTAACTGTACCCTGTGTACCCAGTCTGTTGCCTAAGAAAACAACGCAAAATTTCCTTATACTACATTGTAGAAGCTTGTCTGTTGGGTCCGCAGTGGATACAATTCTCACTGTATGGTGGTCATATTATATTTTTGAACTCATGCACAGGTACTACATGAGTTAACCTTGACCCAGCTGATGTAAAATCACATCGACCGATTTCGAGCTTGTCGGTGGTGTCAAAACTGCTTGAGTAACTCGTGGCGCGACAGCTGCTTGACTACCTCACTGCAGCATCAACGCTGCTTCTAGAGCGGCAGTCAGACTCATTTGGCAGATTCAGCGTAACGTATATGATTAGACTGATACAACGACGAGAGGAAAGATTTCAATCTGAGCTTGAAATCAATTAATTATTATTGAAAGTATCTGGGATGCGATCAGTGGGCATCAGCGATCAATATTATTGTAGTACTGTGACCAGCAGTTTTATCTGCCTCCAACTGGGCTCCCTCGCGCATTGTGAATGATTCCAATATATAATTTGCTATCAGATAGGCTAGATGGCCCTTTAGATTGCAGTTGCACGACGCGTACTACAACGATTGTTCTATTATACATTCATTCAGCTGTGATTACATAATAGTAACATGCACTCTGATTTCAAAGTGCTGCTATAGTGCGAGGCCAGTGAAACAGGCGGGCGACTCCTACACGCGAGAGGCCTACCCACCACCGATGACAATGTATGCTAATTCAAGCCACGTGCAGTAGAGCAGCAAGCATATTGTGTACCCTGGAGAGGAGTAGGGGGAGGGGTCTGGCTATACAATGACGTACCTGCCGCTCTGCAAGCCTCGTCGTATTAATTTGACAATTTTAGTTGACATTTTTTTTGGTATTATTCTTATTATTGTAATTAGTTTAATTTTGTAATAAATTGTAATAATTTATTACGATCCAGCGCTGGAAAAAGAGCGGCTGGAGTTCGAAAAGTATAAGCTGCAGCTTGAAGCAAAGCATAGGGATGAGGATAAGGCACGGCAGGATGCCGATAGGGCGCTTAAGCAAGCCGAACTCCTTGCTATGCAAAAGAAGCAGGATGAGGATAAGGCACTTAAGGAGGCCGAAATTCTTGCTATGCAAAAGAAGCAGGATGAGGATAAGGCACTTAAGGAGGCTGAACTGCGTGCTAGGGAGGCAGAGATTGCCCTCCAAAAGCAAAAATTGGAAATGGAAGCTAGGTTGCAGCAAGAAAAGCTGGCTGCTGAAGCTAAATTGCAGCAGGATCGCCTCGCGCTTGAACGAGAAAACCTGGATCTGCAGCGTGCTAAGTTAGAGGCAGATGAAAGGATGTCCCGCGATAAATTGGACGCAGAAGAGAGAGCGAGTGAACAGCAATTGAGGCTTGTTGCAAAATCTGCAAGGTGCGGTCACTGCTGCCGTCGTTGACGAACAAGAACCGCAGCGCATGCTGATTGACGGCGAAACGCCGAAACCGTTCGACATCCAACCGCTCAGCTTCATTAAAACAGGGCACGACAATGGTAGTATTATTCACGGGGTCATCCTTGACTATCCGTGGTGAGTCTCATCAGTTTTCAGATCGAGGCGGAAGTGTAAGGGAAGGGCATTTTCGCAGCAACCGGACTTGTACCGGGGTGGCACAGCGCTGGTTAGATCAGCTCCTAGCATTGCTGGAAGAGGCTGTCTGCTCGTGATTCATTCCCCCGCGTCACCTTCCACACGGTCACGAATCAATTGCCCGGTCGCTTTCGCCTTCTCGTATTCCGGTTTCAGCGCTGTCCGATAATCGCGTAGTGGTTTGACCAGCGTCCGTTTGAGCACCCGTTCGCGCTCTGTCCAGACCGCGGGGTCGAGACCGGCGTCGGTTGTTAAGGTCCGCATCGCCTTCAGGGAGCGGTCGGCGGTCAGGAGTGTTTCGGAAACATCGCTGATCATCACCGTAAACGATTTCGGTTGCACCGAGCCGCGATCGTACCAACGCGTCTGCAGGACCTGCAGCAGGCCGTTGATGTAGTCCCAACGCGTCAGTGGATCCGGCGCAGCTTCGGGATGTTCGATCAACAGGTTCAAGGCCTCCACAATCGTGCGAACCGATCGATCGCCCGCGACGCTGTAATACGTGGAATACAAACGGTGCCGCAGTTCATTCGCCGGAACACGCTGCTCGCCGGCGCGGGAGTACAACTCGGCCGCTTCGCCATGCAAGAAGTACGTGATCATCGGATCGTATGGAAAGGCAAAGTTCTCCAACTGCCGAATATCGGACGGCGATTTGGTCTTCTGCGCTTGGCCTAACGCCGCAAAATAACGCATGCGGCGCTGGTCGCGGGGATGAAAATCATGTCCCGCCAATTGATGTTTGACCTGCTGAATCACCGACCGCCCGGAAGCTCCGGCGGTGACCTGTTCGCGGACCGAAGCGCGATAGGCCCAATATTGATCGGGATAATCGCGAATCAATTTTTGCTTACCAGTCACTTCCGCCAGATGCTCCAACACATCAGGATCACCGGCATCCTCACCCATTTGATCGAGCAACCGTCCCGTGCGGGGCATCAAGGCGACACCGACTTCTTGCATTTTATTCGCCCAACGAATCACTTCCCGCGGCAAGGTGCAGTGGAAATGGCCGCCGGAAATCGTATTGGCCACGGTCGGGGCGTCGGACACGAATTCTGTCAGTTGTTCTTGGCTGTGCGTCGAGAGATTCAACACGATCGACCAATCCCAACCACAGCCCGCCAATGCCGCTTGCACATGAGGTCGATCCACACGCGCCAGCAGACCGGGACGCACCAAACCCGCCTCGGAGTTGCTGCCCAACAGCAACATTTCTCCCGCAGCCGTTTGCAGAAACATCACATGCGTAAACGCTTGCGAGAGCGTTTTGGCGGCGACACGCAACGGTTCAGCACCGTAATCGATATAGCGAAAACGTTGGGCAAAAATGCCGTCCGCCGTCAATTGGTTAGCAAAATTTTGATAAAACTCAGCGGTGAAATAAGCCGCGTTGTGCGGCCGGGAACTGTATCCTGGTTCGGAAACGATCACGTCATAAACTTTGCGACCGGCAACCGCAATTAAAGCGGGGTCGGCCTGCCGCACGGACACGCGGTCATCGTCCAGCGGGTTTTCAGTGGTTGTGGGCAGAATCTCATTTTGCATCAGATCCAAGTAGGCCCCATCCGCTTCGACACAGACGATTTCCGTCAAGGGAAAGTGCAGACTACTCGAAAGAGCACCACTGCCCCCCATTCCCAAAAAGAGTGCCGTCTGGGGATGTTCATGTAGCAAGAACGGCACAATGCCCGGCAGAACCTCCGCTGAAAATTGCGGGTGCAGTTCCGAATTGCTGGGCAGCACCGTATTCGACAGACCGTTTTCGCGAATCTGCCATTGCGACCCCCGCCGTTTCCACAGCGTATAGGTTCCTTGTTTTCCATCGACGAGTTTATGGAGCCGCGCGTCATCAAATTGGCTCAACTCGTCAATCGCGAATTTGCTGCGATACGCCATAAAGATTTCGGTCGAGAACAACGTCCGCGCCGCAAGAGCCGGATCGTAGGCCGTTCGCCAGACCGGGCTGATGGCAATAACCGCCAGACTGGTCACCATGATGCCGCGTCGCCACCAACCGGCGAAGACATTACCTGCCGAAACAGCGGCGATACCAGCTGCCAGCCAGAGCAATCCAGCCGTGCAAGTCGCCAGAACCGCGGGACCGAGCGCCGGCAGATCCAACCAGCGATAACAGCAAAATCCCAGTGCAGCGGGAATCAATGCGAAACGTTTCATTAACAAAGCCGTACGTGTGCTGCGGGTCAGGGCAGGGGCAGCAATGGCCAAACCCCAAGTCAGCCCGGCCGGCAGACAGAACAGCAAGAGAATTCCGCCGCGACCGGCCGTTAACCAGAACCGCGACGATTGATAAGCGTTCATCCACAACGAGCCTTTGACCAACAGCGGAAACGCCGCCGTCAAACAGACAGCCCAGGCAGCAAACAGAAAACAAGCATGCACGCCGATACGGCTTTGACCAACCTGTCGACGGCTGTGCCAGATGCCCAGACCAACTCCCGAGGCCAACCCCAGAGCGATTCCGCCCCAGGCAATGCATTGCATTTCAGCGGAGATCAAAAACAATTGTCCCGTCATCCGCATCCAGTTCGCCGTAATCAATCCAAACACCGCCAGCGCAATCCAGGTGGCGACGCGGACCAGGTTGAGTGTCAGAAACGTCGGCGCGACATCGGCATCATGTTCCGTGGTTGCCTCGTTATTGAATTCGACCGGATGGACCGATTGCCACAGGCAGTACAAGCCGGCAACGCCCGCAAACACAGCTGCAGTCATGGCGGTGGTTTGAATTCCCAGCCACGGCCCCAATCCGCAACCTGCGACCAGCAATCCGCAACCGAACCCACCGACCTGCCACGCCAGCGGCACGCGGCTGTAACCAACGAATTTCAATTGTCCCGCCTGTTTCACAAACGCCGCATCACTGCCGGCCGATTCGGCCAGAATGGACCATGATTTGGCCAAGGCGAGACAGGGAATTCCCAATGCGACCAGCGCCGCACAAAATGTGAAGGTAAATGCCGCTGTTGGGGAATCGATCAAGGACGTTCCCCAGCGATGCGCCGCCCAACCAATTCGCTGAATCAGATAGGGAAAGGCCCAGGCCCAAGTCGCCGTGGCGAACAACAAAGTCCCGGCCACGGTTAACAGTTTCGTATCCTGCGCCGGTCCCGTTTTGAGACGAAACCCAATCGCAATCGTGATTGCGGCGGCCAACAGCACGGCCGAGGAGACGGCGGGCGTATTTCCCAAGAGTGCGGCAAACTGTGCTTGCCAAGCCCAAAGAAAGACCCCGGAAATACCACCGACGAGGAGACACGCCCCTTTGAAGAGCGAACCCGGCGAGACGGCGGCGCGAGCTAACTTCTTAAGATGACCGATGATCATGGCGTCCTTGCCAACTGAGAATTCGGCGAATTTGCAACGTGCGGCACGACTGGTCCAACGGTATCACCAGAGTGAAAGCCCCTGCCTGCACGGATTTTAAGATGATTTCAAAACGTTCTGAGTCAGATTTTGAGAGCGGTGTTGTAATCGATCGGCAGATTTTGCCGCAAGAGCAGTCTTTCGGGCGGAAAATAGGGCGGTCCAGAGCGACAAAAAAACCGCCCCAGTGCCGCGGAATACGGGCGACCGGGACGGTTAGGCTATGCCGTCTTCGTTGCGAACCTCAACACAATGCCGTGGCTCCGAGGACATTCAACGGCTAGTCTTTCTACCAGTAATAAATGGTCTTCGTGCGATCCCCGTCACCTTTGCTAAAGTCCATGAACTTATCGTTGTCGTTCAACCAGTAACTTCTATGGCTGTGTCGCACGAAGGTGTCGCTACCGGAACCTCCGTAAATGATGTCATAGCTGCCGTTCCCGCCATCTAAATAATCGTTGCCGGAACCGCCGCTAAGAAAGTCACTCCCTTTGCCGCCCCGCAAGGCATCGTTGCCGGAACCACCATCGAGGATGTCATCCCCATCCTGGCCGTACAACTTGTCACCGCCTGCACCGCCACTGAGCATACATTCACGTCGCGATCGCCGCCACCCCCGCATGAAGTCGTTGCCGATACCCCCATACATCGTATCGTATCCGGCATCGCCGTACATGTTGTCGGCACCGCCTTCACCCCACATGATGTCGTTGCCCGACCCGCCAAACATGTTATCGTTCTGACTCCCGCCGACTAGGTAATCGTCGCCGTATCCACCGTAGAGCGTATCATTGCCGCTCTCTCCGTAGACGGTGTCGTTTCCGGAAGCGCCAAACATCAAGTCGTTCCCGGATCCACCCCGCATGTAGTCGTTCCCGGAAGCACCGTAGACCGAGTCGTTGCCACCTCGGGCCCACAATTGGTCGTTGCCGGCATCACCGGCGAGCATATCCCGATTCGATCCACCGATGAGCGTATCGTTACCATTCCCCCCGTTGGCATACGAACGGATGCTCGTGTCGTTGCGGAAGTAGTCGTTGCCGTCCTTGCCCGAGAATTGAACGAGATCAACGTCAGATGTGCGAAAATAGCGGGTATGCGTATGTCCGCTATGTGTCCTCATAACCAGGATATAGTTGCTGTCGTTTTGGTAATACTGAACTTGAACCGTATCGTTGGCCGAAGTTCCTTCGATTCGCAGTGTACCTCCGTCGAGTTCGACTGATCCCGCCATCAAGCGACGGTCTTCTAGGTTTTCAAAGCCCAGGTTGGCTTTGGTTTGCTTTTTCGATAATTTTCTGTCGGTCTTGTTCCCAAATAATCTCATCCGTAGTACTCGTTTCATTTTGAATCTGAAACCGATTCCCACCGTATTACTCCGGCTGGGACGCGTCTCAGATCGTTACCGTTAATGGCGAAAGTGTCACACAGACATTTCGCTCGCACGAACCCAAGCGCGAGAACCGCAGATCTGTTACACCCTTTTCTCAGAAAAAACGAAATAACGTCCAAATGAGCGAATAACGGGCAAAAACAGCGGGTAACAGCAATGTTACAATGAGCACAACATGAGTGACATTCGTTACAGAGGCTTACCGAAATGAACAGCAAACGCAGTCCGCAGTCCGAGGACTTGCCGGGGCCATTCACCATTCCGGCCGCTTGGCGTGGTGCTGAATTGTTGCAGCGCGACGACTGGCTGATCGAATTGACTGCCGGCCACATCGGCGAAATCGAAGCGGCGCTCAGCTGCGCGGAGTCGAGCGGACGTCCCGTCGAGCAGGGAACGCTCGCAGACTTCCCGCTGCCGCAATTAGGACCACTCTTGTCCCACGTCCAAGATCAACTCGAACACGGGTCGGGCGGATGCATGATCCGCGGCTTGCCGGTCAAGAAATTCAGCGAAGAACAACTCCGGCGGATCTTCTGGGGCATCGCCTTGCATCTGGGGACTCCCGTCTCGCAGAGCGCCGCGGGAGAACGGATTTTCAGCGTTCGCGATGAAGGTTTTCAAGTCGGCCAACCGCAGGCCCGCGGACCGAACACCAAAAAGCGGCTCAGCTTCCACACCGATCGCTGCGATGTCATCGGATTCCTCTGCCTGCAACCAGCCGCAACCGGGGGCGACAACCAGTTAGTCAGCTCGGCGACGTTATACAACGTGATCCGCGAGAAGCGTCCCGACCTGGCGCGGGTATTGATGCAGCCGTTTTACTACGCGCGGCACAATGTCGATCAGGGCAATGAACTCCCCTATTGTCGGCAACCAATCTTCGCCTTCCACGAGGGATATTTCGCCGCCGCCTATCTACGCGTGTTGATCGACCGCGCCTACGCACTGCCCGAGTTGCCCGACATGACCGACGAACAACGCGAAGCGCTGGCCTATTTAGAGGAGACGGCCGCCGACCCGCAATTGCATGTCACATTCCGGCAGCAAGCGGGCGACCTGTTGTTCTTAAACAATTGGGTCACGTTTCATCGCCGCGACGAGTTCCAGGACGCCGAGGAACTGGAATTGCGGCGGCACCTCCTACGAATCTGGCTCGCCGTCCCCAACAGCCGCCCCCTCGACCCCCTCTTCGAAGCCAACTACGGCGCTACCGCCGCCGGGGCCATCCGTGGCGGGATGAAACCCAAGGGGTGAAGTAAAGCGACGCTGCCGCCCAAGCGATAAACATTTTGCTACAATACGACCTGCGAGAATCGAGTGGCTGTGCGTTGGGTTGCAAACGTATCGACTAAAAGTGAGACACTGACCATTGTATTACCAAGTTCTATCGCTGAGCAGCTTTCAAATCCCCCATCAAGCCGTGTCCTGGAAAACCTGATGCGAACCTGGTGTTAGGATGTCCCACGATAAACAGAAGACTACCCGGCGAAGACAGTCGTTTCCTTGTGCGCTTATCTGGCTACGGAATCTAAACGATCGGTCTGGTGCTTCCTGTCTCTCTACGGTGCAGCCGTCAGGACAGTGCATTTGTTGATCGCTGCCGTGGGTCTCTTCGTCTTTCTTCTGCGCGTTGAGCATCTATCTCACTTGGCAGACTGCTGGAACTTTTCCGAATCATGAGCGGCTTCGTGAACATCGGCGAAGCGGCAAGGTCAGGTTGTCCTTTCAAGAATCATTGGTGACGAGAGTTCTTGTCGATGGTTTCCAACAAACGACCTTGTCGCTAGTACGGTTTACGCTACATTGCATTCTGGGATGGACGTTGCTTCTGTTATTCTTGGTGACAGTCGGCGCGGCACTGAAACTCGACTTTCGAGTGTTTCTTGAAGCGGGGCCCAAGGCGGTGGGCTCAGGAGTCGTATTCGGTTGCTTTGTTGGATTCTCATCGAACTTTTGGACACCGCGTAATCGCCGAAGGGGTCGTGTCTCGACTGAATATTCCCGGAACTACCACTACTTGGCCTTTCAACAAATCGCAGGTTCGCGAGTCATTCAAGTCCGTTCCTCACGTATTGTGATTGAAATTGACTTTACGATGTGTCGGAGAAAGTTATCCAGCATTCGGTTCGTATCGCGTGCGTCAGCAAGCCACTTTAACGATCTTCGCCGTATCCTTGGAGACTTCCGAATCGATCTCCACAGAGCTGTCGCAACAGAACACATGGTCGCATGCATGTGCCGGATCGGGTCAGCAAACTGGTGCCGCCTCATGGGCGACGTGTTCTGTTCGACGCAGGCTGCCACGTAGCACGAATCCGCTCTTCGAACGAGCCAAAGAACGTGGTGTTGATCCCAAGACGCTCATCGCTCTCGAAAATTTCGAGTCCGACATCGCTCGCGATCCGTATGATGCTTACGCGTACGCAAATATGGGCTGGTGGTGGCACTGGAAATAAGAATACGCCAAAGCGTTGGATCACCTAAACACTGCGATCCGCCTCGATGGCAATTTCGCGTACGCGCTTTGCTCACGTGCCGATTTGCGCGCAACTTGCCCCGTTGCTGCTTATCGCGATTCCGAAGCGGCCGTTGATGATGCCACCAGCCTTCAACATTCGCGCGCAACCCGGTAGACGAATCAAGATTGGCAACATCGAATGTTCCTCGTGCGGTGGCTGCGTGCACACGCCGCGGCAGGTAACTATGGTGCCGCAACGAAATCCAAAACGAAGCACTGGGATTCCGATCACGACATCGGACGCTGTCGCGATTCACACGACTGTGCTGAGGCTGGATCGACGGCATCAAGAGATGAACGTGGAAGCCTAGGGCCAGCGGGTCACTCCGAGAAAAACGCGCAGCAACTGGTCAAGGAACGGGGCCGATGCGGAGCGTTTGTCAGCGAGGGGCGAATGCGGAGAGTCGGGTCGGTTCGTGCCGCCCGCCCGGTGGGGATCTATGCGGCCAGTATGTGCCAGATCCGCGTCCAAGGAACCCAGAAACATGACTGCCGGAGCAGTTTTTGAAACGCTCAAAAATCGAGCCGTTGATGTCATCGCCGTACGGATTGACAAGTGCGAAGGAAATCGAAACCAGACAGAGGCGATTTGAAAAATTCATGAACATGCTAGCCAGCGAAGAAAAGCCGGACGTTGGCGTCAACAAGACGAAAAAAGCATAACAATGCAATGCATAACCGGGGCTGCGGGCCGGGGGGTCTGAATGTCAACGTCGCTCGCCCGGGGCTATCCGTGGCGGGATGAAAGCCAAGGCGTGAAGAAAGCGACGCTGCCGCCCAAGCGATAAAGGCATTTTGCTGACAATACGACCTGCGGGAGAATCGAGTGATTGCGTTGGGCTGCAAACTCGTAACCTACAAGTGATACGTTGATCATTTTAAAACAAGTTAGCTGGCAACGACGCGAGTCAGGAGAACCGCATCGTGACAAGTAATGCCAATCCGACTACTGAACGTACGACCACATCTACACGATCGTGTTTGAGTGGCCAACTCACCAAGTCCGTGACGCAATTATTTGCGAATACTACGCCAGTTTGGCCAAGTCCAAAGGCATCACGCTGGAAGACTCTCTGAATGCGTCTGAAACCGGAGAGTTATCTTGATACTGAGGCAATGGCTCTTGAATCGAAACTGGTCTTGGCCTCTCGACTTTGCTCTGCGTGGATGGTGCCTGTGGACAAGCATTTTGGTCCTTTCATCGCTGCAGGATGTTGGGGTAGCGTACCAATTGGTCTTTACGCCGAACCGAAATGTGATTTTTGGGTGTATTTATTCAAGCAATAGACTGGGTTCCGAGCGTGCCTTGGGACGCATGTCGTGATTCAATCTCTGTTCTGGGCTGGATCGACGGCTGTTGTCAATTGGGCAATCGATGACTAGCCTATCTACAGCGGCTCATCTAACCAATTGATCAACCCGAAGCGGCTGGTCGAAAACAGGAATCAGCGACAATCGCGGACCGTTGGATAAGGAGGGCCGGATGACGGACTCAGGACTTGTGCATGCGCCGCCCAGCGGACGGCTCGTGGGAGAACGCCTCATGGCATGAAAGTGCCGCGGATTTCCTAGCAGCACTGGAAGCAAACCCAAGGCGAAGCAGTTTTTTCAAACGCTCACAAATCGAGTCGTTATGTCATCGCGTACGGATTGACAATGCGCTGAAACCCGAAACCACCCCGACAGAGGTGTTGTCCAGATCCCCCAGTCGCTGCCGGCGATGCCTGGTGCGGACCCCCCCCCCCCCCCCCCCCCCCATTCCCTGGCCCCGAAACACACCCGGAGTCACCTAGCGCATCAAATCGCCGGGACGTTGGGTTCGACGCCGACAGGGAGACGTCGAAATCGGTAATCTCTGGCTCGCGTCACTCGCTGTGTACCGGTTGCAGACGTAGCCGCCGTGTCACCTTATAGAAAAAGGTGGAGAAGGTTGGTTATAAAAACATCTCAGGACGTGTCAGGATGCAAGCTCAGCCGGAGATCAGTGTTTCGGCAAAATCTTCTTGTGTTCCCGGACGCAGCAGCAGACAATCGATCAGTTTGTCAGGTGCCGGCAGATGCATAAGCGAATGATTGCCCCTGATGTGACGACAATGAGGAAGCCAAAACCCCGTTAGCCAAATATGCGTAATTTCAGAGCAACAGTAACATGTCAGACTTCGAGTGATTTACCGCAGAATCGCCGCGAGACAGCCATACCACCTCGACGGTCCCGTGGCGATTTGGTGGCTCTTGGGTGGGGGGCGTTGCCGTCACATTTCTTTGTTGTGGCGACGTCATTGCATGCATTGCCTATCTGGGGGTCTTCGCTCCAGGAACATCCGTCTATACCGGCAACCGTATTCCGTCTCTTAATTCTTGCAGACACTCGAAAGCGTTGGCACTTGGACGATGGTGAGACAATCCTCTTTTTCTATTCCGACGGCATCACGGACATTCGCAATGGCTTCTACTTTGTCAGCGATAAAAAAGTCGTCATCTATTTGGAGGCTGCCCTGATACGCCACTTGACGAAAATCCTGTTTGAAGACATTCGTGAGGTCGAAATCTATCGACAACGAGTCATTTTTGAGGACAGCGAAATCACGCTATCCTTAGAAGACGTGCCAGCTGCTTTCGTTCCCGGTTTCAAGTGAGTTCGGATCGTGATCAGAAGTTCTTCGAGGCGATCAAAGACCGTGCGGACAAGGCATCCAAGAGTCAGTAAGTGTCGGCCAACCGAGAAGGACAAGACAGTCACAGCCACGCGCCCTCGTCTCTAACGATCCGAACAAATTTGTATCACCACCGCATCGGGCGGGCGAGGTTTTTGGGAATCTCGTAGAACGACCGTATTCTCAGACCAAATAGTGTCTAACGGAAAAAAGTCTAGGGAGAGGCCAGATGAGTGAGAAAATCACTGCTTTGAGTCAGTCCCGCGATTGAAAATATTAGTGCTGGGGGCAAGCGATAGGGTTCAACGCGGCTCGGCCGGAGCCTCGCCCTCCCAGTTTGAAAACACGCCTTCAGTCTGCAAACTAACAGGAGATCAATGTTTCGGCGAATCATTCTTGCATCCCCAACGAGAGAGTCGGATAATCAGGCGGATATGACGTGTCTGAGAAGACGGACAACCGGATGGTCAATCCTCTCTTTACGGCACTTTGTCTGCCAAAACACTGTTGTCCGCTCGAAAATAACATGCATTGCCCATCCTGCGGAACTCCTTTGGAACGCTCGTTGTTTCAGGGAGTCACCATCGACAGTTGCACCACATGCGACGGAATGTGGTTCGACCCTGACGAACTTCGTACTGCTCTCCACCGGGCAACCTCGCCGGCGCCCTGCTGGACGAAAATCAGAATTCAACGCAACGCCCCTGCCGTGCCCGAAATGTCAGACTGAGATGCCTGTCGTTGATTACGCATACCACTCGGGAATTGTGATCAACCGCTGCAACCGCTGTTTGGGAGTCTGGCTTTCACGCGGCCAATTCGATCAGATTGCGCAATATGGTGTGGGCACCCCGACCGCCAATCGATTGGCAGCGAACCACATCGATGTCATCAAAGACGCCAACCGACGGCAATTCGGCCGCGATCTGCTCCGCTCCCGTTTTGTATCTGGTTTTGTCGCCGTCTTCTATTTGGTGACCGCGCTTGTGTTTGGCACCCCTGAGATCGCGCTGAAGTTGGTCCGCTTCTTGCTGTTACCCCTCTTGTGCATTTGGTTCGCGGATGGAATTGGCAACCTCACCGGCATTTCATTCGGCCTTGGGCGGCCAGTCATCACCGAGAAGACGCCTGGCGACTTTGTTGCAATTGGCGGCTGGCTGTTGATGCTTTGTCCTGTCTTTGTGGCGCTTGTTGCTTGGTAACGGCGGACAACATGGCTTTTACGCAAGGTCCCTTCGGGATCACCTTTGCTCTTTTGCAGAGGACGATCACGATGGTACACTGCTTGGTAATTCAGTGGGACACGCTTCGGTTGCGGCGGTGATTTAAAAACTTCCCGTTCGATGGCCCAAGTGAATTGGCTCGGGAGAAAACTCGGTATCGTTCCGCAGGACAAGATGACCCGTCTTGGAAAAGAGTTTCCCGGTGGCTGGTCGTTGTGATCATTCAACAACTGACAGGCGAGCGTGTCCTGTCCCGGCGCGAGTTGAATTCTTCGGCGTGGAGTCTAACGGACGAAAGTCTAGGGAGTGGCCAGATGAGTGAGAAAATAACTGTCGAACTTGACTCGAAGTGGGAGCGCCGCGTGAACTCACCACTATTCTGGGCAGTGTCAGCACTAACCGGCGTCTCGATAACTTATGCGCCGATTTACCTCTATCGGGCTGGCCAAGGCGGTTATTCCGAATCTTCAGGGTGGCTTGTTCCGGCCTGCTTTGCCGTCATCTACTTGGTTCCACTCTTTTACATCAAACTTGGCGCTGAAGTCATCAAATCGATTCATGCACAACGGGATCAAGACAAAGTCGACAGGTTTCCCTTGGTGATGAATCGCCTTGGTCGTTTGTTTCGGCGTTCACGAAAACGAGGCTAACACACTTCGAATTTCTCGCCGTCGCTGAACTAAGGCATGCCCACCGTTCGCTTCTTTCATGGCGACGTTTAGAAGTTCCATTGAGCCAATTCGCGCCCATGGCACGTTGATTGATAAGCTGCGTTTTTCGCACTTCTAACTGTGCCGAATGGCAATGTGATCAGCCGATGCGCGATGAGATCACGAATGGAAAGTTTTGTGACATACGAGGTTTCACCTTCAGCTCCCCAGTTGTTCAATGTTATAAATACCTATCTGCAATATGACAATTTTCGGTTATATAGTAGTTCACCGACGTCACAGCAGCCTTGGTCTTTGATTGACTGTTCGGTCTATTAAACATGGTTTCGGCCTGGTAAACTTAGTGAACGGCTGTATGACGTTTTCCGCCTCATTGAGGGGCGGCGTCGGGTGTGTTGAACGAATCGACGAGGTTGAAGATGGCTTCCCAAATTCATGCGGATGTTGACCCGACGCGAACTCCCCATCGTCTTGGTTCCGCGAATTACCTTCTCTACATCGTGTTTGGCATGGTCCTGTTCGGAACAATCGCGACTGCTTTTCAGGATGCCAATTCTCAGTCCCAACTATTGCTTATTATATTGGGACCAACGATCTGTTGCTTGGGAGCGTATGTCATCAGACTCGAAAGTCGGATTGCCGGTTTGGAGTCGCAAATGGATCGTCGCCAACCTATGGACGACGCCTAACGTTGACTGCCACGCGGAGTCTGAAGACTTGAAAGTGGGTGTAGCCAAAATACGACTGCAGTCCGCTCACCTCGACCGTAATCGTCCTGGTTATTACCAGCGAAGCGCAAGCTGCTCTCTCAGGCAGGCGGCCCAGACGACGTGGCGACTGCTTTTCGTTGAGCGCACAAAAAACCGCCGACGCACCCGCGCCGACGGTGGGAAGTTCAACTGGTCAATCAAAGCTCAGGCTGCTTGTTGACGCCGGCGACGGACTCCGTATCCGACCAAGGCTAAGCCACCCATGCCCAGCAGGGCGAAGCTGCTCGGTTCGGGAACGACGGCGTTGTTGACATCATCAATCTCCGCAGCGAATCCACCGATGCCGAAATTCGCGCCGATATCGATTTGCGAAAAGCTAGAGCTGGAAAGACTACCATCGAGGAAATCCGCAATGGAAGCATAAACTGCGCCAGAAAGACCTCGTTGCCTCCGTTGTGTCTATATCGCTCTCCAAAACCATGAGGTAACTGCTCCCGTCAAAAGCGAAGCCACCGATGCCGAAAATTCGCGCCGATATTGATTTGCGAAAAGCTAGAGCTGGAAAGACTACCAGCGAGGAAATCTGAAATGGAATCAAAACTGGCCAGAAAGACCTCGCTGCCCCCGTGTGTCCGTATCACGCTCCAAAACCATGAGGTAACTGCTCCCGTCAAAAGCGAATCCACCGATGCCGAAATTCGCGCCGATATCGATTTGCGAAAAGCTAGAGCTGGAGAGACTACCAGCGAGGAAATCTGCAAGGGAATCGAAACTGCCCAGAAAGACCTCGCTGCCTCCCTGTGTGTCTGTATCGCGCTCCAAAACCATGTAGTAACTGCTCCCGTCAAAAGCAAAGCCACCGATACTAAAATTAGGATTGATATTGAGTTGCGAAAAGCTCGAGTGGAGAGACTACCGGCGAGGAAATCCGCAATAGAATCGAAACTGCCCAGAAAGACCTCGCTGCCTCCCTGTGTGTCTGTATCACGCTCCAAAACCATATGGACCATTCCAGCATCTCTCAGTGGCACGACCCAAATCACAAAAGCAACGCAGAGGGTATTCAGTTTCATTGGTTTGCCCACTTTCCATGCTACTAAGAAGAATTTTGCTAAGTCTGCCCAAACTTAAGTTGTCTAACCGAACCTATGTTGTTCTATCCTGAATCGTTAATACCCCTAAAGCAAGAAAAATCCCTCCAATTCGTACAATTCCCCCAGGTCAATTTGTGGACCGCGGAGTTGGGAGATGCACTGCGGTGTGCACAGCGCACAAAAAAACCGTCGACGTATGCACGCCAACGGTTTCCCTGCCCCACAAGGTTCTTTGATATTTAATTCACGCAGCCTGCTGCCGTTTTCGTCGCCAGCCAGATCCGGCCCGACCCAAGCCGCCTATTTAAACTAGACGCATAAAGGTGCGGCGAGCGTATGGACAATCTCCCAATAATCCTTGAGTTTCAGAAAATAGCTGATTGCGCACAAAAAAACGCCGACGCTTAACGCCGACGGTTGGAAATTTAAGTTGCAATCTGTTTCACGCAGACTGACACCGTTTTATACCGCCACGAACAGTCTTACGCAGCCGCAGCTCGGGAGACCGGCCAAGGGTTTGGCTTTCAAGTCGGATCTCCAGGATCAAGTCATTCAGCCTACAGGGTTTCCACGATCCCCAGAAACTTTCCGCCGCTCATCAGAAACTTTCCACAACCGGGGAAGGGCTGTTCCCATCCCGCAGCTGTCCAGCAAATTTCCAACAACAGCGAAATGCTTTCTTCCTCAGCCGGAGCGTAGGTGAGGATGACGTATGACGTTTGCAGCGGCTCGGAGTGGAGAAAACTGATCCCGCGTAAGGTCACGTCTTGCGAGTAGACTTGGATTTCGCCCAACGGGCAATCGACGTAATCAATCACGCCCTGTTCGAAATTCACCGGCAGCACTTCGATCGGCCAACACAGCGGATGGCGATCTCGAGCACGACGTTCATCCTGTCGCAATTGGTCATTCGGGCTGCGCCGTTTGAAGAGGGACAGGTCGGCGAACCGCTCGTCATGACGAATACGTTTGAGCAAACGTTGAATAGCGGGCACATCCTGCCGCAGAACCTGTTTGACGTCATAGCTCAGCGTTGAATTGTCCATCGCCTTACTTCTCGTGACTTGATGAGGAGGGACGGTTGATCCGCGATTGAGAACCATCAGCGCCGCAAGATCGACATCATCGCTATAGCCCCGGTAGCCTGCCCGGTCAGTTTCGAAGCCGTTGGTTTTCGAAAGGCCCGGATGTGTTTTCGAAAGCCCGGTACAGTCCATCTTGAACGACCATTACAAACGTAGTCCACGGATTTCCACGTGTCAAATTCGGTCAACACGCAGGGATTCCTTAGGACATTGCACCGATTTCAAAACCGAGTGAAACCTGTTCCAAAGGCTTACGATTTCGTGTCCGCAGGCTACATCCGAAGGACGCATCAGCTGGTTTGAAAACGATAAGTAGGAACAATCCCTTAGCCTGCAAAAAATTCCAGAAATGATTAAAAAAGACAACAGCGCACGAAAAAACCGCCGACGTTTTCACGCCGACGGTTGGAAGGTCAATTGAGCGATTCAAGCCTCAAGCAGCCTGTTGCCGCTTACGCCGGACACCGTATCCGACCAAGGCGATGCCGCCGATGCCGAGTAGGGCAAACGTGCTCGGTTCAGGGACGACAACGTGATCGTCGGTCCATGTGGCTTCAAAGGCGATCTCAGAAAGCGGCTGAGAAAAACGGACATTCACAAAGAAGTTTTGCCCCGGCTGTAGAATCAGCGAAGGATCGGGAGCTTCAAACCAAATTGTGTTGCCGTTCATGACGGTCATGTCCCAATCATTTTGCCCAGCGATGAATGGAGCGAGTCGAAAGACGTCATTGAAACCAGATTGATCAATGACAACCCCCGTCGGCAGGTCAAACGTGATATGAAAATCACTGACCGGCACATTGCCCGCCCAAGGAATATTCCCTTCGCCAAAACCGGGCATTCCCCAACCGTCTGAATCCAATTCCCAGGGATTTCCAAAGGGATCCGTTCCGGATGTCCCAGATCCACTCCAAGCTGAAACCACACCTGCGTTCGCTGTCGCTGAGCTGATAGACATTGCAATCAGAGCGAGGCTTAAAAGAAAGAGTTTTTTCATGAGGAACCTCTTGGATCGGTGGGAGTCGAATGAGTTGTTACAGCACGCTCTTTCGCCTATTTCAAGTCACCATTGTGCCCCGTCACACTCAGAATATCAAGAATAATCGGCACAATCCCTATAATAATTCCAGAGCGAGATATCCGGACGGATTAGTCGGAATAGAGAGGGAGTTGGAAGCAATGGAATACGGCCCGCGCATCAACAACCACCCCCACAGCGCACAAAAAAACCGCCGACGTTTTCACGCCGACGGTTGGAAGGTCGATTGAGCGATTCAAACCTCAAGCCGCTTGTTGCCGTTTGCGACGGACACCGTATCCGACCAAGGCCAAGCCACCAATGCCCAGCAGAGCGAACGTGCTCGGTTCGGGGACGGCGGGGGCTGCATCGTCGTTCCTGTGAAGGTGAAGTTATCGAGTCCAAAAGCGGATGCCGCCCATTTCCCGCTAGGATCACGTGACTTGGCTGATGTCGCGGCCTGCTCTGAAATCCAAAAATTCCATGCTAGTTGAGTTGGCGACTCCAAAGTTCTGGATGAAATTGGGACCAGATGTGAACTCAATCACAATGTCGAAGTCAGTTCCCATCAAACGGTTTGTATCAAACCCAAAAGCAGAAACTGGACTGTCAAACGTGATCGTGAGTTCTCGGTTCGGATCACCGCCGTAGAATCCATCCAGAAATCCCCCTGAGTATCCTCCGAGGCCATCGATGTTAAAGAAATTACTGGTACCAATCGGCGTCGAATAAGTGACCCCCGCCTGGATGTCTCCAGGGAATAAGTTGATACCCGGAAGATTGGTGGCCGAATCAGAATGCCTGTACTGATTGGAAAATTGGCTGGAAGTGGTGTCAAAATCTAATCCAATGTTGTGGGGAGGGGACTGAACCGGAGCTGCGTCAAATGGTTCACTGGTTTGCTTGAGTAGGTCGTGATTAAACCTGCCTCAGGCAGAAAACCAAACCCAGACTGACCTAAACCGGCAGAGAAGAATGTGTTTCATTGTGAGTAATTCGTTAGAAAAAGTGTGGTCGAAATGAGTCGTTCCATGCTTATCCGAGTCACCATTGCTGCCCCAGGACAACCCGCATTTCAAGAAAAAGTAGCAAACATCTCTTGCAAACCTCCACAAACAACCCCAAATAGACGCATGTACTGGCCAGCATGTTGGGAAATGTCGTTTGCAGCAGCGATGAAGCCGAGTATGCTAGGTGCCGCCAGCCGCGAATCGGCAACGGCGAGGCCCCAGCCGTCACGCAACCAGACGTTCGCGTTGACGTGGATTTCCCCGCAAGTTGCCGCTAAATCAGGCAGTCGATCCCGTCCAGCGCCATGTGAATCAGCAGACCAAGTCCCACGAGATGCGCCATGTCGACTCCACGTCGCCACCCCAAAGAGCTTTCCTTCTGTCCCACAAAGAGAGGAAGTGCAAACATCAAGGCATAGACTGCAATCGCGGGTATTGAGTGCAGTGGGTGGAAGCCGATTGAGCATCGCTCGGGATCGTAGATGGGATCGGCGAGCAAGTGATCCAGGTCGACGAGCATCGTCGCGATGAGAATCAGCAGAACGTATCGCCAGCGGCTGCGATAGAAAGTGGGCGCCAAAGCAAAGGCACAGCGAAATGTGAGGCCAGGTGCAACATAACAGCAAATTACAACGTTCGAGTCAGTCCATCAAGCTGAGGAACTGCGGCGGACAAACGTGCCTGCGAAAGAATGGTTGTGTCGACCTCAGCATCGAACAGAATCGCTGTTGTGGGGCGACAAGGCAGCCGCACAGGACGCTTGATGCTGCACACACCGGGCCCTACCTGTCGTAAAACAACCCGATGGTTTGCGTCGTAGCCAACAAAAAAACCGCCGACGTTTTCACGCCGACGGTTAGAAGTTCTATTGAGCAAAACAAGCTTCAGGCCGCTTGTTGCCGTTTGCGCCGGACACCGTATCCGACCAAGGCCAAGCCGCCAATGCCGAGCAGGGCGAACGTGCTGGGTTCGGGGACGGCGACCATCCCGTTGACGACCAGGTTGTCAAAACCTGCGTTGTTGCCAAAGCTACCGGGGCTGTTACTGGCCGTGATGCGTAGGATGTAGTTCGTATTCGCGGCGAGTATGTTCCCCGATAAGTCAAAGGAGACCGGTTGGGGCTGAAGTGGCGGATTATCGTTTTGTGGATAGATGTTGTTGACCAAGTCGGAATCAAGAATCCCGCCGTTCAACAGATCAATCCTCAGGTCCAGGTCTCGATTTTTCGGCTGAAAAATCCCATTCCGATCCAGAATGTAAGCATCGAGTGTGACCGTGCTCAATTGCAACGCTGACGAACCCACGTTGAGCGCAATGTCGACGGTCCATTGCCCCCCAGAAACAAGGTTTTTATTCACAGCAAAATGTTTTGGGCATCAGGCGTGTCAAACAGGTTGTCAGAGGCCGTCAGTGAACCAGGATCGGCGACACCGTTGACCGTCCAGGTCAGATTCGAAGCGGTTGCTCCGCTGACCGTACGCCCGTCAAAATCCGTGGAAGCAATAATTCCAGCCTCGACGTTTCCTACCAAACCAGGCGCGACCATGCCGGCAAGAAAAAGTGTTTCATTCGTGGGTATCCTCGGGGCAATTCTTATCCAAGTTAACTTCTAGGCCTTAGATTAACGCATACAAAACGAGTTGTTATACAAATTCGCTGCAATTCGACAAGAATTCCAAAATAGTACAGCTGCCGGTCCCTACGCGCGTTCTCCAGAGCGGCAATACGGCAAAAAACGGCCCACAATTCGGCAAGCAGAGCGCGCAAAAAAAAACCGCCGACGCGTTCACGCCGACGGTTGGGAATTCTTTTGAGCTCTTCAAGCTTTAGGCCGCTTGTTGCCGCCGACGCGCGGACACCGTATCCGACCAGGGCCAAGCCACCGATGCCGAGCAAGGCGAAGGTGCCCGGTTCGGGGACGGCGACCATCCCGTTGACGACCAGGTTGTCAAAACCAGCGTTGTTGCCAAAGCTACCGGGGGTGTTGCTGGCCGTGATGCGTAGGATGTAGTTCGTGTTCGCGGCGAGCGTGTTTCCCGACAAGTCAAAGGAGACCGGTTGGGGCTGAACTGGCGGATTATCGTTTTGTGGATAGATGTTGTTGACCGTATCGGAATCAAGAATCCCGCCGTTCAACAGATCAATCCTCAGGTCCAGATCTCGATTTTTCGGCTGGAAAATCCCATTCCGATCCAGAATGTAAGCATCGAGCGTCACCGTGCTCAATTGCAACGCGGATGAACCCACGTTGAGCGCAATGTCCACTGTCCATTGCCCCCCCGAAACAAAGTTTTTATTCACGGCAAAGATGTTTTGGGCATCGGCCGTGTCAAACAGGTTGTCGGAGGCAGTCAGTGATCCAGGATCGGCGACACCGTTGACCGTCCAAGTCAGATTCGAAGCAGTCGCTCCGCTGACCGTACGCCCGTTAAAATCCGTGGAAGCAATAATTCCAGCCTCGACGTTTCCTACCAAACCAAGCGTGACTAAGCCGGCAAGAAGAAAGTGTTTCATTCGTGTTAATCCTAGGAGCGATTCTTATCCGTGTGAACTATTGGGTCGCTTAGATTAACGCATGGCAAAACTAGTTGTTATACAAAATCGCTGCAATTCGACAAGATTTCCAAAATATTACAGCTGCCAGTCCCTACGCGCGTTCTCCGGGCGGCAATACGGCACAAAAACGGCCCGCAATTCGGCCCACAAGCGCACGAAAAAACCGCCGACGCACCCGCGCCGACGGTTGGGGATTTAAATTGGCCATTCAAGCCTCAGGCCGCCTGTTGCCGCTTGCGACGGACACCGTATCCGACCAAGGCCAAGCCACCGATGCTGAGGAGAGCAAAGGTGCTCGGTTCGGGGACGGCAGCACTTTGTACCTGCAGCGGGGTTGTAAATGCCACGTGGATTGTAGGCGACGACGGCAAAGTAAATGAACTAGAAGTCAACAGATTGACATCGGAAAAAATAACTCCTCCGAATCGGGAGCCGGCCAACAGGTTTCCCGAATTGTCGATGTCGATGTCGGTGAGATTGCTGAATCCCGTGGACAATGAGGTCAATAAGTTGCCGTCGCTGTCGGCGGAATACAGAGAACCGCTCCATGCTGCCGCAAAAAGTGCTCCATTGGCGTCCACCGCGATCCCGCGGACATCGGCCGAGGACAGAGTCGTATCGAGATTGATTGTGCGGATGAGCGCGCCGGTCGACGGATCGAAAACATCGACAAAATCATTGTTCCCGCGTAGCCCATAGAGGAGTCCGTCAATTCCAATCGTTAGGTCCTGGTATTCCTCAGAAGTGGCAAAGCGAACGGCTGTTCCACCCGAGGTACTAAATCGCACAATTCCTTCGGCCGCGCCGCCGCTGGCTGTTGCCATGTCGGTGGCGAAGACCGTATCGCCCAGTACCGCAATGCCGCCGTATGAGATGTTATTAACGGTGCTCCACCCTGCGAGCGTTTGACTGGTGACTACACTGGTACTCGGATCGAGGCTGTCTAACGTGGGGGAGAATGTCCCATTGTATGCGTGGATGTCACCATTATCATCAACAACGATGTCCCGCAAACGCTCCGAAGACCCATTGTTCGGCATCAAAAATGACTGCACGAAAACACCCGTCATCGTATATTCGGTGATGGTCCGGGCATTGAGATCAGAGACGAGCACATTTCCTGGTGTGAGCATGGCCGCTTGGGCTGTTGAAACCAAACCAAAACTAACTAAGCCCGCAAGAAGAAGCTGTTTCATGAGGTGTTACTCTAGTGCGAATGTGGTGTAAGGAATGAAGTCTTTTCAAATGATTGAACCGTCATTCTGCCCCGTCACAATTCGGATATCAAGCAAAAACTGCACAATTTCTATAACTCCCCCAAACCGACCGGCGGCGCGGGCCAGCAGAGTGCACAAAAAAACCGCCGACGTTTTTACGCCGACGGTTGGGAATTCTATTGAGCGATTCAAGCTTCAGGCAGCTTGTTGCTGTTTGCGTCGCCAACCGTATCCAACTAGGGCCAAGCCACCGATGCCGAGCAGGGCGAAGGTGCTGGGTTCGGGGACGGCGGGTGCTTGAATGCGAGATGCATCGTAGTTGATGTAATCAAGAGCTAAGTAGTCGAGTGTACCGTTGACTGGTGCCGAGGCACCCACCAGTTCGAATTCCAATGACGTTAGGGAGACACCGGCAAGTGAGGTGCCTGTAAAAGAAATATCTTCAACGAAATCTGAATTGTTCGGAGTCGGGATGTTGAGCGTTATCTCCACAGTCGTTCCACCGAGAGTCGTGCCGATGAATCTAATGACGCCGGCTTGGAACTCATTCCCATCACTTCGCCCCGTCCAGGCATCGAAAGAATTAATTACAAAGCTCCAACCAGATTCAACCGTGATTGAGCCTACACTACCAAGTGCTGATCCGCCGTCTCCAAATCCGGTTCCCAGCCAGAAGTCACTTCCTCGACTTCCAAGACCACTAAAAAACTCCACCATCAGATCGCCGTCCGCAGTGAAAACAGGACCGCCCGCTTCCGAAAAGGTAGTGGTAAGTGCTGTCTCGGTTTCAAATGTTTCCAAAAATCCCGCCTGAGCGGAGGAGACCAAACCAAGACTGACTAAACCGGTAATAAGAATCTGTTTCATAATGGGGGAATCTCTGCAATGAATTGGGTAATGCGAATGAGTCGCTTGCCTACTTCAAGTCACCATTGTGCTCCAGGACAACCCTCATATCAAGTAAGAACGGTGCAATTCTCATAATTCCCCCAAACTAACCGGCGGCATTGGTTACAAAACAATCTGCGAATCAGAACACGCTCGCTCTGGTGTTGCTACCGACTGCCAACTCAGCGGCAGTAAGTCACTTAACCCTGCCTAAATCACACCTGCGGAATGTACTTGTTAAACAACTCCGCATAGTCCTCACGGACTGGGCTGAAGACGTCCAGTACCACGGCGGGGCCGTTCACCGCGACGGCTTTGTGCGGTGTGTTGGGTGGAATGATGAACAGCGACCCCGCTTCGCAAATCCGCGTCTCGTCGCCGATCGTCAGTTCGACCTGCCCCTTGATCAGCATGCCCCCTTGTTCGTGCGGATGGTCGTGCAGCGGGACGACGGCGCCCTCGTCCATTTCCAGATACGAGAGCATCAAGTTTTCGCCGTAAGGAGTCCGCATACGGCAACCGGGGACCGGTTCGATGGCCTCAATGGTACTGATGTCAATAAACGGCATGGTATCCCTTTCCGGCGTGCTACTCACGTTTCATGGTTTTGTCTGCTCTGCTTTACAGACGGGGATTAGCCACAGAGCACACAGAGTTCACAGAGAAATAAGGCTTTAGACTTTAGGCTTTAGACCTTAGGTTTGGACGTCGGAAATCAGGCGTTTTCCTACAGCCTACAGCCTACAGCCTCCTTCTCTGTGTCCTCTGAGACCTCTGTGGCTATTTATTTTTTAATCTGAATGACAGCTGAGTTGGGTTCACTGTTATAACGCATCACGCAAAGCGTCGGCCAAGGTATCTATGTCGCGGGCGGTGGTGTAGAGGTGGCAAGAGACGCGTAACATGCGTCGCCCGTGCCAATGGATCACCGGGACTTCGATGCGGTGTTTCTTCCAGAGCAATCCTTGGAGTGGATCGCGGACCCCTTTTTTCAGTGGTGGTTCATCGCCCGCGGGGAGGGGGAGGGCGATCATCGATCCGTACCAAGCTGGGCTGTCGGGTAGGTCGCAGGACAATCCCGTCACTTCGGCGATGCGATACCGCGCGTATTGCGCCAAGTCATGCGAACGCCGGCGGAAATTGCTGACACCCGCTCGACACAGAAAATCGATCGCTGTAGGGATCGTCAATTGGGCTGCTGCATCGCGGGTGCCCGGCCAGTGGAATTCGTCTTGCCACCGCGCCTCGGCCCCGGCCAGACTTCCGCCCCAACTGATGACCAGCGGCTCGAGCTGTTTTTGAACTCGCGGATGGGCATACAGAAAACCGGAGCCAAACGGGGCCGCCAACCATTTGTGCCCGCTGGCAACGTAATAGTCGCAGCCCAAAGCATCGAGATTCAGCGGCAACATGGCCAACGCATGCGGACCATCAATGCAAACCGGCACGCCCCGTTTCTGCGCCCGGTTGCAAATCTCTGCGACGGGAAAAATCACCGCTGTGGGCGAGGCGATATGATCCACAACCAACAGCCGCGTATTCTCTGTGACGGCCGTAAACAGCGAGTCGACCAGTTCCGTGGTGTCGGTCAGGGGATCGGGCAAGGTGTGCACGATCAGTTTCGCGCCCGCTTGTTTGCAAATCGTCCGCCAGATTCTGAGCACCGCGCCGTAGGCATGATTCGTGGTGAGGACTTCGTCGCCCGGTTTTAAGTCCAACGACTTGGCGACGATGTTCATACCGGTGGTGGCATTGTCGACGAACGCCAAATTGTCGGCCGATGTCCTGACGAATTCGCCCAGATACTCCGCCGCATGCATCAGTTCCGATTCCATCTGCCGCACGAAGAAGTCGAACGGCTGGGATTCCAACTGGTCGGTCCAACTGTGCCGCGCTTGTTGGACTTCGCGGGCAGCGGGACCGAAGGAGCCGTGATTCAAATAGATCACATCGGGCGGCAACGACCATTCCCGCCGCCAATGCCGCCAAGCAATATCGTTCTCAGCTGAGGTGTAGCTCATGAAAGACTTCGGAAATATCAGGGGGATGTAGGAATCGTTTGTGGATAGCTCGGGGGAAACAAGGGGACAGGCGACCGGGAACTATTCGTTCGCCTCGTCCGTGGACCCCTTAAACAATTTGCGTCCCAGCCGTTGATTGTAGGCCGTCCAACGGGATTTGACGTTGGGGTCGTCATCGATGTCGCGGAGGAATTCGTTCACCTTGGCATCGAGGTTGTCGATGTGATGCAGCACGACCGCTTCGGGCGTCATCGGAATCTTGGGGCTGCCGAATTCGTGTGTCCCGTGATGGCTGAGAATCAGGTGTTTGATTCGCAGGGCGGTTTCTTCAGGGAAGGGGGTCTCGTTTTCGGCGTTCCAGTCGGCCAATTTTTCATTCAGCATTTCGACGCCGATGACCAGATGTCCCAGCAGTTGTCCAGCATCGGTGTAGAGAAAACTGTCTTCGTAGCCGAGTTCGCGGATTTTACCCGCATCGTGCAACAGGACGCCCGCTTTGACCAGATTGAAGTCGACATCGGGGTACAGCGGGGCGATCCGGTCGGCGACCTCCATCATGTTGACCGCATGTTCCAGCAATCCCCCCAGGTACGCATGATGCGCTTTGGTGCCGGCGGGGGCTTGCGTGAAGCCTTGCATAAACGTTTCGTCCGCCAAAAAACGTTGCAGCAGCGATCGCACAGTTTCGTCGTCCAAGCCGGCGACCAGTTCCGTCAACCGTACGGTGAGCCGCTGAACGTCGCAAGCTGCTTGCGGGGCAAATTCTTCGGGGTCCAGACCTTCGGCGGGGACGGCTGTGATCTTGGTGAGGATCATTTGCAGCGTCCCTTGAAACATCTGCACCTTGGCCTGCACCTTAACGAAGTCACCAGAATCAATGTGAGCCATCGCCGGTTCGTTGACATTCCACATCAAGCCGCTGATCGCGCCGGTTTTGTCGCGGAGATTGGCTAATAGGTAGGTATTGCCGTTGCGGTTGGCCCGCAACTGTTTGTCGGCGATGACATAGATTTCTTCGACGGACTCTCCGTCAACTAATTCACGAACGGTACGGCGTGACATACGGGGGACTTTCTTGCGGCGATGATCCGCCTGGGATAAGAGAATGCTGAGATCGACGAATCGACGGCGGCGATTCTAATGCCTTGCCCAATCCCCCAACAAGGCAACAGCAACATTGGTGTGCCAATGGTCTCGCCCAGCCCGTTGGAAGCGTCGCGCCGCACCTGTCTCACGTAGGACGATTGATGATCCCCCGGACCAATCCGCCGCACACGCTTGGGCGAAAGGGATTAGCCACGGAGGGCACAGAGGAAGAAACGGATGCTCTGGGGAATTGCGAGGTGTGCGTAGCTTGGTGTTCTAGCTGTTTACCTCAGCAGCCGGGTGGGCACTAACGATTGATGTCGTTTTCGGTTTAGGATCGGGTGCCACTGGCTTGGCCAGTGCGTTTTGGCGATGATGGCCGGATGACGGAATTTGACAATGGATATCAGTTGGTTGATGTCACATCGTAAAAGAGTCGTGCTTATAAAAGCCACGAGGTGTCCTTGGACGACCCTGAGCAACGGCGAGTGACCCCAAACGGTGGCACCCTCCCCGCACGTCACTAACATTTGGAACGTTTTCGGCTCATCTGACAGTCCCCACTATCAACACACACGACAAACACGACATGTTTTTTGAATTTGGCGTCCCAGGCCCTCCCATGTATGTTGTCCGCGGTCACGTCTAAGATTTCCAACTGGTCATTGAAAATCGATGTTGTACTCCATAACAAGCCCTTCTCGCCGTATGCGACCAACTTCGAGGGACCGGCGAAAACGATGATCGGTTTGCCGGGGACGGCGAATACCTGCTCGATCGGATCGCAAGGGATTTGCTCGTAATTGAACGGGTCCGCCGCCGTCACCCACGTCCCTTCACCCCAGACGACGACGCAGAGCGCTCCAGGGGCAGGCGTGCCGAATAGTCCGCAAAGGTCGCCTTTCCTGCCGTGGAATTCTCCACTCCAGGGATCGCCGATCGGCGGGTACACCTCGATTTACAGATGTCCCCGGTGCATGGAATCTGCGCCGTCTTCTGCCTTTTGCCGCTGCCGGTCGAGGTCAAAAAACGAATATCCCGGTTCGTCAGGCTGCTGCACAACCTGATACGGAATAGTCGGCGTCGAATCCCAGGTCATCGAATTGAACGTTTGCCATGATCGGCCTTGGATTACAGATCGCACGGGAAGGTGCTTCTTACTCCGGAGCATCCGGTTCCGGGTCGAGTTCCCAATCGCCGGTTTCCCAGTTCTTCATCGTTTGCTTTGGCGCCCAAGGAGACGAGACCTCGTTCTTTGGTCAGTTCCTTCAAAATTACCATCGATTCATCATGCTTGAATCGGCAGCAAATAGACCGCTCGCAATGAGGCGGATCCTTGGGTCATCATGATCGAATAGGACCGTCAACGCCTCACGCCCGTCATCTCCATGTTTTTTGACCAGTTTCTCAAAAGCCGCGTGTGACAGACTTGTATAACGATTCTTTTCTTCTGCTGTTTCAGCGTCATCATGTGCAACTGTATGTTTCGCGAAATCATCAACCAATAGTTTCATTTCTGGTTTCATTATATAATTCCCTAATATTGTCTCAATGATCTAATCTAATCGGTTTTGTGCCACTGGCTCTGCCAGTGCGTTTTTTTGACGATGTCATGGTCTTGCCGAATAACTCTCTCCTGGGAATGCGACGCCCGAGTCTTTGCTAAGGGCCCCATGAATTATTCTGCTACAGATGAACCTTCCAGCCGGATTCGATTCATCCAATAGCGCCGAATGAATGATGTCGGGGAAACCTGATATGTTCCGATTCGACAGTCATTAGAGATGACAAACCCACGCGGTAACGCATTCTCGATGAAAATCGCAAGCGGGGCGCCAGTTCAATTCGCTCGACTTCACTGCTTGGATACGTCAGATGATTCGCCGTTCGTAGGTGTCATGATCGAGATCTTCTTCGAATTCGCGACAAGTGTCAGCAAACCCGACTGTTCACCAAATTCTCGTAATGTTTTTGCCGTAAGTTTGTTTCGGAAGCTGAAGATAGACGTGTTGATTAAATGGGCCGCGTTAATCGATCAGCAGTCCCAAACGAATACCTGCAATTCGGTAACAAATCCTCTCCTTGCTTGTCGGGCAGGGACAAACCGACTCAAGGGCGGTAGAAAATTCATCGGTGAGCATTGAAATTGCTTAGAGCCCAGCGAGAATTGAGATTGTCCAATGTCGTGTTTTGTTCAATGACTGTTAGCAACGGGGGATTGCTTCGCACAAGGTAGTTGAGTCTTAGCTTGTATGGCGATCACCGGCCCAGCAATCGTGACCGCCCCGGATTCCGATCCATCCCCAGATCAGTGGCTCCAAACTCTCACGTTGTTTCGTCCGTTGTTTGTGACAGTGAAGGCGACGAAAGCCAAGAAGATTGTTGAATTCAAGACGGCCAAGAAGGCGAGTGACCACCACGGTGTTTTGGGTGGGACGATTCGAAATGTTTCACGCTATCGACCGATTCGACCTACCAAGGGAAGAAACGGTAGAATAGAAGCTGCCGACAATTGTAAATCATCGGTTGCAATTGCAAGTGGTTCGTCGTCGATCACCGTTTGATACCTTGCGTGTGATGGCGGTCCGGGTACAGGATGATTGTTGGAACGTTGAAGTGGATTGTCAAAGGAGCAGGTTCTAAGTGTAGTGGCCCAGGGTTAATGGCTCATCGACTGCTTCAAATTATGAGGCGTCGGACCGACGTTGCAACAACGCTGGACAAGCCAGCAGTGGCACCAACGATCGAGTACTTTCTAGTTTTTCAACCGCTCTGCTAGCGACGGCGGTTTACGCCACATCAGCCACAGCGGTGGGCCGCCGTTGGGGAATTGAATCTGCTGCGTGACCTCGAAGCCGTGCCGTTCGTAAAACGGGAGGTTCTGTTCCTTGCTGTTTTCTAAATAGGCGGGCATGTCTTCGCGGTCCATGCGCTCGAGCATTGGTTGCATCAGTTTGGAGCCGATTCCTTGGCCGCGCAGTTCTGGGAGCGTGCCGATGGCGAAGAGGTAGTAGTGCGGCTCGTGCGGATGGTTTCCGTCGACGACCGCTTGCACCTGCAGCAACCGCCGCAAGCCCCGCCAACGGACGGTGCGCAACACGGCGGGGAGTTGTTGGAGCGTTTCCAGCAAGCCGACTTGCGTGCTGATCCCCGGCGGCAACCACATCGTCGCCCCGGTGCCGTCGCTCATGAGGTAGTTTTCATCGTGCCGCACATAAAGCGTATCGGCCATCATCTGAAAAAACTGACGAACCGCCGCCGCCCGCCGATGATCCTGCCGCACAAACCAATTCACAGCTGGGTCATCATCAAAGGCACGAGCAATGATATCGATCACGGTCGCAGTCTGAGCAGCGGTCGCTTTGACCATCGCACCGCCAGTTTGAGAATCAGCTATGGTCATGGGGGCTTACAAATTCGACGGGGATGGTTTTAAGGCATCCACAATTTAGAAGATTGCCCGTAGGCAGACTAGCAAGCTACACGATTCTAGCGTGGTCGACGGCCAGGAGCGTTGTCTTATCGCGTTGATGCGTATCTGAGCAGCATTTTCTCAGTTTGGCGCGTTGTATTCGACGCCGAAATTCGCCACTGTCTTTAAAGTTGACTTCTTCTAAAATCTGAGGTTGTGATTTTGGTTTGCGATGAGAGATGCCGGTTATTGTCCGACCCTTTGGCGTGTAAAGGTGTTGCTTCAACTGCTGTGCCCGTTTTTCTGCGTGCCGTCACCGAGATGGAGTCAATCGGAGACGACAACTGAAATCGTTGATCACTCTACTTCTGCTGTCTGAGGTCGTTATGCAAGGTTCGACGCTCGTCTATGGAACGGCTGGATTCTTAGCTGCTGCAACAGTGGAGTTGGTGGTACATCCAAAAAAAGAGTTCAGCTATGAGAATTTCTTTTTCGCGCTCGCCCTCGACTTGGTCCTAGCCTTACTCATTGCGCGTCACATTCGCAAGTTTCTGCGAGCGATTGCGGACGACGACGAAGAGAATGTTTATCACAGAGAATACCGAAGCATCTGGACACCGTTTCGAGTCTCATTTGCTTTTCTAAGCGGCATTCTTGTGTTTGTTGCCTGGGCCATGTCTTAATGAGACGAATCCAAGAACTATCCCACAGCTTTCTACGTGTTGAGGAAGCATACCCGTTGAAATCTGCCTGGCGCGGCAAGAGCTGCCTCACGCTCCAGCAGACTACAGATCCCTGCCGAATTTAGTCCGATACAAAAAAACAAACCCCCGCCGCAAGATGAATTGCAGCAGGGGTTTGAGTAGAGGCGCCGGTCGGATTTGAACCGACGAATGGCGGATTTGCAATCCGCTGCCTTGGACCACTTGGCTACGGCGCCTTGTTGAATCGTTCTGTGTCGTCTTGTCTTCAGGGCGATCTGCCGAGCAGGATAGGAACTGTCCCCGTTTTGGGTCAACCCTTTTGTAGGCAAAATTTTCTGAAAACGTTAGCTGCGAAAACTGGGTAGTTTAGAGGGCTGTTTCTGCCCCGTTCTTCACGACGAAATCCGCAACCGGCATCAGCTGCCGGCATCAACAGTTCCCAGGGACCAGTAAGGACCCGAGTCACACGGTTTCGGTTCGACCCGCGTCGAAGTGTCCGTTGCTGACAGGAACATACTTCGTCATTCTCGCGAGGGGACTTTAGGGATTGCGACACGTTCACGGGTGGAACTCGTTGAAACGAATGCGCTTATTGCGGCACGGATTCGTGGCGCCCTGTCATTAGTGCCTAGTCGCCGCTAAGAATTGGGGTGCCACTGGCTTTGCCAGTGCCATTTTAAAATGAGTGCGATTCTTGCAAAGCACTGGCAGAGCCAGTGGCACCCAGACATGAAAATAAGCAGTGACAAAGCACTCGCAATGATGCGTTTCCTGCCTATATCCACAGCGGTGAGAGGGTCTCTCAAACCTCAAAACCCCAGTCCCAGCCCGTCCAACTCGGATGTGGCTACGGTGCCGTCGGTGATTTTGAACATGGCGGGGAATAGTTTTGCCCAGCGTTTGTTGCCGGCGGGGCAGTATTGGCGGCCGTTGCCTTCGATGGCGGCGACACCGGGGATGCGGGCGGCCAGGCTGGCGGAGTGCAGGAAGGAGAAACCTGGGCAGGTGAGATCCTGCACGCAGAGGAACATTTCCATTTTCTGTGCCGCTGCGGCCATCAACAGGGCTTCGGTGTGTCCTTTACAGGCTTTCAGTGCGACGCCGGAATAACCTTGTTCGCGGCTGAGGAGCAGGGCATCGTAGTCGATCAGCGATTCGTCGATAACGACCGGTTTGAGTTTGGCCGCTTCGTGCATCCGATTTTCGGGATTGGCTTTGAGATCGCGGTGCGTCGGTTGCTCGATGTATTGCACGCGGTCCCAAGCTTCGCCCCGTTGGTCGCGGATACGGGCCAGGAAATCGAGCACGTATTGCACGTCGGCGCATTTCTCGTTGAAGTCGAGCGAGTAAAACCACTCGCTACAACCCCGTGCTGCTTGCGCCTGCGCTGCAACTTGATCGATGGCGGCCACGCGGGCGACGTCCCAATCGAGGTCGTCGCCGTTGAGTTTGATTTTCAGGTGCGTCAACCCGTCGGCGGCGATCCATTCCTCAAGGGTTTCCGGCAGATCATCGCCGATCGGTTCTGTGACGTCGGCCGTGGTCAGCGGATCGAGAGCGCCCACGAGATGGTACAGCGGCATCTTGGGTTTGGGCGTGCGGAGCGTGTATTGATCCAGATACTCTCCCTCGAACTGCTCGTCGAGGTATTCGGAGAGGTCGTAGTTCATGAACTCTTCGGAGAGCATGTCGTAGCTATTCATGTCCGACGCGCGGCCGTAGGCATCATGCAAGGCGGCATCGAGGGGGCTGGCGGCGACCATTTGCGCTAGCTCAGGAAACTCACCGGTGATGCCCATTTTCTGCACGATCTTGCCGGCCATGTGCGAGTATTCGCCGGACAAGCGGTAGATCGTGTCGAGCGGATGATCGAACTCGGGATAGGCCTCGGCCAGTTCAACGGTTTGTTGGGCGAGCTTTTTGATCGCCTCTGCCGATTGATCCGGTGTGACCTCAGCGGAGGGCCAAGCCCAGATATTGCCCAAGGGCATGCTGCCGAACCCGGTGGCCACCCGGCCGTCCCGGCTTTCCACGTCGACCTCGACATTGATCAACTCAGTCGATTCCACGACGCGCCCGCCGAATTTGAGCGGCGTGCGGAAGTCCAATGATTCGAATGTACAACGGGCTTCAAGAATCCTGACGTCGGTGGACTTTGACATGGTTCCTATGCGGGTGAAATCAAACTCTGCGAGAATTGGGGAAATCGGACTGTCTGATCTTAACCACAGGCGCGCGGATGATCAAGAAATGTTAACGGAATCAGCTATTTCCGCCGGACTTAGGCGCATCGCTCGTTAATTGATCGCTCTCGAGAGGTTCACAAGTTGCGTGAAACCATCGTCCTCGTTTTCCCCGTCGGCGAAAACGGTACAAATAGGATGCCCCGCCTCAACCGTGCTGCCCGGTGCTGGGATGTCGGCGATTTGGGGTAACCAGGGGAGTGGCGGAGTGGCGAAACGGCTTTCCAAGTCGGGGACCAGATAGGCATCCGGGGCGAAAACAATTGCCTTGGCGGCGACGCCTGTCTGTTCAACGCGGGACATCGCAATCTGTCGGCGAAAATCGTCGCGGGACGCTTTCTCCGTTTCAGCAGAAGCCGCGTCCGTACGGCAGACCCGGCAATGCCAACCCAGCAGGGGGAGATCCCAACTTCGTTCGAAGACCTCGACCGAGGCGGTGTAACGGGGATTCACTTCCGTCAGCCAGGCGGTGGCTCCATCGCATAAAAAATCGCAGCCAAACAAGCCTCGCATTTGTCCAAACCTCGCAATCGTTTGCCCCATCTCTTGGATTTGACGTTCCACGGCGTACGGCAGCGTGGTGGGGCCGATCGAACCGCAATAGGCGAAGGGAGCGGCATGAAACTCTGCCACGCCAACCAATTGCCGCGTGACACCAATCAGTTCCGCTCCGTTGGGAAACGCCATAAACAGTGCGGAATAGGCCTCTCCGTCGGCCCGGCGTTGAAAATAGACCGGCGGGTGCCGTAACAACGAAACTGCGGCAGCGATGTTCCAGCGTCTGATCCGTGTGCCGCCGGCGCTGAGGAGCGGTTTGCAGACCCATGTTCCATCCGGCTCCGGTTGATCTCGATGAGCGCGGACCTGAAGCACCGGGAAATCCTGTTCCTGCAAGTGGTGCGACAAGGCGAGCGGATCGCGCACGCGGGCTAATGTCGCGGGGCTGTTGCCGAGCAGCGTCCGTTGCGCAGCGATGTCGGCGACGGTTTGGGGAAAGTTTTCCAATGCTCCGGTGTAGAGCCAATCTGCCGGCGGCAATTGGGCAACGGTAGCGGCGATATCGTCGGGGTAATGGGGAATGCGAATCACCGTGGCGACACGGGCCAGATCGGTGTCGGCAAACAGGTCCGCACAGACCGGCTGGATGCCCGCGCGGAGAGCCGAAAAAGCGGCTGCACGAGTACTAGCGCCGCAAATCAGCAGCGGCTGTGGATTGTCCGGGGGGCGTTCTTTGGGCATCGGTGTGGTTTGGCGGTCTTCGATACTGGAATTTCGGGGTCTGAATTGGTATAGATGCCGGAGTAACGCTGCTTTTTTTGTGATTCATGTCAGGTCGTCACTGCGTTAGCAGAAGATTTTGCTTTCTTTCGAAAGCCCGGTCTCGCCGGATTGTGGTTGTCACCACAGCTGTTTTCGTTTGTCGAACGCAAGATTGGCGCGCCACGCTAGGATTATTGTTTCTAGTTGTACGAAACTGATGATACGACGCCACAGTCAAATTTAGGAGAGAAGCTTATGTCGATGTACGTTGGAGAATCGCTGGTCGGCGAAGGAAATGAAGTAGCCCATATCGATCTGTTGATCGGTGACAAAACCGGTCCGGTCGGTGCGGCGTTTGCCAGCGCATTGGCTGATCAGTCGATGGGACACAGCAACTTGTTGGCCGTGCTCGAACCGAACTTGGCCGTCAAACCTTCGACGGTAATGATCACCAAGGTCACGATCAAGGGTGCCAAGCAAGCCGTGCAAATGTTCGGCCCCGCCCAATACGCCGTCGCCAAAGCCGTGGCTGATAGCGTCGAAGAAGGTGTGATTCCTAAGGATCAATGCGAAGACCTAGTGATTGTCTGCGGCGTCTTCATCCACTGGGAAGCCGAAGACGACAAGAAGATCTACGAATACAACTACGCCGCCACCAAGGAATCGATCGCCCGCGCCATGAAAAATGAGCCGAGTGCCGACGAAATGGTCGCCAAAAAAGGCTCCGCCAGCCACCCGTTCTCGGGTGTGTAACGCGGTCACGGCGTAAAATGGAAAACTCTGCGAAGCGGAGTATCGCCTTGGCGCGGTGCTCCGCTTTTTTATTGCGCGGTCAAAGACGTTTTGATACCATTCACCGTGTGCCACTGCTGGCTTGTCCAGCAGTGTTTCATTTGGCCGCGCGTATTGCACTGGCGGACAAGCCGCCAGTGGCACCCTATTTTTAACTCGCCAATAAGCATGTGCTATTCACCATGAAACGCATTCTGATCCAACTCGATACGGACCCGCAGCCGAGTACCTTTGACCGCGTGGTTGCCGTTGATTCCGGTGTCGAGGAGCTGTTTAGTTATGGCGGCATCACCGTCGACAATGCCGAACCACTCGTGCATGGGGCGATGTTCACCCGTGGACCGAAGGACCTCAAGAGCACAGCAATTTTTGTCGGCGGCAGTGACGTGTCCGCTGGGGAAGCGGTGTTGGCCAAGGTGCAGAAAACGTTTTTCGGACCGGTACGAGTCTCGGTGATGATGGACTCCAACGGTTCCAACACGACAGCCGCCGCGGCCGTGCTGTGTGCCCAACGGCATTTGAACCCCGCAGGCTGTGAGGCGTTGGTCTTGGGC